>NZ_BOPF01000026.1 GCF_016863615.1 Virgisporangium aliadipatigenens | reverse complement strand
CCGGCGTTCGCCGCCGGGCTCCGTGCTCCGTTGCGGCACCGAACCCGCTCTGGGATGTCGGACCCACCTTGCTCTTCCCGGCGCTCACCGCAGGGCTCCGTTGCGGCAGTTCCAGCGCGGTGATGACGTCGCCGGCCGCGAAGCTCTCCCCGGCGCTCACCGCCGGGCACTGTTGCGGCGGCAACATCAAGCCCGAGGACCGTCCGGCGATCCGCCTCTTCCCGGCGCTCACCCGCCGGGCTCCGTTGCGGCCAGCATCTCGGCGCCAACCCCGGCTTCTACGGCGGTTCTTCCCGGTGTTCACCGCCGGGCTCCGTTGCGGCGGCAGGTGAATGGTGTCCTGCTGTGGCATGTCGTAGCTCTTCCCGGCGTTCAGCGTCGGATTCCGTTGCGGCTTCGATCTCGTTGTCGGCCGGCGCCAGGCGCCACAGCTTTTTCCAGCGTTGAGCGTGGGGCTCCGTTGCGGCCAGGTCTACCTCACCCCGGACCGAGAATCGGCCCGCTCTTCCCGGCGCTCACCGCCGGGCTCCGTTGCGGCGCCATCTCCAGCGCCTCACGCGGCGTGGTCGCGACCCCTCTTCCCGGCGTTCGCCGCCGGGCTCCGTTGCGGCCCATCCCGGACTTGCCCCATACGGCCTCGCCTTGGGCCACTTCCCGGCGCTCACCGCCGGGCTCCGTTGCGGTGACCGGGTGCGAATCGCGTTCGGCGGCCAGCACTTCGACTCTTCCCGGCGCTCACTGTCGGGCTCCGTTGCGGCCCGAAACCCCAGATGTTGCACCTGTCGATCGTCACCGTCTTCCCGGCGTTCACCGCCGGGCTCCGTTGCGGCGCAATGTCCTGCATGTACTTGTCGCGCAGAGCCTTCAGCTCTTCCCGGCGTTCAGCGTCGGGCTCCATTGCGGCGGTACGCAGCAGGGAGAACCCGAGAACAGCCGGTGCCTTCTTCCCGGCGTGCAGCGTCGCGCTCCTTTGCGGCCCGTACAGGGTGTCCAGCTCCGTCTCTTCCCGGCTCACCGCCGGGCTCCGTTGCGGCCTCTCTCCCTCTGTGCGTGGTCGAACCGACCGGACCTCTTCCCGACGTTCACCGCCGGCTCCGTTGCGGCAGTCACAGCACCGCGTCGCCTTCGGTGGTCTCGACCAATTCCCGGCGTTCACCGCCGGGCCCGTTGTGGCGGCACGAACGGCTCTGGCCGGTGCTTACCGACGATCACTTCCCGCCTTTCACCGCCGGGCTCCGTTGCGGCTGCCAGTTGTTCCGCCCGCCCTTGAGGCAGGTCGCGAGCTCTTCCCGGCGTTCGCCGCCGGGCTCCGTTGCGGCACGTTCAGGTTGTCGATCTCGCCGTTGTTCGTCGTCTCTTCCCGGCGTTCGCCGCCGGGCTCCGTTGCGGCGAGCGGTGCGCCGCGCTGTCGGCCCGTCTCGACTCCGCCGTTCCCGGCGTTTAGCGCCGGGCTCCGTTGCGGCCAGCCCTCCCGCACGGCGGCGAGACCCATGACGAACCGTTCCCGGCGTTGAGCGCCGGGCTCCGTTGCGGCGCGATGTCCTGCACGTACTTGTCGTACAGGGCCTTCAGCTCTTCTCGGCGTTCACCGCCGGGCTCCGTTGCGGCGCCCGCGACCGGTACCAGGAGATGTGTGACCAGGTGCTCTTCCCGGCGCCCACCGCCGGGCTCCGTTGCGGCATGGGCAACTACACGGATCAGCGGCTCATCGAGCTGCTCTTCCCAGCGCTCACCACTGGGCTCCGTTCCGCTGCCACAGCTCGCCGGCAACGTCGACCAGATGCGTCGCCGTTCCCGACGTTCACCACCGGGCGCCGTTGCGGCGACGGGTAGGGCACCTCACGCACGAAGCCCGTCAGGCTCTTCCCGGTGTCCGCCGCCGGGCTGCGTTGCGGCGCGTCCACATAGGTGTCGATCCACGCCTTGAAGTTCATCTTCCCGGCGTTCAGCGTCGGGCCCCGTTGCGGCGGTACCGCGGCCGGGATGGCGGTGGTGCCGCAGGCCCTCTTCCCGGCGTGCGCCGCCGGGCTCCATTGCGGCTGCCACGGCTCGCCGGCACCGTCGACCGGATGCGTCGCCGTTCCCCGCGTTCACCGCCGGGCTCCGTTGCGGCACGATCTGCCCGACGAGGCCGCCGGCCAGGTCGGCCGTTCCCTGCGTTCAGCGCCGGGCGCCGTTGCGGCCGGATCATGCGGGTGGTCGCCACGTCGACCGGTTCATCTCTTCCCGGCGCTCACCGCCGGGCTCCGTTGCGGCGTGATCTGCGCGGCGACATCGTCCGGAACGTGGTCGCTCTTCCCGGCGCTCACCGCCGGCTCCGTTGCGACGAGTACGTCGCCAACTGGAGGTGTTCGGACAGGCCGACTCTTCCCTGCGTTCAGCGCCAGGCTCCGTTGCGGCCCCCACAGCATCGCGGTCTCGATGTCCCAGTACAGACCGTTCCCGGCGTTCAGCGCCACGCTCCGTTGGGGCAGCCTGTCCGCCTACGCCACCGCCCGCCGCGCCCTGCCGTTCCCGGCGTTCAGCGCCGGACCTCCGTTGCGGCCAGTACAGGTGGCCGATCTCAATCTCGACGTTCGGGTCCGTTCCCGGCGCTCACCGCCGGGCTCCGTTGCGGCGGCTTCCAGTGCACCGGATTGCCGGCTTCGCGCGCCTCCTTTCCCGGCGTTCGGCGCGCTGGGCCCCGTTGCGGCACTTGCCACCCCAACGACCCGGCCGAAGCGGTCTCGGTGCCCTGTTCCCGACGTTCAGCGTCGAGCTCTGTTGCGGCCGGCAGAGGTTGTGTCCGCGGTCGACCCAGACCGCATCCGTTCCTGGCGTTCAGCGCCGGGCTCCGTTGCGAATAGCCGACGGTCTGGTCGTCGCCGATGCGGACGGCGCCGTTCCCTGCGTGCATGGGCGGCGAACTCCCTCGACATCACGGTGGTCTTGTCGGCGGGCGACCAGCAAACCGGACAGACAGGCACGAACAAGCCCATGCTTCGCTAGTTGGCGCCTGGGATCGGCCGGCGTGGTGGCACCGGCAGCGGCACGGCGTTGGTGCAGCAACAGATACTGCCGCGCACGCCCACGCGGCTCAGAACGCCAGAACCGACCCGCGATCCGCCCATGCAACTCGTCGAGCACCCCGAGCCAGGCCGCAACATCGACATCCGCCACGAACAGACCAACGAACCTGCACCAACAGCCGTCACGCCAACTGCCGTTGCAGTACCAGGGACCAGTTCAGAATGAGCGGACTCGGTGTCCGTCGATGCCGCTAGCTAACGGTTGAGACTTCGGTCGTGCTTGATCAGGTATTGACCGATGATTCGTGGGCACGGATGGCTGTGCTCATGCCCACCCATCCGCGCCGGATCCGGTTCGGGCCGGCGACGCATCGATGATCGAGTGGCACTGGAGGCCGTCCTGTTCGAGTTCGCGAGCGGGATCGGGTCAAATAGCTACCTACCGCCGCGGTCGGCGTGTCCGGAGCGACACGCTAAAGACAACTGGACGTGGACAGGGCCGGTGCGTGGAAGCGGCCGCAGTGGGGCCGAGCCGGTCGACCGCAGCCCGTGCTGGCTCCAAGCACCATTTGATCATCGCGCTGCCGGAGCGGCCCTGGCCGTGGTCGTCGTACCGGTCGCAACCACAAAGATGGATCAAGCTGCTACCACTACTGGACGCGATCCCGCCCATCCGAGGCCAGGTCGGGCGGCCGCTACGCCGACCGCGGCTACAACACAATGATACCGACGCCGATTCGCTCATACGATCCGGCAACGTCGTTGAACGGAGAGGCACCCGTGGCACCGACTCGGTGCAATCCGCCACCCGTGAGGCTCGTTGTGCGCCCGACTACCAGCCCAATGTCCTGCATCGGACAGTCAGCCCAACCTCGACCGTAGTAAGCAGGTATAACTCACTGCAACAGGAGGTTACGATGGCGTACCGCGTTGGCGTGGTGCAAAACGAGAACGAACTCTTGCGCTACTCGTACGCCGACGTACGTCAGTTGCTTTCGAGTTTCGATTATGAGGTAAAATACTTCACCGGCGAGAACATTGCGTCGCTGGGGTCCCAAATCGAAAGATTAGACTCACTCGTGATCGCGACGAATGCATGCAATGACGCCGTTATCCGAGCATGGCTCGATGATAATGGCGAGCGAATCACGGACCGCGTGAAGGCGCAGCGATTGGGCATGCTCGTCCTGTTCCAAATGGCGCTATCAGATGACAGGCGCCACGGACCATTTCCGTTCCTCAAAGACCCATTCGTTGTGACCGGAAGAAAGTTGGTCACAGGAGATCGCAGCGCGCGATTGCTAGAAGTCGCACCAAGTTCCTCAAGTCATCCGATCCTCCGCCATCCTACGAGAATCAGTGTTGATCGCGTCAACGCCCATTGCATGGACAATCCAAATGTGCCGGGACTCTGCTGGGGATATCTCGACTCCTTCTCTGCCGACGTCTATTCGAGCGTGGCGCAACTAGCTGGCCCTGCTTCCGAGCGAAAAGACCTTCTTCTCGCAACCGACGATCCGGCCGGTCCGCGAGTCATTGTCAGCGCACTGGTCCTGGACTGGCAGCGCCATGACGAATTGTTCGGCAACTGTGTCCGTTTTGTCACCGAAGGGTCGACTCCGGTGGCGCTTTTGAAGCGTCGGGGCACTGACTCATTCGAGCTAGATCTAGCCGAGCATGTCCTTCGCGACAAGAAGATCCCAATCGCCCAATATGTCATGTCGGAACTCTCGGAATGGACTCCCGAAGAGATCCGCTACGGGGCGGTGCTACTTGACCCCGCATGGCCGGAGGCTGAGGCGAAGATTTGCGTAGATCGAATAATTCGTGATGAAGGCCATCCGCCGGTCCACTATTTTAGTCGCCTAAATCCTCATCGCACCTTGGCTGTAAGCGTTTCGAGGGAGAATGACTATCAGCTGCTTAGCAGTACTGCACAACTTTGGTTGCAGACGCAGTATAATGGCGGACTTTGGGACAACTCTTTCTGGGCAACGGTAGACGTCCTTGCATTCTTCAGCGACCAGTCGTTAGACCTTTCACCTTATCGCGATGCAGTGCTCGAGCAGGTAGCAAAGCACCTTCAGCCAGATGGAAGTTACGACGGAGTATTTGGTGCAACATGTGCAGCTTTGAACGTTATGTACTGGCTTGGGGAGGACGGACCGAGATACGCCGCAGCGCTGGGATGGGTAAAGAGTCGAGCCGCAAATCAAAATCTATACAATAGAGCGACCGCAGCCGACCTACTTTCCCGTATCGCGCCAGATGCGATACCGTCTGCAGAACTGAGTCGCGTCAGACAGGGCATCCTGCAGAACCCGGAAGGCTGGGCTTCGGGGTTAGAGACTCTTCGGTATATGCGAACACTAATTGCCCTCGGTGAATTCGAACACGCACAAAGACAAGTCGAAAAGCTCAGACCGGCCGCTGCGGGCCAAGCAGAATGGCTGACGGTATTCGGCGCCGCGGAGACGGTCGGAATTTTGTTGGACCTTTACCAGGGCATGAATTCCTCTGTGGGGTCGATCAAGCAGCTGCTGTTTAGCGGCCTAGCCTATATCCTGGACGAGTACGACAGCGAAAGTGGATCATGGCGCCAGCAAACTGCAGCGACCGCAAAAGCTGCCCTCGCGCTAGCGCGTTTTGCGAAAATTGTCGACCCAGCAATTGGGCAGGCGCTCCTCTCGATTGCCGACAGGCGCGCACGAAGGCTGGACCTAGACACGCTTGACCGCTTTAGGCAGAAGAACCACGAGATGTTGTTGATTGCACAAGCGACAGCGGATTCAGCGGCGCAAGCCGGAGAGGATGGACGGCAATCGAGCGTTCGACTCGCTGGAGCGAGGCGCTTATCGGTCACGCTGTTTATCTTTGGATACCTCCTACTCATTGCATTAGCGGTCGCGCTGATACCTCAAACTATCGGATGGGAAGGGCTCCACAAATGGGCGACCGATTGGAAGGAGCTATCCATACCTCTCGGCCTATTAACTTTTCTGGCACCCGTATACATCGGAATAAGGATCTCTATCGCCTTCGGCGGGTCACCGCGATGGCTGACGTTCCTTGAGACACATTTGCCCCGTCTGGCACAATGGCTCAAGGGGTGACTTCGTGTCGACCGTGCCACTCGTGGCCGACTATATGCTACGCGCCACGGATTCTCTATCCAGAAGGGTCCGTGGTCGGCTGTACGCGAGTTTCTCGCCGCATCTTCATCGATCGCTAAGGATAGATCGGGGGACGAGAATTCGCTCGCTTCATAAGTTGAAGGTCGGCGTGAACGTGTGGTTCAAGGAAGGCGTTCTAATCAACGCGAGATCTGATCGAGAATTTGGCATCGAGATTGGAGACGATGTCACTATTCGATCATACTCCTATCTCGACTGCTATGGCGCGAACGGCCGCATCGCGATTGGTGCACGCACTGGAATTGGACAGAGCGTCTACATCGGAGGAAATGGAGGAGTCATCATCGGAAATGATGTGATGATCTCGGGTCACACCTACATCGTGGCTGCAACCCACGGGTTCGATCCTTCGATCTCGATTCCGTATGCGAAACAACCCGAGACTAGGGTCGGAATTTGTATCGAAGATGGGGCTTGGGTTGCCGCAAACTGCGTTGTCGTCGACGGCGTTACGGTTGGAGCAGGATCGGTAGTTGCAGCCGGCGCAGTAGTTACTCGCGATGTACCAGAAAGGACGCTTGTAGCTGGCGTACCGGCTCGTCCGGTACGCTCGCTGGCTAGATAGGGGCACATAGTCGGTTATGGCCAATCAAAAGGGGTTCAACATGCGAGTCGGGCTCACTAACTGTCGGGCGGTTCAGGCTGGCGCGGTGCTGCCTGATGCGACTGTCGTCTTCGACGGTGGAGTTGTTTCCTCCATTACAGCAGGAGGTGTGCCGGCCGACTGGGATGAGGAAGTAAATTGTCAAGGGAAGCTCGTGACGGCAGGGTTGATCGATATCCAGATTAACGGCGGCGGCGGTCACATGTTTTCCCTGTCGTCGACCTCGGGTGCGTACGAGGAAATTCTCCGTGCGCACGCATCTCTCGGAACAACGAGTGTCTGTCCGACGATCATCTCCGGTCCCCTCGACGACATGGAGAATGCAGTTCGCTTGGCGGCATCGTTCGCCGAGCAAAATGTGCCTGCGAACCGCTCGAGAGTTCTCGGGATCCATATTGAAGGGCCTTTCCTTAGTGCTGGCAAACGAGGAGGCCACGCAGAGGAGTACCTACTTGAACCTTCGGTCGAGGTAGCGCAGCGCCTGATCGACGCCGGCGGTGGACATGTTCGGATCTTTACGCTCGCGCCCGAGTTGCCTGGATCCGCTGAGGTGATTCGGTTCCTTCGACAGCGAGGCGTCTTTGTTTCGCTTGGGCACTCAAAGGCTGAGGCAAGAGACGCCGCTGCGGCATTTCGCCAAGGGGCACGCGGAGCGACACACCTGTTTAACGCGATGGAGGGAATGACTTCTCGTGCGCCAGGACTCGTTGGCGCATCCATTGCTGATCCTGATGTCTACGTAGGAATCATCGGCGACTTGCTGCACGTTGACGCGGTAGCAGTGAGAGCTGCCCTTCTTGCAAAAGGTCCACACCGAGCGTACCTAACCACGGACGCAGTTTCGCCGCTGGGGGCACTGGCGGACTCCTTTGATTTGTATGGAGTTCGCGTGAGTGTCCGCGATGGCGGCTGCTACACAGACTCTGGCGTCCTGGCGGGCACAGCAACACCGCTCGCGACAATGGTACGAAACATGGTTGACTACGTGGGACTTAGCGTTCCGGCAGCGGTCCAGCTGGCTACTCGAACGCCGGCAGAGGTTATCGGGAAACATCTCTTCTTCGGCAGCCTATCGGGAGGAATGGCTGCCGATGCGGTCGTTTGGAATGATGATATGAGTGTCGACACCGTATGGATCGGAGGCCATGAGTGTTCGAGTCAGTGGTCTCGGATGGCGTAAGCTTCTAAGTCTTCTCTAGGTCCTAACGGTATGCCACGGTATGGGATCTTCGCTCGGGTGTTGCACGCCAGCGAAGATCCCCGTGTGCTCGTTTGCACAACTAAATGATCTTCGGTTGGGCGTCGGTCGCAATTGACCAAGCGGCCCCATGTCACCACGATGGGTGAGATCGCAGCCGGTCGCCGGGTTAGGGTTCTGCGGTGACAATCTCAGCCACTGAGGCGCCCTTCTCGCCGACGTCTGTTGCCACCCTGGCCGTCCCGGAGCCGGGACAGGTTGTGGAGGTGCGCGGCTCGACGTGGGCAGTCGCGCGTGTCCAGCAGCAGGGTCTACCGCGGAGCCCTGCCGATGAGGCCGTGGCGACGTTAAACCATGCGGTCACGCTGCAGGCCCTCGATGAGGACCGGCTCGGCGAGGAGCTGACGGTCGTTTGGGAGCTGGAGGTCGGCCACACCGTCACGCCCGCGCAGGGTCTACCGACGCAGATCAACCCGGACGCGTTCGACGACCCGAACACCCTCGCAGGGTTCGTGGACGCGATGCGCTGGGGCGCGGTCACCTCGGCCGACGACCGTAGCTTGCAAGCGCCGTTCCACAGCGGTGTCGCCGTCGAGGCGTACCAGTTGGAGCCGCTGCGCCGGGCGTTGTCCGCGCCGAGGACGAACCTGCTGTTGGCCGACGACGTCGGCCTTGGCAAGACGGTCGAAGCGGGCTTGGTGGTGCAGGAGTTGCTGCTGCGGCATCGGGCGCGAACCGCGATTGTGGTGTGCCCGCCGAGCCTGGCGCTGAAGTGGCAGGACGAGATGCGGGACAAGTTCGGTCTCGACTTCACGATCATCAATAGCGAGATGATGCGGGACGTGCGGCGCCGCTACGGCCTGCACGCGAACCCGTTCCAGTTGTACCCGCGAGTGATCGTCAGCATGGCCTGGCTGCCCCAGGTGCGGGCGCAGCGGATGCTGCGTGATGTCTACGCGCAGGCCGCCAGTACGAAGACCGCCCGGCGGTACGCGTTCGACATCCTGATCGTGGACGAGGCTCATCACGTTGCGCCGGCCAGCCCATCGGCGGCTGGGGGTGGGCGCGGATATGCGGTGGACACGCAGCGCACGATCGCGGTACGGGACCTGGCGGACAAGTGCGAGCATCGCCTCTTCCTGAGCGCCACCCCGCACAACGGGCACCCAGAGTCGTTCACGGCGCTGCTAGAGATGATCGACTCACGACGGTTCAGCCGGGGTGCGCTGCTGGACGAGCGGGCACTGCGCGACGTGACGGTCCGCCGGTTGAAGTCGGACCTGCCGGAGAAGGGTTTTCGGCCACGCGAACTGCGGGTCATCCCGTTCACCCCGCACGCGGACGAGCAGGAGATGTTCGCCCTGCTGGACCGTATCCTGACCGACAGCGCGAAGGCCAATGGCACCGGCGCGTCCGGCGACATCACCGCGATGCTGTTCAAGAAGCGGTTCCTGTCCAGCCCGTGGGCGTTCGGCATGACGCTGAGTTCGTACCTCGCGGCCCGCTCCACCGGGCGGGCACCGACGGACTTCGACTACGACGACATCCTCGGTGAGGGCCAGTCCGACGAGGAAGAAGGGCTGTGGGAGCAGGACGAGGCGACGGTCCTGCGGCACAGCAAGTCCACCGACCCGCTCGTTGCCGCTCAGCCGGGAGAGTTGCAGAGGCTGGCCGAGTGGGGGTTGGGTTTCGAGAGCCGACCAGACTCCCGGCTCGGCGAGTTGATCACGACGTTGGATGCGATCTGCCGACCGGGTGGCTTCTGGTCCAACGAGCGCGTCGTGGTGTTCACCGAGTACGCGCACACCCTGGAGTGGGTGCACCGCGTGCTGACCCAACAGGGGTACGGCGACGTGCTGGAAATCATCCAGGGCGAGACGCCGACCGAGGAACGCGAACTGATCCGGGAGCACTTCACGACGGAGCCCGCAAAGAACCCGGTGCGAATCCTACTGGCGACCGATGCGGCTGGTGAGGGCATCGACCTGCAGGACCACTGCCATCGGCTCATCAATCTGGACATCCCGTTCAACCCGTCGCGGCTGGAACAGCGCATCGGCCGGATCGACCGGTATGGCCAGCACGAAACCCCACTGATCTTCCAGTTCGCCCCGGACCGGTCCTCGACGACGTACGCCGCAGACATGGAGTTCATGGGCCGCATCGCGAAGAAGGTAGTCACGGTCGCCCGGGACCTCGGCTCCGTTAACCAGGTCATCGCCGAAGAGATCCAGGACCACTTCACGCGGACCAGGACCGCCCGGCGCAAGAAGACCCCGCTCGACGGCAACAGCGTGATCAACAAAGCGTTGGCCGGCGGGTTAGACCTGAACAGCCGGCTGACCCAACTTGAGCAGGGTTACGCCGAAAGCCGAGCACAGATGCATCTGGACCCGGCCAACCTGCGTCGAGTGGTCGACACCGCCCTGCGAATTAGCCACCAGCCGGCGCTGGTCGAGGCCGGCGACGACCGCACCGACGCCGCCGTATTCACCGTGCCGGCACTCGGCCCGGCCTGGCAGTCCACCTTGAAAGGTTTGGACACCCGTTCCGAGCCCGGAGTGCTACGCCCCATCACGTTTGACGACAAGGCCACGGCCGGACGTAAGGATCTGGTCTACGTCCACCTCGGGCATCCGTTGGTGAAGAAGGCCCAACGCCTGCTCCGCCGATCGCTGTGGAGCGCCGACGCCCCACTACACCGGGTCACCGCCGTCGTCGTGGACGAGCTGGAAGAGTCCTTCGTCGCCGCTGTCACCCGCATGGTGCTCGTTGGCCGGGGTGGGCTTCGGCTACACGAGGAGATCTTCCTGGCCGGGGTACGCCTTCGCGGTCGCCGCGCCATCGCCGAGGAACGCGCGGAGCACCTCCTCGACCAGGCGCTCGACGCCGAACGGCTGACCCTGGCTGCCGACGACATCCGAGCCGACCTGACACGAGAGTGGAATCAACCGGACTCCCCGCTACGTGCTCGACTGCTCGATTCGATGACCCGACGCGCCGAGGGCCGCCATCAGCGCGTCAGCGAGCAACTGGCGAAGCGCCAAGACGCCGACACCACCCGGGCGCGGGAGATCTTCGCCGCCTTCCGCCGCAACCTGAACGAGTCACTGGAACAGCTCACCAGCGCGGAGATGCAGGCACAACTGGCCCTGTTCCCGGACGACCAGCAACGGCAGCGCCGCCGCGACATCGACGCGATGCGCCGCCGCCTCGACGAACTCGGCGACGAGGAACACCGCGAAGTCGCGGCGATCACCGAGCGGTACCGCGAGGTCAAACCGCACACCACCGCCGCCGCAGTGGTCTTCGCCCTCACCCCGGCCGACGCCCGCCGCGGAGGAGCACACTGATGCGGACCACCCGAACCTTCCGCCCGAAGACCGCCGCCGAACTGCACCGCGCCTGGCTGGAACTGGTCGAGACCGACGGCCCGTTCCTGGCCATCCCACCGCTGAAGCGGGTATGGCCGCAGGGCATCCCCACGCTGGCCCCCGAGCGGCTCGACGCGCTGCGCGAGGCGAAGCCTGCGTTCGACCACGCCTGGGAAGCCCTCGACATCGACCCGGAAGACGAGACGGTCCAGGCCAAGTACGCCAGCGTCCGCGACACGTGGGTACAGACGGTCCTGCGCGATGTGGTCGGCTGGCGTGAGTCCCTGGCCTGGGGTCCCGGATGCGCGCCCGCCGTGGCCGCGACCTCTCCCGACCGGCGGATCACCGTCACACCGGACGCCGCGCTGCACGGCCCCGACGGCATCGGCGCACTGGTCAGCATGGTGGACCGGTGCGACACCCTGCACGCCACGGGTACCGACGGCTGGGCCGCCACCGCTATCGACCGGATGGAGGCGATGCTGCGCGGGGCCGACGTCGAGATCGGCATCGTCACCGACGGCCGCTGGTGGGCTCTTGTCTGCGCACGGCAGAACTCCATGGTCGCCTCCGGTATCGTCGACGCCCAGACCTGGGTCGAGGAACCGTTGACCCGCAACGCGTTCCTCACCGTCATCGCTCGGCAGTACATCATCGGCGGCGACCCGAGCGAGCGGCTACCGAAGCTGTTCGAGGAATCCGTCGCCGCCGCCGAGGAGATCACCGAAGCGCTCGGCGCGCAGGTCCGCCGGGCCGTGGAACTGCTGATCCAGGCGTTCGCCGAAACGGCCGCAGACCACCGCCGTCGTGGCCTGACCGATCCCCTGCCTGACAACCCGCACGAAACCTACTCCGCCGCCGTCACCGTCATGATGCGCGTCGTGTTCCTGCTCTTCGCCGAAGAGCGCGGCCTGCTCCCGCAAAGCCAGCTCTTCCAACAGGGGTACGGCATCAGCGGCGAACTCGACGCACTGGAACAGCGCCGCCTGGTCGACGGCGAAGAGTCCCTCGACAGCACGTACCTCACCTGGCACCGGCTCCTGGCCACGAGCCAGGCCCTCTACCGCGGCGCATCGTTTGAGAACATGCGGATGCCCGCCTACGGCGGATCGCTGTTCGACCCAGCCCGGTACGGCTTCCTGACCGCTTCGAACGACAACGGCACTCTCGCACTGCCCGTCTCCGACCGGGTCATGCTGCACGTGCTGCGCTCGGTCCAGGTGGCCCAGCTCAAAGGCGGTGACGCCCGCCGAATCTCGTTCCGCGACATCGACGTGGAACAGATCGGATACATCTACGAGGGCCTGCTCGGCTACTCCTGCATCCGGGTCACCGGGGATGTCCAGCTCGGCCTCGTCGGCGGCACTGGCGCCGAACCGGAGATCCCACTCACCGTGCTGGAGACGCTCGCCGACGATCATTCGACGCCGGCCGCGTTGGCTACCGCGATAATCGCCTGGGTCAAGGCGGACCAGTCCGCCGCCTCCCCGCCCAGCGTGAACGCCCTCGCGAAACTGCTCGCGGCCACGCAAGGTGAGGACGCCGACCGCCAGTTGCGGGCCGTGACCGCCAACGACGATGCCCTGCGGGCACGGCTGCGCCGCTGGTCCACGATCATCCGGCGGGACCTGCGCGACCGTCCAACAGTGGTCCTCGACGGCGGCCTGCTCGTCAACGAGACGCCGTCGCGGCGCAACGCCGGCGCCCACTACACCCCGAAGTCCCTCGCGGAGGAAGTCGTCCAGCACGCCCTCGAACCACTTTGTTATTCCCCCGGACCGCACCAGACCGCAGACCGGGACACATGGCGGCTTCGCAACTCCGACGAAATCCTCGCCCTCAAGGTGGCCGACATCGCTGCCGGATCCGGCGCATTCCTCGTCGCCGCCGCCCGCTACCTCGCCGCCCGACTGGTCGAGGCGTGGACCGCAGAGGACCCAGCCAACGCCCACCGCCGCGACCTGCGCCAGCACGCGATCCGCGAGGTCGTCGCCCGATGCCTCTACGGCGCCGACATCAACGCGATGGCCGTCGAGATGTGCAAGCTGTCGCTGTGGCTGGTGTCGCTCGACCGCGAACTGCCATTTTCCTTCGTCGACGACAAGATCTTGCATGGCAACTCGCTCCTCGGACTCACCGAGCTGCGCCAATTGCGCGCCCTACATGTCGACCCGCCCGAGAATCAGCAGCCCCGCCTATTCGCCCGCGACATGGACAGCATCATCCGCCGAGCCGTGGAGATTCGTCGAGAGCTGGCCAGCGAGGTGCGCGAGTACGACCCCCAACGGAGCGCCAGCGCCAAGCGGCGCCAGCTCGACCGGTTGCACGATCTGACCGCCCAGCTTCGTAGGGCGGCCGACGGGGTGATCGCCGCGGGATTGCGCCTCGGCGGGAAGCCCGGTAGGGCCTTGGACGAGGGTTACGAGAACCTGGCCGATGCAGTAGCCGCCGCAATCCCACCAGGCAATACGCCACCCGATCCCAGCTTCCTAGCTTCCATTGTGGATTCGGGACTAACGCCGACCGTGCAGACCGACTACGAACGGTGGCAACCGCTACACTGGGCACTCGAAGTCCCTGACGTATTGATCGACAACAGTGGCTTCGATGCTGTCATCGGCAACCCACCCTACTTGGGTGGTTCGAAGATCACGGGCGCGCTGGGCACCAACGTGCGCGACTGGACCGTGCATCAAGTAGCCCATGGTGCTCGTGGCAGTGCCGACCTGGTCGCGTACTTTTTTCTCCGCGCCTTCACGCTATTGAGGCCAACCGGAGCGCTCGGCCTTGTCGCCACTAACAGCGTCGCGCAAGGTTACACCCGTGAAGTCGGCCTCGACCAGATGGTAGACCGGGGCTTTACGCTGACTAGGGCCGTCCAGAGCGCACCCTGGCCTTCGACGAGTGCCAACTTGGAATACGCGGCGATTTGGGGCACCCGGACAACGGTCGCAAGTCAAGCCAATCGAGTTGCTGATGGAGTTGTGGTGCCTAGGATCTCCACACTGCTCGAGGCGACCGGTCAGATTGACGGTTCACCGGAGCGGCTGCTGGAAAACGACGGTATGGCCTTCATCGGTTCCTATGTGCATGGTGCGGGCTTCATTCTGAATCCGAAGGAAGCAGAGGAATGGATTGCCGAAGATGAACGCAACAACGATGTTCTCTTTCCGTATCTAAACGGGGAGGACTTGAATTCAAGGCCGGACTGTACGGCGTCTCGATGGGTGATCGATTTCACTGGGTTATCAGAAGATGTGGCAGCTACGTACGTTGCGCCTTTTCTGGCGGTCGAGACCCGCGTCAAGCCGCAGAGGGTCGCCAGCAGCAGCCCTGCTCTGCGAGATCTCTGGTGGCAGTTTAAGCGTCCGGCACCAGCGATGCGCAAGGCAATTGCTGAACTCGATAGCGCGCTGGTCATCGCACAAGTGAGCAAGACCGTGGTGCCGATGCGAGTCCCAACATCGTTCGTATTCGACCAGAAGTTGGTCGTTTTCGCAACCGATTCGCTCGCAGTGCAGTCGGTGCTCTCATCGAGCGCGCACCAGCTTTGGGCGATAAAATACGGCTCTACCATGCGTGCAGATGTGACCTACACCCCGTCGGGAGTTTTCGCGACGTTTCCGCGTCCACAATTGACGGAACGCTTATCAAGAATCGGCGAGATCCTCCACGGCGAGCGGCGGGAAATCATGCTGCGCCGGAAATTGGGACTCACCAGGCTGTACAACCTGGTCAACAACCCGAGCGTTAGTGATGCTGACGACCCTGACATAGCTAGGATGCGGCGGATTCACGTGGAACTGGACGAGACGGTGATGGCGGCGTATGGCTGGTCGGACGTGCCGTTGGATCACGGGTTCCACACGTACCGGCAGGTCACTCGGTGGACGGTTAGTCCTGCCGCCCGGGTGAAAATCCTGGACTCATTGCTCGCGGAGAACCTGCGTCGGGCGGCGGCGCAACGGAAGAAGGTGCCCCCGACTGCGCCTAGCCGCGCTCGCAAACCGCTCGCCGACGATGCGCAAGGGACATTGCTGTGACTGATCGCGCGCCGAGCCTTCGACTAGAGCATGAGCCGGACGACACTTCGTACACGGTCCGGGAAAACTTGGTCGACATCCTCGAGCGGGAGCTACTGGGCCCGGCTGGTGGACCGGAGGAGTTGTTGCCGGTCAGCCCTCGGCAGTTGTACCTGGTCGGGCACATTGCGCCGGTGAAGCTGACTGAGGAGCGCGCTGACCCGGCGAGCGCCGAGGACGGCTACGGTCTGGTCGGCATTCGGGCCGACGAGGCTGGTGTGCACGCCCAGCGCGGCATCCCGGCCGAGTCCGCTGACGACAACGGCGCGGACGCGGACGAGGACGACGTCGACGACAAGGCGCCGAAGCAAGGCTTGATGATCCCATCGTCGATGGGCTTGCGCTTCCAGGTACCGAACGACCTGACCGAGTTCACAGTCACAGCGACTTGGGGTACCTACGAGAGTGTCAAGACCGAGGAGATCGACAAGAAGGGTCGGCCATTACGCCGGTACCGACGTACGCCAGTGGGGATCGTTGAGAAGATCGCGGTTGTCGAGCTGACGCCGGGGCGGACCTACACGCGGGTGTTGACGGGCCAGGTGTGCGTGCGCATCGACGCGTACGACGACGTCCGGTTTGGTCGGCGACTGATCGAGATTGCGTTGGTCAACGACCGCGAGACACCGCCGACGATCCCGGTGAACGAGTGGCTGTTCCAGACGAGGCTGCACATCGACGCGGGTGGTGCGGCGGCGTTCCTGCCTGTGCGTGACGTCATGGAGCAGGAGTGGCCGGAGCACGACGAGGAGGTGCGCCGGTTGCACCTTCAGTACCGCAATCGTCTGGAGTTCGCGGTCGGGCGGACCTGTTCGGTTGATTGGCAAGCTGAACCGGGCGCGCGGCGGGCCACGGCGGTGTGGACGACGTGGCTGCCGGTCGCCGAGACGCCGCAGACGCAGGCCCGGTCGGTCGACGGCGCGTTGCTGGGCATGGATGCCCTCGCAAAGGCCACGCCCAACCAAGTTCGTGACGGCCTCGCTCCGCTCGTGGACGGCTACCGCATTTGGCTGGATGGGGAGGCGGCGAAGGCCGCCCAGCTTCCGGCGCACCTACGGGAGTTGGCCGAGGAGGTCGTGGACGAGGCGCGGGGTGCGCAGCGGCGGCTAGCGGCCGGCCTGGCTCATGTCGTCGGTGAGCCGGAGGCGTTCGCATGCTTCCGGTTTATGAACGAGGTCATGCGTGACCAACGTATCCACTCCCAGATCTCGGCCAGGCGAAGCTCTGATCCCAACCTGTCCTTCGCGGACGCCCGTGCTCAGGTCGAGGCCGCCGAGCGGGAGAAGCCGTCATCGTGGCGGCCGTTCCAGTTGGCGTTCATCCTCATGCAACTGCCGGCCTTGACCGATCCCACCGCAGCAGTGCGCAGCGGTGAGCTGTCACGGGTGGAACTGTTGTTCTTCCCGACCGGTGGCGGCAAGACCGAGGCGTACCTGGGCCTGGCCGCCTACACGTTCGCGATTCGACGTCGGCACAAGGTTGTAGCGTCGTCGGACGGGCCGTTGGACGGACGCGACGGGGTTGCCGTGTTGATGCGGTACACGCTGCGGCTGCTGACCGCGCAGCAGTTCCAGCGGGCAACAGCGCTGGTCTGCGCGGCCGAACTGGCACGCCGCCGTGATGCGGCAGCCTGGGGCAGCGAGCCGTTCCGGATCGGGTTGTGGGTCGGCACGGACGTCAGCCCGAAGCGTTGGGACGAGGCCGACGAGCAGCTACGCAAGGCCAACGTCTACGGCGGGCACCGGCTGACGGTGTTGCAGGTGCAACGCTGCCCGTGGTGCGGCAGCCCGATCGGCGCCGCCAACGTGGTGCCGGTCAAGGCGACCCGGCGGGTGTTGGTGTTCTGCGGTGACGACCTGGGCCGGTGTCCGTTCGCCAAGGGCGGCGAGGTTTCCGAGGGCCTGCCGGTTTTGACGGTGGATGAGGAGATCTACCGGATGCCACCGGTGTTCGTGATCGCGACGGTGGACAAGTTCGCCCGCCTCGCCCGGGAGGGTGAGGCGGCGGCGTTGTTCGGCTATGTTGGGCGGCGCTGCGGACGGCATGGCTACGTGCACCCTGACTATGCCGGTTGCAGCATCAAGACCGGGCACCAGGCCGAGGCCGGCCTGCCGGCCGCGACGGTACGTCCAGTGGGACGCCTCCGGCCGCCGGATCTGATCATCCAGGACGAGCTGCATCTGATTACCGGCGCGTTGGGCACCTCCGTGGGCCTGTTCGAGGTCGCTGTGGAAACCCTGGCCTCCTGGGAGATGGCGGAGGGGACCCCGGTCCGGCCAATGATCGTCGCGTCGACCGCGACCGTACGCAGAGCCGACGACCAGGTACGCGGACTCTACGGGCGAGGGGTGGAAATCTTCCCACCGCAGGTGCTCGACGTGGCCGACACCTACTTCTCGAAGGAGCTGCCGGTCGGCCCAACCAGCCCTGGCCGGCGATACCTCGGCGTCAGCGCGCAGGGTGTGCGGCTGTCCAGCGCCGAGATCCGTGTCGCTGAGGCGCTGCTGCTCGCCGGTCAACTGCTGTTTGACCGCAGCGGGGCCGCCGCCGATCCTTACATGACGCTCGTCGGGTACTTCAATGCCACCCGGGAGCTGGCCGGTATGGCGCGGTACGTCGCGGACGACGTGCAGAACCGGGTGCGGCAGCCCCGGCCCGGGTCGGGCTTCCCGCGCCGGCAGGGTTCGTACGGCCGGCTCGTCACCGGCGAGTTGACCTCGCGCATCGCGTCGGTCGACATCGGCCGCACGCTGGACAACCTGGCGTTGGAGTTCGACCCCGGATACGCGACGACCGCCGCGATGCGGCAACGGCTCGAACAGCAGGACGCGGGTGAGAAGACCGCCCGGCCGAAGGCCGACCCGTTCGACGTGGTGCTGGCCACGTCGATGCTGCAGGTCGGCGTGGACGTGCAGCGCCTCGGGCTGATGCTGGTGGTGGGGCAGCCGAAGAACACCGCCGAGTACATCCAGGCGTCGTCTCGGGTTGGTCGCGACACCGGCCGTCCGGGCGAGGATGGCGGTCGTCCGGGCCTAGTCGTCGCGCTGGGCAACTGGGCGCGGCCTCGCGATCTGGCCCACTTCGAGCAGTTCCGGCACTACCACGAGACGTTCTACGCCCAGGTGGAGGCGTTGTCGGTCACGCCGTTCTCGCCTACATCTCTGGAGCGGGGCATCGACGGGGTGTTGGTCAGCGCGGCGCGGGTGCTGCAGGCGCACCGGGATGACGGGCTGTCCCCGGAGCGCAGTGCGTGGCGGGTCCGCGATGAGAAGGACGCCCTTTCCGCCCTCATCGCCCGTCTACACGCCAGGATCCGGGCGGCAGCCCAGTTGGACGACCTGACGACGCAGGCGCAGCAACGGCTTGCCAACCGCCTCGACCAGTGGAGCGCCCGGGGCGTGTACGCCACGAAGCTGAGCAAGACCCTGGTGTACGAGCGCACGGGCGACAACGACAGCTTTCTGCCGCTGCTGATCAGCCCGGAGCACGCGAAGGCGAACCAGGATCTGAAAGACCGGGCGCCGTTCGTCATCGCGCACTCGATGCGGGAGGTCCAGCCGGAGATCAACCTGTTGGTGAGCCCGTTGCCGGAGCGGTTGTTCGCGGTCGAGCCTGATGATGCACCGCGCTGGGAGCTGCCGATCGAAGGAGGGACCGCGTGACACTCGACGCTGACCCGCTGTCGATGATCTTCGAGTCGTCGGAGCCGATGGATCCGCTGACCGAAAGCGAGCAGTCGCAGGCCAAAAACCGGGCCAAGGTCGGCTCGGCTCGCCCGTCGTCGCTGCTCTACACCTATGGTGTCGGCTCGATCATGGACCTGCCGCAGTTCTCGATCATGCCGGCCGGGCTGGATGACTGGGAGCCGATCTGGCGACGCAGGCCCACCGTGCCAACCATCGAGGAACCGCGGCTTCTCAAGGTCGTGCAGCTCCATCTCGGGCCGCGGGTTCAGCAACTGCGCCCGTTCCCGTGGCAGCCGAAGGCCCGCGCGATGTCCCAGGAGGGGTCCGACCTCGGCATTCCGGCGCGAGTCTTTCCGCAGTGGCTGCGCTGCACCAGTTGCGATTATCTGGGGCCGCTGTCGCGGTTCAGCTACACCAACACCCATCCGTTCCGTCCGGACCTGGCGACCTTCGAACACGCCAGTTGCCCTGGCCGCGGCATCGCCGGTGGGACGAAGGGCAAGCCGAAGGCTGGCGCGAAGGGTAAGGCCCGCCGCAGCCCGGCCGTGCCCGCCCGCTACCTGCTCGCCTGCGCGAACGGGCACCTAGACGAGTTCCCGTACACACTGTGGGTGCACCACGGCAATCCCTGCCCGGCGGCGCCACAGCCGGATCTGAAGCTCCGCGATAGCAACGTCGGTCAGGGCGCGGGCGCGGTCGTCACGTGCGAGCGTTGCCAGCAGCGACGCAGCATGAGCGAGGCGCAGGGCGAGTCCGGGAAACGGAAACTGCCCGCCTGCCGGGGCCGTCACCCGCACCTGAACGCGTTCGACACCAAGTGCGGACTTGGCACGTCGCTGATGATGATGGGCGCGTCTAACCTGTGGTTCGCCTCCACCCAATCGATCATCGTCATGCCGCGTACCGCCGAACAAGACCGGACGGCGCTCGCCACGAAGCTGCGCACCCACATGACGACGGAAAAGCTAACCAAGTACGCCAACAAGCCAGACATGCTGCGGGACCTTCTCGACGACAAGGTCGACCTCAGCGGCATCACCGACGAAGAGTTGACCGCCTCGGCAGCCGAAGCTCTCGCACCACCGCCGTCAGAGGAGGAGCGGCAGGAGAAGCTACGGCAGTGGGATCCGGTTGAGCTGCTGGTACCGGAGTGGGACTACCTGCAAAAGCCGAGCCTGTTCGCCCAGCAGGAGAACGCAAGCGGGCTCATGGTCACCGAGATGCCCACCGGCGACCAACTACCCAAACATGTCAACCGCGTCATCGCTGTGAACCGGATGAAGAAGGTCAACGCGGTGATCGGCTTCACCCGCATCGACGAAATGGACCGCGTCAACGACCTCGCCACCCGGCTGGTCAAGCTCACCCGTGACGGCCGCCCGACATGGGTACCAGCCACCGAGGACCGCGGCGAGGGCATCTTCCTACAACTCGACGAGAACGCCGTCGCGTCGTGGGAAGCGCAGATCCTCCCGTCGTCCCTGTGGCGCGCGCATCGCGACGCCCACCGCCGCAACTTCGCCCGCCGCTTCTCCGAAACCGCCGCCCAGATCGACCCAAACACACGGTTTCCCGCCCCGCGATACTGGCTGATCCATTCCCTCGCGCACATCCTCATCCGGGAGATGGCGATGTCGTGCGGCTACGGTGCCGCCAGCCTCAGCGAACGGCTCTACGCCTGGCCAGCCACCCCCGACCGGCCAGCAGCAGCCGGTCTGCTCATCTGCACCACCGCCTCGGACAGCGAAGGTACCCTCGGCGGCCTGGTCGCGCTCAGCCAACCGGAACGATTGCAAGGACTCGTAATCGACGCGCTACGCCGGGCGGCCCGATGCTCCTCCGACCCGGTCTGCGGCCAGCGGACCCCCCGACACGGCGAGGACTTCCTCCACGGGGCAGCCTGTCACTGCTGCTGCTTCGCCTCGGAGACTTCCTGCGAACGCGCCAATCGGTTCCTGGACCGGCGATTCCTGCTTACCCTGCCAACCATCGACGACGAACGGGTACCCGGCTTCTTCGGCACCATCGATGGCTGCTGACCCGCACGCCGCGCTCGGCGCCTTCATCACCGCGTTCGAGGCCGAGCGGCTGGCCACGGCACTCCAAGCCGGCAGCACTACCACCCAAGCACTGAAGGAGGTCCACACCGCCCGCCGTAGCGAAGCGAAACGCCTGCTCACCGAGGCAGGACTCGGCCCGCACCAGGTGGAGACCACGGTGGCTGTGCTGCGGGCCATCGCAGGCGCCCGCTCGGTCCGCACAACCATTACCCCCGTCTGGACCATGCCCGGCTCCGAAGCCACGATCGGCCGCCTTACCAGCGAAGCGCAACGCCTCATCGAGGAAGCCCGCATGTCTATCGTCTGCTCCAGCTTCAACTTCACCCCCCATTCGGGCATGTGGCCCGCCCTACGCGCCGCAGCCACCCGGGCCGACCTGAGCGTGAAGGTCTACCTCGACGCACATGCTGGATCACCCACGGCCGTCGCGGCGCACCTGCCGAAAGCGACGGTCTTCCGAACGTTGACCTTGCCCGACGCGCACCAACCTCTCGTCAGCCACGCCAAGTTCATCGTGATCGACCGCGCGCTCACCCTGATGACCAGCGCGAACTTCTCCTACAGCGCCGAAAACACCAATGTTGAACTGGGCCTGCTGGTCCACGACACCAGCCTCGCGGAATCGATTGAGTCCCTGATGCGCAGCAAGCACGGCGTTCTCTACGAACGAGTGGTCTGACGAGGGTTGGAGCGCTGACATGACGGCTGCACCCGGCACAGTCGCGGATGAGGTGCCCGCGCCTCGCTGGATCGCGGCTTCCCTGCGGGAGAACGAGGGCCGCGACCCGCTCGGTCTGCAGACGACTACCCAAGATCGGCTCATGCCGCTGCTCCTGCCGGGCATCCTTGAACTGTCCCGACGGGCCCGATACTTCTTGTTCCATGCGTTTCTCCTCAACGAGTACAAGGTCCGACGGTTGCCGGCGGACGGTAAGTCGCTAGCCACATTCATCCGCCGACGCGAGTGGGAACTCGGCCTCGCGGTGCAGCGCTGCCCATACGGTTGTGGGTCGAGCCCGGTCGGTGCTCGGCGGCTGGGCGACGTCGCCGAGGGGACGGGGCCGTTCCCACGCGGGGAATCTGTGGAGAGCAGCCTGGGCGGATACGGGCTGTACTACCGATCGCCGCTGATTGAGCTTGGCATCGTCGCCAGAGCCGGCACCATGCTCGGCGACGAACCGATTCCGATCGATGTCCTTCGCCCCACCGAGCGGGCCGGACGTTTGGCGTCGACATTCCGGAGCGCGGTGGAGGGCACGGAGTACTACCAGCGATTCATGTGGACCAGCGAGCCGGTCCCCGCAGCCGTCATCGACGAATACGCCGGGGTCGCTTGCCTGTGCCGGCTACGTGAGCGGCCGGACGAACGTGACGCCGTGCACGACGCCATCTTCGGTAGCGACCCGCCCGTTGCTCGCGAGGACGACGAGTCCGGACCCGGCGCTAGCGCCACGCTGAACGCCGGTGCGGTCCAGCGCCGACGGAGCGTGGGGCACTATCTCAGCCTCGTCGCTGCCGATCCAAATGTGCCCTGGTCCGGCCGCGCGTACCGGGACGCGTTGTGGTCGTATCCGGACCCGCGAAGCGACGGGCACGCTCTCGTCGCCGGGCAGTGGGCGGCGCTGATAGCCAAGGATGTATGGCAGGAGGTCATCTGCTCGGTCTGGTCGCAGTTCTGCCGTGCCGGCCTGGCCCGCAGTCGCGATCTGGGTCGCGGGCTCACCCATGCCGAGGTACGTGAAGTGGCCTCAAACATGGTTGGCGGACCACCCGCCTGGGCCTCCGGCTACCCGACGGCTGCGATCGCCGCCGCGCTGGAGCCTGCGGCGTTGACCGTGCCTGACTGGGACGGCGAGGACATAGACGTCGCCACGGCGTCGCTGGATACTCTTCGGTGGTTGACCGCCGGTCTCGACACCGCCACCTCGGCTGTCGTGGTGCTGCTCGAACTTGCCCGCCGTACCAAGGGTCGCTCCGATCCCGGCTGGGTGAAGGCGTCGCGGGTGAGATCGGCATGGCAGCCGTCGGTTGCCGAGGTTCTGGCCGCTGTCGGTGAGCATCTCGACGGTCAGCCCTCGCTCGGTGAGACGCTGTGGTGGCTGGTGTCTAGATTCGTAGTCCCGGTGCATGAGCGCATCGCCTACTCCAAGCTGCCAGACTTCACCTTCCGGTTCCGTTGGGAGGAAGGGCTCCTGCGGTTCTACGACCACGGCATCGAGCGGTTCCCACTCGCCGCGATCCGCGCGGATCCACTGAGCTGGCTCACCTGGGACCTGGGCCTGTGGGAAGGCGACGAGCCTAGCGAATCACGGCTGACCGATCGTGGCGTCGCGTTCGCCACCGAGGTTCTCGGATGACCGACTCGGCGGCCGTTCCGGTGGAGCGATGCCGCCCGGTCCACGAACTGTTCACTGGCGCCGCGTCGGCGTTGTGGGCCACGACGTACAGCGTGGACCTGCCGTTGTTCAACGAGTTCCTGCTACCTCGATTGGGCGACCCGCCGCTCAACGTCGTTGTCCTTGCGGACCATCGCAGGCTCAGCGCCAGCCTCGACCGCCTCCCCGCCGATGCGGTCGAAGCCCTCGCCGCCGTGAACCGGCGTTGGCTGCTGCGCGGTGTACGGCCGGGCGGTCAGGCGTTCCACCCCAAGACGTATCTCGCGGTGACCGGAACGAGGGCGACTCTGCTGGTCGGCTCCGGAAACCTCTCGATGAGCGGGCTCGATCGCGGCAAGGAGGTGTTCACCGCCTTCCGATCCGGGACCCCCATCGGTGACGCAGCCATCGCGTCCTGGCGCACATGGATTCATCGCGTTGTCGGCCTCGTCGATGACACCACCCTCGTCCAGCGGCTACTCGATCTGGACGCTCGGCTGCCGCCCCAACCAGCCGGTACGTCACAGGCAGCCTCACCTTTGATTCATAACCTGGACACCTCGATCGCCTCCCAGTTCAAGGCGGCTCTTGCTATCCAAACACCGTCGGACATCGAGGAACTTCTGCTGAGCGCCCCGTACTACGACGACGATGCGGCGGCGGTCGGGCAGCTACTTACCGATCTACGCCCTCGACGCGTTCGCGTGTTCCTCACGAAGGCCACCAGCGTCAACGGCAACCGGCTCAGGGAACGGCTGATCGCCAGCGGCGCAACGACCGAGATCCTCATGTACCAGCCGGACGAGTTCGTGCACGCCAAACTGGTCGGTGCCGTCGCCGGTAATCAGGGATGGCTACTTTCTGGATCAGCGAACCTGTCCCGAGCCGCGATGACCCGCATCGTTGGCCACAGCGGCAATATAGAGGTCGCCGTCCTCACTCAGCTCACCGCAGAAGAGGTCCGAGCGGCGTTCACACCGCCGGAAACTACGGCCGTCGCCGCCACCCTCGATCAACTCCCGTCATGGTCATTTAGGCCAGATCCGGAACCTGTGGCGCCCGCCGTTCGCCTGATCTCCGCCGTCGTGACCGACGACGGACGTGTGGAGGTGGCCTGTGAGCCAGCCGCCAAGCCAGATTGGCTCCTTGACGATCTGACTAATCGACAGCCGCTCACCCGCCACGCCTCCGGAAGAACTGCCACCGTCGGCCCGGTGCATGGGCGACTCGTTCGCGTGGTCGACACAGACGGTTCGGTCCTGTCCAACCAGGTGGTCGTGGACGACACCATCGCACTCGCGGCTGCGCTCACCGGCACGGCGCGGCCCAGCAACGATCTACCTGACGGCCTCACCACTGGTGACCTCGACAGCCCGCTCGGCAAGATGCTCGCCTGGTTGCACCGCAATTTGGTGATGGAGGTGAGCGAACGGCAGTCGCCCGCCTCCGCCGGCGGCGTCACGGCCGATGAGGAAGCCGAACAGGGCAACGACGACCTATGGGTACGCCTCGAACGTGAACAGCTCGGTCGTGACCCACGCGCGAGCCGATACGGGAGAATCTGGAGCGACAGCCTCGACGCCAGCGAGCCGATCATTGAGCTTCTCGACGCGCTACGGGCGCGGACTCCATCCGAGCCTGCGCCGGGTCGGGCCGGGCAATCCCTTCTTGCGCGACTCCTCGACGACGCAACCGACGTCGATTCACAGGAGGCGTCGACACGACGGAGATGGCGGCTCGCTGCCCGCGTCCGGGTACGCGCCCGCAACCTCTTGCGACGCTGGGCCGGCGCACAAGGAGACCCACGCCTGGCATGGGTCGAGCCCCTTGCACCGGCCGGCAACTTCGCAACGATCGTCGGCGCGCTCGCCGAACTTCAACTCACCTCTGCCCAAACCCCCGATCGGCTGGAGTTGACCGGGGAAGACCTTGATGATCTTTGGCTGCGCTGGCTCGGCGGATTCTCGGGGGGCGATACCCGCCCCGGCTGGCTCAACCAAGTCGAACAAGAAGTCCGCGCGAACGCCAAACGACGACTTCCCGGATGGCTGCCCGAAGCTGCTGCGGCATTATGTTGGCTGACCATTCAGCCTGGTCCACACCGCCGGGAACGCGTAGTGGAAGCCCAGTCCATCATCATGGCCGCATTTGACAATGGCCTGCTGGAGCCGACCGACGAAACCGCCAGGTACCTTAGTGCCGTCACCGGACACGCAATCAGTCGAATTGATGTTGATCAGCAACTTCTCGACGCCATCGCATACATCGATGATGAACTGTGGTGTGCTCGTACGGCGGCCGAGCTTTATCTCGATGACCTCACACTCGAAGCACCCCCCGGCGCCAGGGCTATCCAGGTCCGCCTCGGTGTGCGCGGCGTCGCGGACCCTCTCCTCGATCCACGTATGCCACGCCTTCTCGCCGCAACACGCCAATACCGGCGTTGTCGCGGTATCGCCGTCTACGCCACCGACGGCACCTGGCGGCTCTCCCTGTCCGACGGTGAGACGATCGCCGTTCTCCCCGGCCTTGGCCAAGGAGTCATCGAGTCGACCAAACCGGTCGACGACCACATCCTCGGCCAGATCAACGCGGCCACGGGGGTCCTTGCCGACCTGTGCCGATAGTCCGGACTATCGCCCTATTGAAATTGGATGCGGTGTCATCTTCGATGAGGCAAGGCTGGTTCCGATGGCAGCAGCGAAGTCCGAAGCGGGCGGAGAAACGCTCAAGCGGCTACGCGCACGCGTCGCGTGTGAAGTAGTCGCCGCAGATGCGGGGTACTCGCATCGCGCATACGACCCATCCATTGCTCTCCTTTTGCACATCGATTTCCCACCGCTCCGGCGGTGTTCGGAAATGCCGGCTTCCATGCTGGTCGGTAAGCCTGACGAACGCCGAAACGTAGAATCCGACGGTTGCTCTCGCGCTTCCCCTGTAAACTACTTCCTCCTCCGCGTCAGGCTTAAGCTCCAGATCAATATCGTATTCATGTGCCTTCTCGATCGCATACAGTTCATCGATAATAAGATCTCTCTGGCTGGCGAGTCGCTTTTCGTTCTTTTTGCAGAACAGGTGCACGAAGCCTAGTTCCTTGTCCCGGCCGGCGTAGGCATCAAAGGATTGGACCAGTAAGAATGCGGCACTTGGCGGATCAGTTCCGGCCGCGTTTGCGTCCACGGCACCCTTGGCAACTACCGCGACCACGACCCCGACCGGAACAAGAACGACGAGGACGGCAACGCAAATTGCGATCGCCTGGCCCCGGCGAGCGCTCAGCCGCCGAAGCCAGCCGCGCCATCCAGGCATCATCACGGGAGGAATGGCAGGCAGTCCCGCCGGTCGGGGAGTGCCGATATTGAGATGATCCGGTCTGATGGAATCGGTCATGGAATCCATTCACGTGGCGTGGTGATGGTCGGGGCGATGGATCGGCCTTGCGGGTGTAGCAGCGAGGTCCTCGGACCGCCGGGTCGGTTGTCGCTGGGTTTTCTGGCGGATGAGAACGAGGCGACTAGTGGTGTTGGTGTTCGTAGGCGCCGGGTCGGACGAAGGGCACGATGAGTTGGTAGCGGTCGTCGTGGCGGTCGATAAGGAGTGCGCGGTTGGGGCGGTGGTGCCATTCAGTTTTGTAGTCGCCGGTCAAGTTGTTGAGGTCGTTGCTAGCGATGTTGAGGGCGATAAGGCATGCGACGTCCTCGAGGTTGCTGCTGCCGCCAATGTCGTCGATGAACCGTCGGGCGCCTCGCCACCAGGCGAGTAGGTGGATTCCGCGGGTGGGGCCGACGCGCAGCACGGTTCGCAGATCGTCGTGCCCGGATCGGAAGGTTGTCAGGTCTTTGGCGGCCAGCAGGGCGCTCGCCGCGTCGGCTCCGAAGACGACCAGATAGGTGGGCGGTGCCGTTGCGCTGTCGATCGCGGCGGCAAGGTGACCGAGTCGTGTCTGGAGTCCGGCGGCGTCGACAAGTTCGACCGGTTGGTCTACCGCGTGGATGGCTGCGGCGGTGGCGTCGGCAGCGGCGTCGGCGGACGCGACGAGGCAGGCGATAACGAACGTGACAGTGCCCGGTGGATGCTGACGGGCGACGGAAACCGCCCCGGCGTGGACGATGTCCGCTCCGATCGGGCTCGGGCCGAGGACGGCGATGTGCCGGCCCGGGGAGGTGTCGAGGGTGAAACCGGCGGAGGGCAGCCCGACATCGACGGCTCGGCCGACCAGGGCGTGGGGTCGGCGTACCTGTGGGTTCAGCGCCAAGTAGGCGGGGTCGCTGTCGATGTGGTGTTCGGCGTAGCCGGCGAAGACCGCCGGTGGCGGGGAGCCGGGGGTGCGGGCGTGCCACAGGCGGTGACGGTGCGCGGTGATGAGGGCCGGGTCGTTGTTCGGGAACCGCACGATCCGGTTCGCGCCCGCGACTCCGGCGGCGGTATTGATGACCGCGGAGCCTACCGGCAGGTTGTCCGCGTTCCTGTTGAGCTTGTCGAGGACGCCACCGCCACCGGCGAGGGCGACCCGGAGCGGAAATTGGCCGAAAATTGACTCGCCCTTGGTGAACAGGGCCTCGACACCGGCGATCGTCTGCGACGCCAGAATCAGATGGATGCCGTAGGAGCGGCCCTTACGCGCGAGCTCCTCCAGTACCGCGGCGGCGTGCCCGGCGATGCGGTCGTTGCCGGAGAAGAGCACGTGGAACTCGTCGATGACGGCGACGATGCGGGGCATCGCCAGATCGGGCCTGCTCGTGCGCAGGTCGGCAAGGCGGGTCACGCCGGCCTTTTTCAACTCCATCGCGCGGCGGCCCATCTCCTTGGCCAGTTCGCGCAACACGGCGAGGCCGTATTCACGGTCGGACTCGATACCGACGGTGCGCGCGTGCGGGATCCAGGTGCCGTCGATCGGCGTCGGGGTGAAGTCGGCGAACGACACGCCTTCCTTGAAGTCCAGCAGGTACAACGCCAACTCATCCGGGCTGTACCGCGACGCCAGGCCGTAGAGCACGTCGAGGAGGAAAACCGTCTTGCCGGAACCGGTACGTCCACCGACCAGCCAATGCGGCGTGCTGTCGTCCAGCGCCAGCTCGCACCACGCCCGTCCGTCACGTCCGACCGTGGTCCGTAGCCCGGACGCGGATGAGTGCGACCAGATCTCGGCCGGCAGCAACGCCGCGAAATCGACGGAACTGCTCACCCATGCCGCCGAGGCGAGCGGCCCGCACACCGTCTCGATCAGTCCATCGACGGGGCCGGCAGACAGCCGCACCGCAGTTGCGAATCCGCTACCACGGGTCGACAGGCGTTCTGGGCCGGGCGGCTCGGACATGGCGAATCCGTCCGCGATCGTGGTCAAGGCGGTGGTGAAGTCCAATCGCGCCGGGGTTTGTTGCCCGGCGCCCGGCGGTGGCGGGTAGCCGGCCAGCAGAAGATGAACCCGCGCTGCAGGACCGGCGTGCGCGATCGCCGCGAGCCGTGCCAGTTCGACCTGCCCGCAGCCGGTGGGCAACGCCCCGGACGTGATGAGCAGATACGGCAGATGATGGCCGCCGCCGGACTGCGCCACCGCGATCTGCGCCTCCGCCTCATCCAGGACCGCGTGCAGCCCTGCCACGTCGGTCACCGGTGGGCGCCACAACTCCGCTTCGACCAGCTGCCGAAACGGCGCGAAGACCGCGCCGAGCGTGCCGCCGTCGACCGTCAGTACCCGCAAGGCGCCGTCCGGAACGGCCGCGACCAGGCGCAGCAGCACCCCACGCAGCCACGCCGCCACCTCCGGCCGGCGCGCATCGGCGTCCACGGTCACATGACCGCCGCCGAGCAGCGGCACCACCACCGGAGCGGTGAACTTCTCAGCCAGGACGGTCACCCCGGCCAACACGAAATTCACACCGCCGGGTCGCACATCGACGCCGACCTTCAACGAGGCGGTGGACCCATCGAGGGGCCAGCCCAGCCAACCGGGAACCAGATCGAGGGCACCACGGGTCAACCGTTCGGCGAGCCGCCGGTAAGCCTCCACACGTTCCGGCGGCAGTACCAACCGGCTCGGCGCACCCACAATCTCCGCTCTCGCCGCCTCGGTGTGCGCGGCAGCTTCGCGGTGCAACGCCACGGCGCGGTCGAAGTACCACGACGCCGACCCCACCAGTCCCCCCAACGATCAACAACCGAACATGAACCGCGGCCGAGACTACCAACGAGAAGCCTGAACGCATCGATCGTCGGCCACCCCAGATCTGCCGCATCGCAGGTCACGGATGCGGCCCACCGGATCTCGTCATCACCGACAGCACGCCGACACACCCACGCGGCAGCTTCGACGGCACTCAGCGCAACACTGTCTGACTCCGTGCTGCGCGAAGCGTCACATTCCCGCCAGTTCCGGCGGGGCGGGCCTGACATGCAGCAGCGATATCGATACGGTGACCGCCGACCAAGTTCGACCCTGGGAGGGCGCCGTGTCCACGGCTGACGAGATCATGCACGCACTTCAACAGACCGGCACCGGCGTCGGACAGGGCATCGCGGCAGCCAACGGCGCCAAGGGCAAGACAGAGCAAGCCATCGCCCAGGCGACAGCACTCGGATCACGCGACAAGATCGCCGAATACAACGCCCTCAAAGCGGCGATCGAGGAAGCAATCACCGCTCTCAACGGCGGCCAGGAAAAGGTCGTCCAAGCGCTCAACCGGGCACGGGCCGCAGCTGGTTGAGGGCCGGACGGCGACTCGACGGGCAACGACTCGACGAGAGGATCGCCGACCGACACAGCGCCAACGTCTACACGACGACGAGCGCCAGTTAACAACAACCGAAGAAGCGGGGACGTCGACGGCCCGGCGGAGCCGCCCGGACGCCGAACGCCCAGTCCCGAAGGAATTGGATTCCTGGGGGCCGGTATAGGGCTTTTGGTATCGCCGATCGTCGAGTTTCTGCCTCTAGCCCCCAAAGTTGCTGTTGGGGTAACACTGGCGTTCCTTGGTGCGATCAGCGGTGGGCAATCTTGGTTAAAGTCACGGCAGGAACGGCGGAGGAACCGCGATGAAGATCGATAAGAATGTCGAGCCCCTCGTGCGTAAGGCGCTGGCTGCCGCCGTCAAGCGCGATCCCGACCTGCTGGCGACTGCGCTCCGGGCTTTTCCAAACGACGACGCCATCCGGCGAGGCTCCGAGCTCGCGATTGCAGTGGCCGGGCTCGTCGCTATTGACATCCACTCCGGACGGCCAACCGATTCAGAGCTGAGGACACTCGCGCAGGAGATCGCTGACTCAGAGGCTTGGGCAGGGTTCAGCGCTGACGATGTCTATACGTTCCTGGCGACGATGTTCGCTGGTAGGCCGGTTGCCGAGGTTCTGACTCCCGAAAAGGTGAGCGTCCTTATATTTCTCGTTCCTGCGACGCTGCTGTCCGCGTTCCGCCGAGAAGATGAGAACTGGTGGGATCACCTTGATCGCGCTGAGGCTGCTATTGAGCGTGAACAACAATAGGTCGCTCCACTCGTTGGCTGCAGCGACGGCTGCCGGTCGACCGTCCGCGTCATGTCCTGGCGGCGCGTTCGATGCGCCAGCATCGCCAAAACGGTGGATCTCCATCGTCAGCCACGTCAGCACGGGTGAGTTCAGTTTGGGCCGGTCACTGAGGTAGGCGATGGACGATGGGGTCGGGCGTAAGTCGGTGGCTGAGGGCGGTGTGTCGGCGTCCTGATCCGGCGGTGCGTACGGCGATGGCGAGGGCTTTGCGGCTGCCGGCGAGGACGACGAGGCGTTTGGCGCGGGTGACAGCGGTGTAGAGCAGGTTGCGCTGGAGCAGCGTGTAGGCCGACATGGTGACCGGGATGACCACGGCCGGGTATTCGCTGCCTTGGGAGCGGTGCACGGTGATGGCGTAGGCGTGTTGGAGTTCGTCGAGTTCGTCGAAGTCGTAGTCGACCTCTTCGTCTTCGTCGGTGCGCACGGTGAGCTGGCGCTCGACGGTGGACAGCGCGGTGACGACGCCGACTGTGCCGTTGAAAACCCCTGCGGCGCCTTTGTCGTAGTTGTTGCGCACCTGGATGACCTTGTCGCCGACCCGGAACACCCGCGCGCCGTGGCGACGTTCGGGGGCGCCGTCACGGGCCGGGGCGATCGCCTGCTGCAACGCCACGTTGAGCTGTCCGGCGCCGGCCGGGCCGCGGTGCACCGGGGTCAGCACCTGGATGTCGCGCGGGGCGATGCCGAACCGTTTCGGGATCCGGCGGGCGACGATGTCGACCACCAGCTCGGCGGTGGCTTCGGGCTCGTCGTGGGGAAACAGGAAGAAGTCGGGATGCTGCCCGAAGATCGGGGTTTGGCCGGCGTTGATGCGGTGGGCGTTGACGATGACGCCGGACTCGGCCGCTTGGCGGAAGATGCGGGTCAGCCGTACCCGCGGGACGGTGTCGGCGGCGAGGACGTCGCGTAGCACCTCGCCGGCGCCGACCGAGGGGAGCTGGTCGACGTCGCCGACGAGGAGCAGGTGCGCTCCAGACGGGATCGCATGGATGAGCTTGTTGGCCAGCAGCAGGTCCAGCATCGACGCCTCGTCAACGACGACCAGGTCCGCGTCGAGGGGGTTGTCGCGGTCGAAGCTCGGGTCACCGCCGGGACGTAGTTGCAGCAGCCGGTGCACGGTCGTGGCCGGCTGTCCGGACAGTTCCGCGAGCCGTTTCGCCGCCCGACCGGTCGGCGCGGCAAGGACCACCTTCGCCTTCTTGGCGACGGCGAGGGTGATGACCGAACGGACCGTGAACGACTTGCCGCAGCCGGGCCCGCCGGTGAGTACGGCGACCTTCGACGTCAGCGCGAGACGGACCGCCTCCTCCTGCTCGGGGGCGAGGTCCGCGCCGGTGCGGGTACGCAGCCAGGCGAGCGCCTTCGTCCAGTCGACATCGGTGAACGCCGACAGCCGGTCACTCTTGGCTCGTAGGAGTCGCAGGAACCCGGCCGCGAGGGAGCCTTCCGCCCGGTGGAACGGCACCAGGTACACCGCGGGGATGGTGGACCCGTCGGTGGACGGGTTCGGGACCGGTTCGGCGACGACGGCCTCCTGCGCGGCGAGGTCGGCCAGACAGGCGCGGACGAGGTCTGCGGGCACCTCCAGGATCCCGACCGCGTCGGTGACGAGGTTCGGCTCCGGCAGGTAGCAGTGGCCGCTGTCGGCGGCCTCGGACAGGGTGTACTGGATGCCGGCCATGACCCGCTGCGGGCTGTCGTGCGGGATGCCGACCGCTTTGGCGATGGTGTCGGCGGTGCGGAAGCCGATGCCCCACACGTCGGCCGCGAGGCGGTAGGGCTCGTTGCGCACCACCGTCACTGATGCGTCGCCGTACTGCTTGTAGATCCGCACGGCGAGGGAGGTCGACACCCCGACGCCCTGGAGGAAGACCATCACCTCTTTGATTGCCCGCTGCTCGTCCCACGCGGTGGCGATCATGGCGGTCCGTTTTGGGCCGAGGCCGGGCACCTCGACGAGACGGGCCGGCTTTTCCTCGATGAGTCGCAGCGTGTCGACGCCGAAGTGTTCGACGATCCGGGCGGCCATCCTCGGGCCGATGCCTTTGATGAGCCCGGATCCGAGGTAGCGCTCGATGCCCTGGACGGTCGCCGGCAGGACCGTGGTGAAGGAGTGCACCTCGAACTGCCTGCCGTAGCGCGGGTGCGAACTCCACCGGCCGACCAGGCGCAGGCTCTCGCCGGGTTGGGCGCCGAGCAGCGGTCCGACGACGGTGAGCAGGTCGGTCTGGGAGCGGTCGGTGGCGACGCGGGCGATGGTGTAGCCGGTCTCCTCGTTGGCGTAGGTGATCCGCTCGAGGACCGCGTCGAGGATGGCACCGGGATGTGTTGGTCCGGCGGTCACGGCAGGTCGTCGCTCCGGCACAGCCGCCTGGTCGCCGTCGCGCCATGGTGGGCCTGGTCCGGGAACGTCTTCGAGTCAGCCAAGGTAGGAGTCGTGAACGGGGCCTCGGGAGCCGCGCTTTCGCGGCTGCCGGGATGGCCGTGTGCACCGGGTAGCCAGACGTCGTTCGTGGCGGTGATCGGACCGGCGATCGCGCGAAGGCGGTGGCGGCGGATCGTGCCGGTGCGCAGCCGCGTGAAACGTGATGGCAATTCGGCGAGCCTCCTCGCGATTCGGTCTTGTGCGGTGCGCCAGGCGCCGTCGTGGTCGGCAGCCGCGACAGTTGTTGCGAGCACGATATCGGCGTCGAAGACGTAGGTGTCGGCGGGCAGCCGGTGCGGATGATGGATCCTTGCGGCGGTCCGTAGAGCGGTGATCACCTCGCGACCTTCGCCGGATCGGATGGGGTGGCGCGCGACGAGTTCGGTGCCGTGCAGATGTGCCAGATCGGCGTTGATCGCGGCAACGGCGTACTGCCCTGCGGCGGCGTCGTTGGAGGACGTGACCGTTGTCGAAACGGTAACGCGGGCGGATACCTGGTACCGGCGCCGTAACGGCAGCAGATCGAGCCGTTGCAGCATCTGATTCGCCTCGTGGAAGGTGATCGCTTCGGCGTACACGAGGTTGATCAGTTCGGCGCGCAGGTCGTGCGTGAGTTGCGAGACGGCGCTGTTGCCGGTGTTGGGGATGGCGTGGCGGGACGGGTGCACTGACATTGTCAGCTCCATTCGGATGTCTGATGAAGGCGGCACGGCCGCACAGCTGTGGGCCGGAGCAGAGTTCCACTCCGGCCCACAGCCGAGGTTTCTTTGTTGCGCCGAACGCCTACATGTGATCGTTCGGGCGGAACGGCGAGCGGCCCGCGCAGGTTACGACCGGTTCCGATTCACTAGTGTTCGCCGTCGATGGGGCCGGGCGTGCGGCCGTGTCGGATCGAGTCCGGGTGCGGTTTCGTGGGATTCGAGGAGGTGTGGTGTCGTCCCTGGTAGTCCGGGTCGCCGTGTCGGCCGATGTAGGGGTCGGGGTCGCGATGCCGTCCGGCGATGTCGGTGTAGGTGAAGACGAGTTGTGGCGAGAGGCCGTGATTGCTTGGCCGGTCCTTGCGGGTTACGAATACGTGGAGATCGCGTGGTGCCCGCAGTTGCAGGCGCCACTGGCGATTGTCGGCGTCGATGGCGAGTAGTTCTTCGTCGATGCCGTAGGTGTATTGGTCGGTGTCGGATTCGGTGTCGATCACGATGATGCGTTGCAGGTGGCGAAGGGCCATGGCGAAGATGTCTGCGTCCTGCTGCGGTGGTCCGTTGGTGAGAGGGTCGGTTCCTTCGGGGTGGTCGAGGATGAGGACGAGGCAGCCGTCGTTGCGGAGCAGGCTGCCGCAGACGGACACAAGTAGTTCCAGCCGAACGCGGTCGGTGGTCCTCATGTCGGGACGCAGTGGCAGGGTCGCGACCACCAGACTTGCCTGCCGGTGTACGTCGCCGACGGTGACGTGCTCGCGCAGGACGCGGGGGTTCCCGGCGAGGTCGGTGCCGAACCACTGCGCGACGTCGACGGGCTCGTGCGCCCCTCCGGCCGGGTCGGCATCGTCCGGCGAGTCAGGCCGGGTCGCGTTGGTGATGACCAGGTCCGCCGCGCCGTCGAAGTAGGCACGGTGGTGGCGCCGCCGGCCGCGGAGGCAGGCCGTGGTGATCGCGTCGCTGTTGGTCAGGTCGATGACCGTGGCTGCGTGGAAGCTGTAGGTGACGACGATCCGTTGGGCAAGGCTCGCGCTGATGCCGGTTCCGTCGGTGCCGGTGCGGCTGGTGCGCCAGACCGACACCGGCATCGTCGGGCCCTCGAAGGGTTGATGCCTCTGGTGGCGACCCGAAGCTGCGGCGCCAGGAGTCGGGTTCTCGTGCGGGTTCGATTCGGGGCTTCTCATGATGGTCACGGCTCCGCGCCGCGCCGTAATGCGCTGACACCTCTACATATGCGTGCCGGACAGCGGCGGCGAACAGCAGCACCGCTGTCCATCCACTGTCCGCTGCGCCCGTGCGGGTCCGCGAGGTGGACAGCGGCGTCCTGGACGGTCGCTTCGCGCATCTGGACAGTGGCGGTCAGCGACCGTTGTGCCTGGACAGTCCTGCACCGTGACTGTCCAGCGGTGCGCTACTCCGGAGGGCGCGTGGACAGTCGCCGTCTGCTGAGGGCTCGATCGTTGGCGCCGACGGCTGTGCGACACCCCGCTGGGCATCAACTCCCGCACGGTGGCGCGGAGTCCTCGCCTTCCGGCCTCGGTAGGCGACGCCCAGCGAGTCGACGCTTGCGTCTGGGCCGAGCGCGACGTCGTCACGTACAGCCGGGTCGCACACTCTCCACGCTTTGCCGTTCGTAGCTGGACAGTAGCGTTCCGTGTATCGGCTGCTGTCTGGGCTCCGCGCTGCGGTCGTAGACAGTTGCTCGTCGTGTCGCGGGTGCCGACTTCCGGTGACCGTTGCGGTTGGACGGTGGTGGACATCGGATTGGCTGCTGTCGGCTGCGCGGGTGGACAGCGGCTCCTGAATTACTGACGCGCGGCCGGGTGCAGGATTCCCGGTCTCGGCGCGCGACTCGTAGCGCCGCCAGACCCTTCTCGCCGGGAGTCCCTTGTGTCCACGATCGTTGCGCCTCGCCGTTTCAGCACCCGTGCCGGCTCGCACTTGCGTGCGGTCGAGGCCGCGTTCGCCGCGCAGGAAACGCCGCTGTTGCTCGACTGCGATGCACTGTCAGCCGCGGGCAACGGCTTGGGGCTGCCGGCGGGCGTGGTGTCGTTGGTGGCTCTGCGGCGGTGGCTGCTGGACAACCCCGGCCGTCATGACGCGGCGGACGTGGTGTGGCGGGAGCTGGTGACCCGCGCCCGGGTGGACGGCGGCGGTTGGCGGCTGGCCGTCATCGCGATGGCCGCGCCTGGCCTGTCGCGGGTGACCCGTCGCCTGCGCAACGGCTTCACCGGTGACGCCGAGGACATGGACAGCGAGGTACTGACCGGCTTCCTGGCCGCGGTCGACCACCGGTTGGACCTGGCCAAACCGGCCGTGTTCATCCGCCTGGTGCGGGCCGGCCAGGACGCGGGGCTGCGTCTGCGGACACGGACGCGCACCGACGATGCGGAGCTGGTCGAGGACGTCGACCTGGCCGTGGCTGGTTCTCGCACTCCGCAGCGGCCGTACGGACATCCGGATCTGCTGGTGCGCCGCGCCTGCCAGCTCGGTGTCATCGCCGCCGCCGATGAAGAACCGTTCCTGGAGGTACGGCTGGGCTACCGGGCGATCGAGCCGGTCGCCGCGCGGCTCGGGGTCACGGCCGACTGTCTGCGGATGCGGCTCAACCGTGCCGGTGACCGCCTCGCGGCGGCTCTCGCCTCCGGCTTGCTGACCGGCTCGGTCGTCCCGGAGGCCGCTCGCGCCCGCGCCACGGCCGTGGAACGCCGGGTGCGCGCGGACACCGGCATGTCTGGCGTGGCCGTCTCCGGGTCGGACACCGGCCGCGGCCGGACAGCCATCGGCGTGGCCAATCGCGGACAGGGCGCGCCGGACGTGGTCACGCCGGCTGGCCACGGGATGGCCGCCTGACCGACAGGCCGGATACGCGGGTGGGTCCCGCCGCACGACACGCGGCGCGGGCCCACCCGCGTTCGCGAGTCCGACCAGCACGTCCGTGCCGGCCAAGCCTGGACATGTCCATCCCGGCCGGACGCAGGCACTGTCCAGCGGCGGCCGTGGGCAGCCAGCGGTGTGCGGTCGGACAGCGGTGGACAGCGGGGCCGCTGTTCGCCGGCGCTGTCCTGGGCGGGATTGACGGGGTGCGGGATCACCGATCGGCGCCCAGAGGCGGACGGCGGGGTTTCGCCCGCCGCCGGCCCGGGACAGGTTCCCGTGGAGTGTGCTGCGTCTGCCCCGGGTTGCTGCGCTGTCGATGCGCTGACACCTCATCGCCCCGTTTGCCAGATCCCCGGTTGGGAGGACTGGCTCCACCCCGGGCCTGATGCGCTCACGCCACGCATGAGCTGACCCGCTTTGGGTCGGCGGCGGTTCCCTTTCCGATCTCGGATCGCCCCGCACCGCCCCGCCCAGCCCTTTGTGCTCCTGCGGGGGCGGGCGTGGGGCGGGAGGTGAACCCCCGCCATGCCCGGCCCTTCTGCGCTTCCGCGCGCCCTAAAACCGCTTTTTCGTCGGCTTTTTCGCCTCGGTGCTCATGTCGGCGTTGTTGTCCTGTTGCTGTCGGTGCCGACGGCGGCGTTCGCCGACAGCACCGGCCCGATGTACCTCGCGGCCAACGACCTGCCGACGGTCGTGAACAACCTCCGCACCTGGATCATGGGGATCCTCGCGGCGGTCGCCACCCTCTTCCTCGTCTTGGCCGGGGTGTACTGGGCGACCGCCGGTGGTGACCCGTCGCAGGTCGATAACGCGAAATCGGCGTTGAAGAACGCGCTGATCGGCTACGGCCTCGCCGTCCTCGCCCCGGTCCTGTTGTCGATCATCCAGGGCATTGTCGGGACGCCGTAGTGGACACGTTCCTGACCGATATTGCCGAATGGCTTGTCAACACGATCCTGGATGCGTTTTTGGCGATCCTGCGGATCATCGAAAACGGGCTGCTGCTGACCCCTGACGTGACCGCGTTGCCGCAGTTGCGGGCGTTGACCACGAAAGCGGTCCTGGTCGTGGACACCGTCTACGTGCTGGTGTTCCTCACCGCCGGGATTCTGACGATGACGGCGGGCGGCAATGAGAAGGCCCGCTACGAGGTGAAGGCCCTGATCCCGCGGGCGATCGTCGGGTTCGTGGCGGCGCACTTCTCGCCGCTTTTTGTCGGCAAGCTCATCGAGGTCGCGAACGCGTTCATCCGGGCGATCGCCGGCGAAAAGTTCGACCGCGATGGGGCGGTCGCGGCGATCGCCCGCCTGGTAAAGGCGGCCGGGAAGAATCCGGCGCAGCCGGTCCTGACCGCGATCCTGATCGGCATCATCGTGGTGTTGTTGGCCTCGACCGTGTTCGGGCTTATCACCCGGGTCGCGGTGCTGCTGGTGTTGGCGATGCTCGGCCCGTTCGCGTTGGCGTGTTACGGCCTTCCGCAGACGGAGCGGGTCGCCGTGTTGTGGTGGCAGTCGATCGGTGGCTGCCTCCTCACGCCGATGGTGCAGGCGTTCTGTCTCCAGGCCGGGGCGTGGCTGCTGCTCGACCCGGCCGCCATGTTGCCGTTTCTGTCCATCGGCGGTGATCCGTTGCAGACAGCGAATCTGATGGTGGTGATCGTGCTGCTCTACGCCACGGTCAAGGTCCCGAAGCTGGTGAAGCAGTACCTCGTGCGTGGCGCACCACCGCACAACCTCGTGACCGCCGTTCTGCGCACCACGGTCGTGCAGCAGGGCGCCCGTGTGATCGGTATCCCGGCGACTCTCCGCGGAGGAAAATAGCCATGGACAACACCCGCAACGATTCGGAGGCGCCGGTTAGGGCGAAGATGTCGGCCGATGTCGACGCCCCCGACAAGGTCGTCTACGGCCTCACCTTCCGCCAGCTCGCGATCGTCGCGGTCGCCGCGGTCGCGTTCTGCGGCCTCTACCAGAGCCTGCACCGGCTGGTGCCGCTGCCGGTCCTGATCGGCATCGGCGTGATCGGCGGCGGTCTAGCTTTCGGCCTGGCGGTCGGCCGCCGCGACGGCCTCGCCCTCGACGTGTGGCTGACCCACGCGGTGCGGCACTCGCGCGGGCCGAAAGCGCTGTCGGCCACCGACGTGTCCACCGCCGAGGTCCCCGACTGGGTCGAGGACCCTACGCCGAAGCGGGTGCCGTTGCCGGCGCCGCTTCGGCTGCCCGCGGACGCAGTCGCCGACAACGGCGACATCACCCTCGGCGCCACGACCGCGGCGGTGGTCGCGGCCAGCACCGTCAACCTGTCCCTGCGCACAAACGGGGAGAAGGCGGCGCTGATCGACGGTTTCGGCGCCTGGCTGAACTCGCTATCGGGGCCGACGCAGGTGGTCGTGTCGGCGCAGCCGCAGGACCTGGCCGCGCACGCCATCACCCTCGCGGAGGGCGCACCGGCGCTGGTGCACCCGGCGTTGGCGGCGGCGTGCGCCGACCACGCCGCGTTCCTCGCGGACCTGGCGACCCGGCGCGATCCGCTGCGCCGCCAGGTCCTCGTCGTGGCGCGCACCGCGCCCGGCGAGCGGCAGGACCACGCGGCTCGGCGGCGGGCCGAGGACACGGTGCGGCAGTTGTCCGGCCTCGGGGTCGACGCCGCGCCGCTGGACGGGGCGGCGGTCACCGCGGCACTCGCCGCCGCCGCTGACCCGTACCGGCCGCCTCGGCCGGGCGGGCTCGCCGGCCCGGCCACGACGATCACCCGTGCTCCCGGGCCGCGCCGCAAGGAGTCGGCGTGATCGGCCGCAACCGCCGGAACGCCGGCGCCGCGGTCGTGCAGGTAGGAACACTCGCCGACACGGTGGCGCCCGCCTCGGTGGAGGTGACCCCGCGGTATGTGCGCGTCGGGGACGGATTCGCGGCCACGCTGGTGGTGACCGGCTATCCGAGCGAGGTCGGGCCGGCCTGGCTGGAGCCGCTGCTGTCCTGGCGCGGCCGGCTCGACGTCGCGGTCCACATCGAGCCGGTGCCGACCCCGATCGCCGCGGACCGGCTGCGCAAGCAGCGGGCGAAGCTGGAATCCTCCCGACGCGCTGCCGCGACAGGCGGGAAGCTGTCCGACCCCTACGTCGACGCCGCGGCCGAGGACGCCACCGACCTGTCCGAGCGGCTCGCACGGGGCGCGGCCCGCCTGTTCCGCGTCGGCGTGTACCTGACCGTTCACGCCCGCAGCGAGGCGAAGCTGGTGCAGGCGTGCGCTCAGGTCAAGGCCGCCGCCGCGTCGACGTTGCTGGAGGTGCAGCCAGCGACGTGGCGGCACCTGGCCGGGTGGGCGTCCACCCTGCCGCTGGCGCATGACGGGCTGCGGATGCTGCGCACGATGGACACCCAGGCATTGGCGGCGGCGTTTCCGCTGGCGTCGCCGGACCTGCCGGCGCCGCTGCCGGGCCAGCCATCACAGACCGGCGGGGTCCTCTACGGTCTGAGCCCGGCGTCGAACGGGGTGGTGTGGTGGGACCGGTTCGCTCAGGACAACTACAACTCCATCGTGCTGGCCCGCTCCGGCGCCGGGAAGAGCTACTTCGTGAAGTTGGAAACGCTTCGCCTGCTCTATTGGGCCGTGCAGGTCGGCATCATCGACCCCGAGGACGAATACGTCCGCCTCGCGGAGGCCGTCGGCGGAACGGTGGTGCGCCTCGGCGCTGCCGGAGTGAAACTCAACCCGCTCGACCTTCCCGTCGGTGACACCCGACCCGGGGCGCTCACCCGACGCGGCATGTTCCTGCACACCCTGGTCGCGGTGCTGCTGGAGCAGACCCCACCACCGGCGCAGCGATCGGCGTTGGACCGAGCGATCTTACGGGTGTACGAAGATGCCGGCATCACCGCCGACCCGGGGACGCATCACCGGGCCGCGCCGCTGCTGGCCGACCTCGCCGCCGTCCTTGCCGCAGATGCGGACCCGGCGGGGCCGCTGCTGTCGGCCCGGCTCGCGCCGTGGGTGTCGGGCACCTTTTCGGAGGTGTTCAACGGGCCGACGACCTCGATCCCGCAAGGGCACCTGGTGGTGTGGTCGCTGCGGCAGCTTCCCGACGAGCTGCGCTCGGTCGGCACCCTCCTCGCGCTCGACTCGATCTGGCGCACCGTGGATGCCCCACCGGCCGGTGGGCCACCGCCGCGGCGGATCGTCGTCGTCGACGAGGCGTGGCTGCTGATGCGCTCAGGCGAAGGCGCACGGTTCCTGTCCCGGCTGGCCAAAGCCGGCCGCAAGCGCAACACCGGCCTGACCGTCGTCACCCAGGACGTCGCCGACGTGCTCAGCACCGATCTGGGGCAGTCCGTGGTGTCCAACGCCGCGACCCAAATCCTGCTGCACCAGGCGCCGCAGGCGATCGACGCCGTCGGCGACGCGTTCGGCCTCACCAGCGGGGAACGGCGGATGCTGCTGTCCGCCCGCCGCGGACACGGCCTGCTGATCAGCGGCGTCTCCCGGACCGCGTTCGAATCGGTGTCCTCACCGGCCGAACACATCCTGGCCGACACAACCCCGGCCGATACCTACGACGACGGCTACGAAGACCTGTAACCGTTACACCGCAACGACTTTCGCTGCTTCACCCCGAAGGCGTCCCATCCGAGCTGCACGCTCGGGCGGGGCGCCTCTTCTCATGCCCGCACCCGCGTAGAGGACATCCGTTATGAACACCCTGTGGATCGCCATTGCGTCCGCGCCGACACCGCCACCGTCGCCGCCTTCGCCTTCTACACCGGCGAGGCCGGAGCCGATCGCGCCGCCGTCGTTGGACGGTTCGTGGGCGGTGACCGCCGCGCTGTGGGTGTGGGACCGGCCGTGGCTGTTGACCGTCGTCGCCGCCGCGGCGATGTGCGTGCTGGTCGGCCGCGAGGTGCTCGCGTCGTGGCGGCACCGCCATCACGCCGCCGGTGCCCGGCTGGTGACGATCGCCCCGCCGCCGCAGGTCGAACCCGGCGCGGCGCAACAGCTGTGGGGCAACCTGTCCGGCGTGCTGGCCGGCTCCCGATGGCGGCGCCTGCTCTACGGCGTGCCGCACGTGGTGTGGCAGTACACCTGGACCGGCCGGCAGCTCCTGATCGCCGTGTGGGTGCCCGGCACCGTCGCCGCCGGCGCCCTCGAAGCCGCGATCCGCGGCGCCTGGCCCGGCGCCGCAACCACCACAACCCCTGCCACACCACCGATCGCGTACACCCCGGACTCGACCGCCGTTGGCGGGCACCTGGTACCGGCGTACGCCGAGTGGTTCCCGTTCGCCGACGACTTCACCGCCGACCCGCTGCGCGCCCTGATCGCCGCCGGCTCCCAGCTGAACGCCGACGAACGGCTGTGCGTGCAGATCCTCACCCGGCCAGCGAGCCGGCGGCGAACGCTGCGGGCGCGTAAGGCCGCCGCGCGGCTACGCGCCGGCAAGACCGGTGTGCCGACGTTCAACCCGGCCGGGTTGCTCCTGGAGTTCCTGTCCGGCCCCAGCCGCCCGACCGGCACCCGAGCGCCGGCCGCGGGCCGTGATCCGCAGACCGTCCGCGACGTCCGCGCGATCGTGGACAAGACGGCGCAGCCGCTGTGGCAGACCGCGATCCGCTACATCGTCGTCAAAACGAACGGGCGACGCTCCGGCAGCGCGGTCGGGCGGGTCCGCAACGTCGCCGATTCTGTCGCGGCGTCCTACGCCGTCTACGACGGCCGCAACCAGCTGCGGCACCGGCCCCGGATGCGCCACCCACAGGCCGTCCTCGACGGGCGGCGTCTTGGCGCCGGGTTCCTCACCAACACCAGCGAACTCGCCCGCTTCGCCGCGCTCCCGCAGGACCTGGCCGTGCCCGGCCTGGACCGGGCACGGGCCAGGTCGATGCCGGTCCCGGTCGCGGTCCCGTCCGGTGGGCGGGGACACAAGGTGCTCGGCGACGCGGAAATCGGCGGCCACGCCGTCGCCCTCGCGGTGCCGGATGCGCGCTACCACACGCACATGGTCGGCCAGACCGGCTCCGGGAAGACGACGCTGCTCGCCAACCTGATCATCGCCGACATCAAAGCCGGCCGCGGCACCGTCGTCCTGGACCCGCACGGCGACCTCGTCCTCGACGTCCTCGACCGGCTCCCCGCCGAAGTGGCCGACCGGATCGTGCTCTTCGACCCGGACCAGCCGGTCCCGCCGACCCTCAACCCGTTGCAGGGCAAGGACGCCGATCTCGTCGTGGACAACATCGTGAGCATCTTCGGTGCGATCTTCGCCAAGGCGTGGGGACCACGGATGGACGACGTCATGCGCGTTTCGTGCCTGACCCTGCTGCGCCATCCGAATGCGACCCTGCAAGGGATTCCCGCGCTGCTGACCGACCGGGCGTTCCGGGCCCGGCTGGTCGCCGACCTCGACGACCCCGATCTGAACGCTTTCTGGGTCTGGTACGACTCGATGTCCGACGGCGTCCGCGCCCAAGTCATCGGCCCGGTCCTGGCCCGGTTGCGGGCGTTCCTGTTGCGTGACTTCGTTCGTAAGACGATGCGCCACCCGGCGTCCAGCTTCGACATGGGCAAAATCCTCAACGGTGGTGTCCTGCTGGTGCGGATTCCGAAGGGCACTCTCGGGGAGGACACGTCGCGGCTGCTCGGCTCGATGATCCTGGCCCAGGTATGGCAGGCCGCCTCCGCCCGCGCGGCCGTCCCCGTCGAACGCCGCCGCGACTGCTCCATCTTCCTCGACGAATGTCAGAACTTCCTGACCCTGGCCAGTAGCTTGGACACGATGCTCGCCGAGGCCCGCAAGTACCGGCTGTCGATGACGCTGGCGCATCAGGACCTGGCGCAGTTCCCGCGCGAGCTGGTCGCGGCGGCGTCGGCGAACGCGCGGAACAAGGTGTTCTTCTCCGTCGCGCCCGAAGATGCCCGGGTCCTCGCCCGGCACACCGTGCCCGAGCTGGACGAGCATGACCTGACCCATCTCGATGCCTACACCGCGGCGGCGCGGCTCGTGGCCGGCGGTCGGCAGAGTGCGGCGTTCACGATGCGCACCAGGCCGCCGCTGCCGGTGCTCGGCCACACCGCGGAGATCCGCCAGCGCGTCGCCGAGCGCACGGAGGCGTTTCTCGCCGCGGCCGAAGCGGATGGGTTCGATCCGACCGCGCCGAACGACGCCGACCCGGCCGGTCCTGCCGAAAACCCGAAAGACGACGGCCGCCACAACGGTGCCAGCCGCCGCAGTCGCGGCTCCGGCGACCGCCTTCGTAGGCCGAAGGGCACCGGACCCTAGCCGGCCTGAGGTATCGACCTCTGTCGCGGTGGAGCCGGTGCGTTGCCCGGTTCGTTGGGGGGTTCGTTACCGGGTGCGCCCAGCGGCACCGATGCGGCCACCCCGCCCAGCGCCGTTCATCCACGTTCTGCCTGCTCAGCGCCGCTGGGCGGGTCGCTTCGGCATCGAGTGGTGCCGCGACTCCCTCCTTCGGAGGGAGTCTCCCTACCCCTTTTCCCTAGGAGCACATCCCTGTGATCGCCCGTATCCCTGCCTCCGGTCCCTCCGATCCGTTCGCCGATCTGCGTCGGCTCACCGGCCGGGATCTGCTGCTGCTGTCCTGGCTGGCCGAGCACTACGTCCTGTCCACCGAACAGATCGCCACCGCGCTGTTCCCCTCGACCCGCTCCGCGCAGAAGCGCCTCACCACCCTGCACCGCATCGGCGCGGTCTCGCGGTGGACGTTCGCGCGCACCGAGAAAACCAGCGGCTCCTACCGCTACACCCTCGGCACCCTCGGCGTACTGCTGCACCCGCACGCCTACACCGACCCTGACAACCCCGCCGCGGCACCGCCGCGCAGCCACCTCGAACGCCGCGCCCGAATACTGCGCAGCCCACGCCTGGAACACCTCCTCGGCGTGAATACGTTCTTCACCGACCTGCACGCCCGCGCCCGCACCTCCGGCGGCCGGGCAGAACTGCTGCGCTGGTGGTCGGAACAGCACGCCACTGCCGCGTTCCGGCTCCCACGCGTGGACATCCGCCCCGACGGGCACGGCATCTGGCGCGAGGGCAGCACCCACATCGGCCTGTTCCTCGAACACGACCGCGGCACCGAGGACATCGACCGGGTCCTGCGCAAGCTCGGCGCCTACGAACGCCTCGCCGCCGACGGCGGCCCCCGCTTCCCGATCCTGCTGTGGGTACCGGACCCGCGCCGGGAAACGAGCCTGCTGAACCGGCTGTCCGCCGCGCGGCTGCCGATGGCGGTAGCGACCGCCGTACACAACCGCAACCCGGCCGGACCGGTCTGGGCCCTCGCCGGCGCCAGCCGCGGCAAGCGCCTGTTCCTGTTCGAGCTGCCCAGCCAGCCCGGCAGCGGCCACATCACACACTTCGCGTAACCCGCCGCTGCTGGACAGCCGCCGATCGCGACCGCCGGCAGCCGCTGCCTTCCGTGGACAGTGAACGCCTCACTGTCCACGGAAGCCCGGGACACGCGCAGATTCCCTGGGCGCCCGATGTCCACGCAGGTCAACCCCTGTTTGAGGCGATCGCGACGGCCGGTGGCCTGGACAGCGACTGCCGCTACGGTTTCGGCTCCACACAGCACACGCAGCAGCACCACCAGGTCGGTCCCACCCTCGGACCCTTCCGCCGCACCACGGCAATCGGCACGCCCACCGCCCTCTACCGGCCGGTCGGCACCGATGTCCAGCGGCGACCCCGACGGTCGCACCACCACCCCGAACCAAACCCCATCCCCGACGCACCCACGCCCACGCGCGGGTCGTCCCACCATGCCCGGCCACCGCGCCGCACAACCCTTCTGGAGGCCCACCGATGCCGAACCCGTCGGGCACGCCGCTGAGCCGCTTCGGCCGCCGCGTCGCCGACCTGCTCCCACTTCCCACCCGAACGCCCGTGAGCCAGACCGCCTCCGACGTCGGCACCACCGACAGCCGCGACGTCCCCGTCGTCGACATCATCACGCCGACGATCCGCACGATGGTCATCGCCGTGCCGGACGAGGTCCCCAGCGACGCGCTCGCCTGCGGACACCTCGACCGCCACCTCGCGGTGACCGGCCGCCTCACGCCACGATTCTGGGCCACCCCGGCCCTGCACCGGTGGCAGCACCGCCGAATGTTCGGCCTCCGCCAAGGACGCCCGACGTACTGCGCCGGCGGACCCGTGCGGCTGCTCGACCTCGCCGGGATGCGCCACTCCGCTGCCGTGAGTGCGGGCCTGCGCCACCAGCGCTGGCACCACATCACCCGCGGCACCCGAGCGGCCACCCCGTGGCCGCAGTTCCTGCACCGCCACCACACCGACCCCCACCGCTATCCGCTGCACGTCGCACGGGCCGACTTCGAGCGTCAACCCCGTGTCCTGGCCATGCGGATGCACAACGCCGTGTCACCGCCCGCTGGACAGCTCGACATCGACGAACTCGAAGTGCTGCAAACCAGCGCCCACGCATACCGGCAATACCGCGCCGCGAGCGCGGTCACCGCCGATGCGGTCCTCACCGACGACGGCACCAGCATCGCCCCGAACAGCGACACCTTCGCCGACCGGGTCACCTACCTGCACCGCGCGGTCGACTACCTCGACTCGCTCCACGGCACGCAACGCCTGCTCGCTATCAACCTCTAACCAACCCACCGCGCGCACGCCGGGACCGCCTCACGCAGGCGGCCCCGGCCTCCGCGCGCCCGAACACCTTTCCCACGAACGGCAACCTTTCCGATCGGAGCACCGCGCTATGGCCACCCCCGGCTACGTCGGCCGGCTCAACGCCGACCACACCTTCACCGCACGGTACGTCCACTTCGACGCCACGCCGGCACGCCTGATCCCCGTCCTCGGCGGGATCTGGCACGACACCTTCGGCCGGGACACCGCCACGTTCCTCGATGTTTTGGTGCGGCACGACTGGATTGACCTGTCGCCGAACACCACCGCGGCCGGCGCTCGCCCGTTCCCCGGCGAGCAGACCGTCGACGGTGTCGGCACGGCGGCGATCGACCCCGCCACCGATCCGGTCAACGCCCCGATCGGCCACCTCGACCGGCTCGACGGCTGGGTGCTGCTGATCGACCCGGCCACCGACACCGTCACCGTCCACCACCGCGACAACGGAACCGTCCCCGCGGGCCGGCACCGCCTTGCCTGACGGCGCCCGCTCCCTGATCGCGGTCGCGGTGGCGATCCTCGCCGGCCTCGTGCTGTGCGCCGGCGCGATCGGCGCCTCCATCGGCGGTGACCTCAGCGTCCTGTGCCTTCCGGCAAACGACCCTTCGACTGCATCGACCGGACCGGTGGCGTCGTCGTCGCACGGGCCGATCGGCAACTGGAGCGCCGCGCAGGTCGCCAACGCCGCGACGATCGTCGCGGTCGGCGCACGGCTGGGTGTCCCCAGCCGAGGCCGGGTGGTCGCGGTCGCGACGGCGATGCAGGAAAGCTCGCTCACCAACCTGTCCGGCGGTGACCGGGACTCGCTCGGCCTGTTCCAGCAACGGCCGTCACAGGGCTGGGGAACGCCGGAGCAGATCCTCGACCCCGAATACGCCTCGCAGCAGTTCTACCGGCATCTGCTCGCTGTGCCGGGATGGCAGGACATGAGCGTCAACGACGCGGCGCAGGCGGTGCAGCGCTCCGCGACGCCGAATGCGTTCGGAAAGTGGGAAGCCGACGCTGTTGCCGTTGTGACAGCGGTGTCCGGCGGCGGTATCAGCGACTGCGGTGACGCGGTCGGAGTCTTCGGCTGGATCGCGCCGGTCAAAGCCGAGATCGTGTCCGGGTTCCGCACCGGCGCACGACCTAACCACCAAGGCGTCGACCTCGGTGCCGCCCGCCGGACCCCGATCCGTGCCGCGGCGGCCGGTGTTGTGTCGCGGATGCGGTGCAACGTGCCCGCCGGGCACTCGTGCGACGTGGACGGGTCACCGACCCTGGGTGGCTGCGGTTGGTACGTCGACATCACACATCCGGGAAACGTCATCACCCGCTACTGCCACATGCTCACCCGTCCCTACGTCGCCGAAGGCCAAACGGTCGCGGCCGGGCAGGTCATCGGGATCGTCGGCAGCAGCGGCAACTCCTCCGGACCACATCTGCACTTCGAGACACACCTCGGTAGTGCGGCAGCCGCCGACGCGGTAGACCCGGTGCCATTCATGAAAACCCGCGGGGCACCACTGGGTCCGTAGCGCCGTCACGGCGCAGCGATTGACCTACGGGATTTCGGCTGCCTGTCCTGGTCGTCCCGCGTCGTTCCGGCTCCGCGTTGAGGGCGGCTCTGCCGCGCGAACCTTGGTGTTTGATTCCGGGCGCGCATCGCCTCGACCAACGTGCTGCGCGGTTCGCGAGAACCCGCGTCCGCGTCCTGCGCTCCACTCACTCAGCTCCCGCCAGATGCGGGGATCGCGCACGAAGACGTCCAGCAACCAAGCGAAAGGAAGCACATTGCCAACGTTCACCATCTCCGATGTTCTGCACGCGGTTCGGCGTTTGGAGACCGCGTCCTCGGGCCGGTTGATCGGTATCGACCTGGCCGACACCTGGCGACGACCGACGGTCTCTCGTGGCGTCACCGGTTGGCCGGCGAAGTTCGCGGCGCTGGTCGCCATGGCCGACGACGGGACGATCTGTGGCGAGACGCCGAAGTATGCGGTGTTCTCCGACCAGTTCCCGGTCTGCTGGATCACCCACGACGGCGTCATCGTCACCCCGGACGGCACCGCCTTGTCGCCTATGCAGGTTCGGCACCAACGCCAGGCGATCGAGGCGCTGCGCGACCTCGCCCGCTACGCGATCGGCCGGTTGGCCGACCTGCACGCCGCGCGCAACGGCCGGCCCGACGACGTCGACAACGGCCACTGGGCCGACCGTGCCGGGGTGATCCGGGTGGCCGATCCTTCGGTCCCGGCCCGCGCGTGGTGGGTGCCGATCGACGCCGACCGCGACGAAGCTCACCGACGGGTACGCGAGGCCACCGGCGTCGACGAGCCGCTGATCCTCACCGCCTACGGCTACGGCGCCTACGGCCGCGCCTCCCACCGGCTGCACCTGGACGTGCTGTGCGCGCTCAACACCGCCGCCGACCGCCACGACGTGCCGGCCGCGGTGGTCGGTGACTGGCTCTCGTCCGAGGCCGGATTCGCCGCATCGGCCGCCGAAATCGTGTACCAGTTCGCGCAGGCGTATGTCGGCACGTTCGACCACGAGCGCCACTACACCGCCGTGCGGCTGGCCGAATCCGGCTGGGAGCAGGCGTTGCGGGACCTCGGCGCGTTCGAATTCTTCGACACCGACAAGTTCAACCGGCACCTGTTCACCTACGACGTACGCGCCATCGCCAACCCCACCGGCATGCGCGGCATCATCGTCTGCCGCCGCAGAAGCCAGTAGCGTTCTGTCCACTTAGGACTTTTGGTCCCACCTCGTGCCTACGGGCAGGCTGGGACCCGGGTCGGGGCCCAGCCTGCCCGCCGCCACGCGGCGGAGAACAGGAGACCCCCGATGGGAAAGCAGACTCCCGAGGAACGCGACGAGTTCCTCGCGGCAATCAAGCAGGACTTCGACGACCGCCTCGCGCAGATGGCCAAAGACCCCGCCCGATGGGTCGAGTTCATCGACCAGGCCGCCACGTTCGGCGCCCGCTACAGCGCCACGAACCATATGCTGCTGATGTTCCAGGCCGAAGAACGCGGGATCGAGCCGCGCTACTTCCTGCCGTACGGCAACAAACAGAAGACATCGGGCTGGCTCGCCGTCGGGCGGCAGGTTCGCGCCGGTGAGGCCGCGTTCAAGGTGTGGGCGCCGATCACCCGCCGACCGACCGAAGAAGAAGCCACCGAGTGGGAAGCCGCAGGCCGAAAGGTCAAACGCGACAGCCGGGGACGGCCAGCGGTTCAGGTCGTCGGGTTCCGGCTGATGAACACCTTCGAGCTGTCCCAAACCGACGGTGAACCGTTCGACGTGCCGACGGTGCAACGGATCCGCCGCATCAAAGCGGCGGCTGCCACACCGGCGTTGCTGACCGGTGACGACCCGACCGGCGCCTACGACGACGTCGTCGACCTGATCGAAGCGGCCGGGTACAGCTTCGCGCTCGTCCCGCCCCGCACCGGATATCTACGGGGCGCGAACGGGGTGACCGTTACCGGCCCAGGGCTGCGGGTCGTGCAGGTCCGCGACGACGTCGACGCCCCGCAAAGGCTCAAGACGACCGTTCACGAACTGGCCCACATCCGTTGCGGCCACACCGATTCCGACGGCGATCTGCACCGCGGGCGGATGGAAACCGAAGCCGAAAGCGTCGCACACCTCGTGTGTCGGGCGCTCGGGCTCGACAGCCGCGCCTACAGCGACGCCTACGTGTTCGGCTGGGCCGACGGCGACCTCGACCTGATCAAAGCCTGCGCCGAAACGGTCCTGCGGGTCTCCAAGCAGATCCTCACCGACCTCACCCCAGCCGACACCGACGCCGGAACCGGGGAGGTGGACGGCTTTCCCGCCGCGGCATAGCGCCCGCTCCCACCACCGCCGCATCGACCGCGCAGCGCCCGCGTACCGCGGACCACCTCGTCCGGCGAACACGGCGGTACCCGACCTTACGACCGCGACGGCCGGAACTCGCAGGCCGCCGCCCTTGGCCGGGCGGCGGCCTCCCCATTTCCAGGAGGACCTTCATGAGCAACGATCCTTTTGCCGGCCCTGGGCAGCCGCCTGCTGACCTGAGCTATCTGCACCCCGACAACGTGCGCATCGGCAGCATCGCCGTGTTCGCCGGCGATTGGGCCTGGACCGGCCAGCCACCCCGCATCCCCGTCGGTTTCGTCGGCACCCTCATCGACTACTGGAACGGCTTCGCGGTATGGCTGTGCGGACGCGAGGTCGCCGAAGCCGTTGTCGCCGACCAGCAGCGGCTACGCGACGCCGAACGTGTCCGTCTGGCCGAGGAGGGCGGCGGGCACGGATCTCGACCGCGCCGTGGACGAACGCTTCCCGCCGTTGTGGTTCGACGGTGATGACCTCGTCTGCGACGAAACCGTGCTCTACGGCGAACCCGCCATCGGCCGGCAAAGCCCCAGACGAGATGGCCGGTACTGCCCGATGGGGTTCCGCTGGACGTGGAGCATCGTCGACCCGGCAGACTGCGACCGCATCGTCGGCGACCTTCCCGCCCGAGGTGAGCACCGCGAATACGTGCTGGCCACCCTCCAGCCGCTGCGCATGCCACACGACCGGCTCGCTGTCACCGCGCTCACCCGGATCGGCGACGGCACCGCCTACACCGCCGCCCTGTGCCTCGACGGGCAGCCGGTCGGCACGATCGCGCGCACCCACGACCGCACAACGGTCTTCCGGCCAGCCGGTCTCGGATTCGGCCTCCCGGAGCTGGAGCGCTTCGTCGCTGCCTGCCGGTGGCGTGGCCGCGAGGTCACCACGCCGGAGGTGCTGGAGGCGTTGAAGACCGAGTACGAGATCGCCGCCCGAAGCGCCGCCGCAGCGGCCCAGGGCACTATGCCGGTCCTATTGCGCGACGACGACGAGCACCCGGTCTCCACCGCCTACCGGGTCGACACCGCCCGGCTGGCCGACCACCCCGCACACGAGCTGGCGGCGCAGCTGACCGCCGCCGCAGCAGACCAGCACCCCCACCTGGAGCACTTCGTCTGGCAGGTCTGGACACGTGGCCGGTGGCGGCTCATCGGCATCGTCGACGTGCCGCGCGACGGCACCCAGGCGGGTGACCGATGAGCGCGCACACCGGAGACGCTGCACCCGTGATCGAGCGGTGGATCTACGGCGGGCTGCGCCTCAACGGCACCAAGCAGGTCCACGCCTGGCTGCCCGAACCGCCGGCGAACACCCCGCTCGGCGAAGAGCTCTGGTACGGGCACCGGGGCAGGTGGGTCGTCGGCGGCATCTACCAGGCCAACGTCGCGCGGCACGAGCAGCGTGTGAGTCTGCACGGCAGACCCAGCCGGTGGTTGCAGCGCTACGAGGACCGGACGGCGGTCGGCCGCTGGGAGGTCCTCGACCGGCAGGCCCGGGACACGGTCGCCCAGCTCGCGCTGGAACGCCGGGCCGCGAAAGACACCGCCCTGGCCGAGGCGTTGGCACCGCTGCTGGCCATCGCGGCCACGCTGCGAACCGGCGAGCAACGGCGGGCGTTGCTGGCCTACGTCACCGCACAGGTCTACGCGGCACGGGCGCGCCGCGGATGACGGTCACGATCCGGCTGAGCGTCGACACCGACCTCCACAGCCTGGCCAAAGTCCTCACCATCGTGGACCTGCCAGAACGGCCGCGACTGTCGCAGGTGCGGGCCGCGGCCGGCGCCGTCCTGACCCGCGACGGCCTGCACGGTGCGCTGCGCCGCTATCACCGGACGCAGCACGAACTCACCGACGCCGACGACGTCCGCGACCACGAGACCCGTCTCGCCTGGTGCCGCGCCCTCGCCGCGCAGGCGTTCCGGCCACCCCGACCCCGCCGTCGACCGCCACGGCCGACACCGCTCGGGCGGCCCCTGATCGACGTCCTCGACCGCGAACCGTTCCCGGATCGCGGCTGCCACACCTGACATCCAACCCAACCGTTCGAACGGCCCTGGACCACAAGCGGTCCAGGGCCGTTCCCGTTTCTACGAAAGGCCAGCAGATGACCGGAGTTCCCAACGTGCCGCTGCACCTCGCCGGCAGGCCCACTGTCGGTGGACTTGTCGTTCCGTGGATCACCCCGACCACCGTGGCCGGGCTGCATCTGTTCGGGAAGATCACCGCCATAGTCCAGCGTCGGTGCCTGGCCGAACGGCGCTGCCAAGTCTGCGGGCAACGGCTCGGCGACCTGGCGGTGTTGTTCGCCAGGGACAGCGACCTGACGTACCAGTGCGCGCCGGAGCCGGCGACGTGTCCGCCGTGCCACGCCTACAGCGCCCGTGCGTGCCCAATGCTGTCGGGTCGGCGCAGCCACTACCGCGCCGGTGAACACCCTGCGTTGGCCGGGACGGTGTCCGATGACGCGCACCTGCGGCAGGGCGCACCGGCCGAGCTGTGGTCAGCGGTCTGGGTCCGTGAGTACGACGTGACCGTCCATCCCGCCGTGTCCGGCGCACTCGTCGCGTCGTGGGCCGTGCATCCACCCGCGCGGATCCGCCGCCTGCCCGCTGCCGGCTGATTCCGCACGGTCACGACCCGAACCACGCCGTCGCATCACACGGCCGAGCCCGGCCCGCATCGCGAAGTCCGGCACAGCAAGCGGCCATGCCCGGATCCGTTGGCCGTGGCCTGCCGCCGACCAGTCCGTCCAACGAAGTACCAGGGGGTAACAACATCGTGGCCCTACACCATCTACCAAAGCCGGGGAAGGCAGTGGCGTTCGATCCGGCGGCCACGCGAGCGTGGCTGCAACGTCCGAGCCGGAACAACGCGGACATCACCAGAGCGCAAGCCATCGGCGTCCTCGACGACCTGTCCTACAACGACACGACGTATCCGACCGTCGTCGAGATCGTGCTGATGACACAGCCGGAGGCGCTGCTCCTGGGCGAGGGCATCGCCGCAGTCCTGCTGTGGCCGGTGCGTGCCGAGCATGTGCCCGACGATGCGGCTCTGGTCACCGTTGATGTCAAGAAGGGCATCAGGCTGTCCAGCCGGATCCAGTACCTCAGCGACTCCGGGCGCAGCAACCGGGGCATTGCGGCAGTCCTTTCAGGGCTGGCACACATCGCCGAACAGGCATGCGGCCTCATCGCCGACTACGAGGCCGCGAACCCGCAGTTCCGTGCCGAACAGACCCAGCCCTGATCTGCCCGACCACCGGCCATCAGGAACCGGCTTGCCCACGTACCGACACCCCAAGGGCTTCCCGGAGGTGCGATGCGCGGCACGCGACGTCACCGATGTCCAAGGACCACCGAAATCCGATCTTCAACCGGAAGGAACATTCCGTGAACGACACCGATCGCCCCGTCATCCGGATCAGCAACCCCAACGACCTGCTCGGGCTGATCCCGTACATCCTCGGATTCGAACCGGCAGACAGCCTGATCCTGATCGGCGTGCACCACGGCAGCATTGCCGTCAGCGGCCGGCTGGACCTCCCCGACGCGAACGCGCCGGACCCGCTGCACGACACCGCCGCAGCACTCCTGACCCGGCGACTGATCGAAGCCGGAGCTGGGATGCGTGTACTCGCCGTTGGATACGGCACCGCAGAGCCAGTCGAGCCGGCGATCACGACGGCTGTCGCCCAGCTCGAAGACGCCGGTATCCCGACCGACGTGGCGTTGCGGGTCACCGACGGCAGGTTCTGGGCGCTGCACGAGCCGACGTGGCCCGCCGACGGTGTCCCGTTCGACCCGAGCGCCAGCGCGGCGGCGGCCAGCGCCGTCTACGCCGGTCTGGTCGCCCTGCCCAGCCGCGACAGCATCGCGGAAAGCCTCGCCCCGGTAACCGGCGCGGCCCGGGACCGGATGACCGAGGCCACCGGCGCCGCCTGCACCATGCTCCTGGACATCCTCGGCGCCACCGACGACCGCACCGACGACGAGGTTCTGGACACCCCCGAATGGCGCAACGTGCTCACCGCCGGCCGTAACTGCCTCGCCAGCGCCGCCGAGAAGTACCGCAACGCAACTGCCGTCGATGACGACCACGCCGCGCTGCTCACCGTGCTCCTGGCGCTGAAACCGTTACGCGACAACGCCATCCGCGCCACGACCGCCGACGCGTGGCAGATCACCATGTGGAGCGACCTGGTCCGCCGGGCCGAACCCGCGTTCGTCACCAACCCGGCCGTCCTACTGACCCTGTGCGCCCTGCAATCCGGCAACGGCGTTCTCGCCAACGTCGCCGTCGACCGCGCAGTCCGCAGTAATCCGGACGACCGGTTCGCCGGTCTTCTCGCCCACGCCGTCGTGGCCGGCATCGATCCGCAGACCGTCAAGGCGTTCGTCACGAAGTAGGTCCGACCGCGGCGCGAGCGGTTGCGTCGCAACGTCATGCGCCCCACCTGACCGTATCTCTCAGCAGCAGGCACTTCTTGGCCGTTGCCCGGCCACCCTCTCGTGCATTTGCGCGCACCCCGGGCGCGGCTGCCAGGCCGGGCCCGGGATCTGTCTTCGAACGGAGTCCCGACATGGCGATCCAACCCCCACACCTTCCACCAGCCCGTCCGAACGGGCCAGACGCGGCTGACACCTCTGGAATCGCGGCAGACGCGGCGATGGCAGTGCACCGGCTGTGCGTGTTCGAACTTGACCTGAACTGTGGGCACTGCGTCACGGTCAGCCTCGACGGCTGGTACCCGGTCACCGTGTCCTGCTGCGACCGGCTCGGCGGCACCTGGCTCAGCAGAACCTTCTACCCGATCGCGTCCGGCGTCGACTACGTGCGATGCCTGTCCGAACGCTACGAGAACCGACCCGACGGCACACCCCAGGACCCGCTCGTACTGCTGCACCGACGAGACCGCACCGACAGCCCACGCATCCCACAGCAGCCGTGGCAGATCGGCACCGCCGGCCGGTTCCCCGCCTGGATCGGCGCCGCCAGCGGCTCCCTGACGACACCTTCGAAGGCGTCATGACCGGCCCCGTTTCCGACGTCGCTGAGATCTTCGGCAGCCTGCCCGGTGGCCTCCCGGCCGTGTGGCTGCCCAGCGATGCCGCGACCGGTGTTCTCGTCGGCGCCACCAGCACCGGGCACATCGAGGTCGCCGCCCGCGGCGTCGTCCTGCCGGTCGAACCCGACACCCCCGCGACCCTGATCACCGATCCGGCCCAGCGCGCCCAAGCGTTGACGGACGCGTTCGCCGGGACACGGAGAATCTACCTGTGGCACCTCGGCCAGCAACGCCGCTCCCAAAACGCTGCGGCGAGCGCCCGCACCGCACGAGAACGACTCGCCGCCGACGTCCGCGAACTTCTCGACGACCTCGTCCACACCGGCCACATCGAGCGCCACCAGATACCCGGCTTCCTCAACGACGCACTGCACACCACCGACGGCGACCCGACCCCGTACGGCAGCAGGGACCGGGACATCGCTGACGCCTACCGCCGGTACCGGGCCTACTTTCCCAGCGGTACGCGCGCGTTGCTGCACCTGTGCAACGAGGAAGGGATAGCCGTCGCCTACCTCGACCGGCAGGCGATCGAGGCCGAACGCGGCGGCCCGCTCACCGACCGGCAGTGGCACGACCTGCGCTCCCACCTCGACGCCTACGGCAGCGGCGTGTCCGCCGGGATGACCAACGCCGAGTTCCTCGACCACGTCTTCCACGACGCACGCATCCCACGACATCCAGCCGAGACCACACCGGACCGCAGTCCCTGACCTGCGTCTCGACCCCCGTCCCGGGGCACAAGCTCCTCGACCAGCATCCCGCTCGACGGGCGCCGCAGCTTCCTGCGCCCCGACAGGGGCGCGCAACGCTGCGGTGCCCGTCCACATCGGACGGACGACGCCATAGACCCACCACACACGCCCGCGTCGGCACCACCGCGCACGCGACCGCGCCTCGACCCGCCTGCGCCGGCCGAGGCAACCCTGAACCCCTCGCGAACCTCAGCCGACCGACGGCCGCAACGGCTAGCGGTATCGCGATGATCGATTCCTTCCGCCAGCGGCACGTCCAGCTCCTGCATGGACCGGTCGGCCCACGCGCGCCACCGCCTGAGCGATAACGGACCGCCGAGCACCACTGATCAACACCGACATACCCATTCGTTCTTTCGCCCACAGGGCAGACAGGAGGCGCCTCAACAAACTTCCGAGCGGAACCGCGCCTCCGTTTGCCTCATCCTTTCTGGAGGCGTGGCCATGCCACACAGCATCGGCGTCGCGGAACCCACCGACGCCCACCAGCACACCAACCGAATCGACGCCGCACACCACAGCCAGACGTGCGCCTATTGCGCCCCGGCCAGCGTCAGCGAAACTCCGTCCCAGGTCGAACTCAACTGCGACCGGTGCCACCAAGACGTCGCCAGCAACGACACCATCGAGACCGTTCGCGGCTCGACCATCTGCAACGACTGCCGTAGCTCCTACCGGCAGTGCGAAGGGTGCGACGGCTGGAACCCCATCGAGCGCAGGTGCGCCAACGGCTGCTGCGACCCGTACGACTGCGACTGCTCCGACTGCCGCCCCGACGACGATGACGATGACGACGAGGACAGTGGCGGGCTGGTCCACGACTACGACTACAAGCCGTACCCCGACTTCTACGGCACCGGCCCGCTGTTCCTCGGCCTGGAAGTCGAGATCGAAACCCCGTACGACGACGGAGACTGCGCCTCCGAAGCCATCGACCAGCTCGGCGGCGTCGGCTACCTGAAGAACGACTCCTCGATCGGGCACGGCTTCGAACTCGTCACCCACCCGATGTCCTACCAGTGGGCCATCGCCAACTTCCCGTGGCGCCTGTTCCCCCGACTCGACAAGTACGGCTGCGGCACCTCGGACAGCACCGGCATGCACGTGCATGTATCCCGGGCGGCGTTCACCTCACCGTGCCACGCCTACCGGTGGCTGAAGTTCATCTACCGCAACGAACACCCGATCACGCTGCTCGCCGGTCGCAGCTCCGAGCAGTGGGCGGCGTTCACCGACGACGACCGCCGCGCGGTCAAGGACTACGCCAAAGGCGCCGTCGGCGCACGCTACCGCGCGGTCAACACCGGCAACAGCGACACCTTCGAGCTACGGATCTTCGCCAGCACCCTCGACCCGCTCCAGATCCAGGCCGCGCTCGGCTTCGCCGCCGCATCCGTGGAATACACCGGCGAACTGACCTACCAGACGATCGCCCACGACGGCGGCTGGACCTGGCCGGCCTTCGTCGACTGGGTCAACGCCCGCGCGGACTACGCCCCGCTGGCACAGCAGATGGAGGCACTGACATGTGCCTGCTGACCTTCTACCCCGACGGCGTCCTACCCGACATCGCCGCCCTCCACAACGGCGCCGCAGGGAACCCGGACGGGCACGGCTTCGCGATCGTCGCCGACAACGAACTCATCGTCCAGCGCGGCATGGACGCCGAGGACATGATCCTCGCCTTCGACGACGCCCGCCGCAGGCACCCGGACGGGCCGGCGCTATTCCACTCCCGCTACACCACCCACGGCCGCACCGCGGTCGACAACTGCCACCCGTTCCCCGTCGCCGGAGACGGCCGAACGGTGCTGGCCCACAACGGCGTCCTACCTGCCAACGTGCAACCCGGCAAGGGCGACCTCCGCTCCGACACCCGCATCGCCGCCGAGGACTACCTGCAAGGATTCGGCTCCCTACGGCTTCGCCGCACCCGGCAACGGCTGGAGAAATGGATGACCCCGCACAACAAGATGGTCATCCTCACCGTCGACCGCCGGTTCAAGGACAACGCCTACATCCTCAACGAAGACGCCGGCATCTGGAACGGCGGAATCTGGTACTCCAACGACGGCTACCTCCTCGACGACTGGGCCCACTACTACGGCTGGGACGACGAACGGCTCCTCATCGGCGACGGACGCGCAGAATGCGTGCACTGCCGGACACAAGTCGACACCCTCGCCCGCGACTGCTGGTGCTGCGGCATGTGCTTCGACTGCGACAACCCAGACGGCACATGCCAGTGCTTCAACCCGACCCTGCCGATGAGGCCCCTGAGTATGCGTACGTAGCCGGGGGCGGCCGCGCGGACAACCGGTGGCGACCGCTCCTCGACGGCTGCGGCATGAGCCCGCACACGGACGTTCTGCTTCCCGCCAACCGTTGTCGACGGCCCGAGCGGGGCACGGCGGATCCTCCTGGGATCTTCCGTGCCCTGCTCGGGCCGCAGAATAGGGCCATCGTGGCGGCGGGAACCGCTACAGAGCAAGAAGATAGGCCTTTTTCGTGTTCAGGACCTGATCGCCATCGTCACCCGGGACGCCCAACTCGACTGCCGCAACCCCGTTCGGGTCCACATCGGCAGTGCCGTCGAACGCTACCGCCCAGCTCGGGCCGCGCCGGCTGCGTCCTGGGCGACGAAACTGCTGGCGCTCATCGAGCGGAAGACATATTCTGCAGGGCTTTCTCCACAACGGCTTACGCATCTTCCACGAGAAGGGGTCCGAGGATGATCGAGGAGTGGCAGCGGCGCTTCCCGGGCACATGTGTAGATCCGCAACTACGACCGGTTTATCCGTTCGATGAATCCGGAAGTTCTATCATCATTTACGACGGAAATGTGGGCGGTGTCGCGGCGCATGAACAGCGTGGTTCGGTCGAGCTGTCCCTTAACGGCAAGCCGTCCCTTCGTTGGAGCGTCGAACCGGACCCGGACAACTTCTCGGTCAGCATGGATGACGTTGAGTTGGGGCTGCGGCGCGGGTCGCGGGACTGGATGGTGTCCGCGTATCGCACCACTCCGGACAGTGGCTGGTTCAATCGTGCAGAACTCGCGACGCCTGACGCGCAACTGCAACGCGTGATAGTCCATTGGATAAATCTGCCGGATATTCAAGCTTATGGCAGGATCGCTACCGAAAACGATTGCTGGAACGGGCGCTGGCAGACGGAGGTGGATGGTTGGCGCGTGACGCTCGACAGGCGTCACGACCACGCCCACGTCACGGAGAAGGCTACTGCGCCTGTGTTCGTGCTTACGCACGTCATGGAAGTGCGCCGCGTTGGCGGCGACGATTTCGATGTGGCGTCCGTGCGGCAAGTGCTGGAGTGCCTTCGGGTGTGCTTTTCGTTCGCGTTCGGGCGATGGGTTGCGCCGGCGTTGCCGGTCGGCTTCGACTCCGCAGACGAAGTCGTGTGGGAGGAGTGGACGGCGCCCATCTGTGATCCATACCGGAAGATCGGCGCCGCCTGGCTGTACCGACTTCGGGCGGACGATCTCATGGAACTTGTCGAACGCGCATTGCCGGCCTTCCTCGATCCAGATCGGCCGGGTGCGACACGGTTCCAGATGGTCTTGGCAGTCCAGGCTGTCGAAACCGGATTCCTGGAGCAGCGGATCATGTCCGCCTTTCCGGCGCTTGAGAACCTGGCGTGGATCACGCTTGCGCTCAGCGGACTGGTCACGCGCAGCGAATATCGAAACTCTAAAACCTGGCCCGGCGAACGGCGATTGCGACGGCTACTGGAACTTGCGCAGGTACCAATCGACATCGACAAGGCAGAACTTCCCGCGCTGGCGGATTTTGCCGCCGCTGAGAAGCTCGATGACGGGCCGGCCGCCGTGGTGAAGGTTCGAAATCGACTCATTCATCCGAAGAGTCCGCATGACGAGATCTACCAGCTTGATGGGCTCGTCAAGGACGCCTGGTTCTTGTCACGGCACTACCTGACCTTGCTGATCCTGCACTCGATCGGCTATCAAGGCTCCTACGTGAAGTTGTTCCCGCCCGGCGGCTCGGCTGGCGACGCCAAACCAGTCCCGTGGGCGCAACTCCAGCCCCGCACCGACGCCGCCGGCTGATGAAGGATCCAGCCAGCCGCTTGAACCCGCGCGACGTTGTACCTGCGCCCGATAGACCGACCTCCCGCGAATGGACCCGACGATGGATGACGCGATTCAGCTGATCAGCGACGGTGACGGCCTAGCGATCATCGGGGGCTCGGCAGCTGTCGAAGAGCTCCTACTCGCGGAGGGCCTGTGGTCGTCGTCCAGAGACCTCGGACAGCGGCTCGGGTCTGTCCTCGGAGTAGGCACCGCAGTGGCGGTGGCGGGCTCTGAAATTGCCGCCCACTCGGGTCGCTGGGTGAAGTTGACTGAAGAATCGGCACAGCTCGTCAAGCGGTTCGGGCTGATGGACAGCAAGACCCCAGGCATCAGTCATGCGATGGTGGGCGAACCGGGCTCGATCAAGTCATGGCTCCAGATCGCGAAGGGCTCACGAGCGTTTCTAAACGCGGGAATGCTTGCGGGTGTCGCAGGGCTCATGCAGCAGGCCGCGATGCAACAGTCGATGGCCGAGATCACCGCCTACCTCGCCAGGATCGACGAGAAGATCGACGAGCTGATGCGCAAGGTCGATGACACCGTGCGGAAGGACATGATCGGGGCGGGCGCCATGATCGCGCGCGCCATGACCATGCGGGAGGAGGTCGGCTGGGTCACCGATGACTCGTGGTCGACGGTGCAGGACATACCGGGGAAACTCGCGGACGTTCAGGGCTATGCGTTGCTTCAAATTGAAGCAATCACGGCGAAGCTGGAAGATAAAAACAAGATGGGCGGCCTCGCTCAGACGGCCAGGGAGGCCGAACGCGAAGTTCAGGGGTGGCTGACACTCCTGGCTCATTGCTTCCAGATGCAGGACGCGTTCGATGTGCTTGAACTCGACCGGGCGCTCGACGCATCCCGGGAAGAGCTGGAGGCGCGTCTTCGGGGCGTGAAGACTGACCGGCAGAACCGGTTGGAGATCATCGCGCGGACCCTGGAGTCCTTGTTGGTTCGCATGGATGCGGCTGTCAGCACGGCCAATGCGAAGGTGCTGCTGCATCGAACTGCGTCCCGGGCCGTGGTGGATTCGGGCAACCACGTTGCGGCCGGCATCCATGAATTCTTCGGGTTGCTTGGCATCGCAGCTGGCCTTCAGTCCTGGCATGCGAGGCGATGGAAGGACGCAGCCGCGGAGGCGAGAGACAAGGTTCTCGAAAAGGCGGGGCCCGCGGCGGCTGGAATAGCCGTCGGAGGTATCGCAATCGCCCTCAAAGTCCTCCACGATCGAGACAGGAAAGGCTGAGCCAGGACTCCGTTCGTCGGCGACACGTAGCCGCGTCAACGCGCGTGATGGAGCCCCGGCCGGTTGTTCGTGGGATATGGGCCCGGCAGTTCAGGGCGAACGCGGCAAGGTCCTCGCACGGCGGGCGGCCTCAGCCCGCACGTTCATATCGACGACTGCTGGCGTCGGGCGGATCGAAGTCCGGTGTCAGAGCTTGCCCATGTGGATTTGCGCGATGATGCTTCGGCCAATTTCGCCGTACGGTTCGCGGCGAGCGGCCGATCTTCTTGGCGATCTCGGCCGCGCTCAGCCGAGGGTTCTTGCTCAGCCAGAAGGCAACCGCATCGGAGGTGGCTACCGGTAAGGCATCCTCTGCGAAGCCGTCCGGATCGCCTGTGCCGGGCTCGGCGTCCGTGTTGCACTCGTTCGATGTCAGAGGCGGGACCTCAGGACGGTGGACGCTAATAGCCTCGGGCGGAACGTTTCTGGGTGAGTCAAGGTCAGGCGCCGCGGACTGCGGCCGCATGGGCTGCTGGCGGATGTCGGCGACATCGGCCGGTAGTTGGGCCGCCTGAGGTCCATCGGCTTCGATGTGGCGGATGCGGGCGGCGAGTTCGACGAGGCTGATCGAGGCCACGATGACGAGCCCGTCGACGGAGATCGGCAACAGGTACGCGGCTGGGCCGCCTTCGCCGAATCTGGCGGCGACCTCTGCCATATGGCGGTAGGACACGTAGGCGGCAATGCCGGCAATGGCCGCCGTCGCGGCCAGCCTGCACGCAGCCAAGGCTTTGTGGTGTACCGGTACTCGCGCGATGAGTTCGATCGTCAGGAGCAACGCCACCGGCGGCCAGGCGGCGATGGCCTGACTCACCGGGTGTGGTCTGGCGTGCAGGATGTTCGCGGCGGTGGAGGCGAGCACGCCGAGGGCGAGGACGGCGCGAATCGCCCACCGCACCCGCCGCAACTCCGCGACGGCGTCGCTGTCGTGGGCCGCAGCCGGCAGCGGCGCGGCGGTCATGTCGGACCGCCTGCGGCGTGGGGGGAGCGCTGCTGTTGCGGCAGTCCGGCGAGGAGTTCGTCTGCCAGCGCGAGAGTTTCGTCGCCGGCTTCGGCGTCGATGTCGTCGAGACGTCGACGTAGGGCGGTGCGGGTGGCTCGGATCGCGTCGGCGTCGCTTCGGCCGGCGTGGATGCGCATGATGGCGCGGGCGATCTGTTCGGCGTGCGGGTGGTGGGCGGTGGCCGCGTCGAGGACGGCCAACGCCTCCATGGTCTCCCCGGTGACGGTAAGGGTTTCAGCGAGGGTGAGGACGGCGTCCACGGCTTGGCGGCGAGCGGCCTCACGGTACGTTTCGGCCCAGTCGTAGCGGCGGGTGATGTCGGCGAACGGGCCGGTATAGAGGCCGACTGCGCGCCGCAAGGCGGCGATCCTTCCGTTGGAGTCGGTCGCGGTGAGCGCGTCGCGGATGGCGTCCTGCATCTGCCACAGGTCGATTCGGAACGCGTCGCGGTTGAGCCGGTACTGCTTGGTCCGGGTGAACTCGATGTAGTCCTGTGTTCCTCCGATGAGGGTGGCTATTCTGCGGAGGTTGGACACGATGGTGTGCAACCGTTGCGGTGCGCTGCGGGCGGGCATCTCCGGGATCAGGTCTTCGAGAATGTCGTCCTGGCTGGCGGTGCCGCCACGCGCGGCGAGGTAGGCGAGGAGTTCCACCGCTTGGGGGCGCAGTCGCTCGTCTTGCGGTGCGTCGACGATGTGGGGGCGTCCGAGCAGGTGCACCGTGACCGGCGTGCATCCGTTGGCGGCTCCGAGGTTGGCGGGCCGCTCGCCGTCGTCTTTTTCCCTGCGCTCCTCACCGCTGCCGAGCGGCTCCAGGCCCTGCGCCGGTCCGGTGGTGCGAGCAGGAAGGTCGTCCCTCCCGTCACGCACATCGGATTGGTCCGGCACCACCGCGTCGTCGGTGGTCTCGGCTGGGTTTGCCGACTCCGTGGCCTCGGCGTCGGCAGCGGCGATCATCGCTTCGTCGGCACTCGGCGCGGTCTCTGCGGGCGAGTCGGGGCGGTCGTAGGCGGTGCCGATGGGTTCACCGTTGTGCGATTCGATGAGGACGCGCAGCAGGTCGGTGGCTTCGTCGGGGGCGAGGATGGTGAGTCGGCCGGTGTCGGCCAGGTGTGCGCCGTGGCGGGCGGCGTCGGACGTGGCGGGGGTGAGGGTGCCGTCTTCGGCGACGATGACGGTGTTTCCGTGTGGCCAGTCGCCGAGCAGGACGCCGTGGATGTCCACGTGCGGGCTCGCGGACAGCAGGGCGGCGATGCGGACCCGTTCGTGGTCGGCGTTGACGTCGGTGATGAGCACGGTCGGCGGCATGTACGGGGCCATGGGGTCGGTCTCGCGCAGCGCGGTGAGGTTGTCGACCTCGTTGTCGTAGAGGATCCGGGAGCGGGTTAATGCTTCCTGTTCGAGGATCGTGAGGCCGTGGTTGAGGTCGGCGGTCACGGTGAGGCGGTCGCTGTCGGGGAGCAGGACGGCGTCGGCGCCGAGGAGGGTGGCCAGGGTCGCGGCGGGGATGACCACGTATCCGCGCGAGTGTGGTTCGTCGACGCCGCCGGCGGCGAGCGCGGCGACGAGGAAGCCGCGGGCGGCGGCTTCGGCGGCGGGGCCGGTTAAGCCGATCCCGGCCGGTGGCCACATGTCCACGATCGGGTTCGTCAGTGCTGGGGTGACCGGCGGTGGCGGGTCGGCCAGCAGGTCCCACAGATCGTCGCCGTCGCCGTCGCCCTCGCCGTCGCCCTCGGCGCCGTCCTCCTCGGCAGTGGCGTCGGGATCGCTGGTGTCGCTGGTCGGGGTGTCGGCGACCAGCGGCGCGGGGAAGTCGACGGTGTCGTCATCCGCAGCCGGCGCGTCGTCGGTGCCGGCGGTGCGCAGGTCGTCGAGGAAGGTGCGGTAGGCGTGGAGGTCTCGGACGCTGGCTGCGGTGACTCGCTCGCCGGTGCGGAGGCCGCGCCGCAGGTGTGTGACGACCGGGGGCATCGGGTCGTCGACGATCAGGTCGGCGGACAGGTCACGGCGCCGTTGGTGGCGGCGTCGGTGTGCCCAGACCAACGCCACTGCGGCCAGTAGGGCCGCGACGAGGCCCACGTCGACCCAGGAGCCGCTGCCCAGGTGGACGCCGGGCACCGGCGCGGACGTGGACGGAGCCCGGTCGTCATCGCTGTTCTGCGACGGCGTCTGCGGTTGCGTGGAGTCCTGCGGTGGCGGGTCGGCGATCACGCCGTCATCGACCGGGACCGACGGCGGCGTGCTGTCCACCGACGGCGCTGTGGACGTTGATGGTGTCACTGGCTCGGGATCTGGTGGTGGGGCGGCTTCGGGCGCGGAGCTGGGCGGGTCGCTGCCGGCGGGGGGTGTTGGTGCGGCCGGGGTGAGGCCGGCGGGTGGGGTGGCGTCGTCGGGGAGGTCGAGTGTCCATCCTGGACGGATGATGTCCGGGTTTCGTAGGGTGCCGCCCGGGTTGGTGAAGTGGACGCCACGGTTGAGGGCGAAGATCTCGGGCCACCGGTTGGCGTCGCCGAGCCAGGTCTTGGCGATGTCGGAGAGGCTGTCGCCTGGCCGGACGGTGTAGCTGTAGCGGTGTCCGTTGGCTACCAACGTCACTTCACCACCAGCAACAGATCGTGCGGCGCCCGCGTGCACGTCCATCATCGCCGGAGACGTCGCCGCGAGCGTCACCGAGGTCGGTGTTGTTGCGGTCGAGGTCGTGGCGACGGCGTCCACTGTGACGGTGCCTGCGTCGGTCGCTGTCGGTGTGGCCGGCGAAGTCGAGACAGCGGAAGCGGTCGGAGTAGGTGTGGCAGCGAATGCGGCCCCTGCTGGTGGGTGTGCCTGGGCGGCGGTGGCGAGGATGCCGCCGGTGATCGCGGCGACGAGTACGGCTGCCAGGCCGCGGGTCGGGGTGAACGCGCGCGGCTGCGGAAGCCGTACACCGGCGAGGACGGCGAGGAGTTCGGCGGCGACCGACCAGGCGAAGGACAGCCAGGTGGCCCACAGTGCGGCGACGAGGGCAAGTCCGAGGGTTTCGTCGGTGAGATGTGTCGTCAGGGCGTCGGCGACATCGGTCCAAGACGGGACTTCGTGCGGTAGCGGGCTGGGCAGGTAGGTGAGCAGGGCGTACGGGACGCCGATCAGGAGGAGCGCGAGTGCTGCCAGGCCGGCGATGCGGCGGGCGAGTGAGGCAAGCGTGGTCAGCACGGCTCAACTCCTGAACGGGTCGTGAACGACGGGGATGGTTCAGCGGGTGGTGGGTGACGCGGTTGCGGTGGCCGCGATCGGAATGCTCGTGACACCGACGAGGGTCAGCAGTTGGGTGCGGCGTGTGCCGGTGACGGTCACCGTGACCGTGGTCGAGGTGGTGGACACCGCGCCGGGTTTGCCGCGGGTGGTGAGAAACGCGCGGGCAGCGGCTGCGGCGGCCGGTTGGTCGAGCCGAACCACGCCTGCGGCGCGGTGGGCGGCCATGTCCAGTCGTTGGGTGCCCGCGCGGGCCGCGGCCTGGGCGATGTCCAGAAGCCGGACCTTGTCGGCCATCACTAACCCTTGGTCGAGGACGAGACCGGCCAGCACGAGCACGATGACGGCACCGAAGATCGTCCAGAGACTGACCTGCCCCCGGTCGTCGCGCCACGACCGACGTCTGCGCACGGGCCGAGCCGCCGTCATTGCAGCACCTCGCCGTCGGCCCGCGCCCGAGCCGGCGAGCCGGTGTTTGCCCGGGATGGCCTCGCCGTGGCGAAGGTTCCGGATCGGCTGTCGGCGCGGTAGGTGTCGACCGGCTGCACGGAGCTGCCGGTGATGGTGACGGTGCCGGGTAGCCCGAGCCCGTACAGATCGGAGAGTTTGACGGTGCATCGGACTGTGACGCTCACCGTGCCGCCGGGCCGCATCGAGGCGAGGTCGACGACGACGGTCCGGGGCCGGCAGGTGATCTGCCGGTCGGCGAGCATCGTCGCGGCGAGGTCGCGGGCGCTGCTCGACGCGCCGCCCGCGGTGCGGGCGATCGACGCCTGCCGGGCGGCGGCTGCTGCGGCGGCGTTGACGTCGATGGCGGCCGAGGCGTAGCGGACGCACACCACCACGACCAGTGCGACGAGCACCATGATCGGCACGTAGCCCACGGCGAGGTCGACTGCGACGGAACCGCGTTCCGCCTGATCCCGCGACGAACGTGGCCGGGTTGTCATGCGACCGGTCCCTTCCGGACCGGCACGTCGTTGCCAGCGTCGAATTGGGCCGCGCGGAAGCGTTCCACCGGCGCGCGGACCTGAGTCGACACGCTCAGGTGCACGAACGGCACGACCGAGGGCACTCGCCCGCGGATGCTCACCTGCGCGGTCGTGGTGTCGCGTTGGACGGTGATCTGCGGTGCAAGCACCGTAGTTCCGCCGACCTGTGCCAGCACGGCGCGGGCATCGGCGTGTCCGGCGCGGGTCGTGCCGCCGGTGATCCGGGTGGTTTGCAGCGCGTGGTTCGCGGCGTGTTGGACGGCGAGCTGGGCGATGCCCCAGACGGCGAATTGCACGCCGAGGAGGATCAGCAGGAACACCAGCGGTGCGGCGAGAACCTGCTCCACGGTCGCCGATCCACGTTCCCTGGCATCCCACCGCCGGCCGATCGGCGGCCGTCGCCGGTCAGAGCGAAACACCGTTGATCTTTGCGAGGATCTTGGTGCGGAAGACGGCGTAGACCGCGAGGACGATGACGACGGTGAGCGCGATCCACAGGACCTTGTCGACGGTTTCGCTACCGCGATCACGACTGGAACGCAGCCGGTCGAAACGGTCGGTCACGGTCAACGCGAGCATGGTCAGCAGGGCGGCGAGGCGGGCAGCGGGCATCGTGGACTCCAACGGGTTTCGTAGGTGGGAAGAGCTGTCAGAAGGTGTCGATACCGGCGACAGCCGGATAGAGGAGAAACAGCATGTAGGCGGCGGCCAGGAGCATGACCGGCATCGACATGCGTTCGGTGGCGGAGTTCGCTTTGGCCTCCAGGGCGGCGGCTTGGTGCGCGCGGAGGGTGGCGCAGCGCACCGCGAGGGAGTGCCGGATCCGGGCGCCTTCGGTGCCGGCCAGGCTCATCGTCGCGGCGAGTTCCTCCAGCTCGACGACGCCGGTTTCCTGGCCGAGGTCGCCGAGGGTCTGCCACGGCGGCACGCGCAGGACGCGGGCGGTGGCCACGGCGCGGTTGAGGCGGTGGGCGGCCCAGCCGTTGGTGTCGGCGCACGCGTCGTCGAGGGCCTGTTCGAGACCGGCGCCGCCGGCGAGGGAGATGACGACCAGGTCGAGCACGGCGGACAGGGCATGACGCAGTTCGTCGCGGCGGCGTGCGGCTTCGGCGTGCACGGTGTACTCGGCCAGCCACCACCCACCGGCGCCGCCGAGCAGGCACGCCCACAACGGTGCGGCGGCGCCGAACAGTTCGCCGTTGCCGTCGAGGACGACCAGCGCCACCGGTGGCAGGAACAGCCCGGCGAGAAACGCGATCGCCTGGTCGGCCAAATGCTTGGCCACCGGCCGTTCCAGCACCGCGAGGTCGGCGCGGGTCGACGCCCGTGGCAGGCCGAGCGCCCGCAGCGGCGCCGACAACAACCGCACCCGCAACGCCAACGGCTCCACCGCGGTACTGGGCGTGCGGCGCAGCCGATCGAGGGCCTGGGTCAGGGTCGGCCGCGCCGGCACCAGACCGGACACGATCAGCAGTAGGCCGAGGCCGGCGAGTACGCCGAAGCTGAGGGAGACGTTGAGCCCGGTCATGACGACGGTCCTTGGCCGGTGAGAATCCGGGGTGGTTGCCCGACTGTTGAGGCGCGGCCGAGCCAGATGAAACCGGCCCCGAAGATCGCGCCGACGCTCAGCAGCACCATCTGTCCGGTGACCGTTGAGTATGGGGCGAGGAAGCCTTGGTTGAACACGATCAGCACGGCGATCATGACGACCGCCGTCCCGGCGATGACGCGGGCCGCGGTGCGGGTCGATGCGCGTTTCGTGGCTACCCGCAGCCGGATCGACGCCTGCTCGCGGGCGGTCCCGGCGAGACTGGTCAGGCACTCGGTGAGCTGCCCGCCGTGGTATCCGGCCGCCTGAGCGAGCGCACGGACAACGAGGTCGGCGGTCGGGTCGGCCAGATCCTCAGCGAACGCCCGCAGCGCGTCAGAAAGCCGTGCACCGCTGCGCACCGCGTGCGCGAGCGCGCGCACATGGACCGCGATCGGCGGCGGGGCCACCGCGGCGGTGGCAATGATCGCCTGCTCCAGCCCGGCGGCGGAGGACAGCGTGTCGCGCAACAGTTCCGTCCACGTCGCGACCGCCTCAATCCGCGCCACCACGACCGTATGCTCGCGGTCCGGTCCGAGGACCTTCGGTAGCGCCCACACCGCCGCCGCGGTGAGCACGGCCGCGACCGGCCAGCGGGTCACCACCGCGACCGCGATCCCGCCGAGAACCCCGGCCACGAGCCGATTCCGGTCCGCGCGGGTCAACACCCGTCGGCGCGGGCGGGACACGGTCGGTTCGCGACGGCGTAGGCCGTCAACGAACAGCGCGAGGCCGGCGGCGCAGCCGAGCCCGAATAGCACAGCGGACAGGTTCATCCCGCTCACCACCTGTCCCGTAGCAGCAGGTCCGGGTCGAGGCCGGCCGCGGCGAGTTCGGCGAGCGTTTCGGCGCGGATCGGCGCCGCAGGCACCGCTCGACGGTCCGGTCCCGGCCGGTAGATTTCGTTGGACGGGACCTGGGTGCCGTCGCCTTCGAACACCTGCCGGATCGATGAGACGACCCGGGTGCCGTCGGTCGCGGTGGCGATGAACACGACGAAGTCCACGGCCTCACCGATAAGGGTGTTCGCGGCGTGGAACGTCAGGTTCTCCGGCGCCTGCAACACATACATGGCCAGCCGGGACAGGGCCTGCTTCGACGACGAGGCGTGGATCGTGCACATCGAGCCGTCGTTGCCCTGCGACATCGCCATCAGCATCGGGACCGCCTCGGCGCCACGGGACTCGCCGACGATCACCCGGTCCGGGCGCATCCGAAGCCCGAAGCGGACCATCGCCGACATGTCGATCCCGCCGACGCCTTCCAGGTTCGGTTCGCGTTGCTGCAACGCCACCGTGTTCGGATGCGCCTCGACGTCCTCGTCCAGGCCGAGTTCGTAGGCATCCTCGACCGTCACGATCCGCTCGTGCGGCGGGATCGCACCCGCACACGCGCGCAGCAGCGTGGTCTTGCCGGCGCCGACCCCGCCGCAGATCACCAGGTTCTTCCGCGCCCGCACCACCGCGCGCAGCAAGTCGCGCATCCCGCCGGTCAGCTCACCGCGGCCGACGAGGTCGTTAAGGGACACCCGGTGCAGGGAGTTGCGGCGGATCGACACCGACGGACGTTTGGCCACCGCCATCACCGCGAACAATCGCTGACCGCCCGGCAGCTGCAACGACAGCGCCGGCGAGCCACGGTCGAAACGGCGTTCCTCCTGCCCGGAGCGGGCGGCGGCGACACGGATCAGCTCGACCAACTCGGCGTCCGATGCCGCGACCGGTGGCGCCTGGTGCACGGTGCCGTCGGTGCGGCGGATCCACACGTTGTCGAACCCGTTGACGAACACGTCCTCCACCAACGGGTCGTCGATGTGGCGTTGGAGACCGCCGAGGCCGGTGAAACTGTCCCGCACAGCGCGGGCCGCAGCCGCCTCGGCCTGCGGTGTCAACGGCGTGCGACCGGCGGAGATGTCCGTGTGGGCGTTGGACACCAATTCCTCGGCGATGTAAGCCGCGATCAGTGCTTGCCGTTGCTCGTCGGGAAGGTCCGCGCCACGCGCGGCGAGCCGTTCCGCGACGCGAGTCCGGATGCGGGCGATCAGCTCGGGTGATACGACGGTTGCCGTGCTTGTTCGGGTCGGCGTGTGGTCGAGGGCCGTCACGATGCCACGTCCATAGGTGCGTGCGTTTCGGCTTCCAACGCGGTCACGGTGTCGTGGAGAGCACGTGCCAGGCGGGTCCGGCGCCAGCCACGGCCGGTCAACCGGCCCGCGAGGACCCCCGCGCCCCACCGGTCCCGCGGCAGTTCGGCCTGGACCGCAACATCGAGCCGGTCTCCGACCTCGTCGACGGGGAACGGGCCTTTGCCGGCCACCAACAATCCGAATCGCGCACCAGGGGCGGCATCACGCAGCGCACTGATTCGGGAGTCCGCGTGGTCGAGTGCCTCCATCGTGGGGCTTACCGCCAGCAGCACGACATCGGCTGCCGCGAGCAGGCCCCCCGCCGGAGTTCCCGGGAAAAGCCGTCCGACATCGACGATGACCGCCGGGGCCAAGGCGGCCACCGTCGTGTCCGCGTGTGCGGACAACACGGCGACCGCGCCGGTCGCGGTCTCAGCTGAACCCGGCCCCACCACCGCAGTAACGCCGAGGCCGAGGTGCTGAACATGATCCGCGGTGGTTACCTCGCCGCCGTGGCGCATGGCCGCCGCGAGCGACGCCAGCCCTGGCTGCTGCGCCACACCGAACCGGGCGGCCACCACGCCGCCGGACGGGTCCGCCTCCAGGAGCAGCACCCGCGATAGGTCGCTCCACAACGCGGCCAAGCCGACCGCGGCCGTTGACACCCCGGGGGCGCCGGACACGGATCCACACACCACCAACATCGCGGCTACTCCTTCGCGCCAGACTGGACCAGCGACACGTCACCGGCAGCACCCGCGACCGTCTCGGCCGCCGCAGCGCCGAGCAGCAGCGTCACGACCTGACTGCCCGGCTCCTGCTCACCTGGCACGGCCGAGACCACCATCGCTGTCGCCCGACGCACCTGCACCGCCGCGTCTGCCGGACTCGACGCGGCGGTAGCCGGCTGGCCTGCTGCCGGGGCCACCAGGACCACGACGTTCGTGCCGGCGGCCAACGTCGCCGGAGCCTTCCCGGCCTTCACCAGAACGGCGATCACCGCTTGCCCCGCCGGCGGCCACGCCGCCGGACCGAGCTGGCCTTCCACCAACAAGCTGTTGGCCGCCAACGGCACCGCCGCGGTCCGCCCCACGAAATCGCTGCGCCGCGACGCCGGCAGCAACGCCAGACCGGACGCGCTCGCCACCTGCACCGTCGTCAGGTCCGCATCGGTCACCACCTGCCCGGCCGGCACCGCACGGGTCGTGGCCACGTACGCCTCTTCGGCGTGCCGGCGCAGATCGATCTGCCAGAACGCGGCAACGGTGGCGACCACGAGCAGAGCGCCGACAGCGGCACGCCTGCCGTTTCGCCGACCAGCCTTGTCTCCCGCCGGAGCGCTTGCGGCCGTCGATGTCGACGCAGGACGCGGCCGTTCCGTCGTCACACTCATGATTCCCCGTTTCGTCGGCGGCCGAGCGCCGCTGTCCCTTATCGACCGACGATGCTCGCCGGACCGCGTCTTGGTGATCGTGATGCTCGGTCAGCCGGTGACGACGGACTGCGCCTCGTCGACCTGTTGAAGGGTCGACCAGGTCGCGGTCAGATCGCCGACGGTCCCGGACTGGCCACCACCGGCCCACGTCACCCGGTACGTCACCGTCGCCGACACCGTGAACTGCCTGCCCTGCGACGAGCGGCGGTAGGTGAACCCACACGTCGGCGAACCGGCGTTCGGGTCGTGGACCCCGAACGTGAACACCGTCCCCGGCCCCGCGCACGTGACCGTGCTTCCCTCACCCATCCGCCACGTCACCCGCACCGGCGTCGCCGTCGCGATGACCGTCATCCCCGGCACACTGGCCGAGGCCGACACCGGACTGAAGCCCCGGGACAGCGCCAACCACACCGGTACCCCGACCAACGTCCGTCCGTGCGGGCTGAGCACACCGGCCAGCGGCGGCGGACGAAGCGCCGACCGCGCCCGCCGCGCCAACACCACCGGCGAGATCATCGGCGGCGCGGACGCCAGCCACCTCAACTCCGCCAACGAATTCTGCGCACCGGTCGCCGTGTCGTAACACGTCCGCCAATACCAGCGCCCCGGACCGTCCAACGGATGCCCCAGCTCCGCAGCCTGCTCCGCCGACACGTTTGCCGCGGTGAACAGACAGTTGTTCACCGGCCCGGAATCCCCACCGCCGTTACCACCACCGCCGGGACTCCCGCCGCTACCGCCGCCACCGGAGCCGGGCGTACCGACATCGATGTCACAATGCGACGGGCCGCACGTCACACCGTCACCCGGACCGGGCACGTTGTTGTCCGCGTGGGCCGGCGACCCGATCGCGAGTGCAGCCGCCAGGCTGGCGATCGCCGCCGACCTACGGCAGGTCAACACGCCTCGACCCCACCCGTCATCGCGTCGACCTTCCAACCACGATCAGTCAGCCGGACGATGGACTTCATCAACTTCCGACTGCCCGGCTCGTCGTCCCACAACTCGCCGGTGGTCCTGTAGCTCAACCAATTCGTCCCGTCGAGACAGTCGCTGACGACCACATCCCGTGGGACATCGACCGGCCGCGCGTCGAACGCCGTCGGTGACGACCCGAGCGTCCCCAGAACGACCCTCTGATCGAGCTGCGCGTCGATCAGCGTTCCGACAATCAACCGGAGCGCCTGCCCTTGCCCGAACTCGGCGAGCCCTGGCGCATTCGGATCCGACGTCTTCGCCGCCTCCACCCACGCCTGAACAAACTTGGAATACGCCACGACTGCATCACGCTCCGCAATCGCACGTGGTGATGCTGCGGTGGGGGCGCTAGCCGACGGCGAAGCGAGAACAGGAACCACCGGCGGTGCCGCCGACTCGTCGGTGCTGGGCCTGCCGCACGCCGTGAGCAGCACAGACGTGTACAGGACGGCGGCGAGAGCATAGCCGCGAACTATCCGGACATTCATGTAACTCACCCCGTAAACCCGAGTGCACCCGATTTGCACCCCCGAGTGACTCGAAGAGTGTTACCGAGAGTGCTCGCCTGCCGCTGTCATCTAGCGGGCCGACCTACCCGGCCAAGACGCCGGTCCCTCGTCGGCTATCTGTCCGGCTTGGCGGGTGCCCCGATCGCGGGCATGACCTGGCCACAGCGCGGATCACCGGTCTCAGCAGCAACGTGAGCATCGCTTCGGCAGGTGAACTCGAACGCTAAGCCGCACGAAGACCAGCCACGCTGCGCGGCGGACACGCCGCACACCGCATCTGAGGAGCCACCGTTCCGCCGACATGGCGGACCGGCGAACGACTCTGCAATTCCAGAAAGGAGACGATCCGCGATGGACGAACACCTCGCCACCCAGTCGAGTGTCCACAGTGGAGGAACATGCCCCCGCGCCACACCGACACCCCCGGTAACCGAGCACGGCCCACGACCGGCGTGCCCCGACCCGCCGGCCGCCAGATCGAAGCTACCGAGTCATTAGCCGGGCCGCCGAACGGGGACATTGACGCGCAACGCGCGGCGAAAGTCGCCGCGCTGCACGCAATGGCACAACCTCAACCGGCCGACACCCCGGAGATGTCGGCGTTACGGCAAGCGCTCCGCGACCAGTACCTGATGGCCCACATCGCGTCCATGGTCGATCAATGGCCCGCGCTGACGGCCGACCAACGCGAAACGCTGTCCGCGTTGTTCAACCCGCGACCTGCGAAACATTAACGCCACACTACGCAGGGCCGTCCCCCTGCCGGGGACGGCCCTGCGTGCACAACGGATTCGCGCTCCGGGATCGTGAGATCCGCCGCCCGGCGGCTCTTTACGCGTCCGAACGCCTCCAGCGGACCCGGTCGACGACCGGACACCGATGCCCAGGCGTCGGCGACCGACGGACTCGTAGCTCGCCACATGCCTTCGGCGAGAGCAGCAACCGCAACGCTTGCCGACGGGCCGGCATCGGCGCATCCTTCCACCGCTGCACCGGATCCATCCCCGGCCCGAAGAAGTCGTGCAACTCCGCTGGGGTCGACAACTCCGCCTCCCGCGCCTTGGCCGCCTTCAGCCTGGACAGAATTCCCGGCTCGGCCCGCGCCGCGAGCATCACTGACAACGTTCCCGCCCCGACCTGGTCGGCCAACGTGTCCAACTCGTGCTGAAGCTCCGCCACCTGCTCCTGAACAGCGAGCAACTCCGTGTCGTCATGCGCAGCGGTCAGCCACGCGAGGTTTTCCGGCCGAGCAAACAGGTCCATCACCGCCGCCTCGGCGAACGTATTCAGCCCGTCGTAGTCGATGCGGACACAGCTCTTACGGTGACACGTGTACTCCCGGCCCCGCTCGGAGTTACGCGCCGCGAGCGGCCCGTCGCACACATCACATACCGCGATCATCGACAACATGTGCACACCCCGCCCAGGGCGGGTCGTCACCCGCTCTGGCGCCGTCAACTTGCGCTTCACCGCCAGAAACACCGCGCGGTCAACCAGTGCCGGCCACTGCGCCTGGGTGTAGGTCGCCTTCGCCGACAAGGTGTGCCCGTTGGTTCGGCCGGGATCGTGGACCCGCTGTCCGCTGTAGGCCGGGTTCAGCGCCATCGACCGCAGATGCTGAGCGCTGAACACCAAACCCGTCCGAGTCCGTACCCCACGCGCCTCCAAGTCCTTCTCGATCGACCGCAATGAGTGACCCTTCTGGATGCGCTCGTACAGTTCCCGAATCACCGCAGCCTCGGCCGGCTCCTCCTCCTGCGCTACCAGCTTGCGAGTGACCGGGTCGTAGCGACGCCGGTAGCCGTACGGGCAGCGACCAAACGGCGTGCCTTCTGCCGCGCTCGCCGCAGCCGCACGGCGAGTCCGCTTCGACGTTTCCGCCGACGCCAGCTCGCTCTTGATGGCCAACTCCAACAAGTCCGCGCGATCGTAGGGGTTGCGCGGGTCGAAAACTCGGTCGTACGTAAAGATGAAGATCTTGACGTCGCGTTCCTCGCACAGGTCGATCAGCAGGACCCACTCGTTCGTCTTACGGGAACCGCGCGACCCCTCCCAGAGAACCAGTACCTCGGCGCCGAACCGGTCCTTCTGCAGGTCGGCGATCAGCCGATCGAAGCCCTCACGCGCCCGCGTCGCGTACCGCGATGCGCTACCGATGTCGCGGTAGGCGTTACCCAGCGTCCAGCCCCGCTCGGCGGTCGCACCGACATGATCGCGGTGCTGCTCTTCTGGCGATCGCTCTCGTCCCGACCGGTCCCTGCTGACTCGCAGGTATTCGCGTCCACGGGTGCTGACCTGGTGTTCTAAGGCGGGTGGCATGAGTTGATCATACCAACTAGTAAGGCATTGGCAACTCGGTCCTGCTGTGCGGCACCCACCACCGCCTCATCCACAAACAAGCGTGGGAAGTCCGCATGGCCGACGACGGACGGCCCGAGTTCCTCCCACCCGCCTACCTCGACCCACAGCGAAAGCCACGCCGGCACGTCTACCACCGGCGGCCGTGAGGTCAGTGCAGGTCGACGACCTCGGGCTCGCCGACGGGTGGGGTGCGGTGCAGGGCCGCCGACGCCACGCACCGGGTGAGCGGGAGACCCGGCGTGTCCAGGCCGTCCGGGAAGCGCGACTTCGGCGGTGCGCTCCACAGCTGTTCGGCCTCCGCGCGGTCGCGCACGATCACCCTGCCGGATCTCCCACCGGTCTCGCGACGGCACCGGCCCTGGCGGGTGTCGCCACCAGGATCAGCAGGCCGGCCGCGCACAGCACCGCGCCGGCGATGTACGCGGTCCGGTATCCCCAGCCCTGCGCCAGACCGAGGATCGGGCCGGCGAGCATGTTGCTCACCCGCTGGGTGTTCGCGAACGTCGTCGTCGCCTTGCCCGCCTCGCCCGGGCGCAGTTCCTGGAAGTAGGAGATGCCGAGGCCGGCGGCGGCGGCGACGAAGCAGGCGTTCAGCAGCTGTGCCACGCCGACCTGCCATCCGGCGTGCGCGACGGCGACCGTGGCGTAGTAGGCGACGCCGACCGCCGTTCCGACGATCACCAGGCGCCGCAACGGGAACCGGGCCGTCAGCGCACCCATGCCGAGCATCAGCGGAATCTCCAGGATCGCGCAGACGGCGAGGATCCAGCCGGCGTCGTTCACGCTGCCGCCCAGGTCGTGCGTGACGTACAACGACATGGCGAGCGTGCCGAGCGCGGCGGCGCACTGGATGAGCGTGAACGCGATCGCCGGCAGCAGCATGCCCCCGCCGCCGCCTTCGATCGGCGCCACGGTGGACACCACCCGCGGCATGCGCAGCACGATCAGCGCCGCCAGCGCGTACCCCGCGGCGACCGTGAGATAGAAGCCGGTGAAGCCCACCCCCGACAGCACGAACGCGGCCACCGGCGGCCCCACCACCCAGGCGAGCGAGACGAGCATGCGCAGGGCGTTCGTCACGGCGGGGGCATGGGTCGAACCCTGCTTGTCGAGCAGATCGCGGGCGAGTGCGAAGCCCTGCGGGAAGCCCGCGCCGGACGCCGCCACGAACGTCACCGCGACGATCAGCAGCAGCGCGTACGAACGGGTCAGCCCGTAGGCCGCGTAGCCCAGCACCCCGGCGCAGAGCGCGAGCAGCAGGATCTGCCGGCGCCGGCCGCCCCGGTCGGAAAAGCGGGCGAGCACGCTGCCGAGCGCCACCGACGCGCCCGCCGCCAGGAACAGGAACACCGCCGTGCGCACCGGTGAGGCGTGCACGGCGGTGTTCAGGTACAGCGGCAGGAACGGCAGCGTGAAGGCGCCGACGAAACCGACGATCGTGATGACGGAGCCGATGGGCAACAGCTCCTTGAAGCGCAGCGATCCCTTGAAACGCAGCGATTCTCTCAAGACCACCGATCCCCTGAATCCCACCAGGCGATTGTTCCCGTTACCGCGCTTCCCGTTCTCGTCACGTAGTACGTGATCGTCGTCCCACTCCACAGGTGGAGCAGCGGGCTTATCCGTTGGTGAGGGCCGCGGCCTTGCGGAGCAGCACCTCGCGTTCGCGCTCGTTGCGGCACAGTTCGGCGGCCTGCGTCAGCTCCCGGCGGGCCTCGTTGGTGCGGCCGAGGCGGGTGAGCAGTTCGCCGCGGACGCTCGGCAGGAGGTGCGAGCCGGCCAGCCGGTCGGACGCCACCAGTTCGTCCACTATGGACAGTGCGGGCAGCGGCCCGTGGGCCATCGCGACGGCCACCGCCCGGTTCAGCTCCACGACGGGCGACGGCGCCACGCGGCCGAGCGCCTCGTAGAGCAGCACGATGCGTTCCCAGTCGGTCTCCGGCACCGACGGCGCGTCCGCATGGCACGCGGCGATCGCGGCCTGCAGCCCGTAGGGGCCGAGGCCGCGCCCGACCCGTTGCGCGCGCCGCAGGGCCGCCGTACCGCGCCGGATCGCCGAGCGGTCCCACCGCCGCCGGTCCTGATCCTCCAGCAGCACCGCCGCGCCGTCCGGGCCGGTCCGCGCGGGGAAGCGCGCCGCGGTCAGTTCGCAGAGCGCGAGCAGGCCGTGCACCTCGGGTTCGTCGGGCAGCAGCGCGGCCAGCATCCGGGCGAGGCGGATCGCCTCATAGGCCAGGTCGGTGCGGAGCAGGCGGTCCCCGGCCGTCGCGGTCGAGCCCTCCGTGAAGATCACATATAGAACGCTCAACACGCCGCCCAGCCGTTCGCGGCGCTCCTCCGGCGGCGGCAGGGCGAACGCCACCCCGGCCGCCCCGATGGTCTTCTTGGCCCGGGTGATCCGCGCCTGGATCGTCGGCACCGGCACCAGGAACGCCCGCGCGATCTCCTCGGTCCCGAGGCCGCCCACGGTGCGCAGGGTCAGCGCGACCCGCGACTCCGGCGACAGCACCGGATGACACGCCACGAACATCAGCGCCAGGATGTCGTCGTCCACCCGGTCCGGATCCCAGGGCAGTTCGTCGTCGATGCGCTCGCGCGGGGCCGCGCCCGTGGCGGCCTCCCCCTCGCCGAGCTGCCCGGCCAGCGCCGCGTACCGCTCGTCCCGCGCCGAACGCCGCCGGAAGCTGTCGATCGCCCGCCGCCGCGCGGTGGCCAGCAGCCAGCCCACCGGGTTGGCCGGTGCGCCGTCGCGCGGCCACGCGACGAGCGCCTCGGCGAGGGCCTCCTGCGCCACGTCCTCGGCGAGCGCGAAGTCCCCCGTGTAGCGGGCCAGCGCACCGACGATCCTCGCGGACTCGATGCGCCAGACCGCTTCCACGGCCGGGTTGCCGGCAGCGTCACTCACAGCTGGCCGGTCCGCTCACGCCAGGCGCGCTCCTTGATGATCCACTCGTTGTCCTGCGGGAACTCGTCGATGCCCGGCACCCGCCGGACCTCCGCCTTGAAGCCGGGCAGCGACGGCAGCCGCTTCGCCCACTCGACCGCCTCCGCCTTCGAGGCCACGTCGATGATCCAGTAGCCGCCGAAGAGTTCCTTCGTCTCGCCGTAGGGGCCGTCGGTCACGACCGGCGTCTCCCCGCTCAGGTCGACGACCACGGTCTCGGCCGGGTCCTCCAGCCCTTCGGCCGCCACGAGCACCCCCGCCTTGATCATTTCCTCGTTGATGCGACCCATCGTCGAGAGCATCTCCTCGAACGGCGTCTCCATCATCGCGGCGTTCGTCTCGTCCGTACCCCGCATGATCAGCATGTAGCGCGCCATCGTCGTCTCCCTTGTCCTCGCCGGCGTCCTGGTGATCGCCGGTCGACCTTCTCACCCACAGGTCGAACGGGCCCCGCCACCGATCGACACGGCCGGCAAAATTTTCCGGATCAGTTTTCGCCGGGGCTCACGAGGCCCGTTTCGTACGCCAGCACCACCGCCTGGGCGCGGTCCCGCAGCGAGAGCTTCGCGAAGATGCGGGCCACGTGCGTCTTGACCGTGGCCTCACTGAGTGTGAGCGCCTGGGCCAGTTCCGTGTTGGACAGGCCTCTGCCGAGGAGGGTGAGCACCTCGCGCTCGCGCGGCGTGAGGGCGGCCAGGTCCCGGTGCACGCGCGGCTCGGCGGGCAGAGCGTCACGGCGATTCTCGGTGGCGAAGCGTTCGACCAGGCGTCTCGTGATCGAGGGGGCGAGCAGCGCGTCACCGGTGTCGACGAGGCGCACCGCCGCCGCCAGGTGATCCGCCGTCACGTCCTTGAGCAGGAAGCCGCTCGCGCCGATGGCCAGCGCGGCGTACACGTAGCGGTCCAGGTCGAACGTCGTCAGCATCAGCACCCGGCAGCGCGGTGAACGTTCGAGGATGCGGCGGGTCGCCTGCAGGCCGTCCATCGTCGGCATGCGGATGTCCATCAGCACGACGTCGGGGTTGAGGCGGCGTTCGGCAGCGACCGCCTCGACACCGTCGGCCGCCTCGCCGACCACGTCGATGCCGCGGGCCGTGAGGATCAGTCGGAAGCCGGTGCGGATCAGCTCCTGGTCGTCGACGATCAACACCCTCGGGCCGTCGGTGGGCGTCTCCGGGCCGGGGGTGGGCACGCGCGGGCCGGCGCTCACGGGGCCTCCACCGGGATACGGGCGCGCACGCGGTACCCGCCGCCGAGCCGCCGCCGTGCGTCCAGGCTGCCGCCGTAGACGGCCACGCGCTGGCGCAGCCCGATGAGGCCACGACCGGCGCCGTCCCCACCCCGCGGCCCCGGCCCGTCGCCCTGGCCGGCGTGATCGTGCTGACCGCCCTGACCACCGTGGCCGGGTGGGGCGGGGGTGAGCACGCTCGGGCCGGTGGTCAGGATCTCCACGCGGAGCGAGTGTTCGGCGTAGCGGATCGTCACCTCGGCCTTGCCGCCGGAGCCGTGCTTCAGGGCGTTCGTCAGGGACTCCTGCACGATGCGGTAGGCCGTCACGTCCACACCGCTGGGCAGCGGGCGGGGTTCGCCCGAGATCCGCACCTCGACCGGCAGCCCGGCGAAGGCGATCTTGTCGATCAGTGTGCTCAGCCGGCTCAGGCTCGGCTGCGGGTCGAGACCGCCCTCGTCGCTTCCGTCGGCGGCCGGTGCGAGCAGGCCCAGCAGGTGGCGCAGCTCGGTCATGGTGGTGCGGCCGGCGTTCTCGACCGCGGTCAGGGCGGCCGACGCCTCCTCCGGCAGGCTGGTGAGCACCTCGCGGGCGGCGGCCGCCTGCACGATCATCAGGCTGACGTTGTGGCTGACGATGTCGTGCAGTTCCCGGGCGATCCGGGCGCGTTCGGCGTCGACGGCGGTCTGCGCCGCTGAAGAACGTTCCCTCTCGAGAAGCCACCCGCGCTCCTCCAGCGCGCGGCGGTGCCGGCGCCCGGCGCGGACGGACGCCACCGCGAACCACACGGCGGCCGCGCACGCGAGAACGAGCGCGACGGACAACCAGAGCATGCCCACACCTTCGCAAACCCGGACCGGCCACACATCATCCCCGGCGCCCACCGCGTACATCTCCGGGATGACGGCGACGCAGGGTTACATCCCGCGCCCGACGTCCCGGAACCGCGTCCGCCCGTACGGTGCCGTCATGACCACTGACACGGACGTCGTGCACCTCACCGACGTGCGCAAGGAGTACGGCGACACCACCGCCCTGAACGGCGTCACGCTGAGCGTGCGCGCCGGCGAGGCGGTGGCGGTGATGGGCCCCTCCGGCTGCGGCAAGTCCACGATGCTGAACATGATCGCCGGCCTCGACCGGCCCACCTCCGGCACGGTGCGCGTCGGCGGGGAGGATCTCGGCCGGCTCAACGAGACGAAGCTGGCCCTGTTCCGCCGCCACCGCATCGGCATGATCTTCCAGTTCTTCAACCTGCTGGACGACCTGCCGGCCCTCGACAACGTCGCGCTCGCCGCCCAGCTCACCGGCACCAAGGCCGGCCCGGCCCGGCGGCGCGCCACCGAACTGCTCGACGAGTTGGGCATCGCCGACCGGCGCAACGCGTTCCCGGCCACGCTCAGCGGCGGCGAACGCCAGCGGGTCGCGGTCGCCCGCGCCCTCATGAACCGGCCCGCGCTGCTGCTCGCCGACGAACCCACCGGCGCGCTCGACAGTTCGGCCGGCGAGCAGGTGATGGACCTGCTGCTGGACCTGCACCAGATCGGCCAGACGCTGCTGATCGTCACGCACGACGAGCGCCTCGCGACGAGGTGCGCCAGCCGCGTCATCGAACTGGCCGACGGCCGGATCACCCGGGAGCGCACGCTGGAGCGCACGTCCGTCTCCGGGGCCGGGGCATGAGCGCGGTGTGGCGGGCGTCGCGCGCGGCGGTGCGGAGGCGCCGGGTGCAGACGTTCGTCATCGGGCTGGTCGTGCTCATGTCCACCATGACGGTGGTCATCGGGCTGACCCTGCTGGAGGCGTCGTCGGCGCCGTTCGATAGGGCGTTCGCGCAGCAGCGCGGGCCGCACGCGATCGCCGTGTACGACGCGTCGGCCGTCACGGGTGCCCAGCTGGCCGCCGCGAAGACGGGGGTGGCGGCCAGCGCGGGGCCGTTCGGGACGGCGACGCTGGAGTGGACCGCCGGTGGCGAACCCCGGCGGGCCGACGGGCCGATGACCATCGTCGGGCGGGCCGACCCGAACGGCCCCGTCGACCGCCTCAACCTGTGGCGGGGACGCTGGGCCTCCGCACCCGGCGAGATCGTGCTCGCCTCGCAGGACCACAGCGGCGACGGCTTCCCGGTCGTCGACTCGATCACGCTGAGCGGCGTCGCGTACCGGGTCGTCGGCTGGGCGTACAGCCTGAGCGGCACCGCCGACGGCTGGGTCACGCCGGCCCAGATGGAGACGCTGCGGCCGACCTCGGTGCAGATGCTCTACCGGTTCGCCGGGGACGTGTCGACGCGGGCCGCCGTGCAGGCGCGGCTGGACGCCGTCACCGCCGGGCTGCCGGCGAACGCGCTCAGCGCGGCGGAGCCGTACCTCGTCGCGAAGGAGCAGATCGCCGCCGACATCGGGGTGTTCCTGCCGTTTCTGGCGACGTTCGGCGTGCTGGCCCTGATCGTCGCGGTCGTCATCGTCGGGAACGTCGTCAGCGGCGCCGTCGTCTCCGGTCTGCGCCAGATCGGGATCCTGAAGTCGTTGGGCTTCACGCCACGGCAGGTCGTCACCGTGTATCTCGTCATGGTGTCGGTACCCGCGGTCGTGGGCGCCGTTCTGGGCACCGTCGCCGGCAGCCTCGGCGCGCAGCCGCTGCTCGAGGAGGGCTTCGAGGGGCTCGGGCTGGAGGCCGGGATCCGGGTCAGCCTCTGGACCTGGGGCGTCGGGCTGCTCGGGGTGCCGGCGCTGGTCGCGCTGGCGGCGTTCGTCCCGGCCGTGCGGGCGCACCGCCTGTCGGCCGCGGAGGCGATCAGCGCCGGCAGTGCGCCGCGGCGCGGGCGGGGTACCCGCGCGCAGCGGTGGCTCGCCGGGCTGCGGCTGCCCCGGTCGGTCTCGCTCGGGCTGGGCGTGCCGCTGTCCCGGCCGGGGCGCACGGCGTTCACCGTCGTGGCCGTACTACTCGGTGTCACCACGGTGACGTTCGCGAGCGGGCTCGCCGACTCCCTCGAACGCATCGCCACGGTCCAGGAGAAGGCCTCCGGGCAGGTCCTCGTCATCCCCTCCGACGGAAAGTCGCGGATCGCGGGCCCCAGAGACGTTCCCCCGACCGGTGAACCGGCGAAAACCACGCGCACGGACGCGGAGGTCGAGCAGCTCCTGCGCGGTCTGCCGGACGCGGCCCGGGTCTCCGCCGTGCGCGGCACGACGGTGCCGGCCGTCGGGCAGACCGAGCCCGTGCGGGTGCTCTACTTCCGCGGCGACTTCGCCTCGATGGGTTATCGCGACGAGCTGACCGCGGGCCGCTGGATGTCCGGACCCGACGAGACGGTGGTGCCGTCGGAACTGATGAAGGAGCGCCGCCTCGCCGTCGGTGACACGATCACGCTGGAACTCGGCGGGCGGCGGGCCGCGCTCACGATCGTCGGCGAGGTGATGGACGGGCCGAGCGGCCAGCCCGGCATCTTCGCGGACTGGTCGGTGTTCACCTCGCTCGAACCGGACCGCGTCGTCGCGCCGCACGAGATGGAGTACCAGGTGCAGCTGAAGCCGACCGGCAACGTGGCGGCCTACGCTGACGCGGTGCGCGCGGCCGACCCGGGGCTCGACGCGCTCGACATGTCGGAGCGCCGCAGCGACTTCCAGTACATCGTCGTCGGCTTCTCCTCCACGCTGTCGCTGCTCCTGGCGGCCGTCGCCGCGCTCGGCGTGTTCAACACCGTCGTCCTGAACGTCCGCGAACGCCGCCGCGACCTCGGCATGCTCAAGTCGATCGGGATGACCCCGCGTCAGGTCGTCGCGATGGTGCTGACCTCGATGGCGGCCGTCGGCGTGGTCGGCGGGCTGCTCGGGATCCCGGTGGGCGTGCTGGCCCACGGGTACATCATGCCGGCGGCGGCCGACGCGGCGCAGGTCAGCATCCCGCAGTCGGTGATGGACGTGTGGCAGGCGCCGATGCTGCTGGCGTTGGCGTTCGCCGGGGTCGTGATCGCGATGCTCGGGGCGTTGCTGCCGGCGCGTGGGGCGGCGCGGCTGCGGATCGCCGAGGTGCTGCACAACGAGTAGCCCCTAGAGCGCCGTCCCCGGCCGCGACCAGCCGGCCAACATGTCCAGCACATCGAGAATGGGCTCCTCGTCCTCGTCGCTGCTTCGACGGCTCGCCTGCGCCTCGAAGCGGACGGCGTGGACGAGGGCCTGCAGTTCCGTCTTCACCCGTTCCCGGGTCTCCCCCGCGGCCAGCCGGCTCTGCGCCTCGGCGCGCAGTGCCGCCACGGGTTCCTCCGCCGCCAGTGCGGCCCGCCATGCGTCGTACGTCACGGGTTCCATGATGAGGCTCTCAGTGCGCGCACAGCGCGGCGGAGCGATCATGCGCTCATGACCAGGGTCGTTCCGCTGCTCGCCGTCTCGCGGCCGTGGTTCTGGCCGGTCTCCTGGGTGCCGGCGTACCTGGGCACCGTGCTGGCCGGCCGGGAGTGGTTCCCGGCCCGCGCCGACCTGCCCCGGGCCGCCGTGGCGCTGCTCGTCCTCGGCCCGCTCATCTGGGGCGCCGTCCTCGCCCAGAACGACCTCCACGACCTGCGCAGCGATCTGGCCAACCCGCGCAAGCGGGACGCCCCGCTGGTGACCGGCGCCGTCACCCCGCGACGGCTGCGCGTCTGGTACCGCTGGATCGCCGCGGCCTCTCTCGGCACGGCCCTGTTCGTCGGGCCGCTGTTCGTGCTCGGCGTCGCGGCGGTGCTGGTGCTCGGCTGGGCGTACAGCGCGCCGCCGCTGCGGCTCAAGACGCGGCCGGGCTGGGACGTCGCCGTCAACGCGCTCGTCGTCGGGGTCGTCTCGCCGGCCGCGGGTTGGTCGATCACCCGGCCGCCGTGGGAGTTCCCGTGGCAGTTCGGGCTGATCGGGCTGCTGTTCGCCGCCGCCATGTACACGCCGACGACCGTGGCCGACCTCGGGCCGGACTCCGGTGCGGGTGACACGACGTTCGCGGTGCGCTTCGGGCGGCGGCGGGCCTACCGGGCCGGGGTCGGCATGTGGGCCGCCGGGCTGGGGGTGTCGCTGGTGTGCGCGTATCTCGACGCGGTGGTGCCCCGGTCGACGTTCTGGCCGCAGGTGGTGACGGTGCCGGTACTGGTCGTGGGGTACGCGCTGCTGACCCGCCGGCCGACGCTGCTGTCGCTGGCTGTGCTGTCGGTGCTGTTCGGCGTTCCGACGGTGGGCTTCGCGCTGGCGTACATCGGCTGATCCGCGCGGCGGGTCGGCGACGGCCGTCCCGATGGGGTGAACATCGACGGTCCCGGAACTATCGAACTGCGGAGTTTCGGAGTACCGTAGTCGGGCATGAAGGATGTCCAGAAGCGGCTCGACGAGCTCGCGAAGAGGGTCAGCGCGCTCGAGAAGGCGGCACCGCCGGCGCCGACGGCGAACGCCACCGGCTGGCAGGACCTCACCCCGGAGACGTTCGTCTACGGCGGCCTCGGCGGCTGGGACGAGCGCACCATCGCGTGGCAGATCGCGCGCGGGTGGGACGAGATCCGTGCCGCGCCGGCGGAGCCGAGCGCCGGGGTGCTGGCCGCCCTGGGCAACCCCACGCGCGTGCGGATCGTGGCCGAGCTGCTCCGGCGGCGCCTGACGACCGCGGAGCTGGCGCGGCTGCTGGACCAACCGTCGTCGGGGCAGCTGTTCCACCATCTCAAGGAGCTGCTCGCCGCGGGCGTCATCCACCAGCCGGTGCGCGGGACGTACGCCGTTCGGGAGCACCATGTGGTGCCGCTACTGGCCGTGCTGTGCGCGGTCATGGATCTGCGTCCCTCCGTCGCGGAGGAGTCGTGATCGCCGAGACCGTCGCGCGGCACCGGCGCCGTACGGATGTCCCCGCGATCGCGGCGGCGTTGCTGCCCGCCGTCGGCCCTCCGGAGATCGTCGCGTGCGGCGAGCGGATCCGCGGCGGCGCACCGGTCACCACCGCCGACCGGTGGCACATCGGCTCCTGCATGAAGGCGATGACGGCGGCGACCGTGGCCCTGTTCGTCCAAAGTGGACGGTTGCGGTGGGAGACGCCGCTCGCCGAGGTCTTCGACGGCGTCCATCCCGGCTGGGGTTCGGTGCCGGTCGCGGCGCTCCTCACCGGCACGTCGGGCCTGCCGGCCCACCCGGGTCCGGACGAGCTGCGGTCCGCGCTGACCGATCCGGCGCCGTTGCCCCGGCAGCGTTCCCTTCTGGTCGAACGGTATCTGTGCCGGCCGCCCCGCCACCCCGGCCGGTTCGTCTACTCCAACCTGGGATACGTCGTCGTGGGCGCCGCGTTGGAACGGCTCACCGGTGCGCCGTTCGAGGAGGTGCTCACCCGCGAGCTGTTGCGGCCGCTTCGCATCGGCAACGCGGGCTTCGGGCCGCCGACCGGTGCGCAGCCCTGGGGACACCGCGCCCGGCGCACGTTCCTGGGGATCGGCATGGGGCGCGGACCCGCGATCGACCCGGCCGACCCGTCGCCGGAACATCCACCGGACAACCCGCCGCTGCTCTCCCCCGCCGGGCGGCTGCACGTCGACCTGGCCGGCTGGGCGGAGTTCGTGCGGCTGTTCCTGAACGGCCCCGAGCGGCTGCTCACCGCCGACTCCCTGCGCCGCCTCACCACCCCGCCCGGGACGCACACCCGCCAGGCGATGGGCTGGGCGATCCCGAAGGGCCCGTTCGCCTTCGCGCAGCAGGGATCCAACGCCCGCTGGGTCGCGACGGCGGTGGTCGACCCCGGCCGTTCGACCGCGGCTCTTGTCGTCTGCAACGACGGACGGACCCGGATGCTGCGCGCGAGCCTGGACCTGGCGCTGGCGCTACTGCGCCGGCGGGACGACCCGCGGCCATAGCGGCGCGAGCGCGTCGTGGAACCCTTTCGCCACCACGGCGATGTCGGCGGCGCGGTCCTGGCCGTTGATGACCCGGCGCGCGCCCTTCCACTGCGCGAGCATCGCGGCGTCCCGTTCCTCGGGCGTGTCCGCGCTCCGCGGCAGCTCGTCGGGGATGAAGTCGCCGAGGTCCCGGCCGGTGAAGGCGCCCTCGGCCGAACCGACGACGAGAATCTTCGAGGCCACCTCGGGCACCTCGTTGACGTGCGTGAAGTTGGCGACCAGGTCGATCGGCGGATTCCCCCGCCCACCGAACGTCTTCCCGTCGTGCGTGTAGGAGAAGCCGAGTTCGTTGAGCCTCCTCGACATCTTCTCGTAGTTGTTCCGGAACGTCAGCTGCACATACCCGCGCCCCCGGAAGTCGCTCGCGTCGGTGGTGCCCGCGCGGTTGCCGTTGCGGCCGCCGTACATCCCGTCCCAGTACTCGGCGTCCAGCTCCGCCTCGGTGTCGGCGCCGACCTTCGTCCGCGAACTGTTGTGCAGGTTCGCCCCGTACGTGCCGTCGTCCTGCCTGCGGTACGGGTTGTGGTCCTCCACCCGCGACTCGCTACGCTCGTACTCCCGCGTGCCGAAGCGCGACTCGTGGAACGCCGTCGCCAGCACGTACGCCACCTGCCGGACGTTGTCCATGCCCTGCGCCACGCAGTCGCGCACGATCAGCGGCGCCTCGGCACGGATGTGCCCCTCCGCCTCGGCGCGCTTCGCCTTGCGCGGCTCGTCGAGCATCTCCATTGCCTGCGCCACGACGGCCTCCTCCGCCGCCCGCAGCGCGGCCGAGCCGTCGGCGGCCTTGTCCGCGGCCCGCGGCGCGGCCGAGCCGTCGGCAATCGGGGCGGCGGTCGATGAGTCGCCGCGCGCGGTCGACTGTTCGTCGAGCCAGCGGCGGAACGCCCCGTTGCCGGCCCGCAGCATCTCCGACACGCTCAGCAGCCGCGCCCCGGCCGGCACCTCGTCGGCGGCCGGCTGCTTCCCGGGCTGTGCGGGCACGCGCTCGGCGGTGATCCGTTCGGGCATGGCGCAAGTGTGTCCCGGCCCGCGCCCACCGCCCCGCACTTGCACCGAACCGTGCCGGCCGGCGGCTCCCATCAGCTGGGACAGCCATGATCGTTGTGCACTGTGTCAGCCGATTTCGGCCCGCACGGCTGACGGATTGCACAACGATCATGAGAGGGACCTCATCGGCGGCTCGCGACGAATAGAGTGGGCGATCGATGTCTGAGCTGACGGACGAGATCGTCGAAGAGCTGGCCGGGCCGGTCGTCGAGGCGTTCGGCGTGGTGCTGGCGCGGATCCCGCCGGCCCCGGCCGCAGAGCTGGGGCGGCTGCGCGTCGCCGGCGGGAGCGGGCCGTCGGTGCGCGACCGGGCGCGTGCGGTACTCGCCGCCCGTGGACCGCAGGCCGCCGACCCCGCCGTCCGTGCGCGCGGGCGCGACGACTCGCCGCTCGGTTCGCTCCCGCCCCTTCTGGTCGAACGCCTCCTCGGCACGCTCGAACTGACCGTCGCTGCCCTGGAAACAAACGCTGCCCTGCCTACACCGACGCGCTCGGCCACCGCCTGCGCGGCGAACCGGTGCCGGTGCGGCCGGCGCTGCCGGAGGAGGCGTTCGGGTGGCTGCGCCGCAGCGTCATCGCGCAGGGGGCCACGGTCACGGTCGTCACCGGCCTGCCGACGGACGAGGTGGTGCGGGCGTTCGGGGGCGACCCGCGCGAGCCGGTGTCGCTGCGGCGGATCAACCACGTCGTCCCCACGGTGGCCGTGCTCGACCGGTGCCGATGAACGACCTGGACTTCGGCGACCTGCGCCGCAACAAGCGGGCGATGGGGCTGCTGGCCGTGCGGCGGTTCACCGGACACGAGTTCACCACGGAGGAACTCGAACGCATCACCGCCGCCGACACCGGCTACCGCATCGATCAGCCCTAGTTCTGGTGCCCGTTCAGCACGGACACGACCTCGTCGTAATCGCCGCGCACCTCCGCGTACCGCAGGTACTTGACCCGTTCGACCTGGATCTCCGTGGCGTCCGGCCGCCGCTCGATCAGCTCCACGGCCTCCGCCGTGAACTCCGAAAGCGGCATCGCCAGCGGGTTCTCCTCCTGGCCGGGCAGCAGGTTGGTGCGCACCGACGGCGGCACCAGTTCGAGCACCTTCAGCGACGTTCCCGCGTACTGGACCCGCAGCGATTCGCTGAGCAGGTGGATCGCCGCCTTGGACGCGTTGTAGCTCGGCGTCGGCCCGTACGGCACGAACGCCAGCCCCGACGACACGGTCATGACGGTGGCGTCCGGCCGGCCGAGCAGGTGCTCGACGAACGCGCCGATGAGCCGGATCGGCCCGAGCACATTGGTCGTCACGACGGCCTCCGCATCGGCGAGGAACGTCGACGGGTGCGTCCAGTCCTCGGCGCGCATGATGCCGGCCATCGTGACGAGCACGTTCAGCTCGGGGTGGCGGGTGAGCACCTCCTTGGCGGCGGCCTCGATCGAAGCCGGGTCGGCGGTGTCGATCCGCACGGTGTCGATGCCGGGGTGCTCTTCGGCGATCTCCGCGAGGAGTTCGGTGCGGCGGCCGCCGACGATGACGGTGTTGCCGCGCTCGTGCAGGGCGAGCGCGAGCGCGCGGCCGAGGCCGCCGGTGGCGCCGGGGATGAAGACGGTGTTTCCGCTGATGTCCATGCGTCGAGCGTCGACAACGCGCGGGTGCCGCGGCAGAGTCCGGTCATCGGGGGATCGCCGGTCCCTGGCTGGCCGCCCTCCTTCCGCCGATACTGATCCGATGGAACGGGCGACGCTGGCCGACTTTCTGCGCCGACGCCGTGCGGCGTTACGACCGGAGGACGTCGGGCTCTCCGCGGGGGTGCGCCGGCGCACGGTGGGGCTGCGGCGCGAGGAGGTCGCCGCCCTCGCCGTCATGTCCACCGACTACTACACCCGGCTCGAACAGCGCCGCGGCCCGCAGCCGAGCGAGCAGATGCTGGCGTCCCTGGCCCGGGCGCTGCGGCTGACGACCGACGAGCGCGACTACCTGTTCCGCCTCGCCGGGCACGGCGCGCCGACGCCGGCCGTCGCGGCGACGCACATCGCCCCCACGCTCCTGCGGGTGCTGGACCGGCTCGACGACTCGCCGGCCCTGATCCTCACCGACCTCGGCGAGACCCTCGTGCAGAACGGCATGGCCGCCGCGCTCTTCGGCGACGCCACGGAGCTGACCGGGCCGGCGCGCAGTGCGGTCTACCGCTGGTTCACCCGGCCCGAGGAGCGGCTGATCTACCCGGCGGAGGACCGGGCCCGGCAGGGCCGTGCGCTCGTCGCGGGCCTGCGTGCCGCGCACGGCCCGGCCGGCGCCGGATCGCGCGCCGACGAACTGGTGCGGTTGCTGCACCGGGAGAGCGAGGAGTTCACCGAGGTGTGGGAGCGGCACGAGGTGGCGCGCCGGTTCGAGGACCACAAGACGCTGATCCATCCGCGGCTCGGGCCGATCGAGGTGGACTGTCAGGCGCTGTTCACCGAGGACCGGTCGCAGGTGCTGCTGGTGCTGACCGCCGCGCCGCGCAGCGAGAGCTTCGAGAAGCTGCGGCTGCTCTCGGTGCTCGGCACGGAGCGCTTCCCCGACGGTCAGATGATCAGCAGCGGCACCGCCCGGCCGGCCGATCCCGCGCTCAGGTAGAAGTCGCGCAGCGTGCGGTGATGGGCGATCGCCCCGTCCAGGTCGTCGGCACCCGCCGGGTCGATCCCCACGCTTCGGAGCCTTTCCCGGTCGAACGCGCGGCGCAGCCGATCAACGTCCTCCCCACGAGGGGACTATTCCCCCGGGGTGTCCAGGTCAGTCAGCCAGTCGCGGCTGGCGCGGGCGATGCGGGGCGGGACGCCGAGCGCGTCGAGCAGTTCGGCCGCCGCCGCCATCTCATGGGTGCGCCGGCGGGCGTGCGTGCGGGAGCCGTCGACCAGCCGGTCGAGCGTCGAGGCGTCGGCGCGGATCAGTTCGCCCGCGATGTTCCCCCGGAGCCACTCCTCGAGACCGGCGGCCCGCGCGGCGGTCAGCGCCTCGACCACGGCGGCGGCCATGCCCTTGTAGAAGACGCTGCGCAGCAGCTTGCGCGTCGCGGCGGCACCGACCGGGCCGGCGACGACCTCGACCCGCGCGCCGAACGCCCGCACCGACGCGGCGAACCGCTCCGCGGCCGGCCCGCTGACCGACAGCGGCGTCCGCAGCCCGGTCCCCGGCACCGGCGCCATGATCGCCACGTCGACGACCTCGACCCGGTCGCCCGCGACGGCCGCCACCTTCTCCTTCAGCGCCGGCGAGGCGGTGTTCAGCTCCGCCCAGATCGCCCCGGAACGGCACCCCGGCAGGCCGCCCGCCAGCGCCGTTAGCGCGTCGGCGGAACTGTTGACGCTCAGCACCACGTCGGCGTCGCGACACGCGTCGGCCTCGTCGCGGGACGGGCGCACGCCCTCCGGCGCCGCGACGCGCGGGTCGTAGCCGTGCACCGTCGCGCCCGCGCGCACCAGGTCGCCCGCGAACCGGCTGCCCGCCTCACCGAGCCCGAGCACGGCGAACACGGTCGTCATGCTTGCCTCAACGGCTGTTGACCCCCAGCGCCTCCATCGAACGCAGCGCCTCGATGACGCTGGCGATGTGCTCGCGCATGGCCGCCTCCGCCGCCTTCGGATCGCGGTCGCGGACGGCGGCGATGACGCGTTCGTGCTGCGGCAACGACACGTGCGGCCGCCCCGGCAACAGCGACAGCATGAACTGGTGGCGCACCAACTGACCGCGCAACGTCTCGATGATCCCGTCGGCGGTGCGATGCCCGGCCACCGTGCGGATCAGGGCGTGCAGCCGCTGGTTGAGATCGCTGTACCGGCGGAACTCCCCCGCGGCCACCGCCTCGCGCATCAGCGCACCGATCTCCGCCAACTCGGCCGAGTGCGCGTCGGTCACCTTCTCCGCGGCGCGGGCGGCCACCAGCCCTTCCAGCACCATCCGGACCTCGGTGATCTCGACGGCCTCCTCCAGGGAGACCTTGCGCACCTGGGCACCACGATTGCGCTGAACCTCGACCAGCCCCTCGCCGGCCAGCTCCTGGATCGCCGCCCGCACCGTGAACCGGCTCGCGCCGAAACGCTCACACAGCTGGGCCTCGACGAGGCGTTCGCCGGGCAGGTACTCACCGCTCAGGATCGCCTGGCGCAGCGCGTCACGGGTGTCCGCCGCAGTGGTCCCGCTGCCCGGCCGCGTCGTGCGGCGTCTGTCGGCTTCGTGCTCGGGCGACATGCGTCCTCGGTCGTCGTGGGGCATCGGCGCCCGTAGAATACCCCGCGATCGGCCCGCCCGTTCGTCAACCGGCCGCGTGCTCCCGCTCTGTCAACCGGTCGCGTACGACGCGAGGTCGCCGGCCACCTCGGCCGGCGAGGGCATGCGGGCGATCTCGTCCCGGACGGCGCGGGCGGCGTCGCGTTCGGGGGCGGTGCGCGCGAGCAGCCGCACGACGGCCTCCCGCACGGCCTCCGGGCCGCCCGCCGGATCCGGGCACCCGCCGGCGCCGACCCGCCGCACCGCGTCGGCGTTGCCGAACTGGTCGGCGCCCTGCGGCAGCAGCACCTGCGGCACCCCGGCGGCGAGCGCCCCGAGCGTGGTGCCGCTGCCGCCGTGGTGCACGACGACGTCGGCGTGCGGCATCAGGGCCGCCTGCGGCACCCAGCGGTGCACGGTGGCGTTCGGCGCGGCGGCGCTCACCTCGGCGGGGTCCACCCGGCCGGCGGCCACCACCACGCGTGCATCCACTGTGGACAGTCCACGCAAGACGGTGTCGAGCAGTTCCGCCGTCCCGAACGCCGTCCCGAGCGTCACGAACACCAGCGGGCCGGCGCTCTCCACCGGGAAGCCCGGATCCGGCGGGGAGAACGGGACCGGCCGCAGCGGCAGGCGTTCCACAGTGGACAGGAACGCGGGGTCCTGCAGCGACGGCGGGCAGATGTCGACGTGCGGCAACCCCGGGGCGACCCGCACCGGGGACTCCAGCCCGATCCCTTCCGCGAACATCCGCCCGAACCCGTGCCACAGGCTCGGAATTCCCGCGCGCCGCGCCGCGACGGCCGCGTCCGGCACACCCCAGCCGTGTACGACCAGGTCGGGGCGGAGCCGTTCCAGCTCGGGCGCCAGATCCTCGGCGTAGATCCCGTAGAACGCGTCAGCCGGCCGGAACGGCCGCAGCCCCTCGGCGGCCAGCTCCGGGTGCACCGCTTCACCCACGGCGAAGTGCACCTCGTGGCCGGCGGCCCGGGCGGCCCTCGCCAGCGGCACCATCGGATACGTGTGCCCGACCGAACCGAGGCCGACGAAAAGAACGCGCACCCGCAAGAACCTATCGGGCATGCTGGCTGCGTGACGGGGGCACTGCACGGTTTGGCCATCAATCCCGCGTTGCCGACGGACCTGTTGGACCGGTTCGTGATGGTGGCCGGGCCGGGGATCGGGCAGCGGCTCGCCGAGCGGGACGACCTGTCGGCGGCGCACGTGCGGGTGCTGGCCGCCGGCAACGAGCCGTGGACGCTGGCCGCATTGGCCCGCCGCGGACTCGTCACGACGGCCGACGTCGACCCGGGCGACCCGGAGGTGGTGCTCGCACTGGCGGACGCCGGCGCCGCCGCACACGCCTGGCTGCGGAGCCCGGCGCAGGACGGCACCGCGCGGGTGCGGGAGCGGCTGGCCGAGGCCGCCGGGACACCCGTCGAGATCCTGCGGGCGCTCGCCGGGGACGCCGACATCGACGTGGTGGCGGCGGTCGGCCACGCCGCACACCTCCCACCCGACCTGGCCGAACGCCTCGCCACCCACCCGCATCTCCGGGTCCGCCACGCCGTCGCGGGCAACCCCGCCACCCCGGCGCCGGTCCTCGACGCGCTCGCCACGGGCAGCCTGCCGCCCGCCGGCTCCTGCCCCGGCTGCGACGGCAACGCGTACCCGCCGCCCGGCTGGCACTGCGCCGGTGCGCACGAGGACGGCACGACCGGCGTGCGGCAGGCACTCGCCGCCAATCCCGCCATGCCGCCGCAGGCGTTCGGGGTAGACGTCGACCGGGAGCACACGTTCACCCGCTGGGCCCTCGCCGCACGGGTGGACCTCACCGAGGAGGCCTACCGCCGGCTGTCCGTCGACCCGGTGCCCGGCGTGCGGTCCACGCTCGCCGCCAATCCGGCGATCGCCGCGGACCTCCTCGCGGCCCTCGCCATCGATCCGGATCCCGAGGTGCGCCGGCAGGTAGCGCACCATCCGCACGTGGCGCTCGAGGTGCTGGCGCAGGTCGTTTCAACGACGAAAATCGGGGCGACACTCCTGCCGCGCATCGCGGCCGCGACCGCCGGCGAGGTCCGGTGCTGCGCTGTGGTGCTGCGGGCGCTCGTGGCCGAACGCCGCGATCTCCCGCCGGACGTCGTCGACCGGTTCACGCGCGACCCGGACGCCAAGGTGGTCAAGGCGATCGCCCCACATCCCGGCATCCCGGAGGAACGCCTCCGCGCGATGCTCGCCCGCCACGGCCACCAGGTCGCCACCCGAGTGGCCCGCAACCCCGGGTGCCCGCCCGACCTGCTGCGGGAGTTCCTGCCGTTGCGCCGGGCGCTGCGGGTGATCGCCGCCCATCCGCGCGCCGACGCGGACACGCTCGACGCGTGCGTCCGCCATTCCGACGAGCAGACGGCGCACGCCGCGGCCGCCAACCCGTCCCTCCCCCGGGATGTCATGGCACGCCTGCTCGACGCTTACACTGCCCGCGGCACGCCGTAGCGCGGAGGTCGACGCACCCGTTTGCCGAGCGGAGGGACGCCGGTGCGAACCGGTCGAGGAGACGCCGGGCCCGGCACCGGCGGCGGCGCGGGACCGGCACCACCAGACGCTGCTGCACTCCGCGGTGACGCACGGGTCGCCGGCCTCTGGTGCGGGCGCCGCTCGGGACCGGGGCGGATCGGGTCACGTACGGCGGTCATCCCTACTGACGCGCGGCCGCCGCCACATACCGCCCGGACCTGGGATTCCTCCGCTCACCGAGCTGAACCGCCACGTCCCCGGCCGCTCCGGCGGCCTCGGACGCGGCGCGATCCCGCTCGGCGGCGACCGGCACGGGACCGCCCGACGCGGCGGGGACCTTCGCGGCGGACGGCACGGCGGCGAGCGGCTTGGTGAGCTGCGGCGGGGTGGGTAGTGGGCGGAGGCGGAGGGCGGCCGCCGCGCACATCAGCACCAGGGCGAGCGCCAGCCCGACGACGGCCGCCCAGCCGCCGGCGCTCCACGCCCCCGCCGCGGCGTTGCCGAAGAGGGACGACCCGGCGTAGTAGCCGACCAGGTAGAGCGACGCGGCCGGCCCGGAGGCGACCCCGGCGGCGTGCGCCCGGGCCGGCACCCAGCCGCTCGCGACGCCGTGCACCGTGAAGAACCCGGCCGTCAGCACGGCCAGCCCGGCCACGAGGATCACCAACGGGCCCGCGAGCGTCAACGCGATGCCGGCACCGGTCACCACGCAGCCGACCAGGAGCACGACCTGCCGCCCGAACCGGTCGGCCAGCCGCCCGGACACCGCCGATCCGAGCGCGCCGACCGGATACACCAGGAACGTCAGCCCGACCGCGGTGAGGCTCAGCCCGTACGGCGGCGCGGTCAGGCGGAACGCGAGCGTGTTGAACGTGGCGATGAAGGCACCCATGGCGCAGCACCCGATGGCGTACAGGGCGAGCAGGCGCGGGTCCGACGCGGCGCGCCGGATCAGGCCGGCCAATTGTCGGGGCCGGGCCGGCACCGGCACGAACCGCCGCGACGGCGGCAGCGCCAGCCGCACGACGAGGGCGCACAGCAGGCCGAGGGCGGCCGTGGCGGCGAGGCCCCAGCGCCAGTTCGTGGCGTCGGTGACGATCGCCGAGACGAGCCGGCCGGCCATCCCGCCCATGGCGGTGCCGCCCACGTAGAGGCCGACGGCGCGGGCCTGCACGGCGGCGTCGAGTTCCTCGCGCAGGTAGGCCGTGGCGACCGCCGGCAGGCCGGCGAGGGTGATGCCCTCCAGCAGCCGCAGCGCGAGCAGGGTGTGCCAGCCGGGCGCCACCGCGCAGGCGAGCGCCACCAGGCCGGAGAGGGTCAGCGAGGCGTGGATGAGCCGGGTGCGCCCGAACGCCTCCGACAGCGGCCCCGCGACGAGCAGGGTGACGCCGAGCCCGACGGTGGACAGGGAGAGCGTCAGCGTGCTCGCCCCGGCCGATACGCCGAACTCCGCGGATAACTCGGGTAACACGGCCTGGGTGCTGTACAGCAACGCGAACGTGGCGACGCCCGCCGCGAACAGCGCGACGAGGATGCGGCGGTAGGAACTCACTCCCTCGACTCTGCGCCCACGCAGGCGCATGCGTCCAATGCATTCGTTTCATGGTGGCCATACGTCTCACGTATAGGACACACGTATGCTCGCACCGTGCAGATCGACGACCTCCGCCGCCTGATCGCCCTCGCCGGCCACGAACGGGTCACCGACGCCGCCGCCGCGCTGCGGCTCAGCCAGCCGACCGTGTCCCGGTTGCTCGCCCGCGCGGAGCACACGCTCGGCACCCGCCTGTTCGAGCGGGACGCGCGCGGCGTTCATCCCAACCCGCACGGAGAACTCATGCTCGCGGCCGCACGCGAGATCGTCGAACGCTACGACCGGCTGCGTCGCGACCTCGGCGACCTGCTCGACCCCGACTCCGGCACGGTGCGGCTGGGTTTCCTCAACTCGATGTCGACGTCGGTGGTGCCGCCGCTGCTGCGCGACTTCCGCCGGGCGGCCCCGCGGGTACGCGTGACGCTGCGCCAGGCGCCCAGTCACGAGCTGCTGCAGGACCTGGCCACCGGTACCGCCGAACTGGCCATCATGGGGCCGCGCCCGACCGGCCCGCACGGCTGGATCGCGTTGCAGCGCCAGCGGCTCGTGCTCGCCGTGGCGCCCGGGCACCGGCTGGCCGGGCGCAAGCGGGTGCGGCTGCCGGAGTACGCCGACGAGGAACTCGTGACGGTGCCGACCGGGTTCGGGTTCCGCGCACTCGTCGACGAGCTGTACGCGGCCGAGGGGCTGTTGCCGCGGGTGTCGTTCGAGAGCGAGGACCTCGCCACCGTCGAGGGGCTGGCCGGTGCAGGGCTCGGGGTGGCGCTGCTGCCGGAGCCGCAGGCGGGTGTCTCCACGGTGGTCGTTCCGCTGGGGGCCGCCGCGCAGCGGGTCGTCGGGCTCACGTGGCGCACGGACCGGGTGGCGGCGGCGCCGGCGGCGCGTTTCCTGGAGTTCGTGCGCGACGCGGTTCGCTGATCCGATCCAGGGCTCCCGATCGGCGATCTCATGGGACGAAAGGCATCGCCGAGCGTCGCGCGTTGTGGGGGCTGCTGCGCGACGCCGGCCTGCCGAGCCTTGCCACGCACCCGACGAACCGTCCGCACCTGACGGTGTTGACGTGCCGTTCGCTCGGCAGGGGCTGCCGACGCTGCCCCTGCCCGTCGACGCCGAACCGGCCCGGGTGCGGGAGGTGACCCCGACGGCGCGCGCCTACGACACGTTCTCCCGTACCGTCACCGTCCTGTGGCGCCGCGCCCGCTACCGTCACCGGGTGAGCGATATCCGAACCCTCGCCGCCCGCGCGGACACCAGTGCCATCTGCGACGTCGACCGGAGTGTGCGGGTGATGTCGCCGGAGCTGCGATGCCGTTCGACCGGAAAGGTGATGTGCGGCCCGGCGGTGACGGTCCGCGTCCGCGACGACTTCCTCGGGGTCCTGCAGGCCGTCGTGGCGGCGGCGCCCGGCGACGTCGTGGTGGTCGACGGCGGCGGCAGGTCCACCGCCCTCGCCGGCGAACTCTTCGCCCGGGCGGCCCTCGCCAAGGGGCTGGCCGGGCTGGTCGTCGACGGCGGCTACCGCGACCTCGGCTACGTCGCGGGGTGCGCGCTGCCGGTCTACAGCCGGCTGGTGACCCCGATGGCCGGCACCACCCAGCGCCCCGCCGTCCTGAACGAGCCGGTGACCTGCGGCGGCGTGCCGGTGCGCCCGGGCGACCTGGTCATCGCCGACGGGGACGGCATCGTCGTGCTGGACCCGGACGGGGCGGCGGCGTGCCTGAGCGCGGCCGCCGCGCTGAAGGAGACCGAGGCGCGGGTCGCCGCCCGGTTGGCCGAGGGCGCCGGGCTCGACGAGTGCGTCAACCTCGCCGAGCACGTCGCCCGCCTGGAAGCCGGTGAGCCGTCGAGGCTGACATTCACCGTCTCGGACCGGTGAGTTCGGGGGTTCCCACGGATCGTTAGGGCGTGGACGACTTCACCGCACTCGCCGCGCCGCTGCGGCCGGAGATTCTCGCGCACTGCTACCGCATGCTCGGCTCGGCCGGCGACGCGGAGGACGCGACGCAGGAGACGTACCTGCGGGCGTGGCGGGGGTTCGGGCGGTTCGCCGGGCGGTCGTCGCTGCGCGTGTGGCTGCACCGCATCGCCACGAACGCCTGCCTGCGGGCGATCGAGCAGCGCGGCCGCCGCGCGCTCCCGTCCGGGCTCGGCGCACCGGAGCGGGACTGGCGGCACCCACTGCGCGCGGACACCCGCACGCTCTGGCTCGAGCCGCTGCCGACGCCGGCCGACACCGCCTTCGCGAAGGCGTCGATCCGGCTCGCTTTCGTTGCCGCGCTGCAACATCTTCCGGCGCGGCAGCGGGCCGTCCTGCTGCTGCGCGACGTGGTGGGCCTGCCGGCCGGCGAGGTGGCCGAGGCGCTGGAGATGAGCACCGTCGCGGTCAACAGCGCGCTGCTGCGGGCCCGGGACCGGCTCGCCCGCGCCGCTCCCGTGGCGGACGACCTCGCCGAGCCGTCCGCCGTGCGGCCGCTCGTCGACCGGTACGTGCGGGCGTTCGAGGACGCCGACGTCGGTGCCCTGCGGGAGGTGCTGCGCGAGGACGTGACCCTGGAGATGCCGCCGTTCCCGGCCTGGTTCGCCGGGCGGGCGGCCGTCACCGGGTTCCTCGGGGCGTGGGTGCTGGACCCGCCGAGCCGGTTCCGGTCGTGGGGCGGCACGCCGGAGGCCAACGGCTGCCCGACGGTCGTCACCTACCTGCGCCGTCCCGACGCGACGCTGCACGCGCACGCGATCCAGGTGCTCGAGGTGACGCCGAGCGGCATCCGGCACGTGCACGTGTTCCTCTCCCCCGAGCTGTTCGGGACGTTCGGGCTGAAGCCGGTGACTACCGAGGGCGGTGCGGATCTGTACAGGTGACAAGGGGTTCACAGGACAGGGGGAATTCGCATGACACTGAAAGACCGCACCGTGGTGGTCGTCGGCGGCAGTCGGGGGCTCGGCCGAGGGGTCGTCGAGGCGTGCCGCGAGGCGGGTGCGCGCGTGGTCGCCGTGGCCCGCGACGTGGCGCCGCTGTCCACTGTGGACGTCGAGGCGGTGGCCGCCGACGCGACCGACCCGGAGAGCGCGCGGCGCCTGCTCGACGCGTACCGGCCGGACGTTCTGGTGCTCGTCGCGGGCGCGGTGCCGCCGGGTGTCGCCCTGCTCGACCTCACCTGGGACGATTTCTCGGCGAACTGGCACGCCGACACGCGCATCGCGTTCGAGTGGCTCGGTGCGGTGCTGCGCACCAGGCCGGTCCCGGGCACACGGGTGATCGTCTTCGGCAGCCAGGCGTCCCTGAACGGCTCACCGATCAGCGGCGGCTACGCGGGCGCCAAGGCGATGGTGCACCGGCTCACGCAGTACGCGCGCCTGGAGTCGCGGGGGCCGACGTTCACGGCCGTGCTGCCGGCCCTCGCGCCGGGCACCACGGTCGGCGACGTCGCGGTGCGGGGATACTCGGCGCGGCAGGGCATCGCGGCTGAGGCGTTCGTCGCACGGCTCGCGGCGCCGCTGACCCCTGCGATCGCCGGCGCGGCGGTGGTCGCACTGTCCACGATGGACAGCGTGGCGGACAGTTACCTGCTCGACGGCGCGGGGATCAGGCCGCTCGACGGATGAGGATGTCGCCGTCGAGCGTGCGGGCCCGGATCTCGGCGGTCTCGTCGCCACCGGCGGGGCCGTCGCCGGCGGTCAGTTCACTGTGGACGGTGCCGGAACTGGACTTCACGTCGAGCCACGCCGAGGTGCCCTTGCGCACACCGATCTCGATCGCGCCGGAGGCCGTCTGCAGCACCGCCGCGCCGCGCGCCACCTCGCCGAGGCGCACGCTGCCGTGGGCCGTTCGGGCGACGACGCGTGGGCCGGCGCGGTCGATGGTGATGTCGCCGTGGGCCGAGTTGACGCTGACGTCGCCGCCGGCGTGGCCGATCCAGCTGGGGCCGTCGAGGTTCTTCACCCGGGCGGCGCCGGTCACCTCGGTCAGTTCGACGTCGCCGGAGCCGGTGATCTGCGCGTCGCCGGCGATCCGGTCGACGGAGATCCGGCCGTGCAGCGTGGTGGCGCGCAGGTCGGCCGTGCGGTGGGCGAGCACGTCGCCGTGGTGGGTCCGCACGGTGCAGTCTCCGTACGTGCCCTCCAGCCGCACGTCTCCCTGTCCGGTCAGGGCCTTCACCTGGGAACCGGCGGGAAGCGCCACCGTCACGTCCACTCCGGTGGAACGGGTGGTGAGGTAGACCGACAGCGGCTTGGGCGACTTCACCAGCAGCTTCCCGTCGGCGAACTCGACCCGGGTCTGCGCCGCGGTGCGCACGTCGAACTCACTGGACGGGTCGTGCGGGCGCACCTCGACCACGGTGTCGTGGCGTTCGCCCGCCACGATGCGGATGTCGCCGGTGATCACGTCGACGGTGGCGTGGATCGGTGCGGGGGTGTCGAAGGTCGGCATTGTCGTTCCCTCCTCAGCTGACCCAGCCGCTGAACGACTGGCCGCTCGACGGACGCTTCCGGTTGTCCGGGGTTCCGAGCACGCCGGAGGTGGCCCGCACGAGCCAGGCGTTGACGGAGAGCCCGTCGCGCGCGGCCGCTTCCTCGATGCGGGCCTTGAGGTGCTCCGGCGGCCGGAAGTTGATCCGCGCCGTCGTGCCCTCCTCCTCGACGGCCGGCACGGCCGCCATGGACGGCGCCATGGATGGTGCCACCATGGCGCCGAAATCGTCGGCCGGCGGTCGGGTCACCACGAACGCCGGATCCGTCCCGCGCAGGCGCACCTCGACCGAACCCGGCGCGAGGTCGCCGGTGATCTCGTCGGAGGCAGTGGAGAGCGCGGCCAGCAGAACCAGTCGCAGCGCCGAGTCCAGCGGGGCGACGAGGCGCTCGGCCAGTGCGCGGCCCTCGGGCCCGGCGGCGTCGGCCGCGGCGAGCAGCTCCTGCCGCACCCGCTCCACGAACGGCGTCAACTCCATGGCGCCATCATGGCGCACGTATGGCGCCACGCGCAAGCGCATCCGATCGTCAGGAGTTCCCGCGCAGCAGGGGCAGCAGGTGCGAGCCCTGCCGCTCGATCTCCGGCAGGTACGGGGTGTCGGAGAGGACGAAGTGCGTGATGCCCAGGGCCCGGTACCTGCGCAGCGAGCGCGCGACGTCCTCGGCACTGCCCACCAGCCAGGTGGTGGCCGCACCACCGCCGCCGAACCTGCCGGGCGTGGTGTACAGGTTCTCGTCGAGCACCTCCCCGCGAGCCGCGAGGTCGAGCAGGCGCCGCTGGCCCACCGCGGTGAAACGGTTGGGGTCGAACGGCACCGGGCCGGCGCCGGCCGCCATCCGCGCGACCTTCGCCTCCGCGTCGGCCCAGGCCTGCTCGGTCGTGTCGCGCACCAGGGTCGTGATGCGCAGCCCGAACTCCAGGGGTGCGTGCTCGCGGCCCAGCTTCGCGCTCAGGGTCCGCAGGCGGTCGATGCGTTCGGCGACGCCGTCCAGCGGTTCGCCCCAGAAGAGTTGGACGTCGGCCTCGGTGGCGGCAACCCGTTCCGCCGCGTCCGAAGCGCCACCGAAGTAGAGCCGGGGATGCCGGCGCGCGCCCCGCACGACGGGCCTCGGCAGCACCGTCGACCCGCTCACCCGGAAGTGCTCGCCCTCGAAGGTGACGTCCTCCTCCGTCCACAGTCGACGGACGAGCCGCAGGAACTCCTTCGTCCGCCCGTACCGGTGCGCCTGATCGCCCTCGCTGTCCCCGTAGGCGGCGAGGTCGTCCTTGCCGGAGACGATGTTCACGAGCACGCGACCGCCGCTCAGGTGGTCGAGCGTTGCCGACGCCGAGGCGAAGTTGGGAGGGCGCCAGTAGCCCGGCCGGATCGCGATCAGCGGCCGGAACGTCGTCGTCCGGGCGGTCAGCGCGGTGGCGACCGTGAACGTGTCGGGCCGCCCCCAACCGGTGCCGATCAGCGCACCGTCCCAGCCGTGCTCCTCCAACGCCAACGCCTGCGAGGTCAGCGTCTCCAGGCTGTTGTGCCCGTCGACGACGTCGTCGCCGCGATGGCCGGGCTGCACCTGGTTGGGGATGTACCAGAGAAGTTCGAGGGCCATAACACCCACTATAGCGCTATGTTTAATAGGTAATTCGGAGCGCCGACGAGCGCGGTGTATCGGCGCTGTATGTGCGCTCTTCTACGGTCCCCGGCATGATGAACACGATCGCCGACCGCCTTCTGGGCATGGTCGTGCCGAAGAAGACCGCGCGGGCGGCCTGCCAGCCGTCGACCTACACGTTCGTCCGCTGTATCAACATCGTCCTCTACCGGTACACCTGTCACATCCTGGCCAGCTGCGACGAGCGCTGCACGCGGGTCAGCATCGGCCGCTGCCCCTGACCCACCCGGGCGTCCCGGGCCGGGGGGTGACCGCGGTCCGGGGCGCCTGCCTGTCGCACACGAACGAGTTCGGCAAGTGCGTCGGCGGGCTGCTCTTCCATTACCGCCGCCACGTTCTCGCGAGCTGCGACGACCGTTGCTCGTCGCACATCGTCGGCGGCTGCTGACCCGTTCTTCCGTTCTTCCGCGCAACCGTGGGGCGGTCGTCGGGCCGCCCCACGGCACCGATGGAGTTCAATGACGCGCATGGATGACACGCCACGGGACCGGCTCGGCGCGCGGGACGCGGCGCGCCACGCGGCCATCGCGCTCGGCTACGCCCGTCGGGCGGCCGCGCCGCTGCTCGCCGCGCGTCTCGCGACCACCGTCACGGGCGGCGCGCTGCCGGTCGCGACCGCGTGGCTCACCAAGACCGTGCTCGACATCGTCGCCGACCCGGACCGGCCGTCCGCGGCGCTGGTCGCACCGGTCTGCGCGCTCGCCGCGGCCGGTGTGCTGACCGCCGTCACGCCGCAGCTGGGCGGGTTCGTCGACCGGCAGTTGAGCCGGCGCGTGACGCTCGCCGCGAAGCAGCGGATGTTCGCCGCCGTGGGCCGGCTCGGCGGGCTAGCGCGGTTCGAGGATCCGGCGTTCCACGACCGGCTCCAGGTGGCCGGAAACGCCACGCACGCGCCCGCCGACGTCGTCACCAGCGGGCTCTCCCTAAGCCAGGCCGCGCTGACCGTCACCGGGTTCCTCGGCACGCTCGCCGTGCTCAATCCGTGGTTGCTCGCCGTGGTGGCCGTCGCGGCCGTGCCGACCCTGCACGCGGAACTGGCGATCGGCCGCGTCCGCGCGCGCATGTTCTGGGAACTGAGCCACTCCACCCGCCGCGAGCTGTTCTACGCGCAGCTGCTGACCAGCGTGACGGCCGCGAAGGAGGTGCGCATGTTCGGGTTGAGCGGGTTCCTCGGGCTGCGGATGCGCGCCGAGATGCACGCCATCGACCGCGAGAACAGGCGCACCGACGTGCGTGAACTGCGGGTGCAGGCGGCACTGGCCGTGCTCGGCGCGCTGACGGCCGGCGGCGGGCTCGTCTGGGCGGTGTTCGCGGCGCGCGCGGGGCGGCTCAGCATCGGCGACGTGGCCGTTCTCGTGGCGGCCGTCGCCGGGGTGCAGGGGGCGCTCAGCACGGCGGTCCACGCGATCGGCACCGGGCAGCAGACCCTGCTGGTCTTCGACCACTACGAGCACGTGGTGCGCGCCGGAGCGGACCTGCCGCAGGGCAACCGGCCCGTGCCGCCGCTGCGCGACCGGGTGGAGCTGCGCGACGTGTGGTTCCGCTACGCGCCCGAACTGCCCTGGGTGCTGCGCGGCGTCACGCTGAGCGTCGAGGCCGGCCGGGCCACGGCGCTGGTGGGTCTCAACGGCGCCGGCAAGAGCACCCTGGTGAAGCTGCTGTGCCGGTTCTACGACCCCGAGCGCGGGGCGGTGCTGTGGGACGGCGTCGACGTGCGGGAGTTCGACCTCGGGCAGCTGCGGGAGCGGATCGGCGTGGTGTTCCAGGACTTCATGTCCTACGAGCTGACCGCCGCCGAGAACATCGCCGTCGGCGACGCGCGGCTCCTCGACGATCCGGCCGCCGCGCGGGGCCCGGTCGAGGCGGCCGCCGCCCGGGCCGGCGTCGACGGTGTGCTCGAACGCCTCCCCGACGGCTACGACACGATGCTGAGCCGCATCTTCCTCAGCACGGCCGACCGCGACGACCCGGAGACCGGGGTGGTGCTCTCCGGCGGCCAGTGGCAGCGGGTCGCGTTGGCCCGGGCGTACATGCGCGACGAGCGTTCGCTGCTGATCCTCGACGAACCGAGCGCCGGCCTCGACGCCGCCGCCGAGCACGAGGTCCACAGTGGACTGCGCCGCCACCGGGCCGGGCGCACCAGCGTGCTCATCTCGCACCGCCTGAACGCCATCCGCGACGCCGACACCATCGCCGTCCTCTCCGAGGGTGTCGTCGCGGAGTCCGGCACGCACGACGCGCTCGTCGCCGCCGGCGGCCTGTACGCGGAACTGTTCGAGCTGCAGTCGGCCGGCTACCGCGATCCCGTCATGCCGTGACGCCCGCCCTCGTCCTCGCCGCGCTCCTGACGCCCCTGGGAGCGGTGGCGCTCGGTGCAGTGGCGTTGGTGCGCCGCCGGTACGTCAGCGTCGACATAACCGGCGGCTCGATGCGGCCCACCTATGACGACGGCGACCGCGTGCTCGTGCGCCGCGTGCCGCCCCGCCGGCTGCGCACCGGCGACGTGGTCGTCCTCGCCGAGCCCTCCCCTCGGAAGCCCGAGCCGGGGTCCGGCGCCGGGGAGCGGTGGCTCATCAAACGCGTCGCCGCCCTGCCCGGGGATCCGGTGCCGCGTCACGTGCCCGCGCTCGCGACGGCCGCCGGGGAGCGGGTGCCCACGGGCAGCGTGGTCGTGCTCGGCGACGGCGGGGCGCGCAGCTACGACTCCAAGCAGCTCGGCTATCTGCCGTTGGAGAGTGTGCTCGGCGTCGCGGTGCGCACGCTGACCCGCGCTCACGGCCGCCGGTGACAGATGTTGCGGCGCGGCCGTCTCCGCGGGTCCGGACGAGGGGGTGGGAGGAATGCGGGTAGCCCGTAGCCGGCCACCCGCACCTCCCACCGTCCCCTGTGGCTACTGCCGAAGCTGCTCGGTGGAGCGTGCGGCGGTCAGCGGCCGGCCATGAGCCGGGCCTCTCTCCGCGGTCCCGGCCGGGCGGTCGGTGCCGGTCGCACCTGCGCCGAAGGTCTGGGCGAGCGGCCCGTCGGTGCCGAGTGCGGCGATGGCGCGGCTGGCGCGGCTCTTGACGGTGCCGGCCGAGCAGCCGAGTTCCTCGGCGATCTCGCGTTCGGACAGGCCGGCCCAATACCGCAGCAGCAGTACGATCCGCTGTCGTGGCGGTAGCCGGCGCAGCGCGGCGAGGACCAGGTGCGCGGTGTCCAGGCCGTCGTACGGGTCGGCCGGCCGGGGCTCGGGCAGCACCGCGGCGGGCAGTTCCCGCCACCAGAAGCGCCGGCCGGCCCGCCAGGCCGCACGGGCCATCACCCGCCGGGTGTACGCCTCCGGGTCACCGTGCGGATGCAACCGCCCCCACGCCCGGTACGTCTTGACCAGCGCGTCCTGGGCCAGGTCCTCGCCGTACCCACGGTCGGCGGTGAGCAGCGCGCCGTACCGCACCAGCGCGGGGTACCGCGCGCCGACGAATTCGGCGAAGGCGCCCTTGCGGTCCTCGCTCGTCACGGGCGGATCCCGAACAGCCGCTGCAGCTCGACCAGCGCCTCAGCGCTGAGCCGCACCCGGCCGCCGTCCGACGAAACGGCCTCCCGGCAGTCGTCGTCAAAGGAGATGATGACCGATGTAAGGCCACCCGCCGGATCGGAGGGCGGCAGCACGCCGGGTGTCGCCGGCGGCGGTGCGTCAACGGTGTCCAGGGTGAGACGGGCGGTCGGCTGCTCCTCGGTGGCGCAGGCGCGCCGGTTGTCCGCAACGGCGTCCTGGCTGCCCAGCAGCCGCAGCACGGCGGCAATGGTGTTCGGGTCCGTGGTCTTTCGGTGCGTATCCGGGACCGTTCGCGGGTCGGGGGCCGGTGGGTCCAGGGTTGCGACCGCGACGCTCTTCGGCAGCACGAGCCGGCCGTCGTGTTCGGGCGTGGTCCGCACGGTGTCGATGAACCGCCGCTGCGCCGCGCCGTCGAACCGCAGGTCGATGGAGACCTGCGCCCAGGGGATCACGAGGGTGTTGTGGTAGCCGTAGCCGGGTGGCCTCTCGCCGTTGTGGACATCGTCGGTCGTGCCCGTGGCCAGCCAGGCCGGTTCCCCACCCGCCAGCGTCAGCATCCGCGGCGCCATGAGGTACAGGGCTTTCCCACCGGTTCCGAGCTCACCTTGTCCCATCGGGAAGGGGGTGCGTCGACCCCGGATCTCGATCCGGGCGAGCGGGCAGCCGTGGTCGTCGGGACCGGCGATGACCACGGTGTTTTCCAAGGTCTCGCAGTTGGGCGTGTCGGGCTCGATCCGCCGCCACTCCGGTGAGTCGGGCGTGACCACCCGCCAGCCCGCCGGCACGGGTATGACCACCCCACCGGCCACGATCTTGCCGTCGACCAGCCGAGGTGTCGGGGGCCGGCCGCCGACCGGGCTCGCCGTCTCCGGCGCAGCGTCCCGCGCCGACATGGAAGCCACGGCAACGCCCCCTGCGAGCAGGGTGGCGCACGCCACCGCCCCGGCCGCCACGGCCCGCAGCCGCTGGCTGCGGGCGCGTTGTACTACTGCCGGTACCGGGTCCTTCACCTGCGGCTCCACATGCTCCACCGCGCTGTCGAGCAACTCTCTGATGCGCTGCGTCATCACACGCTCCCATCGCCCACCGAATCTGCTGCCCTACTAAGGCAGTGACCGACGGAGGTGGTTCCATGCCTCGCGGAACGAATGAAGGTGGGGTCAGGCCTCCGCTTTCAGGAGTTGGTCGAGGTCGTGGGCCGCGTCGTCGTTCCCCAGGCGGTGGAACAGGTCCCGCGCGGCGGTCCACGCGTCGCGCGCGCCCGCGACGTCACCCCGCGCCGCGTGCGCCGAACCCAACACCCGCAACGTGCGCGCCTCCGGGAACGGCGTTCCGCACCGGCGCCACAGCACACCCGCCGCGTCGAGGTGCTCGACCGCCTCGTCGGGCCGGTCCTGCGCGACGGCCAGTTCGCCGAGTCCCAGCAGCGCCAACGCCTCGCCGAACGCGGACCCCTGTTCGCGGCTGCGCACCAACGCGCGACCGAGGACGGAGGCGGCGTCCCGGCGGCCCAGCGTCGCGTAGGCGGATCCCAGATGCGCCAGCATGAACGCCTCCTGCAACGGGTCGCCGGAGGCCGTCGCCACGGCGTGCCCGCGGGCGAAGCGTTCCGCCGCGGTCGCGTGGTCGCCGCCGGACGCCGCGAGCAGGCCGAGCATCCCCAGCGCGACGCTCTCGTCCCGGGGGCTGCCCACCTCCCTGGCGACGGCCAGCGCCGCCTCCGCGCACTCGCCGGCCAGATCCGTTCGCCCGCGCGCCCGGTGCACCATCCCGGTCATCTGGTGCACGTGCAGCTCCCCCAGCCGGTACCCCACCTGCCGGGCCGCGTCGAGGCTCGCCGCGAGGCAGCGCAACGCCTCCTCGTACTCGCCGCGGGCGCGGTGCACGTCGGCGCAGCTGAGCCAGGCGTCGGCGGCACCGGCCGGCTCGCGCAGTTCGACCAGCAGGTCGCGGGCCTCGGACGCCCACGCCAGCTTGTCGTCGAGGGTGAACCCGCGCCCCGACACGTGCAGGTCGGCGAGGTTGCGCAGCAGCACCGCGACGCCCAACCGCACACCCGCCGCCCGGCACGCCGCCAGCGCGGCCCGATGCGTGTCGACCGCGTCCGCGTAGTAGCCGTACAGCTCGCAGAACGCGTGCAGCGCCGCCGCGAGCCGCCACGCCGCATCGGCGAGTCCGGCCCGCGCGGCCCGGTGGACGGCGGCGACGAGCACGTGCCGTTCGGCCTCGAACCAGCGCACCGGGTCGTCGTCCCCCGTGGGAACCGTTGCGGTGTAAGGGATCGGTGCGACGGTGCGGCGTTCCAGGCGGGCGTCGGCGTCGGTGGCCCGCGCGAGCAGGCGGGCGCACACCTCTCGCAAGGCGGCGCGTCGCTCGGCGGCGGGTAGTTCGCACTCAGCCCGTTCGACCGCGAAAAGCCGGACCAGGTCATGGAAGCGGTAACGGGCGCGGCCGGTGGCGTCCGGACCCTGGTCCTCCAGAAGGCGCGCGGCGACCAGCTGACGGACGGCGCCGTCGGGGACGGCCTCCTCGGTGACGTCGGGAAGGTCGAGCGCGGCCAGGATCCGCAACAGGCGGCGGGCCTCCGGCGGCAGCGACGCGTCGGCGGTCGCGAGGCTGGCCCGCACGTCGAGGTCGCCGACGGTCAGCTCGGCGAGGCGGCGGCGCTCGTCCCGCAGCCGCCCGGCGAGCGCCGCCAACGGGTACCGGGACTCGCCGGCCGCGCGGGCGGCGGCGATGCGCACGGCGAGCGGGAGAAAGCCGCACAGCCGCACGATCTCGGCGACGGCGGCGGTGTCCCCGGCGCGTGCCGGCGACACGACCGCGGCGAATAGCGCGCCCGCCTCCGCCGGCGTGAACGTGTCCAGGTCCACGAACGCCGCGCCGGCCAACCCCGCGAGGCGCGCCCGCCCGGTCACCAGAACCGCGCAGCCGCCCGCGCTCGGCAGCAGCGCGCGCACCTGCGCGGCGTCGGCGGCGTTGTCGAGCACCACGAGCACGCGGCGCTCGGCGAGTTCGGTGCGCAGGAGGCCGAGGCGCTCGTCGGGGTCCTCCGGCAGCCGCGCCGGCGGCACGCCGAGCGCGCGCAGAAACAGGCCGAGCACGTCGCCGGGGCGCGCCGGGACGCTGCGGTCGCCGCCGAGGTCGGCGTAGAGCTGCCCGTCGGGGAACCGCGCCCGCAGCCGGTGCGCGACATGCACGGCCAGCGCGGACTTTCCCACGCCGGGCGGCCCGGACACGGCGAGCACGCGAAGCGTCGCGTGGCCCTGCTCCAGCAGCGCCACGCAGCGCGCCACCGTCTCCGCGCGGCCGGTGAAGTCGGCGACGTCCGGCGGCGTGAGAAACGGCACCGGTCTGTCCGATGTGGACAGTGTGACGGCCGGCGCGGCCGGATCCAGGGCCGGGTCCCGTTCCAGGATCGCGCGGTGCAGCAGCACCAGATCCGGCCCTGGCTCCAGGCCCAACTGGTCGACCAGCGCCGCCCGGGCCCGCGCGAACACCTCCAGCGACGCCGACGCGTCGCCGCACCGGTAGAGCGCGAGCATGAGCTGACCCTGCGCGCGTTCCCGCAACGGGTTGTCCGTGACGAACCGGCGCAGCAACGGCACGATCTCGGTGACCCGGCCGAGCGCCAGCTTCAGCTCCACCAGGTCCTCGACGATGACCCGCCGCTCCTCCTCCAGGCGGGCCGCGTACTCCGCGAGCGCCGGCCCCACGGCCACGTCGGCGAGGCTCTCCCCGCGCCACGCCTCCAGCGCCAGCTCGTACAGCCGCGCCGCGTCGAACGGCACGCTGCCGGCCACCGCCCGGGCCCGCAGCACCCGTTCGCGCACCTCGCTGACGTCGAGCTGGGACGAGGCCACGCGCAGCTCGTAGCCGCCCGGCCGGGCCAGGATCGGCGAGGCGCCGGCCCCGTCACTGAGCGAACGCCGCAGCCCGGCGACGTACGTGCGCACATTGGCGGTCGCCGACGCGGGTGGCGAACCGGCCCAGATCTCCTCGACGAGGTCGTCGATGATGACCGGTTCGTTGGCCTTCATCAGCAGGTAGGACAGCAGGATGCGCCGCTTGGCGGCCGGAACGGGCACCGGCGCGCCGTCCCGGCACACCTGCATCGGGCCCAGCACCCGATAGGTCCACGTCATCGCGTCACCCCCGTAACGACGTCCGACGAGTGCGAAGCATATTCGATGTATCGCCGCTGTACAGGTGCCCGCGTACGGTCGGCGGATGCCGTTCCTCGTTGCCGCTGTCGTCCTGCTCACCGCACTGGTCGCGTTCGATCTGTTCCTGACGCTCGGCGTGATCAGGCGGCTGCGCGAGCACACCGAACTGCTGTCGCGGGTGCCCGCCGATCCGCTCGGGCCGGGCATCGTCACCACGGGTGGGACGGTCGGCGAGTACGCGGCGACCACAGTGGACGGTCGCGCCGTGAGCCGCGCCGACCTCGCCGGCGGCACCACGGTCGTCGGCTTCTTCTCCACGACCTGCCCGGCGTGCGAGAAGCGGCTGCCGGAGTTCGTCGACGAGGTGCGCGGCGCCGGGCGGGTGCTCGCCGTCGTCGTCGGCAGCGGCGCGGCCGCGGAGGACATGTGCCGCCGGCTGTCCGAGGTGGCCGGCACGGTCGTGTGCGAGACGGACGAGGACGGGCCGCTGGCGCGGGCGTTCGCGGTCACCGCGTATCCGGCGTTCGCCCTGGTGGACGGCGACGGGATGGTGCTTTCGGGCGGGCCGACGCTGCCCCGCGCAACGCCCGCGCGCGGGTGAGGAGCCGCTGAGTAGCGTTCCCGACCCGCTCGGTGTCGCGGCCCACCGGCGCGAACCGGTCGCGGCCCGCAGCCGTACCTCCTGGCGACGGAGGTTCCGGGGACGGGTCGCGACGGGGAGGTGACGGCGGGTGGCGCTCATTACGCGGCCGCGGCCCGACAGCGCCCCGCCCGCCGCGGAGCCACCCGTTCGGCGGAGCCGGCCGAGATGGCGGCGGATCGCCTCGGACCTGCTGACCGCGGGGGCGTTCCTGCTGGTGATGGCGATTCTGACGGCGCCCAACCGGATCGAGCGGCTGACGCCGGGCGAGTTCGTGCGGATCCCGGTGGAGGGGGTGCTCGCGGCGGCGCTGCTGCTCGGGGTGCCCGCGCGGGCGCGCCGGCCCGTGGCCGCGGTGATCGGCCTCGCCCTGGGGATCGTGGGCGTGTTGAAGATCGTGGACATGGCGTTCATCGCGCTGGTGGCGCGCTCGTTCGACCCGGTGCTGGACTGGAGCCTGCTCCCGGTGGCGGTGGAGACGCTGAAGGAGACGTTCGGGCGTGCGGGCGCCTACGGGCTGGCGACGCTGGCCGTCTCGGCGGCGATCGGCGTGCCGCTGCTGACGATGCTGGCGGTGCTGCGGCTGAGCCGGCTCGGGGTGCGTCACCGGGACGCCACCACGCGGGGCACGATCGTCCTCGCCGTGGTCTGGGTGGTGTGCGCGGCCATGAGCGTGCAGCTGGTGCCGGGTGCGCCGTTCGCGTCGCGGACCGTCGCGGGGCTCACGTACTACCGAATGGTCGCGATGCGCAAGAGCCTGGCCGACGAACGGGCGTTCGCGGCGCAGGCGCGACAGGACCCGTTCAGGAATGTGCCGTCCGACAAACTTCTCACCGGGCTGCGCGGCAAGAACGTGATCGTCGCCTTCGTGGAGAGCTACGGGCGGGACGCGGTGCAGAACCCGCTGTACGCCACGCAGGTCGGCGCGGTGCTGGCCGACGCGGACGGCCGGTTACGGGCGAAGGGATTCGCCTCGCGCAGCGCGTTCCTGACGTCGCCGGTGTACGGCGGCGGGAGCTGGATGGCGCACGCGACGCTCCAGTCCGGCCTCCGGGTCGACAACCAGCAGCGCTTCCGAACCCTGGTGTCGAGCGAACGCCTCACGCTGGCACAGGCGTTCCGCAGCGCGGAGTGGCGCACCGTGGCGGTGACCCCGGCGAGCGTGCGCGCCTGGCCGGAGGCGTCCTACTTCGGCTTCGGCGACGTGTACGACTCGCGCAATCTCGGCTATCGGGGCCCGCGGTTCGGCTACGCGGCGATGCCGGACCAGTTCACGCTGGAGGCGTTGCGGCGGCGGACGGCCGGCGGTCGACCGTTCATGGCCGAGGTCGACCTGGTGTCCAGCCACACGCCGTGGGCGCCGGTGCCGCGGATGGTGGGCTGGGACGAGTTGGGCGACGGCTCGGTCTTCGGGCCCATCGCGGCCGCCGGCGCGACGCCGGACGAGGTGTGGCGCGACGCCGACCGGATCCGCACGGAGTACCGCCGTTCGATCGAGTACTCGCTGACGAGCCTACTGTCCTATGTGGAGCGTTACGGCGACGCGGACACGGTCGTCGTCTTCCTCGGCGACCACCAGCCCGCGTCGCCGGTGGTGGCCGCCGACGCCAGCCGGGACGTGCCGGTGACGGTGCTCGCCCGCGACCCGGCGGTCCTTTCGCGGGTCGCCGGCTGGGGTTGGCGGGACGGGCTCAGGCCCGCGCCGGACGCGCCGGTGTGGCCGATGGCGGACTTCCGGGACCGGTTCCTGACCGCGTTCGCGTAGGCCGCGGCGCGGGCCCCGTCGGGCTGCCCCGGCGGAGAAAACATCGATCCACTCATTGACGGCGATAGCTGTCGCTCGTACGTTGTGGAAACGGTTCGAAACACACTGAACTCGATTCCGAAACTTTCGTACGTGGAGGCGGGATTGACGCAGGTAAACAGCCCTCCTCCGGTTGTGGTGGGGGAGGCACCTTCACCCGGGGAAAGGGCTTACCCCGAAAGTTTCGACAAACGGCGGGGTCCGCGCAAAATCGCACGTGATCGCTTTTTGATCTTCGCAATACTGCCCGGATTGTTGCTCCTGCTGACGTTCCATTATCTGCCGCTGCTCGGCAACGTCATCGCGTTCAAGGACTTCCAGCCGTATCTCGGACTGGTCGACAGCCCCTGGTCAGGGCTCACCAATTTCCGGGTCCTGGTCGAGGGCGACCCGTATTTCCTGAACGCGTTGCAGAACACCGTCGTGATCATGCTGCTGCAGATCCTGGTCGTGTTCACCGTCCCGATCGCGCTCGCGCTCCTGCTCGACAGCCTCATTTCCGAACGCCTCAAGCGCGTCGTGCAGACCGTGCTGTACCTGCCGCACTTCCTCTCCTGGGTGATCGTGATCGCGATCTTCAACGAACTCCTCGGCGGCAGCGGCCCGCTCAACAGCTTCCTGCGCCGGCACGACCTCGGCACCATCGACATCGTCGGCAACGCCGCCGTCTTCAAGGAACTCGTCACCGGCCAGGTGCTGTGGAAAGAGGCCGGCTGGGCGATGATCCTGTTCCTCGCCGCGCTGTCGCGCATCGACCCGCACCTGTACGAGGCGTCCAGTGTGGACGGTGCCGGAAAGGCCCGCCAGCTCTGGCACATCACCCTCCCCGGCCTGCGCAGCGTCATCGTGCTGCTGCTCATCCTGCGGCTCGGCGACGCGCTCACGGTCGGGTTCGAGCAGATCCTGTTGCAGCAGCAGGCGGTCGGCCTCGGGACGAGCGAGGTGCTCGACACGTACGTCTACAACAACGGCGTGGTCGCCGGCGACTGGGGCGTCGGCGCGGCGATCGGGCTCGTGAAGGGACTCATCGGCGTGGTGCTCGTGTTGGGCGCCAACAAGGTGGCGCACCTCTTCGGCGAGCCGGGGCTCTACCAGAAGGATCCGCGATGACGAAGGCCCTGAAGGGCGCACTGCTGACGCTCTGCTGCGCGCTGGTCGTCGTGCCGTTCCTCGGCATCGTCGCCACGAGCGTCTCCACGCGCGAGGACATCGTGCGAAACGGCGGCTTCGTGCTGATCCCACGGGAGATCACGTTCGCGGCGTACCGGGCGCTGCTGACCGGCGGGGTCGTCCCGCGGGCGGTCGGCGTCAGCGTCTTCATCACGCTCGTCGGCACCGCGCTCAGCCTCGTCGCCACGACCCTGCTCGCCTACGGGTTGAGCCGTCCCGGGTCGTTCGGGCACCGGCCGGTGCTGATGCTCGTCGTCGCCGCCCTGCTCTTCACTCCCGGGATCATCCCGGGCTATCTCACGGTGTCGGAGCTGGGCCTGCTCGACACGTACTGGGCCGTGATCCTCCCGGCCGTGGTCAACGCGTTCAACGTCGTCATTCTCAGAGCGTTCTTCATGGAACTTCCGAGTGAACTGCTGGAGAGCGCGCGGATCGACGGGGCGAGCGACGGCCAGACGTTCGTGCGGATCGTGCTCCCGCTGTCGAAGGCCGTCCTGTCGGTCATCGGCCTCTTCTACGCGGTCGGCTACTGGAACGCCTTCTTCAGCGCCCTGCTCTACCTCAACGACTCCGCGAAGTGGCCGGTCCAGTTGGTGCTGCGCACCTACGTGGTCAACCAGACGCAGCTCGGTGTCGACCAGGTCGGCACCGCCAACCTGCCGCCCCAGGAGGCGCTGCAGATGGCGATCCTCGTCGTGTCGATCGTGCCGATCCTGCTCATCTACCCGTTCGTTCAACGCCATTTCACGAAGGGCGTGCTGGTCGGCGCCGTGAAGGGCTAACCCCCAGGAGAACAAGCATGAACCCACCCCCCACCGTCACCCGACGCACCCTGCTCGCCGGCGCCGCCGCCGCCGGACTGTTGACCGCCTGCGGAAGCGGCGATGCGAACAAGAACACCGCCGAGGCGAACCAGGGCGTCAACCTGCCGAAGTACACACCGTCCACTGTGGTCAAACCCGACCTGCCGGGTACGCCCGAGGGCGTGCTTGACGCGTTCCTCACCTATCCGGAACCGCCGGTGAAGCAGTTCACCGCCGCGCCGGGCAAGGGCGGCACGGTGTCGGCGTTCGTGCTCACCGGGTCGCCGGTGCCGCCGCCGAAGGGCAACAACCCGTTCTGGCAGGAGCTGGACCGGCGGCTCGGCGTCGACCTCCAGCTCACCATCACGCCGAGCGGCGAGATGGCGACCAAGTTCTCCACCCTGATCGCCGGCGACGACCTCCCCGATCTGATCGTCCCCGCCCTTTTCCTGCCGAACGGCGTGCCGGCCGGCATCGGCAACCTGCCGCAGTGGATGGCGACGAAGTGCACCGACCTGACGAAGTTCGTCGGTGGCGACAGCGTCAAGGAGTATCCCAACCTGGCGGCCATCCCGACGGCGGCGTGGCGCCAGTGCGTCTACAACGGCGGCGTCTACGGCGTGCCGGTCCCCCGCGGCGTCGCCGGCACCCTGGTGTTCCGCCGCGACGACGTCATCGGCGGGCTGGGCGTCGACCCCGATCCGAAGAGCTTCACCGAGTTCCGCGAGATGTGCCGGAAGGTGACCGACGCGAAGGCGAACCGCTGGGCGTGCGTCAACGCGGGCATGCTGGTCTTCATCATCCAGCAGATGCTCGGCGGCGCCAACGACTGGCGCTGGGCCGACGGCAAGCTCGTGCACCAGGTGGAGACGGAGGAGTTCAAGAAGGCCGTTTCCGATGCCGCGGCGATGTTCAAGGAGGGGCTGGTGCACCCGGACAGCTTCGCCAGCAACGCGCCGGTGAAGCGCTGGTTCGGGGCCGGCGAGGCGCTGCTCATCGCCGACCGGTACACCGCGTGGCCGCAGTTCTACAACGAGAACATCGCCGGGGCGGCGTTCGCCATCAGCCCGATGCGCATCCCGACCTACGACGGCGGCGGGCTGGCGAAGGTGTGGCAGTCCAACGCCGGTTCCACAAACAACTTCACGGTGTTCAAGAAGGCGGACGACGGCCGGATCCGGGACCTGCTGAAGCTCTGCGACTACCTGGCCGCGCCGTTCGGCACCGAGGAGTACCTGTTCCGCCGCTACGGCCAGCCCGGCACGCACTACACGATGCAGAACGGCGGCCCCGTGCCCAACCAGGCCGGCGTCGCGCAGACCGCGCTCGGCATCCGCTACATCGTGGACGCGCCCGACGTCATCTACATCCCGGGCCGGCCGGAGGCCACGAAGCTCTCCTACGACTACCAGAAGGCCATCGTCCCGGACTCGGTGCCCAATCCGGTGGTGGCGGGCGGGCTCTTCTCCGACGAGTGGTCGCGCAAGCAGCCCGTGCTCGGCGGCATCGTCAGCAACGGCCAGAACGACATCATCGCCGGACGGCAGCCACTGTCCTATGTGGACGAGATGCGCGCCCAGTGGAAGGCGCAGGGAGGCGAGCAGGTGCGCAAGGACTTCACCGCACAGTTCGAGAAGCTGGGGATCAAGTGAGGGTGGCCATCGTCGGCACGGGGAACATCGCCCGGTTCCACGTCGAGGCGTTGCGCTCGCTGGACGCGCCGGTGCGGATCGTGGCCGGGGTCGACCTCGACGCCGGCCTCGCCACCTCGTTCTGCGCGGCGCACGGGATCCCGTTCGCGGACACCGACGTCGAACGGGCGCTCACCCACACCCGGCCGGACGTGGTGCACGTGTGCACGCCGCCCGGCGCGCACCTGGCACCGGCCCGCGCCGCGCTGAACGCCGGGGCGCACGTGGTGGTGGAGAAGCCGCCCACGCTGTCGCTGCGGGACTTCGACGCGCTGGCCGACGCGCAGCCGGCCGGGGGGCCCTACGTGGCAACGGTTTTTCAGCATCGGTTCGGCTCCGGCGCACGCCGGATCAGGGCGCTGCTCGACGCGGGCGTGCTCGGCCGGCCGCTCGTCGCGCGCTGCGACACCCTCTGGTACCGGCCCGACGCGTACTTCGACCCGCCGTGGCGCGGGCGCTGGGAGACCGAGGGCGGTGGGCCGACGATGGGACACGGCATCCACCAGATGGACCTGCTGTCGGCCGTTCTCGGCGAGTGGACGCGGGTGTCGGCGCTGGCCCGGCGGCAGGCCCGCCGCACGGCCACGGAGGACCTGTCGGTGGCGCACGTGTCGTTCGCGAACGGCGCCGTCGCCAGCGTGGTCAACAGCCTGCTGTCCCCCCGCGAGGAGAGCTACCTGCGCTTCGACTTCGAGTACGCCACGGTCGAGCTGACCCACCTGTACGGCTACGGCGACGACGACTGGCGCGTCACGCCGGCACCCGGCCACGAGGAGTCCGTCACCGCGGCCTGGAAGGCGGGCGAGCACGGGCGCAACAGCGGCCACGCGGCGCAGTTCGCCCTCGTCGCCGACGCGGTGCGGGAGGGTTCCGTGCCGCCGGTGGACACCGCCGAGGCGCGCCGCACGATGACGCTCGTCGCCGGCGTGTACGCGTCGGCGTTCGGCGGCCGGCCGGTCGGACCCGACGACGTCGGCCCGGGATCACCCCACTACGAAAACATGCGTGGCGACGGTCCACCGTGGACGGAGGAGACATGACCGAACCGATACCGGCCGGGTTGGGCGTCGTCCACGAGCACGGACGCTCCGTGCGGGTCACCTGGCACGGCCGTCCCCTGGCACGCTACGTGTACGTGCCGTGGGAAGCGCAGCTGGAGTCGCCCCGGCCGTACGTCCATCCGCTGTGGACGCTCGACGGCCGGCCGGTGAGCCTGTACCGGCCGCACGACCACGTGTGGCACAAGGGCATCTCGCTGGCGCTCAGCAACGTCGGCACGGAGAACTTCTGGGGCGGCCCCACGTACCTGCGCGCCGAGGGCGGGTACGCGCAGCTGCCCAACAACGGCACGCAGGCGCACGAGGCGTTCGACGAGGTGGGCGTCGCCGACGGGGTGGTGACGATCGCGCAGCGCCTGCGCTGGGTCACCGAGGCGGGCGCGAGTGTGCTGACCGAACGGCGGCGCATCACGTTCGACGCGGACCCGGACTCCGGCGCGTGGCGGCTCGGGTTCACGTCCACGGTGGACAACGTCAGCGGGGTGCCGATCCCGTTCGGCAGTCCGACCACGGAGGGGCGGCCCGACGCGGGCTACAGCGGGCTGTTCTGGCGCGGGCCGCGCTCGTTCAGCGGGGGCGGCGTACTCACTCCCGACCGGGCCGGCGCGGACGACCTCAACGGCACCGTCGCGCCGTGGATGGCGTTCACCGGGCGGCACGACGGCGACGGGACCCACAGCACGCTGCTCTTCGTCAACCGGCCCGGGCCCGTGGAGTGGTTCGTGCGCAGCGAGGTGTTCGCCGTGGTCTGCCCGGCGCCGTTCTTCTCCGCGGTGCACACCCTGCCGGCGGGCGGCACGCTGGAGTTCGCGCACGACGTGTGGGTCGCCGACGGCGCGCTCGACGCGGCGGCCTGCGAACAGCTCGCGAAGCGCGAACCGCCGGCCTGAGCGACCTCTCCGGCGGGGCCGCCGCCTACGCCAGGACCGACCCACGCAGCGGCCCGTAGGCCTCCCGGTACGCCTTCGGCCCCGCGAACGGCAGCGCCAGATCGCGCAGCCACGTCGGCATCGCGGCGGTGCGCGCCAGCCGGTCCGTCGCGGCCCGCACATGCTCGACCCGCGCACGCCGCCGCTCCTCGAACGCCGCACCGGCCTTCGACGCGTCGAGCCCGCCCGCGAGAACGTCGGCGAGCACCAGCGCGTCCTCGACGGCCAGCGCCCCGCCCTGCGCCCAAAACGGCGCGATGGCGTGTGCCGCGTCCCCGATGAGCACCGCCCGCCCCGCGTGCCAGCGCGGGATGCGCACCTCCTCGACCGGCGAGTGGTACACGTCGCCGAGAGTCGCCACCACGGTGCGGACCGGCTCGGGATACTTCGCGAACGTCGCCTCGATCCAGGTCCGGTCCGTGCCGATCGTGTCGCCCTGGGTCGCCGACGCATAGCCGTACAGCCGCCCTCCGCTCATCGGGATAAGCAGCATCGCGCCCTTCGCGTCGGACCAGAGCGTCCACGCGTCTATCCCACCCGGATCGCGCCCCACGAACCGCAGGCTCGTGGCCGACACCGGCGACACCGTGCGAGCGGCTCCCGGGAACACGCTCTCGCGCACCGTCGAACGCACACCGTCGGCGCCGACCACCAGGTCCCCGCGCTCGATCGTGCCGTCCGCCAGCTCCACCTCGGCACCGGCGTGGGTGGCGCGCACCGCGCTGACGGAGGCGTTCCACCGGATGCTGTCGACGGGAAGGCCGTCGGCGAGGGCGGCGGCCAGGTCGGGGCGGAGCACGCAACGCGGGACGAGCGGCTCGCCCCAGAACTCCCGCTCGTCCACCGTGAACAGCAGCCGGCCGCGCGGGGTGCGGTACTCGCGGCGGTCGACCGGCGGGCCGAGCTGCCGCAGCGGGACGCCGACGCCGACCTCGTCGAGGGCGCGGATCGCGTTGCCGGGCAGGTTGATGCCGAGGCCCTCGGTGGTGGTGCCCGGGCGCTTGTCGAACGCCACGGCGTCGATGCCGTGCTTCGTCAACGCCCGCACCAGTGCCAGGCCGGCGATGCCGGCGCCCACGACGAGGATCCTCATGGTGCCCCACCGTAGTCACGGGACCGATCCGTCCACAAAGGACCGACCTGTCTTGTATCCGTCCCACTAGCCCTGCGGCAGGATGCGCCTCGCCGCGCCTTTCGACCACTCCACCAGAAGCATCGTGGCGTCGTCGGTCGGCGGCCCGTCGAGGTGATCGAGCACCGCGTGGGACAGCCGCCGCAGCGTCTCCGGCGCGGGCAGCCCCTCGGCCGCGTGGCGTTCGGCCAGCTCGGCGAGGCGCTCCTCACCGAAGTGCGCGCCGGTGCGGTCGCGCGCCTCGGTGACGCCGTCGGTGAAGCACAGCAGCCGATCACCCGGCTCGAGCATCATTTCCGCCGGGACGGCCGGCGGGCTGTCGAGGCCCAGCGGCAGCCGTCGCCCGCCGTCCAGCCGGCCGACGACCGACGCGCCGCGCAGCACCAGCGGCGGCGGATGGCCGGCATTGATGTAACGCAGCAGCCCGGTGTCGAGGTCGAGTTCGGCCAGTACCCCGGTGGTGAAGCGCATGTCGGTGAACTGTTCCAGCAGTGCCGCGTCGACGGTCGCCGGCAGCTCCTCCAGGCGCCGGCCGTCGCGGCGGGCCGAACGCATCGCCGCCAACGCGACCGCGGTGCCGAGCCCGGCCGGCAGCCCGTGTCCCGTGGTGTCCAGCACCGTCAGGAACGTGCCGTCGCCGCCGACCGCGTAGTCGAACCCGTCGCCGCCGACCTCGTAGCACGGCTCCAGCACGGCCGCGACGGCGAACCGTTCGCAGGCGTACGTCAGCGGCGGCAGCAGGTGCCAGAGCAGTTCCGCCGCGGGGGACATCGGGCGGGTGCGCCGCACGCTCGACAGGCCGTCGCCGTAGGGCAGCTTGCCCACCAGCAGGTGCCCGACCAGCGCGGCGAACAGGTCCAGCTGCTCGGCGAAGCGGGGATCGGCGACGGCGTGCCGGTCGGCGTCGACCCGCAGCACGCCGAGGCGTTCGGCGCCGTCGAGCAGCGGCATCCAGAGCCGGCCCGGCCGCACCCGCACCACCTCGGTGTGCATGAACGCCCGCCCGGCCTCCGTGGTGGCCACGTCCAGCGACGGCCCGGCCGCCCGGCCCGGCTCCGGCACGGCGTGCAGGGTCCGCTGCTCGTGATCCACCAGGTAGATGGCGGTCCGCACGCCCAGTCCGGCGAGCGCGTTGTTGACCTCGATCGGGTACCGGTCCGGCTGCGCCAGGCGGCTGCGGGCGAGCAGGTCGACGATCGCCGCGCGCCAGGAGGTCCGCTCGGGCATAACCATACGAATGACCCTAGGCGCTATCCGCCGACGTGCACGACGGGACGGCGACCCGGGTCGTGTTCCACCTGGCGGATGATCTCCCGCACCACCGGAGCGGTGTCCCCGCGCCCGAGCAGGACGTAGCGCAGCATGTGCACCAGCGGGCTCCCCTCGGCCCACTCGAAGTGGCAGTGCGGCCGGACCCCGGTCCCGTCGCGCAGGGCGAGCAGGACGGCGGCGATGGCGTTCGGGGCGGCGGGGGCCTGCGCGCGCAGCACCCGGTGTGCCTCGACCTCGACGCCGCGCACCGCGAGCACCCCCTGGAACGTGGACGGGTCGACCACGTCGATCTCCAGGAAGATGACGTCGGCGTTGCGCGGCAACGGGTTCAGGCCGCGCTGTTCGCGTTCCTTGGCGTCGTACTCGACGGCGGCGTCGCCGGCGCTGCGACGGTTGGCGACCAGGTTCAGTTCGCCGTCGTGGGCGATGGACTGGTCGACGAACCGGCGGGCCGTCTCGTCGAACTCGATGTGGTCGGCGCGCAGCTCGGTGGTGCGGGCCACCCGGGAGATCAGCGAGATGACGACGATCCCCGCGATGAACATCGCCGAGATGGCGATCCCGTCCGGCTTCTCGCGGATGTTCTCGGCGAGGGCGTAGATGAGCACCAGCGTGAGCGTGCCGAACCCGGCGATCGCGGGGCGCTGCCGGCGGCGCACCGCGCTGACCGTGACGGCGAACGCGCCCGAGACCATCATCGCGAGGATGCCGGTGGCGTAGGCGCCGGCCTGGGCGTTGACGTCGGCGCCGAACGCGATCGTGATCACGATGCTGATCGCCGTGTAGACCAGCACGACCGGGCGCACCGCCCGGGCCCAGTCGGGCGCCATGCCGTAGCCGGGCAGGTAGCGCGGCACGATGTTGATCAGGCCGGCCATGGCGGAGGCGCCGGCGAACCACAGGATCAGGATGGTGGAGACGTCGTAGACGGTGCCGAAGATCTCGCCGAGGCGTTCGTGCGCCAGGTAGGCGAGGGCGCGCCCGTTGGCCTCACCGCCCTCGGCGAACTTCTCCTGCGGGATCAGCAGCGTCGTCACGATGCTGGTCGCGATCAGGTAGGCGCTCATGACCAGCGCGGCGACCGTGAGCAGCCGGCGGGTGTTGCGGACGCGGTCGGCGAGCTTCGCCTCGGGGTCCGCGCCCTCGGCCTTCACCAGGGGCATCATGCTGACCCCGGTCTCGAACCCGGACAGGCCCAGCACCAGCAGCGGAAAGGCCAGGATCGCGGGCCCGACCACGTCGCCGCCCGAGCCCGCCGCCGACCACCAGTCGCCGATCCGGGAGGGCGACCCGGCGATGTCCACCAGCCCCACGACGACGACCGTGGCGTTGAGCACCAGGAAGACGGCGACGAGCGGGATGGCCACCCCGACCGCCTCGTTGAACCCCATGAGGAACACCCCGCCGAGCACCAGCAGCAGGATCACCACGAGCGCCACGGCGTGGCCCTCGACGAAGTGCGGCGCGTACGGGTTCTCCAGCAGGTGCACGCCGGCGTCGGCGGCCGAGAGCGTGATCGTGACGATCCACGACGTCGCCACGAAGCCGAGCAGCGCCAGCACGAACAGCTTGCCCCACCAGAACGGCAGCAGGTCCTCCAGCATCGCCACCGAACCGGCGCCGTGCGGGCTCTCCTTCGCGACCCGCCGGTACATCGGCAGCATGCCGAAGAGGGTCAGTGCCACGATGAGCAGCGTCGCGAGCGGCGAGAGCAGGCCGGCGGCGAGCGCCGCGATCGCCGGCAGGTAGGCGAGCGTCGAGAAGTAGTCGACGCCGGTCAGGCACATCACCTTCCACCAGGCCTGCTCGGTGGTGTGCGCCTCGCCCGCGGCCGGGCCGGCGGGCTGGACGCGGTGCGCGAGGAGCCAGCGGGGCAGCCGGCCACGGGGCGGCTTCGCGCGGGCCCGCTCCGGGTTGTCGACCCGTTCGGGCAACTGGATGCTCATGATCTGTCCAGTTAAGCGGCAAAGCCCGCTTCACGCAGCACGTCGGCCCGTCGGCGGGGTGTGAGGTGGTCGACGTAGAGGGTGCCGTCGAGGTGGTCGGTCTCGTGCTGAAGGCAGCGGGCCAGCGTGCCGGTGCCGGTCACGGTGATCGGCCGTCCCGTGCGGTCGAACCCGGAGACGGTCGCCGACGCCGGCCGGGTGAGCGCCGCGCGCGGTCCGGGCACGGACAGGCAGCCCTCCTCGTCCGAACTGGCGCCGGCGGTCGCCTCCAGCACCGGGTTGACGACGTGCCCGATGCGGCGCACGTTGCCGGCGTCGGTGCAGTCGTACACGAACACCCGCAGGTCGACACCGATCTGGTTGGCGGCGAGGCCCACGCCGTCGGCGGCGTACATGGAGGCGAACATGTCCTCGACGAGCGTGCCGAGGCCCCGCCCGAAGACGAGCACCTCGGCACAGCGGCGGTGCAGCACGGGGTCGCCGTAGTACGAGATCGGGTGCACCCGGCCCTCCTGCGACGACATCGCTGCAGCGTACCCCGCGGATCAGGGCTGGAAGATCACCTCCGGATACCGGTGGGACCCCCCGTTGAGCAGCGGCTGCGGGATTCGGCGCAGGTGGCGGTCCAGCACCGCGGCCACGTAGGTCCGCGTGATCTCGGTGGCCCGTTCCCCCGAAAGCTCCTGGATCGGGAGGCCGAGCTGGTCGGCCAGGACGGCGAGGTCGGTGAAGGACGAGTGGGTGGTCCCGGTGACGCTGAGCCACCGCTTCCAGCCCGACAGATTCGCCCAGGTCGTGTCCCAGGTCCGGGTGGGTTCCGCGCCGGGCTGTCCGTGCTCCTCGTTGCCCATCATGAGGAACGGCCTGGGCATGCCGGACGGCGGCAACGCGGGATGGAAGGTGCCGTCCAGGTTGACGCCCACGTCGACGCGGGGATCGGCGAGCATCGTGGCCAGTGCGGCGGCGCCGCCCATCGAGTGGCCCACCATCGCGATCCGGTGCGGATCCACCGGCACCCCGAGGCTCGGCAGCCGGTCGAGCACGAACGACACGTCCCGCGCCCGCCCGCCGGCCACCCGCTCGCCCGAAAGCCCCGGCACCTCGCAGGCCACGCACCCGGTGACCCGCCCGTCGGGGAGCGTGACGCCGAACGCCTCGTAGGTGTGGTCGACGCCGACGACCACGTACCCGCGCGAGGCGAGGTCCTCGGCGAGCCCGGTGAGGGTCGCCCGCGGAAAGCTGAACCCGGGTGAGAGCACCACGACCGGCCACCCGCCGGGGCGCGGTTTCGCGGGAGTGTCCACAGTGGAGTGGGTGGCGACGGTGCTCAGGATCTCCGGCGGCACACCCGGCGCCGTCAGCCGCGACATGAACAGCCGGGACTCCGCCGGGCTCAGGTAGGGCGCGGTCGGCCCGTCGTCGTGCCGCGCCGGATACCAGACGGAGAGCATCAGCTGCCGGCGTTCGGTCGGCACCCAGGGATCCGGGCGCGACTCGTCGACGAGGTGGCGCACGGCACGCGCGGTGTGCAACGGGCCGGTCGGCGGGGGCAGGGACAATCCACTGTGGACGGTGGGCTCGGCGGTCGCGGGTCCGGGCGCGACCAGCACCATGACGGCCGCGATGAGCAGCACCGCCGCAAACGTCGGTATTCGCATGTTCCCGACCCTGGTGCACCTTTGCGAAGAACACATCGGGGACCGGCCCCTAAGTGGGGGTAGCACCAACGGCCTTCGGCGGCGCAGTACTCCTGACCGGCCACAGCGGTGTCGGCGAGCTGCCGTTCGCAGCGGTCATGGACCCGACCGGCCAGACTTGCGCACGCAGGGCACCGCCGCGTCGTCTGCCGCACCGACGCCAACCGGGGAACAACACCTCGAACAGCCTCACATCGACCATGCTCGTGTCACGACGTTGCGTGCAGTAACCTGCCCAGATGGAGAACCTGGACATCGCTGCGCAGGTCGCGCACGATGTCGTTGATGCTCGCCAGCTGCTCACAGGGACGGGGAATCTGCCGGGCGTCGCGGACGTCGACCGTGCTCTTGTGTCGATATTGTGCCACCTCAGCGCGGTAGGCATGGCGCACGTAACGGTCAGCCGGCGCTGGTTTTCCAACACGGTGAAGTCGCGACCGCTTGACCGCGGCGAGGCGGAGCAGGTGCAGCTGCAGATCGCTGACCTCAAGGCGAGCCTCGCCCGCCTGAAGGAACTCATCAGGACACCTGAACGTGTCGCTCCCCACCTGCCCAGCAAGGAGAGGTACAGGCAGCGGACCCGCATGGAGGCCGCGATCGTTGCCGAAGCTCAGCAGCTGGTCGGCCGGATCGACGGGATGTGGGGCCGGTTCCGGGGCATTGCCACGCTCTTCGTCCCGTACTGGGTGCACCAGCACCCGGACGGCTATTTCGTGGCATCCGCCAAGCTCAGCCACAACGACCTTGGTGGGGTCACGACGTCGGGCCTGGCTGGGCAGAACGGTGAACCGAACACGGTCGACGTCGCAGAGCAGCATCTCCTCGAGGCGCTGATCAATAAAGTCAACCGCTTCGAGGTTCCGTTGGTAGCCCTGCCGTTCAACCCTCCGGAAGGCCCCGTTCTGCGGCTCACGGTCAGAATGCCCTGATGCGATGCCCAACCTGCGCGGCCTGAACGCGGCGGCGGAGATTCTGCGGGGCCGCCGCATCACCACGACGGTTCGTATCGTGTGGGCTGCCGGTGTGATCGGCATGCGGGGTTGGCGTCGTATCCCGTGACCATCTGCACTCCAACCGGGTCAGGGTGACGGGGAAGGATGCCCCGTAGCCCGCTCATCGGTGATCATGATCTCACCGCGCCGGCAGATCGCGTTCCTCGTCCTACGTGGTGCCGGGCTTCGCCCTGCACGACGAGCTGGAACTGCTGGTGGGCGGGCGTTCCGCCCCTGGCGGCGCTCACGGCGACCTCGACGCCCGCGGCGTACCTCGGCACGAACGCCGGCGTGATCGCCTGCTGGCGGACGTGCGCGCGGCGGCACAGGAGCCGGTCGCGCCGACCCTCCTGCGCCGCACCTGCGCCTGTTAGGCGGCTAGCGCATGCTCACCACGACCACCCGCGCCATGCCGTCGTCGTCATCGTCGTCATCGTCGTCGTCCCCACCGCCGCCGCACGCGAGCACGAGTGCGAGGGCGAGCGCGGCACCGGCCAGGGCAGCCAACTTCTTCAGCATGGACTCCGGTCTACCAGTGCCCGGCCGGTGCCGCATCCGGGGGCGGATGAACTTATCGGTACATCCGCACGTAGTCGAAGATCGCGGTGGCCGGCGGGTCGGCGGCGGCGCCGCCCTGGGAGACCAGCCCGATGCGGGGTGCCGTCCCGGCCGCGAACGTCCACACCGCGCCCCACTGCCAGTGCCGCCCGTCGGTGCTCCAGCCGGCGCGGTAGCGATGTTCGCCGCGGACGGTGGTGTGCGCCAGGCGCAGCCAGGTGGTGGTCGCCGGCGGGCCCTCGACCGCGCCACCGTAGGAGAGGCGGCCGGCGTAGGGCAGTTCGCGACCGAACTCGATCTGGCGGGTGTTCCAGATCGCCACGTGCGTGAGCCGCGCGAAGTCGTCGTCACCGGCGTACACGATCAGCCCGGCCTGCTGGTAGTTGCGCACCGCGTCGACGCCCAGGTCGATGGTCAGCTTCGTCTCGACCACGTAGTCGCCGGCGGGTGCCGGGCGGGTGAGGACCGCGGCGGCGTTCTCCGGGCCGACGAGGTCGGTCGCCTGGGTGGGCCAGACGAGCGCGCCGCCGGTCACCGTCGCGCGGGTGTCGCGGCGCGTCCAGGTCCAGCCGTTCAGGGCAGTGCGGTCGAACTCCTCCGAGTGGCGCCGATCCACCCTCCCCACCCGTGGTGTGTCCACTGTGGACGGGCGGCCGCTCGTGCCGGGAGCGGGCTGCGGGGTCTCCGAGGCGCGGGCGCTCGGCCAGCCGCCGTCCCAGGAGAGCGGGTCGATGAGCATCGGGCGGCGGTTGATGCCCTCCGTCCCGTTGAGGTACGGCGCGGCGCGGTCGATCGCGTGGTACACCAGCCAGTCCCGGCCGGCCGCGTCGGTGGCGATCGAGTTGTGTCCGGTGCCGATCCAGCGGTTGCCGTTCTGCTGGATCACCGGTGTGCCGCCGACCCGGGAGGTCAGCAGGGACGCGCCCGCCCGGTCGGTGAACGGCCCGGCCGGGTGCCGCGACCGGCCCGCGAAGACGCTGTATCCGGTGGTCGGGCCGGCGCAGCAGTTGGCCGCCGAGGCGAACAGGTAGTACCAGCCGGCGCGGCGCACCACGTAGGCGCCCTCGTACCGGTTGTCGATCGTCACCTGCGTCGGCGTGCCGGCGACGCGCAGCCCGTCCGGGTCCAGCGGCACCGTCCAGATGCCGCCGAAGTAGGAGCCGTAGTAGAGCCAGGAACGCCCCTCGGTGTCGGTCAGCTGCGCCGGGTCGAACGTCCACAGGAAACCGCCGCCGGGCGCCGCGCGCGGGGCGATCACGGGTGCGCCGCTGTCCGTCCACGGGCCGAGCGGGGTCGGGGCGGTGGCCACACCGATCGCCGAGTCCTCACCGGGGTTCAGCGTCGTGTCGGTGACGGTGTAGTAGAGGACGTAGCGGCCGGCGATGCGGCGGATGTCGGGTGCCCACAGGCCGGCCGTGGGGGCGGCCCACGCCGGCCGGGCCGTGAACGCGTCACCGGCGTAGGTCCAGTGCACGAGGTCCGGCGAACGCAGGATCGGCAGCAGGCGCGGCGTCGTCTCACCGGCCCGCAGCGGGTCGCTGGTGCCGAAGGCGTACCAGCTTCCGTCGTTCCCCCGGATGACGGCGGGATCGGCGAACGTGTCGGCGGCGGGGGCCGACACCGGATTGCGGTAAGTGGCGGGTCGGGCCTGCACCGGCGCGGACGCCGGGACGACCCCGGTCGCGCCGAGCACCGCGGCCACGAGTAAGGCGGGCAGTTTCATCGGTTCACCCCTTGATCCCGCTGCGCGACACGCCCTCGATGACGTACCGCTGGGCGAGCACGAACAGCAGCAGCGCCGGAACGCTGGCCAGCACGGCACCGGCCATGACGACCGGGTAGTCGGTGATGTAGGCGCCCTGGAGGAGCCCCAACCCGGCCGGCATGGTCAGCCGGTCGGCGCTGAACAGAATGAAGATCGGCCAGAGGAAGTCGTTCCAGTTGGTGAGGAACGACAGCACGACGAGCGTGGCCAGCGCCGGCTTCGACAGCGGCAGCACCACCCGCGCGAACACCTGCCACGGGCCGGCGCCGTCGAGGATCGCGGCCTCCTCCAGCTCCCGCGGCAGCGACAGGAAGAACTGGCGCAGGAAGAAGACCCCGAACGCGCTCGCGGCGCCCGGCACCACCACGGCGGTCAGGGTGTCCAGCCAGCCGAGCGTGTCCACGATGAGGAAGTTGGGGATGATGAGCGTCGCCGGCGGCACGAACAGCGCCCCGACGACCAGCACGAAGACCGCCTGCCGGCCGCGGAAGCGCATCCGCGCCAGCGCGTAGGCGGCCGGGGCCGCCGTGGCGACCACGAGCGCCGCGTGCAACGTGGCCGCCAGCATGCTGTTGACGAACCACCGGTGCACCGGCGTCTGGCTGCCGGCCCGGAACAGCCGCCCGTAGCCGTAGTCGGAGACCGGATCGGGCAGCCACACCGGCGGGCTCTGCTGCGCCACCGGATACGTCTTCAGCGACGTCAGCACCATCCACACCAGCGGCACGACGAACACGGCCGTCAGCGCCAGCAGCGCCGCGTAGAGCGGGATCCGCCTCATCATTCCTCCCGGTACCGGAAGATGCGGAAGTTGGCGGCGCTCACCAGGGCCAGCAGCAGCGCCAGAGTGACGCTCATCGCCGCGGCCCGGCCGGCGTCGTTGCGCGCCAGTCCCAGTTCGACCATGTAGGAGACGACCGTGCGGGTCTCGTTGCCCGGCGCGCCCTGCGTGATGAGGTAGGACTGGCCGAACATGTTCGCCGACGCGAGGATCGTCGTCGTGATGACGAACAGCAGCACCGGCCGCAGGCCCGGCAGCGTCACGTGGCGGAACCGTTCCCACGCCGTCGCGCCGTCCACGGTGGCCGCCTCGTACAGCTCGCGCGGGATGTCCTGCAGCCCGGCGAGGTAGATGACGGCGTTGAACCCGCACGTCCACCACACCGTCACGCCGACCAGCGACACCCACGCCCACGGCGTCCCGGTCAGCCACGGCGTGCCGATGCCGAACAGGTGGTTGACGAGGCCCAGGTTGGCGTCGAGCAGGAAGCGCCACAGCAGCCCGATGACGGCCACGCCGAGCACGTACGGCGCGAAGTACACGGCCCGGAAGAACGTTCTGCCCGGGAACGAGCGGTTGAGCAGCAGCGCCATCCCGAGCGGCAGCGCGACGAGCAGCGGCACGCTCGCCACCGTGAACACGGCCGTGGCCCGCACGCTCTCCCACCAGTCGCCGTAGACCAGCGAGTCGGGCGTGAAGAGCTCCTGGTAGTTGTCGAGCCCCACGAACGGCTTGTTGGGCAGCTGGAAGTCCCACTGGTGCAGGCTCAGCCAGCCGCCCAGCACAATCGGCAGCAGGCCGAAGACGCCGAACAGCAGCAGGTACGGCAGGAGGAACAGGTAGGGCGTCGCGCGTGCGCGCACCGTTCAGTCCCCGTACTTCTTGCGGTTGTCCTCGAGGAGCTTGTCGGCCTTGGCCACCCCGTCGTCGAGCGCCTGCTTCGGCGGCTTCTTGCCGAGGATCGCCTCGTTGAACGCGGTGTAGAAGAGGTTCGTCACGTCGCCGATGCCGGGGGTCGCCGGCGGGAAGGCCGCGTCGGGCAGTTCGGCCGAGAGCGCCTTCGCCTCGGTCAGCGCGATGAACTTCGGGTCCTCCAGCACCGAGCGGCGCGCCGGCACCTGTCCCCCGGCCGCCCAGTCCAGCGAGTGCTGGCTCAGCCAGTTGATGAACACCTTCGCGCCGGCCACCTTGTTGGCGTCGGTGCGCTTCTGCTGGACGATGGCGAAGTTGTGGGAGTTGGCCCACACCGCGCGCTTCGATCCGATCTGCGGCACCGGCGCCACGCCCCACTGCACCTCGGGGCTCTTCTTGAGGTCGTTCACCTGCCAGATGCCGTTGACGTTGAAGGCGTTCTGGCCGGCCTTGAGGGCCAGGTAGTCGGCGTCCTGCCCGACGTCGGCCGGCGAGTGGCCGTCGGTGACGAGCTTGCGCAGCCAGCTGACCGCCTCGACGGCGGCGTCGCTGTTGAACGTCGCCTTCGTCGCGTCGGCGTTGTAGAGCGCGCCGCCGAACTGGTACACGAGCGAGTAGGCGGTCATCCCGCCGGTGAACTGGAACGGGCTGATCCAGAACCCCTGGATGCCGGCGCCCTTCAGGGCCGCGAGGGCGGCCTCCATCTCGGCGCGGTCCTGCGGCGGCTTCGCCGGGTCGAGGCCGGCGCGCTGGAACAGGGCCTTGTTGTAGTACAGGCCCACCGGGTGCATGTCCAGCGGGATGCCGTAGCGCTTGTCCTTGTACAGGCCGCCCTTCCAGACGGTCGGCGCGAAGTCGTTCTCGGAGAGGCCGAGTGCGGTGGCGACGTCGTCGACGGGTGCGATCACCTTGCGCGCGGCGAACGTCGCCAGCATGTCCATGTGCATGACGGCGACGTCCGGCCCGTTGCCGCTGGTGACGGCGCCGGGCAGCTTGGCGTAGTAGTCCTCCCAGCGGTAGGTGGCGACGGTGACGGCGATGTTGGCGTGCTCGCCGTTGAACGTGTCGACGAGCTTCTTGAAGATGTCGCCGTCGCCGCCGGTGAAGCCGTTCCAGAGGTTGAGCGTGACCTTCGGGCCGGTGTAGTCCTTGCCGCCGTTTCCGGCCGCGGTGCCGGCGGAGTCGTCATCGTCGCCGCAGCCGGCGAGTCCTAAGGCGGTGGCGCCGGCGGCCCCGAGGCCGAGGGCGAGGAAGTGACGTCGGGTGCTCATGGGGGTGCTCCTATGCGGGGGGTGGCGAGCTGGTCGGGCTGGCTACTTCTCGGTGGCGAAGCGGATCAGGTTCCAGGAGGCGGCGGGCAGCAGGATCCGGGCGCGGCCGGCGTCCAGCGCCGGGACGCCGACGTGCCGCGGGACGACGCGTTCCGGTGCGTCGGCGGTGTTGGCGGCGTCGGGCGCGGCGCCCGCGTCGAGGGTGGTGTGCGCGACGCCGGCGAGGCCGGGCAGGCCCCGCAGGTCCACGTCGAGCACCAGGTCGGAGTCGCCGCGGTTGACGGCGAAGAGCGCGAGCGCGCCGCTGTCGCTGTCGTACGTGGCGACGGTGTCCACTGTGGACACTTCCCCGTGGCGGGTGGTCTCGTGGGTCGGTCCGGTCGGCTCGGTGCGCAGCACGGTGCCGGTGGCGTGCCGGGCCGTGAGCGCGAACGGGTGGAAGATGCTCTGCCGCCACGCCGGCCCACCGGTGATCGTGCGGATCGGCGCGATGACGTTTGCCAGCTGCGCCTGGCAGGCGATGCCGACCCGGTCGGCGTGGCGCAGCAGCGTGACGAGCAGGTCCCCGACGACGACCGCGTCGAGCGCCGTGTAGGTGTCCTCGATGAGGGCCGGCGCCTCCTCCCAGCCGCGCCGGTCGAGGTCGTGTTGCAGGCGCGCCTGGTACCAGACGTTCCACTCGTCGAAGGAGATCTTCAGCCGCCGGCGCTGCCGCTGCTTCGCGGCGACGTGGTCGGCGGTGGCGACGACCTCGCGGATGAACGCGTCCATGTCGACGGCCGACGCGAGCATGCTGGCCCGGTCGCCGTCGGACGGGTCGTAGTAGGTGTGCGCGGAGATGTAGTCGACGTGGTCGTAGGTGTGCTCGAGGACGGTCGCCTCCCACGCGGCGAACGTCGGCATGCCCCGGTTGGAGCTGCCGCAGGCGACGAGGCTCACCGACGGGTCGACGAGCTTCATCGCCTTGGCGGTCTCGGCGGCCAGCCGCCCGTACTCCTCGGCGGTCTTGTGCCCGACCTGCCACGGGCCGTCCAGCTCGTTGCCGAGGCACCAGAGCCGCACGCCGTAGGGCTGCTCGACGCCGTGCTTGCGGCGCAGGTCGGAGAAGTGGCCGCCGCCCGGGTGGTTGGCGTACTCCAGCAGGTCGCAGGCCTCCTGCACGCCACGCGTGCCGAGGTTGACGGCGAGCATCGGCTCGACCCGCGCCGCGCGCGCCCACCGCATGAACTCGTCCAGCCCGAACGCGTTGGTCTCGATGCTCTTCCACGCCAGGTCCAGCCGCCGGGGCCGGTCCCCCACCGGGCCGACGCCGTCCTCCCAGCGGTAGCCGGAGACGAAGTTGCCCCCGGGGTAGCGCACCACGGACACGCCCAGCTCGCGGGTCAGCGCCAGGACGTCGCCCCGCAGGCCGGACGGGTCGGCCTCGGGGTGGCCGGGCTCGAAGACGCCGCCGTACACGCAGCGGCCCATGTGCTCCACGAACGAGCCGAACAGGCGCCGGTCGACGTCCCCGATCGCGAACGCCGGGTCGATACTCACGCGTGCCGTGTCCAAGCCGGGCTCCTCTCGGACTTGCTTTGCACAGGTTTTACAACGTTGAATACAACGTTGTAAAGAGCGGTGGCGAGGTAGCATCCCCTCGTTCGCGATCTCTAGGGGGAAACGGTGCGGCACCGGCTCAAGGACGTCGCCGAGCGCGCCGGGGTGTCCGTCAAGACCGTCTCCAACGTCGTCAACGGCTACGCGCACGTGCGTCCCGACACCCGGGCCCGGGTGCTGGAGGCGATCGAGCTGCTCGGCTACCGGCCCAACCTCAACGCCCGCAACCTGCGCCGCGGCCGCACCGGCGTGATCGCGCTCGCCGTTCCCGAGCTGGACCTGCCCTACTTCGCCGAACTGGCCCGACACGTGGTCGCCGCCGCCGCGCGGCACGACTGGACGGTGCTGATCGACCAGACCGGCGGCGATCCCACGCGCGAACGGGAGGTCGCCTCCGGCATCCGGGACCACATGATCGACGGGCTCGTCTTCAGCCCGCTCGCGCTCACCGGGGCCGACCTGGCGGCCGTTCATCCGACGCCCATGGTGCTCGTCGGCGAACGGGTCGACCACGCCGGCGCGGACCACGTCGCCGTGGACAACGTCGCCGCCGCGCACGACATGACCGCGCACCTGATCGGCACTGGGCGTCGACGGGTGGCCGCGATCGGCGCCCAGCACACCGTCGAGGGGGTCACCGCGCGGCTGCGCCTGGCCGGCTACACCGCCGCGCTGGAGGCGGCCGGGCTGCCGGTCGACCCGACCCTGATCGCGCCGGCGACGCACTGGCACCGGGCGGACGGCGCGGCCGCGATGCGGGCGCTGCTCGAGTCCGGGGCCCGCCCGGACGCGGTGTTCTGCTTCAACGACACGCTCGCCCTCGGGGCCCTGCGGGCGCTGCACGACGCCGGGCTGCGGGTGCCCGACGACGTGGCGGTCGCCGGGTTCGACGACATCGAGGACGGGCGCTACTCGGTGCCCACGCTCAGCACCGTGGCCCCGGACAAGGCGGACCTCGCCGCCCTCGCCGTCGACCTGCTCGCCGCCCGTATCGCCGCGCCCGACGGCGCACCGCCCGGCGAGCGCACCGTTCCGCACACGCTGCACGTGCGCGAGAGCACAGCGGCCTGATCCTCGAGTCGCGGGTGGGCCGGTTCACTGGTAAACCTTGGCGGTGGGTGGGATGAAGATCTGGCCGGGTGTGCCGTATCCGTTGGGCGCGACGTACGACGGGGGCGGCACCAACTTCGCGCTCTTCTCCGAGGTGGCCGAACGGGTCGAGCTGTGCCTGTTCGACGCCGACGGTACGGAGACGCGGGTCGACCTGCCCGAGCGCGAGGCGTTGGTGTGGCACGGCTACCTGCCCCGCGTGCTGCCCGGCCAGCGCTACGGCTACCGCGTGCACGGCCCCTACAACCCCGGCGCCGGCCTGCGCTGCAACCCGCACAAGCTGCTGCTCGACCCGTACGCCAAGGCGATCGACGGGCGCATCGGGTGGAACGAGGCGCTCTTCTCCTACCGGTTCGGGGACCCGGACTCGTACAACGACGACGACTCGGCGCCCTACGCGATGAAGTCCGTCGTCATCAACCCGTTCTTCGACTGGGCGAACGACACCCCGCTGCGCATCCCGTTCCACCAGACGGTGATCTACGAGGCGCACGTGAAGGGCCTCACGATCAACCATCCCCGGATCCCGGCCGACGTGCGGGGTACCTACTCCGGACTCTCCCACCCGGTGATGATCAAGTACCTGAAGCAGCTCGGTGTGACGGCCGTGGAGCTGATGCCGGTGCACCAGTTCGTGCACGACAGCGGACTCGTGGAGAAGGGGCTGTCGAACTACTGGGGCTACAACACGATCGGCTTCTTCGCCCCGCACAACGACTACGCGTCGTTCCACGGCGCGGGCGGGTC
>NZ_BOPF01000025.1 GCF_016863615.1 Virgisporangium aliadipatigenens | reverse complement strand
TTCTGGCGCGGCGAGCCGGGCACGCTGGGCGAGTTCGCCTCCCGCTTCACCGGCAGCTCCGACCTGTACGAGATCGACGGGCGGCGGCCCATCGCCAGCATCAACTTCGTCACCGCGCACGACGGCTTCACGCTGCACGACCTGGTCTCGTTCAACGACAAGCACAACGAGGCCAACGGCGAGGACAACCGGGACGGCGACAGCCACAACCGTTCGTGGAACGGCGGCGCCGAGGGCCCCACCGACGACCCGACGATCATCGCGCTGCGGGAACGCCGCAAGCGCAGCTTCCTCGCCACCCTGCTGCTCTCGCAGGGCGTCCCGATGATCGTGCACGGCGACGAACTCGGCCGCACGCAGCGCGGCAACAACAACGTCTACGGCCAGGACAACGAACTGAGCTGGGTCGACTGGGAGGAGGGGCGCATCTACGACAGCCTCACCCGGTTCACCGCCGACCTGATCCGGCTGCGCGCCGAGCATCCCATCTTCCGGCGCCGCCGCTTCTTCGACGGCAGGCCGCACAACGGTTCCGCGCTGCCGGACATCGCCTGGCTGCGCCGCGACGGCCGGCCCATGCGCGAAACCGACTGGCAGTCCCGCTCGGCGTCCACGATCACCGTGTTCCTCAACGGGTACGCCATCCCCGAGCAGGACGCGTTCGGCGAGGCGATCGTCGACGACTCGTTCCTGTTGCTGTTCAACCCGTTGCCGCAGGACCTGATGTTCACGCTGCCCGGCGAGGCGTACGGGGACCTGTGGGAGGTGGTCTTCGACACCGCCGACCCGCTGCTCGCCGCGCGGCCGGGCAGCATCAAGCCGGGCGGCACCGTCGAGGTCCTCGCGCACGCGGTCGTCGTGCTGCGGTGCTCCTGACGTTGTCCGGGCGCCCTAGTCTGCGGGGGCATGAGATGCCCGCACTGCCGGGAGAATCTTCGTCGACACGAGCGGTACGGCGGTAGCTGCGACCGGTGCGGGCGGGAGTTCGCGCTCGACCCGTACTCGGCGCCGTTCCGCCTCAACGACCTGCACCTGCGCGCGGTGGCCCGCCGGCTGAGCCACGACGGGCTGCTCTCCTTCACCTCCGCGCAGCTCTACCACGCGGTGCAGCCGCCGGCCGCGCCGGTCATCCCGCGGCCCTACGTCCCGCCGCCCCCGCGGCCCGGCCCGTCCGTCCTCGGGGAGTTGCTGCGGATGCTGGCGACGCTCGCCGTGACCGCCCTCGGGGTGCTCGGCTTCCCCGCGGCGGCGTGGGTCGGCCGGCAGGGCTTCTTCGGCGCAGGCACCCTCGCGACCCTGCTCGTCGGCGGGTTCGTCCTCCTCGTCTTCTTCTCCGGCGGTGCCGCGGTCGCCTACGCCGGCGGGGCGTGGAAGGCGTTCGCCGAGCGCGGCCTGCGACCCGCGCCGCCGCCCGCGCCGCGCGAGCACATCCGGTTGCCCGCCGTCTCCCTCGAGGTCTTCCGGTCGAACGTCCTCGCGCGCTGGCGCCACGTCTACGGATCCGACCTGCCGGGGCTCTGCGACGACGCCCCCGAGCCGGAGTGGGGCGTGCCGCCCGTGCTCGCCGTGGCGTGCCCGAGCCCGGCGATCCGCGCCTGCCTGTACGCGAACGGCGTTCCCGTGCGGGTGGTGGACCATCCGCGGGACGCGCCGGAGGGGACGCTCGTGGCGCAACTGCACGACGTGGCCGCGAGCGGTTTCGTCCTCGCCCACCGGCGGGGCGCCCCCGACCTGACCCCCGGGCCGGGCGGCCGACGCGACGCGACCTGGCTGCGGTGGCGCCGGAGCGGGCCGGCGGCCGACGCGATGCGCGACGCGCTGGGCGCGGTACCCGGCCTCGCCCCGCGCGAACGCGACCTGCTCGGCAAGGGCTGGTGGTGCCCGGCCGAGGCGATGCCGCCGGCGGTGCTGATCCGCCTGGTCGAACGCCACCGCCGCGCGATCGCCGCCCGCGACCCCGACCACCGCGCCGCACGCGACCTCGGCTTCCTGGACATGCCGCACGCGACGGACCCGGCATGAGGTGCCCGCAGTGCCGGCGGCCCCTGCGCCGCCGCCAGGACATCGCCGCCCGCCGCTGCGCCGTCTGCGGCCGGCGCTGGGCACTCGACCGGCGTGATCCGCCGTACCGCCTGAGCCCCCGGCGGCTGCGCGAGACGGCCCGCCGGCTGAGCCACGACGGGCTGCTGCGCTTCACCACCGAGCAGCTGTTCTACGCGCTCCAGCCGCCGAGCGCACCGTCCCGGGTGACGCCCCGCCGCCCGCCGCCCCGCCCGTCGGTGGCCCGCAACCTGCGCCACCTCGGGTGGGTGCTGGCCGGCGCGGCCGCCCTGGTGCCGCTGGGTCTGCTGACCCGTCGGCTCAACGACGCCGGCCACGAGGCGGCGGGCCTGACGCTCGCCATCGCCCTGGTGATCGGGCTCTACGCCTGCGCCGGGCTGCTGGTGGTCGGCCTCGGCCACACCGCCGCCGCGTTCCTGTGGCGCCGGCACCGGCTGCCGCCGTACGCACCGGGTGGGGACCGCTCGCACGCGCGCGCGATCCGGCGGCTACGGCGGCACGTCGTGTGGTTCGCCCGGGTGAACGGCGGGTTGCCGGGGCTGTGCGACCGGCCGCCGCGCCCGGAGTGGGCGGTGCCGCCCGTGCTCGCCGTGGCGTGCCCCAGCCGGGCCGTGCGCGCCTGCCTGTACGCGAACGGCGTTCCCGTGGAAGTGGTGGATCGTCCGGGGGACGCGCCGCAGGGGATCCCGGTGGCGCAACTGCACGACCTCGCCGCGTCCACCCGCGTGGCCGCGCACCGCCACGGCTGGCCCGACCTCACTCCCGCGGCCGGCCCGTGGCTGCGCTGGTACCGCCGGCGGACCCCGCCCGAACGGCTCCGGCTGGCCCTGCGGGACCTGCCCGACCTGCCGCACCACGTTCGCGAACCGCTCGACGCCGGCTGGTACGCGCCGGTCGACGCGCTCCCGCCGGCCGTGCTGATCCGCCTCGTCGAACGCCACCGGCGCGCCGTGGCGGCCCGTGATCCTGACCACCGTGCCGCGCAGGACCTGGGATTCCTCGACCATCCCGGGGCTAACGTGGAGGCTTGACCACCACCGCACCGCTGGGCCTGCGCGGTGATCGCGGCCGGGTTCTCGCCGCCGTCATGCTCACCACCGGCCTCATCGCGCTCGAGTCCACCGTCATCGCCACCGCCGTCCCGTCGATCGTGCGCGACCTCGGCGGCTTCTCGCAGTTCCCCTGGCTGTTCTCGATCTACCTGCTGACGCAGGCGGTGACCGTGCCGCTGTACGGCAAGTTCGCCGACTCGATCGGGCGCAAGCCGGTGCTCTTCTTCGGCATCGCGCTCTTCCTCGTCGGTTCGGTGCTGTGCGGCGTCGCGTGGAGCATGCCGGCGCTGATCGTCGCCCGCGCCGTGCAGGGCATCGGCGCCGGGGCCGTGCAGCCGATCTGCGTCACGATCATCGGCGACCTGTACACGGTCGAGGAACGCGCCAAGGTCCAGGGCTACCTGGCCAGCGTGTGGGGGATCTCCGCCGTGGTCGGGCCGACGTTGGGCGGCGTCTTCTCCGAGTACCTCTCCTGGCGCTGGATCTTCTTCGTCAACCTGCCGTTGGGCGCCGTCGCGGTCTGGACCCTCGCCAGGCGTTTCCGGGAGAACGTCGAACGCACCACGCACCGGGTCGACTACGCCGGGGCCGCTCTTCTTACGGGAGGGTTCTCGCTGCTCATCCTGGGGCTGCTGGAGGGCGGCGTGGCCTGGGAGTGGGGCTCCGCGCCGAGCGTGGGCGTGCTGGCCGGCGGGACGGTGCTGGTGGCGGCGTTCCTCGTGGTCGAACGGCGGGCTCCGGAACCGGTGCTGCCGCTGTGGGTCATGGGCCGGCGCATCCTCGTCGCCGGGAACCTCGCCGCGCTCGCCGTGGGTGGCCTGATGATCGGCATCTCGTCGTTCCTGCCCACGTACGCGCAGGGTGTGCTCGGGACCGGCCCGCTGGCCGCGGGCTTCGCGCTCGCCGCCATGACCATCGGCTGGCCGATCGCCGCGAGCCTCTCCGGGCGGTTGTACCTGCGCATCGGGTTCCGCACGACCGCGCTGATCGGGTGCGCGTTCGTCATCCTGGGGGCCGTCCAGACGGCGCTGCTCGGCCGGCACTCGTCGGTGTGGGCGGCCGCGGCGGCGGCGTTCGTCCTGGGGCTCGGCTTCGGCCTGTCGGCGAGCCCGACGGTCGTGGCGGTGCAGTCGGCCGTCGGCTGGGACCGGCGCGGCGTCGTCACGGCGGCGAACATGTTCGCGCGCTCGCTCGGCAGCGCGATCGGCGTGGCGGTCTTCGGCGCCATCGCGAACGCCATCCTCGCCGCCCGCTTCGCGGAGGCACCCGCGTCGGTGGCGGCCGAACTCCCGGCCGACGTGGACGCCGCCAACACCATGCTGCTGGACGGGACGGCGCAGCCCGCGATCGCCGACTACCTGCGCACCGCCCTGAACGACGCCAGCCACTGGGTCTTCGCCGCCCTGGTGGTCCTGGCCGTGCTGCAGCTGGCGGCGATCCTCCTGCTCCCGGCACGTGTGGAAAAGATCGCTTAGGGGTACTTTCCGGCGCGTGACCAGTCGCATCGCCGTGCTCGCCATCGACGCCACCGACATCCGGCTCGTCGCCGACTTCTGGGCCGCCGTGCTCGGCTGGCGGGTGATCGACGAGGACACCGACATCATCAGCATCGGACCCGCCGACGCCTCGTGGCCCACGATCGACGTGTGCGCCGTCCCTGAGGCGAAGACCGTCAAGAACCGGCTCCACCTGGACCTGCGCGCCGACGGGAGTTCCACCGAGGAGGAGATCGCGCGGGTCGTCGCGCTCGGCGGCAGGCACGTGGACGTGGGGCAGCCGCCGGACGCGACGTGGACCGTGCTGGCCGATCCCGAGGGCAACGAGTTCTGCATCCTGAAGCGGACGGTGCAGGAGGTCCGGTAGTCGCCCAGGAGCCGGTCACCGTGGCGTGCGTCGGGTCCAGGCCTGCGGGGCGGTCCAGTGGCGCACCATCGCCAGCACCCGGAACGCGAACACGAACACCGCCGTCGCCGGGGCCGCCACCACCATCGGCAGGTGCGCGGCGTGGGCCACGGTGACGGCCGCCGCACCGATCATCGCGGGGATCGAGTACAGGTCCGAGTCGGCCCTGACCAGCGCCGGTGTCTGCCGGGCGATGACGTCGCGCAGCAGGCCGCCGCCGACGCCGGTGGTCACGCCGAGCACGGCGGACTGCACCGGCCCGAGCCCGTGTTCGAGCGCGGTGAGCGTGCCGGTGACGCAGAACAGCCCGAGCCCGGCCGCGTCGAACAGCAGCACGAAGAAGGAGAGGCGTTCGACCACGGGGTGGGCGAAGAACGCGACCGCCGCGGCGGCCAGCGGCACGAGCAGGTACTGCACCTTCTGGAACGCGGCCGGCGGCGTGGCCCCGATGATCACGTCGCGCAGGACGCCACCGCCCAGCGCGGTGACCTCGGCCAGGATCACGATGCCGACGGCGTCGAACTTCCGCTGGATGGCCGTCAGCGCACCGGAGATGGCGAAGACGAAGAGGCCGACCAGCTCCAGGATCCGCACCATCGTGATCACCCGCCAACGATAGGCGGCGTCCGGATCTTCTGTGCCACGTGACAAAAGTTCGGCCCGCAACATCGAAAAGTATGGACATCTCGATCGGAAGGCATCTAGCGTGTCCGCACGAACACCGGAGTGTTTCCGGCACGTATCCGTCGATCCGGCCGTCGGCCTCTCCCGCGGCCACCCCCTCGGCTGCGGCGCGACGGCGCGCGCCCCGCCTGGCACCGGTAGTCAGGAAGGGAAGCGATGAACCCTCACACCCCCAGACATCGATCTCTGTCTATCTTAGGCGCGGCGCTGCTCGGTGCTGTCGCCGCCGCGGTCGTGCCGACCGGACCCGCCTCGGCCGTCATCAACGCGGCCGACTACCAGCAGGTGACCCTCGCCAAGGGCGTCGCGGAGACCGGCGAGCCGATGAGCATGTGGGTGCTCCCGGACCGGTCCGTCCTGCACACCGCCCGCGACGGCACACTGCGCCGCACCGACTCCGCCGGCACGACGTCCGTGATCGGCACCATCCCCGTCTACACCCACGACGAGGAGGGGCTGCAGGGCGTCGCGGCCGATCCCAACTTCGCCACCAACCGGCAGATCTACCTGTACTACGCGCCGCCGCTGTCCACCCCGGCCGGTGACGCGCCCGCCACCGGCACCGCCGCCACGTGGGCCACCTGGACCGGCGTCAACCGGCTCTCCCGGTTCACGCTCAACGCGGACTACACGCTCAACACGGCCAGCGCGGTCACCGTGCTCGACGTGCCCGCCAACCGGGGCATCTGCTGCCACGTCGGCGGCGACATGGACTTCGACGCGGCCGGCAACCTCTACCTGTCGACCGGCGACGACTCCAACCCGTTCGACTCCAGCGGCTACTCGCCCATCGACGAGCGGACCGACCGCAATCCCGCCTTCGACGCGCAGCGCACCGCGGCCAACACCAACGACCTGCGCGGCAAGGTCCTGCGCATCACCCCGCAGGCCAACGGCACGTACACGATCCCGAGCGGCAACCTCTTCCCGCCCGGCACCGCGAACACCCGCCCCGAGATCTACGCGATGGGCTTCCGCAACCCGTTCCGGATCAGCGTCGACAAGCCCACCGGGGTCGTGTACGTCGGCGACTACGGGCCGGACGCGGGCACCACCGACGCCAACCGCGGCCCGTCGGGGCAGGTCGAGTTCAACCGGATCACCGGGCCGGGCAACTTCGGGTGGCCGTACTGCACGGGCACCAACACCAGCACCGAGACCTACAACGAGTGGAACTTCGCCACCAACTCCACCGGCCCCAAGTACAACTGCGCCGGCGGCCCGACGAACAACTCGTTCCGCAACACCGGCCAGGCGACGCTGCCGGCCGCCAAGCCCGCCTGGATCCGCTACGGCGGCGACGCCGGCACCCCGTCGGAGTTCGGCGGCGGTTCGGAGTCCCCGATGGGCGGCCCGGTATACCGGTACGACGCGAACAACCCGTCGACGACGAAGTTCCCGCAGTCGCTGACCGGGATGTTCTTCGCCGGCGAGTTCGGCCGCGGCTGGATCAAGCCGACCGTGGTCAACGCCGACGGCACGCGGGGCGCGATCGACACGTTCCCGTGGAACGGCAAGCAGGTGATGGACATGCAGTTCGGGCCCGACGGCGCGCTGTACGTCCTGGACTACGGCACCGGCTACTTCAACGGCGACGCCAACTCGGCGCTGTACCGCTACGACTACGTCGCCGGCGGGAACCGCGCACCGACGGCGGTGGCCGCGGCCGACCGCACCTCGGGCCGCGCACCGCTGACGGTGGCCTTCTCCTCGGCCGGCAGCAGCGACCCCGAGGGCGGTGCGCTGACCTACTCGTGGGCGTTCGGCGACGGCACCACGTCGACGGCGGCGAACCCGACGAAGACGTACACCGCCGACGGGAAGTACACGGCGACGCTGACCGTCCGCGACCCGCAGGGCGCCACCGGCACGGCGAGCGTGATCATCACCGTCGGCAACACGGCCCCGACGGTCGTCGTCAACAGCCCCGCCTCGGGACAGCTGGTCTCCTTCGGTGACAGCGTTCCGTGGAGCGTGACGGTGACCGACCCGGAGGACGGGGCGATCGACTGCACCAAGGTGACGATGGCCTACGTGCTCGGCCACGACCAGCACGCGCACCAGATCACCGCGCAGCAGGGCTGCTCCGGCACGATCACGATCCCGGCCGACGGCGAGCACGACGACGCCGCGAACATCTTCCCGATCTTCGACGCCTCGTACACCGACCGCGGCGGCCTGATCACGCACACCCAGCACATCCTGCAGCCGCGCCGCCGGCAGGCCGAACACTTCAAGACCTCCTCCGGCGTGAACCTGTTCAGCAAGACCGCGGCCGAGGGCGGGCGCACCGTCGGCGACATCCACAACGGCGACTGGATCCAGTTCGACCCGTACCGGGTGTCGAACGCGACCTCGTTCAGCGCCCGGGTCTCCTCCGCCGGCTCCGGCGGCACGCTGCAACTGCGCACCGGCTCGGCGAACGGCCCCGTGATCGGCTCGGTCGCGGTCGCCCCGACCGGTTCGTGGGAGACGTTCACCACGGTCGCGGCGCCGATCAGCGGGGCGCCGGCGGGCACCACCTCGCTCTACCTGACCTTCGCCGGCACCGGCACCGGGGCGCTGTTCGACCTGGACAGCTTCCTGCTGCGGACCGGTTCGGCCGGGCCGGTGGTCGGCTTCGCCGGCAAGTGTCTGGACGTGCGCGACGGGGCCACCGCCGACGGCACCCAGATCCAGCTCTACACCTGCAACTACTCGTCGGCGCAGCACTGGAGCCGCGACGGCCAGACGCTGCGCGCGTTCGGCAAGTGCCTGGACATCAGCGGTGCCGGGACGGCCGACGGCACGAAGGTCCAGCTGTACACCTGCAACACCAGCGGCGCGCAGAACTGGGTGCCGAACTCCGACGGGACCTTGCGCAACCCGGCCTCCGGAAAGTGCCTCGACGTCTCGGGCGTCAACTCCGCGGACAGCACGCCGGTCCACCTGTGGACCTGCGTCGCCGGTGCCGCCAACCAGAAATGGATGCTGCCATGACCCGTAGACTCGCCGCCGGCGCGGGGGCCGTTCTCGCCCTCGCCGCCGTCGCGCTCCAGGCGTCCGCGGCCGCGGCCGCCGACACCCCCTACGACGTTCTGGTCTTCTCCAAGACCGCGGGCTTCCGGCACGACGCCATTCCGGCCGGGATACAGGCTTTGCGGGAACTGGGTTCGGCGAACAGCTTCTCGGTGACCGCCACCGAGGACGCGGCGGCGTTCACGACGGCCAATCTGGCGCAGTACGAGACGGTCGTCTTCCTGAACACCACCGGCGACGTGCTGAACGCCGCGCAGCAGACGGCGTTCGAGTCGTACGTGCGCGGCGGTGGCGGTTACGTCGGCGTGCACGCGGCGGCCGACACCGAGTACGACTGGGCGTTCTACGGCGAACTGGCCGGGGCCTACTTCCAGAGCCACCCGGCCATCCAGCAGGTGGTCTCGCGCACCGAGGATCGCGCGCACGCCGCCACGGCACACCTGCCGCAGGCGTGGACCCGCACCGACGAGCTGTACAACTACCGCACGAACCCGCGCGCCACCGCGAAGGTGCTCGCCACCCTGGACGAGTCGACCTACTCCGGTGGCTCGATGGGTGCCGACCACCCGATCACGTGGTGCAAGGCCATCGGCTCCGGGCGCTCGTTCTACACCGGCTGGGGGCACACCCAGGAGTCCTACGCGGACACCAACTTCCGCGCGCAACTGCTCGGCGGGATCCGGTACGCCGCCAGGCGCGCACACGCCGACTGCCGGCCGGAGAACGGCTACACCGCGCTGTACAACGGTTCCACGACGGGCTGGCGGCAGAGCGGGCCGGGCAGCTTCACCAACTCCGACGCGACGCTCTCCTCGGTCGGCGGCATGGGCCTGTACTGGTACGGCGCGAAGCAGTTCACCTCGTACTCGCTGAAGGCCGACTGGCGGCTCACCGGCGACAGCAACAGCGGCATCTTCATCGGCTTCCCGGACCCGGGCAACGACCCGTGGGTGGCCGTCAACCAGGGCTACGAGATCCAGATGGACGCGACGGACGCGGCCGACCGCACGACCGGTTCGATCTACACGTTCAAGTCGGCCGACATCGCGGCCCGCGACGCCGCGCTCAACCCGGCCGGCGCGTGGAACACCTACGAGCTTCTCGTCGAGGGTCAGCGGATCCGGGTGTACCTCAACGGCGCGCTCATCAACGACTTCACCAACACCGACCCGGCGCGCAACCTGGACGGCTACATCGGCATCCAGAACCACGGCAGCGCCGACCAGGCCGCGTTCCGCAACATCCGGATCAAGGAACTGGGCGGCGTCGTCGACGGCACCGTGCAGGCGGAGTCGTTCACGACGGCGAGCGGGGTCGAGGCGTTCGCCAAGGAGGGCGCCAACAACGGCCGGACGCTCGGCTTCATCGAACCGGGCGACTGGGCCGGCTACGCCAACGTGAACGTCGGCGGCGCCACCGGCTTCCGCGCGCGGGTCGTCTCCGGGGGCCCCGGCGGGCAGATCCAGGTGCGCACCGGCTCGCCGACCGGACCGATCCACGGCACGGTCGCGGTGCCGAACACCGGCAGCTGGACGACGTTCGCGACGGTGAGCACCGCACTGACCGGGGTGCCGGCCGGTACGGCGACGGTCTACCTGACCTTCACCGGAACGGGCACCGGCCTCTTCGACGTCGACGACTTCGCGCTCACCCGCGGCACCGCCACCGATCTGGCCCTCAACCGGCCGGCGACGGCCTCCAGCCTGGAGAACGCCTCCTACCCGGCCTCGAACGCGGTGGACTCCTCGACCACCACCCGCTGGGCGAGCGCCTACGCCGACCCGCAGTGGATCCAGGTCGACCTCGGCGGCACGTACACGGTCAGCCGGGTGCGGCTGCTGTGGGAGGCGGCCTACGGCTCGGCGTACCAGATCCAGAGCTCGCCGGACGGCGCCACCTGGTCGACCGTGCGCACCGTCACCGGGGCGAACGGCGGCGAGGACGACCACACCGGCCTGAACGCGTCGGCCCGGTACGTGCGGATCCTCGGCACCAGCCGGGGCACCCAGTGGGGCTACTCGCTCTATCAGTTCCAGGTCTTCGGTACCTGAGCCTTCGGTACCTGAGAGGAGCAACCATGACCGTCACACGCCGCACCCTGCTTGCCGCCACGGCGGGCGCCACCGCGGGGATCGCCGTCCCGGCCGCCGTCCAGGCACATCCGTCCACTGTGGACTTCGCGGTGAACGCCGTGACCCTGGACGGCGGCGAGCAGGTCGTCTCGCTCACGCTGGACACCTCCCGGCTGGGCCCGATCGCGCCGGACAGCCTGAGCGCCGCCACGTTCGGGGTGCACGTGCGGGCCACCAGCCCGTTGCCGCCCGGCGACCAGGTGTACGACCTCGACCGCACCGTGACCGCCGCGCGGCTCGACCGGCGCGGGCGCATCGTGGTCGAACTCAGCACCGCCGAGGGACAGCCCGGTGGCAACACGCTCACCTACATCGGGAGCCGGGGCCGCAACTTCCGGCTGAATCTCGTCTACACCGTCACGCAGAACGCCCCGTTCCGGCTGCGCAACGGGCGCGCGGTCACCGTCGCGCAGTTCCGGCAGGGGCGGCTCACCAATGCCGAGGTGGACGCGTTCGGCTACCACACCTCGGGTTCGGGCATGAAGTACCGGCTCTTCTCGCCCGGCCGGTCGGGCCGGGGTGCGCGGCACCCGTTGATCGTGTGGCTGCACGGCGGCGGCGAGGGCGCCTCCCTGCCGGACGGCTACTACGACAACGAGACCACGCTGCGGGCCAACCGCGGCGCGCTCGGCTTCGCCACCCCGGAGGCGCAGCGGATCTTCTCCGGCGCCTACGTGGTGGCCCCGCAGAGCACGTCGTTCTGGCTGGAGGACGGCGACCGGTTCGCACCGCTGATCCGGGAGATCGTCGCCGAGGTGTCCGCCCGGCACCCGGTCGACCGCCGCCGCGTTCTCGTCGTCGGCTGCAGCAACGGCGGCTACATGAGCCTGAAGATGACGACGGTCTACCCGGACGACTTCGCCGCGTCGGTGCCGATCTGCGCCGTGGTCCAGTCGCTCCAGCCGGGCGGCCCGGTAATGATCACCGATGACGAGCTGCGCGGCATCAGCACGCCGACCTGGCTCGTCACCTCCCTCGACGACACCACCGTGCCGCCGCAGCCGAACACGGTCCACGCGCACGAGCTGATCCCGGGTTCCCTCGTCAGTCTCTACGACACCGTGACCTGGAACGGCCACCGCTTCCCGGGCCACTGGTCGTGGATCTACGTGGCGCGCAACGACCCGAGCGTCGGCGGCACCCACGTCTGGCAGTGGATGGCGCGCCGGCGCCGTTAGGCGCTTTCCAGGCGTCCGCGCTGCTGCAGCACCGCGATCACCGCCCCGCCCGCCGTCGACAGGAGGACCAGCAGGGCGAACGGGGTGCAGCGCAGCGCGGCGCCCGGAAGGTCGATCAGCGCCCCGACGGCCGCGCTGGCGCCCGCCGCGGCCAGCGACGAGAAGAGGTTGAACCAGCCGAAGTACGTGCCGACGAGGCGTTCACTGCCCACCGTCGGGATGAGTTCCATCATGAACGGGTTGGCGATCGCCGCACCCACGCTGAACACCGCCGTGCCGGCCAGCACCGGCGCACCGGCCCGCGCGGCGACCGCGAGGTCCAGCGGCCCGGCGGCGGTGGCCAGGAACGGCGCGGCGACCGCCGCCGGCACGAAGCCGCCGCCCATCAGCAGCAGCCCGGTGGCCATCGACCGGCCCGCGCTCCACCGCCTCCGGCAGGCGACCGTCAGCCGCACGCCGAACACGATCCCGACGACGGTCGAGACGAGGAAGACCGCGCTCACCGCGTCCGGGCGGCCGGTGACCCGTTCGACCTCCAGCGGGAGCGCGAGGTACAGCTGGTTCCACAGCGTGAAGTAGACCGAACCGGCGAGCGCGAAGACCAGGAAGCGCCGGTTCCGCACGACCTGCCACAGGCTGCGCAGCACACCGTCGCCCCGCGCCTGCGGCGCCCGGTACGGCAGCAGCAGCACCTGCGCCACGCTCAGCGCCCCGAACACCGCCGCCGCGGCACCGCACACCAGCCGGAAGTCGACCGCCAGCAGCAGCGCGCCGACCAGCGGCCCGAGGAGCGCACCCGCATTGCCCGCGAACTGGTACAGGGCGAAGTTCTCGGCGCGCCGGCCGGGCGACTCGTGGCTGAGATACGTGGTGCTGGCCGGGCTGAACAGCGCACCGGCCACGCCGATCACCATCGTGCCGGCGACGATCCAGGGCAGCGAACGCGTCGCCGCGAGCGCGCCGAAGCCGAGCACCCGCAGCGCGCATCCGAGGACGATCACCCGCTGCGGCCCCCAGTGGTCGGCGAGCGCGCCACCGACCAGGAACAGGCCCTGCTGGCTGAGCGTGCGCAGGCCGATCACCGTGCCGACGACGGCGGCCGCCAGCCCCAGTTCCTCCCGCAGGTAGGTCGCCAGGAACGGCAGCACCAGGAAGAACCCGAAGACGATGCCGAACTGGTTGACGATCAGCAGCCGGCCGGCCGGCGACAGCTGCCGCAGAACGGCTCTCACGCCAGCAGGCGCCGGACGCCGTGTGCGAAGCGTTCGTCGAAGGACTCCTCGGCCAGGTACGGCAGGATGCGGCGCAGCGCCGGGCGGTCGCCGACGTCCGGCTCCGCCATGGCGCGCGCCGGTGCCGCCTGCTCTTCCTGGGTCAGGCCGAGGGTGAAGTACACCAGGCTCCAGAACGTCCAGACGGCCTCCCGTTCCGGCATGCCGCCGTCCAGCAGCGCGCCGATGAGCGCCTCCGCGACGTCCAATGTGGACGGTTCCGCGGCGTAGGTCCCGGCGACCACGGCGGCGCCGTCCCGATGGGCGAGAAGAGCGACCCGGTACCGGCGCATGATCTCGGCGGCCCGCTTCCGCCAGTCCCGCGGCAGGCGGTCGAGCGGGACACCGCCGACGATCGCGTCGGCCATCAGTTCGTCGAGCCGGGCCCGGCTCTTCGCGTGCCACAGCACCGTGTTCATCCGCACGCCGAGGCGTCCCGCGACGGCGCGCAGCGAGACGCGTGCCGCGCCCTGCTCGTCCAGAACGGCCAGTGCCGCCCGCACCACATCCGCTTGCCCCTTGGTCACTGACCAAGTGTACTCATGCGCACATTGCTGGTCAGCGACCAAGAGGAGGCACTCATGGACGAGGTCGTGATCGTGGGGGCGGGGGCCCCACCGGACTGTGCCGGGTGACCGGCCTGGCCGACGACGGGGTGCTGGTGGCGGGCGGCGGGGTCGTGCCGGCGCGGTACGTGGTCGGCTGCGACGGCGTCCGCAGCACCGTGCGGGAGGCGGCCGGCAGGCCGTCACCTACCGGCGCGGCCGCGTGCTCCTCGCCGGCGACGCCGCGCACCAGCACTTCCCCACCGGCGGCGTCGGCATGAACGTCGGCATCCGGGACGCGCACAATCTCGGCTGGAAACTGGCCGGTACCTCGCCGAACGCCTCGCCGCCCTGGACCTCGACTACGGCAAAGGCCGGCGGGTGGGCGACGTGACGTTTCCGGACGGCAGCACTCTGTTCCAGCGGCTGCGCGCCGGGGGCACGTCGAGACGGACGCCCGGCCTGACCGCGGCGCCCGCTACCGGATCCGGCGGCGAGCGGGCCGGCCGAACGCGGGCGGCCGTGGTGGGCGGAGCGCGGTCAGGCCGGCACGCCGGAGGAGTCCAGCAGGAGCAGGTACCCGTCCTCGATGCTCGGTTCGACCGGCCGCGCACCGGCCGGCGGCACGCCGATGTGGTGGTAGTCGCCGCCGCCGGTGCGCCACGCGGCGAGCGCACCGTCCACTTTGGACGGAGCGCTCCACACCCGCCCCTCGGCGATCGCCGCCAGCGCGGACGGTTCGCCGTCGAACCGGATCCGCCCCTGGTGCAGGACGATCACGCGCTGGCACACCGACGCCACGTCCTCCGTCTGGTGCGTGGACAGCAGCACGGTGCGCCCCTCGCCGATGTGCGCGACGAGTTCGCGCAGGCGCAGCCGCTGTTCGGGATCCAGGCCGACGGTGGGCTCGTCGAGGATGACGACGGCCGGGTCGCCGAGCAGCGCGGCGGCCAACCCGACCCGCTGGCGCATGCCGCCGGAGAGCGCCTTCATCTTCTTGCCGCGCTGCGCGTCCAGGCCGACGGCGTGCAGCACGCGCCGCACCTCCTCGTGCCGGCCGGCCACGATCTCCTTGAGGATCGCGATGTAGTCGACGAACTCGAACGCGGTGAAGTGCGGGTGGAAGCCCTGGTTCTGCGGCAGGTACCCGAGGCGGCGCCGGACCGCCAGCCGCCCGGCCGCACCGCGCGGGTCGTTCCCGAGAACGTGCAGCGCACCGGCGTCGGCCGGGATCGCCGTGGCGAGGATGCGCAGCAGCGTGGTCTTGCCGGCGCCGTTCGGGCCGAGCAGCCCGGTGACGCCGTCGCTCAACGCGAAGGAGACGCCGTCCAGCGCGGTCGTTCGACCGAATCGGAGGGAGAGTCCCTCGGCCCGGACGGTGGTCATCGCGCCCTCCGCGGGCCCGGGTCGCCGGCGCGGCCCGGACGGCGATCGGTGTCGAACGCGGCGCGCGCCCGCCACAGCGCGAGCGCCGAGACGGCGGCGACGGCCGCGAGTCCGGCCTGACCGGAGGCGGTGAACAGCACCGACTCGCCGGTCCCCCGGTGCACGGTCGCCACCAGCAGGACCAGCCAGCCCACCCCCACGGCGCCGGCCGCCGGGAACGGCCCGAACCGGGGCGTCAGCACCAGGCTCAGCAGCGTCAACGCCAGCGACGGCGCGAGCCAGCCGAGCGTCACCGGCCCGAACTCCGGCGCGGTCACACTCGCGACGCCGGTCAGCGCCGTCGTCGCCGTGAGCACCGCCGCGCAGCGCAGCAACAGCAGGCGGAACGTGTCCATCGGCGCGACGACGGCCAGTTCGTAGCTGGGATCCACGTGCGGGCCGAAGGAGATGGCCACCCCGATCAGCGGCAGCAGCGGCGCGATCGCCAGCAGCGGCATCGGCACGGTCATCTCCCGGGCGACGTGCGCGGCGGCGACGCTGACGGCGAGCGTCAACCCGACGGCGGTGAACCACGACCGGCGCAGCGCCGGCGTGCAGGCCAGCAGCCGGGCGGTGTGCGGGGCGAGCCCCAGCCGCACCAGCAACGTCTCGAGCGCACCGGGCCGGGGGGCGTCGAGTTCGGCGTCAAGGCGCGCCCAGCCGGCGTGCGTCGCGGCCGGACCGACCGCCGCGGCCAGCCGCCGCCGGCAGTGCGCGCAGGCGTCGAGGTGGGCCTCGGTCGACCACAGCCACGGCGGCTGCGCCGTGCCGGCGGCGTACTCCCGCAGATCTTCCTCGTCGATGTGCCAAGCATCGGTGCTCATGCCGCCGCCTCGCTTCGCTCACCGGCGCCCTGAGACACAAGTGCACCCTGCTTCATGATTCGCTTCCGCAAGCGTCCGCTCATGCCAGGTCTCCCCGTAGTTGCCGGCGGGCCCGCATCGCGCGGGTCTTGACCGTGCCCGCCGGGATGCCGAGCAGCGCGGCCGCCTCGTGCGTGCTCAGCCCGTCGAGGACGGTCGCCTGCATCACCGCGCGCAGCTCCGGGGAGAGCCGGGCGAGCGCGCCGGCGAGGTCGCCGTGTTCGACGCCGACCAGGATCTCCTCCTCGGCCGACGGGGAGTCGCGCCAGCGGCGGCCGGCCAGCAGGCGCAGCAGGCGGTCGCGGGCGCGCTGTCCGCGGATCGCGTCGACCAGCCGACGGAACCCGATCTGCCACAGCCACGCGGCGGCTTCCCCGCGTTCGCGGTAGCGGGCCTTGCCCCGCCAGATCGCCAGGAACGTCTCCTGCACCGCGTCGTCGACCAGGGCCGCGTCGGCGCAGCGGTAGCGCAGCCGGGCCGTCAGCCAGGGCCCGTGGCGCCGGTAGAACGCCTCGAACGCGGTGCGGTCACCGGCCGCGGCCGCGGCGAGCAGGTCCGCGTCGCTCGGCTCAGGTTCGGGGCTCACAACCCTCTCATCGGATCGAGTGCGCCATATGGTTCACGCACCGGTGCACGGTAGCTTGCCTGGCATGGGTTCACACGGGGGAACAGCGGACTTCGTCATTGTCGGCGGCGGCACCAGCGGCTGCGTTCTCGCGGCACGGCTCACCGAGGATCCCGACGTGACGGTGCGCCTGCTGGAGGCCGGCCCGGACTACGACTCGGACGCGCGCACACCGCGCGAACTGCTGATGTTCTACGGCGACGACATGGACGCGCTGTCGACGCACACGCACGACTGGATGTTCTCGGCGGTGGCGGAGAACGGCCGCCCGATCCCGATGCCGCGCGGGAAGGTCGTCGGCGGCTGCAGTGCGATCAACGCGCAGATCCACCTGCGGGGCGAGCCCGGCGACTTCGACGGCTGGGGCGCGGCCGGTCTGGACTGGAGCCACCGGGCGGTGCTGCCCTACTTCGCCCGCAGCGAACGGGATCACGACTTCGCGGGCGCGCCCGGCCACGGCGGCGCGGGCCCGATCGACGTTCGGCGGTATCCGCGCGAGGCGTGGTCGGCGGATCAGGAGGCGTTCCACGAGGCGGCGCGCGGGCTCGGGTTTCCGGAGTGTCCGGACCACAACGCCGCGACGGAGACGACCGGCGTGGGGCCGTGCCCGCTCAGCGACGACAACGGCTACCGGGCGAGCACCGGCCGCGCGTACCTGCGACCCGCGCGCGGGCGGCGCAACCTGACCGTCGAGACCGGGGTCACCGCGTTGCGGGTCGTGACGAGCGGCGGCCGCGCGACGGGTGTGCTGGTGCGCGACCCGGGCGGCGGCACCCGGGTCGTGCCGGCCGGGCGGGTGATCGTGGCGGCGGGCGCGATCGGTTCGCCGCAGCTGTTGCTGCTGTCCGGGATCGGGCCGGCCGGGGAGCTGCGGCGCCTGGGGATCGACGCCGTGCGGGACCTGCCCGGGGTCGGCGCCAACCTGGAGGACCATCCGGCCGTGGAGGTGCCGTTCCCGTTCCGCGCGGCGGCGGGGGCCGCCCTGCAACACCCGCACCAGGTGGTGCTGCGGTACACGTCGGAGACCGGATACGCGCGCAACGACATGATCATATATGCGTTGACCCGGCCGACGGAGCACACGTTCGTCTTCCGCCCCACGGTCAACCTGGCGGCGAGCCGCGGCCGGCTGACCCTCGCGTCGGCCGATCCGCTCGCCGCGCCGCACATCGACATGAACTACTTCGCGGACCCGCGCGACCGCGAACGCCAGCGCGAGGCGGTGCGCCTCTGCCTCGACCTGGCGTCCCAGTCCGCCCTGAAGGAGATCCTGGGCCCACCCGAACGGCTCCCGTCGGCGCGCGCCGACCTCGACGCCTGGATCCTCGCGGAGGCGCGCACCGGCTACCACCCGTCGGGGACCTGCCGGATGGGCACCCCGGACGATCCGCACGCCGTCGTCGACTCGGTGGGTGCCGTGCACGGCGTCGACGGGCTCTCCGTCATCGACGCCTCGATCATGCCGACGACGGTGCGCGCGAACACGGCGGCGACGGTGATCATGATGGCCGAGTACCTGAGCGACCGCCTCCTGGCGAGAGTCCGCTGACCCGCCGCGGCCGTGCTCAGGAGACGACGGCGTGCGCGGCGAGACCGGCGGCCATCCGCCGCATGAACCGGGCCAGGAACCACTCCCAGAGCGGGCCGGTGAACCGCATCGCCGGCCGGAACGTCGCCGACCAGGTGATCGTGGTGCCGCCCCGGCCGTCCGGTGCCAGTTCGACGAGGCCCCGGTAGGAGCGGAACGTGCGCCCGCCGACGATCTCGTAGCCGAAGCGCCGGTCGGTGACGAGTTCGACCACGCGCTCCCGGGACACCGCGCGGCCGGTGCGGAACACCCTGGTGTCACCGACCCCCGCCGGCAGGTCCGGATCCGTCCCGTTCTCGACCTCGGCCGCGTCGATCGGGGACCACGACGGCCACGTTCCCGCCCGCAGCAGCAGCCGGTACACGGCATCCGGGGCGGCATCGGAACGGGCGCTCACGCGGTAACTGTTCGGCACGGCCCGACACTAGGGACGCCCCCCGCCCCAGGACATGCACCGGCTTGCGCACCCCGCACGAGATCTTGCGCAGGGCTCACCCGGGCCGGTGCGCCGACGGCCGCACACCCGTCTCCCGCAGGTACGCCGCCGACAGATGCCCGGGACTGCTGAACCCGCACCGCCGGGCGACCTGCCCGACCGTCATGCCGCCGGCCAGCAGGCGGGTGGCGTGCGCGATGCGCACACGCCGCAGATAGCGGGCCGGCGTCTCGCCCGTCGCCCGTCTGAAGACCCGCAGGAAGTGGAACGGGCTCAGGCGCACGTGCGCGGCGAGGTCGGCGAGACTCACCGGCTGGTCCAACCGGTCGTGCAGGTAGGCGATCGCCGCGCGCACCCGGGCGTCCTCCCGGCCGAGCCGGGCGGTGTGCCCGTCCGGCCCGGCACCGCCGGTGACCAGATGCACGGCCAGGAACTCCGCGGCCGTGTCGGCGTACAACCCGTCGAGCCCCGCCTCGGCGGCCGCCGCCAGCGACGTCAGCATCGCACCGAGGAACGCCCCACCGTCCGGCCCGGGCCGGACGACGGCCGGCGCGGGCACGCCGAGCGAGCCGGCCGCCCGCTCGATCGCGTCGGCGGGCAGGTGCAGCTGAACGGTGCGCATCGGCTCCGTGGTCTCGTACCGGACGCGGGTCGCCGCCCCGGGAACGGCGAACCCGACCTGCCCCGGCGCGATCGGCACGACCCGCCGGCCGTCCCCGGTGTCGAGGTGCATGCGCCCGGCGCCGGCCGTCACGAGCCACAGGTGCCGGTCGGTCGTGGGCGGCAGCACGAGTTCGTCGACGGCGGCGGCATGCGTGAAGCGCTGGACCAGCAGCGCCCGCCATCCCGGCCGGCTCCAGCTGGACAGCGACGGCTCGACGAACCGGTCCAGGTCCAGCCCGGCGTAGCCGCCCATGTCGAACCGCCTGTGCCGCTCCATGGTCCCGCGAGAGTAGCCCGGTCAGCCGACCGTGAGCCGCTCGATCCGTTCGACCGGGTCGTACTGCGGATAGACGGCGCTCAGGCGGCCCACGTTCGCCCGGATGGTGCTGTCGGTGAGAACGGCCGTGACGGCCTCCCCGATCGCCTCCGGCGACGGCGTCGCGGTGCCCAGGTCGACGCCGAGCCGGTGGTAGGCGACGCGCGCCGCGTTGAACGGCTTGTCCTCGGTCTCCCCCGCCATGATCACCGGAACGCCCGCCGCGAGCGCCTGGTGGGTCCCGCCCGCACCGCCGTTGGTGATCAGCACACTCGCCTTCGGCAGCAGCGCGTCGAACGGCACGAACCGCGCCACGTGAGCGTTCGCCGGCACCGGGATCGACAGCTCCGCGGGGTCCCGCCCGAGGGCCGCGACGACGGTGACGTCCCGGTCGGCGAGGGCGGTGAGCGTGGGCTCGATCAGCTCGCCGAGGCTGCGGTTGGCGACGGTCCCCTGGGTCACGACCACCACGGGACGGCCGCCGTCCAGCCCGCCCCACCAGGCCGGCGGCTCCCACCCGGTGATCCGGTGGGCCGGGATGACGCCGACCAGGTGCACATGCCCGGGCAGGTCCGAACGCGCGAACTCGAACCCCGGGACGGTCAGCACGGCCGTCTGGTCCGGCCGCAGGACGATCTCGTCGTGCCAGCTCTCCGCCTTCTCGGTGGCGCCCAGCTCGGCCAGCACCTCGTTGAGGCGTTCCAGGGTGGGCGTCGCCGCCGCCGCGAACGCCGCGTTGGCGGCCCGGTTGGCGGCCACCCGGTCCTCGCCGGGGCCCACCGGCGCCGGCCCGAGCGGCGTGGTGTCGTCGCTGCTGAGGTCGAGCGGGACGACGCTCACCCCGATCCAGCGCCGCGGCCGGCGGCCCGGCACGCCGAACGAGACCGGCAGGCCGCCCAGGAAGTAGATGTTGGCGATCAGGTACTGGTCAGGGTCCTCGTCCAGCAGCCGCTGCAGCGCGCGGTGCTGCTCCGGCATCGCATTGACGAACGCGTGGATCAAGTCGTGATTGAGCTGCTCCGGTCCCGGCGCCAGGCCGGCTGCCGCGCGCTCCGCGACGCCCACCTCGGGGTTGATGTCCGCGGCACCGGTCAGCGGCACGAAGTCGACGCCCGAGTGCAGCACGGCGTCGCGCGCGAAGCCGCCGGTCAGGAAGGTGACCCGGTGGCCCCGGTCGGAGAGTGCCCGGGCCAGCTGCAGCAGCGGCAGGTACTCGCCGGGGATCGGCGGCGACGCCACGATGATTTTCGCCATGCGGCGCTCAACGACCGGATCGCCGCGATCGTTCGCCGGTGCCCCGGAAACCACGGATTTCCCGAGGTCTCCGGGCACCGGCCGAACGCTCAGACCGCCACCAGGATCGCGCTCACCAGCAGGCTCCCGATCACGTTGTACCCGCCGGAGATCGCCGCGTAGTACAGCGGGCGGGGGAAGTTCGGGTTGATCGCGATGGTGACCGTGTTGGCCGCCAGGTATCCCACGCCGACGATCAGCCCGAACAGCAGCCCGTCCGCGACGGCGGTGATGTCGAGCGCCGCGATGAGCACCGCACTCGTGCACGTGACCACCAGGCTCATCGCGGCCGGCCCGGCGTAGAAGAGCACCGACGCGTCGGGCTTGGCGTCGTCCGGCCGGCCGAGCGACCGGTTGTACGCCTTGGGGAAGATCGCGCCGAACCACACGCCGCCCAGCACGGTGAGGGCGACGAACCCGATCACGAGGCCGAGCCAGCTGAGGTCACCGAATACGTCGAACATGCCGCCACTCCCGGGGTTGTTGTGTTGACGCAGGCAAGATTCACAGCAGAAGGTGCCAGCATGTGTCACCTTCCACCGGCAGGATGGGAGACATGCAGAAGACCTCCGCCCGGCTGCTCGCGCTGCTGTCCCTGCTGCAGGCCCGCCGCGACTGGCCCGGCACCCTGCTCGCCGAACGCCTCGACATCAGCCTGCGCACCGTTCGCCGGGACGTGGACCGGCTGCGGGAACTGGGCTATCCGATCGCCGCGGTCAAGGGCCCGGACGGCGGCTACCGCCTGAGCGCCGGCACGGAGCTGCCCCCGCTGCTGTTCGACGACGAACAGGCCGTCGCGCTCACGATCGCCCTCCAGATCGCCGCCACCACGCCCGGCAGCGGCACCGAGGAGGCGGCGGCCCGGGCGCTGCACACGATCCGGCAGGTGATGCCGGCCCGCCTGCGCCAGCGCGTCGCGTCCCTGCGCGTCACGAACGTCGAACGGCCGGCCACGCACCCGCCCGCGCCGGTCGACCGCGAGGTGCTGCTGGAGATCAGCGCCGCCGTGCACCGAAAGGAGATCCTGCGCTTCGACTACGCGACGGCGGAAGAGCCGAGGCGGGTCGAGCCGCATCACGTCATCACCTGGGACGGCCGCTGGTACCTCGTCGCCTGGGACCTGGACCGCGCCGACTGGCGGATCTTCCGCGCCGACCGGATCACCCCGAAGATCCCGACCGGCCCGCGCTTCACGCCGCGCGACGTGCCCGGGGGCGACGTCGCCGCCTACGTCACCGGCAAGTTCCGGGGCACCGACGACGGCAGCGGCGGCTGGCCCTGCCGGGGCACGGTGATCCTCGACCGGGCCGCCGCCACCGTCGCGCTCTACACCCGCGACGGGATCGCCGAGGAGCTGGGCCCGGAACGCTGCCGCCTCACCCTGGGTTCCTTCTCCTGGACCAGCCTCGCCGCCGCCTTCGGCCGATACGACGCCGCCATCACCGTCGTCGGTCCCGAGCCGCTGTCGAACGCCTTCCGGCAGCTGGCCGCCCGGTTCGCCGACGCGGGTGCCGGCGGCCCGGGTGAGTGACCGCTCGGTGCTGGTCGCCTCGGCCAGTTCGCCGCCGCGGGTCGGTGAGCATGCTGTCGGGGCGCACCCGCCACCGGCTGTCAGTCGTGCTCGGCGGCCCCGGTCACCTGGTGGTCGGCGGCGTACAGCACCTCGGCGACGAGGCGGCGCACGTGCCCGCCGCGCGCCCGGTACAGCGCGCGGCGCCCGTCGCGGCGGGTCGACACCAGCCCGGCCAGCAGCAGCTTCGCGAGGTGCTGGGAGACCGCCGGCCGCGCTGCGCCGACCGTCCCGGCCAGGCTCCCGACGTCGTGCTCCCCCTCACGTAGCAGCCACATCAGCCGCAGGCGGGTCGGGTCGGCGAGCATCCGCAGCGCGACGACCGCCGCGTCGACCTGCGACTCGGTCGGCAGGACGTCCTGCTCGGCGTCGGATCCGTACATGAGCGGCAATTGTGCCCGACGAACGGCGGCGGGTCGCCGCGGAGCGGTGGTGCGCGAGCGCGGCGTGCGGATCCTGGGCGCCGGCGTGCGGGTCGGTGTGCACGGTCGCGGCCGTCAACCGGGGCACCGCGTGGATCAGGCGGTGTTCGGCGTCGACGGCGATGCCGTGCGCCCGCGCCACGGTCAGCTCCGCGTCGACGGCGATCTCGCACTCGGCCCGCAGGTGGTGTCCGATCCATCGCAGCCGCACCGAACCGACACCGCGCACGCCGTCCGTGTCGCGCAGCGTCCGCTCCACGGTGTCCACCAGCGCCGGCTCGACGGCGTCCATCAGCCGCCGGTAGACCTCCCGGGCGGCGTCCTTGAGCACCAGCAGGATCGCGGCGGTGATCAGCAGCCCGACGACCGGATCCGCCCACCGCCAGCCGACCGCCACGCCGGCCGCCCCGAGCAGCACGGCGAGCGAGGTGAACCCGTCGGTGCGCGCGTGCAGCCCGTCCGCGACCAGTGCGGCGGAACCGATCCGGCGCCCGACGGCGATCCGGTAGCGGGCCACCAGTTCGTTGCCGAGGAAGCCGATGAGGCCGGCCGCCGCGACGAACGGCAGGTACGCCACGTCGCGCGGGTGCGTCAGCCGCTGCACCGCCGCGTAGCCGGCGAACGCCGCCGAACCCGCGATGGTCAGCACGATCGCGATCCCGGCGAGGTCCTCGGCACGCCCGTAGCCGTAGGTGTAGCGGCGGTCCGCCAGCCGGCGCCCCACCACGAACGCGATCCCCAGCGGCACGGCGGTCAGCGCGTCCGCGACGTTGTGCAGCGTGTCGCCGAGCAGCGCCACCGAGCCCGACAGCACCACCACGAACGCCTGTGCCCCGGCCGTGAGGCCCAGCGCCAGCAGCGAGATCCACAGCGCCCGCATCCCGGCCCGGGACGACTCCAGCGCGTCGTCGACCTTGTCGGCGCTGTCGTGCGAGTGCGGGGTCAGCAGGTGACGGAGCCGATGCCCGCGCTTGTGGTGCACATGCTCGTGCGACATGCCGTCAGGATATGTGCTCATGTACGCACATGACAACGCCGGCGCGGCCGCGCTCAGGACGGACGCAGCCGCTTCTCCAGGTCGGCGAGGTCCTGTTCGACGCTGATGATGACGCGCATGACCGTGTAACCGAGCCGGCGGTTGATGTCGAGCATGTGCGCGTTGTCGTCGGCGTTGGAGCACATGGCCCACTCGACGCGGGGGCGTTCGGCCCGGATCCAGCGCAGCATCGCCGACTTGACACAGAACCCGAGGCCGTGGCCGCGGTGCGCGGGAACCACCGTGGTCGCGTCCTGGATCCCCCGGCTGGGGCGATGCGGGTAGATCAGGATCCCGGTGAGGCCGGCCACCTCGCCGGTCGCCTCGTGCACCGCCACCACCGCGTGCCGTTCGATGCCCTGCCGCGCGAGGTCGGCCTCGGTGGCGCGCACCCGTTCGACTGTCCACAGTGGACGTTCGTGCGCCCGGTCCTGCTGGGGCATGTCGCCGATCGAGCCGTTGGCGCGCGCGTACGAGGCGACCAGTTCCTCCGGCGCGGGCCCGTCGAACTCCACGATCCGGTAGCCCTCCGGCGCCGCCACGTCCCAGACGCTCGGATCGGCGGTGGTGAGGTCGAGGCGCTGCAGATGTTCCCGGTAGACGCGGGTGAAGCCGGTGGCGCGCAGGAAGTGGTCGCCGGTGCTGCCCTCGGTCAACGCCACGAACACGGTGCCGCGGCCCGCTTCCCGAACGGCCGGCAGCACCTCCCGCAGCAGCGCCGTCCCGATACCGCGCCGGCGGTGCGCCGGGTCCACGGTCCCGTCGACCACGACCAGGTGCCGGGTCTCGTTGTCCGCCGGGAACCCGACGATGATCATCCCGACGAGGCGGCCGTCCGCGCGGGCCGCCCAGTACCGGCATGGGCCGAAGTACGGCAGCGGCGTCCGCAGCCTGCCCACCGCCTCGTCGAGCGTCACCTCGGGGTCGTGCGGGTGGTCGATCCGGGCCGCGCTGACGTAGGCGCGGTGATAGTCCGCCAGGTCCTCGCGCGGGGCGTCGTTCGGGTCGAACGCATCGATGCTGAACATCACGCCATTAAAGCCGCCGGGGGAGCGCGCCGCCTTTGACACTCCCCCGGCGGTTGACCGGATGGCCGCTCAGCCCGTGGGGCCGAGATGGTGGACGTAGGCGTCCGTGGTGAAGAACGGCGGCAGGTACTCGTCGAACGCCGTGCGCTCCACGATCCCGGCGGCCGCCACCGCGCGTTCGCGGGCCGGCCCGACGCGACCCTCGACCAGGGCGGCCAGCGCCTCGGCCAGCATCGGGCGGACCAGGGCGAGGGTGACCGTGCCCCCGCCGGCGAGCGGGGTGTTGTGCTGGAGCCACTGCCACACCTGGCAGCGGGCGATCTCGGCGGTGGCCGCGTCCTCCATGAGGTTGTTGAGCGCCACCGCGCCGGTGCCGCCGAGCCAGGCGTCGATGTAGCGCAGCGCCACGTCGAGGTTGGCGCGCACGCCCTCCGCGGTGACCGACCCGGGCGTCTTGTCCACCGCCAACAGGTCCGTCTGGGTCACCTCCACGTCGTCGCGGGTGCGGTCGAGCTGGTGCGGGCGTTCCCCCAGAATCCGGTCGAACGCGGTCCGGCAGATCCCGACCAGGCCGGGATGCGCGACCCAGGAACCGTCGAAACCGTCACCCGCCTCGCGCTCCTTGTCCTCGCGGACCTTCGCCGTCGCGACCTCGTTTATTTCGGTCGAACGACTGGGGATGAAGGCCGCCATGCCCCCGATGGCGTGGGCGCCCCTCCGGTGACACGTGCGCACCAGCAGGTCGGTGTACGCCCGCATGAAGGGGACCGTCATCGTGACGTCCGAACGGTTGGGCAGCACGAACTCCGGCCACTGCCCGAAGTTCTTGATGATGCTGAAGATGTAGTCCCAGCGGCCGGCGTTGAGGCCGGCGGAGTGCTCGCGCAGCTCGTAGAGGATCTCCTCCATCTCGAACGCCGCCGTGATCGTCTCGATCAGCACGGTCGCCCGGATGGTGCCCTGCGGCAGGCCGAGGTACTGCTGTGCGAAGACGAACACGTCGTTCCACAGCCGCGCCTCGCGGTGGTCCTCGAGCTTCGGCAGGTAGAAGTAGGGCCCGCGACCCGCGTCGAGCTGCCGCCGCGCGCAGTGGAACAGGTAGAGCCCGAAGTCGACCAGGCTGGCGCTCGCCGGCCGGCCGTCGATCCTGATCCACTTCTCGACGAGGTGCCAGCCGCGCGGCCGCACCACGATCGTCGCGAGGTCGTCGCCGAGGGCGTACTCCTTGCCGCGTTCGTCGGTGAAGTCGATGCGCCGGTCCAGGGCGTCCATCAGGTTGAGCTGCCCGCTGATGACGTTGTCCCAGGTGGGCGCCGTGGCGTCCTCGAAGTCGGCGAGCCACACGCGGGCGCCGGAGTTGAGGGCGTTCACCGTCATCTTGCGATCGGTCGGGCCGGTGATCTCCACGCGGCGGTCGACCAGGCCCGGCGCCGGCGGCGCCACCCGCCACGACCCGTCCTGCCGGATCTCGGCGGTGCGCGGCTGGAAGTCGGGCAGCTGGCCGGAGGCGAACCGCGCGCGGCGGGCCCGGCGGGTGTCCAGCAGCGCCACCCGGCGGCCGGCGAACCGGCCGTCGAGGGCGACCAGGAAGTCCATCGCCTCGGGCGTCAGGACCTCGTCGTAGCGTTCGGCCATCGGCCCGGTGATCTCGTATCTCATGCGAACTGCTCCGCCTCGGTCGAGCCGTGCAGCGCCGTCGTCTCCCCCGCCGGGTTGAGCACGGTGCTGATCAGGTCGAAGTAGCCGGTGCCGACCTCGCGCTGGTGCTTGACGGCGGTGTAACCGTGCGCCTCGGCGGCGAACTCCCGCTCCTGCAGCGCCACGTAGGCGGCCATCCCGTCGGCGGCGTACCCGCGCGCCAGGTCGAACATCGAGTAGTTCAGCGCGTGGAACCCGGCCAGGGTGATGAACTGGAACTTGTAGCCCATGTGGCCCAGTTCGCGCTGGAACTTCGCGATCGTGGCGTCGTCCAGGTGCTTGCGCCAGTTGAACGACGGCGAGCAGTTGTAGGCGAGCATCTGGTCCGGGTACCGCGCCTTGATCGCCTCGGCGAAGCTGCGGGCCACCTCGAGGTCCGGCGTGCTCGTCTCCATCCACAGCAGGTCGGAGACCGGGGCGTAGGCCAGGCCGCGGGCGACGCACGCCTCGATGCCGTTGCGGAAGCGGTAGAAGCCCTCGGCGGTGCGCTCCCCGGTCACGAACGGCGCGTCCCGCTCGTCGATGTCGGTGGTGAGCAGGGTGGCGGCCTGCGCGTCGGTGCGCGCGATCACCAGCGAGGGAACGCCCGCGACGTCGGCCGCGAGGCGGGCCGCCTCGAGCGTGCGCACGTGGTGACCGGTCGGGATGAGCACCTTGCCGCCGAGGTGGCCGCACTTCTTCTCGGAGGCCAGCTGGTCCTCCCAGTGCACACCCGCCGCGCCGGCCGTGATCATGGCGGTCATCAGCTCGTAGGCGTTCAGCACGCCGCCGAACCCGGCCTCGGCGTCGGCCACGATCGGCGCGAGCCAGTCGACGCCCGGGTCCGTTCCCTCGGCCGTGGTGATCTGCGCGGCGCGCAGCAGCGCGTTGTTGATCCGGCGCACCACCGCCGGCACCGAGTTCGCCGGGTAGAGGCTCTGGTCCGGGTAGGTCTGGCCGGCGAGGTTGGCGTCGGCGGCCACCTGCCAGCCGGAGAGGTAGATCGCCTTGAGGCCGGCGCGCACCTGCTGCACCGCCTGGTTGCCGGTGAGGGCGCCCAGGGCGTGGATGTAGTCCTCGTCGTGCAGCAGCTGCCAGAGGCGTTCCGCGCCGCGCCGGGCCAGGGTGTGCTCCTCCTGGATCGCGCCGCGCAGGCGCACCACGTCCTCGGGACCGTAGCTGCGTTCGATCCCGCTCCAGCGCGGGTCGGACTCCCATTCCTGCCGCAACTTCTGCACTGCGTCGGTCATCGTGTGCTCCCTGGGTGGTGGTTGTCACCACGGTCACACGAGCCACACCGGGCGGTCGAGATACGGAAAAAGCCAAGTAATGCGAAGTTCACCGCGCGTTTTGCCAACTTGCTAAGGCGTACGTTGACAGAACTGCTACGGGAGGTGGGAGCCATCGCCAAGATCTTTGCGGGAGCGCGGCTGCGCCGCCTGCGGGAGGATCGCGGGCTGAGCCAGTCGGACCTCGCCCGCCACCTCGGCATCTCGCCGAGCTACCTCAACCAGATCGAGCACGACGTGCGGCCGCTGACCGCGCCGGTGCTGATCCGGGTCACCGAGCTGTTCGGCGTCGAACCGACAGTGTTCGCCCAGAGCGACACGCCGCACCTGGTCGCCGGCCTGCGCGAGGCACTCGCCGGCACCGGCACCGTGGCCGACCTGACCGAACTCGCCGCCCGCCTGCCCGAGCTGGCCGAGGCCGTCATCGACCTGCACCGCCGCTACCGCCAGGTGGCCGACCAGCTCACCGAACTGGTCGGCGACCGGGGCCAGCTCGGGCGCAGCCCGCACGACCAGGTGACGGAGTTCTTCTACCGCCGGCAGAACTACGTCCCGCAGCTCGACGAGGACGCCGAGGACCTGGCCCGCGGCATGAACCTGCGACGCGGCGGGGTGCGCTCCGCCCTCGCGACCCGCCTCGCCGAACGGCACGGCATCCGGGTCGTGCACGACGACGCGGGTGCGCTCGACGGCGACCTGCACCGCTACCAGCACCACACGCGCAGCCTGCACCTGTCGACGTCGCTGCGCGCCGGGCAGGAGGCGATGCGGATGGCCGCGCAGCTGGCGCTGCTCGAGTACGCGCACGTCATCGACGAGATCGTCGAGGAGGAACACTTCGACGACGTGCAGACCCAGATCCTCACCAGGGTCGGGCTGGCCAACTACTTCGCCGCCGCGCTGATCCTGCCCTACGAGCAGTTCCTCACCGCCGCCGAGGCGCACCGGTACGACATCGAACTGCTCACCGAGCACTTCGCGATGGGCTGGGAGTCGGTCTGCCACCGGCTCAGCACGCTGCAACGGCCGCGGGCGCGCGGGGTGCCGTTCTCCTTCGTGCGGGTCGACCGCGCCGGCAACATGTCCAAGCGCCAGTCGGCCACCGGGTTCCCGTTCTCGCGCACCGGCGGCACCTGTCCACTGTGGAACGTCTACGAGGCGTTCAGCGCGCCGGGCCGCGTGGTGACGCAGGTGGCCGCGATGCCGGACGGCCAGCGCTACCTGTGGACCGCGCGCACGGTGACCCGCCATCACGGCGGCTACGGCAAGCCCGGCAAGGTGTACGCGATCGGCCTCGGCTGCGAGATCAAACACGCCGCCCGGCTCGTCTACTCGGCCGGCATGGACCTGCACGACTCGGCCGCCGCCACGCCGATCGGCCCCGGCTGCAAGACGTGCGAGCGCGCCACCTGCCCGCAGCGGGCCGCCGCGCCGATCAGCCGCCAGCTCGACCTCGACGAGAACCGCAGCACGTTCATCCCGTATCCGCTGAAGCTGCCCTGACCGGGCCCGCATATGGTGGGCTGCGTGAACGCCGAATCCGCCGCATTCCGCTCCGCCCTCGACGTGGTCCGCGCCGTCGAGCCCCGCATCGCCGACGCCATCGCGCAGGAGCTGCGCGACCAGCGGGAGTCGTTGAAGCTCATCGCCAGCGAGAACTACGCCTCGCCGGCCGTTCTTCTCGCGATGGGCAACTGGCTGTCGGACAAGTACGCGGAGGGCACGATCGGCCGCCGGTTCTACGCCGGCTGCCAGAACGTCGACACCGTCGAGGCCGTCGCCGTGGAGCACGCGAAGGCGCTGTTCGACGCCCCGTACGCCTACGTGCAGCCGCACAGCGGCATCGACGCCAACCTCGTCGCCTACTGGGCGATCCTGGCCGACCGGGTGGAGGCCCCCGCGCTCAAGCGCTTCGAGAAGCGCCAGGTCAACGACCTCACCGACGCCGAGTGGGCGCAGCTGCGCGCCGAGTTCGGCAACCAGCGCATGCTCGGCATGTCGTTGGACGCCGGCGGCCACCTCACGCACGGCTTCCGCCCGAACATCTCCGGCAAGATGTTCGACCAGCGCAGCTACGGAGTGGACCCGGCCACCGGTCTGATCGACTACGCGGCGCTGCGCGAGACGGCCCGCGAGTTCCGCCCACTGGTCATCGTCGGCGGCTACTCGGCCTACCCCCGCAAGGTGAACTTCGCGACGCTGCGCGAGATCGCCGAGGAGGTCGGCGCCACGCTCATGGTCGACATGGCGCACTTCGCCGGCCTCGTGGCGGGCAAGGTGTTCACCGGCGACTTCGACCCGGTGCCGCACGCGCACATCGTCACCACCACCACGCACAAGAGCCTGCGCGGCCCGCGCGGTGGCGCCGTCCTGGCCCAGCCGGAACTCGCCGACCAGGTCGACCGCGGCTGCCCGATGGTGCTCGGCGGCCCGCTGAGCCACGTGATGGCGGCCAAGGCGATCGCGTTCGCCGAGGCGCGCCGCCCCGAGTTCGCCACGTACGCCGCGCGGATCGTGGCCAACAGCCAGGCCCTCGCCGAAGGCCTCGTCGCGCGGGGCGTCAAGGTCGTCACCGGCGGCACGGACAACCACCTGGTGCTGCTGGACGTGCACCCGTTCGGGCTCACCGGGCGGCAGGCCGAGCAGGCCCTGCTCGACAGCGGCGTGGTGACCAACCGCAACGCCGTCCCGCGGGACCCCAACGGCGCGTGGTACACCTCCGGCATCCGCATCGGCACGCCGGCGCTCACCAGCCGCGGCCTCGGCACCGCCGAGATGGACCGGATCGCGGAGTTGATCCACACCGTGCTGGCGGGCACCGCGCCGGCCGAGGGGTCGAAGGCGAAGTACGCACTCGACCCGGCCCTCGCCGACCGGGTGAGCAAGCAGGCGAGCGAGCTGCTGGCGCCGTTCCCCCTGTACCCGAGCGTTTCGCTGGACTGACCGGGCCGTCCGCCCCGACCTGGCGGCCGGGGCGGACGTAGATCCAGTTCGCGGTGGACGGCTGGGTGCCGGCGTTGCCGACGAAGCGGAAATCTTGCCAGAGTTGTAGACATCCGGCGCCGCTCGTCCGTGTACACGCATGACACGAACCTCAACGTCCGGGAGGTGAGGCCGTGCCTTCCCACACCGACGATCGAAGATCCGATGACATCGTCGTCCACGACTTCGAGCGGTTCCATGCGCTGACGTACAGCGCGGCAGTTCGCGGTGCCCGGCGCTGGACGGGCGGAAACGACCACGACACCAAGGACCTCGTGCAGGACGCCTACCTGCGCATGATGACGGATTGGCAGCGCCACGCGGGACGATGTCTCCGGGAGAGCCGCGCATATCTCCTGGCGACGGTGAAAAACAAGGCCATCGACCTGTACCGAAGCAGCGTCCGGCTGAACGAGTTCACCGCGGTGTACGACGTCTGCCCCCGGGGACCGGATGTCGACGCGCTGGTCGATCGGCTGTCACTCCATCGCGCCGTCCGAGAGCTCCTCGACGAACAGCCACCGGTACGTCGACTCGTCGTCATCCTCTACTTCGTCCACGACTACACCTACGCCGAGATCTCCCGCGCACTGCACATCGCCGAGTCCACCGCCCGCACCCATGTCGAACGGACCCGTGCGGCGCTCAAGCCGCACCAGCACCGACTCGACGAAATCCTTCGGGGGGACGAACTGTCATGACCACGAACGAGGGCGACGACGCCATCCGGGATCTGATCCGCGACGCCTGCGAGAGCGACGATTCGCCCCCTCCGACGAGTGCCGCGGCGAGCTTCGCGGACCTCGTGCGACAGGGGGAATCCCTGACCGCCGCACGGCGTGCGGACGCCGCCTCCCACGACTACGAACTCGCCCGCACCTACCGGCGCCAGGCCGAGGAGTTCCGGGCCGCGTGGCTGGCGGGTCGCGCCCGGGAGATCGCGTACGTCATCCAACGGGCCTGCGCGGGCGACCCGCGCTTCTCCCGAATGTCGGAGCATGAACTGCAGGCCACCGGCCGGATGCGCTGGTCGAAGTCGGGCCACGCACGCAAGCTGGCGGGGCTGGAAGAGGAATACTCGCGCCTGGCGAAGATCCACCTTGAGTTCGCCGAGCAACAGGGAATCACGAACCCGCAGCACGACCGGATCCGGTGAGGTGCGCGAGCATGGCAACCCGTCCAGGCACCACGCCGAGTCGGCTTCCGTTGCGGTGGGCGGTGATCCTGATCGCCGCCACCGGAGCGGGCTTCGGACTCGGGAGCGTCGCCGGGCCTGCGGCCGGAGTCGCCGCCGCCGGTGCGACGATCACGCTGCTGCACGAGATCGTCCGATAGCCCGCCGTCCAAACGGAAGGGGCCCGACCGAAACGGCCGGACCCCTCCGTTCGGTACCGGGTCAGGACAGGTCGAAGCGGTCCAGCTCCATGACCTTCGTCCACGCCGCCACGAAGTCCGCCACGAACTTCGCGCGGGCGTCGTCGCTGGCGTAGACCTCGGCGAGCGCACGCAGCTGCGAGTTCGAGCCGAAGATGAGGTCGACCGCGGTGGCGGTCCACTTCAGTTCGTCGGTCGTCACGTCGCGGATCTCGTACACGTGCTCCTCGGACGACGCCTTCCACTTCGTGCCCGGGGAGAGCAGGTTGGCGAAGAAGTCGTTCGTGAGGACGCCCGGCTTGTCGGTGAGGACGCCGTGCGTGGAGCCGCCCGCCAGCACGGTGTTGCCGAGGGCGCGCAGGCCGCCGACGAGCACCGTCATCTCCGGCGCGGAGAGGTTGAGCATGTAGGCGCGGTCGACGAGCAGCACCTCCGGCTGGGTCTTCTCACCCGGGCGCAGGTAGTTGCGGAAGGCGTCGGCACGCGGTTCGAGCACCCGGAACGACTCGGTGTCGGTCTGCTCCTGCGTGGCGTCGGTGCGCCCCGGGCGGAACGGCACGGTCACCTCGACGCCGCCGTCGCGGGCCGCCTTCTCGACCGCGGCCGAGCCGGCCAGCACGATGAGGTCGGCGATCGAGATCTGCGCACCGCCGGCCGCGTTGAACTCCTTCTGGATCTCCTCCAGCTTGGCGATCACCTCGGCCGTGCCCCGGTTGACCTCCCAACCGCGCTGCGGCTCGAGGCGGATGCGGGCACCGTTGGCGCCACCGCGCTTGTCGGTGTAGCGGAAGCTCGCGGCCGACGCCCACGCCGTGGAGACGAGCTGGGCCGTGGTGAGGCCGGACGCCAGCACCTTCGCCTTGAGCGCGGCGATGTCGGCGTCGCCCACGAGCGCACCCTCGGCGGCCGGCACCGGGTCCTGCCACAGCTGCGGCTCGGCGACCCACGGGCCGAGGAAGCGGCTGACCGGGCCCATGTCGCGGTGCAGCAGCTTGTACCAGGCCTTGGCGAAGGCCAGCGCGAACTCGTCCGGGTTCTCCAGGAAGCGGCGCGAGATCTTCTCGTAGGCCGGGTCGACGCGCAGCGACAGGTCGGTCGTGAGCATCGTCGGCTTGTGCTTCTTCGACGGGTCGTGGGCGTCCGGGATGATCGCCTCGGCGTTCTTGGCGACCCACTGCTTGGCACCGGCGGGGCTGGTGGTCAGCTCCCACTCGTAGCCGAACAGGATCTCGAAGAACCGGTTGCTCCACTGGGTCGGCTTGTCGGTCCAGGTGACCTCGAGGCCGCTGGTGATCGTGTCGCCGCCCTTTCCGCTGCCGTGGGTGCTGAGCCAGCCCAGACCCTGCGCCTCCAGCGGGGCCCCCTCGGGCTCGGCACCGACGTGGTTGTCGGCGGGACCGGCACCGTGCGCCTTGCCGAAGGTGTGGCCGCCGGCGATGAGCGCGACGGTCTCCTCGTCGTTCATGGCCATGCGGCCGAAGGTCTCGCGGATGAAGTACGCCGCCGACAGCGGGTCGGCGTTGCCGCGCGGGCCCTCCGGGTTGACGTAGATGAGGCCCATCTCGGCGGCGCCCACCTCGTCGGCCATCTGCGCGTCGCCGAGGTAGCGCTCGTCACCGAGCCAGGTGTCCTCCGGGCCCCAGAAGATCTCCTCCGGCTCCCAGACGTCCTCGCGGCCGAAGCCGAAGCCGAAGGTCTTGAAGCCCATCGACTCCAGCGCCACGTTGCCGGCGAGCACGAGCAGGTCGGCCCAGGAGATCTTCTGGCCGTACTTCTGCTTGACGGGCCACAGCAGGCGGCGGGCCTTGTCCAGGTTGGCGTTGTCCGGCCAGCTGTTCAGCGGGGCGAAGCGCTGCCCGCCGTCGCCCGCGCCACCGCGACCGTCGTGGATGCGGTAGGTGCCCGCGGCGTGCCAGCTCAGCCGGATCATCAGGCCGCCGTAGTGGCCGAAGTCGGCCGGCCACCAGTCCTGCGAGGTGGTGAGGACGTCGGTGATGTCCCGCTTGAGCGCCTCGACGTCGAGCTTCTCGAACTCCTTGGCGTAGCTGAAGTCCAGGCCCAGCGGGTTGCTCTTCGAGGAGTGGGCGTGCAGCACCGACAGGTCGAGCTGGTTGGGCCACCAGTCGCGGTTGGTGCGCGGACGGCCGCCGGTCTTCGGGGTCGGCGAGTCGATCGCCGGGTTCTCGCTCTCGCTGCCGTGCGCGGTGACCGAGTCGGGCGCGGTGGCCGATTCGTGTGCCACCGGGCAGCCGCCGGCCGCGTTGTCCTGCGTCGTCATGTGCTTCCTTCCGAACTGGCGGACTACTGAGAAATGCGTGCGGTCGCGCAGGCGGGGCAGGTGCCCCAGTAGACGACCTCCGCCTCGTCGACCACGTAGCCGTGATCGCCCGGGGCGTCGAGACATGGGGCTTCGCCGGTCGCGCAGTCGACGTCGACGATCGCGCCGCACGAGCGGCACACGAGATGGTGGTGGTTGTCCCCCACCCGGCGCTCGTAACGGGCCGTCGCGCCGGCGGGCTGGATGCGGCGCACCAGGCCGGCGTCGGTCAGCGCCCGGAGGACATCGTAGATCGCCTGGTGGGAGACCGTCGGATGGTCGGCCCGCACGAGTGCGATCACCCGGTCGGTGTCGACGTGCGGGTGGTCGTGCAGCGCGGCGAGCACCGCCAACCGGGGCCGGGTCACGCGCAACGAGACCGCTCGCAGCTGCGTCTCGAAGTCGGACGTCACGCGATCAACATAGTCGCCTTCTTTGGAACAATTCAAGTTTTCGCTCGGCGCGTTCGAGTGCTGACACAGAGTAGCAAGCTCGCTACTCGCGATATGTGACCACCGTCCGGGACCGCCCGCCCCTCCGCGATTGAACCGAGCCGCTCCGGAAAGGGAGGGGTGACCCACCGGTTCAAGGAGGAAGCAGACGTGAGCGACCTACACACCGGCGCCTATCCGTCGACGAGCACCACCGACGGACAGGCGTCGAAGACCAGAAATGTCGTCCAGCACGGCACCGAGGCCGCCGGCCAGGCGGCCGGCGAGGTCAAGGAGACGGCGGCGCAGCAGGCGCGACGGGTCGCCGCCGAGACCGGCACCCAGGCGCGCAGCGTGGCCTCCGACGTCCGTGACCGGCTCGGCGAGCAGGCCCGGACGCAGAACGACCGCCTCGTCAGCGGCATCCGCCAGACCGCCGACCACCTCGACGAGATGCGCGGCGACCGCACCGACACCCCCGCCGCGACCATGGTGTCGCGGGTCGCCGACAGCGGCCGGCAGTTCGCCGACTACCTGGACCGCAACGGCCTCGAAGGCGTGCTCGCCGAGGTGCAGGACTTCGCCCGCCGGCGCCCCGGGGCGTTCGTGGCGGCCGCGCTCGCCACCGGGTTCATCGTCGGGCGGCTCGGCAAGAGCGTCGCCAAGGCGGATCCGACCGCGGGACAGCCGGCCCACGACACCGTTCGTCCGGCCGCCGCGCCGCCCGCGACGGTGGCGCCGCGGACGCCGCCCGTGCCGGCCGCACCGCCGGCGCCCGCCACGCCGCCGTCGACCGTGACGACCGGCGAGTACACGACCACCCAGTACGCCGCCACGGGGACCGGCGCGCCGGTCGTCGTCGAGGAGGAGTACCCCGCCGCCCCGGACCGGGAGGCGAGACGATGACCGTGCCGCATCCGCAGGACCGCTCGGAAGAGGTGGCGGAGACGTCGATCGGCGAACTGATCGGCAACATCAGCAACGACCTGTCGCGGCTGTTCCGCCAGGAGGTCGAACTGGCCCGGGTCGAACTGAAGCAGGAGGCGACGAAGGCCGGTAAGGCGGCGGGTCTGCTGGGCGGCGCCGGCTTCGCCGGCTACCTCGCCGTGGTGCTGCTCAGCTTCGCCGTCGTCTTCGGCCTCGCGAACGTCATGGACGCCGGCTGGGCCGCGCTCATCGTCGCGGTGGTGTGGGCGATCATCGGCGCCGTTCTCTACACGACCGGGCGGGCCAGGCTCCGCGCGGTCGACCCCACCCCCCGGCGCACCGTCGAAACGATCAAGGAGGACGCGCAATGGCTGCGGAACCCGACCGGCTGAGGCAGGACATCGAGAACACCCGTGCGTCGCTGACCCGCGACGTCGACCTGCTCGCCGAGAAGACCAGTCCCCGCAAGGCGACCCAACGGCGCTGGAACGCCGTGAAGGAGCGCGTCATGGGCAGCGCCGACCAGGCCCGGCACGCGGCCGGCAGCGCCACCTCCACGGTGGCCGACACGGCGTCCCGCGTCGGTGACGCCGCCGGCGAGAAGGCGCACGAGGCGGCCGACGCCGTGCGGAGCGCACCACGCGCCGTCGCCGAACAGACCCAGGGCAACCCGATCGCCGTCGGGATCATCGCGTTCGGCGTGGGGCTGCTCGCCGCCACGCTCATCCCGGCCACCGACGCCGAACGGCGCGCCGGCCAGCAGCTCAAGGAGCACGGCGGCGACCTCGCCGACCGGGTCAAGGACGTCGCCACGGAGGTGAAGGACGACCTGTCAGACGATGTCCGGCAGGCGGTCGGGCAGGTCAAGGAGACCGCCCGGGACGCCGCCCGCACCACCGGCGAGCAGGCCCGTTCCTCGTCGCAGGAGGCCACGGAACGGACCCGGCAGGCCGCGCAGAACCCGACCTGAGCGCGCCGCCCCGCCGGCGACGACCCGATCGTGGGAGCGTCGTCGGCGGGTCCCCGGGACGGCCCCCGCTACGGGACCGAGGTCAGCCTGCCCGTCGGGCGGGAACGCTCGTACTGCTTCGGCCACTCGAGGTCGGCGCCCAGTTCCAGGGCGGCCCGCTGCGGCCACGTCGGCTCGCGCAGCAGTGCACGGCCGAGCAGGATCACGTCGGCCGACTCGTCGATGAGGATCTTCTCCGCCTGCGCCGGTTCGGTGATCAGGCCGACGGCGGCGACCGGCAGCTTCGCCCGTTCGCGGACGGTGCGGGCGAACGGCACCTGGTAGCCCGGCCCCACGGTGATCTTCTGCTCGGTGCTGTTGCCGCCGCTGGAGACGTCCACCAGGTCGACCCCGCGTTCGGGCAGGCCGGCGGCGATCTCGGCGACCTCCTCGACGGTCAGCCCGCCCTCGACCCAGTCCGTGGCGCTGAAGCGCACGGCGAGCGGCAGGTGCTCGGGGACGTTCGCGCGCACGGCGTCGACGATCTCGCGCAGCAGCCGGGAGCGGCCGTCCAGATCGCCGCCGTAGGCGTCGGTGCGCCGGTTCGACAGCGGCGACAGGAACTCGTGCAGCAGGTAGCCGTGCGCCGAGTGGATCTCGATCAGCTCGTAGCCCGCCGCCACGGCCCGGCGGGCCGCCGCCGCCCAGTCGTCCACGAGGGCGCGGATGTCGTCGATCGACAGTTCGACCGGGGGAACGTAGTTGCCGAACGCGAGCGGCGACGGGCCCACGGTCGTCCAGCCGCCCTCGGACGCCGGGACGCTCCCCCGGCCCTTCCACGGCGCGAACGTCGACGCCTTGCGGCCGGCGTGCGCCAGCTGGATGCCCGGCACCGCCCCCTGCCCGCGCACGAACGCGGTGATCCGGGCGTAGTCGGCCGCCTGGGCGTCGCTCCAGATGCCGGCGTCGTCGGGAGAGATCCGGCCGTCGGGGTGCACAGCGGTCGCCTCCGCGATGACCGCTCCCGCCCCGCCCCGGGCGATACCACCGAGGTGCACGAGATGCCAGTCGGTGGGATGCCCGTCCACGGACGAGTACTGGCACATGGGGGCGGCCCAGACGCGGTTACGGAACGTGATCCCGCGCAGGGTCAGCGGCGTGAAGAGGCGGCTCATGCCGGGCAGCAACGCCGGGCGGGGCATTCCGCTTCCGCGCTATGACTTACCCAACAAACCGGGGATACCACTAGCCATCGCCTCGATCGTGCGGTCCAGCGCGGCGGGCGTTCGCGGGTACCGCAGCGCCGCCACCGGCACCCGCGAGCCCCACCGCACGAGGAACGCGAACTCCCGTGCCGCCTCCGCCCCGTCGATCGGCGCGAGGCGCATCAACCCGTTGCGCAGGACCACGATCCCCTCGGTACGCGTCAGCGGGACCAGCGGCCGAGGGTCGAGGGCCACCCGGTCGACGAGCGCCCTCCACTGTGGACCGTCCGGCGGCGCGGCCGGGTCGAGGAGGCGCAGCACGGCCAGGACGGGCACCGCGTCGTCGGCCGCTCCGTCGACCGCGTGGCGGTGCTTGTTCCCGTACCGCGGCAGCGGGGTGCCGGCGGGCATGCCGAGCAGTGCGCCGGAGTCGGCCCAGAGCCGGACCTCCCGGCTGCACGAGGAGACCATCGAAGAGCCGTCCACAGTGGACAGCACGGCCGCGTCGTCGCCGAAGAGCCGCCAGCCGAGCCGGCGGTGCAGGGCGGTCGCGAGCGTCGACTTGCCCGCGCCGGAGGTGCCGGCGAGCAGCACCGCGCCGCGCGGGCCGACGACCGTAGCGGCGTGCAGCACGGCGAGGTCCGGGGCCGTGCCGAGGGTCCACGGCACGATCAGGGAGACCAGGTGGTCGGTGTCGTCGGCGTTCGGCCCGTCGCCGACGTGCCAGTCCACTGTGGAGCGTGGGCCGACCGTGCAGGCGGCGAGCCCGTCGACCGTGACGACCCGGTGGCCCTCCGCCGTGACGCCGACGCGCAGCGTGCCGCGCCGGGCGCGGACGTCGCACAGCGGCGTCGCGGCGGGTGGGGTCCGGCCGGCGCGGCGCACCGTCACCTCGCACCGACCGGACGCCGCCGTGCGGTAGCCCGCGTATCCGGGCAGCGGCAGGTCGGCGCTGACGGTGACGGCACCGAAGCGGTACCGCGGCACCCCTACGGCGCGGAGATCTCGGAGCCGAAGTCCGTGCCGGCTGCGCCGCCGCCCGCCGTGAGAACCCCGACATTGCCGTACCGCTCCAGGCGCGGCGGCGTGTAGGGCTTGCGGTCCTTCGGCTTCTTCTCGGTCGAACGGGCACCCACAGGCCATCTCCTCCAGAGCGACGAATCAGATGATCTCAACGTATAACGGCGCCGCGTTCCTAGCCGGTGATTCCGCCGGATACGAGGAAGGTGTGCAGGCCGAACAGTTCCCACAGGTGCACGATGTGATCGTCGGCGGGTGCCGGCCGGCGCCCGGCGTGCGCGGCGGCGGACACCGGGCCCCAGGCGCGTTCGACCGCGTCCGGGTCGATCCAGCCGTCGCGCACCAGCGGCCCGTCGCGCAGCACCGCGGGACCGCCCGCGGCCTCGACCGCCAGCACGACCTCCAGGTCGAAGAAGGCCTTGTCCCGCCGGGCCCGCACCGGCGGCGGCAGCACCTCCGCGACGGCCGCGCGCAGCACCCGCTTGGTGAGGTCCGGCGCGTGCAGGGTGCTGCCGGCGATGCCCAGCACGGCGCGCACCACCCGCTGGTCGTGCAACGGATGCCGCCAGCCGGTGCCGGTGGCGGCGACGGAGAGGCGGAACGCGTCGAACAGCGGCCCACTCGCCCGCAGGATCGACGGCCGCCACCGCCCGTGGTGATCGGCGGAGCAGAAGCGCGACGCGTCGGCGGCCGCGCTGCGCGCCCACCGTTCGTCGAGGCCCAACCCGGCGAGGCGGTCGCGGCGCAGCCACGGGACGGTCGGCCGCGCGCCGCCGGGGCGGGGCCGCACGCCGTGGTGCCACATCAGGGCGAGCCGCGTGCGCATCCCGCGCGGCGTGCGGGCGGTCCCGCTCTGCCGCCACAGCGTCGCCCACCGTCCGGTGCGCGCCAGGTCGGCGAAGTGGTACCGCTTGCCGTGGAACCAGTCGTCGCCGCCCTCGCCGGTGAGCATGACCGGCAGCCCCTCGGCGCGGGCGGTGCGCAGGAGCGTGTGCGTCATGGCGGCGTTCGGGCGCACCGGCAGCTCGACCGCCCGGGCGGCCCATGCGCGCCAGTGGTCCCAGTCGTACGGCTCGGGTGTCAGGCGCAGGGAACGCACGCCGAGGTGGCGTTCGACCGCCTCGATGAACGGCGTCTCGTCGCACGCGCGCCCCGGAAAGACCATGCTGATCGGCTGCACCCGGACCGAGCGGTGCGGCATCCGGCAGGCCACGCCGAGCACCGCGCTGGAGTCGACCCCGCCGGAGAGCTGCACCCCGACCCCCTCGTCCGGAACGGCCGCGTCGACCGCCGCCGTCAGCGCGGCCCGCACGGCGCGCGCGGCGGCGTCGAGATCGGGGCCGTGCAGCGGCGGCACGATGCCGCGCAGCGACGAGAACGCCCGCTGCGCGACCGTTCCGGGGCCGGGCCGGATCTCCAGCAGCTCGCCGGCCGGCAGCCGGCGCACGCCGCGCACGAGCGTCTCGTCGATCGTTGTCGGCGCCCGCGCGAGCGCCTCCGCGAGCACCACCTCGTCGACGTGCATGGGCACGCCGGCGGCGCGCAGCTGCCCCATCTCGGTGCCGAACAGGATCCGCTCCGGCGTGCGGTGCACGAGGATCCGGTGCGTGCCCAGCGGCGCGCGGGCCAGCGTGAGGCACCCGTCGACCGGGTCCCACACGGCGGTGACCCAGTCGCCGAGCAGCCCGTCGAGGCAGGCCGCCCCCTCGGCGCGAAGCGTCGCACGCGCGGGCATCCAGCCGTCGACCGCCGGATTCCCGCCGGCGATCGCGACGGGGCCGTCCCGGTGCACCGCCCGGTCGGCGGCAGGCACCACCGAGGCGGCGAGCATGGCGGCCGCCAGTTCCGCCGACGCGGGCCGCCCGTCGAGCCGCACCTCACCACAGAACGTCACTGCGGTAAGGCTAGTGACAAAAACGTGCCGATAGTCCCTTTTCGGCCGTATCCGATCGTCGGCCGGGTCGGTCCACAATGGACAGCCTGGGAGGTTCCATGATTGACGTCATCGTCGTCGGCGGCGGCCCGACCGGCCTGATGCTCGCGAGCGAACTGCGCCTGCACGGCGTTCGCACCGTGGTGCTCGAACGGGACGCCGAGCCGAGCCGGCAGGTGCGCTCGCTCGGGCTGCACGTGCGCAGCGTCGAACTGCTCGACCAGCGCGGGCTGCTGGAGCCGTTCCTGGCGGCCGGGCGGCAGCATCCGCTGGGCGGCTTCTACGCCGCCATCCCCAAGCCGCCGCCGAGTCACGTCGACACGACGCACCCGTACGTTCTCGGCATCCCGCAGCCCACCACGGAACGCCTGCTGCGCGAGCACGCCGTCGCGGCCGGTGCCGACCTGCGCACCGGGGTCGCGCTGACCGACCTGAGCCAGGACGCCGAAGGCGTGACCGCCGTGCTGGCCGACGGTGCCACGCTGCGGGCGCGGTACCTCGTCGGCTGCGACGGCGGCCGCAGCACGGTGCGCAGGCTGCTCGGGATCGGGTTCCCCGGCGAGCCGGCCGCGACCGAGTGGCTGCTCAGCGAGCTGGAGATCGGCGTACCGCCGGAGGTGCTGACCGCCGCCGCGCCCGAGGCCGCCCCGGACGCGCGCTTCGGGCCGGCGCCGTGGGACCCCGGGGCGTACCGCTTCGTGCTGCGCACCGCGACGGTGGCGGAGGATCGCACGGCGCCGCCGACGCCGGCCGAGTTCACCGCCCGGCTGCGCGAGCTGACCGGGACCGACTTCGGCGTGCACTCGCCGCGCTTCCTGACCCGCTTCGGCGACGCCACCCGGCTGGCCGAACGCTACCGGGAGGGCCGCGTGCTGCTGGCGGGCGACGCGGCCCACATCCATCCCCCGATCGGCGGGCAGGGGCTGAACCTGGGCCTGCAGGACGCGTTCAACCTCGGCTGGAAGCTCGCGGCGGAGATCGCCGGCTGGGCGCCGGACGGGCTGCTGGACAGCTACGGGGCCGAACGCCACCCGGTCGCGGCCGACGTGCTCGAGCACACCCGCGCCCAGGCCGCTCTCCAGTCCCCCGAACCGGGCGCCCGGGCGATGCGCCGCCTGCTGACGGAACTGCTCGAGTTCGACGAGGTGAGCCGGTACCTGACCGAGAAGATCGCGGGGCTCACGATCCGCTACGACCTCGGCGGCGGCGGCGACCTCATCGGACGGCGGATGCGCGACGTGCCGCTGGCGGAGGGCCGCCTGTACGAGCGGATGCGGGACGGCCGCGGCCTGCTGCTCGACCGCACCGGCGGGCTGTCGACGGACGGCTGGTCGGACAGGGTCACCCACGTCGCCGAGCCCGACGCGGGCCCCTCGTTCCTGCTGCGCCCGGACGGCCACGTCGCGTGGGCCGGCGCCGACCGGGCGCCGCTGCGCGACGCGTTGCGGCGGTGGTTCGGCAAGGAGGATCTTGACGCGCGGTAGCCCAGGAAGGTCATCGGGCGCCCCGACCTACCTGAGCGACCGCGCGTCAAGACCCAGCGATGTCGACGGTGAACACGGTGCCGACACCCGGCTCGCTCGTCACCGTCAGGTCGCCGGCGTGGGCTCTCGCGATCTGGCGGGCGATCGACAGGCCCAGGCCGCTTCCGCCCGTCTCCCGGCTGCGCGAGGTGTCGGCGCGCCAGAAGCGTTCGAACACCCTCGGCAGGTCCTCGGCAGCGATGCCGCCGCCGGTGTCGCACACGTCGATGATCAGCCGGCCGTCGCGCAGGGCGATGCGCACCGTGACGGAACCGCCGGCGGGCGTGTGCCGGACGGCGTTCGACACGAGGTTGCCGACGAGCTGACGCAGCCGCACCGGGTCGACGATCGCCTCCGGGTCGGCGGCCTCGGGGTCCACCAGCAGGGCCACGCCGGCGGCCTCGGCGGCGCCGCGATGGGCGTCGAGCACCTGCGTCACCGCGTCCCGCACGAACGTCGGTTCGGGGTGCACCCGCAGCTTTCCCGCGTCGGCGGCGGCGAGGTCGCGCAGGTCGTCGACGACGTGGTGGAGCAGCACCGACTCCTCCACGAGCAGGTCGAGCACCTGCGGGTCGACCGCGGTGACGCCGTCCCGCGCGGCCTCCAGCCAGCTGCGGATGTTCGTGAGCGGGGTGCGCAGCTCGTGCGCGATGTCGCTGACCATGGCGGTGCGCTGGCGCTCGGAGTCGCGGCGGCGCGCGGAGAGGTCGTTGAACGCCGCCGCCAGCCGACCGATCTCGTCGCGGGTGGTGACGGGGACCGGTTCCTGCCGGTCGAGGGGCAGGCTCGCCGCGTCGGTGAGCAGGCGCAGCGGCCGGACCAGGCGCACGCCGACCAGCACCGTCGCGAGGAACGCCAGCACGAGAATGACGCCGGTGGTGCCGGCGATGCGCAGCGTGTTGGCCGGCGAGAGCGTGACGGCCGGCTGCGCGGCGGCGGCCGGCCCGGTGACGAAGATCAGCGCCGGCGGCGCCACGAACGGCCGCAGCTGCTCGCGCCGGCCGTCCTCCAGGCACTGCCGGGCGAAGCGTGCGAACTCCTCGTCGGGCGCGGGCCGGGGGCGGTCGTCGACGGCCGCCGACGGTTGGGCCCGCACCGCGCCGTCCGGGGCGGCCGGCTCCGGCGGGGAGGGCGCGGCGGCGCCGTAGTCCAGGGTGAAGACGGGCGTCACGGTGATCCCGGCGCCGCGTTCGCCGAGGCAGTCGCGCACGACGGCGGTGAGCGCCTCGAGCGCCGGCCGTTCCGTGGCGGTGGGGGTGAGCAGCTTCGCGGGGCAGCGCGCGTAGGCGGCGCCGTCCACGTCGGCGCTGAGCATGCGCACCACCGGCCGGCCGCTGGGCGTCTCCTCGACCTTGGCCTGTGCGCCCTGCAGGCGCAGGCAGGCGACCTGCGCGTCGGCGGTCGCGCGGAGCGTGGCGCGTTCCGCCGCGGGCAGCAGGTACGGTCCGACGGCCCGCGGATCGATGCGTCCGCCGAGGTCACGGGAGAGTCCCGCGTCCAGGTAGAGCGGATCCACGTTCGCCGTGGGAACGGCGGAAGCCCCCGGCGCCCCGTCCGACGCCCCGGTGAGCGGACGGCGTTCCGGGGTGGTGAGCACGATCCGGCGTCCGGTCAGCTCGGCGAGCCGCCGCACGGTGACGTCCACGCCGTCCCAGGTGCGGTGGGTGGCGGCGTAGCCGATGAGGGCGTCGTACACGTCGGTGTCGGCGGAGAGGTTGCGGCTCTGCTCCCGGGTCACGGCGCGCGTGGTGAGCTGCACGGTCAGCCAGGCCGTCGCGGCGATCGCGCACACCGCGATGAGCATCGACGTGGCGAGCAGTCGCGTCAGCAGGCTGCGGCGCAGCGGGACCCTGCCCATCAGCGCGTCCCGTCGACCAGCTTGTAGCCCATGCCGTAGACGGTGAGCAGGTGCGCGGGGCGGCGCGGGTTCGGCTCGATCTTGCGGCGCAGGTTCATCACGTGGGTGTCGACGGTGCGGTCGGTGGAGTCCCGGTCGTAGCCGCTGGTCTGCTGCAGCAGCTGCGCGCGGGTGAACACCCGGTCGGGCTGGCCGGCCATCGCCGCCAGGATGGCGAACTCGGCCGGCGTGCACTCGATCAACCGCCCCGACACGGTGACGGTGTGCCGTTCCGGGTCGACGACGACGGCCCCGACGCGCAGGAGCACATCGGCCGCGGGGGCGGCGGGAGAGGCCCGGCGCAGCAGTGTGCGGATGCGGGCGAGCAGTTCCCGCGGGCTGTACGGCTTGGTGACGTAGTCGTCGGCGCCGCGGTCGAGCCCGAGCAGCAGGTCCTCCTCGCCGGAGCGCGCGGTGAGCATGAGCACCGGCACGTTCGACTCGGCGCGCAGGATGCGGCACAGGTCGAGCCCGTCAAGGCCGGGCATCATGACGTCGAGCAGCACCAGGTCCGGCCGCAGCCGCCGGGCCCGGTCGAGCGCGGTGGGCCCGTCGTGGGCCACCGTGGCGCGGTAGCCGTCGGCCTCCAGGTAGCGGCGCAGGATCTCGGCGTGCTTGCGGTCGTCCTCGGCGACGAGCACGTGTGCGGGCACCGGTCGACTATAGGGCGTTGTCGCTGCTCACAGCCGTATGGAGAAGACCACGGCCGAACCTGACAAGTTCCTGAAAGTTGGCGTCGACCATGTCCGCCATGCCCTTGAAGCACAGGCGTGTCCTGATCGCCTCCGCGGTCGTCGTCGGGGTCGCCGCGGCCGCGGTCGGCGCGACGGTGTGGGCGCGCGACGTGGACGCCGACGACGGCACCGCCCGCCCGCAGCAGAACGTCAAGACGGTCGCGGTGACCCGGCAGGACCTGTCGACCAGCCGCACACTGCGGGGGTCGCTCGGCTTCGGCACGCCCCGGCCGGTGAAGAGCGGCCGCGAGGGCGTCGTCACCTGGCTTCCGCAGCCCGGCACCTCCGTGGCCCGCGGCGAGGTGCTCTACCGTCTGAACGACGAGGCCGTCCCGCTGTTCACCGGCAGCCCACCGCTCTATCGCCCGCTGGCGGCCCGCGGCACGGTCGGCCGCGACGTGGCGATGGTCGCCGAGAACCTGAAGGCGCTCGGCTACCCGATCGGCACCCAGCCGAAGGCCGGCGAGCGGGTCACCCAGGAGGCGCCGCCGCCGAACCCCGGCGCGAGCGGTGCACCGGCCACCCCGCCCGGCGCGACGAGCGTCACCGTCAAGGCCGGCGAGGGCGCCTACACCGCCGCCCTGATCAACGCCGTCAAGAAGTGGCAGCGCGACCGCGGCCTCCCGGACGACGGCCGCCTCGACGTCGGCGACCTGGCGGTGCTGCCCGGCCCGGTGCGCGTCGACAGCGTGAGCGCGCTCGTCGGGGACGCCGCGACGGGCACGCTCATGTCGGTCACCTCGACGACGAAGGTGGTGACCGTGCAGGCGCCGCCGGCCGAGGTCGACGCGCTGCGCGAGGGCGACGCGACGAGCGTCCGGCTGCCGGACGGGGCCACCGCGGCGGGCAAGGTGAGCGCGATCGCGACCGTCGCCCAGCAGAACGAGGCCGGGGGCACCGGGCCGCAGACGGTCGCTGTGACGGTCGCGCTGGACGACCCCGGTGCGGCCGGGCACCTCGACGGCGCCGACGTGACGGTCGAGGTGGCGGGCGAGACGCGCAAGGGCGTTCTGGCGGTGCCGGTCAACGCGTTGCTGGCGCTCAGCGAGGGCGGCTACGCCGTGCAACTGGAGGACGGCCGCCTGATCGGCGTGCGGACCGGCCTCTTCTCCCGGGGCCTGGTCGAGATCGAGGGCACCGGCGTCGTCGCGGGCCTGAAGGTGGTGACGACCTCATGACAGTGGTGTCGGTGCGTGGGGCCAGCATGGTCTACCCGGGTGGCGTCACCGCCCTCGACGGCGTCTCCCTGGCCATCGCCGAGGGCGAGCTGATCGCGATCGTCGGCCCGTCCGGCTCCGGCAAGAGCACGCTGTTGAACGTCATGGGCACCCTGGACCGCCCGACGTCCGGCACGGTCGAGATCGCCGGCCACGACGTCGCGGCGCTGTCGGACCGCCGGCTCTCGGCGCTGCGCGGCCGCTGGCTCGGCTTCGTCTTCCAGCGCTTCCACCTGACCGACGGGCTGAGCGCCCTGGAGAACGTGGCCACCGGCCTGCTGTACGCCGGTGTCCCGAGACGGCGTCGTGCCCCGATGGCGGCGGCCGCACTGGACCGCGTCGGCCTGGCCCACCGCATCACCCACCGGCCGCACGAACTGTCCGGCGGCGAACGACAGCGGGTCGCCATCGCGCGCGCCCTGGTCAACGAACCGGCGCTGGTCCTCGCCGACGAGCCCACCGGCGCGCTCGACACGGCGAACGGCCGCGCCGTCCTGGACCTGCTCGTGCGGCTGAACCGGGAGGGCACCACGATCGCCGTGATCACCCACGACCGCGACATCGCCGCCGCGCTGCCCCGCCGCGTGGAGATGCGCGACGGCCGCGTGGTCGCCGACAGCACCGCCGACACGGTGGTGATGAACGCGCTATGAGACCCGACATCCGGCCGGTCCGGCTGCGGCCGTTCGACCTGCTGTCGCTGGGCACGATCGGCCTGCGCACCCGCCGCGTGCGCGCCGCGCTCTCCGCGCTCGGCATCTCGATCGGCATCGCGACAATGATCATGGTGACCGGCATCCCCGCCTCCAGCGAGCGGGCCCTCATGGACGAACTGTCCGCCCTGGGCACCAACCTGCTGCAGGCCGTGCCCGCACCGGAGCGCGACGAGACGCCGCGTTTCCCGCGGGAGGCCGTGGCGATGGTGCGCCGCATCGGGCCGGTGACCGCCGCGACGGCCGTGGCGAACACGCACACGGTGGTCCGCCGTTCCGACCTGTTGGATCCGAAGGACGGCTCCGGGCTGAGCGTGCTGGCGAGCGAACTGGACCTGCTCGACGTGCTCGACGCCCGGGTGCGCTCGGGGCGGTTCCTGGACCGGGCGGGTGCGTCCTTCCCGACCGTGGTGCTCGGCGCGGTGGCCGCCACGCGGCTCGGCTTCCCCACCGTGCCGGCCGACGGTCCGCCGCCGCAGGTGCTGATCGCGAACGCCTGGTTCAGCGTCATCGGGATCCTTTCGCCCACGCCGCTCTCCCCCGACGTGGACCGGGCGGTGCTGGTCGGTTGGGACTCCGCGCGGGCCGAACTCGGCTTCGACGGCCACCCGACCACCATCTACGTGCGCGCGCACGAACCGGCGATCGAGGCCGTGCGGGCGGTGCTGCCGGCCACCGTCCACCCCGGGCAGCCGAGCCAGGTGCTGGTGACCCGCCCGTCCGACGCGTTGGCCGCCAAGCGCGCCACCCAGAACACGTTCGCGGCGCTCTTCGTGGGGCTGGCGCTCGTGGCCCTGCTCGTGGGCGGCATCGGCGTCGCCAACACGATGGTGATCTCCGTGCTCGAACGGCGTTCCGAGATCGGGCTGCGCCGGGCACTGGGCGCCAACCGGGGGCAGATCCGCGGCCAGTTCCTCACCGAGTCGGTGCTGCTGTCGCTGCTCGGCGGCCTGGCCGGAACCGTCCTCGGGCTGCTCGGGACGGCCGGCTACGCGATCGCGCACGGGTGGCCGGTGGTGGTGCCGGGCGGCGCGATCCCGGCCGCGCTCGGCGGAGCCGTACTCGTGGGCGTGATCGCCGGGGTGTACCCGTCGGTGCGCGCCGCCCGCATGACCCCGACGGCCGCGCTGGCCGGCTCGTAACGTTCGACCGAGGAGAGATGACATGAGACGGACGGCGACCCTGATCCTCGCCCTGGGGCTGCTCGCGGGCTGCGAAAAGGCCCCCGAGAAGCCCGAGGTGGCGACGCTGGCGAGCGACCCGGCGACGGCGGCGAGCCCCTCGCCGGCGGCCGCCGAACGCCCGCTGATCCGCACCGACACCTCGCCCGAGGAGGAGGAACGCCTCTGGGACGTGTACCTGAAGTGCCTCGCCGACCACGGCTACACGAAGGCGGGCGGCGACGCGGCCAACGGCGGCGGCAGCAGCGGCGCGGCGCCCCGGCCGGCGCTGCCCGACCCGCGCGACGAGGAACTGTCGGCGGCGGCCGAGGCGGCCTGCGGCAGCAAGAAGCCCGAACAGGTCTGGGAACGCGCGAAGCGCACCGACCCGCAGTACGCCGACAAGCTGCACGCCTGGGTCACCTGCATCCGCGCGCAGGGCATCGACGCGTGGGAGAACGACGGCTTCCTGGCGTTCAAAAGCCTCCCGCCGGAGAACGAGATGAAAAAGGTGGATGAATGCCAGGACAAGGCTTTCGGCAAGGGCTGACCGGACGCGACCTCACGCCCGGAGCGCGGGATCCTCGACCGCGCGCTTGACCGGTGACAGCCGCAGGCGCAGGTTCGTCGGGAACACCGCGAAGGTGACCTTCTCGCCGACCGGGCCGGCGGACGGATCCGGTTCGACGACGAACGCCCGGCACAGCGTCGCGGCCATCAGGGTCGCCTCCATGAGCGCGAGGCTGCGCCCCGGGCAGAACCGCGGCCCGCTCCCGAACGGCAGGTACGGCTGCCTGCCCTCCATCGGGTTGCCGTCGAGCCACCGTTCGGGGCGGAACTCGCGATCCTTGTCGGCGCCGTGCGTCATCATGATCCAGAGCGGGGTGCCGCGCGGGATGCGCAGGCCGGCGATCGTGGTGTCGGCGACGGGTTCGAACGGGAAGTAGGGCGTCGGCGGGTACAGCCGCATCGTCTCGTGCACGACCGCCTCGGTGTAGCGCAGGGCGGCCAGGGCCGACGGTGCGGTGATCGGCGCGGTCGCCTCGGCGCGGATGCGTTCCTGCGCCTGTGGATGGGCCGCGAGACAGTGCAGCACCCACGAGATCATGCCGGCGGTGGTGTCCTCGCCGGCGACGACCAACGTCAGGACGTTGCCGACGACGTCGTCCAGGTTGAGCGGGTCCTCGCCGTCGACGTCCGCCTTGGCCAGGGCGGTCAGGAAGTCCGCGGGTTCCTCGCCGTCGAGCATCCGTCGCCGCGCGTCGACGTACTTCTCGGTGATGAGGGAACGGGCTGCCGCGATCGCCTCGTCGGCGCGCCGGTCGGCGGGCAGGCGCACCCAGCGCCAGTACGGGACCGGGCTGGCGATGCGGCGCCCCAACGTGTTGAACACCTCCTTCAGGTGGCCCCGCAGCCGGTCGTCGTCCCGCAGCTCGTGGCCCATCGTGAGGCCCACCGACACCTCGAGCGTGTAGCTCAGCATCTCCTCGACGACGTCGACGCTCGTCTGCGTGCGCCACCGGTCGCGCAGCCGGTCGGCCGCACGCGTGATCGTGCCGAAGGAGGCCCGGATGTAGCGGGCGCTGAGGCCACGGGTCGCCACGCGGCGCAGCCGGCGCCAGTCCTCGCCCTCGGCGTCGAAGAGGCCGTGCGCGCCGAGTTCCCGGATCAGGTCGCTGACGAGGGAGAAGCGGCGGAAGGAGTCCGGGCGTTCGCGCAGAATCGTCTCGATCATCTCGGGCTCGGACGTGACGACCGCGTCGCGGCCCGGCATCCGCATCCGGTACGTCGTCCCGTACCGCGCGCCCCACTCCTGGAAGACGCGGTGCGGCGTACCGCGGGCGAACAGCGCCGGCAGGTTTCCCACCAGGGGCAGCCGCCGCGGCCCCGGAAGCTCGGAGATCTCCATGGCAAGCGATGTTAACAGCCGTTAACTGAGGCGCACCGCATCGCTCAACTTTCGTAGGGATTCCTTGGTTCAGGCACCGGCTTCGCCTCGGTCACGGCGAGGTACGGGATCGGCGCCCGGTTGATCGGATCCGCCGTCCGGCGCGCGCTGAACGCGCCGGTGACCTCCAGCCACGCGTTGGGGCGCAGCCCCGCCGGCACCTTCCCCTCCAGCCCCACCTTGATCGGCTGGGCGTCACCGGCGCAGCAGCTCAACGTCAGGCGGGCCAGCATCGGCTCGCCGCCCTTGCCCAGCGTCACGAAACCGGTCACCTTGACGGTCCGCCCGGCAAGCGAACGCCCGTGGTCGTAGACCGCCCGCGCCGCGTAGTCCCCCACGGTCAGCGGCACCGGGTCGCCGGCCGCCAGCGCCGGGAAGCCCGCGGGCTGCTGGATGGCGCTCCCGGCCCGGTCGACCGTGTACGCGCCGAGCGCCGGCGGGGCCACCAGGATCAGCGCCAGCACGGGGACCGCCAGCAGCCACGAGACGCGCGGCTCGCGATGCCCTTCTTGCGGGGGAGGCTGGTTTTCGGGAGCGGGTCGGCGCCACTCGTACCAGAACGTCGCCGCGGCCGCCACGATCAGGACCACGCCGACGCCGATGAGCAGCGGCCGCAGCCCCTCCTTGACGTAGCGCAGGTACACGTCCGTGAACGCCGTCCGCAGCACCGTCACACCGAGCAGCAGCATGAGGATCGCGTGCGCCTGCCGGATCACAGCAGCACCGCCCCGACCGCCGTCGACACCAGCACCGCCACGGCGAACGTCGCCGGTGCGAACCGCACCGCGAACCCCCGCCCGAACGTGGCCGCCTGCATGGCGAACAGCTTCAGGTCCACCATCGGCCCCACCACCAGGAACGCCAGCCGCGCCGTCAACGAGAACTGGGACAGCGCCGCCGCCACGAACGCGTCCGCCTCGGAACAGATCGACAGCGCGACGGCCAGGGCGGCCAGCGCCAGCACCGACACCACGGGATTGCCGGCCACCGCGTCGAGCCACTGCGCCGGCACGAACGCCTTCAGCGTGGCCGCGGCCGCGGCGCCGACGACCAGGAAACCGCCGGCGTGCATGACATCGTGGCGGACCGAACCCCACAGGACGGCGCCCTTCGTGAGCCCGTCGGTGTGCGGCCGGCCCGGCGGGCGCAGCCAGTCCGCGCGCCCCCACCGCTGCCACAGCCAGCCCATCGCACACGCCACGAACAGGCTCGCCACGAACCGCGCCGCCACCATCTCCGGGTTGCGCGGGAACGCGACCGCCGTCGCGGTCAGCACGATCGGGTTGATGGCCGGCGCCGACAGCAGGAACGCCAGCGCCGCCGCCGGGGTGACCCCGCGCCGCACGAGCGCACCGGCGACCGGCACCGACGCGCACTCGCAGCCCGGCAGCACCGCCCCGGCCGCCCCCGCCACCGGAACGGCCAGCGCCGGCCGCTTCGGCAACGCCCGCGCGAAGAACGACGGCGGCACGAAGACCGCGATGATCGCGGAGAGCAGCACACCCATCACGAGGAACGGCAACGCCTGGATCACCACCGCCACGAACACGGTCAGCCACGCCTGGATCACGGCACCGCCGAGCAGCCCGCGGATCGGCTCCTGCGCCGCGACGGCGAGCGCGAGCAGCGCGGTCAGGATCAGCCGCGGATCCCGGAACCGCGCCTCCCGCTCACCGGCTCGGCTCTCCGCCGCCTTCACGGTCTCCATGCGTGGGGCCACCTCCCGGGGGAATACGCAGGCCGGCGGCCCAGGGTAGCCCGCTTTCGTCAGGCGGCGCGGCGGCGCAGCATCCCGTGCCGCGGGGCCAGCAGCCAGCACGCCACGAAGACACCGGTGAGGACCAGGACGATCAGGCCGCCCGCAGCCAGGTCCAGGTGGTACGAGAGATACAGACCCAGGACCGATCCGAGGGAACCGATCACGGGCGCGACGATCATCATCGTGCCCAGCCGGTCGGTGAGCAGCCGGGCGCACGCGGCCGGGGTGACGAGCAGCGCGAGCACCAGGATGTTCCCGACGGCCTGCAACGAGATGACGATGGCGAGCGTGACCATCGCGTACAGCGCCGCGTCGAGCGCCGGCACCGCGAGGCCGTTGGCACGGGCCGTCTCGCGGTCGAGACTGACCGTGACCAGCCGCCCGTGCAGCAGCGCCGCCGCGACGAGCAGGGCGGTGCCCGTTCCGGCCACGGTGATCACGTCCCGGTCGTCGATCCCCAGGATCTGCCCGAAGAGAAACGATTCCAGGGAACCGCTGTAGCCGGGCGCGCTGCTGAGGATCACGATCCCCAGGCCGAACGCCGCCGCGAAGAAGACCCCGATGACGGTGTCCTCCTTGAGCCTGCGGTTCTGCGACACGACCGCGACGCTCAGCGCGGTGGCGAGCCCGGCGACCGCGCCACCCAGCACCAGATCCGCCTTGAGCACGAACGCGATCGCGACCCCGGGAAACACCGAGTGCGACACGGCGTCGCCGATGAACGCCATCCCGCGTAGCACCACGTGGCTGCCGATCACCCCGCACACCAGACCCGACATCGCCGCCACGAGGATCGCCCGGCGCATGAACTCGTGATCCCACGGCGCCACGACCAGATCAACGACCGACATCGGCCACCCCGAACGCCCGCAGCCACACGGCCGGATCGGTCAGTTCCCCGGGCGGGGCGTCGGCGACGACCGTGCGGTTGAGCAGGACGATACGGTCGCAGAGGGTGTTCGCGGCGGTGTGGTCGTGGGTCGTGACGAGCACCGCCGTCCCCCCGTCCGCAAGCCTCCTGAGCAGCCCGTTCAGCACGTCCCGCGTCGGCCGGTCCAACCCGGTGAACGGCTCGTCGAGCAGCAGCAGCGCCGGCCGCAGCACGAGGGCCCGCGCGACGAGGACCCGCTGGCGCTGGCCGCCGGAGAGTTCGCCCACGGGGCGGTGTCGCAGGGCGGCCATGCCCACCCGGTCCAGCGCGGCGACGGCCTCGGCGGTGTGCTCCCTCGGCGGGCGGCCGTGCCATCGGGTCCGGTGGGTGAGGCCGGTGCGGACGGCGTGTTCCACCGTGATCGGGAAGTCCCACGCGAACTCGTGCCGCTGCGGCACGTAGCCGATCGTGCCGCCGACCTCGACCGTGCCGGCGTGGCGCGGCACCAGTCCCAGGATCGTGCGCAGCAGGGTGGTCTTGCCGGCGCCGTTGGGGCCGATCAGGCCGACGATCTCGCCGGAACGGACGCGGAGGTCGACGTCGACCAGCACCTCGCGCCCGGCCAGGCGCGCCGAAAGCCGTTGCACCACAAGCACTCCCACACCTTCCCGAGCCGCGTGGCCCGCGCCGGGGTCCGCCGCGTGCGAGGGCTGGGTGGCGTCGGTCGGGTTCATGGCGTCGCTCCGGTGGCGCGGCGGGAGCGGCGGACGAGTGCCGCGCCGACGGCCGCCAGCAGCAACACCGCGACGGCCGCGGCACCCGCCCGGGCCCACGGCGCCGCATCCGCGCGCGACGCTCCTCCGGCGGGTGCCGGGGCGGCGTTCCCGGCGGCCGGCGTCGTGGTCCGGTCCGCAGCGGGTGCGGCCGTGGTCGGGTCGCCGGCGCCGACGAAGAAGCGCAGCGTGCCCCGTGCGCCCAGCGGCGCGCCGGCCGTGTCCGTGGCGGCCATCTCGATGTCGAGCAGGTACGTGCCGGCGGCTGTGAAGGCCCAGTTCCCGTGCACGTGCGTGCCGACCTCGACGCCGCTGTCCTGCGGCATCGCCCGGCCGCTGTCGAAGACCACGTCCGGCGCGCCGAAGTTGCCGGTCAGGAAGAGCACGAAGCGTCCGGGCCCGCTGACCCCGTGCACGCGCCAGGTCAGTTCGCGGCGGACGGCGGTGGCGACGCTCGGGTCCTGGGTGTTCCAGCCGAGCCACACGGCGTCGGCCCGCTGCGTCTGCGGCAGCACCCACACCGGCCCGCCGGCCGGGCCGAGGAAGCCGAACTCCGTGGCGTCCGGGACGGTGGTGCGGGTGGCCTCGACCGCGTGCACGGTCACCTCCTCCAGCGCGCGCCACACCGGCGGGCGCACGGCGTCGTCGCGCAGCCCGATCCGCCACGCGCCGTCGGCGAGCCGCGGGCCCAGGTCGGCGTGCCCGGCGGCGAGCACGACCGGTGCGGCGTGCGCCGGGCCCGGCACCGCGACGGCCGCCACCGCCGCCAGCGCCGCGAGCAGTGGCCTCACCCCAGGCACGCGGCCAGCTCCCCGGCGTTGTGCCGCATCATGTCCACATAGGAGCGCGCCCGCTCGTCGAACGCGTCGCCGTACAGCTTGCATATCCGGATTCCCTGGTCCTTCGCGATCTGGGTCAGCACGCCGGCGCGCCCGGAGAGGTTCGGCTCCAGGAACACGGCCGGCACGCGCAGGTTCGTGACGGTCTCGGTGAGCTTGCGCACCTGGGCCGCACTCGGCTCCTGTGCGGGGTTGGGCACGACGAACCCGGCCACGGTCAGCCCGTACGCCTTGGCCAGATAGCCGAACCCGTCGTGCGTGGTGACGAGCTGCCGCCGGTGCGCCGGGATCGTGGCGACCCGGGTGCGCACGTGCGCGTCGAGGCGGTCCAGCTCGGCGAGGTACTCGGCGGTGCGCCGCGCGTATCCGGCCCGGTCCGCGGGATCCGAGGCGACGAGCGTGTCACGGATCAGCTGCGCGTAGGCCTTGGCGTTGGCGACGTTCTGCCACAGGTGCGGGTCGATCTCGCCGTGCACGTGCTTGCCGAGCACGGCCTGCGGCAGCTGGTGAACGCTGCTGCCGGCCGGCCCGAGGAAGCCGAAGCGCGGATCGGCCGGCACCGTGTCCAACGCGCGGTTGGGCACGTCGATGACGACGTCGGCCGCCGCAACGGCCCGCTGCGCACCGGTGCCGGCGTCGGTCCACGCGTACAGTTCGCCCCGGTCGAGGTCCACGGCGACGTCGGTGTGCCCGCGGTCGACGACGACGCCGCTTTGTCCACTGTGGACGGTGTGCGGGTCGACGCCGACGGCGAACGTGAACGTCCCCGCGCCGACCGGCGTCCACGCACCGTCCGGAGTGGACAGCGCGGCCGAAAGCGTCACCCGGTACACCCCCGGCGCGCTGAACGCCCAGTTGACGTGCGTGTGCGCGTCCGGCGGCAGCACCGCCGAGTCCACTGTGGACAGCCCGTCGGCGGAGTCGACGTACACCTGGGGCTCGCCGAGCGCGTGCGTCAGGTAGACCGCGAGCCGGCCCGGCCCCTCCAGTGCGGTGGCGCTCAGCCGGACCTCCGACGCCCGCGTCGCGCCCCGGCCGGCGCCGCTGCCCCGCACCGCCAGGCCGAGCCACGGCACGTCCAGCGCGATGTTCTCCACGAGCGGGATGACCTGGGCGCCGTACGTCTCGGCCGACTCGGCCAGTGACACGTTCGGGGCGTCGTCCGGGGCGTTGGCGTCGATCGCCTTGATGAGCGCATGCTCCTCCAGCAGCAGATGATTGGTGAACGTCACGTCCGCCCGCGCGATCTTCTTGGCGTCGCTCGGCGTGGGCTCGTAGGAGTGCGGGTCGCCGCCGGGCGGCACGATCGAGTCGACGTGCACCCGTCCGCCGCCGACGGCGCGCACGAGGTCGGCGAGGATCTCCGTGGTGGCCACGACCCGCACGGCTCCGTCGTCGGCGGCCACCGCCCCGCACCCGCCGGCCACCGCCGCGACACCCACGGCCGCCACGACCCGCCGCCACCGAAGGCGGAACCGACCGCCCGGCCGCGGCCGCCTCACGCCGCGCTCCTGCGCCGCCGAGCCGACAGGCGCCCGGCCGCATGGCGGAGCCACGACGGGAGGCGGTGTCGGGAGGAGAGGCGGTGTCGGGAGGAGAGCGCGACCAGCGCCGCGCCGGCCAGCACGAGCGCCGCACCCCCGCCGATGACCCCGGACAGCGCCGCGCCGGTCTTCGGCAGCTTCCCGTTCCCGCCGGCCCCGCCCGCACCGCAGCCCGTGCTCGTCCGCGTGAGCAGCGTCCTCGGATCGGTGTTCCCGACCGCGACGGTGACCACGCCGGTCGACGTCGAGGCCGCGCCGGACGCCAGCGTCGCCGTGTGGCTGAACGTCAGCCGGTACGCCCCCGCCTTCGTGAACGCCCAGTTGCCGTGGGCGTGCGTGCCGACCGCGACGTCGCGAACGTCCGGCAGCCCGTCGCCGCTGTTGAAGATCACCTTCGGCTGCCCGAACGAGTCGTACTCGAACACCGCCGCCGTACCCGGCCCGTCGACGCCGGTGAGCTTCCAGGTGACCGGCCCGGTGACCTGTGCGGCGGTCAGCTCCTCGGTGTTCCAGCCGAGCCACGGCACGCCCGCCTTCTGCGTCTGCGGCACCTGCCACACCGTCGCGCCCTGGCCGCCCAGGAAGTCGAACGGCCCGGCCGGCACGGTCGTCCGCGCGGCGTCGCCGAGGTGGAGCACCACCTCCGACGGCATCCTCCACTGTGCAGCGCCGGAACCCGTGCCGTCCTTGACGCGCGTCGCGAGCCGCCCGCTCTCCAGCCGCACCGCGAGGTCGACGTGTCCGGAGGAGAGCACCACTCCGCTCGTTCCGGTGCTCGGTACGCACGCCGGCGAGGAGGCGCGCGGCGACGGTCCGGCCGTTGCCGGCGCAGTGCTGCCCGGCGGCGTCGGCGAGGGCGTGACGGAGGAGGGTGTGGGGGTGGGGTAGGAGGGTGTGGGGGCGACGGTTCCGCCGGTGACCGTGTGCGGGACGGTGGCGGCCGAGGAGGCGGCGAAGTCCGTGGTGAACCGGGGAACGAACCGCGCCGACAACTGATGCTGCCCGGACGGGAGTTCCGACACGGTGAGGCTCCCGGCGGGTGCGGCGGCGTGCCCCAGGACGGCGGTGCCGTCGAGGAACTCGATCCACCCGTCCGCGTCGGCCGGCGACACGTTCGCGGCGAGCGTGACCGGTGAGCCGTGCGCGGACGAGGCGGGCACGCTCAGCGTGGTGGTCGTCGGTGCCACCGGGATGTCGGCCGCCGACGTGCCGCCCACGTACCAGGTGACGTCGACCGGCCCGCTGCTGACCGGCGTGCCGTCGGCGCGCGTGGCGGTCAGCTCGAACGTCAACACGTACCGCCCGAGCGCGGTGAAGACCCAGTTCGCGTGCGCGTGGCTGTGCACCGGCCAAGCGTGCGAGGCGTACTCGGCATCGGTGGAACTGAGGTAGCGCAACGGCTCCCCGACCGGCCCGGAGGCGAACACCTCCACCCGCCCGGGGCCCCGCACGCCGCGGAGGTTGACGCGCACCTCGTCCCCGGCGAGCACACCCGCCGGCACGCCCTCGGTGGAGAACCCCGGCCAGACCAGCGACGGTTCCTGGACCTCGGGCGCGACCCAGATCGGCGCACCCGCCTCCCCCAGGAACGCGTACTCGGGAACGTCGGGCACCGCCGGCCGCGCCGCCTCGGTGTCGAAGACCTGCACCAGCACGGTGCCGGTGTCGACGAGCTGCCCGTCACCGACACGGGTGCGCACGTCGAGCCGCCCGTCGGCGTAAGCCACGTGCAGAACGTCGGTGTGCACGTCGTTCAGCACGGTGCGCGGTGTGCTCGGCGGCGCGGGGTCGGCACCGGCGGGCACCACGACGAACGCGAGCAGCAGGACGGGCAGCCACAGCGGAAGCAGGCGACGGCCGGCGGTTCCCATCAGCCGACCTGGAAGGTGTAGGTGACGGCGCCGGAGGTGACGCCGTTCGCGGCGGTGGCGCGGAACGTCAGCGCGTACGTGCCGGCCGCGGAGAACGCCCAGTTGCCGTGGGCGTGCGTGCCGGCCGCGATGCCGCCGGGCCAGGAGGCGACGCCGCATCCGGCGGCGGGGTTGCCGCTCAGGCGGAACGTCGGCGCCGCCGGGAAACCGCCCGTGGTGTAGAGGGCGAACCAGCCGCCGGCGGGCGCGGTCGCGCTCACCAGTTCCAGCGCCACGGGTCCCTGCGCGGCGGGCACGTCCTGCGTGTTCCACCCGGCGTAGAGGAGGTTCGCGTTCTGCGACTGGGGCGCCACGTACACGGTCGAGCCGGCCGCGCCGAGGCAGGACCACGCCGCGCCGGAGGGCACCGTCGTGGCCGACGCCGCGGACAGCGCGAGCGTGGTGCCGCTCGGCGACACGTCGTCGTCCACGGGTGCGTACGTCTTGATGTCCAGCGTCAGCACGCCGTTCACGTAGTCGATGTCGAACCCGTCGACGTGTCCACTGTGGATGGTGGCGGCCGATGCCGGCACGGCGTTCGACAGGATGAACGCGAAAGCGGCCACGGCGGTGACCAGGCGGCGCATCACCGGCACACCTCGAACGTCAGCCAGACCGCCGCGGAGGTGACCGTGGCGCCGGTCGCCGCGAGCCGGCCCTGCACGTCGACCTTGATCCGGTACGTGCCCGGCCGCTCGAACGCCCAGTTGTAGTGCCCGTGCGTGGCGACCGGCAGGGTCACCACGTCCGGCAGCCCGTCCTCGCTGTCGACGGCGACGACCGGTGCGCCCACCGGATCCGTGGCGAACAGGCTGAACCCGTCCGGCCCGCGAACCTGCCGGAAGCGCAGCGCGACGCTGTCGTCGACGAAGACGCCCGGTTCCAGTTCCTCGGTGGCGAGGCCGGCCCAGAGCAGGTCGGGGTTCTCCGCCTCGGGCAGCACGTGCACGGTCGCACCGGCCGCCCCGAGGAACGCGTACGCCGGGTCGTCCGGCACCGTCACCGCCGCCTGCGGCAGCACCTTGAACGTCACCGACGCCGGGTCGCGTTCGACGTCGGGGTCGACGGTCTCGTCGTGCACCGAGATCCCGAACGCGCCCTCCTCGAACGCCACGTCGACGGCGTCGACATGGCCCCGGGACAGCACGACTCCGGCCGCCTGGGCCGGCCCTCCGAACGCCAACGCCGTCGCCGTCACCGCGGCGACCAGCGGTACTCCTACCCGCATGGGACAACTCCTTCCGTGTGGCGCTAACGATAATCGTTTTCATTAACGCGTCAAGCGGGAGTCGGGATCGCCACACGTCGACACCGCGCATCGACGCGCGACCCTCCGGGAGGCGGGCGTCTGTCACGATCTTTCGCATGAAGGTGGTCATCGCGGGCGGCTCAGGCGCCCTGGGCAGGCGCATCACGGCCGACCTGACGGCACGCGGCGACGAGGTCGTCGTGCTGACCAGGAAGCCGCGCGAGGGGCGGCCGTTCCGGCAGGTGGCGTGGGACGGGGCGACCGTCGGGCCGTGGGCGGCGGAGCTGGCCGGCGCCACCGTGATCAACCTCGCCGGCGAACTGGTCGACCGGCCGCCGACACCCGCCAACATCGCGCTGCTCACCCGTTCGCGGGTGCAGCCGACCGGCGCGTTGAAGGAAGCGGCCGCGCGCCACCGGCCCGCGCTGTGGCTGCAGGCCGGCACGCTCGCCATCTACGGCGACGGCGGGGAGGCCGTGCTGACCGAGGAGTCGCCGGTCGCGGACGGGCCGCCGCAGATGGCCGGCGTCGCGCGGGCCTGGGAGGAAGCGGCCGCCGGCGCGCCGGTCGACCGGCAGGTGCTGCTGCGCACCGGTGTCGTGTTCGACCGCGACACGCCCGCGCTGGACCGGCTCGCCGGGCTGACCCGCTGGTTCCTCGGCGGGCGGATCGCCTCCGGCCGGCAGTGGATCAGCTGGCTGCACATCGACGACTTCCTCGCGATCGTGCGGCGTTGCATCGACGACCCGGCGCTCTCCGGCGTCGTGCACGCCACGAGTCCGCGACCGGTGCGCAACGCCGAACTGATGGCCGGCCTGCGTCAGGTGCTGCGCCGGCCGCCGACGCCGCCGACGCCGGCGTTCCTGGTGCGGGTCGGGGCGGTGGCGCTGCGGACCGATCCCGCGCTCGCGCTGACCGGACGCCGGTGCGTGCCGGCACGCCTGACGGCGGCCGGATTCACGTTCGCCCATCCCGAGCTGGTCCCGGCCTTGCGCGATCTGTTGGGCAAGGACGATCTGGGCTGATCCGGGTGAACGGCGTTCAGCTCCTGCTCATCGTCGGCATCGGCACAGCCGTCACCTCCGTCGCCCGCCGCCGTCGCATCGAGCCCGGCTGGATCATCGTGGTGCTGGCGGCCGCGGCGTCGTTCGTCCCGGGCGTGCAGCGCCTCGAACTCGACAGCCACCTCATGCTGGCCGTGGTGATCCCGCCGCTGCTGTACTCGGCCACCCGTGGCGTGTCGGTGTCGCTGTTCATGACGAACCTGCGCAAACTCATCAAGGACATCGACCTGCGCCAGGCGGCCCGGCACGTCTCCGACCCCGCGGACTCCTGAGCCGCTCAGCCCTTACGGCCGCGCCTGTTCCACACCGCGTAGGTGAACACCGTGAAGACCACCGTCAACACGATGCCCGGCCCGAGCACCAGCCACGGATCGCCCATGTCCTCCCCCGGATCGGCCACCATCGACCCGAACCCCACGATGCCGCTGCAACAGCAGAAGAACGCCGTCAGCACCCCGCCGAGCACCATCAGCGCGATGTCACCCGCGCTCGCCTTGCGGCCGGTCGGCGGCGCGGCCGGGTGCTGCGGCGGCAACGGCGGCATGGGAGCCGCGGCGGCCGGCGACGGCGACGGGATCCGGTCGGGATGGCGGGCCGGCAGCGGCACCTGCACCGCCCGCGGAACGGCCGCGTCGAGGCGTTCGATCGTGCCGGGCGGCAGGGCCACCAGCGTCGGCTCGATCCGCACGTTGATCCCGTCGGCGCCGAAGAGCTGGCGGCCGCCGTCCGGCCACGTCACCATCGCCACGCACGCGTCGTAGCGCACCGTGGCCGAACCGTGCGGCGACACCGCGCTCACCCCGGCCGGGCCGACGATGAGGCTCGAGTCGGGTTCGTTCAGCACCGGGACGCGTGGGCCGTCGACGACGTGGTCGGAGAAGAGCGGCGCCGCGACGTAGCCGCCCCAGTCGGCGACGCAGCCCTGCGGGGCCATCAGGAGGGCGTTCGCGTGCGCCTCGGCGGCCACCTCGCGAACGTCGTCGAGGGTCACCGCCTCGATGTCCGCCCGGATCTCCTCGGTGCTGCGGTTCGGCGAGCCGGTCAGCAGGTTGAACGCCGCGTTCGGCAGCCGCCCGACGTCGCGTTCGCTGTGCCGCAGCGCCTCCAGTCCCTTGCCGCGCACGCTGTCCAGGTCGGCCTGCGCGATCCGGCCGAGGCGGAACTTGGCCAGCACGTCGATGAAGCCGCCGAGCACCGCGTCCTGCTTGTCCGGCAGCGCGTCGGCGGCGGCCGTGATCGTGGCGAAGCCGTCGCCGCGCGGGTCGTAGGAGGTGTTCGCCGCGTAGGAGTAGCCGCCCTCCTGGCGCAGCGCCCGGTACAGGTCGCGTTCGAGCATCGCGGAGTAGAGCATGGCCGCCGAGCGCCGCTTCACCACCGTGTCGAACCCGGTCATGCTGCCGTGGCCGGTGAAGTACGCCGGGGTGCGGGGCAGCACCTGCGTCGAGGGCGGCACCGGCCGGCGCGCACCGTCCGGCAGGGTCAGCGTCAGGCCGGGCGGGATCTCCTCGGCGCCGATCCACAGCACGGCGTTCTGCCGGGTGAAGAAGGCGCGCGCCCACTCGGTGAGCTCCTGCGCGGTGATCGCGGGAAGTCCCAGCTCGTCGTAGCTCGGCAGGCCGTAGCCGCGGGCGCCGTAGCGCCACAGCGACAGCTGCGTGAGCGGCGAGGTGCCGCGCCCGGCGGCCTCCGTGCGCAGGATCGACTTCTCGGTCTCCAGCCGGTCGAACGGCGGGTCCGCCAGCGACGCGCACACCGACGTCAGGAACGACACCACCTCCTCGGGCGACCCCGACATGTGGAAATGCGTCGTCACCAGGCCGGTGGCCCCGTTGTAGTGGTAGTCGCTCACGCCGTGCCGGTGCAGCACCAGGTGCTCCAGCAGGTGCGTGATCCCGTAGCGGGCCAGCGTCTCGTCGGCCTGCCCCACCCGGAACGTCAGCCCGGCGTGCAGCGGCCCGTCGATCGGCGCCAGGACGGTCCGGATCCCGTCGACCTCGGTCTCGCGCAGCATTCCTCAGCCCTTTGCCAGCGCGGTGGCGCGCCGCTTCGTGAAGTTGTCGACGGCCTCGCCGTTCAGGTAGTTCCACGGCGACTCGGTGAAGTTGCGGCCGATCGCCCGGAACTGCTTGGCCGCCTGGAAGTCCAGCCCCGCGAGGCTGAACAGGAACGCCAAATTGTGGTGCACCTTGTACCGGTCGAACCCGGGCCGCCACGCGGGGTCGAGCGTCATCGCCTCGGCGGTGCGCAGATCGTCGTGGATGCGGGCCAGGTAGGGGGCGACCTCGTTGTCGTCCAGGTCGAGCCAGCGTTCGACGTGGTAGTCCAGCAGGAGTGCCGGCACGGGTGAGCCGGGCGGGGCGGCGGCCACCCGTTCCCGCACGAACGCCTCGGCCGCCTCGAACGAGCCGCTCCACTTCGGCAGCAGCTTCTGGAGCAGTTGCTGCTGTGCGGGCAGCACGTGCGGCGCGTGCTGGGCGACCCGGTCGTAGCGGCGGCGCGCCTCGGACTGGCCAACCTGGAGCGCTCGGGCCGTCACGATGCGTTCGATCCATGCGGTGGTGTTGTCCGGCTGCACGGCCGTCGCGTCGATGAGCATCTGCTCGGCGCGGATGCAGTGCTCGCGGAACGCGGCGAACTGCTCGCGGCTGACGTGCTCGGCGCGGGCGGCGGTGCGGATGTTCCAGCCCATGACGACGAGCCGGATGCCGTAGAGGGTGCGCGCGAGGGTGGTGTCGCCGGTCTCGGCCATGGCCGCGGGGGCGAGGAGCCGTTCGACCCCGTCGACGCGGCCGACCAGCCACCCCGCGTGGAGCCGGTCGGAGGGGTCGGTCAGTCCCGCGAAGAACTCCTCGACGCCCGCCCAGTTGCCCATGGCGGCAGCCGTCTCGAGGGGTTGCAGCTCGGGATGGTGGTCGGCCACTCGGCGCACCAACCCCTGATGATCACTCGGCACGGCGGGCAGCATACGCGGTTTCGCGTTTCCCCACGGTCCGGTGGGGCATCGGCCGGGTGGCCGAGGGTGGGCGCGCCCGTGCGGCACTAGCATCCGGCTCACCATGACCGCACCTCCCCTCCCCGCGCGCATTCCGGTGGGGTACTCGCTCGGGTCCCTCGCCACCGGCGCGTTCGGCACCGTGCCGGGGCTCCTGCTGCTGCCGTACCTCACGGACACCCTCGGCGTGGCCGCCGCCGTCGCCGGGTTCCTCGTGCTCGCTCCCAAGGCGTGGGACGTGCTGCTCAACCCCGTGGCGGGCCGGATCTCCGACCGGGCCGGGGTGCGGCGGCCGTTCCTGCTCGGGGGTGGCCTCGCGCTGGCCGTGCTCTTCGCGGCGATCTTCGCCGGGCCGTTCCGGTCGGGGGTGCCGGCCGCGACCTGGGTGGCGCTGTCGTTCCTCGCCACCGCCACGGCGTTCGCGTTCTTCCAGGTCCCGTACGTCGCCATGGCCGCCGAGCTCACCGATGACTATCTGGAGCGAACGCGCCTGATGACCTGGCGGATCGCCGTACTCGCGATCGCCATCCTGATCTCCGGCGCGGTGGCGCCACTCGTGGTCGACGCGGCCGGTGGCGGCATGGCGGGGCACCGCTGGATGGGCCTGTTCGTGGCGGCGATCATCGTCGCGGGTGTGCTCGGGGTGTATCTCGGCACCGCCGGCGCGCCGGTGCGCATGGCCGGCGAGAGCGAACCGTCGCTGCGCGCCCAGCTGCGCGTCGCGTCGGCGAACACGGCGTTCCGGGGGCTGCTGCTGTGCTTCGTCGTGCAGGCGGCCGGGATCGGCACGATGCTGGCCGGCGTGCAGTACTTCGCGACGCACGTGCTGAACGAGGAGAAGATCGGCCCGACCGTGCTCTTCGCGTGCTTCGTCGCCCCGGCGCTGCTGGTGATGCCGCTGTGGCGCCGGGTCGGGCAGCGGGCCGGCAAGCCGCGCGGGATGGTGCTGGCGTCGGTGCTGTTCGCGGCGAGCGGGGCGGCGATGGTGACGGCCCCGGTCGTCCCGCCGGCACTGGTGTACGCGCTGGCCGCGCTGAACGGCGTCGGCTACGCCGGGCAGCAGGTGTTCGGGATGGCGATGCTGCCGGACTGCATCGCGTACGACGCCGCCCGCACGGGCCGCCGCCAGGCCGGTGTCTTCACCGGGCTGTGGACCGCCGGGGAGACCCTCGGGCTGGCGCTCGGCCCGGGGCTGTACGCGGTGGTGCTCGCGGCGTTCGGCTACGTGTCGAGCACCACCGGCACGCTCGCGCAGTCGGCGACCGCCCGCACGGGTGTGCTGCTCGGCTTCACCGTGCTGCCGGCGGTGCTGGTGGGCGGCGCGCTGTGGTTCCTGCGCGGCTACGACCTGACCCCTACCCGGCTGGCCGGGGCGACGAAGGAGGCGGCGGTATGAGTCTTCCCGCACACGGGCGGCCGGCCGAGGAGATCCTCGACGCCCTCCGGGCCCTGCGCGAAGAAGACCTCCCCACGCACGGTGGGAAGCTCTTCGCGTACGTCTACGACCCCGGCCTCGCCGACCTGGACGAGCTGACCCTGCGCGCGCACGGCCTGTCCGCCGCCACCAACGGGCTCGACCCGACGGCGTTCCCCTCACTGCTGCGCATGGAGAACGACATCGTGGCCGCCGCGGCCGGCCTGCTCGGCGGCGATCGCGCCACGGTCGGCAACGTCACCTCCGGCGGCACGGAGTCGGTGCTGCTCGCCGTGAAGGCCGCCCGGGACGCCCGGCCCGACGTGACGGCCCCGCGGATCGTGCTCCCGTCGTCGGCGCATCCGGCGTTCGCGAAGGCCGGCGCGTACCTGCGCGTGGCGCTCGACGTCGTGCCCGTCGACCCGCAGACGCTGCGCGTGTCCACTGTGGACATAGAGAACGCCATCGGCCCGGACACCGTGCTCGTGGTCGCCTCGGCGCCGGCCTATCCGCACGGCGTGCTCGATCCCGTGCCGGCGATCGCGGCGGCGGCCGCCCGCCACGGGGTGCGCTGCCACGTCGACGCCTGCTTCGGCGGCTGGCTCCTGCCGTTCTGGCGCGAACTCGGCGTGGCCGGCGAGGCGTTCGACCTGACCGTCCCGGGGGTCACCTCGATCTCGGTGGACCTGCACAAGTACGCCTACTGCCCCAAGGGCGTCTCCGTGCTGCTGCACCGCACGGCGCAACTGCGCGCGCCGCAGTACTTCGGCTACGCCGGCTGGCCCGGCTACGGTCTGGTGAACGCCACCGTCGCGTCGACCCGCCCGGGTGGGCCGATCGCGGCGGCGTGGGCGACCCTGCAACGCATCGGCCACGACGGCTACCGCACGCTCGCCGCGCGCACCCTGGAGGCGACGCGCGGGCTGCACGAGGCGGTGCGCGCCGTCCCGGACCTGCGGACCCTGCTCCCCGAACCGGAGTCGAGCGTGGTCGCCTTCACGGGAGGCTCCACAGTGGACGTCTTCGTGGTCGCCGACGCGCTGGCCGCGCAGGGCTGGCACATCCAGCCGCAGATGGCGTTCGACGGCATCCCGAGAACCGCCCACCTGACCGTGACGGCCGCCGTCGCACCGCACGTGGCGTCCTTCGCCGGGGCGCTGGACGCGGCCGTCGCGGCCGCCCGCGCGGCCGGGCCGGCGATCGCGGAACTCCCGCCGCTGGACCCGGCGGCGCTGACGCCGGACACGGTGGCGCGGATGGCCGCCGCGCTCGGGCTCGACCTCGCGGCCGGCCACCCCACGCAGGGCATGGCCGGCATCAACGCGGTGCTGGACGCGGCACCCGTCGCCGTGCGGGAGAAGCTGCTGACGGCGGTCCTGGACCTGCTCCAGCGGCCGTCACCTCAGTTGTGAGAGCCCTCACCGGGCTTGGTTTCGGCGCGGTACCGCGCCGCCAAACCGCGCAGGATGGCGAGCCCGTCCTCCGCGGGGAGCCAGGACGCGTCGGCTTGCTCCACGCACCGCTCCCAGTCGGGGAACTCGACCGGGTCGTCGCCGCCGATGGCCAGGCGGGCCTCGTGGTTGCGGGACCGGAAGTAGAACGGTTCACCGGTCGGGAGCCTGCCCTCGACCTGAACGGGCGCGGCCATGGTGTACAGCTCGGCCTGCCAACCCTCGGCGTTCAGCGTCGCGACGGCCTCGTTCCAGGCGGCCAGGTGTCTGTGGGCATAGGTCTCCATCGGCCCAGCATGCCGTGGGCTATGCGGTCAGTGCGATGTACTTCTCCTCCAGGAACTCGAGGATCCCCTCGGAGCCGCCCTCGCGGCCGAGCCCGCTCTGCTTCACTCCCCCGAACGGCGCGGCCGGATCGCTGACCACGCCCCGGTTCACGGCCACCATGCCGGCCTCCAGCCGCCGGGCAACCGCGATCGCCTCCCGTTCCGCGCCGAACACGTACGCCATGAGGCCGTAGATCGTGTCGTTCGCCATGCGGACCGCCTCGTCGACGTCGTCGAAGCGCACCACCGTGGTCACCGGGCCGAAGATCTCGGTGATCGTGACGGTGGAGCCGTGGCGCACGTTCGTCAGGAGGGTCGCGTCGTAGAAGGCACCCTCCACTGAGGACTGTCCACCCCGGACGAGGGTGGCCCCGTCCGCGAGCGCGCCGTCCACCAGGGATGCCACCTTGTCGCGTTCCGCCACGGAGACGAGTGCGCCGAGGTCGTTCGCGCGGTCGAGGCCGGGGCCGACCGAGACCTTGGCCAACGCCGCGTCCATCCGCGCCACGAACTCGTCGTGCACGGCGCTGTGCACGTAGAACCGGTTCGCGGCGGTGCACGCGGAGCCGCCGTTGCGCATCTTGGCGAGCAGGGCGCCGGCGACCGTCTCGTCCAGGTCGGCACCGGGCAGCACGATCACCGGCGCGTTGCCGCCCAGTTCCATCGACGGGCTGACCACCGTGTCGGCGCAGGCGTGCAGCAGGTCCCGCCCCACCTCGGTCGAACCGGTGAACGACAGCTTGCGCACCTCCGGCCGGTCCAGCATCGCCTTCACCAGCGGGCCGGTCGGCACCGGCGTGACCAGGTTGACGACGCCGCTCGGCACCCCGGCACGGCGCAGCACGTCCACCACGTACGCCGCCGTCAGCGGGGTCTCGCGGGCCGGCTTGAGAATCGTCGTGCAGCCGGCCGCCAGCGCCGGGGCCAGTTTGCGGGTGGCCATCGCGGCCGGGAAGTTCCACGGGGTGATGAGCAGGGATACGCCGATCGGCTGGCGGTCGACGATGATGCGCTTGTCGCCGGCCGGCGAGAGCCGGTAGTCCCCCGGGATCCGCACGGCCTCCTCGGCGAACCAGCGGAAGAACTCCTTGGCGTAGTTCGCCTCGGCGGCGGCGTCGGGCCAGGACTTGCCGTTCTCGCGGACCATCAGCGTGGTGAAGTGCTCGGCCTCCGCGGTCAGGATGTCGAACGCCCGGCGCAGGATCTCGCTGCGTTCACGCGGCGCGGTGGCGGCCCAGCCGGGCTGGGCGGCGCTCGCCGCGTCCACGGCGGCCATGCAGTCCGCCTCGGTCGCCACGGCGAAGTGCGCGATCGTCGACAGGTCGGACGGGTCGGTGACCGCGAAGCGCCGGCCGTCGGAGCCCGGCCGCCACTCCCCGGCTATGAACAGGTCGGTGTTCATCGAACCACCCCTTGATACGCGGATTCGAGGATGTGCAGCAACGCGTCCCGGGACGCCTCGATCGGGGCGATCCCGACCAGCCGCCGCACGCCGAGCGCGAGATCGGCGACGCGCGGCAGGTCCTCGCGCCGCACGCCGATGTCCGCCAGCGACGCGGGGACCCCGATCGCCCGGTTGATGTCGACGACCCGCGCGATGGTGTCGTCCACTGTGGACACCGCGGTGCCCTGGAGCGCGGCGCCGAGTTCGGCGATGCGCGCGGCCGTCTCCCCGTCGGCGCGGACGGCGTCCAGGACGTACGGCAGCAGCAGACCGGTGCCGAGGCCGTGCGGGGTGCCGGTGAGCGCGCCGATCGGGTACTGCAGGGCGTGGCACAGGTGCGTTCCCGTCGAGCCGAACGCGATCCCGGCCAGCAGCGCGCCCTTCGCCACCTCCGCGCGGGCCTGCCGGTCACCGGGCGAGGCGACGGCGACCGGCAGCCACGGGCCCAGGTGCCGGGCGGCCAGCAGCGACACCGGTCCGGTCAGCGCGTTGCGGCCGGTGAACACGGGCAGCGGCGCCGCCGGGTCGTGGTCGAACGCGCGGGCGGTGTAGGACTCGACGGCGTGCACGAGCGCGTCGATGCCGGAGTAGGCGGTGACCCGGGGCGGGCCGCCGAGGGTCAGCTCCGGGTCGACGAGTGCCGCCGCCGGTACCAGGAACGGGCTGGAGATGCCGACCTTCAGCTCCCGTTCGGGATCCGAGACGACGGCCACGGGCGTCACCTCCGAACCGGTGCCGGCCGTCGTCGGGAGGGCCACGACGGGCAGGACCGGCCCGGGGACGAGGTTCTCGCCGTAGTAGCGGCGCAGCGGACCGCCGTGCGCGGCGAGCAGCGCCACGAGCTTGGCGGCGTCCAGCGCGCTCCCGCCGCCGACGGCGACGATGACGTCGGTGCCGTGTTCGCGGGCGATCGCGCCGGCCGCGTCGAGCGTGTCGACGGGCAGCTCCGGTGTGATGTCGGAGTGCACCCGCACGTCGAGGCCCCGGAGCCCGTCGAGCAGTTCGTCGTGGAAGGGCGTGCTCAACAGGAAGGGGTCCACGATCGCCAGGACCCGCTTGCCGTGCGGCGCCACGATCTCCGGCAGCAGGAGGCGGCTTCCGTAGCCGAAGTGCACCCGTGGCGGGAGCCGGAGCGTGCCCGACTCAGGCAAGGAAACCACCGTCCACCGGCAGGATCACGCCGCTGAGGTGGCTCGCCCGGTCGCTCAGCAGGAACGACACGACGTTGCCCACCTCGGCCCCGGTGCCCGCCTTGCGCAGCGGCGTCGCGGCGATGCGGGTCTCGACGCCGCCGGGAATGTTGATGCGGGTCTGCTCCAGCATCGGGGACTCGGTCGGGCCGGGGGCGATGACGTTCACGCGGATGCCGGCGGGCCCGAGATCGTGCGCGGCCGTGCGGGTCAGCCCGATGACGGCGTGCTTGGTCGCCTGGTACGCGCCCATCCCGGAACTGCCGCGCAGCCCGCCGATGCTGCTGACGTTGACGATCGCGCCGGAGCCCTGGGCCCGCATCACCCGGGCCTGTTCGCGGATGCACAGCCAGGTGCCCTTGACGTTGACGGCCACGATGCGGTCGAAGTCCTCCTCGGACACCGCGTCGAGGTGCCCCGCCTGGGTCATGGCGGCGTTGTTGAACGCGCCGTCGAGCCGCCCGAAACGCTCCACTGTGGACTGCACGAAGCGCGCGACGTCGGCGGCGTTCGACACGTCTCCGGTGGTGTAGGCGACCTCGTGGCCCTCCTTCTCCAGGGCGGCGGCCACCTCGGCGAGGGGTCCCTCGCGGCGCGCCACGAGCATCAGCGACGCGCCGTCCCCGGCGAGCACCCGCGCGGCGTCGGCGCCGATCCCCACGCTCGCCCCGACGAGGAGCACGACCTTGCCGGCCAGCGGCGGTGTTGCGGACATGATCAGTTGCCTTTCGCTGTAACGGTTCTGGCCGCTTCGACGGCGGCGCGGGCCGCCGCTCCGAACAGGCTCGCGTCGTTGCTGAGCATGGTGAAGGTGAAGCCGGCGTCGACGGACGCCCGCACGGCGGCGCTGCCGGGTCCGCCCGCGTTGCCGATGGGCGTTCCCACGGAAAGAGACTGCGACACGGCGAGCGCGATCAGGGCGACGATCTCGGGGTCGGACTCCACCCCGCCCTCGCTGACCGCGAGGTCGGCGGCGCCGACGAGCAGTGCGTCCACGCCCTCGACCGATCCGATCGCACCGGCGTCGCGACAGGCCGCGGCGCTCTCCAACTGCGCGATGAGCACCACCTCCTCCTGGCCCCGGCGCAGGTATTCCGCGCGCGGCATGGCGCCCCACAGGCCCGCGCGGCTGGTCGAACCGACGCCGCGCGCGCCGAGCGGCGGGAAGCGCACGGCGGACACGGCCGCCTTCGCGTCGGCGACGGTGTCGACGTGCGGCACCATGATGCCCTCCGCGCCGGCGTCGAGGATCCGGCCGACGAGGCCACCGTCCACAGTGGGCACTCGCACGATCGGGGCGACGCCGGAGAGCCGCGCCGTGCCGATGAGGCGGTACGCCGTCTCCACGCCGATCGGCGAGTGTTCGAGGTCGATGACGACGAAGTCGAACCCGGCCAGGGCGACCAGTTCCACGATCTCGACAGCGGGAATCTTGATCCAGGTCCCCAGGGCGATCCCGCGATCCAGCGCGGCCCGAAAGAGCCCCCCGGACAGCGACGTCATCGGGCGGGGTAGTCTGCGGCGTTGACGACCCAGCCGGCGTCGGAGAAGTCCACCCGCGGCGGCCCGAAGATGTCGATCAGCTGCTGGTGCGCCCCGACGCCCTGGGTGGTGTGCACGGTCGGCGGCGGGATGACGCAGATCGACGGCGTGGCGATCTCGCGGTGCTCGTCCGGGCGCCAGCGGGTCGAGTCCGGGCCCCACGGATAGCGGATGTGGTGCACGAACCGGCCCTTGACGGCCAGCGAGATCTGCTCGAAGTCGTCGTGGTGGTGCGGCGACAGCTTCCGCTCGTCGCGCGGCTTCGGCTCCTCGGCGAGGAAGTTCACCATCAGGTTGGTGGTGCGGAAGATGCGCCCGAAGCGGCCCTCGACGACGGGAAAGTCCTTGAGGCGGTAGACGCGCAGCCGGAAGCCACCGACCGGGTCGGGCCACGGGACCAGCGGCGCGGCGCGCTGGTCCGGCTCCTCGTAGGCCTTCGCGTTGAGCGCCTTCGCGCGCAGGTCCGGCGCCTCGGCGGAGAAGAGCCGGATGAGGATGCCGTCGGTGTCGGCCCGGACCGCGCTGTCCCCCGGCGGCACGACGACGAAGGCCTCCTCCGCGACGGCGACCTCGTCGTCGGCCTTCACCGTCACGGAAGCGCTCTGCGAGTACATCAGGACGGCGTACTCGTCGGGCTGGTCCTCGCGCGCGAACACGTCGCCCGCCTTGGCCTCGGTGTAGGCGATGACCAGGTTGGCGGCGCGGGCGATCCAGGTGCGGCTGCCGTTCGGGGCGACCTCGGTGGGCTCGTGCGTCAGGAACTCGATCCACTGCGCGGGCCGGATCGGGGTCGTGGCGCTCACGGCGGGACGTGCGGTGGCGAGCTGCGAACGGATGTCGTCCGCCGCGTACGTGGTCATGCGGGGGTGCTCCCTTCGGGAATGCCCGCGCCGCGCAGCGCCAGGGCGGCACGCGCGTCGGCGGGGGTGGCGATCTCCTTGCCGAGGTCCTCGAGCACGGCGCGGATCTTGTGGACCTGCTGGGCGTTGCTCTCGGCGAGGCGCCCCTTGCCGATCCAGAGGCTGTCCTCCAGACCCACCCGCACATGCCCGCCGAGCCAGGCGCTGTGCGTCGCGAACGCCATCTGGTCCCGCCCGGCGGCGAAGGCCGAGAACGAGTAGTCGTCCCCGAACAGCTTGTCCGCGATGCGCACCATGTGTTCGAGGTTCTCGTGGTCGGCCCCGATGCCGCCGAGGATCCCGAACACTCCCTGGATCAGCAGCGGCGGCCGCGCGAGGCCCTTGTCGACGAAGTGCGCGAGCGAGTACAGGTGCCCGATGTCGTAGCACTCGTACTCGAAGCGGGTGCCGCGCGCGCCGAGCGTGCGCAGCGTGTGCTCGATGCGGTCGAACGTGTTGACGAACGGGTGGCTGTACGTGTTGCGCACGTACGGCTTCTCCCAGTCGTGCTTCCACTGCGTCACCCGGTCGGCGATGCCGGAGTAGACGAAGTTCATCGTGCCCATGTTCATCGAGGCCAGTTCGGGCTCGAACCGCATCGCGCCGGCGAGGCGCTGCTCCATCGTCATCTGCGACGAGCCGCCGGTGGTGATGTTGATGACGGCGTCGGTCGCCGCGGTGATGCGCGGAACGATCTCCTCGAAGACCTCCGGCTCCCAGGCCGGCCGGCCGTCCGGGTGCCGCGCGTGCAGGTGCACCACGGCCGAACCGGCTTCGATCGCGCCGAGCGCGGCCGCCACCACCTCGTCGGGGGTCACCGGCAGGTACGGGCTCTGCGAGGGCACGTTGACCGAGCCGGTGACCGCCGTGGTGATGATGATTCTCTCGGCGCGGCGCATCAGTTCGTTTCTTCCAGGCCGAGCAGGAACGCCGTGTTGCGGCAGATCATCTGGCGCACGTCGGCCTCCTTCACCCCGTGGTCGAGGAGCTGCCCGATGAGCAGGATGTAGGCGTCGACGGGCAGCGGATTGCCCACCTGGCCGAGGTCGGAGTCGATGACGGTGTGCTCGGGGCCGACCCGTTCGATCCACTCCACGAGGCGCGTGATCGGCCACTGCGGGCCCTTGACCTCGGGGTGGTACATGGACAGCTCGTGCTCGACGAACGCGCCGAGTCCCACCATCTCCTCGATGTCGGCGGGACCCGCGTTGACGATGAAGTCCGGGTGGTGGATGAGCAGGCGGCGCACGCCGTTGCCGCTCGCCGTGCGGAACAGCGCCTTCATCGACTCGGCGTCCAGATGCCCACCGGTCATCAGGATGTCGGCGTCGGCGACCAGCCGGGTGACGAGATCGGTCTCTTCGGAGATCTCGCCGGTGGCGTCGAAGACGGAGACCTCCTTCTCGTAGAGCTCACCGGTCGCGTGCGGGAACCCGTCGTCGTGGCTGTGCGCCGCGATGTGCTGGCCGGCCGAGACGGTCGGGAAGAAGATGCACTTTCCGCCCATGTTGATCGCGACCGCCGCGGCGGACGGGTTGATGCCGCCGACCTCGGAGTTGAGCGCGACGCCGCCGAACATCGGCGTGGGCGCGTCCTTCAACGGCGTTCGCATCGCGAGCAGGTCCATGACGGTGTTGTGATGGTGGGACTTGCAGAGGATGGCGCGCATGCCGATGCGGGCGCCGTCGTGCGAGGCCTCGACGTGGTCGAACCGGCGCGGGAACGGGCTGGGCCCGGAGTGGCAGTGGAGGTCGACCGTTCCCTCCAGGACCTTCAGCAGTGCGGGGGTCACCATCAGCGCGCTCCAGATGTTCGTATGGCGTAACGGAAGTTCAACATACGGACGCGTTCTCGCGGATGTCCATAGCCCCGAGCTGGATTGCGAAAAGTTTGTTCGGGATGCGATCGCAGTGGTTGCATGATGAACATCCGGCTGCTCTACTGGCAGCCCAGCCACACCCGGTCAGCCCGCCCCCAGCGGGCGGAGACGGACATCCCATGCCAGGAACCGTGCGGCGCCGCGCCCCGAGCCCACAATGGCTGCTCGTGGCGCCCGCGCTCGTACTGCTCACCGCCATCCTGCTCGTGCCGCTCGGCCGCAGCGTCAGCCGAAGCGTCGGAACCCCGTCCTTCACGTTCGCGCACTACGAGGCGCTGTTCACCGACGGCGTCACGCTCACCGTGCTCATCCGCACCGCGCTCACGGCGGCGGTCGTCACGGTCATCACGTTCGTGCTCGGATATCCGTATGCGTACCTGATGACCCGGGTCGGCCCGCGGGTGCGCGGAATCCTGATGGTCGTCGTGCTGATCCCGTTCTGGACCTCGGTGATGGCGCGCAACTTCGCGTGGATAATCATCCTGGAGCGCCACGGCCCGGTGAACGTCTTGTTCAAGCTCTTCGGCCTCGACCTCGTCCTGTACGAGTCGGTCGCCGGCGTGGCCGTCGCGATGAGCCAGGTGCTGCTGCCGTTCATGGTGCTGCCGCTGTTCAGCGCGCTGGGCGCCATCGACCGGCGGCTGCTGCTGGCGGCCCGCGGGCTCGGCTCGCACCCGGTGGCGGCGTTCTGGCGGGTGTACTGGCCGCTGTCGCGCGGGGGCGTCGTCTCCGGGCTGATCCTGGTGTTCACGCTCAGCCTCGGGTTCTACGTCACGCCGGCGCTCGTCGGCTCGCCGCAGCAGTCGCTCGTCGCGCAGCTGCTCGGCCAGCGCACCACCCAGCTGCTCGACTTCGAGGGCGCCAGCGCGCTCGGGTTCGTCGTGCTCGTCGTGAGCCTGATCCTGGTCGCCTGGGCGAATCGCATCGGCGGCACCATCTCCGCCATCGGCGTCGTGGCCACCAACGCACCGAGCGCCACGAAGGGCCGCTCATGACCGCGACCGTGACCCGCCCCGCCGACGCGACCCCGCCGGCGGCCGCACCCGCGACGCGGCGCCGCGACCGGGCGATCGACGCGATCCCGTGGTGGCTCAAGCTCATCGGCACCGTCGTCGCGCTGTACCTCATCCTGCCCACGCTGATCGTCATCCCGATGAGCTTCAGCTCGGCGTCGACGTTCCAGTTCCCGCCGAAGGACTTCTCGCTGCGCCTCTACGAGAACTTCTTCACCAACCCGGTCTGGCTCTCCGCGCTGCGCAACTCGGTGGTCGTGGCGTTCCTCGCGGCGCTGCTCGCCACCGTCGTCGGCACGGCCGCCGCGCTCGGGCTGCACAACCTCCGGGGCCGCCTGGCGCGGTTCGCCCGGACGATGTTGATGATCTCGATGGTCACGCCGGCCGTCGTCATCGCCGTCGCCGTGTACATCTCCTTCCTCGAGTGGCAACTCGTGGGAACGTTCGCCGGCTACGTGCTCGCGCACGCCGCCATCGGGGTGCCGTTCGTCCTGGTGTCGGTGACCGGCGCGCTGGGCGGCTTCGACCCGAAACTGCTGCGCGCCTCCGCCTCCCTCGGCGCGCCGCCGCTGCGGACGTTCTGGTTCGTCACCATGCCGCTAATCGGGCGGGGCATCGTCACGGGCGCCGTCTTCGCCTTCGTGACCTCGTTCGACGAGGTCGTCATCGCGCTGTTCCTGCGCTCGCCGGACGTTCAGACGCTGCCGGTGCAGATGTACAACAGCGTCACCGTCGAGATCGACCCCACGATCGCCGCCTCGTCGAGCGTCGTGGTCACCGCCGTCACCGCCGTCTGCCTCCTCGTGCAGTTCGTCGGCGGCCGCAGGAAGTCCCGTTAGGAGCCCGCATGTCCGCCACCACCACGGTTCCCGCGTCCGTTGCGACGACGACCGGCACGAGGATCCTTCTGTCGAACGTCGTCAAGGACTACGGCCTCGCCACCCCGGCCGTCGACGGCGTCTCCCTGGACATCGAGCCCGGCGAGTTCATGACGCTGCTCGGGCCCAGCGGATCGGGCAAGACGACCACGCTCAACCTCATCGCCGGGTTCGAGACGCTGACGGCCGGCGCGATCGCGTTCAACGGCACCGACGTCAGCACCCTTCCGCCGCACAAGCGCAACCTCGGCATGCTGTTCCAGAACTACGCGCTCTTCCCGCACATGACCGTCGCGCAGAACGTCGCCTACCCCCTGCGCGAACGCAGGCTGCCGAAGGCCGAGATCGCCCGCAAGGTCGCGGACGTGTTGAAGCTCGTGCAGCTGACCGGCCGGGACGACACCTATCCGGCCCAGCTCTCCGGTGGCCAGCAGCAGCGGGTCGCGCTGGCCCGCGCGATCGTGTTCGGCCCCAACGCCCTGCTGCTCGACGAGCCGCTCGGCGCCCTGGACCGCAACCTGCGCGCCACCCTCCAGGCGGAGATCCAGCGCATCCACCGCGAGGTCGGCACGACGTTCGTCTTCGTCACGCACGACCAGGAGGAGGCGATGACCCTCTCCGACCGCATCGCCCTGTTCAACAACGGCCGCATCGAACAGATCGGCACCCCGGAGGCCCTCTACCGGACCCCGGAGACGCTCTTCACGGCACGCTTCCTCGGCGACTCGAACGTCTTCCCGCTCACCGAACCGGCCGGCGGCAAGGCCGTGTGGGAGGACAGCACCTGGGCCGTCGACCCGCACACCATCTCCGCGCGGGCGGCCGAGGGCGGGCCGTCCGCACTCGTCGTGCGGCCCGAGGACGTGCGCATCGCCGCCGGCGCCGACGCCGTTCCCCCGAATGCGAACTGTGTGGCCGCGACCGTGCGCGGCCTCGACTACCTGGGCGCCTACCGCACCGCCGTGCTCTCGCTCGGCCGCGGCGGCGTCGTCGGACGCGCCCGCATCGACGCCGTCGAGACCGGGCCCCTCATCGACCGTCCCGTCGTCGCGTGGTGGCCCGTCGAGCGCCAGCGCGTCGTCGCGGTCTGACACCCCCCACCCCCAAGGAGAGTCATGCGTTCCACCAAACGCGCGCTGACCGCCGTCAGCGCCACCGCCATCGTCGCGTTACTGGCCGGCTGCGGCGGTGGCGGCGACGCGGCCTCGGACGACCCCAACGCCAAAGCCACCCTGACCTTCGTCGCCTACGGCGGCGCCGGCCAGCAGGCGATGATCGACGTCTACCAGAAGCCCTACACCGCCGCCCACCCGAACATCACGTTCACCAACACGTCGCCGCCCGACATCTCCCAGGTCAAGGCGCAGGTGCTGTCCAAGTCCGTGAAGTGGGACGTCATCTCCCTGGCGCCGGGTGTCGCCACCCAGCACTGCGGCGAGCTGTTCGAGGAGCTGGATCTGTCCAATGTGGACAAGTCGAACCTCGTCGAGGGAACGCTCGGCAAGTGCTACGTCGGCAACTGGATCAACGCCAGCCCGATCGCCTACCGCACCGACGCCTTCCCGGACCCGGCGAAGGCGCCGAAGACCGTGAAGGACTTCTTCGATCTGCAGAAGTTCCCCGGCAAGCGGGGCGTCCTCACCAACCTGCAGAACGGCATCCTCGAGTACCCGCTGCTCGCCGACGGCGTGGCGCCGGGCAGCATCTACCCGCTCGACGTCGACCGGGCGCTGAAGAAGCTCGACACGATCCGGGCGCAGACCACGTTCGCGCCCACCGTCGGCGCGCTCCAGCAGGCGGCGGCCGCCGGCCAGGTCGACATGTTCATCCTGCCCGACTCGCGACTCGTCCCGTTGATGAACGACGGCACCAAGCTGACCGTCGTGTGGGACGTGACGGTGACGGCGCTCAACGGCTTCGCCGTCCCGAAGGGCTCGCCGAACCGGGCCGCCGCCAAGAAGTTCGTGGAGTCGCTGGTGACCCCGACCGCGATGGCCGGCATCTCCGAGGCCCTCGGCGTGGCGCCGGTCAACAAGGCGTCCAAGCCCAACCTCTCGGAGAACGCGAAGAAGGTCGAGGTCTTCGGGCCGGTGAACACCGGCCAGACCGTCGCGCAGGACGTCGGGTGGTACGCCAAGAACTTCGACAGCGCCACCACGAAGCTCAACAACTGGCTCGTCGGCTGACGATCTCCCCGAGAAATTAGGATCCGACCCATGGCGAACATTGATGAAGGTTCGACCTCCGACATCCGGGCGGTCGCGCGCGTCGGCCAGATCTGTGCCCTCTTCGGCCCCCGCGTGCCCGAGCTGTCGGCCGCCGACGTGGCCGAACGCACGGGGCTGAACCGCACCACGGCCTACCGCTACTGCGCATCGATGCTCGCCGCCGGAATCCTGGGCCGCGGCACCCGCCGCGGGACGTTCGCGCTCGGGCCGCTCATGCTCGAGCTGGGCACCCTGGCCCTGGGCCGCGAACGGGTCGTCGAGATCGCCGGCCCGCACCTGAGGAAGCTGAGCGCCGCCGTACGGATGACGGCGGTGCTCAGCGTCCGCGGGGCGCAGACCCCCGTGGTGGCACTGGTCGAGGAGGACACCAGCCGCATGGTGGTGGTGACCGTGCACGCCGGCACGCGGCTGGAGGCGAACGCGGCGCAGACCTACGTGTTCCTGGCCCACTCGGATCCGTCCACATTGGACCGGGTGGCCGAGGGGATGACGGCCGCGGAGCGGGCGAAGCTGGAGTCCGAGGTGTACACGGCGAAGCAGCGCGGGTTCAGCTTCACGCGGCACAGCGGCGGTTCGTTCGCCGTCGCCGCACCGGTTTTCGACGAGGACGGAATGTGTGCCACGGTGGCCGTTCTCGGCGCCGGCGACCTGCCCGACCTGTCGCCCGCGCACGAACAGGTCATGGCGACCGCCGCCGCGCTCAGCGAGGAGCTGCGCACCCCGGGACCGGCCCGTGCCGACGTATGACGAGTTGGCCCACGCTGATCCGCCGCACTCGGCGTGGGAGTTCTTCGGCCGGCAGGACCAGCGCGGCACGATCAACTTCCTGACGCCGGCCCGGGTCCGCGACGCCGCGCGCCTGATCGTCGCGGGGCGGCAGTTCGGGCTCGACTACCCGATCAACGCGTTCGAGCCCTACCCGACGGGCACCCGGCCGGCGACGCAGCACCACGTGTGGGGCAACAACGACTACCACCGCGACGACCGGCTGGACTCGTTCCACCTGCAGTCGACGTCACAGCTCGACGCGCTGCGCCACATCGGGCACCCGTCGTACGGCTTCTACAACGGCCTCTCCACCGAGGACAACTCGCCCGGGTCGACCCGCCTGGGCATCCAGCACTGGGCCGAGACCGGGATAGCCGGCCGCGGCGTGCTGCTCGACGTGCCGCGCTTCTTCGCCGCGCACGGCCGGGAGTACGACTGCGAGACGACCGTCGTGCTGGACATGTCCACAGTGGACGCCGTCGCGCGATACCAGGGCGTCTCGTGGGTCGGCGGCGACCTGCTGCTGTTGCACACCGGCTGGGCCGCCAACTACACCGCCAAGTCGACCGCCGAACGGGCGGAGTTCAACCGCCGCAACCGTTCCCCCGGATTGGCGCAGCGCGAGGAGACGCTGCGTTGGCTGTGGGACCACGAGATCGCGCTCGTCGCCAGCGACACTCCCGCGGTGGAGGCCGATCCGGTCATCGACTCCGACTTCCGGCTCCCCGGACAGGCGCCCCCGCCCCGCGGTGTCGATCACGACGGCATGCTCCACCGGCCCCTCATCGCCCTGCTCGGCATGGCGATGGGCGAACTGTGGAAGCTCGACGAGCTGGCCGCCGACTGCGCGCGGGACGGGCGCTACGAGTTCTTCCTGACCGCCAAGCCGCTCAACGTGCCGGGTGGCGTCGGCTCCCCACCGAACGCCATCGCCTTCAAGTAGGGCGCGCACTACATTTGGACGGGCATGAATGTCCCGGCCGGTGCGCGAGGGGAAGCCATGTGCGGAATCGTCGGTTGGGCGGACTTCGACCGAAGCCTCGCCGCGGAGCACGCGATCATCCGCGCGATGACCGCGACGATGGCCCCGCGCGGCCCCGATGACGAGGGCGTCTGGCTCGACGAACGGGTCGCGCTCGGGCACCGGCGGCTGGCGGTCATCGACATCAGCGGCGGCATCCAGCCGATGACCGTTCGGCGCGACGGCTCCGTGGCCGCCGTGCTGACCTACAGCGGCGAGGTGTACAACTTCCGCGAGTTGCGCACCGAACTGCGCGGCTACGGCCACACGTTCCGGACCGACAGCGACACCGAGGTGGTCCTGCGCGCCTATCTGCAGTGGGGCGACGCGTTCGTCGAACGGCTGCGCGGCATCTTCGCGTTCGGCCTCTGGGACTGCGCGCGCGAACGGCTCCTCCTCGGCCGCGACCGGATCGGCGTCAAGCCGCTGTACTACCGGCTGACCGCGCACGGGGTGCTGTTCGCCTCCGAGCCGAAGGGCATCCTCGCCCATCCCGGCGTGACCGCCGAGGTCGACAGCGACGGGCTGCGCGAGCTGCTCACCCACTTCACGACGCCCGGCCGGACCCTCTACCGCGGCGTGTCCGACCTGCGGCCGGGGCACCTGCTGGTCGTGGACCGGGCCGGCGCGCGGCAGCGGCGCTACTGGTCGCTGCGCACCCGGGAGCACCCCGACGATCTCGACCGCACCGTCCGCACCGTGCGGGAACTGCTGGCGGACGCCGTCGTCGAGCAACTGGTCGCCGACGTGCCGCTGTGCACGTTGCTCTCGGGCGGTCTGGACTCCTCGGCGATCACCGCCTTCGCCGCCGGTTCCGGTGCGGCCGGCGCGGGCGTGCGCACCTACGCCGTCGACTTCCTCGGGCAGACCGAGAACTTCCGGCCCGACGCCGTGCGGGATCAGCCCGACACGCCGTTCGTGCACGACGTGGTGGCGCACCTCGGCGGCTCCCGCGTCGCACACCGGGACATCGTGCTGGACACCGCCATGATGATGGACCCGCTCCACCGCACCTCGGTCCTGCACGCCAATGACCTGCCCACGCCGATGGGCGACATGTTCCTGTCGCTGTACCTGCTCTTCCGGGCGGTGCGCGAGCACTCCACGGTGGCCCTCTCCGGTGAGGTCGCCGACGAGGTCTTCGGCGGGTACTGGTGGTTCCACGATCGGGATGCGGTGGCGGCCGACACGTTCCCGTGGCTCCATCCGCGCCACCCCGCGGCCGGCGGCGGCAACCCGATCGTCGCGTTGCTCGACCCCGACCTGGCCGCGCTGCTGGACCTGCCCGGGTATCAGGCCGACCGCTACCGCGAGGCGCTCGCCGAGGTCGAGCACCTGCCCGATCAGGATCCGGGGGAACGGCGGATGCGCGAACTCAGCTACCTCGCACAGATCTGGTGGGTGCCGTTCCTCCTGCACCGCAAGGACCGGATGAGCATGGCGCACGGCCTGGAGGTGCGGGTGCCGTTCGCCGACCACCGGCTGCTGGAGTACGTCTACAACGTTCCGTGGTCGATGAAGTCCTTCGACGGCCGGGAGAAGGGGCTGCTCCGCGCGGCCGTCGCGGACCTGTTGCCCGGTTCGGTGCTGCGGCGGCGGAAGAGCCCCTATCCGTCCACTCAGGACGTTCGCTACGAGCGCATGCTGCGGACCCGGGCGCGGGAGATCCTCACCGACCCGGCGGCGCCCAGTGCCGGGCTGCTCAACGCCAAGCCGCTGCTGGAACTCTTCGAATCGCCGCTGGAGAGCAGCGGTTTCGGCCCTCGGCGGCGCTCGGCCGAACTGGTGGTCGGCCTGGACGACTGGCTGCGTCGCTATCCGGTGCGGCTGCTGCTCGCCTGACCGGTGCGCCGCCTCACCACTTCTGGGCCGAGATGGCCCGCGCCCAGGGCAGCATCCGTCGTTCCAACCACACCACCAGATAGAACAGGGCGGAGCTGAGGAGGGCGAGCAACACCAGGCAGACAAAGGCGAGCGCCGTCTCGAACTGCGCGGACGCCTTGACGATGGCGCTGCCGAGGCCGGAGTTCGGGTTGTTGGTCTCGGCGACGACGGCACCGATGACCGCGAGCGGGACGGCGAGCTTGAGCCCCACGAAGATCTGCGGCAGGGCCCACGGCACCCGCACCTTGCGGTACGCCTGCCAGCGCGAGGCGGCCAGCGACGCGGTGAGTTCCCCGAACTCGGCCGGCGTCGAGGCGAGCCCGGACATGGTCGCCACCACGATCGGGAAGAAGCAGATCAGGACGACGAGCACGACCTTCGGCTCGATCTCGAACCCGAGCCAGACGACCAGCAGCGGGGCGAGCCCCACCTTGGGGACGGCGTTGAGCCCCACGAGCACCGGCATGATCGCCCGCTCGACGCTGCGGAACGTCGCCAGGAGCAGCGCGATCACGAACCCGCCCGACATGGCGATCCCGAAGCCGAGCAGCGTGACCTGAGCGGTTTCCAGCGAGCGGTCCAGCAGGTACTGTCCGCGCCCCGGCTCGCGGAGCGAATCGACGAGGTCGGGCGGCCCGGGCAGGAAGAGCGGGCTGATGTCGAACACGGCGGTGACCGACCACCACAGGCCGAGGGTCGCCGTGACGCCGATCAGCGGCAGCACGATCGACGCCGGGCGCCACCACGCACGGCCGCCCCGGCGGACCGCCGACCTGACGATCACGTATCGCTCTTCGGGAGGAACCTGGCGTCGGCGATGTCCGCCGGCGTCAGCCCGGCCGGGATGAGGCCGAGCTCCTGGAGAAGGGCGATGTTCTTCGACATCCGGGTCTCGTCGAAGGTGCCCACCGGAGCGCCACCGCCGGGCAGGCTGTTCGGCTTGAGGATCTCCAACTCCTGGGCCGCCTGGTCGGCGTCCACCGTGTTGTCGACGTCGTGCAGGACCTTCGCGATCTCCGCCGGATTGTTGACCCCGTACCTGACTCCCCGCATGATCGCCTGGTTGAAGCGCCGCACCAGGTCCGGGTTCTTCTCGATGATGTTCTTGTGGGTCATGATCGTGATGCCGTAGAGGTCGGAGAGGAAATCGCTGTACGGGAACATCTGGATCCGGCGACCGCCCGCCAGCTTCTCCAGGCCGGGCTTGGTGGGTAGCTGGGTCGCCAGCGCCTCCACCTGATTGGTCGCCAGCAGGCTCCCGTTGTTCTGGGTGGTCGCGTCGACCCACTTGATCGTCTTCGCGTCGATGCCGGCCAACCGGGCGAACGCCGGGAACAGCGCCCGCGGCGCGGCGCCGACGACCGCGCCCAACGTCCTACCCTGAAGGTCCTTCGGCGAGGTGAAACCCTTGTCCGCGAAGGCGGCCACGGCGTTGAGGGTGAGCTGGTGCACCACGCCGACGATCCGCAGGTCCCGATCCTCCGGCTTGGCGGCCTTGCCCGCCCGGATGATCGCCCCGGAGGCGTCGATCGAGGCGAACTGGGCCCGCCCGGCGAGCAGCTGGTTGTGGTTGTAGTCGCCGGCCTGGCCGTACTGGACGTCGACCTCGATCCCGACCTCGTCGAAGTACTTCTTGTGCACGGCGGCGTGGATGTACGCGTCCCGGCCGAGATTGCCGAACGAGGTGAGGTAGGTGACCCGGTCCGCCTTGCTGCCGGACGAGCCGTCCGAACAGGCCCCGAGCGTCCCGCCCACGGCGGCCAGAGTAGTCGCGGTCATGAACGTCCGACGCGAGATCGTTGCCATTGCGCCGCCCCTCCCCCGTGCGCCCCGAATCGCCGACGTTATCGACTCCATCGACGGATTCCGCTATCGATCGCCTTCTTTCTCGGGTGGCGACAGATGTCGGACGCACGGCGGCACGCCTCTCGCACAGGCGCAAGGGTGGAAGATTTACGCCCGGCGGCGTCGCGTTCAGGTAAGGCGGCTCACCACGAAGTCGACGGACGCCTCCCACTCCGGTGTGGGCACCTCGCCGTGCGCGCCGACGTTCAGGTGCAGGCGCCGGTCGTCGGTGCCCAACGCGCCGAACAGCTCCGTCACGCCGGCGAGCGGAAAGAACTCGTCGCTCTCCTGCGCCAGGAACAGCACAGGGCAGCGCACCGCCGGACACGCCGCGCGCACCGGCGCATCCATCGCCGAGAACTCGCCGCCCAATCCCCACAGGCCCAGCGCGGCCGCCACGATCCTCGGCTCCTCGGCGATGAGCGGCAGGCCGTAGAGCGTTCCCATGGAGACTCCCCGGTAGCCGATCGGGCCGAGCGACACGTCGTCCATGGCGTCGACGGCGGCGAGAACGGCGCGCCAGTCCGCCGTCATGCTCGGCACCGTCCCCGGATCGTCGAACGCGCGCACCGCATCCCGGCGCACCGCGTCGACGTCCCGCCCGCCGTCGGCTCGTCGTGCGCCGTGCACCGGCCCGTCAATGGCCAGCGCGGCGCAGCTGTGGTGCTCGACCACCCGGCGGACCACTTCCATCGGACCCGGCGACGTCTTGTGCTGGGAACCGCCGTGCCCGAGCAGCACCAGCGGCACCGGTCCGCTCGTCTCGGCCGGCAGCCACAGCGCGGCGGGCACCACCCGGTCGCCGGACCTCACGGCAAAGAGCCGCATCGGGCTCACGCGGCCCGGAGCCGGTCGAGGAACCGGTACGCCAGCTCCCGCTCCGGAGGGCGGAACTCGTGCCCGCCGGGCACCACGTGCACCCGCACGTGGCCGGCGCGCCGCTCGCGGAGCCGGGTCTCGATCTCCCGCGCACCCCGGCTCCACCGGTCGTCCTCGGCGGCGATGAGCAGGAACTCGCACTGCCCGGCAAGGGCCAGCACGTCCTCGACGTCATACCCGGCGGCAAACCCCGGGACCACGAACTCGGCCTGGAAGCCGGCGTCGCGCGCGAACGAGTGCCGGTACGGGATGCAGCCGCCGTTGGAGACGCTCACCCGGATGCGCTCGTCCCACGCCGGCGCCCAGATGGCGGCGCGGCCGCCGTAGGAGTGGCCGATGAAGCCGATCCGCCGCGGGTCGGCCTCCGGCAGGCTCGTGGCGTAGTCGACGGCCAGGGAGATCTCCTGCAAGCAGTCCGCCAGCAGCGTGCGCCCGCGCACCAGGCGCGAGGAGAGTTCGAACCAGCCGATGTTCTTCGCACCGGCCCAGTTGCGGTCCTCGAACCCGATCGCGTCCGGAGCGATCGTGAGAAAGCCGCGCCGCGCCAGCTCGGCCGCGTACGCCTGGTCGGGGTTGCCACGCAGGCCGCACACCTCGCTCTTGCCGAGGTCGAACTGCCCGGCGTGCTGATGGTGGCAGAACACCACCGGCGCCGGTGCGCTCAGCGCGTCCGGCACGCAGACGAACGCCGACGCCTTCCCCGAGGGAACGTCGTAGGAGACCCGGCGGCGCACGTAGCCGTCACAGGCGACCTCCTCGTGCACCTCGGCGGCGAGCGGACCGGGCACCGCGACGGCCCCGAGCACCTCACGGAGAACGTCGCGGGTCATTCGCACCCGCCCAGGTAACCACACGATCCTGTCTCATGCGGCGCGACGTAGTCCCGTGCGTGCGCGCCTACTCGTTGGTCCAGTTGACCGAGCCGGGATCCGGTCGCCGAGAACGCCACGCTGGCCGGAGGGGGTCCCTATGGGGGTGTTGTCGTGGCTTGGCCTAGGAGTTGTTCGACGGCGTGGGGGTTGTGGAGCACGTGGAGTTCGGCGTGATCAGCGTGGGTGGCGATGGCGGTCATGACGGTGGGCAGGCTGCGGCGTCGGTAGGTGACGAGCCATCGCCAGAACGCCAGGTTCTCGCGGGAGCGGCGTAGCGCGCGCCAGGCGCAGAGCCAGAGTGGGAAGTCCAGCACGATGACGGTGTCTGCGGCTTGCAGCCGTGCGGTGAGGACGTCGTACGGGCCGAGGTCGCCATCGATGATCCACCGCTTGCCGCTGATCAGCCCGTGTTGGATCTGGACCCACCGCTCGGTGGGCATGGGAGTGAGGTCGGGCGCCCAGAAGTGTTTGTCCAGTTCGATGACCGGCAGGGCCAGGGCTGCGCCGAGATGGGCGGCGAGTGTGGACTTGCCGGCACCCCCGGGGCCGAGGATCACGATCCTGTTCATGCTGCGCACGTTGCAGGTCCGCCAGGTGCCGGCTGCTGGTAGGGCGCGGGCTGGTCGACGACGACCAGCCCTGTGCCGTGCCGGCCGAGCTTGTCGAACAGCGTCCGCAGCTTGGCTTCCGTGTTCGGCAACGCCGCGTCGTGCAGCCGCTTACCGTCCTGGGCCGGCCCGACGGCGTGATAACCGTCCTTGCCGACCGCCAAGCCCAGCAAAGCCCCGAACCCGCCGTGCACCCGTCTCTCCTCGCAGCGTCGTTGTTCTCGCCTCGGCCGCCGGTCCGGCGCCCGGTCGGTTCACTTCACTCGAAGGCGACCACGGGATTGCCGTGGATGTTGCCGTCTCCGCAGGGCCAGGGCACGGTGTCCAGTGCGGCGAGTCCGGTGTCGCGGAAGACGAGCAACTCATCACCCAACGCGAAGAGCAGCCGGCCGCCGTCGAGCAGCAGAACCCTGCTCATCGCGACGGACCGGTCATCCCGGCCGAAGAGTTCCCGGACCCGCAGGTCCGTGTCGACGGCCAGCAACTTACCGTCGCGCCAGAAAACAGCGTTGCCGTCGCCGTCCAACGCCGGATACGTGGTGTCGTGGCCGCTCAGACGCGGTCCGGCACGCAGCGATCCGGCACTGTCGAAGACTCGGAACATCGGCGCCGACCGTCTGGGATCGCCGAATTCCGGGCCGCGGATCGTCCCGTACCGGTCCACGAGCATCATGCCGTGACTCGACCAGTCTTGTACCGCTCGGCCGGCACGGTCGTACAGGGTGCTGGAAAACTCGCCGTAGCCATGGCTGCCCACCAGGAAACGGCCGGGCGCGGGGACCGCTTTCGAGCCACCGGGGCCGCATCGGTCGTGCCCGCCAGCCGGTGTCCGCCCGCATCTCGACCACTCCGGGGAACGAAACCTCGTCGAGCCTCAACGGCGTCGACCAGACGGTACGGCCCGTCCTGTCGTATCGGGCCAGACGGGCGGCGCGACCGGGGGGAGCCGGATAGCCGTGGTGCGCCGGCAACCACGTTGCACAGAACCCGTCGGCAGCACCACGAACGCATCAAGATGCTCATCCGCCGCCTGCTGCGGAGTGACCGAACTCAACGTCGAACCGTCCGCCCCCACCTGCGACAGACCGTATCCGGCCGACTCGCGACGAGCGATCCAGATGCCGCCGTCCACGCCGGCGCGCGGCGGAAGGGGACGTCCGGCGAATTCACTCCGCCAGATCGTCGTCCCCGCGAGGTCCACGGCGGCCAGCACAGTGCTTCGCGCGCCGCGGCCGTCGAAACCGGTCACGAAGACCGGACCCGCCGGATCCGCCGCCGCCAGGCCCCGGACCTGACCGGGCAGCTTCACACTGCCAGGCTCACCCACAGCGCACTCCTCCCACCGCAGAGGCGGCCACGCCGCAACGTCTACCACCGGCGCCCGTAGTCTGCCCCGTCACAGCACGCCGCCACTTCTGCACCGATCGGTACCGAAGTGCTAGGGTCGATTTCTGCACCGATCGGTGCAGAAGTCTGCGGCCGCGCGACACCGCGGCACGAGGAGGCGATCCCATGACGGACAACGGCCTGCGCGACTGGTACCTGCGCTACGGGGCGGCGCTCAACGCCCACGAGTTCGACCGGATGGACGAGTTCATCAACGACCGGGTGCTGCTCAACGGCGAGCCCGGCACCCGGGACGACGTCGTCACCGTCCTGAAGGGAATCGCCGACGCCGTCCCGGACATCCACTGGGAGTTCCAGGAACTGCTGTTCGACCGCGACCGGATCGCCGTTCGTGCCGTCAACACGGGCACCCCGGCGAAGGAGTGGCTCGGCGTGCCGCCGTCCGGCGCCTCGTTCGAGATCGTCGAGTACGCGATCTACGAGGTGCGCGACGGCCGGTTCGCACAGATGACCAACCTCCACGACTCCGCCGAGATGCGGCGGCAGCTGACCGCCTGACCCGACGTTCTACGGGGTCGGTGCCGCGCGTGCCACCGACGGGACCGTGGTGCGGTTCCACCACTGGGCCAGGCCGACCGCGCCGGCCACCAGCAGCGCGCCCACGAGCGCGAACCACACCGTCAGTTCCACGTCCTGCCGCTGGAACGTCATCGCCTTCGGCAGGTCGAGCAGCACCTCACCGAGTTCCTCGGCGTCCTCGGCCTTGAAGTACTCGCCGCCGGTCGAGTCGGCGACGGTCGTCAGGGTCTGCTCGTCGAGCTGGCGGAAGTTGCGCCCGGCGCCCGGCCCGCCGCCGCCGAAGCGGGGCCGGTCGCCGGCCGTGGCGTCGCCGCCGAGCTGGTCGGCGGTGCAGACCGACGCGGCCGGGTTGGTGGTGCCGAAGCCGATCGTGTACACGCGCAGTTTGCGGGCCGCCGCCTGCTGGGCCGCCGCCACCGGGTCGACGCCCTGCGTGTTGCGCCCGTCGGTCAGGACGACGATGGTGTCGGGCTCGAACTCGCCGTCCGGCGTCGCGGCGGGCAGCGAGACGCCGGTGGGCGGGACCGCGGGGTTGACCTCGGCGATGGCGTCCACCGAAGCGAGGATCGCCATGCCGATGGCCGTCCCGCGGGACGTCTTCAGCCCGTCGATCGCGGCGAGGAGTTCCCGCTTGTCACTGGTCGGTTCGACGAGGAGGCCGGCGATCCCGGCGAACGCCACCAGCCCGATGCGCGCCTCGTCGTCCTGCGCCTTGATGAACGTGCGCGCCGCCTCCTGCGCCGCGGTGATCCGGTTGGGCTGCACGTCGGTGGAGCACATCGACTGGGACACGTCGATCGCGAGCAGGATCGAGGCGGCGTTCTTCGGCACCCGCATCGACGCCTGCGGCCGGGCGGCGCCCGTTCCCAGAGCGATCAAACCGATCGCGAACAGCCAGATCGGGATCCGGCGCCGCCACGACGAACGCCCCGGCAGTGCCGCCCGGATCAGGGTGAGGCTGGACAGCCGCACCGCCTCGCGACGGCGCCGGCGGCGGGTCCACCAGCGGAAGGCGAGCAGCGCGGGAAAGGCGAGCAGCGCGACGAGGGCCCACGGCCAGGAGAACGACATCAGACGATCCGTCCGAACCAGTTGATCATCAGCAGGCCCCCGATCGTGAGCAGCACCAGGGCGGCGACCACGAGCACACCGGTCAGTTCGAGCGGCTGCTCCTCGGTCGTGATCCGCAGATCCAGCGAGCGGTAGGCGTTGTCGAGGGCCTCGGCGTCCTCGGCGCGGTGGTATTTGCCCGAGGTGGTCTCCGCCACCTCGGTCAGCAGTTCCTCGTCGAGGGAGGTCGCGAGCTGGAAGCCGTCGACCTCGATCGTCGCCCCCTCGACCGTCCCCACCCCGATGGTTTCTATGTGAACGCCCGCGGCGGCGGCCAGCTCGGCGGCGGCCACGGCGTCCGGCCCCGTCGTGTCCTCCCCGTCGGAGAGCAGCACGATCGTCGCGTCCCCGCGGTAGCCCAGGTCCGGCACCGGCTCGTTGGAGCCCTCGGCGGGAAGCACCACCGGCTTGCCGACCACCGCTCCCAGCGCGGCGAGGATCGCGTTGCCGAGCGAGGTGCCGCCGCCGGTGGCGAGCCGGTCGATCGCGGCCAGGGCCGCCTGGTGGTCCGCACTGGGCTGCCGGGTGGTCAGCGCCCCCGCGCCCCCGAACGCCACCAGCCCGATGTCCACTGTGGACGGCTGAGCCTCCACAAAGGACTTCGCCGCGTTCTTCGCCGCCTCCAGCCGCGACGGCGACACGTCCTTCGCGGTCATGCTGTTGGACACGTCGAACGCCAGCACCACGGTCCCCGACAGGTGCGGCACGTCGACGGTCGCCTGCGGCCGCGCCAGCCCGAACATCAGCAGCACCAACGCGCTCAGGAACAGCGCCGGCGGAACGTGCCGCCGCCGACCGCCCTGCGCGCGCAGGCCCGCCTTCTGCAGAGCCGCGACCCGTTGCCGATGCAGCCACCGGTAGGCGAGAAACAGCCCCACGCCGCCGAGCAGCGCCACCGCGACCATGAACGGGTACTGGACGCTCACAGCCGCCTCCGCTTCGACCGGCGCACCATCTCCACCAGCGCCCGCGCCAGATCCTCGTCGGTGCCGAGCCGGTGGTAGGTGACCCCGGCGCGCTTCATCGAGGCGGTGACGGCGTCCTCGCGCGCGGCGACCTCGGCCCGCAGCCGTTGCCGGAACAGCGGATCGCTGGTGTCGGCGAGCAGCTGCTCACCCGTCTCCGCGTCCTCGATGAGGATGAGACCGAGGTCGGGCAGCTCCAGTTCGACCGGGTCGACGACGCGGATCGCCACCACCTCGTGCCGGTGCGCCAGCCGGGTCAGCGCGCGTTCCCACTCGACGTCGGCGATGAAGTCCGACACGACGAAGACGAGACTGCGCCGGCGAACGGTGTTGGCCGCCAGCCGCAGCATCGCGTCCAGGTCGGTGACGCGGCCGTCGCGCGGGCCGCCGGAACGCTGCTTCGTCAGTTCGTTCGTCAGGTGCAGCACGTGCCTGCGGCCGGTGCGCGCCGGGATCACCCGCTGGAAGCCGTTGTCGTAGCAGACCGCCCCGACCCGGTTGCCGCCCTGCGTGAACAGCCGCGCCAGGCACACGGCGAGGTCGGTGAGCACCACGTCCTTGTCGTGCCCGTCGGGACCGAAGCGCATCGAGGCGGAACGGTCCAGCACGAGCCAGGCGGTCAGGTCCCGATCCTCGGTGTACTGGCGCACGTAGGGCTCGTCGAGCCGGGCCGTGACGTTCCAGTCGATGTGCCGCACGTCGTCCTCGGGCGTGTACAGGCGCAGGTCGGCGAAGTCGATGCCGGTGCCCCGGAACACGGTCCGGTAGGAGCCCAGCAACTGCCCGTCGAGCCGCCGCACGACCTGCCACTCCAGGCGCCGCAACAGGCGATCGGGCGTCGCGCTCACAGTGCTTCCCGCGCAAGCGTCGGGCCGGCGCCCGAGGCACCGTCTTCCCTCGTCGCTACGCTCCTCAGTCCAGACGGCACCGCGCCGCCCCGCCCCGCCCCGCGCTCACAGTGCTTCCCGCGCAAGCATCGGGCCGGCGCCCGAGGCACCGTCTTCCCTCGTCGCTACGCTCCTCAGTCCAGACGGCACCGCGCCGCCCCGCCCCGCGCTCATTTTCTGAGCACCCCGCGCGGCGGCGCGTCCGGGACCGGTAGCGCGTCCATCACCCGGGTCAGCACGGCGTCCGGCGTGACGTCGTCGGAGAGCGCCTCGTAGGTGAGCACGAGCCGGTGCCGCAGGATGTCGTGCGCCAGTTCGGTGACGTCGCGGGGCACCACGTAGTCGCGGCCGCGCACGTAGGCGAGGGCTCGCGCGGCCAGGATCAGGTTGATCGAGGCGCGCGGGCTCGCCCCGAACTCCACGTACCGGGCCAGGTCGCCGAGCCCCACCTGGGCCGGTTCGCGGGTGGCGTTGGCCAGCCGGACGGCGTACTCGATCAGCGCCGGGTCGACGTAGACCTGCTCGACCTGCGTCTGCATCTCGACGAGGCGTTCCGGCGTGAGGATCGCCTGCGGCTGCGGTGTCGGCGAGATGGCCCGCTCGACGATGACGAACTCCTCCGTCGCGCTCGGGTAGCCCACGAGCACCTTCATCATGAAGCGGTCGACCTGCGCCTCGGGCAGCGGATAGGTGCCCTCGGACTCGATCGGGTTCTGCGTCGCCATCACCAGGAACGGCTTCGGCACCGGGTGCGTCTCGCGGCCGATGGTGACCTGCTGCTCCTGCATGACCTCCAGCAGTGCGCTCTGCACCTTGGCCGGCGCCCGGTTGATCTCGTCGGCGAGCAGCAGGTTGGTGAAGACCGGCCCGAGCGACACCTCGAACTCGCCGCTGCGCTGATGGAACACGCGCGTCCCGACGATGTCGGCCGGCACCAGGTCCGGCGTGAACTGGATCCGGTTGAACCGCCCGCCGATCGCGGCCGCCAGGGCCTTCACCGCGAGGGTCTTGGCCAGCCCGGGCACGCCCTCGACGAGGATGTGCCCCCGGGACAGCAGCGCCACGAGGAGGCGTTCGAGCAGGGCGTCCTGCCCGACGATGGTCTTCTTGACCTCGTACAGCACCTGCTCGACCGGATCCGTGCCGGGTCCGCCGTTGTTCTCCAAGGCTCTCTGTCCTTACTGTTCCGGGCCGCGGCCGCCGGGTCCTTCTCCCCCGGCGCCCAGAGCCGATCCGATGGGAACGGCGAATCCGATGCCGATGAAGGTGCCGGCCCCCGTCGGATTGGCCAGCGCCACCACGATCCCGATCGTCTCGCCACGCATGTTGACCAGCGGCCCGCCGGAGTTGCCCGGATTGACGGCCGCGTCGAACTGGATCAGCCCGGACAGCCGCGACCCGTCGGTCCCACCGGCGGCGCGGTCGAGCCCGGAGACGACGCCGGACGTGGCGCTGCCGGTCAGCCCGAACGGGTTGCCGATAGCCACCACCTCGTGACCGATCGCGAGCCGGCCGGAGTTGCCCAGCTTCGCCGGCACCAGCACCCCGGGGAGGGCGTCGACGGTGAGGAGCGCGATGTCGATGGAGGCGTCCTCGGCGGCCACGGTCGCCAGCGCCTGCGTCCCGTCCGCGAACGTCACCCGGATCGCCCCGTCGCCCACCACCACGTGGCGGGCGGTCAGGATCACGCCCTCCGCGCTGGCGATCACACCGGTGCCGGTGGAACGCACCTCGCTACCGCCGGGCGCCGTCGCCTCGATGGTCACCACGGACGGCTTGAGCGCCTGGTAGACCTCGGCGGCGCTGAGCGCGGTGGCGGACGGGGAGGGCGAGGCGGTCGGCACCGGTGCGGCGGAGTCCGCGGAGCCGGACCCCCATCGGAAGGCCAGGAAGGCGGTGGCGGCCAGTAACAGCACCGCGACCGCGCCGAACCCGAGGCGCCGCCGCGTCGGCGACGGCGTCCGCCCAGCAGGCTCGGGCTCGGTCATGGGGCAAACATAACCATGCGTTCCTGTGAGCGCGATATGAGAGACGAGTGCCGTTCCTGAGCGAACTTTCAGGCGCTGGCGAAATCCTTTCCGTCGCCGGGTACGTATGTGTCGTTCAGGAGCAGCACGAGTCGGCTGCGCGCACGCGCCACGCGCGAGCGGATGGTGCCGACCGGGCATCCGCACACCTGCGCGGCGTCCTCATAGGACAGTCCCACGAGCTGGGTGGCCACGAACGCCTCCCGCTGGTCGGCCGGCAGCGCGTCCAGCAACCGCCGGAGCACGATCTGTTCGTCGATGCGGCCGCCGTCGACGGACTGCCGGCGTTCGGCCGCGGCGAGCCAGTCCTGTCCCTCGGCCACGCGCGGCCGGCGGCGCACCGCACGGACGTGGTCGGCGGCGACCCGCCGGGCGATGGAGTACAGCCACGTGCGCGCCGAGGAACGCCCGGCGAACGCGGGCAGGCCGCGGAACGCCCGCAGGTAGGTCTCCTGGGCGAGGTCCTCCGCGTCCCGGTTGCCCACCAGGTGCGCCAGGAAGCGGGTCACCTCGACCTGGGTGGCGCGCACGAAGGCGGCCGCGGCGACCCGGTCACCGGCCGCTGCCGCGTACGCCCAGCCGGTGACCGCGTCGTCCATGTCGTTCCCTACGCCGCGGGCGGCGCGGCGGCGGCCTTGCGATAGGCCAGCAGCGCCACGACGAGACCCGCGACGGCGATCAGCAGGCCGCCGACGGCGAAGCTGAGCGTGAGCCCGTCGCGACCCGCTTCCTCGGTCTGGCTGGAGGCCGAGGAGGTGGTCGGGGCGTCGGTGGAGCCCGCGCCGCCGGGTGCGTCCGGCGCGGCGTTCGCCTTGGTCAGCTTGAGCACGGGCGCCGGGTGCTCCGGCTCGGTGGCGCCGCCCGGTTCCTCGATCCAGCGGACCACGTCGCCGTCGGAGTAGGTCTGCAGCGCCTTGAACACCAGCTGGTCCGCCTCGGGCAGCGGCCCCAGCGACACGTCGAACTCCTGGAACTGCCCCGGCTGGATGACGGCGTCCGGCGCGGCCGTCCAGGTGATCTTCGAGACGGCCTCGGTGATCTCGCCGTCGGCCGTCTTGACCGGCGTGGCGAGCTTGGTCTTCTCGGTGGCGACCGTCCAGCCGCCGACCGGTTTCGTGGAGACCGAGACGACGGGCTTGTCGGTCGGCAGCACCACCTCGAGCTTGGCGGTGCCGGCGTTGGCCTTCTCGTTCGGGACGCGGAACGTGATCTTCGCGTAGCCGCCCTGGACGGCGCTGGCGGAGCTGACCGTCACGTGTGCGGAGGCGACACCGGGCGCGATCATCACGCCGGCCACGGCAGCGGTGAGAACGGCCGCGGCCGCGCGGAAGAATACTCGCATAATGGCAATTGTCCTCGAATGAGACTGCGGGGTTCGACCAGTAGTCGTTCCGGGCCGCCGTTTGGTTCCGTCAGACCTTGGCCTCTTCCGACGGGCTGTCCAGGGGGACCGGGGAAGCGGGCGCGATCGCCGCCACGCGCCGCCCCTGGAGCGCACCGATCACCAGATCCGTCAGGAGAAACCCGACCAGCGAGAGCCCGAACAGCGGCAGCGCGTACCCGAGCGCCACGACCAGCGGCACACCGACCACGATCGCCCAGGTGGGCAGCTGCCGCCAGGCCGCCCGCGCCGGTGCCGTCCCGAACGGCGCCGAACGGCCGGCCCGCGTCGGGCGCCGCTGCCACCACATCCGGTAGCCCCAGAAGATGACGGTCAGCAGGCCGAGGGCGAGCGCGCCCAGCACGAGCTGGTTCGGCAGTCCGAACAGGATGCCCATGTGCGCGTAGATGCCGAGCTTGGTGAGCTTGGCCAGCAGCGGCCAGTCGGCGAAGTCCACCCGGTCGGTGACCGTCTTCCCGTCCGGGGCGACCGCGACGACGTCGAAGCCGAACGGCGCGCTGTCCTGGCCCACGGTCCACGCCGTGCCGGGTTCCGCCGGCGGGGTCACGATGACGGTGCCGTCCAGACCGGCGGCCCGGGCGGTCGCCACCACCGGATCGAGCAGCGTCAGGTCGGCCGGCCGCGCCGCGCCGGCCGAGCCGTGGTGCCCACCGCCGCCGCTGTCCGGGGCGGCCGCGGTCGACACGGCCGGGGCGCTGCCGTTCAGCGCGTCCTGCACCGCGCCGAAGTTCTCGCCGGCGTAGTTGGACCAGGTCAGGCCGGTCGCCGAGATGATGAACAGGCCGAGCGCGAGCCACAGGCCGAGCGACGCGTGCCAGCCGCGGGAACGCCGCACGCCCTTGCGCGCCTTCAGGTCCGGCACGAGCGCCGCGCGCAGCCGGCCGCGCTGGCGGCGCAGCCACAGCACGACGCCGCCCAGCGCCACGATCCACAGCCAGCTGGCCGCCAGTTCGGAGTAGAGGTTGCCGACGGGTCCCAGGTGCAGGTCGCGGTGCAGGACGTCGAGCCAGGTGTTCAGCGGTGTGGCGCCGTAGTAGGTGACGAGGCTGCCCTTGACCCGCGCGGTGTACGGGTCGACGTAGACGGTGTCGTTGTTCTCGCCGAGGGACTCCACGGCGAAGACGACCCGGGTGTTGAGGTCGTCGCCCGCGGGGAGGATCACCTCGCTGACGGTTCCCTCCGGGTGGGCGGCCACGGCGGCGGCGACCTGCTCGGCCAGCGGCTTGCGCGGGCCGTGGCCGTCGGTGCGGAGTTCGTCGGCGTAGACGGCCCGGTCGAGCTGCGGCGTCGTCACGAACAGCAGCCCGGTGACCGCGGCCACCACCAGGAACGGCGCCACGAGCACGCCGGCGTAGAAGTGCAGCCGCAACAGCAGGGGACCCACGGAACGGGTGGGTGCGGACATCGCGGCTCCTCGGACGACGGCGGGCGTTGCGACATTGGTCGCCCGCCGTGCCCGAGAAGTTCCGACGAGTTCGAGAAGCGCCTACCGCAATCCGGAAGCCATCTCCATGAGATGGGACAGCACCTGGTCGCCGGCCGTGCGCAGCCCGTCGTGCTCGTGCTCGTTCGTCACCCAGGCGCGCACGTTGCCGACGGCGGCGGCGGTCTCCAGGGAGAGCCCCGCGTCGACGTACATGTCGTCGGCGTAGACGGCGGCGAGCACCGGCACGTCGTTGGCGGCGAGGCGTTCGGGGTCGAGCAGGGCGCTCCAGTCGTCGACCTCGGCGAGGATGTCGGCCGCCCCGGCGAACGGCTTCAGCGCGGCGATCTCGCGGAACATGAACGGGAACATCATCTCGCCGGTGAACAGCAGCGGCGTGGCGTCCTCCCCGAACGCCGGATAGGTGCCGATCGCCCGCGCGGCGGCCCAGCGCGTGGCCGGCAGGCCCGGCGCCCCGTAGCAGTACTCCTGCAGGGCGAACAGCGGCTGGTCCACGAACCCGGTCAGCCGCATCACCTCGTACAGAAAGGTGTCCGACAACGAATCCCCGTGCCACGCCTCGTCCAGCAGCCAGTGCGTCTGCGCGTACCCGTAGCTCATCCCGAACGCGCTGCCCAACACCCGCAACCGCGGCACGGTCAACCGGTCGCCGTCCGGCAGCCGCACGTCCTCGTCCCGCAGGTGGTCGGCGATCCGCCGCACCGCCGCCACGTCGTCGGGGAACGCCCGGTAGTACTCGGCGTTCTTCGCCGCGACCCGGGGATAGGTGCGCGCGTACACGTCGTCCGCGCTCGCCGTGAGCCCCGGCAGGCCACCGGTGATGTAACAGGTGCGCAGCCCCTGCGGCGCGAACGACAGGTACGTCATCGTGATGAATCCGCCGTAGCTCTGCCCGAGGGTGTCCCAGGGCCGGCCGGCGTTGAGTCGTTCGCGCAGGATCTCGGCGTCGGCGACGATGCTGTCGGCGCGGAACAACCGCAGGTAGGCGGCCAGGTCGCGGGGGTCCCGGCCGCGGACCGTGCGGGCCGTGACCGGGGTGCTGCGCCCGGTGCCGCGCTGGTCCAGCAGCAGCACGCGGTGCGTCCGCGTCGCGCGGGCCAGCCAGCTGTCGGCGCGCAGCGGCCGGCCCGCCTTGCCGCCCGGCCCGCCCTGCAGGAACAGCAGCCACGGCAGGTCCTCGCCGACCCGGTCGGCGGCCACCACCTCGCGGGCGAAGATCTCGATGGTGCCCGCGTCCGGCGACCGGTGGTCCAGCGGGACCTCGACGGTGTGGTCGGTGAAGCGAAGCCCCGGATGCGCGATCATCCGCCAACAGTAGGCACCGGGAGATCGCTACGGTTCGGGGGTGGCGACCGACGGACTGACCCTGCGCCAACTCGGCCCCGGCGTGTACCTGCCGGCCGCGATCTTCTCGACCGGCATGGGCGCGGTCGCCCCGGTGATCGTCCTGTCCGCCATCGACCTCGGCGCCTCCGCCGCCACCGCCGCGGTCGTCGCGGGACTGCTCGGCCTCGGCCAGATCGCCGGGGCCGTGCCGTCCGGTGTGCTCATCTCGCGCATCGGCGAGCGCCGCACGATGATCGGCGCGTCCGCCCTCATGCTGCCCGCGCTGGTCGCCTGCATGGTCGCCGGTGACCTGCGGATCTTCGGCGCGGCGGTGGTGGCGCTCGGCGTGGCGGGCGCCGCGTGGGGGGTGGCGCGGCACGCCTACCTGACCGAGGCGGTGCGGCCGGACCTGCGGGCGCGGGCGATGTCGACGCTGGGCGGGGTGTCGCGGATCGGCGTCTTCGTCGGGCCGTTCCTCGGCGCCGGGGCCATGCACTTCCTGGGCCTGCCCGGCGCGTACCTGGTCGCCCTGGTCGGGATCGGCGGCGCCGCCGCGCTGATGGCGTTCCTCCCCCAGGCGCCCGAGGACACTCCCGCTACGCCGGGCGTTGCGCACCCGAGCCTGCTGAGCATCATCCGGTCGAACATCCGGACGCTCGGCACGCTGGGTCTCGGAATCCTGTTGGTCGGCGCCCTGCGTGCCTCGCGGCAGACGATCATGCCGCTGTGGGGCGCCGGCCTGGGCCTGTCGCCCGCCACGATCGGCCTGCTCTACGGGCTGTCCGGGGCGGTGGACATGCTGCTGTTCTACCCGGCCGGCAGGCTGATGGACCGGCGTGGTCGGCGCTTCGCGGCCGTTCCGGCGATGTCGTTGCTCGGGGCGGCGCACGCGCTGGTGCCGTTGGCCGGCGGCGTGCTGGGGCTGGCGGCGGTGGGCCTGCTGATGGGGATCGGCAACGGGCTGAGCGCCGGCCTGGTGATGACGCTGGGCGCGGACGTCTCCCCGCCGGTGGGACGCGCGCAGTTCCTCGGCGTGTGGCGGGTCTTCAACGACGTGGGCAACGGCGGCGGGCCGCTGCTGATCGGCGCCGTCGCGGCGGGTGCGTCGCTCGGGGCCGCCGCGGTCACCATGGCCGCCGCCGGCCTGCTCGCGGCGTTCGTGCTCGGAAGATGGGCGTCCCCGGCCAACCTTGCCGCCCAACCCGATCGAACATAGTATCCCTACCTAGTAAGTGTGTTATCTGGCCCGGGGCGATCGGGGGCACGACGCTGTGCACATTTCCGCGCGTACCGACTATGCGGTGCGGGCGATGCTCGTCATCGCCGAGGCACACCCGCGCTTCGTGCGGGCGGCGGAGATCGCCACGGCCCAACAGATACCGGCGGGCTTCCTCACGTCGATCCTGGTCGACCTGCGCCGGGGCGGGCTCGTGCTCAGCTACCGCGGCAACGACGGCGGCTACGGACTGGCCCGCGCCGCGGAGGCGATCAGCCTCGGCGAGATCCTGCGCGTCATGGACGGCGAACTGACCACCGTGCGCGGCCGCCCGACCGTGGCCGCCACGTACGGCGGCACCGCGCAGGGGCTGCGCGAGGTGTGGATCTCGCTCGACGAGGCGGTCTCCGGGGTGGTCGACGGCGTGCGCCTCGCGGATCTGGTCGCGGTCGGCCGAACGGGTGGTTGACGCACCCAACCGATCGACTCTACGTTCTAGCTATATCCGATCGATTCAGTATGGATGTGAGACGTAGATGAACCGAGCCAGAGCATCGGTCGCGTTAGCGTTGGTCGCCGGCCTGGCACTCACGGCCTGCGGCGGCGGCAGCGCGTCCGGCAGCGGCGACGCCGGCGAGATCTCGATCGTCGGCTTCGCGGTCCCCGAGCAGGCCAACAAGGCGATCGCCGCGGAGTGGAACAAGACCTCCGACGGCAAGGGCGTGAAGTTCAAGACCTCCTACGGCGCCTCCGGCGACCAGAGCCGCGCGGTGCAGAACGGCCTCAAGGCCGACTACGTGCACTTCTCGGTCAGCAGCGACGTGACCCGCCTGGTCGACGCCGGACTCGTCGACGCGGGCTGGAACGCCGGCCCCACCAAGGGCATCGTCTCCACCTCGGTCGTGGTCCTCGCGGTGCGCAAGGGCAACCCGAAGAACATCCAGGGCTGGGACGACCTGATCAAGCCCGGCATCGGGATCGTCACGCCCAACCCGGCCTCCTCCGGGGCGGCCCGCTGGAACGCTCTCGCGGCGTGGGGTCACATCGCGGCCAACGGCGGCACCGACGAGCAGGCCGCCGAGTACGTGAAGAAGCTCTTCGCGAACGTCGTCTCGCTGCCCAACAGCGGCCGCGACGCCACCACGAGCTTCATCGGCGGCACCGGCGACGTGCTCCTCGCCTACGAGAACGAGGCCATCCTCGCCACGCAGAGCGGCGAGAAGCTGGACTGGGTCTACCCGGACACCACGATCAAGATCGAGAACCCGGGCGCCATCCTCAAGAACTCCCACCCGAAGGCCCAGAAGTGGCTCGACTTCGTGCTCGGCCCCAAGGGCCAGCGGCAGTTCGCGCTCAAGGGCTTCCGGCCGGTGATCGAGGGCGTAGACACCAAGGGCGTCGAGGGCGCGCTGGACAAGAACAACCCGTTCCCGACACCGAAGAAGCTGCTCACCGTCGAGAAGGACTTCGGCAGCTGGTCGGCCCTGTCGAAGAAGTTCTTCGACGAGAAGAACGGCATCATCGTCAAGATCATCGCTGAGTCCGGGAAAGCCAAGTGACGACCGCGACCATCGCCCCGGGACCTGCGGCGCCTCCCGCGCGCCGCAAGGCCCGGGGCGGCCGCCGTCTGAACCGCGCCTCCGGGCTGGGCCTCGGCGTCGCCATGCTCTGGTTCAGCCTGCTCGTCCTCATCCCGCTCATCGCCGTCATCGTCACCGCCGGCGAGGGCGGCTGGGGCGCGTTCTGGGACTCGGTCACCAACGCCCAGACCGCCGCCTCGATCCGCCTCACCGTCGGCACCGCGCTCCTGGTCACCGTCGTCAACGTCTTCATGGGAACGCTCATCGCCTGGGTCCTGGTGCGCGACCGCTTCTGGGGCCAGCGGGTGATCGAGGTGCTCATCGACGTGCCGTTCGCGCTCCCCACGATCGTGGCCGGCCTGGTCCTGCTCTCCCTCTACGGGCGCGACAGCCCGCTCGGCATCGACATCGCGAACACCCGCCCGGCCGTCTTCCTGGCGTTCCTGTTCGTGACGCTGCCGTTCGTCGTGCGCACCGTGCAGCCCGTCCTCGCGGAGCTGGACCGGGAGGTCGAGGAGGCCGCCGCGTCGCTGGGCGCCAGCCGCTTCACGACGTTCCGCCGGATCATCCTGCCCAGCCTGACCCCGGCGATCGCCGCGGGGGCCGCGCTCTCCTTCGCCCGGGGGGTCAGCGAGTACGGCTCGCTCGTCCTGCTCTCCGGCAACCTGCCCATGCGCACCGAGGTCACCTCGGTGCGCATCCTCAGCAGCATCGAGAACGACAACCTGGAGAGCGCCGCCGCGACCGCCGCGATCCTGCTCGTGATCTCGTTCATCGTCATCGTCACCGTCGACGCCCTTCAGCGCTGGGTGGTGCGCCGTGGGTAAGCCTCTGAAGTGGACCTTCCGCGTCGTCGTCGTGGTCTACATGTTCCTGCTGGTGGCGTGGCCGGTCTTCCTGGTCGCCAAGAACGCCTTCGCCGACGGCTTCGCGGACATCAGCGCCATCCTCACCGATCCGGACACCGCGCACGCGCTGCGCCTCACGGTGATCGTCGGCGTCCAGGCCGTCATCATCAACACGATCTTCGGCGTCGGCATCTCGCTGCTGCTCGTGCGCTACGACTTCCCCGGCAAGCGGCTGCTGTCCGCCCTGCTCGACATGCCGCTGTCGGTGTCGCCGATCGTCGTCGGGCTGGCGCTGGTGCTGGTCTACAACGGGCGCACCGGCTGGTTCGGGCCGGCCCTGGAGAGCGTCGGCTACCAGGTCATCTTCGCGACGCCGGGCATGGTGATGGCGACGGTGTTCGTCGCGCTGCCGCTCGTGATCCGCGAGGTGGTGCCGGTGCTCGAGGAGGTCGGCGACGAGCAGGAGCAGGCCGCCCGCAGCCTCGGCGCCGGGCCGGTGCAGACGTTCCGCCGGATCACCCTGCCGGCGATCAAGTGGGGCGTCATCTACGGCGTCGTGCTCAGCCTGGCCCGGTCGCTGGGCGAGTTCGGCGCGGTCAAGGTGGTCTCCGGGAACGTCCTCGGCGAGACCCGCACCGCGACCCTCGTGGTCGAGGAGAAGTACCTGAACTTCGACAAGGGCGGCGCCTATGCCACGGCGTTCCTGCTGGCCCTCATCGCCATCGCCTGCATCGTCGTCGTGTCGATCATCCGGCCGAAGGAACAAGTCAAATGAGCATTGAGATCTCCGGTGTCGGGAAGCGGTTCGGGAGCTTCGTGGCCCTCGACGACGTGTCGTTGAGCATCCCCTCCGGCCGGCTCACCGCCCTGCTCGGCCCCTCCGGCGGCGGCAAGTCCACGCTGCTGCGCATCATCGCCGGCCTGGAGACGGCCGACAGCGGGCGGGTCGAGATCGAGGGCATCGACGCCACCGGACTCCCCCCGCAGAAGCGCAACGTCGGCTTCGTGTTCCAGCACTACGCGGCGTTCAAGCACATGTCGGTGCGGCGCAACGTCGCCTTCGGGCTGGAGATCCGCAAGCGGCCCAAGGACGAGATCAAGGCGCGCGTCGACGAACTCCTCGACCTGGTGCACCTGTCGCAGTTCGGGGACCGGCTGCCGGCGCAGCTCTCCGGCGGGCAGCGGCAGCGCATGGCCCTGGCCCGGGCGCTGGCGGTACGCCCCACGGTGCTCCTGCTCGACGAGCCGTTCGGCGCCCTGGACGCCAAGGTCCGCAAGGAACTGCGCGACTGGCTGCGCCGCCTCCACGACGAGGTGCACGTGACGACCGTGTTCGTCACGCACGACCAGGAGGAGGCGCTGGAGGTGGCCGACGAGATCGTGGTCATCAACGAGGGCCGCATCGAGCAGATCGGCTCGCCGGACGACCTCTACGACAAGCCCGCGAACGACTTCGTCATGCGCTTCCTCGGCCCGGTCACCCAGCTCGGCGACGACCTGGTGCGCCCGCACGACCTCCAGCTGCACACCGACTCCGCCGATCCGGCGTCCGTGCACGGGAGGGTCGCGCGGATCACGCGCATCGGGTTCGAGATCCGGGTGGAGGTCGCCCCGGCCTCCGGCGGGCAACCGGTCGTCGTGACGCTCACCCGCAACGAGTTCCTGGCGCTCGGGCTGGACGTCGACTCGCCGGTGTCGGTGCGGCTGTCGCCGGCGGCGCAGACCGTCGCGGCCGCTCCGGCCGGGTCGGCTTCCGGGGAGGCGAAGTCCACGGCGGCGGCCGGCGCCGCGTGATCGCTCCCGCGGGCCGCGAGCGCTGAAACCGTTGCGGGGCGGGGCTCAGCCGTGCACGGTGACGACGTACCCGTCGGGGTCGCGGAAGCTGAACGTCCGGCCGAACGGCCCGTCGAACGGCGCCGCCGCGATCTCGACGCCGTTCGACGCCAGGCTGTCGTGCAGTGCCTGGGGGTCGTCGGCGCGCAGCCACAGCACCATGCCGGCCCCGGGGGCGGGCATGATCGCGTCGAGGTCCACGCCGGGCAGCGGTTCCCGGACGGCGAACGCGGGCTCGGTGGCGAAGACGACGGCATGCGGCGGGGCGACCGGGGCACGCTCGAGCCCGAGCCGCGTCTCGTAGAACTCCGCGGCCCTCTCGAGGTCGCGCACCTGCAGGGCGATGAAGGACGGGCCAATAACTGCCATGACTGCTCCCGGGTCTGTGTCAGTGTGTTGACACAAACGTACCCGTGTCAGGACGTTGACACAACCCGACGTGTGTCAAACTGCTGACATGAGTCACGCCCCGGTTCCCGGCCCCGTCGACGAGTCGGTCGGATACCTGCTGAAGAAGGCGCACAGCGCTCTGCGCTCCGCGATGGACCACGCGTTGCGGCCGCTCGACCTGACCGTTCCGCAGTACGCCTGCCTGGAGGTTCTGCGGCAGCGGCCCGGGCTGTCCGGTTCCGAGCTGGCGCGGGCCGTCTTCGTGACCCGGCAGTCGATGCACCTCGTGCTCAAGGGCCTCGAACGCCGCGGGCTGCTCACCCGGCCGGCCGTTGCGGCCTACGGCAAGGCGCTGCCGACCGAGCTGACCGCCGCCGGTCGCAAGCAACTGGCGGCGGCCAACCGCGCGGTCGGCGCCGTGGAGCGCAAGATGCTGGCCGCGCTGACCCCGACCGCCGAACGCCGCCTGGCGAGAGACCTAACCGCGTGCGCGGCGGCCCTCGGCGACGTCCCGTCGGAGGACGAGGCCGAGGACCGGGTCGAACGGTGATCAAACGACGGGTCGGTGATCAGACAACGGGTACCGGTTCGACCGGCGACTCGACCTTCTTCTCGACCCGCGGGTCGTCCTCGTCGGCCGTGTAGTCGTCGGCCGTCGTCTCGTCCACCCCGTGCGGCACCTTCGCCGCGTTGAGGATGACCGTCCCGATGACCGTCACCAGCACATTGACCAGGACCGCAACCAGGCCCACGTAGACCGTGCGCTTGGTGTCGAACCCGAACTCCGACAGCGGGAACGCCGAACCGCCGAAGTGCGCGCGCTTCGTGGCGGCGTTCGGGATCTGGTACAGCATCCACATGCCGAGGCCCATGCCCGCGGCCCAGCCCGCCATCAGCGCACCCCGGTGGAACCAGCGGGTCACCAGGCCGAGCGCGACCGAGGGAAGGGTCTGCAGGATGATGACGCCGCCGATGAGCTGCAGGTCGATGGAGAACTGCGGGTCGAGGAAGATGATGACCGCCACCGCGCCGATCTTCACCAGCAGCGACGTCACCTTCGACACCTGCGCCTCCTGCGCCGGGGTCGCGTCCCGCTTGAAGTACTCCTTGTAGATGTTGCGGGTGAACAGGTTCGCCGCCGCGATGGACATGATCGCCGCGGGGACGAGCGCGCCGATGCCCACGGCGGCGAACGCGATCCCGGCGAACCACGACGGGAACTGCTGGTCGAACAGCACCGGCACGACCGTGTTCGTGTCGACCGTCCCGGCCTTGGCGCCGGGGAGCGGCTTCACCCCGGCGGCGATGGCCATGTAGCCCAGCAGCGCGATCAGGCCCAGCAGCAGGCTGTAGGCCGGCAGCGCCGACATGTTCCGCTTGATCACGTTGCGGTTCTTGCTGGCCAGGACGCCGGTGATGCTGTGCGGGTACAGGAACAGGGCGAGGGCCGAGCCGAGCGCCAGGGAGAAGTACTGGAGCTGGTTGTTCATGTTGAGCGTGATGCCGTCGTTCGGCGCCGGCGAGGCCTGGAACTTCTTGTCGGCGGCGTCGAAGACCGCGTCCCAGCCGCCGAGTTTCGACGGGATGTACAGGACGGCGACCAGGATCACGATGTAGATCAGCGTGTCCTTGACGAACGCGATCAGCGCCGGCGCCCGCAGTCCCGACTGGTACGTGTACGCGGCGAGGATCGCGAACGCGATGATGATCGGGGCGTGCCGGGCGAGGGTGCTCTCCCCGGTGAGCCCCATCGTCTTCAGCACGGCTTCGATGCCGACGAGCTGGAGGGCGATGTACGGCAGGGTGGCGACGATGCCGGTGACCGCGATGATCAGCGCCAGGGTCGGGGAGCCGAACCGGCCCCGCACGAAGTCGGCCGGAGTGACGTAGCCGTGCCGGTGCGACACGGACCAGAGCCGGATCAGGACCAGGAACACGATCGGATACATGATGACCGTGTAGGGCACCGCGAAGAACCCGGCCGCGCCCGCACCGAACAACAGGGCAGGGACGGCGACGAATGTGTAAGCGGTGTACAGGTCACCACCGACCAGGAACCAGGTGATCCAGGAACCGAAATTCCGGCCGCCCAGACCCCACTCGTCCAGATGCTGCAGGTCGGTCGGACGCCGCCATCGCGCGGCCACGAAACCCATCGCCGAGACGCCGACGAAGAGGGTCGTGAAGATGACGATCTCCGTCATATGGTCACGCCACATCGCGGTTCCCCTTCGGAGCGCTGGTCATCCGGTACACCAGCACCGTCGTGGCGACGCTGAGCAGGATGAACGACAGTTGCAGCCAGTAGAAGAAGGGAAAGCCGAAGAGTCGGGGCTCCTTCGAGTTGTAGAGGAACATGAGCAGCGGCACCACGGCCGGCACGATCAGCAACCAGTTCCACGGGCTCCGGTCGCTGCGGCGGGGCGAGATATCGTTCGTTGTTTCCATCGACGGTATTGGAGACACAGGAATCTCGCTGCGTCTATCGATCACGCCCGCATTTGACGGAATCCCTAGCGACCCGGTCCCTTTCTTCGGGTTAAACTGCTGACCCGGCAAACGACGCGTCACTACAGCTTGCGCACCTCACGGGCCTCCTCGGCGGCCAGGTGCACCTCGTTCAGGGACAGGCCCACGCCGGCGGCGACGGCGGCCGCCACGGCACCCTCCACGAACGGCGCGTCGGCCAGCACCACCCGCGAGGCCGACTCGAACTCCTCCAGCAGCGCCAGCGCGCTGAACACCGAGCTGCCGATGTCCGGGATCAGCAGCACCCCGTCGCCGGTGTCCGCCTCGGCGATGGCGGCGGCGATGCGTTCGGTGCTGGTGCCGAGCCGCCCGTCGTCGGTGCCGCCGGCCGGTATCACCTTCGCCCCGGCCGCGATGTGTCCGACCAGCTCCGCCGTGCTCTCGGCGACGACCCGGCTGTGCGAGATGAGGACGATGCCTACCATGGGTATACCGTTCCGTTCAGCCGAAAGGTGATCGGCTCTGCCGATCGGGAGTGCACTGCGGTGGGAGGTGCGATGACGCGTTCGGTGGATCGGGCGGTGCGCATCCTGCTCGCGCTCGCCTCCGGCACGCCCCGGCTCGGCGTGTCGGAGATCGCGGAGCTGGTCGACATCCCGAAGCCGACGGTGTACACGATGCTGCGCACCCTCGAACGCCACGCGCTCGTGGCGCAGGAGACCGAGGGCGGCAAGTACGCGCTCGGGCCGGCCGTGATGCAGCTGGGCAACGCGTACCTGGGCGGCTCGGAGCTGCGCGCGCGGTCGACGTCGTGGGCGGAGCGGCTGGCCCGGCAGGCCGACGAGGCGGTCTGGGTGGCCGTGCTCTCCGGCGCGGACGTCGTCGTGGTGCACCACGCGTTCCGCCCCGACGACCTCGTGCAGATCCTCGAGGTGGGCGCGGCGATCCCGTGGCACGCGTGCGCGCTCGGGCACGCGATCGTGTCGTGGCTGGACGACCACGAGCGGGAGGCGTTGCTGGGCAAGCCGTTGCGCCGGCTGACGGGACGCACCGTCACCGATCCCGACACGCTGCGCGAGCAACTGGCCGCGACCCGCGAACGGGCGTACGCGGTCGAGGACCAGGAGGCCACGCTCGGCGACGCCGGCATCGCGGCCCCGGTCTCCGACTGGTCCGGGCGGGTCGTGGGCGCGCTCGGCATCGTCGGACCCACCGAACGCCTCCTCGCGGCCGACCGGCGGGCGAGTTTGACCGACGCCGTGCGTTCGACCGCGAGAGCCTTGTCGAGGGAGCTGGGGGGACTCACGTCTCGGCGGTGACCGTCGCGAGCGCCCGCAGCAGCAGCACCGTCGACGCCGCGCCCGGGTCCTCGTGCCCGACCGAACGCGGGCCGAGGTAGCTCGCCCGCCCCTTGCGGGCCTGAAGCTCCACCGTGGAGCGTAGGCCGCCCTCGGCGGCGTCGGCGGCCGCCCGGGTCGCCTCGGCGAGCGCACCCCCACCGTCCACAGTGGATTGATACGCGGCCACGGCCGGGGTCCACGCGTCCACCATCGTCTTGTCGCCCTCGGCCGCCGCGCCGAGCTGGCGGATGCCGGCGACCGCCGCCGCCAACGCCGCGCCGAGCTGAAGCTCCGACACCTCGGCCGCCTCGCCCAGCGACTTGGACGCGTGCCGGAAACCCGTGCCGTACAGGGGTCCCGACGCGCCACCGGTCTTGCTGATCAGCGCGCGCCCGACCGTCGCCAGCACCGCGCCCGGCGTCGCGGCCGGCTTCTCCGCCAGCGCCGTCACCGCCGCCTGGAAACCCCGCCGCAGGTTGATGCCGTGGTCCGCGTCGCCGATCGCGGCGTCCAGGCTGGTGAGACGGTCGGCGTTCGCCTCGACCAGCCGGGCCGTCTCGACGATCCAGCGGTGGAACGTCTCCGTGTCGAGCACGCTCACCGTCCCCAACGCAGGCCGGGCGTCTCCACCGGCGCGTCCCACAGCTCGGTCAGCTCGGGCGTGAGCCGGCAGACGGTGATGGAACAGCCCGCCATCTCCAGGCTGGTGATGTAGTTGCCGACGAGGTTGCGCGCGATGGTGACGCCGTGCCCGGACAGCCACTCGGCGACGGCCTTGTAGACCACGTACAGCTCGATGAGCGGCGTGCCGCCCATCCCGTTGACCATCACCAGAACGTCCCCGGACAGCGGCATGTCCGCGTGGATCGCCTCCAGCGCGGTGGTCGCGATCTCCTTCGCCGGGGCCAGTTTCGCGCGGCTGCGCCCGGGCTCGCCGTGGATGCCGACACCCAGTTCCATCTCGTCGTCGGCCAGCTCGAACCCGGGCTTGCCCGCGGCCGGCAGGGTGCACGGCGTCAGGGCCACCCCGAACGAGCGGGACCGCTCGTTGACCTCGCGCGCCAGCGCGGCGACGGTGGCGAGGTCGGCGCCGCGCTCGGCGGCCGCACCGGCGATCTTCTCCACGAACACGGTCGCGCCGGTGCCCCGCCGGCCGGCGGTCCAGGTGCTGTCCTCGACGGCCACGTCGTCGTTGACCACGACCGACTCGACCCGGACGCCGTCGTCGTCGGCCAGCTCGGCGGCCATCTGGAAGTTGAGCACGTCGCCGGTGTAGTTCTTCACGATGTGCAGCACGCCCGCACCCGCGTCCACGGCGGTGGTGGCGGCATGGATCTGATCCGGAACGGGCGACGTGAACACCTCGCCGGGACAGGCCGCGTCGAGCATGCCGTAGCCGACGTAGCCGCCGTGCAGGGGCTCGTGGCCGGAGCCGCCGCCGGAGACCAGGCCCACCTTGCCCGGAGTGGGACCGCCGGCCCGCGTGATGAACCGCTCGTCGAGGTGGACGGTGAGCGAGGGGTGCGCCGCGGCCACCCCGGCGAGGGCGTCGGCGAGAACGTCGTCCGGTGCGTTGATCAGCTTCTTCACGGGTCGGGCCCTTCGTCGCGGGCTGGACGATCGGTGCGGCGGCCGTGTGTTCGGCTACACCGAACGCTGTTTCGCCGAGTTTCCGCCCGAGTAAATCCCGTGTCAATAGCGCCCCGGGTCAGCGCTTCTCCCAGACGGGAACGGGCGGGAGGCCGTGCGCGGCGCGGGCCCGGTCGGTCAGTTCCTGGACGAGCGCGGTCTTCGCCGGCGCGTAGTCGCGCGGCTGCGTACGTAGAGCAGGCGGTCGGCCATGCCGTTGACGTGCCGGTGGAAGCCGAGGGCCGCGAGCCCCGGCCCGCGGCCGGCGACGTCGTCGAGCACCGGAGCGGCGGCCATCAGGTCGATCGTCGGCTTGGCCGCGAGGCCGGGCACCGCCGTGGAGCCGATGTGCTCGATGTGCGTCACCACGCCGCGCAGCACCGGTGCGAGGTCGGCGATCGCGGCCGCCGCCAGGCCCGGCCAGGCCGGGTCGTAGTCCACCACCTCGACCGCGCGCTCCGCCACGGGGACATTCTCCCCCGCTGTCGCCCGGGGCTCGGCCGCCGCCGCGTCCACGGGGTTACCCGCCGGTCAGCAACTTCCGACCGCGGTTCCTAATACGAGCACGAAGAGTGCCGAAGGACACACCGTGAGTGAGGACGTTCCGGGCAAGCGTACCCGACCCGGTGCCGCCGTCCTCCGCGGTGGACTCGTGCTGGGAGCCGCGGTCGCCGCGGTCTCGGCCGTCGCCGGCCAGGCGACCGTCGGCGTCGTGATCGGCGTGCTCGGTCTGCTCGGCGGCGCCGTCCTGGTGCCCCCGGACCGTCCCGGGCGCCTCGACGACACCGACCGCACCGACCGCACCGACCGGCGGGACGCCGACGCCTGGCAGCCGGCCGTCGAACCGGTCACCGCCCCGCCGGTGCACGCGGAACCACCGGCACCGCCGCCCACCGTCGCACCACCGCCCCCACCGGGCGAACCGCTCACTCCGGAGGCCGCGCAGGCCGCACTCCGGCAGGCCGCCTCGGGACTCGGCGAGCTGTCCCGGTGCACCGGCGAGGTGGGCACCGGCCTGGACGCGTCCCGCGGCATGACGTTCCAGCTCTTCGGGCAGATCGACCAGCTCATCGACCTCTCGGACCGCATCTCCGACACGGTGAACATGATCCGCAGCATCGCCAAGCAGACGAACCTGCTCGCCCTGAACGCCACCATCGAGGCGGCGCGCGCCGGCGAACTGGGGCGCGGCTTCGCGGTCGTGGCGCACGAGGTGCGCAAGCTCGCCCAGGACGCCGCCGGCGCCACGGAGAGCATCGACGTGATCATGGCGGAGATGCGCGAACTGACCGACGCGACGACGGAGGTCACGAACGCCGCGGGCGACGCGGTGGAGTCCTCGCGGGCCGCGTTCACCACCGTTCAGCAGATCCTCGACGACGCCCGCGAGCAGTTGGCGGCCGCCGAGCAGGAACTCGGCTCGTACGCCGACCTCGTGACCGTCCCGCACGCCCCGACCCACCGACAAGGACGGAACCCGTGACCGCACACGCCAAGGTCGTCATCATCGGCGGTGGACCCGCTGCCTACACCGCGGCCCTGTACGCCGCCCGCGCCGGTCTGGAACCGGTGTGCTTCGAGGGCTTCAACTCCGGTGGCCAGATCGCCCGTTCCGGACGGCTCGACAACTACCCCGGGCTCCCCGGGATCAACGGCGCGGACCTGGGCAGCACGATCCGGGACCAGGCCACCGAGTACGGCGCCACCTTCGAGTTCAGCGACGTCTTCGAGATCGAACTGGGCAGCACGCCGTTCCGGCTGACCGGAATGGACGGGGAACACACCGCCGACGTGGTCATCGTGGCCACCGGCGCGGCCTCCCGCAAGCTGGGCCTGCCGTCCGAGGAGGCCCTGGACGGAAAGGGCGTCGCCTACTGCGCCATCTGCGACGGACCGGTGTTCGCCGGCAAGTCCGTCGTGGTGGTCGGTGGCGGTGACGCCGCCGTCGGTGAGGCCCTCGCGCTGCGGCACGTCGTCGGCAAGGTGACGCTCGTGCACCGGCGCACCGCCTTCCGCGCCGGTGCCGTCCTGCGCGCCGCGCTCGCCGCCGCCACCGACATCGAGGTGGTCACCCCGGCCGTGGTGGAGGACATCCTCGGCGTCGAGGCGGGCGGGGTCACCGGCGTGCGGGTGCGCATGGTCGACGACGGCACACTGCGCGACCTGGACGCCGAGGGCGTCTTCGTGGCGATCGGCCACGAGCCCGCGAGCCAGCTGTTCCAGCCGTGGCTCAAGTGCGACGGGTCCGGCTTCATCATCACCGAGCCCGGCACGACCGCCACCAACGTTCCCGGTGTCTTCGCGGCCGGGGACGTCGCCGACCCGCGCTACCGGCAGGCCGTCACGGCGGCGGCCTCGGGCTGTCAGGCCGCGATCGACGCCGAACGGTACCTCGTCGGCCGGGACTTCCTGACCGCCGCCACCGACCCGTCACACCCCACTATCTGAACGGAGTTGCCCATGCTCATCGGACGACCCGCACCCGACTTCGACATGGTGACCACCAAGAACCTCGACACGCTCGCCGAGCGCGTGACCCTGAAGGACTACCAGGGCCGGTGGCTGATCCTGTTCTTCTACCCGGCCGACTTCACGTTCGTCTGCCCGTCGGAGATGATCGCGTTCAACCAGGCGGTGCCGGCGTTCGCGGCGCTCAACGCCGAACTCCTCGGGGTCAGCACCGACGGCGTCTACGTCCACGTGGCGTGGATGGACTCGGCGGTCGGCTACCTGGACTTCCCGCTCGCCAGCGACCGCAACTGGGCGACGTCCCGGGCCTACAACGTGCTCGACGAGGCGGAGGGCATCTCCGGGCGGGCGATCGTGATCGTGGACGGCGACGGCATCGTGCGCTACGAGGTGAACCACGCCGACCAGGTCGGGCGTTCGCCGAAAGAGGTCCTGCGGGTGCTGACCGCGCTGCAGAGCGCCGGCCGGACCTTCGCGGTCTGCGACCTGGAGAAGGTCGGCTGAACCACCGCTCCCCACCACGTTCCGAGGCAGGAGAAGACCCATGTCGAACGTCATCCTCTACAGCGCCGCGGGTTGCCCGCTGTGCGCGAAGTACAAGACGCTGCTGAGCCAGAAAGGGATCCGCTACGAGGAGCGCGATACCAGCGCCAAGCCGGCCCTGCTCAACGAACTCGCCGCCAAGGGCATCCGGCAGGTGCCTACGGTCTTCGTCGGCGACAAGCACGTGGCCGGGTTCCGGCCCACCGCCCTGCTCGAACTCCTACCCGCCTAGCCCTTCCACACACCAGGGACGGAGAATCCCATGCGTCGCTATGCGGTCGAAGCACTCGGCTCGTTCTTCCTGGTACTGGTCATCACCTCCACCGTCCTGCAGGGCGTGGCCCTGGCGCCGTTCGCCATCGGCACCGTGCTGATGGTCATGATCTTCGCGGGTGGGCACGTCTCCGGGGCGCACTACAACCCGGCCGTGACCGTCGCGCTCGCCGTGCGGGGGCGGTTCGCGTGGCGGGACGTGCCCGGCTACTGCGCGGCCCAGGTGCTCGGCGCCGTCGCCGGCGCGGCGATCGGCCGGTACGTGCTGGCCGCCAAGGAGGCCGAGTCGGCGTTCACGGCGAGCGGACGGGAACTCGGTGCCGCGCTCGCCGCCGAGTTCCTGCTGACGTTCGCGCTCGGCTTCGTCGTGCTGAACGTCGCGACGAGTCGGCACACGGCCGGCAACTCGTTCTACGGGCTGGCGATCGGCGGCACCGTGCTGGCCGGCGCGCTGACCGTCGGCGGCATCTCCGGGGCGGTGTTCAACCCCGCCGTCGCCGTCGGTGTGTCGTTCGCGGGCATGGTGAGCTGGTCGATGCTGCCGATGTACCTGCTGGTGCAGGTCGCCGCCGGCGCGCTCGCCGGTGCGGCGTTCCGGGTGCTCAACCCGGACGACGTCACCGAGCCGACCGTGCCGAGCGAGGAGCCGGGTGCCGGTGGACTCGAGGTGACCGACCAGCTCACCCGGATCGCGCACAGCGTCGAGGCGCTCTCCACCGCGTTCCAGGGACTACCGGGTCACGACGGTCACGCCGCGCCGGTGGATTCGGTCGAACGGGTCCTGTCGCACGACGGGCGGCGGTAGCGGAAGCACGCGGGGCCGTCCGGCCGTGGCACGCGCTGCGGTCGGGCGGACCCGCCGGTCAGCGGCCGCTGTCGCTCACCCGGTCACCGCCGCCGTGGCCGTAGCGGGACACGTTACGGGCGCGGGTTCGAGCTTTCGCCCCAGTACTCCTCGAGGAACCGGCCGCCGACGCGCACCAGCGGCGACGGGCTCAGTTCGCCGGCCGGGGCGACGAGACCGCCCCCATGATCGCGCTCGTCAGCGGAACGGCCACCCGGATCGGTGACTCCGCACCGGCCCGGTGGCGCGCTCGGTGCGGGCTTCACCTGTTCAGGGTCGGACGCTCAGGCCGGCGTGGAAACGCAGCAGCCGTAGGCGTTCCGGGCCGAGCGCCGCCTGCGCCCGGGCGAGCAGGCCGTCCAGTTCGGCGGCCCGCTCCGGCGCGGGACCGTGGTACACGCGGGCGGCCTCGAACGCCAGCCACGAGGCGATGTCGGCGCGTGCGGTGCCCCGGAGGCGTTCGTCGGCGTCGTCGACGAGGCGCAGGTCGGTGGCGAGGCGCTGCCAGGCGTCACCGGCGGCCGACAGGCGGAACCCGGCCAGCCGCACGTGCGCCGGGTTCTCGGGGGCGAGCAGGTCGGCCAGCAGCGCGGGCGGAACGGCCTCGGGCGTATGGCGCAACCCGGTCACCGCCTGCCGGACGACCGCCGGGGATCCGTCGTGCAGCAGGGGAAGCAGGTCGGCTGGGCGGGACGCCCCGAAGCGGCGCAGCGCCCGCAGGGCCGCCACCCGGCCGCGGGCCCGTGGATGCGCCAGCCCCTGCCGCGCGATGCCGGCGTCCCGCTCGTCACCGGTCTCGCCGAGGCCGTCGAGCACGGCCGGCGCCGGTGGCGTGTGCGTGGCGAGCCGGCGGTAGCGTTCGGCCGGGTCGGCGCCGGCGCGGCGCAGCGTCTCCTGGGCGGCGGTGCGGACCCGCCGGTGCCGGTCGGTCAGCGCCGCCGCGGCCGCGGTCGGGTCGTCGAGCGCGCGCAGGGCGAGGGCCCGCACGGATGCGCTCCGGGCGGTCAACAGCACCCGGGGATCGCCACTGTCCACTATGGACTGCGCGCAGGCCAGGCGGACGGTCGGGTCGGGGTCGCACCGCGCGGCCGTCACGAGTGTCTCCGGCGGGAGCCGGCCGGCGGCGATCGCGGCGGCGTATCCCGCACGGCGCACCGGCCGAGGCGCCGCCCCCAGCAGGGCGCCGAGGTGTGGATGTTCCCCCAGATCGGCAAGGATCCGCTCGAACAGCCAGCCGCCCTCGCGGCGGGGACCCAGGGCGAGGGCCGCGTCCACCAGCGCGACCAGGCCGCGACCGTCCACATCGGACGGCAGGGCCGCGCGGGCCGCCGCCCGCAGCTCGGGGACCCAATCGGCGCAACGGATCGCGAGCACCGTGAGCGCCGCCGGGCCGCGGACGTCGGCCAGCCGGCGCACGGCCGCCTCGCGGATCCGGCCGTTGCGATGGCACGCCGCGAGGAGCGCGCGCAGCGGGTCGAACCGCCCGCCGCCGGGCCAGCCTCCCCACGACCGGTACCGGCGCAGGGTCGCGTCGAGGCCGAGCCAGCACCGGGCGTCCAGCGCGTCGAGCGTCTCCAGCATCCGCTCCCGCGCGGCCGCGTCCCGCTCGCGCGCCGCCCCCACGGCGGCGTGCGCGAGGGCGAACGGCAGGTCAGTCGGCGTACGCATCGATCTCGGCCAGCAGCGCGGCCTTCCCCGCGTCCTCCAGGAACGAGTGACGCACGCCCTGCCGCGCCAGCTCCGCGACACCGGCCCGGTCGAGGCCGAGCAGCCCGGCCGCCACCTCGTACTCGTGGTTGAGCGTGGTGGAGAACATCGGCGGGTCGTCCGAGTTGATCGTCACCGGCACGCCGGCGGCGACGATCGCGGGCAGCGGGTGCTCGGCGAGCGACGGCACGGACCTGGTGCACACGTTGGAGGTCGGGCAGACCTCGAGCGGAATGTTGTTGTCGCGCAAGTGAGCGAGGAGGGAGGGGTCCTGGGCCGAGGCGATGCCGTGGCCGATGCGTTCGGCGCCGAGGTGGCGCAGCGCGTCCCAGACCGTCTGCGGCCCGGTGGACTCCCCGGCGTGCGGCACGCTGCGCAGCCCGGCGGCGCGGGCGGCGTCGAAGTGCGGCCGGAACGGCTCGCGCGGCACCCCGATCTCCGGCCCGCCCAGCCCGAAGCTGACCAGGCCGGCCGGCCGCTGCTTCAACGCGATCTCGAGGGTCAGGTCGGCGGCGGGAATGCCGGCCTCGCCGGGGATGTCGAAGCACCAGCGCAGTTCGGTGCCGTGGTCGCGGGCGACCCGGGCGCGGGCGTCCTCGACGGCCTCGCAGTACGCCTCGGCCGCGATCCCGCGCACCACCGACGAGTACGGCGTCAGGGTCAGCTCGGCGTAGCGCACCGACTGGGCGGCGAGGCCGGCGCCGATGTCGTACGTCAGCGTCGCCACGTCCTCGGCGTCGCGGATCAGGTCCACCACCGACAGGTACACCTGGATGAAGTGCGCGAAGTCGGTGAACGTGAAGAACTGCGCCAGTTTCGCCGGGTCGGCCGGCACCGGCGTGGAGCCGGCGTGGCGCTCGGCGAGGCGGGCCACCGTCTCCGGGGTGGCGGAGCCGACGTGGTGGACGTGCAGCTCGGCCTTTGGCAGGCCGGCGATGAAGGCGGTCAGGTCCGACATGGTTCCTCCCGGACTCAGGCGCCCTTCCTCTCCCGGGGGAACGGCCGAGCGTGGCGGATCCGGTGCGGTCCGTCGCAGCGCCTCTCGGGCCGACCTTCGGACCGTATCAGGCGAAGCCGTAGGGTGATGCGATGCCCGACAGAACCCGTGCGGCGCGCGAACCCCGGCCGCCGTTGCTGCCCGCCGAGGACCGCCTCTCCGCCCGGCCCGTCGTGCTGGAGCCGGAGGCGACGATCGAGCGGCGTGCGTTCCTCGACGCGGACCAGTCGGATCGGGAGGCCGAGTCCGTCGAGTTCGACCGGTGCCTGTTCCGCGGCGGCACGCTCGCCGGTTCGCGGCTGAGTCGGGTGCGCTTCGCGCACTGCGTCGTCGAGACTGCCGACTGGTCCAATGTGGACGGTGCGGACGGCCGGCTGGATCGGTTCGCCGCGGCGGGTTCGCGGATGACGGGGTTGTCGTGGGCCGGCGGGGTCGTCCGCGACGCCGTCTTCGAGGACAGCCGGCTCGACCTCTCCAACTGGCGCTACACCAGGTTCGACACGGTCCGCTTCATCCGGTGCGACCTGCGCAGGGCCGACTTCACGAGCGCCGACCTGCGCGGCGCGGCGTTCGTCGACTGCGACCTCGGCGGCGCGCAGTTCAGCGGCGCGAGCATGGAAGGTGCGTCGTTGCGCGGGTGCGACCTTCGCGGGATCGGCGGTGTGGCCAGCCTCCGCGGCGCCAAGGTGCACCGCGACGACCTCGCCGCCCTCGCCGAGGTGCTGGCCACGGCCGTCGGCATCGCCTTCGAGGGCTGAGGGCCTCTCCGTACTACGTGGGCGCCGGGCCGGTGGAGTCGCGGATGACGAGTTCGGTGGCCAGCTCGATGTGCAGCGCGTCGTGCTCGTGGCCGTCGAGCAGGCGCAGCAACAGGGTGACGGCCATCCGGCCGAGTTCGGCGAGCGGCTGGCGGACGGTGGTCAGCAGCGGCTGGGTGGCCCGGCTCACGTCGATGTCGTCGAAGCCGGCGATCGACAGGTCCCGCGGCACGCGCAGGCCCCGTTCGGCGGCGGCGCGCAGTGCGCCCACAGCCATCTTGTCGTTGAACCCCACCAGCGCGGTCGGCCGCTCCGGCAGGTCGAGCAGGGCGCACGCCTCGCGGTAGCCGTGTTCCATGGCGGGCTCGGTGACGAAGCGCATGAGCTCCCGGGGCGGCAGCACCCCGACGTCGGCGAGCGCGGCCAGGTAGCCGGCGGTGCGCGCGTCGGTGACGAGCCACTCCCGGGGGCCGCCGATGATGCCCACCCGCCGGTGGCCCAGCCCCACGAGGTGCGCCATCAGGGCGCGCGCGCCGGTGAAGTGGGCCGCCGAGACGGCCATGATGTCGCGCGGCGGCGCGGTCCGCGGATCCGCCACGACGAACGGCATCCCGCGCTCGCGCAGCCGCACCAGGTCCTCGCCGGGCTCGGGCGGCAGGATGAGGATCGCGCCGCCGATGCCGGTGCGGCCGGCCAGCCGGGTGAGGGCGTCGCTGTGGCGGGCGGCCCGGCCGGCGTTCAGCACGATCTCCATGCCGTGCCGCTCGGCGGTGTCGGCGATCGAGGAGACGATGAGGCCGAAGTAGTCGGTGAGCACGTAGGGACAGCGCACGTAGACGGCGCCACGCGTCTGCGGCCCGCGCCTGGCCGGGGTGCCCTTCGGGGCCAGCCGGTCGACCGCTTCGAGGACCAGCTCCCGGGTGCGCGGGGCGACGTTGGTCTGCCCGCTGAGCGCCCGGGAGACGGTGGCGATGGAGAGGCCGGTCTCCGCGGCGACCTGCCGGACCGTCGCGCGCTGCGTCACGTGTTACACCGCCTGTTCCATGCCTGTTCCATGTAATGCACCTGGACATATTGACACACGGAGATGTTACGGCGTTTCATGGCCGTTACATGTCCATCCGAGCGAGGAGCCCCCATGCCTCCAACCCTACGGCGCGGCGCGATCATCGCCGTCGCCCTGCTCGGCACGTCCGCCCTGTTCGCCGCGCCGTCCGCCCAGGCTGCCGGCGAGACCGTCAACATCTGGCTCACCACCACCTCCGACGCCGGTGGCCGCACCGTGACGCGTGGCCTGCAGCAGCAGGCGTCGATCGCGTTCGGGCCGGCCGGCGGCACCGCCGACCAGACCATCACCGTCAACGAGGGCGCCACCTACCAGACGTTCGAGGGCGGCGGCGCCTCCATCACCGACACGACCGCTTACCTGCTGCGCGGCGGCGCCGTCTCGGCCGCCACCCGGGACGCGGTGATGCGCAAGCTGTTCAGCCCCACGGAGGGCATCGGGCTGTCGTTCGTGCGCAACCCGATCGGCGCCTCCGACCTGTCCCGCCCCGGCCACCGTTCGCTCGACGACACCTGCTGCGACCTCGCCGACTTCTACAGCAACGGCTACGACAACGACGTTCGGGCGCTGACCCAGCAGGCCCGCCAGCTCAACCCGGCGCTGCGGGTCAAGGGCGTGCCGTGGAGCGCGCCCGGCTGGATGAAGGACAACGGCCGGATGGACCAGATGGGGTGGCTCAAGTGGGAGTACTACCCGATGTACGCCCAGTACCTGGTGAAGTACGTGCAGGCGTACCAGGCGGCCGGCGTGCGGGTCGACTACCTCTCCGTGCAGAACGAGCCCAACTGCTGCCAGGCCGCCAACCCGACCGCCATGAACTACCCCGGCATGTCGTGGAACCCGGCCGGGCTCGTGGAGTTCACGAAGAACCACCTGTACCCGGCGCTGCGCGCCGCCGGCCTGTCCACGAAGGTCCTGCACTTCGACTGGAACTACGGCGACTACGGGAACTTCGGCGCGCAGATCGTCGCCGACGCGGCCCTGCGCGACGATCCGCTCTCGGGCGGCATCGCCTGGCACGACTACTTCGGCAGCCCGTCCGTCGGCACCGACGCGCACAACCAGTACCCGTCGATGCGGCAGTTCAGCACCGAGCACTCCGGCGGCACCTGGGTGTCCAACCAGCACAACGAGGATCTCGGTGACATCATCGAGCACCAGCGGAACTGGTCCGGCGCCGAGGTCAAGTGGAGCCTCGCGCTCAACCAGTTCATGGGGCCGCACAACGGGGGCTGCGACACGTGCACCGGCCTCGTCACCGTGCAGGAGGGCGGCTCCCGCGCGGGGCAGGTCGACTACACGATCGAGTACTACACGATGGGCCACCTGACGAAGTTCGTGCGGCCGGGGGCGGTGCGGATCGACACCAACAACACCGCCGTGCAGAACGTCGCCTGGCGCAACACCGACGGCGCCAAGGCCCTCATCGCGCACAACGCCGGCACAACCGCCCGGTCCGTGCGGGTGAACTGGGGCGGCCAGTCGTTCGTCTACACCCTGCCGGCGCGCACGACGGCGACGTTCACCTGGTCGGGCACGCCGACGGGCAACCCGCCCACCGGCGGCGGGCCGATCACCGGGCTGGCCGGCAAGTGCGTCGACGTGGCCGGCGCCGCCACCACGAACGGCACCCCCGTGCAGCTGTACACCTGCAACGGCTCCGGCGCGCAGAACTGGACCCGCTCGGCCGACGGCACGCTGCGCGCGCTCGGCAAGTGCCTGGACGTCAGCGGCCCGAGCAACACCGACGGCACGCTGACGCACCTGTGGGACTGCCACACCGGCAGCAGCCAGCGGTGGACGTACGACGCGGCGAACGGCCACCTGGTCAACCAGTACGCCAACAAGTGCCTGGATGTGAAGGACAACGCCGCAACGGACGGCACCCGCCTGCAGATCTGGACCTGCACGACGGGTGCGAACCAGCGCTGGAACGTGCCGTAGGAGCTACAACCAGCCGGGCACCACGAAGACGAGCCAGGTGACGATCGGGATGATCACCACCATGCTGAAGCCCCAGCGCATCAGTCCCTTGTAGACGTACTCCCGGTGTTCGTCCGGCGCGTTCGCCACGGTGAGCGCGCCGGACGTGGAGAACGGGCTGCTGTCCACAATGGACGACGACAGCGCGAGCGCGGTGATGAGGCCGACCGCCCCGACGGCGTCGGTGCCCGTGAGGAACGGCACGGCGAGCGGGATGAGCGCGCCGAGGATCCCCGTCGTCGAGGCGAACGCCGACACCGACGCCCCGATGAAGCAGATGACGAGCGCGGCCACCAGCGGGGCGCCGACCGTGGCGACCTCCTCGCCGAGCCAGTCGATGGTGCCGATGCTCTGCATGACGCCGACGTACATGACGATCCCGCACACCAGCAGAACGGTGGGCCAGGCGACGTGCTCGACGGCGTTGCGCGCGGAGGCGGGCGAGAGCAGCGTCAGGATCGCCGCGACCGTCACGGCCACCATGCCGACGTTCAACTCGAAGAAGAGCGCGGCGACGGCGAGGGCGAGGAGGCCGACCAGCGTCATGACGCGGTCCCGGTCCAGCGTGAGCACGGCACCGTCCACCGTGGACACCTGTGGCTCGACGCGCGTGGCCACGGTCCCCGCACCGCCGGAGTCGGTGGCGGTCTCCGACGCGGGGTCGGTCGGCGGCTCCGGCGGGTCGGGCTCCCCGTCGGCGCCCGTCACGGGTTCGGTGTCGACGCGGCGGCGCAGCAGCGCGCGGCCGTCCCAGATGAGAAACGCGACCACGCTGATCGCGAGGTTGACGACGAACGACGCCAGGAAGAGCAGCGTCGGATTGCCCGGCAGCCCGGCCTTCTCCACGACCCCGTTGGTGATGCTGCCGAAGATGCTGATCGGCGAGAACCCGCCGGCGCTGGCGCCGTTGACGATGAGCAGCCCCATCATGAGCGGGTTGATGCCGTAGCGCACGGCGAAGCCCATCCCGATCGGCGCGATGATCGCCACCGACGCCGGGACGACCGCGCCGATGGCGGTGAGGCACGCCGTGACCAGGAACATGATCCACGGGATGAGCCCGATGCGCCCCTGCACGGCGCGGATGGCGGCCTGCACGAGCCAGTCCACGGTGCCGTTGGCCTTCGCGATGGCGAACAGGTACGTGACGCCCACGAGGATGATGAACAGGTCGCCGGGGAAGCCGTCGAAGACGGCGTCGGTGCGCTCGCCGACGTCCTCCCCGTCGAGGACCGAGGCGCCGAGCACGAAAGCCGCCACGATCGCCAGGGCGCCGAGGTTGATCGGGCGCACGGTGGCGACGAGGAAGATGACGGCGAGCACGAGGATGGAGACGAGTTCCACGGACATCGGGGGCCTCCGTGAGCTGCTTTCTCGCTTGCCGGAGTATGTTCCAGACAGTATTCATCGGTCAAGATGGATGCATGCGTCCCTCCGGTCGCCACTTTCTGCAGATTCCCGGGCCGACGAACACGCCGGACCGGGTGCTGCGCGCCATGTCCGCCCCGACGATCGACCATCGCGGGCCCGAGTTCGCGGCGCTCACGCGGGAGCTGCTGGACGCGCTGAAGCCGGTCTTCGGCACCACCGGACCCGTCGTCGTCTACCCCGCCTCCGGCACGGGCGCGTGGGAGGCGGCCCTCGTCAACACGCTCTCCCCCGGCGATCGGGTGCTCTGCTTCGAGACCGGACACTTCGCGACGCTGTGGCAGGAGATGGCGCGGCGGCTCGGCCTCCGGGTCGACCTGGTGCCCGGCGACTGGCGCCACGGCGTCGACCCCGACGAGGTGGCCGCGCGGCTGCGGGCCGACGGTGCCGGTCTGGTGAAGGCGGTGCTCGTCGTGCACAACGAGACCTCCACCGGCGTCACCAGCCGGGTGGCCGAGGTGCGGCGGGCGATCGACGCGGCCGGACATCCCGCGCTGCTGCTCGTCGACACCATCTCCTCGCTGGGCTCCATCGACTACCGGCACGACGAGTGGGGCGTCGACGTCACCGTCGCCGGTTCGCAGAAGGGGCTCATGCTGCCGCCCGGCCTGAGCTTCAACGCCGTGAGCGACAAAGCCCTGCGGGCCGCGGAGACGGCGCGCTCGGTGCGGTCGTTCTGGGACTGGCGGCCGGTCCTCGAGGCCAACGCGCGCGGCCTCTTCCCCTACACGCCCGCCACCAACCTGCTGTACGGGCTGCGGGAGTCGCTGCGGATGCTCGCCGAGGAGGGACTGTCCACTGTGTACGCCCGGCACCTGCGCCACGCCGCGGCGACCCGTTCGGCCGTGCGCGCCTGGGGCCTGGAGGTGCTGTGCGCCGACGAACGCGAGCACTCCGCCTCGCTGACCGCCGTGCTGATGCCGGACGGGCACGACGCCGACCGGCTGCGCGCGGTGATCCTCGAGCGGTACGACATGTCGCTCGGCGCCGGGCTGGGCAGGCTGGCCGGGCGGGTCTTCCGGATCGGACACCTGGGCGCGTTCAACGACCTGATGCTCGCCGGCACCCTCGCGGGGGTGCAGCTGGGACTGGTCGCGGCGGGCGTTCCGGTCAAGGGCAGCGGGATCGACGCCGCGCTGGAACGGCTGCAGCAGCCGTGAGGGACGACCTGGCCCGCGCGCTCGACGGCGAGGTCGCCTTCGACGACTACACGCGGCACCTGTACTCCCGCGACGCGAGCATGTACGCGATCGAGCCGCTCGGGGTGGCGTTCCCCCGGCACGCGGACGACGTCGCGGCGGCCGTGGCGATCGCCGGCGAACACGGCGTCTCCGTGACGGCGCGCGGCGCGGGCACCAGTCTCGCCGGGCAGACCGTCGGGGCCGGGCTCGTGCTGGACCTGTCCCGGCACCTCCGCTCCATTGTGGACATCGACCCGCAGCGGCGGGTCGCGCGGGTGCAGCCGGGCGTCGTGCAGGATCAGCTCAACCGGGCGGCGGCGCGGCACGGGCTGATGTTCGGGCCGGACACCAGCACCAGCAACCGGGCCACGATCGGCGGGATGATCGGCAACAACTCGGCCGGCAGCGGGTCGATCCGCTACGGCATGACGATCGACCACGTGCGCGCGCTCGACGTGGTGCTGGCCGACGGGTCGAGTGTCCACCTGGGACAGGGCACCGCCGCGCTGCGGGACGGGCTGCGGGACATCCTCGCCACGCACGCCGACGCGATCCGGGACGGCTACCCGAAGTACTGGCGGCGCGCCGGCGGATACCGCCTGGACCGGCTCGCGGACTCCGGCGACCTCGCCGCGTTCGTGGTCGGTTCGGAGGGGACGCTCGTCGTCGTCACCGAGGCGCTCGTCGGCCTCGTCCCGAAGCCGCGCCACACGATGATCGCGGTGGGGCACTTCACCTCCACGATCGCGGCGATCGAGGCGACCGCCGACGCGCTCGCCTGCGATCCGGCGGCGGTCGAACTCATGGACCGCACCATCCTCGACCTGTCCCGGCAACGCATCGAGTACGCCGGCCTCGGCCGCATCCTGCACGGCGATCCGGAGGCGCTGCTGTTCGTGTCGTTCAGCGGCGACGACGAGGGGCAGTTGCGCGGCGCGGTCGACCGGCTCGCCCGGCTGTGGGAGCGGCACCGGCACGGCTACCACACGCTGCGCGCCGAGACGCCGGCGCAGCAGGCCGGGCTGCTGAAGGTGCGCAAGTCGAGCCTGGGCCTGCTGATGGCGGCGAGCACCGGCACGTCGCGTCCGTTGGCGTTCGTCGAGGACACCGCCGTCGACCCGACCCACCTGGCCGAGTACACCCGCCGGTTCAAGCGTGTGTTGGAACGGCACGGGCTGCGCGCCGGGTTCTACGGGCACTGCTCCGTGGGATGCCTGCACGTGCGGCCGTTCGTCGACGTGCGGCGGCCGGAGCAGGTGCGCGCGATGCGGGCCGTCGCCGAGGAGGTCAAGGACCTCGTGCGCTCCTACGGCGGGGTGAACTCCAGCGAACACGGCGACGGGCTGGCCCGCAGCGAGTTCAACCGGGAGCTCTTCGGCGACGGGCTGTACGCGGCGATGCGGGCGGTGAAGCGGCTGTTCGATCCGGACGGGCGGCTCAACCCGGGGAAGATCGTGGACGCGCCGCCGATGACCGAACACCTGCGGGACGCTCTTCTTCCGCCGGCTCTTCCCCTGCGCACGCGCCTGCGGTATGAGGGCGGCGGGATGCGCGACGCCGCCGACCGGTGCATGAACATCGGGCTGTGCCGCAAGACGGACACCGGCGTCATGTGCCCCTCGTACCCGGCCACCCGCCAGGAGGAACACGCCACTCGCGGCCGCGCCAACGCGTTGGTGAAGGCGCTCTCGTCGCCGGATCCCGAGCGCGCCCTCGGCGACGAACGGCTGCACGAGATCCTCGACCTGTGCCTGATGTGCAAGGCGTGCAAGAGCGAGTGCCCCCTGGGAGTGGACGTGGCGGCGCTCAAGGCGGAGACGCTCGCGGCCCGCCACGACACGCACGGCGTGCCGCTGCGCTCCCGCGCCTTCGCGAACATCCGCCTCCTCAACCGGCTGGGCGCGGCGACGGCGCCGCTGTCCAATGTGGTCGGTCGGATCGGAGTGCTCCGGCGGCTGCTCGGCATCACGGACCGGCGGCCGCTGCCGACGTTCCGCCGGGGACGCGTCAGGGGGCACGCGCGCGGTGACGTGACGCTGCTCGCCGACTCCTTCACCACCTATACCGAGCCCGGGGTCCTGCGCGCCGCGGTCGACCTGCTCGAGGCGGCCGGCCACCGGGTCCGGGTCGAGCGCGGGGGCTGCTGCGGGCGGGCCGCGTTCTCCAAGGGCCTGCTGGACGACGCGCGGGACAGCGCACGCGCACTCGCGAGACGCCTGAACGCCGACGACAACCCGATCGTCGGCGTGGAACCGTCCTGCCTGTGGACGCTGCGCGACGAGCACCCGCGCCTGCTGCCCGAGGACCCGGATGTACGGGCCGTCGCCGGACGGGTACGCCAGATCGAGGAGCTGCTCGTCGACCTGCCGCTGAACCGGCTGGAGCGGCGGATCCTCTTCCACGGGCACTGTCACCAGAAGGCCGAGGTCGGCACCGGCGCCACCGTGGCGCTGCTGCGCCGCATCCCGGGCGCCACCGTCGAGGAGGTCGACGCGGGCTGCTGCGGGATGGCCGGCTCGTTCGGCTTCGAGGCGGAGCACTACGAACTGTCGATGGCGATCGGCGCCGAACGCCTCTTCCCCGCCGTGCGGGCCGCCCCGGACGCGCTGATCGCCGCCACCGGCGTCTCATGCCGCCAACAGGTGAGACACGGCACCGGCCGCACGGCGCTGCACCCGTTGGAGATCCTGCGCGGCGCGCTGGAGCGGGAGGACGCCCGTGGCGCATGACGACCTGGTGCGGCGGGAGTTCGCGCGGCAGGCGGAGACGTTCGAGGACGCGCGGGTCAACGCGGCGTTCACGGCGCATCTGGAGCGGTTGGTGGACTTCGCGGCACCGTCCACAGAGGACGTCTGCCTCGACGTGGCCTGCGGCACGGGACTGGTCGCCCGGGCCCTCGGGGGACGGGTGCGCCACGTGAACGCGTTCGACCTGACTCCGGAAATGCTCGCGGTCGGCAAGGCGGCCGCGGACGCCGAGGGGGTCACCAACGTCGTCTTCCTGCGCGGCGACGCGACCGACCTGCCCTTCCTCGACGGCTCCTTCTCGCTGGTCGTGACGCGGTTCTCGCTGCATCAGGTGAGCGCGCCGGAGCGGGTCGTCCGCGAGTTGGTGCGGGTGTGCCGGCCCGGCGGGCGGGTGGTCGTCGCGGACCTGCTGCGCGGGCCCGGGCCCGGCGACCCGGACCGCGTCGAGCGGCTGCGCGACCCGTCGCACGGCCGGATGCTGACGGCGGAGGCCGTCGCGGGCGCGCTCGCCGACGCCGGCGCGGCCGTCACCGCCACCGACGTCTTTCCGGTCGAACGCCCGCTGCGCACCTGGCTGGCACAGGCGCGCACCCCGGTGGAGACCGGCCGGGCGATCGCGGCGCAGCTGCGTGCCGAACTGGCCGGCGGGCCGCCGACCGGCATGCGTCCGCTCCTGGTCGACGACCGCCTGTGGTTCACGCAGACCTGGGGACATTTTTTTGCGACCATGCAGTCGGGCCGGAAGGCATAGGCCCGGAAAAGACTGTGACCTTCCCGCCCGGCCACGCGTGTAACCGGGTATGACAACGATCGCCGCCGCCGCCGGGAGGGTCATGCAGCGGGACTTCGACGACTGCTACGCGGTCCACTTCCGCCCGATCGCCGGGCAGTTGGCCGTGTACCTGGGCAGCGTCGAGGACGCGCAGGAGGTGGCCCAGGAGGCGTTCACCCGGGCCTGGGTCCGCTGGGGGCGGATCTCCCGCTACGAGGACCCGGCGGCCTGGGTGCGCCGCGTCGCGTGGAACCTCGCGACCGGCCGGCTGCGCCGCATGCGCATCGCGTGGCGGCACCGGAACACGGAACGCGTCGAGACCGTGGCCGGCCCCGGACCCGACGCGGTGGCGCTGCGCGACGCGCTCGCCCGGCTGCCCGACAACCAACGCCGGGCGGTGGTGCTGCACTACCTCGCCGGCCTACCGGTCGCGGAGATCGCCGACCTGTGCCGCGCCCGCGAGGGTGCCGTGCGCACGTGGCTGTACCGCGCCCGCCTGACCCTTGCCCGCCACCTGAACGACGAGGTGACCGACAATGCCTGACCTCGACGACCGGCTGCGCGCCGGACTGATCGACCTCGACCGCGCCGCCCGGGAACGGGTCCGCCCGGCCGACTCCCGCGAGGTCGCCGCGGCCGGCCGGCGCCGGAGACTGGCGTTCGTGACGGCCGGGGCGGTGCTCGTGACGGCCCTCGCCGGCGGGCTCGCCTCGCTGTGGCTCGCGCCCGCGCCCGGCGGCGAACGCGGCGCCGCACCGGCCTGCGCGCCGGCGGAGGCGACGGCGTTCCTGCGGGGGGACGTGACGCCCCAGCAGAGCCAACTCGTCGGCGACACGCTCCGCGACTCGGCCAAGGTCAGCTCGGTGACCCACGAGTCGTCGGAGGAGGCGTACGAACGGTTCAAGGAGCTGACCCGGGACTCACCCGACGTCGTGAACTCTGTGAAGCCGGACGCCCTGCCGGAGTCGTGGCGGTTCACGCTGGCGTGCTCCGGCGACTTCGCGGCCGTTCAGGCTCAGCTCGTGCCGCTGAGCGGGATCGACGACGTCGTCTGCGCGTGTGAGCCGCGCCGCTCCCCCAGCGGGTGAACCGGCACGCGCCGCGGTGATCTGCCCACCATGGGACCGGTCCCGGGCATGCTGTGCGCATGACTCTTCCGGAGACCCCCAGTACCGCGCGAATGATCGACTACTGGCTCGGCGGCACCCGTCACCATCCGGTCGACGTGGCGGCGGCGAAGGCGTTCGAGGGGGCGTACGGCCCGTGTGCCGACATCTTCCGCTCGCTGCGCGCGTTCTCCGGCCGGGCCGTGCGGCACGTGCGCGCCGGCGGCGTGGACCGGTTCCTGGTCTTCGGCGCCGGCATCCCGGCACAGGGCGCGGTGCACGAGGTCGCCCCCGACGCGCGGGTGCGGTACGTCGACGTCGATCCGGAGGTGGTGGCGGCCGGGGCCGCGATCGTCGAGGGGCTGCCCGGCGTGTCGTACGTGCACGGCGACGTCACCGAGCCGTCGGCGCTGCCCGCGTCGTTCGCGGACGGGCCGGTCTGCGTGGTGTTTCTCGGCGTCGCGGCGTTCCCGGACGACGAGACGCTGGCGCGGACCCTCGACGCCCTGTACGAGGCCGTCCCGGCGGGCAGCGTGCTGGCGTTCGACTTCGACGCCACGGAACTGCGGGCCTACCCCGAGGCGCTGGCCATGATGGGCCCCGGCTTCCACATGCGCGAGCCCGAACGCTTCGCCGCCCTGCTCGGCCGCTGGCGAGTGGACGACGAGGGGATCGTGCCGGTAGCACAGTGGCGGCCCGACGGGCCAGCGGATGTGGTGCCCGACGCATTCTGGGGCGGACTGGCCCGGAAGTAGTCACGTTTCGGTGCGGTGGTCCGTCGAGGGTGTGCATCCACGAAACGCCGAAGGAGCCCACGATGGACGCTCGCCTGAACATCCTCGCCAACCCCGCCGCAGCCGGGCCGATCAAGCACATCGTCGCGGCGGGTATCGCCCTGCGGAAGTCGTCGCTGCCCGAGTCGACGGCGGAACTGGTGCGCCTGCGGGCCAGCCAGATCAACGGCTGCGGCTTCTGCACCGACATGCACACCAAGGAGGCGCTGCACGCCGGTGAGACGCAGACCCGGCTGAACCTGGTGGCCACCTGGCGCGAGGCGACGGTCTTCACCGAGGCCGAACGCGCCGCGCTGGAGCTGGCCGAGCAGGCCACCCGCATCGCCGACGCCGCCGGTGGCGTCCCGGACGACGTCTGGTCGAACGCCGCCAAGCACTTCGACGAGGAGCAGCTCGGCGCGCTCGTCATCACCATCGCGCTGATCAACGCGTTCAACCGGGTGAACGTCATCGTCCAGCAGCCGGCCGGGAGCTACGAGGTGGGCATGCTGGCTCACTAGAGCAGCAGGTCGTGCAGCTCGGCCACGCAGCGGGACACCTCGATGAGATGCGCGTTGTGGCCGAACGACCGCGGCCGCGGAATGTCCACGTCGAGAATCTTGCGGATCCGGCCGGGTCGCGGAGTCAGCACCGCGACCCGGTCGGCCAGCAGGACGGCCTCCTGGATCGAGTGCGTCACGAACACGGTCGTCGCGCGCAGCCCCATGTGCAGCTCCTGCAGGCGATCGGCGAGTTCGGCGCGGGTCAGCGCGTCCAACGCCGAGAACGGCTCGTCCATCAGCAGCACCCGCGGCCGCTGCACCAGGGCCCGGCACAGCGCCACCCGCTGCTGCATCCCGCCGGAGAGCTCGTGCGGCAGCCGCCCGTGCACGTCGCCGAGGCCGGCGGAGTCCAGCAGCTCGAGGGCGTGCTTCCGGGAGGAGGCCGACGGCAGGCCGAGGATCTCCACCGGCAGCAGCACGTTGCCGAGAACGGTGCGCCACGGCAGCAGCGCCGGCCGTTGGAACACCAGGGCCACGTCGCGTCGCGGGCGCCGCACGGGCCGCCCGTCCACGACGACGGTGCCCGCGGAGGGCTCGAGCAGTCCGGCGATGATGCGCAGCAGCGTGGACTTGCCGCAGCCGCTGCGCCCGATCACCGCCAGGAACTCGCTCTCGCCGACCTCCAGGTCGATGCCGGCAAGCGCCTCGACGGCCCCGAAGCGGCGGCTGACGCCACTGAGCCCGATCATCGGTGATCACCCTGCCCGATCATCCCGTGATCGCCTTCGCCCAGGGCAGCAGCAGGCGTTCGAGGCCGGCGACCGCGTAGAACAGGCCGACGCTCAGCAGCGCCAGCAACGCGATCGCGGCGAACGCGAGCGGCGTGTCGAACGACATCCCGCTGAGCACCACGACCGCGCCGAGCCCGTGGTTGGGCTGGTTTATCTCGGCGACCACGGCACCGATGACGGCCAGCGAGATGGCGATCTTCAGCCCCACGAACACCTGCGGCAGCGCCCACGGCAGCCGGATCTTCGCGTACTGCTGCCACCGCGACGCGGACAGCGAACGCCCCAGCTCCCCCAGCTCGGCCGGCGTGGAGCCGAGCCCGGCGGCCGAGGCCACCACGACGGGGAAGAAGCAGATCAGCACCACCAGCACCACCTTCGGCGCCGCGCCGAACCCCAGCCACAGCACCAGCAGCGGGGCGAGCGCGACCTTCGGCACCGAGTTGAGCGCGACGAGCAGCGGCAGCGTGGCCCGGCTGACGGACTGCGCCAGCGTCAGCACCACGGCGAGCAGCACTCCGCCGACGGCCGCCACCAGGAAGCCGATCACGGTCGCCGTGAGGGTCGCCCACGCCTCCCGCAGCAGATAGCCCGGCTGCGCGAGGAACGCCGCGACGATGTCCGGCGGCGACGGCAGGAAGAACGGCCGCACCCCGAGCACCGCGGTCGCCGCCCACCAGACGGCGATCGCCACGACCGCTCCCGCGACCGGCAGCGCGAACGACTTCACGGCCGGCGCCCCGACGTCGCGTAGAGGAAGTGCCCGCGCACCACGAGCCGCGGGTCGCGGGCCAGCCGCTCCAGCCGCGCCAGCTCCTCCTCGGTGAACCCGTCCGCCAGGAACGCCGCCCGCTGCTGGTCGACGTTGACCGCCATGAGCAGCGCGCCGGCGGTGCCGCCCGGCCACGAGTCGGCGCGCACCGTGGTCTCGACGTCGACCAGCCCGGCCGTGCCCATGGTCGCGTGCATCCGCGCGGCCCAGGTCGAGTCGTTGCCGATCCCGGCGAGGATCCGGGTGACGAGCGCCTCGACGTAGCGTTCGACCAGCTCGCGGGAGTCCCGGTCGGGCGCGGCGAGCACGACCTGCCGGTACTGGGTGGCCCACTCCTCGACCAGCAGCGCGCCGCCGGGCGCGAGCGCGGCCGCGAGCCGGTGCAGCACCTCGACCCGCTGCGGCAGGTGGGCGAGCAGCAGCCGGGCGTGGATCAGGTCCCACGGCCCTTCCGGCACCGGCTGCGTCACGACGTCGTGCCGCCGGATCTCGTAGCCCTCGTCGGTGCGCAGATGCCGGGGATTGAGGTCCGTCGCGAGGACCTGCGCGCCCCGCGCGGCCAGCCACCCGGCGATACTGCCCCCGCCCGCGCCGACCTCCAGGCAGCGCGCGCCCGCGAGCGGTCCGAGTCCCATGATTCGGCGGAACGTCCCGGAGTCGAGCATCGCCGCCAGATAGCGGTGCCGGTGCACGGCCGCCGCGTCGTCGTTGTCGAACGCGTAGCCCGTCCGGGTGTCCGCACTCACTTCGGTACCAGCCCGAAGTCGACGACGGCCTCCGGTTTGAGCCCGGGCTTGATGAGCCCGCCCTCCTCCAGGGTCGTGATCGCGCGGGCCACCCGCGCCTGGTCGAGCGAACCGATCGGGATGCCCGTCGCGCGCACGTACGGCGTCATCAGCGTGATCTCCCCGACGGCGGCCGTCACGTCGGCGGCCGGCTGCGCCTTCTTGAGGATCTGCGCGGCCTCCTCCGGATGGTCGATCGTGTACTCCAACGCCTTGAGCATCGCGTCGCGGAAGCGTCTCGCGAGATCCGGCTTGTCCCGCGCGATGGCGGCGGTGGTGATGAGTCCGTTGCCGAAGAGGTCCTTGAGCTGATCGCCGTAGGGCAGCACGACCGTCTTGCGCCCGCCCGCGGCCTTCTCGATCCCCTTCGCCCCGATGAGGAACGTGCTGAGCGCGTCGACCTGCCCGCTCGCCAGCAGCGTGGGCAGGTTGGCCGGCTGGGTGTTGACCCACAGGACCTTCGACGCGTCGATGCCGACCCGCTTGGCGTAGGCGGGGAAGAGCAGCTGGTTGACCGAACCGGTGGCCGCCCCTACCTTGCGCCCCTCCAGATCCTTGGCGGTCTTCACCGAACCGCCCTCGAGCGCCACGATCGACACCAGCGTCTGCTGGTGGGACGCCGCGATGGCCCGGATGTCGGTGTACTCCCCCTTGCCGGCGAGGATCCACGAGCCCACGAGGTCGTTGTGGATGAACTGCGCCTGCCCGGCCGCGAGGACCCGCAGATTCTCGCTGGTGGCGGCGCCGAGCTGGATGGTGACGTCGAGCTTCGCCGCGGCGAAGTAGCCCTTCTCCCGGGCCACCCAGGCGAACGCGTCGCGGCCCACCGCCCCGAACGCCGTCACGTAGGTGACCTTGTCCGATCCCGGGGCGGGCTCGGCCTCGTCGCTACAGGCGGCCGGTGCGGCACCGGCGGCCGCGGCGAGAACGATCGCGAACAGTGCGGATGTGCGGCGGTGCGCCATGGCGGCTCCCCCGTCCCGTCGACTGCGCTCAATCTATTGAGCCGGGGAAGATCACTTCACGGTGGGTTTTCACATGATGCACAAACCGACCCGGTTGCCGGCGTCGGAGGAGCCCGCACGGTCCCCGCGGTGGGCGTGCGCGGGTCGGGGCGGTGCACCGGTGCGGGCGTATTCTGACGGAAACCGTTCAGCAATGGAGGTGCGTGCGATGAGCGTTCCGGCAGGTGCGGGCAGGCCCCGCGACCCGGAGGTGGACCGCCGGATCGTCCGGGCCGCGCTGGACACGTTCGGCGAGGGCGGCTGGGCCGGGTTCGCCATGGAGACCGTGGCGCGCCGGGCCGGCGTCGGCAAGGCCTCGCTCTACCTGCGCTGGAGCAGCAAGGAGGCGCTGCTGCGCGACGCGCTCGCCATCGGCATGCTGCGGGTCAGCGACGTCGACACCGGCACCCTGCACGGCGACCTGGTGAAGCTGGCCACCCAGATGCTCGACCTCTACGCCGGCCCGTCCAGCCGCACGGCGCTGCGCCTGTCCCTGGAGGCCGGCTCCATCCCCGGCGTCGCCGAACGCTACGAGGCCATGCGCGCCGCGCAGGTGAAGGCGGCCCGCGCCATCGTGCGCCGCGGCATCGAACGCGGCGAACTGCCCGCCACCGCCTCCGTCACCCTCCTGCTGGACACCCTCGCCGGCGGCGCGATGATGCACGCGCTCAGCACCCCGCCGGAGCGCCGCGACGCCCTCGTGCGCAGCACCGGCCGGCACGCCCGCCGGCTGGTCGACTTCCTCCTGCACGCCGTCACCGCCCCGGCCGGGGCGGCCGCGTGATCGTCACCGGCACCGCCCAGCACGAGGCGTGGCAGCGGCGCGCCCTCCCCCCGGTCGAACGGGTCCGCCCCGACGTCTGGTCGATCCCGGTCCCCATCCCGGACAGCCCGCTGCGGTACACGCTCAGCTACGCGTTCCTGGACGACACGGGGGTGCTCGTCGTCGACCCCGGCTGGGACAGCGCGGCGGGACGGGCGGCGCTCGAGGCCGGGCTGCGCGCCGCCGGGGCACACCTGACCGACGTCGCGGGCATCGTCGTCACCCACGTGCACCCGGACCACCACGGCCTCAGCGGATGGCTGCGCGAGCGCACCGGCGCCTGGATCGGCATGCATCCGGTGGAGGCGGAGACGCTGCCCGTGCGGCGCTGGCGCCACCGCACCCGGGGAACGGACCGGGTGTGGCTGGCGCGGCACGGCGTTCCGGAGGCGGACGCGGAGGTGCTGGCGTTCGACCCGACGCGGCTGGGCCACCTGCACGCCATGCCCGAACCGGACCGTGCCGTCGAGGACGGCGACCCGCTGCCGCTGAGCCGCCACGACGTGCGCGCGATCTGGACACCCGGGCACACCCCCGGACACCTGTGCCTGCACGAGGCCGGCGCCGGCATCCTGCTCACCGGCGACCACCTGCTGCCCCGCATCAGCCCGAACATCGGCCTGCACGCCGGCAACGACGGCGACCCGCTGAGCGCCTACCTGGCGGCCCTGGAGCAGACGGCGAAGTACGCGTCGGCGGAGGCGCTGCCGGCGCACGAGTACCGGTTCCGCGGGATCGACGCGCGCGCCGCCGACCTCGCCCGCCACCACGACGAACGCGGCCACGAGATCCTGGGCGTCATCGACCGGCTCGGCCCGTCGACCGCCTGGGACATCGCCGCCGAACTGACGTGGTCGCGCGGCTGGGCGGCGCTGCACGGGATGATGCGCCGGATGGCGCTGGCCGAGACGCTCGCCCACCTGCAGCACCTCGCGACCACCGGCGCGACCCGCCCGAGCGGCGACGCCCCGGAGCGCTGGGCCCGCAAGACGCGCTGACCGCGGCGAAATCCAGGGCCGGGCGCGAGCTAGGGGCGGGACCACCACTGCATGCGCAGGTCGGCGGCGTGGACGAGGGCGCGGGCCGTCTGCTGGACCGGCGCCGGCACCACGAGCAGCACGCCGCCGGTGCCCGGCCGGCCGCCGTCGAGTTCCGCGGCGACCTCCGCCACCGGCCGCCGCCGCTCGCCCTCGACCACCAGCGCCCCGGCCGGATCGGCCAGCAGGCCGTACAGCGGGATGAACGCGCCGCCGGCGTCGAGCAGCGGCAGGCAGCTCAGGCCGCGCGCGTGGACGCCGTCGAGCAGGGCGAACAGGCGCGCGGCGTCCCACAGTCCGGCCGCCGGGACGGCGCGCAGGCGTTCGGCCGAGACGCCGCGCACCGCGCGCGCCAGCGCGAACGGCCCGCCGCCGGCCGCCGCGGACAGGGTGTCGCCGAGGTCGGCGAGGATGGTGGACGCCTCCGGGAAGGGGCGTACCGAGTCGAGGGTCGTCGCCGCCATGCCTGGATCGTAGCCCCAATTCCTACCGCAGTGATGTGTTGCCGTTCGCGCCGCACGCGGCAGGATGATCATATGGAAACCATGCGTGCCGCCGTCGTCGACCGGCCCGGGCCGCCCGAGGTGCTCGTCGTGCGCGACGTGCCCCGCCCCACCGCCACCGCCGATCGGGCGCTGGTGCGGGTGCGCGCCGCCGGGCTCAACCGTTCGGAGATCATGACCCGGCAGGGGCACTCGCCCAACGTGCGCTTTCCGCGCGTTCTGGGGATCGAGTGCGTCGGGGAGGTGGTCGAGGCCGCCGAGACCGGGCCGCCCGTGGGGACCACGGTCGCCGCGGTCATGGGCGAGATGGGGCGGGCCTACGACGGCGGTTACGCGGAGTTCGCCCTGTTGCCGGCCGCGCGTCTGATGCCTCTCTCGGTCGAACTGGACTGGAGCACACTCGGCGCGTTGCCGGAGACGTTCCTGACGGCCCACGGGTCGCTCGGCGTCCTGGGGCTCGCACCCGGGCAGCGGCTGGTCATCCGGGCGGCCACCTCGTCGGTCGGGATGGCCGCGCTCTCCCTGGCCGTGGCGGCGGGGCTGGACGTGGCGGCCACGACGCGCAACCCGGGCAAGGCCGCGGCGTTGGAGCAGCACGGCGCCGCCCATGTGCTGGTGGATTCCGGAGACTTCGCCGGCGAGGTTCGGCGACTGTGGCCGGACGGGGCGGACGGCGTGCTCGACCTCGTGGGCGGACCGTCGCTGCGGGACGCGTTCGCCGCCACGGCGCGCGGCGGGATCGTGTGCAACAGCGGACTGCTCGGCGGCAGCTGGGTCATCCCCGACTTCGAACCCCTCGCGCACATGCCGACCGGCGTGAAGCTCGCCGTGTTCGACAGCGCCAGCCTCGAACCGGCCGTCGCGGCGCTCGCGCTCCAGGGGATCGCCGAGGACGTGGCCGCGGGGCGGTACAGCGCGCACCTGCACAAGACGTTCCCCCTGGAGGAGATCGCGGAGGCACACGCGTACATGGAGGCGAACAGGGCGACCGGGAAGGTGGTCGTCATCCCGTAGGGATGCGGTACACGGAGACGTGCGACCGCGACGCGGCGGTGAACTCGGCACCCGCCCAGTCCGCCTCGCGGCTCTCCCGGACGAACCCGGCCAACCGCGCCATCAGGTCCAGCTCGGCCGGCCAGACGTAGCGGTGCGGCGTGCGCCCCAGCCGCGCCGAACGCCCGTCGCCGAACCGGAAGTGGTGCGACACGACCCGCTGGGTCAGCACGTCGTAGGTGTCCAGGCCGAGATAGCCCGGTTCGTTGTGCCACACGACGGCACCGGTGTCCGGGGAGAGCTTGGCCAGCTCGGGCACCCACAGCTCGATGACGAACCGCCCGCCGGGCCGCAGGTGGCGGGCCGCGTTGCGGAAGCACTCGACCTGCTCCTCCTGGGTGAGCAGGTTGGCGATGGTGTTGAAGACGAGGTAGACGAGCGCGAAGGTGCCGGGCGCCCGCGTGGTGGCCATGTCGCCGACGACCACCGGGATCGTCTCCTCGTCGGCCTTGGTCCGCAGGATCGAGAGCATCGGCCGGGACAGCTCGATCCCGGTGACCGGAACGCCACGCGCGGCGAGCGGCACCGCCACCCGACCCGTGCCGATCGCGAACTCCAGCGCCGGCCCGCCCTCGGCCAGCGCGGCGAGCCGCTCGACGGTCGGCCCGATCACCCGCGGCGCGAACATGACCTCGCCCGGCGTGTCGTAGGCGGCAGCGGTCTCGGTGTCCCAGATGTCCTCTTGTCGCATCGCAGCCCACCCTCGTCGGGGCGATCGGCCCTGTCCATCGGTTTTCCGCCGTCGGGCAGAATCGCGGGCGATGGACATCCGCCGGATCCTGCAGGCCCTGGCCGACCTCGCCCCCGCCGGGGAGGAACGGATCTACGACGTCACCCGGGGCGGCCGCACGCTGGTGTGGCTGGCGGAGCGCGAACGCGCCCCGCGAAGCTCCACAGTGGACAAACTCGCCGCCCAGGACGCCCTGCACCGCGACGAGCGCATCCTGCGCCGGGGAACGGCGTTCGTGGTGGGGACGTTCGAGGTGGACGGGGTGCGCAGGAAGGTGCGGCTGCCGCTGCTCACCCAGCCCGTCCGGCTGGAACGCACGCTGCTCGGCTACCGCGTCACACCCATCGGCGACCTGGAACTGACCGGCCTCGTCGAGGACCGCCGGACGGCCGCCGGGCTGGAGGCCGCGCCGGGGCTCGACTCCGCCGGCTGGTCGACCGCGCTGGGCACGCACGCCTGGATGAACGCCGCCGCCAAGGCCGCCGGGCTGCCGCTCGCCGCGACGTTCTTCGGCGCGCCGGAGCGGATCGACGACTCCTCGCTGAACGCCTACGCCGCCTCCGCGCTCTACGTCACCAGGGACGTCGGCTCCACCGGGATCCGCGACACGCTGCTCGCCTGGGCGGCCCGGGCGGGCCTCGCCGACACCGCGCTCGCCCGGGTGTACGCCGGCACCGCGGCGGAACGGCCGTCCACTGTGGACGAACCCGTGCTCTCCCCGCTGCCGCTCAACACCGCGCAGCGGGAGGTGGTTCGCCGGGTGCGGCGCGAACCCGTCGTGGTGGTGTCCGGGCCGCCCGGCAACGGCAAGAGCCACGCGCTCGTGGCGGCCGCGCTGGACGTGGTGGACCGGGGCGGTTCGGTGCTGGTGGCCACGCAGTCGGTGCACGCCGCGGAGGTGCTCGGCGAACTGCTGCGCCGGCACCCCGGGCCGGTGCCGGTGCTCTTCGGCGACGCCGAACGCCGCGACGCGATCGCCACCGAGCTCGCCAAGGGCACCGAGGCCGGCGCCGACGCCGCCCGGGTGCGCGCGCTCGACGGCGACCTCGACCGGGCCCGCCGGACGGTGGCCGGGCTGGAGCGGGAGATCGGGCGGCTGCTCGAGCTCGAACGCCGCGCCGCCGAACTGCCCCGCCGGCAGCCGCTCATCCCGGGACTGGCGACGGATGCGCCGGCGGTGTTCGCACCGGACTTCGACCTCGACGCGGCGCGCGCACTCCTCGACGCCGCCCTCGGCATCAGCCACGGCACCGCGACCGGCGCGGGTGCTGTGAGCGGGACCGGCGGCGCGTCGGGATTCGGGACGGGCGACGCGGCCGGGGGCGGGCCGGTGGGCCGGTGGCAGCGCTGGCGTCGGCGGCGTGCGCTGCGGCGGGTACGACGGCACTTCGGCGCCGCCGACGACGTTCCACCGGAAGTCTTGGAGGACGCGTGGGAGGCGGCGGCGTCGGCGCAGGCCGCGGCGCGACTGGCGGCGGAGGGACCCACGGACCTGCCCTGGCGGGCGCTGGCCGACGCCGACGAGACCCTGGCCCGCACGCTCGGCGAGGCGATGCGGGTCCGCGCGACCAGCGGTCGACGCCGCGACGGCGCGGCCCTGCGGGCGGCCTCCGCGCTCGGGACCGCGCTGCGCGCCGGGCGCAACCGCCGCCGCGAGATCCTCGCCGGCCTCGACGGGGCGGCGCTGGTGCGCGCGCTGCCGCTGTGGGTCGGCACCGCCGGCGACGTGGACGACCTGCTGCCGCCGGTGCCGGGGATGTTCGACCTGGTGGTGCTGGACGAGGCGGCGCACATCGACCAGCTGCGGGCGGCGCCCGTGCTCGCCCGCGCGCGGCACGCACTCGTGGCGGGTGATCCAAGGCAGCTGCGCTTCGTGTCGTTCGTGGCCGACGTGGACATCGACGGGACGCTGCGTAAGCACGGGCTCGAGGACGCGGCGGACCGGCTGGACGTGCGGCGCAGCAGCGCGTTCGACGTGGCGGCGGGGGCCGCCGGGGTGACCTGGCTGGCCGAGCACCACCGGTGCGCGCCGCACCTGATCGAGTTCTCGGCGCGCCGCTTCTACACCGACCGCATGGAACTGGTCACCCGCACCCCGCGCAACGACCGGACACCGGCGATCTCCGTGGTGCGCGTCGCCGGTTCGGTGGCCGACGGGGTGAACGCCGCCGAGGTCTCCGCCGCCGTGGAGGTGGTGCGCGCACACCTCGGGGGACCGATCGCCGTCATCACGCCGTTCCGGGCGCAGTCGGACGCCGTCGAGGCGGCGCTGCTGGCGGCCTTCACGGTGGAGGAGATCGAGAAGTTCGGGATCCGTTCCGGGACGGTGCACGGGTTCCAGGGCAGCGAGGCCGAACACGTCGTCGTGTCGCTCGGGCTCGTCGACGGGGACTCGCCGGCGCGGCGACGGTTCGTGACGGATGCCAATCTGTTCAACGTGATGGTGACGCGGGCGCGCGCACGGCTCACCGTCGTCACGTCGCTCACCTCGCCGAACGGCCTCATCGGCGACTACCTGGCGCACGCGTCCGCGCCCCCGGTGCCACCGCCGGACGGCGCTGCCACCGGCTGGACCGCCCGCCTCGCCGACGAACTGCGCCGCGTTGGAGGGGCCGTGCGGGTGGGCTATCCGGTCGGGCGGTGGAACGTCGACATCGTTCTGGACGGGGTGGCGCTGACCTGCGGGGTGCACCCGTCGGGGGTGGCGGCACACGTCGAGCGCGAACGGACGCTGCGCCGCGCGGGATGGGAGGTGCGCGACGCGTTCCCCTCCCGGTGGGGTGGGGACGCGGTGCGCGCGGCGCTGTCGCTGGTCTCCCCAGCACCCTCGCCGGGCTCCGCTGCGGCGGCTCAAGATCGCCACGAGTGACCGAGTGGTACGCCAGCCACGTTATTCGGCCGGAGTTACGTGGCTGGCGTGCCATGAGCCAACCGATCGGATCTTGCGCGCCGCCGCGCCCGCCGCGGTCAGGTCAGGGCGGCGGCCTCCTCGGCCTCCACCGCGGCGTTCCACTCGCCCTTGCCGGACTGCCAGCCGTCCTCGTTCATGCCGCGGCGCCAGTAGCCCGAGATGCTCAGCTGCTCCCGCGGGATCGCGCGCTCCACACGCAGGTGGCGCCGCAGGTCCTTGACGAAGTTCGCCTCGCCGTGCACGAACACGTCGACCCGGCCGTCCGGGAACTCCAGCCCCCGCACCGCCTCGACGAGGGCCTCCCCGACGGGTCGGTCGCCGCGGTGCAGCCAGCTGACCCGCAGGTCACCCGCGCCGTCGAACTTCAGCTCGTCGGCCGGACCGTCCACCTCCACGAACACGTGCGCCAGCCCGCCGGCGGGGATTTTCGCCACGGAGGCCGCGATCGCCGGCAGCGCGCTCTCGTCGCCCGCGTACAGGTACCAGTCCGCCGACGGGTCGGGTGCGTAGGCGCCGCCCGGGCCGAAGAAGTGCAGCACGTCGCCCGGCTTCGCCCGAGCGGCCCACGGCCCGGCGATGCCCTTGTCGCCGTGGTGCACGAAGTCGATCGCCAGTTCGCGCGACTCGGGATCCCAGCTGCGAACGGTGTACGTGCGCGAGTGCGGCCACTGGTCGCGGGGCATGTCGCGGCGGATGACCTCGGCGTCGAGCGGCTCCGGGTACACCACCCCGGGCTGCGGGAACTGCAGCTTGACGTACTCGTCGGTGAAGGTACCCGCGCCGAAGCCGGTGAGCCCCTCCCCACCGAGCACCACCCGGATCAGGTGCGGGGTCAGCCGTTCGGTGCGGATCACTGTCGCGGCCCGGAGCCGCGGTGCCCGGCGGTTCTGCGTCATGCAGCCTCTTCTCGTCAGCCCTTTCCAATAAGGTAAACCTAACTTCTAGGTTCGACCATGTACTGATCGTGACGGAGATACAACTCGGTCCATTCCTCGGGACTCAGCTGCCGCCCCGAACGCACGATCTCGGCCGTTTCCTCGAAGTACGCCTCCCGGGGCGCACCCGGCGAGAAGAGAATCAGCATCGAGGCCGGTGCGCCCGACTCGTTGCGGAACGCGTGGATCCCACCGGCCGGCACGTACAGAAAATCGCCCGACGTCGCCGTGATCCAGTGATCGCCGTCGTACAGCCGCACCGCGCCGTCGAGCACGTAGAACGCCTCGGAGATCGTCCGATGGAAATGCGCGGCCGGTCCGCTCGGCGCCGCGCCCATCTCCCACCGGTACAGTCCGTAGTCGCCGCCGGTACTGGCGCCGGTGGCCAGATAGTGCACCGAACTGAGCGGTCCGGCCAGGTCGGGCCGCTGCGTCGCGGGGCGCAGGCGGGCGCTGACGGTGCCGTCCGGGTCGTCGTAGCGGGGTGGCGGATAGGTCATGATCCGACCCTAGCGGCGGGTCGTAGATTGTGCGGATGCCTTCCGGGCCGACGCTGACCGGACGCGACGCGGAACTGGCGGCGATCGCACGCCTGCTGGAGCGCGCCGCGGCCGGCACCGGCGGTCACCTGGTGATCACGGGTCCGCCCGGATCGGGCCGCACGGCGATCGCCGACGCCGCGGCCGCACTGGCCCGCGGACGCGGCCTGCCCGTGGCCCGCATCTCGGGCACCCGCGCGGATCCGGGCCTCGCCGTCTGGACCCGCCTCCTGACCGCCGCCGACCCCGAGGCCACGCCGCCCGAGGCCGGACCCGACGAGGCCGCCGACCCCGAGGCCGGCCGGCTCGCGGCGGCGCTCGCCGAGGGCGGCCCCCGCCTGCTGGTCGTCGACGATCTCGACCGTGCCGGCCCGGACGCGCGGGCGTTCCTGCCGGGGCTGACCGCCCGGCTCGGTTCCGGTGCCACGGCGCTCCTCGTCACCGCCGCCGAGCCGCTGGACCTGCCGCCCGAGCGCCGCCTCGCGGGCCTCACCGCGGCTCAGCTCGCGCCGGCCCTGCCGCCGGATGTTCGGCACGCCGTGTGGCTGGCCTCCGCCGGCCTGCCCGGCGCCGCGACGCGGATCATGGACGAGCTGACGGCGTCCGACGGGGGCGACGCCGTGGTCCGCCTCGCCCTGACCACCCCCTCCCGTGCTCCTTTTCTGGAACGGGACACCGCGCTCGTCCGCCTCCTCGAAGCCGCGCTCACGCGTGGCCTCTCCGCGCCGGACCTGGCCCGCGCACAGGCCCGATTGGCGCGCGAGCTGCTCGGCGACCCCACGTCCGGCCCCCGGCGCCGCGAGCTGATCGAGGGCGCGCGTCGCCGCGCGGAGAGCACCGGCAACCCCGGCACCCTCGCCGAGGTCCTCGACTGCGGCCTGCACGCCCTGTGGGACCCGCTCGCCGCCCCCGAACGTCGCGACACCGCCGAGCGCATCGTCGCCCTCGCCCGCCGGGCCGGCGACACGGACCTGGAGCTGCGCGGGCTCTTCTGGCGGTTCGTGGCCCGCGCGGAACTCGCCGACCTGCCCGGTGCCGAGAGCGCACTCACCGAGTACGCGGCCGTGGCCGGGGCGGTGGGCGATCTGGAAGCGGCGGTGGTGGTGCTGTCCCGGCAGGCGATGCTGGCGACGGTGCGCGGCCGGTTCGCCGAGGCGCACGCGCTCACCGACGAGGTCGCCACGCGCGGCCGGCGGATCGGCCTCCCCGACACCGAACGCCTCGTCGCCTCGCTCCGCGGCCGGATCGCGTTGTTGCGCGGGAACGCCGGCGCGGAGGCCGAACAGCTGGGCACCATGGCGCGCCGCATGCCGGGCCACTTCTACGAGGCCGCGCTCGCGCGTGCGCTGCTGGTGTCCGGCCGTCCCGTCGAGGCCGGCCTGGAGCTCGAACGCCTCCTCCCCGCGGTGCTGGCCGGCGGGGGCCCGCGCTGGCTCGGCGCGGTGGCGGACCTCGCGATCGTGGCGGCACGCGTGGGCACACCCGCGGCGGCACGGGAACTTTACGGTGTACTCAGGCCGTTCCACCGAAGGCTTGTGGTCTGGGGCGGTGCCAACACGATCACCGGAACGGTCGACGAACACCTGGGGCTGCTCGCGGCCCGGACCGGCGCGATGGACGCGGCGCTCGCGCACCTGGACACCGCCGTGGAGATCGCGGAACGGGCCGGAGCGCTGGTGTGGGCGGTGCAGGCGCTCGCGGCGCGGGCCGAGGTGCGCGGCGCCCACGGCCGGCCCGGTGCGGCCGGGGACCGCGAGCGCGCCCGCTCCATCGCCGAACGCCTCGGCCTCCCCGACCCGTCGCCCCTTGGTTTCCCCGGGCCCGCCCCGGCACGGGGCAGCACGCCGCACCCGCACGAAACGGCCGCGCCCGACGCGACTACGGCCGGCGGCGCGGCCCGGCACGACGGAACAGCGGCGCCCGGCACGGCGACGGGCGGTGCACCTACGACCGGCCCGGCGGCCGGTAGAGCCGCGACCGGCCCGGCGGCGGATGCTACGACGGCGGGCGGCACGACCGGCGCGGCGACGAGCACGACGGCGGTGGGCGGCGCAGCCGCGACCGGCGCGGCGGTAGGCGGCGCGGCGACGGGCGGCACGGCCGGCGCGGCGACGGACGGCACGACGGTGGGCGGCGCGGCGACGGGCGGCACGACGGTGGGCGGCGCGGTGACGCCCCGCCCGGCAACCGGCAGCGCGACGGCGAGCGGCACCGCCATCGCGGACGGCGCGGCTGCGGGCGACCGGGCAAGCGACGCCTGGGAGTTGGTGCGTGACGGGGACGGCTGGTTGTTGACCGCCGGGACGGAGACCGCGCGCCTGCGCGACGTCCGCGGCGTGCGTTACCTGCGCACGCTCCTCGCCGCGCCCGGCCGCGAGATCGACGCGCTCGACCTGGTGGCGGGCGGCCCCGGGCTGCGCGTCGGCGCCCCCGCGCCGGTGCTCGACGATGCCGCCCGGGCGGCCTACCGGCGCCGCATCGCCGACCTGGACGACCGGCTCGACGGGGCCGACCGCACCGGCGACGTGGACGCGGCGGCGGCCGCCCAGCGGGAGCGCGGTGCGCTCGTGGCCGAGCTGCGCCGGAGCACCGGGCTCGGCGGGCGCGGGCGGAGCCACTCCGACGAGGCCGAACGCGCCCGCGTCAACGCCACCCGTGCACTGTGGACGGTCGTCGGCCGGATCGAGACGCAGGCCCCGCTCGCCGGTGCCCACCTTCGCGCATCGTTGCGCACCGGCCGCGTCCTCCGCTACCACCCGACACCGGAAGCCCCCCGCCGCTGGCGGTTATGAGGCGTGCGCCTTTGGTGGCCCGGGTCACGTACGGGATGTTCCACCCTGGGTTACGGATTTTCCGTGTGAACGAATCTCTTGGCGTCACCGCCTCCGGCTCGTCCGATGAACGGGCTCCCGTGGTGCTGTTGCACGGGTTGACGTTCGATCGGCGGCAGTGGGGGCCGGTGCGCGCCGCGCTGTCCACTGTGGACCCCGACCGGCGGGTGGTCGCCTTCGACCTGCCGGGGCACGGGGAGTCGCCGCGCCGCGACACGTACCGGGCCGCTGACGTGGCGGCCGTCGTGCACAGCGCGGTGCGGGAACGGGCGTTGACCGCGCCGGTGCTGGTGGGGCACTCGCTCGGGGGTGTGCTCGCGAGCGTCTACGCCGCCGCCTATCCGACCAGCGCCGTCGTGAACATCGACCAGCCGCTGCTGCCCGGGGCGTTCCTCGACGTGTTGCGGCGGGCCGAACCGGAGCTGCGCGGCCCCGGGTACCTGCGGGTGTGGGAACGGCTGCGCGCCGGCATGGGCCTGGACGCCCTGCCGCCCGACGCCCGCGCGCTGGTCGGCACGGCCACCACGCCCCGGCAGGAGCTGTTCCTCGGGTACTGGTCCGAGCTGTTCGACACCGACGCGGCCGAACTGACCCGGCAGCGCGCGGCCGAACTGGCGGCCGTCCGGGCGAACGGCGTGCCGTACCACCACGTCAGCGGCGGCCCGCTCGCCGGATCCTACCGGGACTGGCTCCTGGCGCAGGTGCCGGAGGCGCGGCTGACGGAACTGCCCGGCAGCGGCCACTTCCCGCACCTGGCCCGCCCGGACGAGGTGGCCCGCATCATCGCCACCCTGCCGTGAAGCGAGCCGCCCTGCCGTGAAGCGAGCCGCCCTGCCGTGAAACGTGCTTTGAGCGGTCTGCTTTGATGCGTTCATGCGCAACGTCCGCGACGCCTTCGCCCGCGGGGCGGACATCGACCTCGGTGGCCCGGTGCCCGCCGACCTGCTCGCCGAGCTGCTGACCGGTGAGGCCCGCCCGCGCGCGGCCCTGCGCCTGCGCAACGCCCGCATCACCGGCCGGCTCGATCTGCGCCACGCCGAGATCACGGCGCCGGTGTCCATTGTGGACTGTGTGTTCGCGGAGGCGCCGGAGCTGTCCGAGGCCCGCGCGCCCAACCTGCTGCTCAGCGGCTGCACGCTGCCCGGCCTGAACGCGCGCCTCCTCGAACTGCGCGGCGACCTGCGGCTGCGCGACTGCACCGTCACCGGGCCGGTGGTGCTGTCGGCGGCGCAGATCGGCGGCGACGCCGACCTCGACGGCACCACGATCACCGTGCGCCCGGCGGAGACGAACGGGCTCGCGCTCGTCGCCGAGCGGATCGCGGTCGCCGGCAGCCTGTTGGCGCGGTACGGGTTCACGGCCGACGGGGGCGTCGCGCTCCTGCACGCCCGCGTGGACAACCAGCTCAACTTCATGGGGGCGACGCTGCGCGCCGACGATCAGGTCGCCGCGCTGCACCTCGGCGGGGCGCGGGCCGGCAGCGTCTGGCTGACGTTCGCCGCGCCGCCGCAGGGGCGCCTGCAGCTCGCCGGCCTCGACGCCGACACCCTGTTCGACGACCCCGACACGTGGCCGTCCACAGTGGACCTCATCGGCTGCCGCTACCGGATGCTGATCGGCCGTAGGCCGGCGCCGCGCGGGGCTCCGGCACCGGACCAGGAGGTGTCCGTGCGCACCCGGCTGGAGTGGCTGCGGCGGGAGAGCGTCGGGTTCGTGCCGCAGCCCTACGAACAGCTCGCCGACTTCTACCGGCGCAGCGGTCGGGACGCCGACGCCCGCCGCGTGCTGCTGGCGCGCAACCGCCGTCACCGCGCCACGCTCGGCCCGGCCGGGCGGGCCGCCGGGTACGTCGCCGACGCGCTGGTGGGATACGGCTACCGCACCTGGTACGCGGCCCTGTGGCTGGCCGGGCTGTGGGGCCTGGGCACGCTGGCGCTGCGCCGCGAGAAGGAGCCGCCGCTGCTCGCCCTCGACCTGCTGCTGCCGGTCATCAACCTGGGCCGGGACGACACCTGGCGGCCGAGCGGCACGACGGCCTGGGTATCGGCGCTGCTGGTGATCTCCGGCTGGATCCTGACCACGGCCGTCGTCGCCGGCCTCACCCGCCAGCTGAGCCGCTGAGGCAGATCAGCCCGACGCGACGCCGCTGAAGCGGGCCGACGCGGCGCCGTGACGAACAGGAGCCTCACTCCGCGGGGATGTACCGCGCCTCGATCTCGGCGAAGAACGCCTTGCACAGCCGCACGAAGTCGGCCTCCCGCACCGCGATCTCGTCGCCGACCGCGTAGCCGAGCACCGTCTTCGCCGGGTCCAGGGTGATCTGCCGGTCCTCGACCAGGCGGCCGCCGTGGTGCAGCAACGAGTGCGCGAGCAGCCGCACCTCGTTGAGCGCGTTGCCGTCCTGCTTCTCCAGCGCCCGCAGCCGGTGCACGAACGACAGTTCCAGCGCCAGGACCAGGTTGTTGAAGTACACCGCCTCGAACGCGGCGTCGTCGACACCCGCCGCGCGGAACGCGGCCACGTCCTCGTCGAACCGTGCCCGACGGCCCTCGATGTAGTCCCGCGCGTAGCTGCTCACGGCCAGCATTCGCTGCCTCCCGACATCGTTCGTCCGCAACCGGACGCGATTCTGACATACCGGGGCGCCCATCCGCCCGGCCACGGGAGACGAACCAGGTGCGAGATCAGCCACCACCCGGGAGTTGTCAGATGCGACGCATCCTCATAGTGCTCACGCTGGCGGCCTGCGCGGCGGCCTCGACCCCGCCCGACCGTCCATCCAGGACAGCCGATCTGCGGGCACCCGAACCGCCGCTGCGCATCACGGTGGTCGTGGCAGTCCCCTAGCTCACCGATTCCCGTTGCGGCACACCGGCTTCGGCGAGCGACGGGACCGTCCGGGGCAGCGTCACGAGGAACCGGGTGCCGCCGCCGGCGTGGTCCTCGACGGCGATGGAGCCGCCGTGGCGTTCGATGATGCGGCGGCAGATCGCCAGCCCCAGCCCGGTGCCGCCGTACTCGGTCGGGCGCACCCGGTAGAACGACTCGAAGACGTGCGACTTGTGGCTGTCCGGGATGCCGATCCCGCGATCCTCGAAGGCGATCGTCACCTGCCCGGGTGACTCGGTCGCGCTGATCTCGATCTCGGCGGGCCGTCCCGGCGGGGTGTACTTGACCGCGTTGCCGACGAGGTTGTCGACGACGTGGCGCAGCAGCCCCGGGTCGACGGTCATCCGCGGCAGCGGCCCGACCCGGATCAGCGGCGCCGGACGGTCGGCCGCGGCTAGGGCGACGGTGTGCTGTTCGACCACGCTGCTGATCAGCTCGGTCAGGTCGAGGGTGCGCAGGTGCAGCGGCGCGTCCCGGGCGGTCGTGTAGGCGAGCAGGTCGTCGATGAGCTGCCGCATCCGCAGTGCGCCGTGGCGGACCCGGCCGACCGAGGTGCGCGCCGTCTCGGCCGCGCTGGGCAGGTCGCTCTGCAGGGCGTCGGCGGCCACGGACGCGTAGCCGGTGATCGCCGTCAGCGGGCTCTTCAGGTCGTGCGCCACCACCGCCGCGAACTCCGCCAGGTCCGACTGGTACCGCCGCACCTCGGTCACGTCGTGGAAGACGGCGACGGCGCCGCGCCGGCCGTCGGGGAGTTCGAGGGGGCGGCCGCTGGCGCTCAGCAGCACGCCGTCGGGGCGGTGCGGGTTCTTGACGAACATCTCCACGCCGTCGGCGTCCTCGCCGCGCAGCGCGCGCATCATCGGGAGTTCCTCGACCGGGAACGGCGTCACCTGGTCGGGTTTGAACACGCCGTGGTGCGCCGGCCAGTCGGCGACGTGTCCGGCGTCGGCCGCGCCGCCGAGGATCTGCCGCGCCGCGGGGTTGTGCAGGAGGAACGTCCCGTCGGACGCGACGACGCTGACGCCTTCGCTCACGGCGTTCCACACGGCGTCGTGCAGGGCGGCGTGATGCCTGGCGTCCGCCTCCGCGGCCCGCAGCCCGGCGGTGGCCGCGTGGACCTCGGCCAGGGCGCGGGCCCGGCGGGTGCTCAACACGTGGACCAGGACGGCGAAGAGCACGCTCAGCAGGGTGCCCAGGAGCGCGGTGGCCAGCGGGCGGTCGGTGTGGCCGCCGGGGATCAGGCGCGGGTCGGCGAGCAGGTCCAGCCGCCACTGCCGCTGCGCCACCTGGACGAAGGCCCGGTCGCGCAACGGTTCCCGCGCGGCGGTGGGCAGGTTGACGGCCGCGACCGGCAGCAGCTCGCCGTCGGGTGCGGCGGCCGACAGGGTGGCGCTCACGCCCGGGTGCAGCGTGCGCTCCAGCACCGCCGCGAAGAGCCCCTGTCCGCGCAGCGCCAGCAGGACCCAGCCGCGCGGCGCGCCGTCGATGCCCCGGACCGGGGTGGCCAGGCTGATCGCGAGCTGTTGCTGCCCGCGGGGCAGGGTGGCGTCGTCGGCGAGGACGTCCGCGGTCGACGCGGCGGGTCCGCCCCGCTTCTGCGCTTCCCGGAGAACGTCGTTGAGCTCCGGCTCGGCACCGAGATCCTTGCCGCCGGGCGGCGTCGGCCGCCCGTCCAGCTGCCTGATCAGCACGCCCATCAGGTGCTCCGGTCCGCTGCCCAGCGCCTGCGCCGGCAGCCCCCACGCCTGACGCACGGCGGGCACCCGGTCGTCGGTCGCCGGCACCACGTACGTGATCGCCACGGCGCCGGGCAGGTTCTGCCGGGGCACCCCGTCGGTCACCTTGGCGAACCCGGCCGCGGTCACCTCGGCGTGCGAGCCGAGCGCGGCGGCGATCGTCTCGACGGTGTCCAGGTAGCGGTGTACCTCGGACTGGAGTTCGGCGGCGGCGAGGCCGGTCTGGCGGTCCATGGCGTCGTCGGCGGCCTCGCGCTCCTTGAGGGCCAGCAGCGCCGTGACGGTGCCGGTGACGAGCATCCCGGCGACGAGAACGGCCGCCGCGAGCGCGGCGCCACGCAGCCAACGGGTCACTCTCATGGCTGAACCTGCCATTCTCTCGGCCGGTCGGTTCGCGGGCGTTCGTGGCGCATGACCGTGCGGCCGCCGGCCGGTGGGTGCACGGGCAGGCTGACGGCGACCGTGACGCGGGCGCCCTCGGTGTGCGCGGTGAGCGTTCCGCCGTGGTGGTCGGCGATGGCGCGCACGACCGTGAGCCCCAGCCCCCGCGCGGCGTCGCCGGTGTCGCGGCGGCCGGCGGCGTGCGCCTCGCCGGTGGCCGCCTCGTGCAGGTAGTGCGCGAGCAGGCCGCCGGAGTCGTCGCGGGGCGTGCCGCCGCCGTCGGCCGTCACGGCGATCCGCAGGCCCTTGCGTTCCGGTTCGACGCGCAGCAGCACCGTGCCACCCTCGGGGCTGTGCCGCACGGCGTTGTCGAGCAGGTCGACGAGGAGGCGTTCGAGTTGGCGGGGGTCGGCGTCGAGCACGGGCAGCCCGTCGGCGTACTCGGCGCGCAGCACCACCCGGCCGGGCGCGTAGCTCTTCAGGACGCGGTCGCACAGGAGGGTCGGTTCGACCGGTTCGAGCACCAGGCCGAAGAGTCCGGCGTCGATGCTGGCCAGCACGAGCAGGTCCTCGACGAGGCTGTCGAGCCGGTGCACGCAAAATCCGATCATGGCCAGCATCTGCCGCTGAACGTCGTTGAGCGGCCCGGTGCGTTCGCTGCCGAGCAGGTCGGTGTAGCCACGGATGCCCGTCAGCGGGGTGCGCAGCTCGTGCGAGATCAGGCGCAGAAACTCCGAGCGCAGGGTGTCGAGAGGCTCATCGGTCATCGTGCCGGCCTCCTCGGGGTCCGTCCCGCCGTTCCCCACGATACCCTTTAGTCTGAAATTTCGTCATATACATGGGCGGGGTGGAACGATGTCAAGGGTGCTCGTGGCGGAGGACGACCTCGCCATCCGCGAACTGCTCGGATACCTGCTCGACTCCTCCGGGCACGAGGTGCTCAGCTGCGCCGACGGCACCACCGCCCTGGAGGTCGCCCGGCGCGAACATCCGGACCTGGCCGTCCTGGACGTGAGCATGCCCGGGATGACCGGCCTCGAGGTGTGCCGGGCGTTGCGCGGCTCCGGCGACACCGAGCTGATGCCGGTGCTGATCCTCACCTCGCACGGCCAGTGGCTGGACGTGAGCACCGGCTTCGACGCCGGCGCCGACGATTACCTGGTGAAGCCGTTCGAGCCCGCGGTGCTGCTGGAGCGCATCCGCACGCTGCTGGACCACACCGACGCCTGACCCCCGCCCGCCGATCTTGCAGTTGTGGTGCCCGACCCGCCCCGGCCGCGACGGTTATGTCGCCGCCACACCTGCAAGATCGGCGGAGGCACTCGGCAGGACCGCCACCAGTTCCGTGGCACCGGCGACCGTGCGGGTCGTGAAGCGGCCGCGGTGCCGGGCCACGATCGCGCGGCACAGCATCAGCGCCGTCGAGTCGTGGCGTTCCGCGACACCGGTGAAGAGGCGGTCCGCCCCGCGGCCCCGGATCGGGACGGTGAGCACGCGCTCGCCGGGTCCGGGCCGCACGGCGACGTCGACCGGTTCGCCGGGGCCGGCGGCGGCCAGCGCGAGGCCGAGCATCGCGTCGCACAGCCGCCGCAGCCGCTCCGGGTCGCCGGTGACGTCGGCCGGCTCACCGACCGCGAGCGACAGCTTCACCTCCGCGTCGCTCGCCGTCGCCGCCCAGCCCTGCACCGCCTCGCGCACCAGCTGGCCGAGGTCCACCACGGCCGGCGGGGGCGGCGCGGTCTCGCCCTCGATGCGGGCCAGCTCGGTGACGTTCTCGATGAGGATCAGCAGGCGGCGGGAGTTGCGGTCGATCGCCTCGAGCGGGCCGGCCATCGGGTCCTCGGGGCCGGTGGTCGCGTCGCGCAGGAGTTCGGCCAGGGCGGCGATCGAGGTGACCGGCGTGCGCAGCTCGTGCGAGACCGCCGCGACGAACTCCGCCTTCATCGCGACCAGCTCGGCGAGCGCGCGGTTCTGGCGGCGCAGCCGGGCCCGCTCGGCGAGGCGGCGCGACACGTCCCGCAGCGCGCAGCCGTATCCGCCGTCGGGCAGCGGCTGCCAGGTCCACTCGACGATCACGCCGTGCCGGGGCGACCAGCGGCCGGAACCGGCGTCGCGCACGGCGTTCGCCAGCGTCGGACCGACCACCTCCGCGAACGGTCGTCCGACGCAGTCGTCGCAGCCGAGAAGTTCGCGGGCGGCCGCGTTGGCGACCGTCACCCGCCGGTCCGGGTCGAGCACCAGCAGGCCGGTGCGCACGAGCCCCATGACGGCGGCGAGCGTCCCCTCCACTGGGCCAAGCTTAGGCGAGAAGTCCCTATTTAGCCGGAAACGCCCCACGGCGAATGTCCTATTTGTTAGCCGGAAACGCGCCGACCGCGAATGTCCTATTTGGACGTGAACGGCGCCCCGGTCAGCTCCGGCACCGTCGTCTCCGGCGCCCGCGGCACCTCGGCCGGACGGCTCCAGTACCAGGGCATCAACGTCAGCCACACCACCAGCGCCGCACCGGCGAGCAACGCCAGCAGCCCCAGCCACCCGAACGCCCGCTTCACGGCACCCGCTCCAGCGCGGCCCGGGCCGCCGCCACGGCCCCACCCGCCACGAGAACCGGTTCGCTCGGCGCCGCCTGATAGCGCACGGCGAGCGTGAGATCCCCGCGCAACACCCGAACGGTCACCTCCACCGGGGACGAACCCGGGCCGCCGCCCGAGGACGAAACCGTGCCGCCGGCCGGGGAGGGACCCGCCACGTAGGCCGAATCGCCCAACCCCCGCAGGTCCGACACCGGCACGCCGCCGGCCAGTTCGGCCCGCTTGCCCCGGGCGAACCCGTCCTGCGCGTGCTGCCCGGGATCCTGACCGCCGCGATCGCCGTGGCGCTCGACCCGCAGCCACAGCAGGCCCACCGCCGGCGCGCCCTCGCCGCTGCGGAACGCGCACACCGCGAACGTCGTGTACCGCCCCGTGCGCACGACGCGTTCGTCGACGCGGGCACCGGGCACCAGCCGCGCCAGCAGGTCGGCCGCAACGAGCGCGCACGGGTCGTCCGGCGGGGGATGCGGCGGCGACGCGAACAGTCCGGTGCCCGGGCCGACCGTCATGACGGCGACGAATCCGACGATCGCGCACGGGAGCCAGGCCCGCCGCACCACCCGGAACGGCCACGGCTCGCCACGCCCGGCCATCGCCCGTTCACCTCCCGTATCGGAAGGCTTGTCAGCGTAGCTCCCGGGCGCACTTCTCCCCCGTCCGCCGACGCACGCGCTGTGGCCCCGGCTAGATTCTTCGGCGACGCTGCAACGGTTCCCCCGGTCCGTGCCGTCTTGCACATCGTGGGCGGTGACCGGAAGGGGCACGTGTGCGGCTGTTGAAGGATGCGTTCGGGCCGGTCGGGCGTGCCGCGCTCGCCGTCGCCGCCGCGCTGGCCGTACTGGTGGGCAGCGCCGCCGCACCGGGCGCGCCGCGCGGGGTCTTCCGCGACGCGCCCGCCAACTCGCAGCCGACGCAGGGTCCCGTCCCGGCATCGCCGTCGTCGAACGCACCGCCGCCCGTGGACCTGCGCCCCGAACTCGCCGCGCGGCTGCCGAAGTTCGAGCCCGCGCCGCCGGCCGAGGCCGTCAACGTGCCGCCGAGCGGGCCGGCCGCGCCGTGGCTGGGCGCCATCCCGACCACGCAGAAGGTGGCGTTCCTGACCATCGACGACGGCTGGGAGAAGAACCCGGAGGCGGTCAAGCTGCTGCTCGCGGCTCGGATCCCGGTCGCGCTGTTCCTCACCATCGACGCCATCCGCGACAACCCCGACTTCTTCAAGGGACTCCAGGCCGCCGGCGCCACCATCGAGGCGCACACGATCAGCCACCCGAGCCTGCGCGGCAAGTCGTACGAGTTCCAGAAGCACCAGATCTGCGGCTCGGCCGATCAGCTCGGTGCCTGGTTCGGGCGGCGGCCGACGCTGTTCCGCCCGCCGTTCGGCGAGTACGACGCGGTCACCCTCAAGGCGGTGCACGACTGCGGCATGCGCGCGGCGCTGTTCTGGCGGGAGACCGTGGACAAGGGCAAGGTGAAGTACCAGTCGGGCGGTTCGGTGGCGGCCGGCGACATCCTGCTCATGCACTTCCGGCCGGCGTACGTGGACGACTTCCTCGCCGCGCTGGAGGCGATCCACGCGGCCGGCCTCACCCCCGCCGCGCTGACCGACTATCTCAAGTGAGACTCGCCCTGGTCGACCCGCCGCAGGACGAGCCGCTCGCGCACACCCTCATGGCGGTGCAGCGCGCCGCGTACGCGGTCGAGGCGGCGCTGATGGGCGACGACCGCATTCCCCCGCTGCACGAGAGCGTCGCCGAACTGCGCGCCGCCGACCTGGTGTGGCTGGCCGCGTACGAGGGCGAGACGCTCGCCGGCGCGATCGCGTGGGCCGACGACCCGGTCGAGGTCGACATCGACCGGCTGGTCGTCGACCCGGCGTACCACCGTCGTGGCATCGGCCGCGCGCTGGTCCGGGCCGTCCTCGATCATTCGGGGGAACGGCGGACGCTCGTCAGTACCGGCCGTTCCAACACCCCGGCGCGTGCCCTGTACGAGGGCCTCGGCTTCGTGCCGGTGGAGGACGCCGAAGTGCTGCCCGGGCTGTGGATCACCCGCTACCGGCACCCGCGTTAGCGGGCGCGAACCGGTCCAGCGCGGCGCGGATCGTCGCGCGCATCTCGTCGCTGCCGGTGTGCCCGGCGTCGTCGACGACGATCAGTTCGGCGTCGGGCCAGACCTGGGTCAGCTCCCACGGGGTGTAGAGCGGCCCGCTGATGTCGAGCCGCCCGTGGATCAGAACGCCCGGGATGCCGGCGAGGCGGTGCGCGTTGGCCAGGAGCACGCCCTCCTCGAGGAACACCCCCTGCGAGAAGTAGTGCGCGCAGATGCGCACCATCGCCACCAGGTCGGGACCGGGCCGGCTGCTGTACGCGCCGGGAACGCCGTTGGGCTCCTGGGAGATGACGGCGTCCTCCCAGGCGCACCAGTCGCGGGCGGCCTTCTCGCGGACCGCGGCGTCGGGATGTTCGAGCAGGCGGGCGTAGCCCTGGACCAGGTCGCCGTCCCGGTCGGCCGCGGGCAGCCCGGCGCGGAACGCCTCCCACTGTGCGGGGAAGAAGCGCCGCACGCCGTGGTAGAGCCAGTCGATCTCGATGCGCCGGCTCATGGTCACGCCGACGATCACGATCTCGCTGACCCGTTCGGGGTGGGCCTCGGTGTAGGCGAGGATCAGCGTCGACCCCCAGGAACCCCCGTAGAGCAGCCACTTCTCGATGCCGAGGTGGGTGCGGAGGCGTTCCATGTCGGCGATCAGGTGCTGCGTGGTGTTGTGCGTCAGGTCGGTGCTCGGGTCGCTCGCGTGCGGGGTGCTGCGGCCGCAGTTGCGCTGGTCGAACAGGACCACGCGGTAGCGCTCCAGGTCGAACTCGCGCGCCGAGTGGTTGGCGCAGCCGCCGCCGGGGCCACCGTGCACGACGACCGCGGGCTTGCCGTCCGGATTGCCGCGCACCTCCCAGTACACGTGGTTGCCGTCGCCGACGTCGAGCATGCCGTTCTCCATGCGAGCCAATGTAACAGTGCTGTTAGATTGGCGCCATGGAACTCCTCGGCACGCGCATGCGCCACCTGCTCGACATGCTCGAACGCGACGTCGCCGCGGTGTACACGGACTTCGGGGTCGCGGGCATCAAGCCCCGGTTCGCCCCGTACCTGCGGATCCTCGAAGCGGGGCCGATGTCGATCCGGGACCTGGCCACCACGATCGGCGTGACCCACTCGGCGGCCAGCCAGACGGTGGCGGAGCTGCGTCGCCGCGAACTGGTTACCGTCGCGGCCGGCGCCGATGCCCGCACCCGCGTCGTCACCCTCACCGAGAGCGGAGAACGCCTGCTCCCGCTCGTTCACACGGAATGGTCGGCAACGGTGGCGGCGGCCGCGACGCTCGACGCGGACCTGGAGTATCCGCTCGGCCGGCTCGTCGAGGAGGCGATCGCCGCCCTCGAACGGCGCCCGATGCGCGAGCGGATCCGTCAGTCCATGAGCCCGTAGCGGATCGCCGCCCGGGCCAGCTCCGCCTTGTTGCCCACGCCCAGCTTGTGCCGGACCCGCTGCACGTACGTGTCCACGGTGAGCTTCGACAGGCCGAGCCGGCGCGCCACCTCCTTGTGCGTGAGGCCCGAGGAGACGGAGCGCAACACCTCCGCCTCCCGGCCGGTCAGCACGCCGCGGTCGGCGCTCGGCGGCCCCAGCGGGTGGCGGTGCCCGGCGGCGACCGCCCGCACCGCGTCGGCCAGCTCCCGCACCGAGGAGTCGGCGGTCAGGTAGCCACGGAAGCCGGCCGCCAGCAGGGCCGCCGGCTCCGGCCGGTCCGGGCCGGCGCAGAACGCCAGGACGCGGTGGTGTTCCAGCAGGTCACGGGTGACCGCATAGCTCTGCGGGTTGGCGATCACGACCGCCGGTGCGGCGTCGCCGGGTGCCAGGCCGCCGCTGTCGGTGCGGACGGCCACCGGTCCCAGATCGGGGAACCCCGCCAGTGCGGCCGCGACCCCCCGCATCGCGATCGACGCGTCCGCCAGTACCACGATCATGCGTCCAGGGTGCCCGGGGGCACGCACGCGTTCTGCACGCGCTCATCCTGCGAGCTTCTCCCGCAGGGCGGTGCACGGTCGCAGGCCCCGGTGTCGAACCGGGCACTCCGCCCTTATGAGGGGTGGCCGAGCAGCCAACGCTCCGCCTGCGCGGTGAGATGCTCCATAGTGGACGGTGCGGTTCTTCAGGGCTGGAGGCCGAAGCCGGATTCGAACCGGCGTGTTCCGTTTTGCAGACGGGTCCCTAACCCCTCGGGCATACGGCCATGGGTGTCGCAGCGGTACTTCGGTGTTGCGTGCCCTCGACTGGATTCGAACCAGCGACCATCGGCCTCGGATGCCGGTGCTCTGTTCCACTGAGCTACGAAGGCGGATCGCCCGCGGGTGCGGGCACTTGCACATCTACACCTGCAGAGCGGAGGAGGTGGGATTCGAACCCACGAGGCCCTCGCGGGCCTACGCCGATTCCAACGGCGTCTCCGTAGCCGGACCGGCTCCTCCAGTGACGATGCTGCGTAGCGCGGACGGGGCTCGAACCCGCAACGCTCCTGGGTGAAAGCCAGGCGACTCTTCCATTCGTCCACCGCGCCGTGTTGCTGTTGCCGTGTTGCGCTGTTGCCGTGCACGCGTCGCGTGCATCCGTCGCAGGAGTGGGATTCGAACCCACGATCTCCGGCTTATGAGACCGGCGAGGACGACCGAGCTCCTCTACCCTGCTGGTGCGCCGCCGGGGACTCGAACCCCGCACATACTGATTAAGAGTCAGCAGCTCTACCCGCTGAGCTAGCGGCACAGATCTTGCCTACACGATCGTTCCCTTGCGTCGGACCGGCCGGATTTGAACCGGCGACCCCTCGCTCCCGAAGCGAGTGCGCTGCCAAGCTGCGCTACGATCCGTGACCAGGACTGGTGTTGCGTACCCCTGGAGAGATTCGAACTCCCGACACCCGGTGCCGTAAACCGGTGCTCTACTCCACTGAGCTACAGAGGCGGGTCTTGCTGGTGTCGCGCGGGCGCGCCACGTGTCGCCGGGTGGGCTCGAACCACCGGCCTCTTCCTTATCAGAGAAGTGCTCTGACCGACTGAGCTACGGCGACAGTGCTTGCTGGTAGTACGTGGCTTGCTTGTACTGCGTGGCTTGCTGGTACTGCGTGGACCCGGCCGGATTCGAACCGGCCGCCTCCCGCGTGCGAGGCGGGTGCTCTACCGAATGAGCTACGAGCCCGTAGGTGCTGTGTGATGCGGTACTGCTGCGATGCGGTACTGCGGTGTTGCGCTGCGGGCGGAGGATTCGAACCCCCATCGACCGGTCCAGAGCCGGTCGTGCTGCCGGTTGCACCAGCCCGCACTGGTGGTACAAGAACTACGAGCGGTTACCGGGACTCGAACCCGGGGCCTTCGCCATGGCAAGACGACGCTCTGACCGACTGAGCTACAACCGCGAAGCCATCGGCCGGATTCGAACCGGCGACCTCGGTCGTACCAGGACCGCGCTCTGACCAACTGAGCTACGAAGGCAGTGTTACCAATAACTGCACGCCGCTATGAAGGCGTGTACGTCGCCCGTCCGGGGGTCGAACCCGGTCTTCCGGAGTGAGAGTCCAGGGGTCTACCTACCTCAACCTCACGGGCGTGGTGCGCTGTGCGCCTACTGGCGTACCTCCCGCCGGGGTCGAACCGGCAACCTCGCGGGCTTCAACCGCGCGCTCTACCATCCGAGCTCGAGAGGCAGGACTGTCCACAAGGGACAGTTGCGTGGACAAGGGCGGATTCGAACCGCCGACCTCCGGTGTGCCGTACCGGCGCGCTACCGACTGCGCCACAAGCCCATCGTCCGGAACCCCCGAGTCGAACGGGGTGTCTCGTGCTTCCAACGCACGCGGGTTTCCGTCTCCCCCGCTCCGGATATGCACCATCCACTATGAAGTTCTCAACGATCGATTCCCGCATTGCAGCGGGCATAATTGAGCACGAAGAATTGCACGCCTGGAAAGCGTGAAGAAAAGCGAGCCAGAGCCATTGCGACTCATGGAAATCGAGTCAGGGAAAAGAAAAACCGCCCGGTCCCGGATCGGGAGGGGCGGCGGCTGCGCGCTGGATGCGCTCTAGCCGGCCCACCGACCCATACCCGCCTCGCGGGCTTCAGACATGCGGAAACCCGCAGGCTGACAGGCTGGACGCCGAATCTCGTTCATCGGACCAAAGGTCGTCTGCTTCGCGGACACGGCACTCCTCCTGATCTTCTGCGTGGGGCTCCACTACCTGGATCCCGGTGGGCGTTGCTTGCGTGGTTACAAAGGTAAGCCCCCCACGCAACCGCTGCAAGCATTTATTCGAGGCAGTTTCAAAGGCCGGGGAAAAGCGCGCGATTGGCGCGACTCCAGGCGATGCGTTCGACCACCGCGTCGAAGTCGCCGGCGGCCCGCCAGCCCGCCTGCGGCTGCACCCCCGCGTCGGCCAGGCGGTGCGCGCGCGACAGGACGAGTTCCTGTTGGGCGATGACCGCGTCGACGAGGCCGGACGTGTCGGTGAGCCCGTAGGCGGTGGCGAAGCGTTCGACCCGGCGGGCGCGGTCGGGTGGCGCCGGGTGGCGCATCGCCCGCACGGCCTCGGCGTCGTCGCGGAACGGCGCCACGTACTCCAGCGCGTACGCCACGTCGTGCATCGGCGGCGCGGGCCACGCGAGGTCCCAGTCGATGATGCCGATCGGGCGATCGCCTTTCCAGACAAGGTTCCACGGGCCGAAGTCGCCGTGGCAGACGACCTCGCCCTCGCCGACGGGGCCGGGATGCGTGGACCACTCCGCGCCCGGCGGGGGTGTGAAGCCGGCGACCGCGTCGTGATAGTCGCGCAGCAGGCGGGCCATCGCGACGAGGCCGGCGTCGCCGACGACCGGCGCCCAGCCGTCCGCCCCGGACTCACCGTCCACATAGGACAGGACCTCGAAGCCGTCCCCGTCGATGCCGAGAAACCTTGGCGAATAAGGGAATCCGATCGACTCCAGGTACTCCAGCAGCAGGTGCACCGTGTCGCTCCACGGGTACAACGGCCGGCGCACGGTGTCGCCGACGCGCACGATCCGGCCGTCAACGCCCATCGAACGGCTCCGGCTCCGTGCCGGCGAGCAGCAGGACGGCCGGCGCGGACGGGTCGCCCACGAAGTCCCCGATCCGGGAGGCCATGGATCTTCCCTCCCCTGGCCTACGCCGTCCGGTCCGAGATACCGAGCCCTCCGCGCCGGACCTCGGCGGGCGTGCTGCCGAACTCCCGCCGGAACACCCGGTGGAAACTGCTCACGTCCCCGAACCCCGCCTCGGCCGCGACGTCGATCACCCGCAGGTGACTCAGGGCCGGATCGCGCAGTGCGCGCAGGGCGTGTTCGAGCCGCATCCGGCGCACGGTACCAGCGAACGAGCGCTCCCGCCCGACGAACTGCCGGTGCAGCCACCGCACCGACACGCCCAGCCTTCGCGCGGTGGCCGCCGGCGACAGGTCGTCGTCGCCGAGATGCTCCTCGATGTCGGCCACGACGGCCCGGTAGGAACGCGGCGAGGCGGGACCCGACGGGACGGCGGATTCCCCGATGACGGCCAGCATCCCGCCGGTCAGCACGGCGAGCCGGGCCGCCGCACCGGCCTCCAGACCGGGCCGGCTCAACGCGATCAGCGCGTGCCGCACGGCGGCGCCGACACCGGTCGCCGTGTCGACCCGGACGGCGGTGCGCGGCGCCCCGGACGCGGCCGACTCGATCAGGTCGCGCGGCACGTACAGCGACAGTTGCCGGAAATCCCCGCCGAACTCGAACCGGAACGGCCGGTCGGCGTGCACCAGCGCCAGATCGCCGGGGCGCAGCACCGCCGTGCGCCCGTCCTGGTGCATGAGGCTGGTCCCGCGGATCTGCAGGTTGGCGTAGTAGCCGCCGCGCGGCGCGCGGGCCACGTCGCGTTCGGTGCGGTGCACCAGCTGACACTGCGAGTCGATGCGGGCCAGCGTCACCGCGCCGAACGGCCACTGGGTCACCGTGCCCGCGAACCCGTCCCGCAGCGGCGACTCGGGCGTGAGGTCCAGCAGCGCCTCGCAGACCAGCTCCCGCCAGTGCGCGAACTGACGCGACGGCGGCGAACTGAGCGTGCTCCACGTCAACGGCATCGATCCCCCTGTCGGGCCTGCGACGGTGGCACGCGTTGCCACATCCGCGGGCACCGGGCGCCACGCCCACCGCCGTTGATCGCGGCACCGTGCGGTGATGACGTTGCGGACCCGGTTCACCGAAGCCTATGAACTGTCGACGCCGATCGCCCAGGCGGGAATGGCGTTCGTCGGAATGTCGCCACATCTCGCGGTGGCGGTGAGCCGCGCCGGCGCGCTGGGCGCGCTGGGCGTCGGGATCCTGCCGGTGCCGGCCATGAACGCGGCCGTCGCGGGGATCCGGGCCGGCACGGCGAAGCCGTTCCACGTCAACCTGATCACGCCGTTCGCGACGCCGGCGCACGTCGACGCGCTGTGCGCCACGGCCCCGGCGGCGGTGTCGTTCCACTGGGGGCATCCGCCGCGGGAGTGGCTGGACCGGTTGCACACGGCCGGGGTGCGGGTGTTCGAGCAGGTGGGGTCGGTCGATGACGCGCTGCGCGCGGTGGACGACGGCGTGGACGTGGTCGTGGCCCAGGGCCGCGAGGCGGGTGGGCACTGCGCGTCGGCGCTGCCGACGTTCGTGCTGGTGCCCGCCGTGGTCGATGCCGTGGGGCCGGCCCTGGTCCTCGCCGCGGGCGGGATCTCCGACGGGCGCGGGCTGGCCGCCGCCCTCATGCTGGGTGCCGACGGTGTTTTCGTGGGAACGCGTTTTGTGGCCACGCACGAGTCGACGGCGCACGACGGGTACAAGGCGCGTCTGGTGCGCGCCTCGGGTGCGGACACGGTGAGCACGTCGCTGTTCGGGCCGGAGCAGCCGGCGTTCAATCCGATGCGGGTGCTGCGCACCAAGGTGGTGCGGGAGTGGCACGACCGGGTCGCCGCACGGGAGACCGCGGAACGTCCGACGGTAGGGCAGCTCGACCTGAACGGCGAGCGGATGCAGCTGCGCCGGTTCGACAGCATCCCGCCGACCACGATGACCACCGGTGACCTGGAGGAGATGGCGTTGCCGGCGGGGCAGGGGGTTGGTCTGGTCGACCGGGTCCTGCCGGCGGCGACGGTGGTGGCCGAGATGACGGCCCGGGCGGAGGAACTGCTCGGACACGGCTGGGGAAACCATTAGTCTTTTACGTCCGGTTTACGGGGCAATGATACTTTCCCCACATGATCGGCCAGCGGCGCTACAGTGCTGATTTCAACTACATGGCCATCGGCGACTCGTTCTCCTCCGGCGTCGGCACCAGCGCGTTCGACCGGTCGAGCCGGGAGTGCCTGCGCAGCGGCTACGCGTTCCCCCGGCTGCTCGCCGAACGGCTGCCCGACCTGCGGCTGCGCCACCTCGCCTGCAGCGGCGCCGGCGTCGCCGACGTCATCGTGCGCCAGGTTCCGCAGCTCGACCGCCGCACCGAACTGGTCACCGTCACCGCGGGCGGCAACGACGTCGGGTTCACGCCGACCCTCGCTCAGTGCTTCTTCGGAACGGCCGCCGCCTGCCGCTGGGCCGCCGGCGGCTCCTCGCTGCGCGCCCGGCGCGCGCTGCCCCCGCGGCTCGCGCAGTTGTACCGGGGCATCCGCGCCGCCGCGCCCGACGCGACGGTGGTGGCCCTGGGCTACCCGCGCCTGTTCGCGCCCACCGGCTCGCTCGGCCTGCGCATCGGCCCCGAACGCCGCGCCGCCATCAACGGCGTCGCCGACCAACTCGCCGAGGTGCAGGCTCAGGTCGCCGAATCGATGGGAATCCGATTCGTGGACGTAAGAACGGCTTTTTCCGGGCACGAGGCGGGCAGTTCCACGCCCTGGATCAATCCGGTGCGAATGCGCGCACTCTCACATTCGATCCACCCGAACGCCCGCGGCCACAGCCGCGGATATCTGCCGCTGTTGATGGACGCGCTGGCAACTCTGTAGACGCAATTCTTATTCGCATTGGCGACAGCCGGGGCCGATAGCGCGACGGGCATCGGTTGGCTACGGTGCGGATGTGGACCGGACGGGTTTCCGCCTCGGAATCGATTTCGGCACCTCGCACACCGTCGCGGTACTGCATTGGCCCGACGGTCGCGCCAAGGTGCTCCTTTTCGACGGTTCACCGCTGCTGCCCTCCGCCGTTTACGCCGAGCCGGACGGGCGGCTCGTGGTCGGCCGCGACGCGGTCAACAGTTCGCGGATCGACCCCGGCCGCTACGAACCCAACCCGAAGCGGCGCATCGACGACGGCAGCGTGCTGCTCGGGGAGTTCGAGTTCCCGGTCGAGGACGTCATCGCGGCGGTCCTGCGCCTGGTGGCCGACGAGGCGGCCCGGACGGCCGGCGTCCCGCTCACCGCCATCACGCTGACCTGCCCCGCCGCGTGGGGGCCGCGCCGGCGGCGGATCCTCGTGACGGGCGCGGCCCGGGCCGGCTTCCCCGACGTGCGCGTCATCGAGGAACCGGTCGCCGCCGCCACCTACTTCGCGCAGGTCCTCGGGCATCGGATGGCCGTCGGGTCGGCCGTCGTGGTGTACGACTTCGGCGGCGGGACGTTCGACGTCAGCGTGCTCGAACGCACCGTGTACGGCTTCCGCACGCTCGCCGTCGACGGGCGGGACGACATCGGCGGGCTGGACCTGGACGAGGCACTGATCGACTTCCTGGTGGCCGAGCACTCGCACCACGACCCGCCCGCGTGGCGCCGCCTGCAGGAGCCCGCCACCAGCCACGAACGCCGCCAACGCCGGCTCTTCCGCGACGACGTGCGCGGCGCCAAGGAACGGCTCTCCCGCCATCCGACCGCCGAGCTGTACGTGCCCGGCTTCGACCGGAACGTCCACGTGACGCGCGAGGAGTTCGAGGCGGTGGTGCGGCCGCTGCTCGACGAGACGGTGCGGCTGACCGGTGCCCTGGTGCGGCGCACCGGCGTGTCCCGGGTGGCCGGCGTCTTCCTGGTCGGCGGCTCGAGCCGGCTGCCCCTGGTCAGCACCCTCGTCCACCGCACACTGGGCAACCCGCCCACGGTGATCGAGCAGCCGGAACTCGTGGTGGCCGAGGGCAGCGTGCTGGTGCGCGGGGTCGGCGCCGCAGCCGCACTACCGGGCGCCGAACAGTACCCGCCCGGCCTGCCCGGACCGTTGGACGCGCCCGGTCCCTTCGGTCCGCCCGACGGCGCGGGCCCGACGGGATCGCCCGCCGCACCCGGCTCACCGGTCGGACCCGGGCCGCTCGGACCGCGCCCGCCCGTCGGCGACGCGTGGCCCCCGCACCAGCCCGGCCAACCCGTCTCCGCCCCACCGAACGGCTACCCCCCACCCGGCCCGTGGCCGGCACCGCCACCACCCGCCGGCGAGCCACCCGGCTCCGCCCCGCCCGAACCGTGGCCGGCACCGCACCCGTCCGGGACCCTGGCTCCCCGGCCGACCAGCGGCGCACCGGCCGCAGCGCCGCACGGCCTGTGGCCGGCACAACGGTCCGGATCACCGGCGCCGTCGCCGACGAACCCACCGCCGGAGCGCGCCGCCCCGCACCAGCCACCGGCCTGGCGGCCGGCCCCGCAGCCCGACCCGGTCGCGGGTGCGTCGGCCGCCACCGCGCCGCAGCACCGGACGTGGGATTCACCGGCGTCGCCGCGCTCCGAGCTGCCCGCGCCGGTCACCGGCGCACCGGGCGCCGAGGACCCGTGGCAGCAGGCAGGACCGCCTTCCCGCCACGCATGGCACCCCGGCGGTCGCGCCGCACCCCGGCAACCCGACCCGGCGCCCATGAGCGGCCCGGCCTCCCCGACGAGCGGCGTGCCAGGGCCCGCGACAGCGCCGGCGGCGCCCCACCGGCCCGCGCCGGAGCCGCCCACCCCGCAGTTGCCGCTGCCGCTCCCACCCGGCTGGCCGTCATCGTCCCCGGCGCCCGACCCGAACGCACCGCAGGCCTCCACACCCGCACCGCCGCCGCCCGGCCCGCAGCTCCGTCAGCGGGCGTCCGCACCTGCCGGAGCATCCCCGCGGCCGCCGGTCCCGCCGGCGGAAGGTCCACAGCAAGCCACGCCGGGCACCACACCGCCGGCGGACCGGGAGTCCCACCGGCAGCAGATCGACGGGCACGGCTGGGCAGCCGCCCCCACGCGACCGCCGTCCACCCCGCACACCGAAGCCGAGCGGCCGTCACCCGCCCGGCACACCGAGCCCGGGCTGCGAGCCCCGCTCCGGCCGCCGGCCACAGCACATCCGCCCGCCACGAGCTGGCCCCCGCCGCCGCCCGCACCCGATCGACCAGCACCCGCCCGACCGGCACAGCCTCCGGCCGAGGCCCCACCGGCGACGACCTCCCCCGCCGGCCCCTCCGTCGCGCCCGAGCCGCCCGCGGTCCCGGCGGCCACCGGCCGAGCGGCCCCGATCGTGCCCGACCGCCCCGCCCGGACACCGACCGCCGAGCCACCGGCAGCCGAGCCACCGGAGCCCGCGACGCCGGGCCGTCCCGAGCACGATCGCGCCGAGCGTGGGCGGGCGGCGCCGGGCCGGGCCGAGCCGCAGCATGTCGAGCGTGAGCGTCAGGTACCGGGCCGGGGCGGGCGGCGCGGGACGCGTGCGCGGAGGGCCGTCGTGCTCGCCGTCGCCCTGGCGGCGATCGTCGCGCTCGCGCTCTCCGTGGCGTCGTTCCGCAAGGGGGATCGGAGCGGTCCCGGGCGGGCCACCCCGGCGACGAGCCAGCCGGCCGACGGTTCGCTGACGAGTGCCGGCCCACCCGACCCGTGCTGGTCCGGCGCCACCCGCGAACAGGCTCCCGCCGGCGCCCCCGCCGCGAAACCGGCGTTCACGCTGGACGACCGTTGGCGCTGGCACGAGGACCCGACCGGGTACCGCATCCCGGTGCTCAAGGAGTGGCAGCAGTCCCAGAACCCGGCGGGCGTCTGCTTCGCCGAGCCGCACGGCGCGGTCTACCTGGGTGTGCGGGTATCGCCGGCGGGCGACGACCCCGCCGCCCACATCCGCGCCGTGGAGGAGCGGGCGCGGGCGCTCCCGGGGTACCAGCGGGTGGCCGTCATCGACCGCCCGGAGTCGGCATTCCCGACCGGACTCGAATTCACGTTCAAGCTCGGCGACGATCTCATGCGCGCCGAGATCCATTCACAGACGAGCGGTCCTCGCATTTACGACGTCTATTGGTGCACCTGGGACGACGACTGGAAGAACAACCGCCAGGATCTCTCCGTGGTGATCGGCGGTTTCCGTCCGGCCCAATGACGGCCGGCCGAAATGGTTATGGCATGTCGCGTACCCGATCGAGCCGAGCCCTGAACGGGTTCCGCCGCTTATCTGTAATGCAGACCGGAACGGCCGTTGTCCCATCCGAATACGCGGCGGAAAGATTTCCGCAGACCGCATTCCTATTCCGCCGGGAGGACCAGTGTCCCTACTTCGCCGGGTCGCCGCATCCATCGCCACCACCACAATCGCCGCGGGTTTCTTCCTGTTACCGGCGGCACCCGCGCAGGCGGCCGGCGTCGGTTACGTCCGTCTCGCGCACCTGGTGCCGGACAAGATCGAGTGCGACATGTACATCCATCTCAACTCCGTCACCGGTGACGTGCTGCAGACCCTGCCGGCCGTCAAGTACGGGACGGTGTCGGCGTACAAGTCGCTGCCGGCCGGCACCTACTCCGTGTCGATGCGCAAGCCGGGCGACCCGCCGAACAGCCCGCCCGTCCTCAGCACCTCCGTGACGGTGGTGGAGGGCAAGGGCTACACGGTGGCGCGGATCGGTTCGCCGGACAAGTCGGAGGCGCGGGTCATCGAGGACGACCGGACGCCGCCGGCGGCCAACAAGGGCAAGGTGCGCGTCGTGCAGGCCGCCCAGCGCACGCTGGACGTGACGGTCGAGGGCGGGCCGGCGATCGCGTCGAGCGTGGCGTTCGCGAGCGCGACCGGCTACAAGGAGGTCGACGCGGGCGGGCGGACGTTCAGCGTGGCGCCGTCGGGCGGCCAGGCGGTCAAGCTCCAGCAGAACGTCGCCTCCGGCAGCGTGTACTCCATCCTCGTCACCGAGGACACCAGCGGCGGCGTGAAGGCCACGATCCTCACCGACGCCCGCCGCGACGGGAGCATGCCGGAGGGCGGCGTGGCGACCGGTGGCGGCGGGTCGCGGCCGGACGACATGGCGTTCCCGATGATGCTGCTCAGCACGCTCATGCTGGTGGCGGCGGGCCTGTTGATCGTGCGACGCCGGGCGACATGACCCGGATCCGGGTGGCCGTTCTCCTGGTGGTGACCGCGGCGCTCGTCGCGGTCACCACCGTCGGTTGGTCCCGCTCCGTGGCCTCCACCCGCTGGTTTCCCGGGGGAACGGCCGCGCCGGTCAGCACGCCGGAAGCAGCCGCGGCCGGACCGCCGAAACGGTTGCGGATTCCCGCGCTCGGCATGGACGTCCCGCTCGGCACGGTGGGGCTGGACCAGGCGGGTGCGATCGCCGCCCCGAAGGACTACGCCCAGGCGGCCTGGTACGACGGCGGCACCGCGCCGGGCGACCCGGGACCGGCGGTCATCGTCGGCCACGTCGACTCGACGAACGGCCCCGCCGTCTTCTTCGACCTGCCGCGCCTGCGCACCGGCGACACCATCGACGTCGAACGCGACTCGGGCACGGTCCGCTTCACCGTGGTGGCCGTGCGGCAGTACCCGAAGGACGATTTCCCCACGGCGGAGGTGCACGCGGCGACACCCGGGCCGGAGCTGCGGCTGATCACCTGCGGCGGCGACTTCAACCGTCGCGAACGCCACTACACCGACAACATCGTCGTCTACGCGATCGTCGTCTGAACGGCCCCGCTACGTCAGATAGCCGGACCGGTCCGGGTCGGGAACGGCCGTCACGATCCTGTCGCCGACCACGTCGAGCCGCACCCAGAAGTCCCGCTCGCAGACGGGACACACGGTGTAGCCCGCACCGGTGGCGTCGCCCCTGTCCGGGCACCGCAGCGGCTTGTCCCGGCGCCCGCCGGCCCACCGGAGCGGCTCTCCCAACCGGTAGGTCCGCAGGTCCAGCAACCCCAGCCGGAACTCCACCTCGCACGCCGCGCGCTCATCACAATGCGGGCACTGGAGCTCGGCCTGGAGCAGGTTGTACGAACCCACGATCTGACCCCCGGTCGCATCCGCCGCCGCCATGCTGGCACGATTCGGCGCCGAGCGTCACGGCCGTCGGTGGTAGATGTTGCGGCGTGGCCGTCTCTGCGGATCCAGGTAAGGGGGTGGGAGGAATTCGGGT
>NZ_BOPF01000024.1 GCF_016863615.1 Virgisporangium aliadipatigenens | reverse complement strand
CCATGCCCCGATGCGGCCGATTCTGCGCGTCGAAGTCCGTGTACACCGCGCCGTCGGCGGTGGTCTGCCGGACCACTTGGTCGCCGCGCGTCTCGACGGCGGAGCCGTCGGCGAACCGCTGCCGCACGATGTCGTCGGCAAGATAGTCGAGCGTGAATCGTTCGCCGTCGCCGGTGACGCCGCTGTGCGGCCGTTGATCGGCGTCGAAGTCGCCGTAGCTCGTGCCGTCCCGGGCGGTTTGCTGAACCAGCTGGTTGCCGTCGTAGGTGACGCTCGACCCGTCGGAGTACCGGTGTCGCACGACGCCGTCGCGGGGGTATTCGAGCGTGAATCGCACGTGGTCGGCGGTCACGCCGGAATGCGCGCGGTTCTGCTCGTCGAAGTTGAAAAGAACGGTCCCTTCCGGCGAGGTCTGCCGGAACAGTTGCTGACCGTCGTATTCGATGACCCAGCCGTCGGGTGTGGTCTGCCGGGTGAGCTGCGGGTTGTCGACCATCGGTTCCCAATCCCCCTATCGCCGGCCGGGCACCCGGGGCGGGTGTCCGGGCTTCGGCGGCGCGGGCGGTGTTTTCGGGGGAACGTCTCCGGCGCGCACGACGTGCCGACGCACGCTACGGGGCGGTTCGGGCACGGCGGGACGCGCCTCGACCGACGGGCGGGCCGAGACGGCGGGCCGGGGAGCGGCCGCCGGGCGGTCGACCCGCGGGGTGGCGGGCCGGTGCGCGATGCGCGGCGGGGTGCCGCGGACCGTCCCGAACGCACCGGTGAGGTGGTTCGCGGCGACCGGTGGCGTCCACAGGGCCGGCGCGGCGGTCGGCACGGCGCGCGGCGTCCGCGGAACGGCCCCGGGCGCCGGGGGCGGCGGTGCGAGCATCCGGCCCGGAACGGTCGGCATCGTCGGGAACGGTGGCGCCGTCGGCATGTCCTCGGCGCGCGCGGTGTAGCTGCGCCGGCCGCTCATCTCCTGGATCTCCCGTGCGGCGATCGGCTTCGGATCACCGGACTGCGGCCCGAACACCTCGTCGGGGTTCTTCGGCAGCGAGTTTCCAAAGGACAATGTCGCACTCCGATCTGTTCGACGACCGCACGGCCCGTTCATGAACGCCGAACGCATGGCTCACCTGGGCGGACCCTAACGGAAGCGCCATGGGCACCGTACAGATCTCGATTCTTCGACGGTGCGTGAACTGCGGCGGAGCGTCCGGCGGGACGGCTCGCGATACCCCGATCAAGGACGTTGACCCGGGTGGGCTCGCGACCCATGGTGAGATCGGCAGAATCGGAGGCACCATGGCTGACTCGCGACCCAGCGGCGAAATCGGAAGTTGGGACAGTGCGCCGAAGGAGTACAGCTCCGACCCCGGGCACTGGGAGGTCGACATCGACTCCACCGCCCTGTGGTCCGACGGCGTCAAGTGCATGGAGTGGGCCGAGGCCATCATCCAGCACTTCAGCGATCTCATGACGAAGTACTGGATCCCGCTGCACATCGGCTGGGCGGGCCAGTCCGAGGAAGAAGCCACCAGGTTCTTCAACACGTTCACCGATGCCCGGGTCATCTTCTACGGGCTGGCGAAGGACGAGAAGCGGCCGGAATCGGTGCCCGCGGACAGCGTGGGCATGCTGACCCAACTGTGCGGCATCGTCAAAAGCGCGGCGGCGCTTTACGGCCAGGCCGAGGAGACCGGCTACCAGACGTTCAAACAACTGGCCAACTCGGTCGGCTACTCGCTCTACGACAACAAGTACCCCGACGAGTATCCGAAGCCTTCGCCGGCGGACTACCCCGAGTACAAGGACTTCGACCAGGAGGACCGCTGGTGGATCGACGCGCTCTACGAGAAGAAGGCGTCGGCTGAGGACCCGGTCAAGATCAAGCGGGACGAGACCAACTCGTGGGACCAGCCCGGTGTCCCGGACAACTTTACGGTCGGCGATTGAAGCGGGATATTGACCTGAGCGGCGCTAGGCAGTTACATCTGTCGATGTACAGGATCGAGCCCAGCCGGTGTGGCGGTTCCGCCGAATCCGGCGCCAGGTCGCCAGGGTGACCCCCGAGACGGGGTGACGCGCCCGAGGCGGGGCAGGTCCCCCTCCTTCGAGGAGCGCCTCGTGTCCACATCCCTGTTCCGTCGGCATGCCCGTGCCCTGCTGGTCGGCGCCGCCACCGCGACGCTCGCCGTCGCGGCGGTGGCGTTCTCCGGCGTCCCGGCCGCCGACGCCGCCGCCATCTCCTACCCGAAGCCGCGCGCCAAGTTCGACTACCAGATCGGCGGCGCCTACACGCCTCCGTCGGGCGTGACCGTGGTCAGTCGCGACCGCGGCGACGATCCGGCTCCGGGCCTCTACAACATCTGTTATGTGAACGGCTTCCAGGGCCAACCCGGCGCGGCGAACGTGGAGGGCACCAGCGCCTGGTTCAAGGCCACGAGCGAACGGGCGGCGCTGCTGCTCAAGCGCAACAACGGCCAGTACTTCGAGGATCCCGAGTGGCCGGGCGAGATCATGTTCGACATCCGCACCGACGCGAAGCGCCGCTCCCTCGCGAACATCGTGGGCGGCTGGATCGCCCGCTGCGCCGCCGACGGCTTCCAGGCGGTCGAGATCGACAACCTCGACACGTTCACCCGATCCTTCGTCTCGGGCAGCAGCGGGGCGACCTACATCTCGGAGGACAACGCCAAGGCGTACGCCCGGCTGCTCACCGCGGCCGCCCACGCCAACGGCCTGGCGGTGGCGCAGAAGAACACGCTCGAACTGGAGCTCGACGCGAACGGGGACCTGACCCAGCCGAACATGGGCCGGGAACTGGGCTTCGACTTCGGCATTGTCGAGGAGTGCGGCGCGAACACCGATTCCGAATACGCGGAGTGCCAGCTGTACAAGCAGGTCTGGGGCGGCGCGATGTTCGTGATCGAGTACACCCGCGCCGGATACAACACGGCCTGCACCGCCCTGCGCGGAACGGCCTCGGTGATCCGCCGCGACGTGAGCGTCAGCCCCGGCGGGCCCTACCAGTTCTGCGGCTGAACCAACGGGTGCGGCCGGTCCGTCGCCACCCAACGACGGACCGGCCTCCCTCACCCCTTACCGGCCGGCCACCCCGGCGCGGCGCTTCGTCCAGACGTCGAAAGCGACCGCGATGAGAAGGACGGCGCCTTTGACGAGCATCGTCCGCTCCGGCGGCTCACCCGCCAGGGACATGCCGTTGTTGATGACGCCCATGATCAGGCCCCCGGTGATCGCACCGATCACCTTGCCGACACCGCCCTGCACCGCGGCACCGCCGATGAACGCCGCCGCGATCGCGTCGAGTTCGAACGCGTTACCCGCCGTCGGGCCGGCCAGGTTGAGCCGGCCGGCGAGGATGATGCCGGCGACGGCCGACAGCACACCCATGTTCACGAACAGCCAGAACACGACCGACTTGACCTTCACGCCGGAGAGCGTCGCGGCCTGCAGGTTGCCACCGACGGCGTAGATGTGGCGACCGAACGTGGCCTTCGAGGTCATCACCGAGTACGCGAGCACCAGCACGGCCAGCAGCACCAGCACCCACGGCAGGTTCTTGAACCGCGCGAGCTGGATGATCAGGCCCATCACCACGGCACCCGCGATGACGATCTTCGTCAGGAACAGCCACATCGGCTCGACCTGCTGCCCGTAGCCCAGCCGGCCCACGCGCGCCCGCCACTGCGTGACCGCCCAGCCGATCACGACGAGTCCACCCACGATGATGCTGAACAGGTCGGCACCGCCCAGCGGCCCGAGGCCCACGTTGCCCAGGTACCCCTCGGTGAACCCGTTGGCGAGCGTCCGCACCTCCTCCGGGAACGGCCCGACACCCTGGTTGCCCAGGATCGTCATCGTGATGGCCCGGAAGAGCAGCATGCCCGCGAGCGTCACGATGAACGCCGGGATGCCGAAGTACGCGACCCAGTACCCGTGCCAGGCGCCGATGATCCCGCCGACGACCAGCGTGGCGAGGATGGCGAGCGGCCAGGACCAGCCGTGGTCGACCATCAGCACCGCCGCGATCGCGCCGGTGGCCGCCACCACGGAGCCGACCGACAGGTCGATGTGCCCCGCGATGATGATCAGGATCATCCCGATCGCGAGGATCAAAATGTACGAGTTCTGGATGATGACGTTGGAGATGTTCTGCGGCTGGAGCAGCGCACCGTCGGTGGTGATGGCGAAGAGCACCACGATCAGCGCGAACGCGATGTAGATACCGCTCGCCCGAAGGTTGATCTTCGGCATGCCCCGCTTCGGTGTGACGGGGCCGCCCCCCGCGCCCGGCAGCTGTTCGCTCAGCGCGACGTCGGAGTTTGTCGGCGCGGCCATACCTATCCCTGTCCCTTGGTCATGAACTGCATCAACCGCTCCTGCGTAGCCTCTTCGCGCGGCACCTCACCGGTGATCCGACCGGCGGACAGCGCATAGATACGGTCGCACAGGCCCAGCAGTTCGGGGAGTTCGGACGAGATAACCAGCACCGCCTTTCCCTGGTCGGCGAGCTGGTTGATGATCGTGTAGATCTCGTACTTCGCGCCGACGTCGATGCCCCGGGTCGGCTCGTCGAGAATGAGCACATCCGGATCCGTGAAGATCCACTTGGCCAGCACGACCTTCTGCTGGTTGCCACCGCTGAGCTTGCCGGTGATCGAGGCGACCGTGGGCGCCTTGATGTTCATGCTCTTGCGGTAGCTCTCGGCGACCTTGTTCTCCTCGTTGTCGTTGACGAAGCCGCGACTCGCGAGTTTGGTCAACGCCGCCGCCGACACGTTGCGCTTGATGTCGTCGATGAGGTTGAGGCCGTAGCGCTTGCGGTCCTCGGTCGCGTAGGCGATGCCGTGCCTGATCGCCTCCTGCACCGTGCGCGTCCGGATCTCCTTGCCGTTCTTGTAGACCTGCCCGGAGATGCCCACCCCGTAGGAACGCCCGAAGACGCTCATCGCCAGCTCGGTACGGCCGGCTCCCATGAGCCCCGCCAGGCCCACGATCTCGCCGGCGCGCAGCGTCAGGCTGGCGTTGGACACGACCGCCCGGTCGGGCTGGATGGGGCTGTGCACCGTCCAGTTCTCGATGCGCAGCACCTCCTCGCCGATCTTCGGCTCGTGCGGCGGGAACCGGTGCTCCAGGTCGCGGCCGACCATGCCGGCGATGATGACGTCCTCGGTGATCTCGTCGTTCGCCGGGTCGAGCGTGCGGATCATCTTGCCGTCGCGCAGGATGCTGATCCGGTCGGCGATCGAGATCACCTCGTTGAGCTTGTGCGAGATGATCACGCAGGTGATGCCCTCGTCCCGCAGCCCGCGCAGCAGGTCGAGCAGGTGCTCGGAGTCCCGGTCGTTGAGCGCGGCGGTCGGCTCGTCGAGGATCAGCAGCCGAACGCTCTTGGACAGCGCCTTGGCGATCTCCACGAGCTGCTGCTTGCCGACCCCGATGTCGGCGACCGTCGTCGTCGCCTTCTCCCGCAGGCCCACGCGCTTGAGCAGGTTGTCCGCGTCGTGGTTGGTCTTGTTCCAGTCGATCATCCCGCGGGTGGCCCGCTCGTTGCCGAGGAAAATGTTCTCGGCGATCGAGAGCTGCGCACACAGCGCCAGCTCCTGATGGATGATGACGATGCCCCGGTGCTCCGAGTCGCGGATGCCGGAGAAGTGCCCCGGCTCGCCGTCGACCTCGATCTCACCGCTGTAGGTGCCGTGCGGGTAGACGCCCGAGAGCACCTTCATCAGCGTGGACTTGCCGGCGCCGTTCTCCCCGCAGATCGCGTGGATCTCCCCGCGCCGGACCGTCAGGTTGACGTCCGACAGGGCCTTGACGCCGGGGAACTCCATCGTGATGCCGCGCATGCGCAATATGTCGTCGGTCATGTGTTCTCCCATCGCTGAGGCCCGGCCGCCCTCGTAGGACGGCCGGGCTCTCGCGCTTCCGGTCAGCCCAGCTGGGACTGCTGGTAGAAGCCGCTCTCGACAAGAATCTTCTGGTAGTTGGTCTTGTCGACGATGACCGGCTGGAGCAGGAACGACGGGACGACCTTGTTGCCGTTGTCGTAGTCCTTGGTGTTGTTGACCTCGGGCTTGTTGCCCTTCAGCACGGAGTCGGCCATCGTGACGGTCGACTTGGCCAGCTCACGGGTGTCCTTGAAGATCGTCGAGTACTGCTCGTCCTTCAGGATGGACTTGACCGAGGCCAGCTCGGCGTCCTGGCCGGTGACGATCGGGTAGGGCTGGCCGGCGGTGCCGTAACCGGCGGACTTCAGCGCCGACAGGATGCCGATCGAGATGCCGTCGTAGGGCGAGAGCACACCCTGGACCTTGGTGCCGCCCTGGTAGGTCTTCGTCAGGATGTCCTCCATGCGCTTCTGCGCGGTGGCGGGGTCCCAACGGAGGATGGCGACCGTCTTGAAGTCCTTCTGGCCGCTGGCGACCTTGAGGGTGCCCTTGTCGATGTAGGGCTGCAGGACCGACATCGCGCCGTTGAAGAAGAAGGTGGCGTTGTTGTCGTCCGGCGAGCCGGCGAAGAGCTCGACGTTGAACGGCCCGGTGGCCGAACCCTCGGAGCCGTCGGCGTTCTTCACCTTCAGTCCGGTCAGCAGCGAGGTGGCCTGCTGCACACCGACCTTGAAGTTGTCGAAGGTGGCGTAGTAGTCGACGTTGGGGCTGTTGCGAATCAGCCGGTCGTAGGCGATGACCGGAATCTTCTTCTTCGCCGCTTCCTGGAGCTGGGTGGTGATCGCGGTGCCGTCGATCGAGGCGATGATCAGGAGCTTGGCACCCTTGGTGATCTGGTTCTCGATCTGGTTGACCTGGGTCGGGATGTCGTTCTCCGCGTACTGCAGGTCGACGGTGTAGCCGAGCTTCTCCAACTGCGTCTTCAGGTTGTTGCCGTCACTGATCCAGCGTTCCGACGACTTGGTCGGCATGGTCACGCCGACCAGGTTGCCGCCGGAAGCGGCTTTGTCGGCGTCCTTCTCACTGGACCCACAGGCCGTCATGGCCCCGGCAAGCACGAGGGCGGTGACCGCCGACGCGAACCGTCCGAGTCTCATGCGAAATCTCCTTCAGGGGGCGGTAAACCCGGGCGTGGCGACGACCGGGGTGGGATGTGGGGGTTGTATGGCGACGCCGGTCGGTGAGGCCGTGCGACGGGGTGGTGGGTGGGCTGTTCCGGACGCACCCTACTGGGCGGAGGAGACGTCCTGACCGGCAGTGTTATCGCTAACATAGTCTCTGTCAACGCGCATGCGTGAGTTGCAACACAGCGAATCGGACGCAATGTATCCGGGCAATCCCGACAAGGGCCGGGACCAACGCACAGACTTCCACGGCGGCAGCGCGCGCCCCACACCGTGGGTGACGGCATGGAGGCTCCGCGTACGAACCGCCAATGTGAACGAGAACATTGATCTTGCAGGCCTTCCCGGTAAAGACTCCGGCGGGCCGGACACCTCGCGAGATTGCCCGTAAAGCACCAGACCCGAACACCAACCAACACCAGTGTTGCCGGTTTATCAACACCGAACGCCACGAACGTTACCGAGGTGGAACTGTCGTACCCACCTGCAAAGGTGCCGGGTATGACGATCGTGGTGGTGAGTCGGCGCCGTTCATCGACCTCGGTCGAGGCGTCCCATCCCGGCGCGGCCATTCTGGACGTGACCTCCCGGGGACCGGAGCCCTGGGTGCGGCTGAGTCCGTTCTACCCGCACGGCGGGATCCCGGTGCCGCTGTCGCCCGGCCGGACCGGCCGCTCCGTCGAGGGCATCTGGCAGGCGCTGAAGGTGTTCGAGGGCGCCGACGTCGACCCGACGAAGCTGACCGTCGGCACCATGCGCGGGCTCAAGCGCACCGTCCGGGCCAACGGTCCGGTCCGCGGCCACCGCGCCGGCCTCGACGGCGACGCGTTGCTCCCCTACGTCGAGGCGCGCCGGCTGATCTACCTGCCGGCCTACCACTGGATGCTGGAGCACCGCGCGACCGATCTGGTGCGCGAGCTGCGCGAGACGGCCGCGCGGCGGACCGTCGTGCTGCTCGACTACACGACCAACGGCGACGTCACCGACGAGCGCACTCCCCTGTCGCACGCCGCCCTCGTGCGCGCCTATGTAACGAACGCCTGGCCCTCCTGACGGGTCGACCGCCGAGAGAGCGCTCGCTGGGCAGAATTTTCACCATCCTGGGAGCCCTCCCAGGTGTCAGCCATGTTTCGGTAACCGCTCCGTTGTGATCGTTCACCTTTATCCGGCCGTTATCCAGCGTGCCGTCCGATCACAGGTGGCATGAAAATTTCGCCCAGACGCTTGACAAGGGTCGGGTGTCAGTAAGAAATTTTACCAACTTCTCCGACCACTCCGGCCCACGAGCTTTCGCGGGCGGCCCGGAGCGGTCGACGCGGGATAGGGAGATCGATGGTCGAGCGCGACAGAAACGCGGCACTCGCCGGTACGGCCGTGTCAGACGGCCGCCCGGTCGACGGCCGTGTGAGCGCGGACGGCCTCGCCAGCGGGCCGAACGGTCCGGCCCTGGACACCGCGACGCAGTATCAGGCGCCCGACAGCGTGCTGGCCCGGGTGCGGGCCAGGCTCCCGGAGTTCACCGGGGCGCTGCAGCGGGTCGCCGAGCACGTCCTCAGCGATCCGGCGGCGGCGGCGCGGGCCACCATCGTCGAACTCGCCGAGGGCAGTGGTACCTCTCCTGCCACCATTACCCGGTTCTGCCGGGCGATGGATTTCGAGGGCTACTCGGAGCTGCGCCTGGCCATCGCGGCCGAGACCGGGCGGGCCGCCCGCGCCGCGGGTTGGACGTACGACATCGGTCGGGAGATCCAGCCGACCGACCCGCTGCCCCGGGTGCTCGGCCAGATCATGGCGGCCGACACGCAGGCCATGAACGACACCGCCGCCCTGCTCGACCTGAGCGAGGTGGAGCGGGCGGCCGACGCCATCGCCGGCTCGTCCCGGGTCGACATCTACGGGATCAGCGGCAGCGCGCTGGTCGGCGGCGAGTTGCAGTTCAGCCTGCACCGGATCGGTGTGGCGGCGTGGTCCTGGATCGACGTCCACAACGGACTCGCCAGTGCCGCGCTGCTGCGCAAGGGCGACGTCGCGCTGGGCATCTCGCACAGCGGGCAGACCCGGGAAACGATCGAGCTCCTCGCCGAGGCGGGCAGCCACGGGGCGACCACGGTGGCACTCACCAGCTTCCCCCGTTCGCCCATCGCCGAGGTGGCCGACATCATCCTGCAAACCGCGTCCCAGGCCACGACGTTCCGGCCGGACGCACTCTCGGCCCGGCACCCGCAACTGGTGGTGCTGGACCTGCTCTACATCGCGGTCGCTCAGCGCACGCACGATCGCGCACACGCGGCGTTCCAGCGCACCGCCCAGGCCGTGGCCGGCCACAAGGCGGCGCGCGAGGCCAGACAGCAGTAACCGGCTATTCGGCGCGAGACTCACGAGGAGAACCATCACCATGTCCGGCACCCCCGATAACCCGTCGACGGACGCTCCGTCGGCGGTGACCCGTCGTACGCTTCTCGGCCGCGCCACGGTCGCCGGCCTGCTCGCTGTTCCGTCGGCCGGCCTGCTCAGCGCCTGCCTCGGCGGCGGCGACGACACCCAGGACCAGGCCGAGGGCACCAAGTCGGCCGACAACCCGCTCGGTGTGAAGGAAGACGCCCCGCTCGAGGTCGTCATCTTCAACGGCGGCCTCGGCACCAAATACGCCACCGACGTGCACATCCCGTCCTACAAGGCCAAGTTCCCCAAGGCCGAGGTGAAGTTCTCGCAGACCGAGGAGATCGCCACCCAGCTCCAGCCGCGGTTCAGCAGCAACACGCCGCCGGACATGGTCAACAACGCCGGCTCCAAGCTGATGGACATGGGCGCGCTGGTGCAGGCCGGCCAGGCCTCCGACCTGACCGACCTCTTCGACGCGCCGTCGCTGGACATCGCGGGTCAGAAGGTCAAGGACACCCTGCTGCCCGGCGCGATCGAGCAGGGCACGTTCAACGGCAAGCCGTACGTGCTCAACTACGCCTACACGGTGTACGGGCTCTGGTACGACGGTGCGCTGTTCAAGAGCAAGGGCTGGGCCGTTCCGAAGACCTGGGCCGAATTCACCGCGCTCTGCGACCAGATCAAGGCCGCCGGCATGACGCCGTTCGGCTACGCGGGTGCCAACGCGGCGTACTACCAGTACCTGGTGATCCTGACCAGCGCCGCCAAGATCGGTGGCACCGACGTGCTCAAGAACATCGACAACCTCGAGGCCGGCGCCTGGACCAACGACGCCGTCAAGAAGGCCGCCGAGGCGTGGGCCGGGATCGGCGCCAAGTACTCCGACAAGGCGTTCCTGGGTCAGAAGCACACCGAGGTCCAGCTGCAGCAGAACCAGGGCAAGGTGGCGTTCTACCCCAGCGGCTCCTGGCTGGAGAACGAGCAGGCCAAGGACACGCCCTCGACGTTCCAGTACGCCGTGATGCCGCTGCCGAGCGTCACCGGTTCGGACAAGCTCCCGTCGACCGCCATCTTCGCGGCCGCCGGCGAGATGTACTTCGCGGCGTCCAAGGGCAAGAACCCGCGCGGCGCGCAGGAGTACCTGCGGCACATGCTCTCCAAGGAGGGCGCGAAGAAGTTCACCGAGCTGACCAAGGTGATGACGGTCGTCAAGGGCGCCACCGACGGCCTGACCATCTCCCCCGGCTTCACCAGCGGCGCCGCCCTCGCGACGGCCGCCGGCGCGAACGCCTTCTCCTACCGCTGGGCCGACTGGTACAAGAAGCTCGACGACGAGTGCCGTTCCGCCACCAACGAACTGATGTTCAGCGGTGGCACCGCGGACAAGTTCTGCGAGCGGATGCAGAAGGCCGCCGACGCGGTCAAGAACGACTCGTCGATTCAGAAGTTCAAGCGCTGAGGAGCGGTGACCATGCGGCGCGGCAGGTACCCCTTCATCATCGGCTTTCTCGCGGCCCCGGTGATTCTCTACGTCACCTTCGTCGTGCTGCCGTACGTGGAGGCGTTCTATGTGGCGATGACCGACTGGCGGGGCCTGAGCCCCAACTACAACTTCGTCGGTCTGGACAACTTCGCGGGACTGCTGGACAACGAGCGCTTCTGGAAGGCTCTCCGGCACCACGGGGTTCTGCTCCTCGTCATGCCGCTGGTCACCATCCTCATCGCGCTGGTGTTCGCCTTCCTGCTCAACGTGGGAGGCGGCAGCAAGCAGGGCCAGATGGCCGGCATCTGGGGCTCGGGGTTCTACCGGGTGGTGTTCTTCTTCCCGCAGATGCTGGCCATCGTGGTCATCGGCGTGATCTTCGGTCGGGTGTTCGCACCGATCGACAGCGGGCTGATAAACGGCGCGCTGAACGGCTTGGGGTTGGGACCGGTGCTGTTCATGGCCGATCCCGACCTGGCCCTGTGGTCGATCATCGCGGTGCTGGTGTGGCAGGGCGTGGGCTTCTACGTCGTGCTGTTCTCCGCCGGGATGGCCTCGATCCCGCGTGACATCTACGAGGCGGCGCTCATCGACGGGGCCGGCAAGGTCACGCTCTTCTTCCGGGTGACGCTGCCCCTGCTGTGGGACACGATCCAGGTGGCGTGGGTGTACCTGGGTATCGCGGCGTTCGACGCGTTCGCCATCGTGCAGGTGCTCGCCGTCGCCGACGGTGGGCCGGACGGGGCGACGACCGTCATCGGGCTGGAGATCTACCAGCAGGCGTTCCGCGAGTCCTACTTCGGCAAGGCGTCCGCGCTGGGCGTCGTGCTGTTCTTCCTGACCCTGACCTTTGCCGCCCTCACCCTGCGGGTCACTCGACGGGAGGCCGTGGAGCTGTGAGCACGACCGTGAGCGAACCCACGAAGACGTCGACCGCCCCGCACCGGCACCGGCAGGAGAAGACCCGTTCCGAGGTGAAGGGGTTCCAGTTCCTGGCGCACATCGGGCTGGCGGTCTGGGCCATCGCGATCATCGGGCCGCTGTTGTGGACGGTGTTGGCGGCGTTCAAGAGCAACACCGAGATCTTCATCGAGAGCCCGTTCGCGCTGCCGAACTCGTGGAGCTTCAGCGCGTTCAGCCGTGCCTGGAGCGACGCGCACATCGGGCGCTACTTCCTCAACAGCGTCTTCGTGGTGACGTGCTCGACGTTCGGCACCATGCTGCTGGGCTCGATGGCCGCCTATGTGCTGGCGCGGTACCAGTTCTTCGGCAACCGGATCATCTATTACCTGTTCGTGTCGGGGCTGGCGTTCCCGGTTTTCCTGGCGCTGGTGCCGCTGTACCTGACGCTGCAGAACATGGGGCTGCTCAACACGTACCTCGGGCTGATCCTGGTGTACATCGCGTACTCGCTGCCGTTCACCGTCTTCTTCCTGGCGGCGTTCTTCAAGACGCTGCCGAACGCGGTCGCCGAGGCGGCGATGATCGACGGCGCCTCGCACACGCGGCTGTTCTTCAGCATCATGCTGCCGATGGCCCGCCCGGGTCTGATCAGCATCACGATCTTCAACATCATCGGCCAGTGGAACCAGTACATCCTCCCGGTGACGCTGTTGCAGGGTCAGGGCGCGGACCAGAAGTGGGTGCTGACCCAGGGCATCGCGCAGATCTCCACCGCCGCCGGGTACGAGGCGGACTGGGCGGCGCTGTTCGCCGCGCTGACGCTGTCGGTGCTGCCGATGATCGTGGTGTACGGCCTGTTCCAGCGGAGCATCCAGCAGGGCCTGACGGCCGGCGCCGTCAAGTAGTACAACTTTCGCGTAGCGGCCTGAAACCCATCGCGCCCCTTCTACACTGAACGCTCATGACCAGTAGCTGAGCGTATCGGGGGCGCGATGGGTGCGGTCGCAGCGCCGGCGGTCCACCGCGAACTGTTCGGCTCCGCGTGCGGCGCGCCGGTCGAGCGGTACACGTTCGACACCGGGCCGATGCAGGTCTCGATCCTGAGCCCGGGCGGCATCCTGCACTCGGTGCGGGTGCCCGACCGGGACGGCCGGCCGGCCGACGTCATCCTCGCGCTCGCCGACCCGGTCGACCACGCCACGGCCGGCCCGCATCTGATCATCGACGGCGGCGGGGCGCCCGGGTCCGACGCAGCGACCGCCGGCAGCGGGACGTGGACGGGCGAACCGTTCGTCGACGGGGACCGGCTCGGGCTGCGCCTCGCGTGCGCGGACCCGGCCGACGGGGTGCGCAGGGCCGTCACGTACACGCTGCACGGCACCGAGATCCGGATCGACCGGGCCGCCGAGGCGGACGCGCCGGCCGTGCTCCAGCCCTCCGGCCAGGTGCTGTTCAACCTCGCCGGTGAGGGCAGCGGCTCCGTCGAGGAACACGAGCTGTACATCGACGCCGGCCACTACACGCCGGTCGACCCGACCCGCGCGCCCACCGGCCGGATCGACCCGGTCGCCGGCACCCCGCTGGACTTCACCCGCCCGACCCCGATCGGGGCGCGGCTGCGCGAGGACTTCGTGCAGCTGGTGCTCGCGCGCGGCTACGACCACACGTACCTGCTGGACCGCGCCGGCCCCGGTTCGTGCCTGGCCGCCCGGGTCGCCGAACCGCGCGGCGGCCGGCGGCTCAGCGTGTTCACCACGGGGCCGTGCCTGCGCTTCTACTCGGGGAACCTGCTCGACGGCACCCTCGCCGGCGCCCGGGGGCGCGCCTACCGGCAGGGCGACGGGTTCAGCCTCGAGACCCAGCTCCCCTCGACCGTGCTGCGGCCCGGCGAGGTTCATCGCGGTTCGACCGTGTACCGGTTCGACCTGCTGTCCGCGGGCGCCTGAGTCCCCGGTCCGTTCCCTAGAGAAAGACAGGAGTCGCCGGTGCGCGCGTACGTTGTCGAAGGTCCCGGTCAGCACGGTCTCGCGGAGGTCGACGACCCCAAGCCGGACCACAACGAGGTGCTGATCGAGCCCGCGGTGGTCGGCATCTGCGGCTCCGACCTCGAACTGCTCGACGGCCGGCGGCCCGCGCAGTACCTGCGTTACCCGGTGATCCCGGGCCACGAGTGGGCGGGCTACGTGGTCGCCTGCGGGCGCGACGTGACCGGCCTGACCCCGGGGCGCGGCGTCGTCGCCGAGAACATCCGCCCATGCGGCCGCTGCATCCGCTGCGCGGAGGGCTACAACAACCTCTGCCTGGGCGAGTACGCCGAGAGCGGCTTCACCCACCCGGGCGCGCTGGCCGAACGGGTCGTGGTCCCGGCCGAGCTGGTGTACCCGCTGCCCGAGGACCGGCCGATCGAGGCGGCGGCGATGCTCGAACCGGCCGCGTGCGTGGCCGGTGGCCTGCTGACCATCGGCATGCCCCGCGCCGGTTCGCGGATCGCGGTCGTCGGCGACGGGCCGCTCGGGCTGCTGGCGGTCACGCTGCTGCGCCTCACCAACCCGCGCGACCTGGTGCTGTTCGGCAGCCGGCCGCACCGGGTGGCGTTCGGGCCGGGGGTGGGGGCCACCGACACGCTGCTGTCGCACCAGCTGACGCCGGCCGACCGGGAGGACCTGCGCGGCGCGTACGACCTGGTCGTCGAGTGCACCGACTCGCCGGACGGCGCGGCGCTGGCGATGTCCATGGCCCGCCGGGCCGGAACGGTCCTGCTGGCCGGCATCTCCGGCGCCCGCGGGCACACCATCGACCCGGACACGATCAGCCTGGGCAACCTGCGGGTGCACGGGGTGTTCGGGGCGACCCGTTCGGCCTGGCACTGGCTGATCTCGCTCTACGAGGCGGGGCTCTTCGACCCCAGTTCGCTGATCACGCACCGGTTCGATCTGGCGCACGCCGCGGACGCGTTCGCCGTGCTGGCCGACCCGGAGGCCGGAGCGCTGAAGGTGATGATCGAACCGGCGGGTGCGCCCGGGCTCTCCCACGACCGGCGGCGGCGGACCCGCCCGGCCGCCCGTGGGGGCCGGGGCCGCCGGTAGTGCGCCTCACTCGAACTCGACGCGGTCGATCGTGACCCAGCCGTAGCGCGACTGCGGGTTCCACCGGTTGGTGACCCGGATCGTGAGCGTGTGCTGGCCGCGCGGCAGGGTCGGGCTCTCGTAGAGCTTCACGCCGGAGCGGCGTTCGGGGCTGTACATGTCGACCAGGGTCTCGGGGCCGCCGTCGAGGGAGACCGCGCCGATGCCGTGGTTGGGGCCGGTGATCGCGTAGAAGCGCACCTTGGTGCCGGTGAACCGGATGCGGGCCACGTCGTCCGGGGTGATGTTGTACGTGTTGGTGCCGCTGGTCTCGGCGTTGGCGCCGGAGTGGCACCACGAGCCGATGTACTCGAACTGCGCGTTGCCGCTGCCCGTCACGTAGTCCTCGACGTAGGTGACACCGCCCCGGGTCTCGGCCGTCGGGACGACCTTCGGCGGGGTCTCGCGGGCCAGTTCGGCCAGCAGCTCGTCGACGTCGTACCCGTCGAGCAGGGTCTCCAGGTCCTTGCCGATCTCCGCCAGTTCGCCGATGGTGGTCCTGATCTGGGCGCCGGAGGCGGCCGAGACGCGCGCGGCGTCGGCCAGCGAACGGATGCTGTCGACGATGTTGCCGGCGCCGGAGGCGGCGTCCTGGGCGTTCCGCTGGATCTCGCTGGTCGTCGCGGCCTGTTCCTCGACGGCGGCGGCGATGGCGGTCTGGTTGCCGGCGATCCCCTCGATGGTCTCGACGATCGCCGAGATGGCCGACTGGGCCTCGTTGGAACCGGACTGGATGGCCACGACGGAGCGGGTGACGTCGGTGGTCGCCTCCGAGGTCGCCTGGGCGAGCGCGCGCACCTCGTCGGCGACGACGGCGAACCCGCGCCCCGCCGCACCGGCCCGGGCCGCCTCGATGGTGGCGTTGAGGGCGAGCATGCGGGTCTGGCCCGCGATGGTCTCGATGAGGCCCACGACGTGCTCGATCTGCTGGGACGAGTCGCGCAGCGTCGCGATCGTGGAGGCGGCGTGCCGGGCCTGCCCGATCGCGGCGTCGGTGGTCTGCAGCACCCGCGCGGCGTGCTCGGCGGCCGAGCCGATCGCGGAGGTGAGCTGGTCGGCGCTCTCGGCCACCGCGCGGATGCTGTCGTTGACCTGTTCGGTGGTGTCGACGGCGCCGACGGCCAGGCCGGCGGTGCTCTCCACCCGGCCGGACATCGACTCGCTGACGTCGTGGATGCCGGTGCGCCCGGCGGAGAGCCCGGCCGAGCTGTGCGCCACGCGCTTCAGCGTCGCCCGGAGCCGGTCGTCGGCCCCGTTGCCGCGGCCGCCGCGGGCGGCTGCCAGTTCGGCGCGGACGGTGCGGCGCCACATGCCGCCCACCACGACGGCCGCCGCGCTGGTGACCAGGCAGAGCCCGGCCAGTGTGCGGCCCCGGGCGGTGCCCCCGCCGACCAGTTCGGTGAGGGCGAAGCCCAGCGCGGCCGCCCAGAGAACTCCGGTCACCACCGCGCCCACGGTGATACCTGAGCCTCGTGAACGCGCCGTGTACCCGATCCCGGCTACCTGGTCCATCGCGTCGCCCTCCGGCCGGCATGGGGAAATCCGTTCGGATGTCATTCGGCACGATGCGGGCGATCCTGAGTAGGACCGCCTTTTTCGGGTATTTGACGCGGCTGTCTACGACCTGAGGACCTCGAGGACGGCGGCCCCGAACTTCGCGAGCTTGTTCTCCCCGACGCCGCTGATCGTGCCCAGCTCGGCCAGGGACGCGGGCGCACGCGTGGCGATCTCGCGCAACGTCGCATCATGGAAGATCACATACGCCGGCACGCCCTGCTCCTTGGCGGTGGCGCCCCGCCACGCGCGCAGCTTCTCGAAGACCGGCGCCGCTTCCGGCGAAAGCTCGACGGCCGCCGCCTTCGGGGTCCGGGCGGCGCGCGCCGGCCGGGCGGGCTCCTTGCGCAGCATCACCTCGCGGCGCCGCCCGAGCACCTCGCCGCTGGCCTCGGTGAGCACCAGCGTGTTGAACTCGCCCTCGACGGCCAGCAGTTGCTGCGCCAGCAGCTGCCGCACGACCGCCCGCCACTCGGCCTCGCTGAGGTCGTCCCCGATCCCGAAGACGGACAGCTCGTCGTGCCGGAACTGCGCCACCTTGTCGGTGCGCCGCCCCAGCAGGATGTCGACGGACTGCCCGACGCCGAACTTCTGGTTGCGCTCGCTCTTGAGCCGGTACACCGTCGACAGGAACTTCTGCGCGGCGATCGTGCCGTCCCAGGACTCCGGCGGCGACATGCAGGTGTCGCAGTTGCCGCACGCCTTGCCGGTCTGGCCGAAGTACGCCAGCAGCCGCACCCGGCGGCACTCGACGGTCTCGCAGAGGGCCAGCATCGCGTCGAGGTGCGCGGCGAGGTTGCGCCGGTGCCGCTGGTCGCCCTCGGACGTGTCGATCAGGCGGCGCTGCTGCACCACGTCCTGCAGGCCGTACGCCAGCCACGCGGTCGAGGGCAGCCCGTCGCGCCCGGCCCGGCCGGTCTCCTGGTAGTACCCCTCGACGGACTTGGGCAGGTCGAGGTGGGCGACGAAGCGCACGTCGGGCTTGTCGATCCCCATGCCGAACGCGATCGTCGCGCACATGACGAGCCCGTCCTCGCGCAGGAACCGGCTCTGGTTGCGCGCGCGGGTGCGCGCGTCGAGCCCCGCGTGGTACGGCAGCGCGGCGACGCCGTTGGCGGTCAGGAACTCCGCCGTCTTCTCCACGTTGGCCCGCGACAGGCAGTAGACGATCCCGGCGTCGCCGGCGTGCTCGGTGCGCAGCAGGTCGAGCAGCTGCTTCTGCGGGCTGGCCTTGGGCACGATCCGGTACTGGATGTTGGGCCGGTCGAAGCTGGCCACGAAGTGCCGCGCCTCGGTCAGCCGCAACCGCTGCGCGATCTCCTGCCGGGTGGCCTCGGTCGCGGTGGCGGTCAGCGCGATGCGCGGAACGTCCGGCCAGCGCTCGTGCAGCATCGACAGGTTGAGGTAGTCGGGCCGGAAGTCGTGGCCCCACTGGGCGACGCAGTGCGCCTCGTCGATGGCGAACAGCGCGATCTTGCCGCGGTCGAGCAGCCGCTGCACGCCGCCGGTGCCGAGCGCCTCCGGGGCCAGGTACAGCAGGTCGATCTCCCCCGCGACGAACTCCTGCTCGACCAGCCGCCGCTCGTCCAGGTCCTGCGTGGAGTTGAGGAACCCGGCCCGCACGCCCAGCGCCTTCAGCGCGTCCACCTGGTCCTGCATCAACGCGATCAGCGGCGAGATCACCACCCCGACGCCGGGGCGCACCAACGCGGGGATCTGGTAGCACAGCGACTTGCCGCCGCCGGTCGGCATGAGCACCAGGGCGTCCCCGCCGCCGGCCACGTGCCCGATGATGTCCGCCTGTGGCCCCCGGAACGACTCGTAGCCGAACACGCGGCGGAGTACGTCGAGGGAGGCGTCAAGAGCGGAATCCATCGGGCGAGTGTAGGCGGGACCCCCGACAACTCTTACAACCAGCCGTTGCGCTTGAACATGACGTACAGCCCCGTGCAGGCCGTGGCCATCACGCCCAGGATCAGGAAGTAGCCGTAGCGCCAGTGCAGTTCCGGCATGTGGTCGAAGTTCATCCCGTAGATGCCGGCGATCGCGGTGGGCACCAGGCCCATCGCCGCCCACGCCGAGATCTTGCGCATGTCCTCGTTCTGGCGGGCGGCGACCTCGTTCTGCTCGACGGCGATCTCGCTCTGGCGCACGCCGACCCGGCTCAGGTCCGCCTGCAGCACGTCGCTGAGCAGCCGGTCGTGGCCCTCGATCGCCTCACCGGCGCGCAACAGGTGGTCGTGCACGTCGCGGAAGTACGGGCTGGTGGCGGGGTCGACGCCGGCGACGGTGCCCTCGGCGAGGCGCTGCAGCGGCGCCCCGAGCGGCAGCACCGCCCGCCGGAACCCGGCCACCTCCCGCTTCAGCTTGTAGATGCGCCGCGCGTGGTCGGTGTCGTCGTCACCGAAGACCTGTTCCTCGATCTCGTCGACGTCGGTGTTGACGCAGGTGATGGCCTCCTCGTAGCCGTCGACGATGAGGTCCGCCGCCCGGTACAGCACCCCGGCCGGGCCGAACCTGTGCAGGTACGACGAGGGGTCCTCGAGTTCGTGGCGGACCCGGCCGAGCACCTTGCTCTCCCCGTGGCGCACCGTCACGACGAACTTCGGGCCCAGGAAGATCGCGATCTCCTCGACCTCCAGCACCTCCTCGCGGTCGATGTAGCGCACCGGCTTCAGCACCGCGAAGACCATGCCGTCGTAGGTCTCCAGCTTGGGTCGCTGGTGCGCCTGCACGGCGTCCTCGACGGCCAGCTCCGGCAGGGACAGTTCGGCGGCGACGACCGCGATCTCCTCGGCCGTGGGCCGCTGCAGGCCGATCCAGACGAAACCGTCGGTGCCGGAGACGGCGCGGCCCAGCTCGTCGAAGGGGATCTTGCCCGGCTTCCGCCGGCCCTGCTCGTAGACCGCGCAGTCCCCGATCACCTCGTCGATCGCCCGAGGGGTCTTCTCCGGCGTCGGCTCCACCACCGGCTCCTCGGTGGGATGCGGCTTGCGTCGCAGCAGGGAAACGGTGGCCTTTCGCACGTCCATAGCCCAACCTTCCCCCACCGTCGCCGCGATCAACCGCAAGGTTTTCATTTCGCGGGTCCGTCGGAGGCGTGACCGTTGCCTCCCGGGCCGCACCGCTGGGCCCTACGGGCCTACGCTTTCACGTCCGTGTCCACTCGCGGCGCCTCCGGCGGCCGGATCCGTCGTGCCGCGCCGCCCGTGAGTCGCGCCGCGAATCCCTCCGGCGCCTCCTAGACTGTGCCGTGCTTGTTCGCCGGCTCGCCCCGCTCGCCGCGCTCGTGGCGCTTCTCGCGGCCGGGTGCGGGGAGGCCTCGCGCGAATCGCCCGCTCAGGCCGAGCCGGCATCCACCGCGCCGTCCGCCTCGGCGCCGGTCGCGGAGTCGCCTTCCCCGTCTCCGTCGCCGGTGGCGCCGAAGGAGATCGCGGTGCCGCGGGGGGTCACGGCGGGCATCGTGGTGTTCGATCGGCGGACGCAGGCGTACGCGGTCAACCAGAACGCCGCGAAGAAGTTCCGGTCGGCGTCGATCGTGAAGCTGTGGATCGTGCTGGACCTGCTGTGGGGCAAGAGCCCGGAGGCCGTTCCGGCGGCGGACCGGACGCGGCTGGACGTGATGCTGCGCGGCAGCGACGACAAAATCGCGATCGACTTCTGGAAGCGCGGCGGGCAACGGGCGGTCGTTTCGCGGATGGTGTCCCGGCTCGGGCTGACCGGCTCCGCGCCGCCGCCCGCCGAGCAGCCCGGCTACTGGGGCTACACGGTGATCAGCACCGCTGACATCGTGCGCACCTACCGCTACCTGCTGGACGAGGCGCCCGCGCCGGTGCGCGAGTTCGTGATGGGCAACCTGCGGCTGGCGTACCGCTGCGCCACCGACCGGTACGACCAGTCGTTCGGGATCCCGTCGTCGGTGCCGAAGCCGTTCGCGGTGAAGCAGGGCTGGTCGGGCTTCGGGGACAACCCGGCCCAGCCGTGCACCCCGGGCACGGCCCCGGCTCCGGGCGTTCCCGCGGCTTATGTCGTTCCCCCGGCAAATGCGCGGGCGAACCCGCCGGGACTGACGGACGCCGACATGGCGGGCGAGGTCCTGCACACGACGGGAACGGTCGGCGCGGACGACCGGGTCATCGTCGTCGTGCTCTCGCTGCACCCCGACGGGACCTCGTACGCGAACGCCACTCGCACCCTGACCGACTTGACCAGGAGTCTGCCGATTCCTGGCAGGTGAAACCTGGCGCCAAATGCCGGGATTAACCAAAATAGAGCCATTCCCCGAATTGAATTCCGGCGAACCGGCCTCTACGGTCTTCGGGTCCAGACCGAAGGCATGTCCTGGAGGCCGTGTGGAACACCCCGTGCAGCACCGTTTCCGTCAGCACATCGTGCTACCACTGGTAGCCGCGGCGGTACTCGGCGCGGCGAACGTCCCGCCGGCGTACGCGGCCATCACCGACTGGGCGCACGAGCGCAAGGTCAACAGCGCGGAGTACAAGCGGGAAAACGGGTTCTGGCAGGTGATCGAGCTGCCCAAGGGCCAGCGCGTCAACGCCATCCACTCGGCCGTGCTGCCGACCGGCAAGATCCTGCTGATCGCGGGCTCCGGCAACAACCGGGACATGTTCACCGCCGGCACGTTCAAGACGGTCGTCTTCGACCCGGCCTCGGGCCAGACGACGCAGGTGCCCACGCCGACCGACCTGTTCTGCGCCGGCCACACGATGTTGCCGGACGGCAAACTTCTCGTCGCCGGCGGCACGCTGCGCTACGAGCTCCTGCCGCCCGCCGTCGACCGGGCCGGCGGCACGATGACGGTCAAGAACGAGTCGCCCGACGGCCAGGCGCGCCACCTCCCCAAGGGCACGGTCTTCGTCGGGCCGGACGGGAAGAAGTTCGTCACCGGCGACGACATCACCGTGGAGCCGGCCACCAAGACCGTCACGCCGATCGTCAAGAAGAACGACCCCGGCGTCGTCACGGTCACCGCCAGCCAGACCACGGTCTGGGTCGACGCGGCGGAGAAGGGCAAGGATTACGTCACCGACCAGCCCCGGCAGTACCGCGTCGAGGGACTGACCGGCGCCGACGCGCAGAACATCTACGGCCTCTCGCAGAAGATGACCATGGACAAGCAGGACTACCAGGGTCGCAAGGAGACGTACGAGTTCAACCCGCTGACGGAGCGCTACGAGCGGGTCGCGGACATGCACGAGAAGCGCTGGTACCCGACCCTGCTCGGACTCGCCGACGGCAAGGTGCTGGCGGTCAGCGGGCTCGACGGCAGCGGGCAGGTCGTCGACGGTTCCCAGAACGAGGTCTACGACCCGAAGACGAAGACCTGGACGGTCCGCAAGGACCTGGACCGCTACTTCCCCACCTACCCGTCGCTCTTCCAGACGGACCGGGAGGGCGTCGTCTTCTACTCCGGGTCGAACGCCGGCTACGGCCCCGAGGACAAGGGCCGCGAGCCCGGCCTGTGGAACCTCAACGACAACGGCTTCACGAAGGTGCCCGGCCTGCGCGACCCCGACCAGATGGAGACGAGCATGTCCTCCTGGGTCGGCCCGGTGCAGGACCAGACCGTGATGGTCGTCGGCGGCGGCGGGGTCGGCGAGTCGAAGAAGTCCACGAAGCGGATCGACCTGGTCAAGCTCAACGACGGGCAGCCGCATTTCACGCCCGGCCCCGACCTGCCGGAGGGCACCCGCTACCCCAACCTGGTGACGCTGCCCGACGACACCACGCTGATCACGAACGGCTCCCGCGACTACCGGGGCCGCGGCTCCTCCGACAACCACACCGCCCGCATCTTCCACCCGGACACCCGCACGCTGAGCGTGGCCGCCGACCCGCGGGTGGGCCGCAACTATCACAGCTCCGCGCTGCTGCTGCCGGACGGCCGCGTGCTGACGGTCGGCTCCGACCCGCTGTTCCGCGACAAGAAGAACACCATCACCGGGGAGTTCGAGCAGCGCATCGAGCTGTTCACGCCGGCGTACCTGTTCCGCGGCGCCCGGCCGGTGCTCGGCGACGGCCCGGCCGAGGTCAAGCGCGGCGGGACGGCCGCGTTCGTCACCGGCGACGCCGGCCGGATCGCCTCGGCGCGGCTCATCCGCCCGTCGTCCGCCACCCACATGCTGAACGTCGACCAGCGTTCGCTCGCCCTGGACCTGAAGGCCGACGGCGCCGGGATCAGCGTCACGGTGCCGGCGAGCGCGGCGCTGGTGCCGGAGGGACCGTACATGCTGTTCGTGACCGACCGCGACGGCGTCCCCTCGGTGGCCCGCTGGATCAACGTGAAAGCGTAGGTCGGATCACGGACGATCGGTATCGCTGCGGCTCCCCCGCGGGTTGGCTGGACGGCACAGTCCGACTGCTCCACGGGGGAGGCAGAGATGAGAGTCGTTCGCGCATGCGTGGTGGCGCTCGTGACGTGCGCCGCGATGCTGGTGGCACCGGGTGCGGCGCAGGCGGATTTCGCGCCGCCGGAGACCTGGGCCGACGGCCCCTACTACGGAAATCGGGTGCCGTTCGGCGCGTTCGCCGACGTGACCGGTGACGGCCTGGCCGACGCGATCGTGGTCAACACGTCCGGCCTCACGGTGCGGCGCTCGACGGGATGGTCGTTCGGCGCCAACGAGAGCTTCACGACCAACCCGTACTACGGCAGCCGGGGCACCTACTTCGCCGACGTCGACGGCGACGGGCGGGCCGACGCGATCGTGGTCAACGACGGGGGCGTCACGGTGCGCCGCTCGACCGGGGTGGCGTTCGGGCCGAACGAGAGCTGGACGACGAACGCGTACTACGGCAACCACGCGCCGTTCCAGGCGTTCACCGACGTGACCGGCGACGGGCGGGCCGACGCGATCGTGGTGAACCACGCGGGGATCACGGTGCGCCGCTCGACCGGGACGGCGTTCGGGGCGAACGAGACGTGGACCGCCGGGCCCTACTACGGCACCCGGGAGACGATCTTCGCGGACGTGACCGGCGACGGGCGGGCCGACGCGATCGTCTTCAACGACTCGAGCGTCACGGTACGGCGCTCCACCGGCACCGCGTTCGCGCCGAACGAGCAGTGGACCGTTGACCCGTTCACCGGGTACCACTCCACGCACGTCGCGGACGTCACCGGCGACGGGCTCGCCGACGCGGTCGTGGTCGACCAGGCGGGGATCACCGTGCGCCGGTCCACGGGGACGTCGTTCGGCGGGCACGAGACGTGGACGTGGGAGCCGTTCAACGGCACCTACCCGCCGTACGAGGCGTTCGCCGACGTCACCGGCGACGGCGCGGCCGACGCCATCGCAGTGAACGCGACGGGCATCGCCATCCGGCGCGCGGTGTAGTGAATCGCTACCTGGAGCGCTTGGCCAGTTCCAGGGCGTACTCGGGCCACCAGGTGCCGGCGGGCGGCTCCCCGGGTCGGCAGGCACCGTCGGACTCGCCGGGGCGCTTCACCCACAGGAACGCGTCGACCCGTTCCTTGCCGGTGCGCACCGTCGGCGCCTCGCCCAGGGCCCGACCGGGCGGGTTGCACCAGCTCGGGCCGCCGTTCACGGTCGTGCCGCCGTCGTATGGGCCGGCGCCGTTGCGGCTGGTGTCGATGACGTAGCGGGTCTTGCCGCCGAGCGCGTCGCTGAGCTTGTCGCCGTAGGTGACGTTGTCGGCGGTGCGCACGAAGTTCGAGACGTTGAGGGAGAAGCCGTCGGCCTTGGCGATCCCGGCGTTCTTCAACGCGCCGGCGAGCTTGTTGACGTCGCCGATCCAGTTGGGGTGGCCGGCGTCGACGTAGACCCGGGCGCCGGCCGCCTTGAGGACGTTCACCGCGTCGGTGATGACGGCGTAGCGTTCCGTGGCGTTGTCGGCGCAGCCCTCGAGCGTGTGCGCGACGGCGTCGGGTTCGAGGATCACGACCGCCGGCCGCCCCTTGATCCCGCCGGCGAACGACCGGATCCACTGCCGGTACTCGTCCGCCGAACCGGCACCGCCCGCGCTGTACTGGCCGCAGTCGCGATCCGGCACGTTGTACGCCACCAGCACCGGCAGCTGCTTCTTGGCGGCGGCCTTGCCGAGCAGGTCGTCGACCCGCGCGCCGACACCGGTGCCGCCGCCGGCCAGCCACTCCGCGTTGGGCCGTTCGCCGATCTTCTTCAGCTCGGTGGCGTCGGCGGTGCGCTTGTCCTTCTCCCAGGCCGCCACCTGGGAGACCGCCGGGTTGGCGGTGTTGACGAACAGGGTCTGCCCGGCGAGCGGGTTGTCGCCGGAGGGCTGGGTGGCGGAGCCCCCGCCGCCGCTGTCGCCCGAGGGCGCCGGCGATGCCGCCGGGCCGTCCGAGGAGCCCTGGTCCGACGTGCAGCCGGCCATCACGGCCACGAGCGCACCCGCCAGGAACGTCCGCCAGCGCTGCCTCATCGCGTCGGCCTCTTCCCACTCGCGTTCACCACGGAAGTGCCGACCTTAGCGCAGGCACCCGAACCGGTGTTTTTCAGGCCATTTTTGGCCACAAAAAACGGCTCATTCCGACATCCGTCGCTTTTGCGGGTACCCCTCCGCAACATCCTCACCCTATGCTGCCGGGGTTCGCCGGACGGCTGGTCCGGTCCGCCGAGCGCAACGAAGGGAACCGGTTTGACCGAGCCGTTCGAGATCCCGGTGTACGGACGCTCCTGGGCTCGCCTGGAGACCTTCAGCCGCCTCGCCGGCTCCCTGAGCGCGCCACCGACCGACGGTTCCTACCGGGTGAAGTACCGCCCGATGCGCAAGGTCGACGGCGGCGGTGGCGGGCGGCGCACGGCCGGCGCGGTCGCGATCGCCGTGCTGAACATCATCTTCGAGGTGCTGTTCTTCCTCTGGCTCATGCAGCCGGATCACTTCGCGCCCACCAACCCGGGCCCGGTGGCGCAGGCGGCCCGCGTCGCGAACGTCTTCGTCATCGGCTCCATCGCCGTCGTCGAGCTGCTGCGCCTGGTCAACGTCCTGTCGCTGTCGCTCGCCTCGATCACGGCCCGCGACCCGATCCCCGTGACGCCCGACCCGAAGCTGCGCGTGGCGTTCCTGACGACCATCGTGCCGAGCAAGGAGCCGATCTCCGTGGTGCGCGACACGCTGCGCGCCGCCAAGCGGATCCGCCACCGGGGCACGTTCGACATCTGGCTCCTGGACGAGGGCGACGACGACGAGGTCAAGGCGACCTGCGAGGCCCTTTCCATCCGCCACTTCACCCGCAAGGGCGTCGAGCGGTACAACCAGCCGAAGGGCGCGTTCAAGGCGAAGACCAAGCACGGCAACTACAACGCGTGGATGGATCGCCACGGCGACGACTACGACGTGTTCCTCTCGGTCGACCCGGACCACGTGCCGCTGGCCAACTTCGCCGAACGCATCCTCGGCTACTTCCGCGATCCCGACGTGGCGTACGCGGTCGGCCCGCAGTGCTACAAGAACGGCGAGGCGTTCGTGACCCGGGCGGCCGAGTCGCAGCAGTTCCCGTTCCACAGCGTGATCCAGCGGGCGGCCAACACCTACGGCACCTCGATGCTGGTCGGCACCAACAACGCGATCCGCATCTCGGCGCTGCGCAGCATCGGCGGCCTGTCCGACTCGATCACCGAGGACATGGCCACCGGCCTGACCGTGCACACCAGCCGCAACCCGGAGACCGGACGGCGCTGGAAGTCGGTGTACACGCCGGACGTGCTCTCCGCCGGCGAGGGGCCGTCCAGTTGGAGCGACTACTTCAGCCAGCAGCGGCGCTGGTCGCGCGGCACGTTCGAGATCCTGTCGTGGACCTTCTGGCAGCGCTTCTTCAAGCTGTCGCCCGGCGGGATGCTGCACTACCTGCTGATCACGACGTTCTACCCGTCGATGGCGCTGGGCTGGATCCTGGGCACCGTCAACGGGGTGCTCTTCCTCGGGCTCGGCGTCAGCGGCATGATCATCACGCCGCAGATCTGGTTCGCGCTGTACGTGGACGCGACGGCGTTCTCGCTGTGGCTGTACATCCTCAACCGGCGCTACAACGTGAGTCCCTACGAGCCGCCGGGCTCCCGTGGGATCAAGGGCATGGCGATGTCGATCATCGCGGCGCCGATCTACGCGATCCAGCTGTTCAGCACGGTGTTCCGGCGGCCGGCGAAGTTCGTGGTGACGCCGAAGGGCTCCTCGACCAGCAGCGACGGGCTGCGGACGTTCCGCAACCATCTCGGTTGGGGGGTGCTGCTGGTCGGCGCGATCGTGACGTCGTTCGTGCGGGAGTACGCGAGCCCGGCCGCGCTGCTGTGGCCCTGCATGTCGCTGCTGGTCTGTCTCGCCCCGATCGTCATGTGGCGCTGGGAGGAGTGGAAGGGCGTGCGCCGCGAGGACTGGCCGAGCATCAGCGCTCCCCCGCCGGTCAAGCAGGCCGGCACGCCGGACCACGCCGGCGACATCACGATGGAGATCCCGAACGCCCTGCTCGCCGAGCACATCGCCGCGCGCCGGGGCGGTCAGCACGCCGACGTCGGCGCCACGCTGATCTTCCCGCGCACGGTGGACCTCCCGGGCCAGCGCAAGGCCCCGATCGAGCCCGCGCTGGGCGACTCCGACGAGCGGCCGGGCACGCGTGACGAACTGCCGGCGGTGCCCGCGCCGCGGGCCGGGAGCGACGCCGTGCCGGCCCTGGGACCGGGGATCGTGCCGGTCTTCGACGAGCCGCCGGCCGCGCCGGTCGACGGGCCGGCGCCGGACCTGGCGATCGCCCGCACCCAGCGCATCGAACTCCCGTCGGTGCCGAGGCTCCGCGTCCCGCGCGGGATCGAGCAGCCGCCCGACGAGAGCTAACGCAGGACGCCGGCCGTGGTCGCCGCGGCCACCCAGGGGCTCACGAAGTTCCCGAAGATCCAGCCGTAGAGGTCACGGTCGGCGACCGCGTCGATGTCGTCGATCGGGATGAAGCCCGCGTTGTCCACGACGCCGCCCCGCACGTTGTCGAGCCGGGCGAGCGCACCGTAGTCCGCCCGGCCCAATCCGAGGAACATCCAGTACACCGGCAAAGAACTGGACTTCACCAGCGTCTCGAAGATCTTCTTCTCGGCGTGCACCCCGCCGTCGGACCAGAAGAGCACCAGCGTCGGGTACGGCGACGGCTCGGCCCTGGTCCAGTCGACGATCTCCTTCATCACCCGGGGTTCGTAGTTGCCGCCCTCGGCGCGCTTCTTGTCGGCGGCGTTGCGCTCCAGGTAGTCCTGCATGGTGCGCACGGTCACCGGCTGCGAACGCACCGGGAAGTCGCCGAAGAACCACACCTCCAGTTCGCCGTTGTCGTCGAGGAGTTCGGCGATGGGGACCATGCGCTCCAGCGAGCGCTGCATGACGCCGGAGCGGAACAGGTGCTTGGTGGAGCCGCTGCAGTCGATGGCGAGCACCACCCGGAACGTCCTGCCGTCCAGGCGGTTCTTCACCAGTGCGACGGCGACCTCGTGCTTGCGCAGGTCGACGGGCGGTGCGCCGGCGGGCGGCTTGACGAGGGAGATCGCGCGCGCCTTGTTCTCGGGAGCCGCCGCAGCCGCCGGGGCGGGTGGCTCTTCCTCCTCGACGGCCACGCCCGCGTCGAGCGCCAGCCCGCGCAGGCCGTCCGTGAACCCCTCCCCCACGCACCGCACCTTCACCGCACCGTCGCGCAGGTACACCTCCCCGACGATGAGGGCGTTCTGCGGGCCGAGGCCGGACAGGTCCAGCCGGGCCAGCTCCGCACCGGAGGCGTCGTGAACGGCGGCGGCGAGCCCGCGCACCGCCCCGAACGTCCCGTCCGCCACGGTCAGCCCGATCCGGGTGCGCACGATGCCGGGCGCCCAGCCGGACGGGTCGACCACGAGCCCGTGCCGGGTGGCGCCGGGCGGGGACTCGGTCGGCAGCCAGCGCAGCCCCGGCAGCTGCGGCTGGTTGTAGAAGCACATGCCCTCGTCGCCGGTCACCGTGCCGGCGGCGGTGAGCGCGAAGCCGGTCAGGTCCACCTCGGGCCCGGGCTCGTGGGTCACCACCACCGTGTAGGGGCCGCTGCCGGCGAGCCCGGCGTTCATCCCGCGCTGTAAAGCGATCACCCGGCGGAGTTTAGGCCCTGCAGGCGAGTCAGGACGCCGACCAGCGTGAGGAGGCGCAGCACCGGTCCGTGGGCGCGGTCGATCACCAGGACGCGGCCCCGCCCGCGCGCGTCGGCCTCGGCGGCCACCAGCGTCCCGACCGCGCCGGCGTCGAGGAAGCCGACCCCGGCGAGGTCGACGATCACCCGTTCGTGGGTGCGGATCGCGTCGCGCAGGACCTCGGCGAGCCGTTCGTTGGTGGCCACGTCCAGTTCGCCGGTCACCCTGATCCGGTGCCCGCCGGGCTCGTCGGCGCGTTCTACACCCAGCGGGGGAACGTCGTGCGCCCGGCTCACCGCAGGGGTCGGGTAGTCGCGACGGCCACGCCGGCCAGACCCATCTCCGGTTCGTCGGGAGTGGCCGTGCGGCGCCAGTCCAGGCACACCACCGCGCAGTCGTCGTCGTGCGGCAGGCTGCGCCGGAACACGGCATGATCGCCGAGCACCGCCCGGATCGCCTCGCCCGGGGGCAGCCGCCGCGTCGCGGAGATGGTCTGGCGCAGCCGGCCCTCCTCCCGGTAGGTCAGCCCCTCGTAGCGGGCGTCGTGCACGCCGTCGCTGAGGATGAAGAGCCGGTCGCCGGGCAGGATCTGGAACGTCTGCTCCTCGTACGCGGTCGACTCGAACATGCCCAGCGGCAGCTGCGCGTCGAGCGGGAGTTCCTCGACCCTGTCCCCGCGCAGCCGCATGAGCATCGGCGAACCGGCGTCGACCGCGCTCACCAGGCCCGTGGCGACGTCGAAGCGCAGCAGCAGCGTGGAGACGTGCTGCTTGCCCCGGTGCGCCGCGTACACCGCCTCGTCCGCCAGGCGGGCCTGGTCGGCGAGGGAGGCTCCGGCGAAGCGGGCGTTGCGCATGGCGTTCACGGCGAGGGAGGTGAGCAGTGCGGCCTCCACGCCCTCGCCGAATCCGTTGGTGACGCTGACGATCAGGTGATCGGCCTCGCTGGACCAGTCGAAGTTGTCGCCGCGCACCGCGTACGCGGGCTCGAGCTGGCCGGCGAGCACGTACTCCTTTCGCGTGACCGAACGCCCGGGCAGCAGGTGCCACTGGATCTCGGCGGCGAGCGTGAGCCGGTCCCGCCGGCGGGCCGCCCGGTAGCGGCCGGTGATCTCGTCGGCGGCGCGCAGGTCGTGGGCGAGCGCGACGGTCAGGTCGACGAGTTCGTCCTCCGCCTCGACGTCGAAGGGCTCGGGGCGTTCGAGGCGCAGCACGCCGATGCGGTCACCGCGGGCGGTCACCGGAAGCAGGATCTGCGTGTCGCGGGTGATGACGCGCTGCTCCGCGTAGGCGCGACCGGCCTCCGTGCCGGTGACCGGCAGCTCCCCGTCGGGATCGAGAACGGGCCGCAGCACCGCCTGGGTGTAGTCGGCGATGAGCAGTTCGGCCGCGGTGACGCCATAATGCTCGCGCAGGCTCGCGACTAGGGTCTCTACCAACGCGTGCGCGGGGGCCGCGAACATGGCACGTTGGGCCAGGACGAAACGGCTGACCGTGGTCACCGGAGTCCTCCCGGGTTGAGGTCGACGGGCGGTTTGGAGAGGAACGGGCGATAATGGGGCGCGCCAGCAACGAACCACCGCCGTCGCTCGGCTCCGCACGCATGCGGGGTCGCACGAGGGGAGTCGCTCTGTCCGGGACGCCTGAAGCCGATCCGGAAGCCGTTGCCGCTGCCGTCGAGAGCGCGTCTGCCGCGTTGCTCCTGGCTCTCGGGCGGGCCGAGGAGGCGGTGCTGCCCCGCGTGTCGGTGTCGCAGCTGCGGGCGCTGCTCATCATCGACAGTCACGAGAAGACCAATCTCTCGCAGCTCGCGGACGAGCTCGGCGCGATCCCGTCGTCGGCGAGCCGGCTGTGCGACCGGTTGGTGGCCGCCGGGCTGATCCGGCGCCGGGCGGGTGCGACCGACCGGCGGGAGGTGGAGCTGAGCCCCACGGCCGAGGGACAGCGGCTGATCGACGAGCTGCGCGAGTGCCGCCGCACGGAGCTGGGCCGGGTGCTCGGCTCGATGAGTGCCGAGGGCCGCCGGGCGCTGCTGGCCGGGCTGCAGGAGTTCCAGCGCGAGGCCGACCGGGCCGGCGACGCCGAACACGAGGTCGCTTGATCGTACGCACACCCCCGGTCCCTCCGTCGCTCGGCGCAAATTTATTTGTCGCGCGGCAAGCATAATAGGGACCGACACCGTCCCGGTGCCAGCCCGACCTGCCACGATCCATCTACCCCGATCGCGGGGTCTTCATTCGAGGAACCGTCCACAGTGGACAGTGCGACGGGTCAGCTCCGGCCGCGCCGGCGGCGTTCCCCCAGGAGAAGCGCGACGTAGACGGCGGCGGCACCGGTCGCGACGAACACCACCACGAACAGCGGCAGGTACCACCAGCTGTCCGGACCGAGCCACCACACCAGCAGCAGCGGGACGCCCCACAGGACGGCGGTCAGCAGCACCAGATTGACCAGCCCCGAGGTGAACGACGAGCGCGGCCGCGGCTCGTAGGCGTCGTCGTCGACCCGGAACGCCCGCAGCCCCGTGGTGGCCGGCCCGCGCACCACCCCGAGCTGGAACTCGCTCGCGATCACGCCGTCGGCGCCGTCGAGCAGGTCGGTGATCTCCGGGCCGGACCAGCCCCACACGTAGTGCAGGTACACGGCGATGCGCTGGTGCTCGGGCAGCCGCGCGATCGCCGCCATCGCCCGCCACGCGCGGTACGTCTCCTCGACCGACACGCGCCCGGGCCGCTCCGCCAACGGATCCTGCGTCGGATACGCGACACCGCGCAGCCACTCGGGCGGAACGTTGCTGGCGGACCAGCGTTCCCAGCCGGCCTCGGCCGCGTGGCGCACCACCGCACCGGCGTCGATCTCCGCCTCGGAAACCCCGCGCCGGCGCGCCAACTGCAGCACCCAGCGGGTCAACGACGCGTCGGCGTCCGGATCCTCCACGCCCGGCGGGCTGTCGGAACCGTTCATCCGGCAGTCATTGCGATCGTCACGGACATCCTTCTCGCTCCGGCGCGTACGTCGAGGGTACGGGCGGGGACCCGAACGCGGGTACCGTCGCGCCGCCCGACCGGGCACACCTGCCGGCCGCCCGTCGACGACCGACGGGCTACCCGGAAAAGACGACGGTGTACCGCCGGAAGCCCGACAGCCAACGGGTCTAGCCGGATCGGCGGCGACGCTGGACGATCACGATCGGCAGCCCGGTCGCCAGTGCGACCGTCCACACCAGACCGAGCCGTTCCCAGTCCCCCGCCGTGGCCTCCTCGTCCAGCCCCACCGCCATCAGCCCCAGCAGCCCGATCGACGCCGCGATCGAGAACACCACCGCCAGCACCACCATCGCCGTCTCGCGCGGCGTGCGGGCGACCGGGGCGACCGGGGCCGGCGGGCTCACGACCGGCGCCCGGGGCGCGACGGGCCGCGGCCGCGGGATCACCGACGGGTCCCGGGCCGGCATCCGCACCAGGGCCTCCCGCGGGATCGCGCGGTCCAGACGGGGCAGCACGCCCGGCGGGACGGACAGCAGCGTCGGTTCGATCCGCACCGACGTGCCGTCCGCGGCGACCAGGTGCCGGGCCCCGTCCGGCCAGGCGAGCACCGCGGCGCACGCGTCGAACCGGACCGTGCGCGCGCCGGCCGGCGACACCAACGACACCCCGTGCCGCCCCACCAGCAGGCGCAGCTGCGGATCGTCCCGCACGGCCAGCGTCACCCCGTCGACCGGTGCGCCCGTCCAGGAGGGCACCTCGGCGAAGCCGGCCCAGTCGGCCGTTCGGCCCTGGGGGGTGAGCAGCAGGCCGGACTCCAACGCGGCGACGGCCACCCCGTGCAGATCCTCGCGGGTGACGGCGCGCAGGCGGGTGAGGCGTTCCTCGACCGGGCGCAGCGGCCGGCCGGTGAGCAGGTCGAGCGCGCGCTGCATCAGCAGGGCCGGCAGGTCGTCCGGGTGGTGCAGGGCGCGTTCGGCCGCCGCGCGGGCAGCCGTCAGGTCCTCCTCCTCGACGGTGCCGACGCTGTGCCGCATCAGGCAGTCGACGAACCCGCCCAGCACCGCGTCCTGCTGGTCCGGATGCGCGTCCGCGACCGCCGTCAGCACCGCGCGCGGGCCGATCGGGTCGAACGCCGTCGCCGCCGTGTACGAGTAGCCGCCCTCCTGGCGCAGGCTGCGGAACAGCTCCCGCTTCAGCACCGCGCTGTACAGCGAGGCGGCCGGACGGCGTTCCACCACGGCCTCGAAGACCACGCCGGCGCCCGGCCCCGACAGGTACGCCGGCAACGTCGTGAGCACCGGGGTGGCGTCGGGGAGCGCATGGCGTTCCCCCGGCGGAAGGCGCAACCGGAGTCCGGCGGGGACCTCGCCGCCGACGATCCAGAGCACCGCGTTGGCCGCGGTGAACCAGGTCCCCACCCACCGCCGCAGGTCCTCGGCGCTGAGCTGGTGAATGCCCCACTCGTCGAAGCTGGGCAGGCCGAACCCGGTCGCGCCGTAGCGCACCGCGGCGAGGCGGTCCGTCGCGACCGTGCCGCGGCCGGCGCCCTCGGTGCGCAGGATCGACTTCTCCGTCTCCAGGCGGTCGAACGGCAGGTCGGCCAGCGCGTCGCAGACCCCGGTGAGAAAACCGGCCACCGCCGTGCGGTCCCCGCTCATGTGGAAGTGCGTGCCGACGGTGCCGGTCGAACCGTTGAAGTGGTAGTCGGTCAGGCCCAGCCGGTGCAGGGCGAGGTGTTCGACCAGGTGGGTGATGCCGGCCCGGGTGAGCGGCTCGTCGGCGCGGCCGACCCGGAACGTCAGCCCCGCGTGCAGCGGACCCTCGCTCGGCGCGAGCAGCGCGGGGATCCCGTCGACCTCGGTGACCGTCAGGTCCACGCGGTTTCCAGGGCGCGCCGGTGAGCCTCCGCCGCCCGGTCGTCACCCGCCAGGTGGAACGCGGACGCGAAGGTCAGGTGCGCGTCCGCCCAGGACTGGCCGTCCGGGCGGGAGTCCGGGTGCCGCACCGATCTGCGGGCGGCGGCGTGCAGGTCGGCGAGGACGGCCGGGTCGGCGAGGTAGGGGCCGGGCGGCAGTTCCCTGCGGCGTTCGAGGTGCGCGTCGGCGATCAACACCCCGTTGGCCGCCCCGGGTGGCGCCGCCGCCACGCACTCCCGGGCGAACCCGAACATCAGCTCCACGCTGCCGCCCCACATCGGGCTCAGCTGCCTCAGGTACAGCCGCTGCGCGGCCACCCGGTGCGGGTCCAGCCGCGCGCACTCGTCGTAGCGCCGCCGCGCCTCCGAACGCCCCAACCGCAGGCCCCGCGCCGTGCGCAGGCGTTGGGTCCAGGCGGCGGCGTTGTGGCGTTCCCGCGCGGTCGTCTCGATCAGCAGGCGCTCGGCGCGGCGCAGGTGATCGGCGGAGATCGCGGGACCCCAGCCCTGGCGGATCAGCCGCGCGGCGAGCAGCAGCCGCGGCAGCGTCTCCGTCGCCGGCCGGCGCACCAGCGCGTCGCCGAGGAACACCTCCACGCCGTCCAGCTCACCGATCATGAACACGGCCGAGTCGACCAGGTGCTCCCGCGCCGGATCGGCGAAGAACGCCGCCACCGCCGGCCAGTCCCCCGCGCGCACGGCCGCGTGCAGCGGCACCAGCGGGGCCGCGACATCCGGGCGGGCGACGGACAGCACCAGGGGATCTTATGTTCCTCCGGCCCCGGGTGGGACGGGCTTAAGCTGTTGTGGCCCCGTGACGATTGCGTGACGGAAAGGGAATGATGTATCGCCGGATCCTCGCCGCCCTCGTGGCGTGCACGGCGGTACTCGCGCACCTCATCGTCCTGGTGCCGCGGTTCAGCGCGGTGCTGTGGGCGGTCACCGGCGCCGGTGCCGTCGCGGCGATCCTGCTCGGCACCCGGTGGCACCGGCCGGCGAAGCGGCTGCCGTGGTGGTTCGCCGCCGGGGCGGTCGGGGCGATGGCGGTGGGCGACTGCGCGTTCGCGCTCGACGCGGAGCGCGGCACGGCGTGGGGGGTCGTGGCCGAGGTCGCCTACCTGGCGATGTTCCCGCTGCTGACCGGCTCGCTGATCCTGCTGACCGGGGCCAGCGTCGTCCTGCACGACCGGTCGCGGCTGCTCGGCGAGCTGATGTTCGTCTGCGCGGTGTCGCTGGTGGTGTGGGTGTTCCTGATCAGCCCGGCGCTGCGGGCCGAGGGCGCGCAGTCCGGGATGGCGCTCTTCCTCGTCGGCGACCTGGTCGTGCTGATCGTCACCGCGCGGCTGCTGATCGCCGCACGCGGCTCGTGGTCGCTGGCGCTGATGGTCGCCGGCGCGTGCGGCTTCCTCGTCGGCGACGGCGCGTGGGCGGTTCGCGGGATCGCCGGCCTCGGCTGGGACACCGGCGGTCCGGCCGAGCTGGCCTACCTGGCGTTCTACGCGTCGTGGGGGGCCGCCGCGCTGCACCCGTCGATGCGGGACCTGACCCGGCCGGTGGGTTCGCGGCCGACGCGGTTGCCGGGCCGTTCGATGGTGCTGCTGGTCGTGTCGCTGCTGTTGCCGTCGGTGACGCTGTTCGTCCAGTCGACGTCCGGGCGGCTGGTCGACGGGCAGCTCATCGCCGTCGTCTCCGCGCTGCTCTACCTGCTCGTCTTCACCCAGCTCCTGGACGCCATCGGCCGATACCGGCAGGCGGTCGCCCGGGAGCGGGGCCTGCGGCAGGCGTGCGCCTCCCTGGTCGCGGCCGCCGACCGGGCCGAGGTCACCGCCGCCCTCACCGCCGCCGCCGGTGCCGTCTTTCCCGGGGGAACGTCGTACGCGTCGGCGTTCGCCCCGTTGGGCTCCGGGGCGCAGGAGCACACGGTGCGCACCGTGCCGGTCGACGGGCTGCCCGAGGAGGTGCGACAGCAGCTCGGCGAGCACACCGAGGCGGTGGTCGCCGCGCTGGTGCTGGCGCCCGACGCCGTCCTGCCGGTCCCCCGGCAACGCGACTCGGTCCCGCCGCCGCGCTCCGCGGATGCCCTGCAGTGGTGCGTGGCCGCCGACCCGCGCGTGCTCGCGGTCGCCCACGACGCGATCGAGGTACTGGCCGGCCAGGCCGCGCTCGCCCTCGAACGCATCGCGCTCACCGACGCGATCAACCGCCGCGACACCGAGCGCTACCTGCGCACCGTCGTGCGCCAGACGGCCGACGTCGTGCTGATCGTCGACCCCGACGAGCGGGTCCGCTACGCGAGCCCGTCGATGCGGCGGGTCCTGGGCGTGGAGCCGCCGGTCTCCGGGTTCCTGCGGGACGTCGCGCACCCCGACGACCACGGGCAGATCGCGCACACGCTCGAGCGGGCCGCGCAGGCGCACGACTCCGGCGACGTGCTGGACGTGTGGCACCTGCGCCGTTCCGACGGGACGCGGGCCACGGTCGAGGTGAGCTTTCGCGACCTGCGCCACGACCGGATGGTCCGCGGTTACGTGCTGACCCTGCACGACATCACCGAACGCCGGGCCCGGGAGGCCGAGGCGACAAGGCGCGCCCTGCAGGGGTTACCCGCGGACCAGAACCGGCAGAGCGCCAACCGCAAGTTCACCGGCCGCTAGGCCCCTCGCGCGGGTCAGCCGGTGAGGGCCTGCGTGGGGGGTTGCCTCGCGGCTCGCACCGCGGGGTAGAGGCCGGCTATCGCGCCGATCGCGAGTGTCGCGGCGAGGCCGCCGGCCGTGGCCCAGGCGGGGACCACCGCCGTCCAGTCCCGCGTGGACGCGTAGCCGGCCGTGGCGAGCACGCCGCACAGGACGCCGCCGAGCCCGCCCAGCCCGGACAGGAGCAGCGACTCGACCAGGAACTGCAGCCGCACCTGCCCCTTCGTGGCGCCGAGCGCGCGGCGCAGGCCGATCTCGGCACGGCGTTCGAGCACGGAGATCACCATCGTGTTGGCGACGCCGATGCCGCCGACCAGGAGCGCCACCGCGCCGAGGCCCAGCATCAGCCCCTGGAACGTGCGGTCCGTCGCGGCCCGCGCCGCCAGCAGGTCCGACGGGCGGGTCACCTTCACCTCGTACGGCGCCGCAGGGCTGATCGTCCGGCCCAGGAGCGAACGGGTCGACGTCACCGCGTCCGGCCGGACCCGCACGTAGACGCCGGTCGGGTGGCCGTCGAAGCCGAGCCGTTCGCGCGCGGTCGACCAGCCCACGAACGCCGCCACGTCCAGCTCCGGCGCCAGCATCGTGCGCGCCGCGATGCCCACCACGGTGAACCGCTGCCCGCCGAGCACCACCTGGGTGTCCACGTCGACGGCGTCGAGGCCCAGGATGCGGGCCGCCTCCGCGCCCAGCACGACGGTCGGGAAGCGCACGCCCGGTTCGGTCAGCCAGTGGCCGGCCGTCATGCCGACGCGCAACGTCGCCAACAGGTCCAGCCGGGCGGCGTAGACGCTCATGCCGCCCGTCTCGACGGCGGGGATGTGTTCGTTGCGGTAGACCGGCGTGCGCGCCACGAGGCCGACGGCCGACACCGACTCCACCGTGTCGAGGCGCGCCACCATCGGCACCGCCGTCTCGGGCAGCTTCGCCTCCCCGCCGGCACGGCCCTCGGTCGGCGCGGCGGTCAGCATGTTCGTGCCCATCCGGGACAGCTGGCGGTCGAGGTCGGCGCGGCTCGACGCGGAGATGCCGACGACGCCGATCATCGCGGCGATGCCGATCGTGATGCCGAGCGCCGAGAGGAAGACCCGCAGCCGCCTGGCCCGCAGGCCGGACATCCCGACCCGCAGCACGTCCGCCGGCCGCAACCGCGCCGGTCGTAGGGGCGGCCGCGCGCCGTTCCGCCGGCGCACCCGTTGCCGTGGCGCGGACTCCGTCGTGGGGCTCACGCGGCCACCCCGACCGTCACGCCCTCGGCGATGCCGTCGCCGGTGACCTCGACCTGGCCGTCGGCGAACAGGCCGGTGCGCACCGGCACCACCCGGCGGGTGCCGCCGTCGCGCAGTTCGAGGCCGAAGCCGCCGTCCCCGAGGGCGAGCAGCGCCTGCACCGGAACGGTCAGCACGTCGGCGCGCGTCTCGGCGACGTACTTCACGGTCACCCGCGCGTCCGGGTCGGCCGGCAGCGCGCCCTGATCCTTGACGGTCACCACGATCGGGATCGTCTCGCCGCCGCCCTGGTTCTGCGGCGGCTGCTGACCCTCCACTGTGGACGGCTCGGCGCCGGTGCCCACGGTGGAGACCTCGCCGGCGAGTTCCTTCCCGTCGGGCAGGATCACCGTGACGGCGTTGCGGGGCTTGGCGAGGCGTTCGTCCGGCCTGGGTACGTCGGCCATCACGACCCGGCCGGTCCCGGTCGCCGTCAGCACCGCGCCGGCCGCCTTCGCGCCGACGCGTACCGACTGGGCGGCGACGCGCAGTTCGGTCTCGGCGTAGATGACGTCGGCGACCTCGACGCTGCCGGTCTCCGTGCGCTTCAACGCCTTCTGCCACCGCTTCACGGCCGTCGCGGTCGCCTCGGTGTACTCCGTGCCGACCGGGAAACCGCTGTAGCCCAACGCTTTCAGGTTCTGCGCGAACTGCTTGACGTCCTCGCCCTTGGCGCCGGCCGTCAGCTGGCGGTACATCGGCAGGGCACCGTACAGCAGGACCACCGGCTGGTCGTCGGCGCGCAGCAGCGGCTGCCCGCGGGAGACGACCGTGCCGGGCGCCGGCAGCCAGGTGACCGTGCCGGCCGCCTGGGAGACCACCGGCGCCGCGTTGCCGTAGGCCACCTTCGCCGGCACCTTCGTCTGGTCGACCAGCGTCCGTCGGGTGACGGTGGTGGTCTGTGCCGCTGAAGGACGTTCCCCCGGATCGGCCGAACCACCTCCGACGCCGAACGCCGCGGCCGCGGCGCCGCCCACGACGGCGGCCGCGACCAGGGCGAACGACACCCGTCGGGCGACGGACATCAGCCGCCGTCCACGCTTTTCAGGCCCAGCTCCTTGCGGCAGTCCTTCCACGCCTGGTCGAGTCCGGGGATCGGGTTCTCCTTCGCGTTGTCGTACCGGGAGGGGGACCTGCTCGGGTCCGGCTTCGCCTCCGGGTCCGGGTAGTCCGGGAAACCCTTGCCGCGGATGCACTTCGCGATCGCGCGCTCCTCCTGGAGGACCTCGGGCGACAGCTCGTTGCTCAGGAACGGCACCGGGCGGTCGGTGTCGGTCGGCTGCTGTGGCCGGCACTTCTCCCAGGCGGCGTGGCTGTTGTACACCTCGGCGGGGACGCCCTCCAGCTCCATCTTCGGGTTCATGACGGAGGTGCTGTGGCCGCGGTAGCGCACCTCGGTGAGGCCGTTGGTCTTGAGGCACTCCACCCAGGTGGCCATCTTGGCGTCGTACGCCTTCCAGGCGGCCGGGTCGTCCTCCGCGGCCTTGGCGTCGTTGCTCCCGCAGGCGGCGGTGGCGAGCAGCAGGGCCAGCGCCACCAGCGCTCTTCCTCTGAGAATCACGCCGGAAAGCATCGCGGCGGAGCCGTCAGGAGACCGTGAACGATCTCCTGACGCAACCCTGACGGGCAATCGGGTAAAGGGGCCTCAGGCGACACCGGTCGGGCGGAACTGGACACTGACCCGCGGACCCACCTGACGTGCCGTCTTGGGGATCGCGTGCTCCCAGGTGCGCTGGCACGAACCGCCCATCACGATCAGGTCCCCGTGCCCGAGCGGGAAGCGCAGGCTCTCGCCGCCGCCCCGCGGCCGGAGCATGAGATTTCGCGCCGAGCCGAACGACACGATCGCCACCATCGTGTCCTCCGTGGCCGAACGCCCGAGCGTGTCGCCGTGCCAGGCCACGCTGTCCCGGCCGTCCCGGTACAGGCACATGCCGGCCGTCACGAACGGCTCTCCCAGCTCAGGCCCGTAGTGCGCGGACAGCCGCTCGCGCGCGTCGCTCAGCAGCGGGTGCGGCAGCGTCTCATGACCCGCGTACCAGCGCAGCAGCCGCGGCACGTCGACCTCGCGGTCGTACATCTGGCGCCGGTCGGCCCGCCAGTCGACCTCGTGCAGCAGCGCCGACAGCACCTCGTCGCCACCGGTGACCCAGCCGGGCAGGAAGTCGACCCACGCGCCGCCGTCCAGGTGCCGGCGGGCGAAGCGGCCGGTCAGCGGCCCGAGGGCGGGCTCGTCGGACAGGTCGAACATGGACGGCTGGTGCGCGACGCTCATGACGCCGCCTCGCTGCGCTCACCGGCGCCACGAGACGCGTAGCACACAGTGCCCACTATTCGTTCCCGCAAGCGTCCACTCATGCTCCGAGTCTACCGAACACGTGTTCGAAGCGTCGTCCGAACGGGTGCCACTCGGGTGCCGGACGGGTGCGGGAAGCCGAACCGGCCGGATCTCAGCCGGGGCCTGTGCATTTCCATACCGTGCCTTGACCAGAAACTGAGAAGGGCACCACGATGTTCCGACTGATCCAGTTGCGCCCCGACGGCTGGACCCCGACGGTCTACTTCGAGCGCGACGGCTACACCGCCGAGGAATCCGCCTGGGCCGGCTACGCGCTGGCCTCCGACGACTTCTTCGGCGTGGGCCGCTTCGACCAGCAGGGCATCCTCGCCGAGGTGATCGTCGACCCGGTGTGCTCCGTCGCGAACGGGCCGGAGGGCGAGCACTGCCAGCTGCCCGTGGCCGCCGCGGCCGGGCACGACGACCTGTACCGGCCGCGCTGCGCCGGCTGCGCCGAGGGGCTGCCCGAGATCACGCTCACCGAGCTCGGCCTGGAACTGGGCGTTCCGGTGCGCACCGCCGGCACCTCGGCCCGGCACGGGCGGCGGGTCCGGATGCGGCTCGTGCGCATCCTCACCGGCCGCATCCGGACCGAACTCGCCGGCCACGTCGCCGACCCCGGCTGGCGCCGGTCCATCTGCGCGGCGCTGCTCAAGGAACCGCTCGCCGCCGACGGGCTGGTCGAGGCGGTCGGCGCGCTCGGCGACAAGCAGGTGCTCGACCTGTTCCCCGCGTTGTGCCAGCTGACCGGTGAACTGCCGGTGCCGGTGCTGCGGCGGTTGCGGGAGGGAATGGCCGATCCCGCGTCGCCGGCCGCTGTCGCCGCGTTCCGGCTGGGCGTGACCGGCTGATCCGCGGGCGGCGCCACGGAGCGGTCAGTACCTGAACCTGCCGACCACCGCCCGCAGGTCTCCGGACACGACCGCCAACTCGTCCGCGGCCGTGCTGATGTCGGCGATCCGGCCGCTCGTCGTCTGGGCGCTCCCGGCGACCGCGCCCACGTCCTCGGCGATCCGGCCGCTGACCGCCGCCGCCTCCGTGATGCTGCGCCCGATCTCGGCCGTTGTCGCCGTCTGCTCGTCGACGGCCGAGGCGATCACCGCCTGGAGGTCGTTCACGCGATTGATCACCTCGGTCACCTGTTGGATCGCGCCGACGGCTTCCGACGTGCCGTCCTGGATCGCCGCGATGCGCGCCGAGATGTCCTCCGTCGCGCGCGCGGTCTCCTGGGCCAGTTCCTTCACCTCGCCGGCCACCACCGCGAATCCCTTGCCCAGCTCACCGGCGCGCGCCGACTCGATCGTCGCGTTCAGCGCCAACAGGTTCGTCTGCTCCGCGATCCCGCTGATGACCTTCGCGAACTCGCTGATCTGCTCACCGGCCACGCGCAGCTTCTCGACGGCGCCACCGACCCGCAGGCTCAGCTCGACCGCCTCGGCGGTCACCCGCACCGCCTCGCTGGAACTCTTCGCGATCTCGTTGATCGAGGCGCCCATCTGCTCCGTGCCGGTGGCCATCGCCTGCACGTTGCGCGAGACGTCGGCCGCGGACTCTCCCGCGCCGCCGGCCGCTTCCGCGGACTCCCGGGCCGAGCCCGCCAACACCACCGACACGCTGATCAGGTTCTCCGACTTCGCCGCGATCCGGTTCGCGCGCTCGTCGACCGCCCGCATCGCGTCGGCCAACCGGGCCGCGAAGCGGTTGAACGCCGCCGCGACGACCGCCAGTTCGTCCCGGCCGGCCTCGACCAGGCGGGCGGTCAGGTCGCCCTCGCCGTCGGCGATGTCGACCAGGCGAACCCGCAGTGCGTGCATCGGCGCCGCGATACTGCGCACGATCACCACCGCGCTCACCATGCCCACCAGCAGGCCGAGGATGCCCACCGCCCAGGCGACGTTGCGCTGCCGGTCGGCGTTGCGCGCGGCCGCCTGGGAGATGGCCTGCCCCCGGTCGCCGATCAGGTCGGCGAGCTTCTCGGTGGAGTCCTTTGCCGCGGCGAACGCCTCCAGGGACTCCTTGGACGCGAGTTCGTTCGACTTGGCGACCATGGCCGGGGTGCCGGCACGGTAGCCGGCGACGACCCGGCCGTCGATCGCCATGAACTTCTCGAACTGCTCCGCCGCCGCGGCGAGCGCCTGGCGGTCCTGCGCGGTGAGGTCGGAGTTCGCCAGGTCCACGTAGGCGTCCCGCAGCGCCGCGGCGGAGTCGACGAACTGCTTGCGCCGCCCGACGTTGTCCATCGCCGCGTTCGGAACGCCGCGGGTGAAGTCCCACGCGTATCCGGTCTGCCAGGCCGAAAGGTCGGCGGTGCGGAACTTCGTCTCCATCGCCAGCCGCACGAGCGACAGCCCCGACGCCACCCGGCCGGTGGCCGCACGTTGCTGCGCGAAGCCGTTCACGGCGGTACCCAACATGATGGCGAACAGGACCAGGCTCACCCCGACCATGGCCATGATCCGGACAGTGATCCGCCAACGACGCAGAACCGACATGGCATCCCCCGAGCAGCCGTTGTGCAGGCCGGCGAAACCGCTGGCCGGTCGACGATAGGAGGATTATGTGGCCCGGCCGGATATGCCGCTCCGGAGTCGGGAGACTTCCTCGGGTTACCCGAACATCACGCCATGAAACCCTCGCGCAACTTACCGTGACTACGAGGGGGTGAGAGCGGTGCACCGCATTCGACGCGCGTTCGCTGTCCTCGGCGTGGTGTTGCTCGCCGGTTGCGCCACCCAGTCCGAAGCGGCGGACAGCACCAGCGTCACCCTGGTCTTCGCCGCCTACGGCGGTGCCGGCCAGCAGGCGATGATCGACCGCTACCAGAAGCCGTACACGGCGGACCGGCCGAACATCACCTTCGTCAACACCTCGCCGCCCGACCTGGCGAAGGTCCGGACCCAGGTGGAGAACAAGGCGGTGAAGTGGGACGTGATCGCGGTCCCGCCGGCCGCCGCCATCCAGGGCTGCGGCACCCTCTTCGAGCCGCTCGACCTGTCCGCGGTCGACCGGAGCAAGCTCGTCGAGGGAACGATCGGCAAGTGCTACGTCGGCAACTGGTTCAACGCCAACCCGGTCGCCTATCGCACCGACGCCTTCCCGGATCCCGCCAAGGCGCCGAAACGGCTCGCGGACTTCTTCGACCTCCAGCGGTTCCCGGGCAAGCGCGCGATCCTCACCAATCTGCAGAACGGCATCCTCGAATACCCGCTGCTCGCCGACGGCGTGGCACCGAGCAGCCTCTATCCGCTCGACGTCGACCGCGCGCTGAACAAGCTGGGCACCATACGCAGCCAGACGACGTTCGCCGCGAACCTCGGAAATCTCCAGCAGGCGATCGCCACGGGGCAGATCGACATGTTCATCATTCCCGACTCGCGGCTCGTTCCACTGCTGAACGAGGGCATCCGCATCACCATCATCTGGGACGTGACCCAGATCGCCCTGAACGCGTTCGCGGTGCCGAAGGGCTCGAAGAAGAAGGAACCCGCCCGGCAGTTCCTGGAGACGCTCGTGACGCCCGCGGCGGTCACCGGCATCTCCGAGGCGCTCGGCACCGCACCGATCATCAAGGGCATCCAGCCGAACCTGTCGGCGAACGCGAAGCTGGTCGAGGTCTTCGGCCCGGTCAACACCGGTCAGACGGTCGTGCAGAACGTCGACTGGTACGGCGCGAACTTCGACAGCGTGACCGCGAAGCTCGCCAACTGGCTCAAGTGACGAGCCTGCCCGCGGTGGCGTGCACCGGCCTCGGGCAGGCTCGCCCCGCGGCGCGGCGGCTCACAGGCTCACGTCGACGAGGTTGCCCTTCCCGTTGAGGACGTCGCGGAGCGCGGAGACGTCGACGCCCTTCTTCTGGAACAGCTCCACCAGGTCCTTCGGGCTCTTCACCGTCGCGGTCAGCTCCTTGGAGTCGGTTTCCAGGAGGCTGCTCAGCTTGTCGAGGGTGTCGGTGTCGGTGAGGGCGTTCAGGTTGCCGGCGGGGCCTCCGGGGGGCGGGCCGCCGCTGCCCCGGCCGGGCGGCGGGCCCTGCTGGGCGGCGATCTTCTCGGCGAGCTGCGTCGTGTCGACCTTCCGGGAGCCGTCGCCGGCGGTGGGCAGGCCCTCCTTGATCGCCGCGACGAGCGTGTCGTGGTCGATGCCCTTGGCCTCGGCGACCTGGTTGAGGCTCTTGCCGGCCGTCAGCTCGTTCTTCAGCTCCTCGGACGTCATGCCGAGCGCGCCCGCCACCTTGGCCATCGGGTCCTGGCGGTCGCGCTGCGGCGGCTGTGCCCAATGGGCCGGCTGTGTCGCGTAGGCACCCGACACACCGCTGATCGTCGTCATGCTGCGTTCCTCCTCATGAGGCCGTACGGCCCGTCGAAGGTGAGGTCGGCGGGTCGGGCGCGACCTGTAGCGCAACGTCCGAACCCACAGCGACCCACAGCTGCGACCGAGGTGAAACCAAGCACAGCGTCCTGACAGGAAGGGCACAGAGCCGGAACAGCTACCGCGACTCAAATCACGGGGCGTGAGGACCGAATCAGCTCGACGGCCGCGGCCCGGCGGAGGGCCGCAGCGCCGCACAGGCCTGGAGCGCGGCCGCGACGGCGGGGTCGCCCGTCGCGTTCAGCTGCTCGGGCGTGACGCCGTGGTCGGACAGGCACGTCCGGTAGGCGGCCGAGGCGCCGTCGTTGCCGCCGCCGGGGAAGCCGCCGCCCGGGCCGCCGGAGGGGCGCAGGCCGGCGCAGGCCTGCTGGGCCTTCTGCCAGGTCTCGGCGTCGACTCCCGCGGGCGGATTGTTGCCGAACCCACCGCCGCCGGGGCCACCGCCACCGGGCGCACCGCTCGGACGGGCGCCGCCGGACGGGCGGGCGTCACCGGACGGGCGGGCGTCACCGGACGGGCGCGGGCCGCCGGAGCGGTTTCCGGCGCCGCCCCAGCCCTCCGGAAGGTCGACCCCGTTCTGGCGCAGGCAGGCGGCGTACTCCCCGCCCGGAGCCGCGGAGCCGGCCGCGGACGGCTGGTCGTCGCCGCCGCCGCACGCCGTGAGGGCGGCGAACGCGAGGGTCAGGGCCGCGAGCGGGAGCAGGCGGTTGCGCATCGGAGACTCCGTTCGTCCTGGTCGATAGGCACGGCGCAGTCAAGCCGGTCAACCTCAACGGCCCGTAGGCACAACCTCGGAGGAACCTCGGAGCGGGCTCTGAGGTGGCGTCGAGGTTGTATCGAGGTTCCGGGGAGCCACTACCACCACACTCCGTCGTCATGAAGCTCGGCGGGTGGCGGCGGGTGCGGGGTTCCCGCCGGAGCAGGGTGCTGTCCGGGACGGCCGTGGTCGTGCTCGTGGCGGGCGCCGCGGGCACCGCGTACGCGCTGTCCGGGGACGGCGGCGCGGCGCAGAAGGCAAGCACGACGGCGAAGGTGCAGCGCGGCACGGTCGACCTGACCGTCTCGGCGACCGGTGCGGTGGAGCCGCTGGAGAGCCGCAAGCTGCGGTTCACCGCCTCCGCCGCCGTCACCGAACTCCACGTGCGCGCCGGCGACCAGGTGCGGGCCGGCGCGGTGCTCGCCCGCATCGACGACGCGGCCGTCAAGGAAGAGGTCGAAGCCGCACAGTCCACTGTGGACAGTGCGCGGGAGGCCGTCGACAAGGCCTCGTCGTCCTCCTCGGGATCCACCACGTGCGCGGCGCCGGCCGCCTACTCGTCTGTCTCCCCGGGTGAGTCGGCGTCGGCGTCCCCGTCGCCGAGCCCGTCGGCGACCCACAGCCCGGCCCCGTCCCGCGCGGCATCCACGGCCCCGTCGCGCGGCACGAGCGCCACGGGCTGCGCCACCACCGGCACGGGCGGCACCACCAGCCGGGGTGGCGGCAACTCCTCCAGCGATCCGCTGCTCTCCGCGCAGCAGCAGCTGAACAACGCCGAACTGGCGCTGGACCAGGCGAGGACGAAGCTCGCCGGCACCGTCATCACCGCACCGGTCGACGGCCGCGTGCTGTCGGTCGCCGGCACCACGGGCGGCAACGCCAACGCCAACAGCGACTTCATCGTGCTGGCCGGCACGAACGACATCGCGGTGCGGGCGCAGTTCACCGAGGCCGAGGTGGCCGACCTCGCGGTGGCGCAGCAAGTGCGCATCACCCTGCCGGACCGCGCGGGCGAACCGCTCACCGGCGCCGTGCTGCAGATCGACCCCGCCGGCACCACGTCGAACCGCCTGGTCCGCTACGCGGCGCTGATGACGTTCGACGCGCCGCCGGAGGGGCTGCTGTTCGGGCAGAGCGCCACGGTGGCCGTGATCACGAAGCGGGTCACCGACGTCCTGTACGTCCCGACGACGGCGGTCGGCGCGGACGGCACGGTGACCGTGCGCGCGAACGGGCGCGACGAGCGCCGCACCGTCGGGATCGGGCTGCGCGGGGACGTGTCCACCGAGATCCGGTCGGGTCTCCAGGCGGGAGACGAGGTGCTGGTCAATGGCCGGTAGAAACCCGAAGGTACTCGTCGTCGACGACGAGGCGAACATCTGCGCGCTGCTGTCCCAGACGTTGCGGCTGACCGGGTTCGAGGTGCGCACCGCCTCGGGCGGACACCAGGCGCTGCTGACGGCGGCGGAGTTCGTGCCGGACCTGGTGGTGCTGGACGTGATGATGCCGGACATGGACGGCTTCCAGCTCGCCGGGAAGCTGCGGGCCGGCCGGCCGGTGCCGGTGCTGTTCCTCACCGCGCGCGATGCCGTCGAGGACCGCATCTCCGGGCTGACGGTGGGTGCGGACGACTACGTGACGAAGCCGTTCTCGCTGGAGGAGCTGGTGCTGCGGATCCGGGCGATCCTGCGGCGCAGCCTGGGCGAGGGCGTTCCGGAGGTGGGCGGGCCGCTCGCCTATGCCGATCTGGAACTGGACGAGGACGCCCACGAAGCCCGCCGGGCGGGTCGCCGGATCGAGCTGTCGCCGACGGAGTTCAACCTGCTGCGGTACCTGCTCGTCAACGCCGGCAAGGTGGTCAGCAAGGCGCAGATCCTGGATCGGGTGTGGCGCTACGACTTCGGCGGCGACGGCCGGATCGTGGAGTCCTACGTGTACTACCTGCGCAAGAAGATCGACCGCGACGGCCCGCCGCTGATCCACACGGTGCGCGGGGTCGGCTACGCCCTACGGTTGCCGCGCGACGGGGAGACGTGATGCGCCCGCGCCCGTGGCGCCAGTGGACGGTGCGGGCCCGGATGGTCGTCTGGATCACCGCGCTCGGCACGGTGGCGCTCATCGTCACCAACACGGCCGGCGTCGTGCTCCTGCGCACCTACCTGACGAACCGGATCGACGGGCAGCTGCACGCCCAGGTGCGCGGCATCGCCGCCCGTCTCCCCCCGCCGCCGGAACGCCAGGACACCAAGGGAACGCCCACCTTCGGCCCGTCCTCGCGGATGTACCGCTTCGACGCCACCGGCAACCGCGTCGACGCCGAGCCGGAACCGTTGCCGCTCGGCACGCCCGCGCAGATCGTGCTGCACGGCACCGACGGCCGTCCGTACACAGTGGACACCGCCGACGGCTCGTGGCGGGTGAAGGTCGCGGCGGAGAAGAACGGCGACGGTTACGTGGCCCTCGCCGTGTCACTTTCGGAGGTCACCTCCACCGGCGACGAACTGCTGCTCGCCAACGCCGCCGTCGCCGCGCTGGTGCTGCTGCTCATGGGCGTGGCGGCGGCATCCGTGGTGCGGGTCGGCCTGCGGCCGCTCACCCGGATGGAACGCACCGCCGCGGAGATCGCCGGCGGCGACCTGTCCCGCCGGGTGACCGACGCCGACCCGCACACCGAGGCCGGGCGGCTCGGCACGGCGCTGAACATGATGCTGGGCCGCATCGAGGAGGCCGTCGACGAGCAGGCCGCCTCCGAGCAGCGGCTGCGGCGGTTCCTGGCCGACGCGGCGCACGAACTGCGCACCCCGCTCACCACGTTGCAGGGCTTCGCCGAGCTGTACCTGCGCGGCGGGATGCGCAGCCGGCAGGACGTCGACGAGGCGATGTACCGCATCGAGAGCGAGGCGGCCCGCATGCGCCTGCTCGTGACGGACCTGATGACGCTGGCCCGGCTCGACGAGGAACGCCCGCTGCACCGCCGTCCCGTCGACCTGCTGGAGATCGCCGCCGACGCGGTGCGCGACGCCAGCATCCGCATGCCCACGCGGGTGGTCGGACTGTCCGCATTGGACGAACGCTCGGACACGTTCGAGGCGCTGACGGTGCTCGCCGACGCGGACCGGGTGCGCCAGGTGGTGACGAACCTCGTCGCGAACGCCCTGCAGCACACGCCGGAGCACGCCCGCGTGGCGGTGCGGGTGGGCCGGCCGCCCGGGTCCGGCGAGCCGCCGCTGGTGTCGGTCGGCGAACTGCTCGCGCCGGGCACCCCGACCGCCGCCGTGGAGGTCGCCGACACCGGGCCGGGCATGGCGCACCGGGACGCCGTGCGCGCGTTCGAGCGGCTGTTCCGGGCGGATCCGAGCCGTTCGCGGCGGCACGGCGGGGCGGGTCTCGGACTGTCCATCGTGGCCTCGATCGTGCGCAAGCACGGCGGCCGGGTCGAACTGTGGACCGCCCCCGGCCGGGGTGCGCGGTTCCGCGTGCTGCTTCCCATCAGTAGTCCTACGAAGGAGTCTCCGTGCTGAAGAGGTGGTGGCGGCCGGCGGTGGCCGTCAATGCCGCCCTGGTGTTGCTGGTGCTGGCCGGCGGCGGGTGGGCCTATCACGTGGTGTGGGGCGGGGACACCGCCGCCGGCACGGGCGGGCAGCAGCGGTCGGTCACGGTGACCCGCGGCGCGGTGTCGGCCACGGTGTCGGCCACCGGCACCGTCCAAAGTGGAACGACCGCCGCCGCGAACTTCGTCACCGCCGGCACCGTCACCGAGATCTCGGTGAAGGTGGGCGACGCGGTGACGGCGGGCCAGCAGCTGGCGAAGGTCGACCCGGCCGCCGCCAACGGGCAGCTGGCGACCGCCAGGGCGAACCTGACGGCCGCGCAGCAGAGCCTGGCCCGCGCGCAGGGCAACGGTTCGGACGCGGCGACGGTCGCGTCGATCAGCGCGCAGGTGACGCAGGCGAACACGGCGGTGGAGACGGCGCAGCGGGCCGTCGCGGGCACGGTTCTCACGGCGCCCATCGCGGGCACAGTGATCGCGGTCAACGGCGCGGTCGGTTCGTCCAGCTCCTCCACCTCCTCTTCCACGGGAACGTCGGGATCGGGTTCCAGCGGCGGCAGTTCGTCGTCCGCCAGCGGTAGCTCCGGCTCCGGCTTCATCACGCTCGCGGACCTGTCGAAGCTGCAGGTGTCGGCGGCGTTCGCCGAGGCCGACGCGACCCGGCTGAAGGTCGGCCAGGCCGCGGCCGTCACGTGGAGCGCGCTCAGCGGCGCCCGCGCCGACGCGAAGATCACCACGATCGCGCCGACGGCGACGACGTCCAACAACGTCAACACCTACGCCGTGGTGTCCACATTGGACAGTGTGCCGACGGGCGCGCGGATCGGGCAGAGCGCCACCGTGCGGGTGACCGTCGCGGAGGTCGCCGACGTGCTGCGGGTGCCCACGGCAGCGGTGCGGTCCGCCGGCGGCCAGCGCACCGTGCAGGTCAAGGCGGCGAACGGCGGCACCGAGACGCGCACGGTGCAGGTCGGTGTGGAGGGCGACTCGTTCGTCGAGATCAGATCCGGCGTCACCGAGGGCGAGACGCTGGTCATCGCGCCGACGACGACCAGCACCTCGGGCACCGGCAACCAGCAGGGCGGCCCGGGCGGCGGCCAGTTCCCGGGCGGCGGCGGGCAGATCCCCGGCGGCGGTGGCGGCCGGTGAGCAACCACCCGGTTCTCGACGTGCGAGGCGTCAAGAAGGTCTACGGCGAGGGCGAGACGACCGTGCACGCGCTGCGCGGCGTCTCGCTGCGGGTGGAGCGCGGCGACTACGTGGCCGTCATGGGTTCCTCCGGCTCGGGCAAGTCGACGCTGATGAACATCCTCGGCTGCCTCGACGTCCCCTCCTCGGGCACCTACCTGCTCGACGGCGTCGACGTGAGCCGGCTCAACGACAGGCAGCTCGCCCTGGTGCGCAACCGGCGGATCGGCTTCGTGTTCCAGTCGTTCAACCTGATCCCGCGCACCACGGCACTGTCCAATGTGGAGCTTCCCCTGGCCTACGCCGGCGTCAAGGCGGCCGAGCGCCGTCGCCGCGCCCGCGCGGCCCTGGCGGTCGTGGGCCTGTCCGAACGCGCCGGCCATGAGCCGAACCAGCTCTCCGGCGGCCAGCAGCAGCGGGTGGCCGTCGCGCGGGCCCTCGTGACGGCGCCGGCGCTGGTGCTCGCCGACGAACCGACCGGCAACCTCGACTCGCGTTCGACGGAGGACGTGCTCGACGTGCTGGACCGGCTCAACCGCACCGGCCGCACGATCGTGCTCATCACGCACGAGAACGACGTCGCCGACCGGGCCCGGCGGGTGATCCGCCTGGTCGACGGCGACATCGTGAGCGACGTGCGGCAACGGCCTGTCGGCGACCACCTCGCTCCGGCGCCGGTGGCGGCGGGCCGGCACGCCGTCCCGGCGGAGCCCGGCGGGCGCTCCGAGGTCGACGACTACCTGTGGGGACCCCGATGAGCGGACGCCCGCGGGAGCGAATCATGAAGCACTGCGCACTCGTGTCTCATGGTGCCGGGGAGCGAAGCGAGGCGGCAGCATGAGCATCTGGGAGACGGTTCGCTTCGCGGTGCGCGGCGTGCTGGCCAACAAGCTGCGTTCCGGGCTGACCGTGCTGGGCATGCTGATCGGCGTCGCGGCGGTCATCCTGCTGGTGGCCGTCGGAAACGGTTCGGCGCAGGCCATCCAGCAGAGCATCGAGGCGCTCGGCACGAACACGCTCACCGTCACCGGCGGCACCGGTCGCGCGGCGGCCGCCGGCAGCACCACGAACTCCTCGCTGACCCTGGACCTGGTGCCGGCGCTGAGCGACCGGACCGTGGCGCCGGACGTGCGCAGCGTCTCGCCCGTCGTCAGCGGCAGCCAGACGGCCACGTACGAGGGCACCGACCACAGCGTGGCCCAGTTCGTCGGCACCTATCCCGCATACGTGGGCGCCTCGAACTTCACCGTGGCCGAGGGGGCGGCGTTCAGCGACCAGGACGTGCGGGAGAGCCGCAACGTCGTGCTGCTCGGGACGACCGTGGCGGAGGAGCTGTTCGGGCGGGTCGACCCACTGGGCAAGCAGATCACGGTCAGCGGCAAGAACTTCACCGTCGTCGGCGTGCTCGCCGAGAAGGGCGGCTCCGGGTTCAGCGACCCGAACGACATCGCCATCGCGCCGGTGACCGCCGTGCAGGAGTCGCTCACCGGCTACGGGCCGCTCAACCAACTGCTCATCCAGGCGGTCTCGCCGGCCCGCGTGTCGGCGGCGCAGGCGCAGGTCACCTCGATCCTGAACGAGAAGCTGAAGGTGACCAACACCGCCAGCCCGCCGTACCGCATCCTCAACCAGTCGCAGCTGCTGGAGACGCGCACGAGCACGGCCGAGACGTTCACGGTGCTGCTCGGTACCGTCGCCGGGATCAGCCTCCTGGTGGGCGGCATCGGCATCACGAACATCATGATGGTCACCGTCACCGAGCGGACCCGGGAGATCGGCATCCGCAAGGCGTTGGGCGCACCGCGCGGGACGGTGCTGACGCAGTTCCTGGTGGAGGCGACGGTGTTGAGCCTCCTGGGCGGACTGCTGGGCGTGGTGGCCGCCGTCGTCGGCAGCCGGTTCACGATCGTGGGGATCACGCCGGTCATCGTGCCCAGTTCGGTGGCGCTGGCGCTCGGGGTCTCGGTGGCGATCGGGCTCTTCTTCGGCAGCTATCCGGCGAGCCGGGCGGCCCGGCTGCGCCCCATCGACGCACTCCGTTACGAGTAAGGGTGGAACCAACGATGAAAGCCGACGACCCGGTCGAGACCGCCGTGCTGGAGCTGACCGAGGATCCGTTCACCGACGATCTGAACGCCGAACTGGCGGCGCGCCGCCGCAGGCCCGCGATGACCCGGCTGACGGTGGGGCTGGGCGCGGTGGCGCTGGCGGTGGCCTGCTTCGCGGCGGGCGCGCAGGTGCAGAAGTCCTACGGCACTCCGGCCGCGGCGAGCGCGCAGCAGGGGCCCACCGGCGGCTACGGCTTCCCCGGCGGCGCACCGGGCGCCCAGGGAGCGCAGGGCGGACAGGGCATGCGCCGCGGCCAGGGCCAGGACCCCGGAACGAACCCGAGCGCCGCGGCCGGTGCGAGCGCCGGCGCCGCCGTGACCGGCACCGTCAAGCTGGTCGACGGCACGACCGTCTACGTCGAACTGCCCGACGGCACCGTGCTGACGGTGCGCACCAGCGACGCCACGACGGTGCGGACGGCTCAGCCCGGTTCCCTCAAGGATCTGACGGTCGGATCCACGGTGACGGTCGACGGCGCCCGCTCCGGCGAGAGCATGAACGCCACCACGGTGACCCGCGCGAAGTAGGGAGGCTCAGCAGCGCGGCGCGGTGCCGGTCGCCGTGAGCCACGGGGTCGCCGCCGGCGTGGTCCGCAGGCGGGGCGCAACCGTTCGCGGCCCGTGCCGCGTGTCGGCGGTCAGCAGCGTGAACCCGACCAGGGTGTGCGCCCCGGGCGCCAGGTCCACGCTCAGCGTGCCCACGGCGCGCCCGCGCTCGGTGCGCGCGTCGATCGGCACGGGCCGGCCGTCGAGCGTGGCCCCGTCCACCGCGCCGCCGGTCGGCGCGAACACCGACACTGCGGTGCGCGCCACGGCGGAGCCGGCCCGGCCGCGAACCCGTTCGGGAAGGCCCCGGCGCGGGGCGGTCGAGGCGAGCGCCACGGTCGCGTGCAGCTCGCGCCGGCCGTCCGGGCGGCAGTCGCCGACCCGCACCTCGACCGACTGGCGCAGGTAGTAGCCGAGCTTGCCGCCGGTGTCGTCGTTCAGGAAGACGCCGAGCGTGGGCCTGTCGCCGTCGCTCTCCGGGAGGGTGCCGGCGAGCGCGGTGCCCGCGATGAGCCGCTGCTCCGCCTCGTGCGCGCTCCACAGCAGGAGGCGGCGTTCGGTGGCGGCGCGGTCGAGTTCGGCCAGCGTGCTGCGCGGGTCGGTGCCGGGCCGGCGGAGCGCGGCGAACACGGCCCGCGCGGCGGCGGCGACGTAGCGGTCGCGCGCCCTCGGGTCCCGCGTCGCGTGCGTGTCGGACAGCAGCGTGCGCACGGCGTTCTCGGCGGTGAGCGGCTCGGCACCGGGAACGTCGACCGGGCCGGTGGCGCGCAGCAGGTAGGACAACGCGACCGGGTCGGTGGCCAGAACGCCGTCGACGGTGCGCCCGTGGCGCCGCCGGTACAGTTCCCGCAGGGCCGCTGCCGCCGCCGGGAAGTGCGGGCCGGCGTTGACGTCCGCGGCCGTCGCGTCGAGATCCGTTTCGGCGGTGCCCTGCTCCACTATGGACAGTTCCCCCGACTCGACGCCGAGAACGACGTAGGCCCAGGCACGCCCGCCCGTCGCGCGCAGCTCGGCGTTGTCCTGCAGGACGACCAGGTAGGTCCGCGGCCCGTCGGCGCCGAGCAACGGCGGCGCCAGCGCGGCGGCGCGGGCGATCGGCGCGCTCAGGGTGACCGCCCGGTCGAGCAGGTCGCGCAGTCCGTCCACGCCCCGCCGCAGCTTGCGCGTGAGCCCGCCGCGCGGCAGGGCGACGACGCGGTCGCGGGCCACCCGCACGGCCCGGTCGGCGGCGAGGACCGCGGCCGCCGAGCGGGACAACGCCTCCGGGTCGATCCGCCCACCGGCGGCGAGCGCCGACCCGCCGACCGCCCGGGCGAGCGGCACGATCCCGTCGCGGGCGAGGTCGTCGAGCGCGTCCGCGACGGTGCGCACCGCGCGCACGTCGTCGCCGTAGCCCGGGGCCAGCGCGGCGACTCCCCAGAGCGGGCCCGCGGTCCGGTCGCGGGCGGCCCGGGTCTCGGTGCGCAGGGCGGCAGCCGTGGATGTGGCCGAACCGACCCTGCCCTCGCGCAGGTCGGTGGCGAGCCGTTGGAAGAGCGCGGCCGCCCGGGTCAGGTGCGCGGCGGCGTCGCGCGCCTGGATCCCGAACCGGCCGACACCCGTCCCCGCGACCGCCACCGCGACGACCAGGACGCACGCCCCCAGCAGTGCGCCCCGGCGCCGTTGCGGCGACGGCGTGACGGGCTCCGCGGGCTCGACGCGCGGAAGCGAGGTTGTTTCGACCACTCCACCTTTATGCACGAGATACGGCCAGAACATCACCGCTTTCCGGATATGGCCCTGTTTTCGTTTTTCGGCCTTTACCTGCCCGTTTCTGCCCCATAGTGGCGATCAAAGACGTCGCGAGGAGGTGGCAGGTGACCCCGAGGCCCTCCGCACCGCTCGTCGCCCGAGCCGTCGCCGCCGGCGCCGGGCTGGCGACGCTGCCGGTCGTCTACGCCGCGCTCGGACCGGACGCGTTCGGCGCGTGGGCGGTGTACTGCGGTCTGCTCGCCGCGCTGTCGCTGGTCGACCTCGGGCTCGGCGCGACCCTGGCCCGCGAGGTGGCCGGCACCTCCGGCCGCCACTCCCATCTGGGCGCGCACCTCGGCGTCGGCCTCCTCTGGGGTCTTCTCGTGGGAACGTCCGCACTGGCGGCCGCCGTCCTCTATGGACAGTGGGCCGCCGGCTGGTGCGCCGTGGCCCTGCTCGCCACCGGCGTGGAACTGCCCTGGCGCGCGGTACTGGAGGGCGGCCGGCGCCTCGGCGCGCTCGCGGCGATCTCGGCCGGAACGGCGCTGCTGGAGGCCTGCGCGGCGGTGCTCGCCGTGCGCTTCGGCGGCCTCGACGCCCTCGCGGCGGCGGTCGCGTTGGCGGCGTGCGGGCGGCTGCTCGTGACGGCCGCCGCCGCCCGCCGGCACCGGCCCGACCTCGTGCCGCTGCCGCACCTGGTCAGACGCGCGCATCTGCGCCTGATCCGCGACCACGGCCCGCGCGTGCAGGCGCGGGGCGCCGCCACCGCCGTCGACACGGAACTGGACGGGTTGCTCCTCGCCGGCTGCTACGGCGCGGTGCTGGCCGGCGGCTTCACGCTGGGTGCCCGCCTCCTGAACGCCCTGCGCCTGCCGGCCGCGTTCGTCCTGCACGCCCTCGGGCCCACCGCCGCCGACGGCGCCACCCGTGGCGGAACGCCCTGGCTGGACCGGTTCTACCTGCGCACCACGCGCACACTCGCGGCGTTCGCGGCACCGGCGGCGGCCGTCCTGGTGGTCTGCGCCGATCCGCTGGTCCGGCTCTGGCTCGGCGAACCCCTGCCCTGGGCGGCCACCTGCCTCGCGCTGCTCGCACCGGCGCACGCGTTCGCCGTCGCCGCCGGAGCCGCCACGGTCGTGGCCCGCGCCGAGGGCCGCCCCGGGCCGGCGACCCGGGGCGGGCTCCTGTCCGCCGCGCTGAACGTGGCGCTCACCGGCGCGCTGCTGGGGCTGCTCGGCCCGGCCGGCGTGCCGGTCGCCACGGCGCTCGCCGTCGTCAGCGGGACGGCGCACCTCGTGGGGCGGTTCCACCGGGAGACCGGGCGGCCGCTCGGGCCGGTCCTGCGCGCGACGTGGCGGCCGGCGTTCGCGGCGGGCGTCGCGGGAGCCGTCGCGTGGTGCGCGGCGGGGCACCTGCCCGACGCCGCCGGCCGCGGCGGCGCCGCGCTGGCCATCGCCTGCCGGGGCGGGCTGGTGCTGGTCGTCTTCCTGGCGGTGCTCGCCGCGCTCTCGCCGTCGCTGCGCGCCGTGCTCAGCCCCGCCCGCCACCGAGGCCCTGCCCACCACGGAGGTCCCGCGGACGAGCGAGGCCCCGTCGGCGGCCCCGGCTTCGCACGCGACCGAGGCTTCGCCCGCCACCGGGGTACGGCCGGCCGCCCCGGCCTCCCGGGCTCACCCGGCGCGGCCGGCAGCACCGGCCCCGGCGGCCGCGTCGGCGCCGCGAGCGGGGGCGGCCCCACGGGGTACCTCGACCCCGCGGAGCTGCTCGGCACGGCGGCCGGCTTCGGCACCGCCGGCCGCCTCGGCGGCACGCGCCGATCCGCCCCCGACCGCGCCGACGCCTCCGGCCGCTACAGCGCCGACGGCCTCGCCGCCACGGGCCGCGCCGGACCCGGCCACGCCCGCTCGGTCCCCACCGAACGCTTCGAGGCCGCGTACCTCTCCGCCGCCCGCCGCGCGCGCCAGACGGGCTGGGGCGGCTTCGCGGGTGATGCCCGGCAGGAGCGGCCGTGAGCAGCGCCCACCCGCGACCCGTCGCCCGCCGTCCCCGGAGGAACCCATGACGATGACCGTCCACTGTGTCCTGTGCGGTCCGCGGCCGCACCGGTCGCTGCTCGACGGCGCCGTGCGGCAGTGCGCCTCATGCGGGCTCGGCCACACCAGCGCCGACCCGGCCGCCGCACGGGAGCGGCACGGCGACGTCACCCGTCGCGGCGACGGCCACGACGACCGGTTCGACGCGCCGCAGCGCCGCTACGAGGCCGGCCGGCGGCTGCGCTGGGTGCGCGCCCACTGCCGACCGGCGACGCTGCTGGAGGCGGGCTGCGCCGGCGGCTACTTCCTCGCGGCGGCGCGGCGGGCCGGCATCGACGCGACCGGCATCGAGGTCTCCCCCGTCTCCGCGCACTACGCCGTGGAGTCGCTCGGGATGCCGGTCCGGCAGGGCCACTTCGAGGCGGTCGCCCCGTCGGTCGAGCCGGTCGACGCGGTGTGCGCGTTCCACGTCCTCGAACACGTCGCGCACCCGCGGACGTTCCTCAGTGCGGCCCGTGCGGCGCTGGTGCCCGGCGGCCGGCTCTTCCTGGAGGTGCCGAACGCCGCCTCCGCCGCCGCGCAGCGCCTCGGCGCGCACTGGCCGGCGTGGCAACCGGAGCGCCACCGCTGGCACTTCACCCCGTGGAGCCTCGTCGAACTCCTCATCGACCTCGGCTTCCTGGTGGAGAAGTACGACACCGTCTTCTCCCGCTACTACTGCCGGCCGCTGCCCCGGATGCGCCGCGCGCGGGACCTGGTGGTGGCCGACGCGGTGGCCGCCCGTTCGGCCCGGGTCAGTCATCCCCGCCTCGGCGACCTGCTGCGCCTCGTGGCCCGCCGCCCGGAGGACTCCCGATGACCGTCCACAGTGGAGTGGGTGCCACCGTCGACCGCGATCGCGGGGACACGGCGCGCACCGACACCCCGCTGCGGCAGACGGCCCGGGACTGGGTGGTGATGTGCAGCGGCATCCCCTGGCGCGGCGGCGCCCACCGCCAGCACGCCCTCGCCCATGAACTGGCCGTCGACCGGCGCGTGCTCTTCGTGGACCCGCCCGACCCGCGGCCGCGCCGCGGCCTGGTCGTCACGCCGGTGGGCCTGAACGTGTGGCACGCGACCGTTCCGGTGGCGATGCCCGCGCACCGGCACGTCGCGGCGGCCAACGCGATGGTGCGCCGCTGCGCCGCCGGCGCCCTGCGCGGCTGGCTGGACGAACGGCCGGGCCGGCGGGTGCTCTGGATCGACGAGGACCTCGCCGCACCGATGATCGGCGGGCTCGACGAGGCGGCGGTGGTGTACGACGCCACCGATCTGGACTGGACGTTCGCCGGGCGGTGGCACCGGCGGCGGCGGCGCGAGGCGTGGGACCGCGCGGTCGGGGCGGCCGACCTGGTGCTGGCCTCCTCGGCCGCGCTGCCCTCGCGCCTGCCCCGCACCCGTGGGCCCGTGGTCGTCCTGCCGAACGGCTGCGACCTGCGCCGGTTCTCGCCGGTGGGGCCGGTGCGCCGGCTCACCGCCACCGGGCCGGTGCTCGGCTACGTGGGGACCGTGGACGAACGCACGTTCGACGGCCACCTGGTGAGCGAGGTGGCCCGGATGCGTCCACAGTGGACGTTCGTGCTGGCGGGGCCGTCGACCCGGGGCGCGCGGGCGCTCCTGCGCCGGCTGCCGAACGTGCGGCTGCCCGGGCCGGTGGCGTTCGACCACGTGCCGGCGCTGCTGCGGGGCTGCGACGTGGGGCTCATCCCGTACCGGGTCGGGGGTCGGGCGGACCACACCCACCCGAAGAAGTTCTTCGAGTACCTCGCCCTCGGCAAGCCGGTCGTGGCGACGCCGTTGCCGGCCCTGGTGAAGCGGCCCGGCCCGGTACGGATCGCGGCCGGGCCGGAGGCGTTCGCGGCGGCGGTGGCGGAGGCGCTGCGGGACTCGCGGGTGGGCCAGCGCCGGGCGGCCGCCGCGCGCAACAGCTGGACCAACCGCGGCAAACGCCTGCGCGGCTTGCTCGACGGGCTGCTGCCGTGAGGCCGACCCACGACCCCGAAGCGTTGGAGCGCATCCCGTGCACGTACTGATAACCGTCGTCGGTCAGCGCACCGAGCACTGGACGGACATGTTCGCGGCGCTGGTCGCCCGGCCCGGGATGGCGGTGACGGTGCTGGCCGCCGACGTGTCGACGGGCACGGTCGCCGAGCTTGCCCGCCTCTCCGAACGGTTCCCGTGGCTGCGCCACCACGTCGTGCCGCACCTGATGGGCGCGAACCGCACCGGGCACACGGCGTCGCTGGTGTTCCGCCCGGCGACGATGCGCCGGCTGCCCGTCGAACGTCCGGACGTCGTGCACGTCATCGGCGAGGCCGCTTTTCTGACGACGGCACAGGCGATCCGGCTGCGCCGCCGCTGGCCGGACGTGCCGATCACGCTCTACGCGGCGCGCAACGTCGTGACCCGCTTCCCGCGGCCGTTCCCGCGCCTGGAGCGCACCGCCCACCGCGCGGTCGACCACGCGTTCCCGGTGACGGACGCGGCGCTGTCGGTGCTGCGGGCCAAGGGCTACGAGGGTCCGGCGACGGTGGTGCCGCTGGGCGTGGACACCGCGCTGTTCACGCCGGCGCCGGTGGCTCCCCCGTCGGGGCGCTTCACGGCCGGGTTCGTGGGGCGGCTGGAGGAGCGCAAGGGCGTGGCCGTCCTGCTGGCGGCGGCCGAGCGGGTCGACTGCGACGTGCTGCTCGTCGGCGCGGGGAGCCGGTCCGACCTGGTCGACGAGGCGGCGCGGCGCCGGCCCGGCCGGGTCCTCCGCCAGGGCCCGACCGGTCCCGCCGACCGGCCCGCGTGCCTGTCGCGGATGGACGCGCTGGTCCTTCCCTCGGTCGAACGGGAGCGCTTCGGCCGGGTGCTCGTGGAGGCGATGGCGTGCGGCGTGCCCGTGGTGGGCAGCGAGGTCGGCGAGATCCCGCACGTGATCGGCGGGACCGGGCTGACGTTCCCCGCCGGGGATTCCGCCGCCCTGGCCGAACGCCTCGACCTGCTGCGCCGCCGCCCGGACCTGGCCCGCCGGTTGTCCGCGGGCGGGCTGCACCGGGCGGTCACGGAGTTCTCCTGGGACCGGATCGCGGAGACGATGTGCGCGGTCTGGTCGACGCTGGCCGTGGCGAACACCGCGGTGCCGGCGCGGCTGTCATGACGTTCCCCCGGAGCCCACGGCGGAGAGCGCGGACCGGATCGGGATCGCGAACCCCAGCCCGATGCTGCCGCCCTCCTCGGAGGTGCTCGCGGCGGCGGTGTTGATGCCGATGACGCGGCCGGACGAGTCGACCAGCGGGCCGCCGGAGTTGCCGGGGTTGATGGCGGCGTCGGTCTGGATCAGGTCGGTCATGGTGGTGTCGCCGCCACTGCCGGAGACGTCCCGATGGGTCGCCGAGACGATTCCCGACGTGACGCTCCCCTCGAGCCCGAGCGGGTTGCCGAACGCCAGCACGGTCTCGCCGACGGCCGGATCGCCGCCGTCGCCGAGGGTCACCGGGGTCAGGCCGGAGACGCCGGTGGCGTGGACGACGGCCGCGTCGGTGGAGGTGGCCACCGTCTTGACGCTCGCGGCGACGCTGCGCCCGTCGGCGAACGTCACGGTGATGCGGCCGCCGTCGCCGACCACGTGCGCGTTGGTGAGGATGTCGCCGTCGGCGGTGAGCACCATGCCGGAGCCTTCGGCCGTTCCCCCGGACGATTGAACGGTGATGGCGACGACCGACGGGGCGACCGCGGCGGCGACGTCGGCGAGGCTGCGCTCGCCGGAGGCGGCCCGGGTCGCGGTGGCGGCGGAGACCGGGCCGGCGACGGCGACGGTCTCCTGCCCGAGGCGCACGGCGGTCGCACCGCCCGCGGCGCCGCCCCCGAGGGCCAGCGCGGCGACGGCGAACGCGGCCGCGACCCGGCGCGTCCACCGGTGCCGCCGCGGCGCGGCCGGGGCGTACACCGGCGTCGGGGCCGGCGGGATCAGCGCGGAGGGGCGCTGCGACGGGAAGGTGTAAGGGTGCTCGGTCATGCTCCCGACTGTCGGCGTCGGGGCTGGTGGTTGCCTGTAACCGAGCTGTGCGCCCGCCATGAACGAACGACCGTGTGGTTGATACCGGGGTCCTCCAAAGGGGGACTTAGCCGACCGTCACTTTGTGGTAGCGTGCGGCGACCGGTGAGCTCTGAAGTGAGCGGCTCCCCCCAAGGGTTGAGCACCGATTGATCTGTTCGGTGGACACCTGGTCGGGCAATCATCGCTGCGTGACGATGGCCCGCCGCGAAATGGTTTCGAACGTGCACCCATTGCCCACCGTCTCCGTCGCGGAGCCGGATGAGGCGTTCGAACTGGTCCGCTCGTTCTTTCCGAAGTCGGGGACCAGGATGGCGAAGCTCGACCGGTTCGGCCGGATCGAGCGCGTCTCGTCGGCACTGGTTCGCCAGGTCGGTCGGCCGGCAACCGAAGTGCACGGCAAGATGTTCGAGGATTTTCTCCGACCCGAGGACCGCGAGACGTTCCGCACCAACTTCGGTGCGGTGCGGGCAGGTTCGCGGCCCTACTGGTCGGATGTGGTAACCGTGCGCGGCATGGGACCCCGGGTGTTCTCATGCCGGGTGACGGCGATCGGCGTACGACGCGGCTCTGAACGGGTCGACACCGTCGTGGTCGTGCTCTCGGCGAAGCGCAGCGGGCACCTGTTCGCCCTGACGGCGAGCAATGCCCGGGTGTTGGAGGGGGTGGCGGCCGGGGCCTCGACCGCCGACCTCGCCGCACAGATGCACCTCAGTCCGCAGGGCATCGAGTACCACGTCGCGTCGCTGCTGCGCAGGGTCAACGCACCCAACCGGCCGGCGTTGGTGGCGCGTGCGTACGCATTGGGAATTCTCACCCCGGGCCGTTGGCCTCCGCGGGTGTCGGTGGACGCGCTGATGTAGTCGTCCGCCTTGTGGAGACACCCGTGGCGGTCCTGGGGGGCCGCCACGGGTCCGGCAATTCGCCGCTACGCGTCCGGGACCGGCATCCCGGCGGCGTGGGCGATGGCCCGCACCTGGCCGAGGAAGAGCGCGTCGCGCGCTGCCTCACCGATCCAGTCGAAGTGTCCGTTGATCTCCAGCATCACGAACCCGTGCAGCGACGCCCACGCGTGCAGCATCGCCTGGAAGTGGGCCGGCGACACGGTGGCCGGCGACTCCGCGTTCTTCATCGCGGCGCACTCCTCGACGGCCGCGCTCACCTCCGCCACGATCGGCGGCCGGAGGGCCCCCTGCGCGTTGGCCTCGTGGAAGAGCGACTGCAGCTGCGCCATCGCGCGCTTCGCCGCCTCCGTGGTGGGGCCGTCGGTGGGGGCCGCGTACCCGGGCAGCGGCATGCCGAGGATGAGCATGAACTGCTCCGGCTCGCGCCGCGCCCAATCCCGGTAGGCCTGCGCGACGGCTTTCCACCGTTCGGCCAGGTCGGCGACCGGCGCGCCCTCGCGGCACTCGGCCACGTACTCGCCGAGCGCGTCGTAGGCATCGGTGATGAGCGCGCAGAGCAGCACGTCCCGGTCGGCGAAGTACCGGTACAGCGCCGGCGGCGTCATGTCCATCGCGCGGGCGATGTCCGTGAAGCGCACGCTCAGCGTGCCCTGCTCGTGCATGAGGCGCAGAGCGGTCTGCTTGATCTCCTCGATCGTGGCTGCTCGGGCCCGCTCTCTGCGGGGGGCGGCCCGCTGGGCGGCTGTCATGGGACCTCCCGGTAACGGTTGCGTTAAGCATCGTCACATGCGTGAAGAAGCTTGACAAGTGAAGCGGCGTCGTGTTTGTTATGAGGCGTAACGCAGTGAAGGTGCGTAACGAGAATGACGGAGCTTTGCGGGAGGCAACCATGAGCACGACAGACGATCCTCCGAAGATCGGACCATTGGGGCGGCTCGGCCGCTTCGCGTTCCGGCGGCGCGGCCTCGTGCTCGTGCTCTGGCTCGCCATCCTCGGCGCGGCGGTCGGGCTGTCCAACGCGTACAGCGGCGAGTTCACCGCCGACTACTCCGCGCCGGGCTCCGACTCCAAGGCCGCCCAGGAGCTGCTCGAGTCGCGCTTCTCCGCCCAGTCGGGCGCCACCCTCGACGTCGTGGTCCGGGCCGACGCGGGCGTCGCCTCCGTTCGGGGTGAGGTCGACAAGCTTCTGGGGGAACTGCGTGGGCTCCCGCACGTCGCCGCGACGGCCGACCCGTACACCACCCCGGGATCGATCTCGCAGGACGGGCGCACCCTCATCGCCACGCTCCGCCTGGACGTGACGAACCCCGACGACATGCCGGTCGAGGACACCAAGCTGATCATCGACGCCGTCGAGAAGGCCGACGCCGGCCCGCTCGACGCGGCGATCGGCGGCCAGCCCGTCCAGCGCGCCGAGCAGGGTGAGGTCGGCTCCGAGATGATCGGCCTCCTCGCGGCCGCCGTCATCCTGCTGCTCACCTTCGGCACCGTCGTCGCCGCCGGGCTGCCCATCCTGGTGGCCGTCGCCGGCCTCGCCGTCAGCAGCACGTTCACCGGCGTCCTGATCAACTTCGTCGACGCCCCCGACTGGTCCACCTCGCTCGCCGCGATGATGGGCATCGGCATCGGCATCGACTACGTGCTGCTCATGGTCACCCGGTTCCGCGAGTGGCGGGCCGCCGGCCTCGACCCGGAAGCCGCCACCGTGGCCACGCTGGACACCGCCGGACGTTCCGTCCTGGTCGCCGGTGGCACCGTCATCGTGAGCATGCTCGGCCTGTTCGCCATGGGGCTGTCGTTCATGCGGGGTGCCGCGCTCGTCACGATCCTCGGCGTGCTCGTCGTCGTCACGGCCAGCGTGCTGCTCTTCCCGGCCCTGCTCGGCTTCCTCGGCCGGCACGTCGACCGGCTGCGGCTGCCGCTCGGCCGGCGCCGCGAGGTGACCGTCGCGGTCGGCGGGCACGTGGAACCCAGCAAGCGCTGGCTCGGGTTCAGCGAGTTCATCCGCCGGCACCGGCTGCTCGCCGCCGTCGCGGGTGTCGCCGTGCTGCTCGGCCTCGCCGCGCCGTTCCTCGGCGTGCGGTTCGGCTTTCCGGACGCCGGCAACGCCCTCGCGGAGACGCCGCACCGCAAGGCCTACGACATGGTCTCCTCCGGCTTCGGCCCCGGGTTCAACGGCCCGCTCGTCCTCGCCGTCGAACTCCCGAACGCCGGCGACGCCGCCAGCCTCGAACCGCTGCGTGGTGCGCTCGCCTCGACGCCGGGCGTCGCCGCGGCCCTGCCGCCCCAGCTCAATCCGGCCGGCGACACGGCCGTCCTGACGGTGCTGCCGACCACCGGCCCGCAGCACGCCGACACCGAGGACCTGGTGCACCGGCTGCGCGACACCACCATCCCGAACGCGGTGCGCGGCACCGGCCTGACCGTGTTCGTCGGCGGGGTCACGGCCACCGCCATCGACAGCACCGAGAACATCGCCAGCCGGCTCCCGCTGCTCATCGGCGGCGTGGTGCTGCTGTCGATGCTGCTGCTGCTCGTGTCGTTCCGCAGCGTCGTGGTGGCGATCAAGGCCGCCGTCATGAACCTCCTGTCGGTCGCCGCCGCCTACGGCGTCGTCGCCTACGCGCTGGAGGGGAACTGGTTCGGGAAGCTCATCGGGATCGACACCGACACGCCGCTGCCCGCGTTCGTGCCGGTGCTGATGTTCGCGATCCTCTTCGGTCTCTCGATGGACTACGAGGTCTTCCTGGTGAGCCGCATGCGCGAGGCGTGGCTGCGCACCGGCGACAACTCCCGCGCGGTCACCGAGGGGCTCGCCGGTACCGGCCGGGTCATCACGGCGGCGGCGGCGATCATGATCGCGGTGTTCGCGGCGTTCGTGCCGAGCCCGGACGTGGTGCTGAAGGTGATCGGCGTCGGCATGGCGGCGGCCATCCTGATCGACGCCACGGTGGTGCGGCTCCTGCTGGTGCCCGCCGCGATGCACCTGCTCGGCCGCTTCAACTGGTGGATGCCGAACTTCCTCGGCCGCATCGTGCCGGAGCTGCACGTGGAGGGCCGCCCGGCGGATCACCTGCCGCGCGCCGAGCCGGCACCCTCGCCTTCGTCCTCGCCGGAGCCCGCACTGGCCTGACGGACGAAGAAGGGCCCACCCCGCCCGGGGTGGGCCCTTTCGCCTGTCAGGACGTCTGGCTGAGGACCTCGTTGACGATCTTCTGGACCGAACCCTTGGTGTCCGGCGGCGACTGCACGAACACGCCGATCTGCCAGTTGGTGCCGTCCTTCGACCAGTAGTGGCTCATGTCGAGGGTGTAGTACCCCTTGTCGTTCTTCGCCGTCTCCAGGTACCAGGTCTTGTCGTCCCCGGTCAGCTGCTTGGCCTTGTCGTCCTCGTCGAACCACTCGTTGTTCATGGTGGCGCGCTCGGCCGTGGTGCACGTCGTGGCGCACTTGCGGGCCATCACGTTGGCCTTCTGGCCGTTGCCGGCGTTGCCCTCGTCGACGCAGACCCACACCATCGCGTTGGCGTCGCCGTCCCAGCTGCCCTTGAGGCACCCCCACGTCTTCGGCGCCCGGAACGCGAACGGCCAGCCCGGGAACGCCATCGTGTAGGTCTCCTCGCCGGTCGCGTAGCTCGGCCCGGCGACGGTTCGCGGCGCCGTGCCGGAACGCAGCGTCGGCTTGTCCCCCGCCGGGCTGGCCCCGGCGGTCGCGCTCGGCGCGGCGGTCGTCGCCCCGGCGGTCGGCGCCGACTCCTGCGTGGGCAGAGTGCGTTCGCGCGTCGGGGTCGGGTTCGCCACGGGGTCGCGGTCGTCGTCGCCGCCCATGTTGACCACGACCGCCACGACGGCCACGACGGCGATGAGCAGGGCGGCGCAGAGCAGGCCGATGACGGCGGCCGGCAGGTTGCGCCCGTCCCCCCGCCCCGGCATCCCAGGCCCGCCGGGAGCGCCTTGCATTCCCGGCCCGCCCGGCATTCCCGGCCCGCCCTGCATTGCCGGCCCGCCCTGCATGCCTTGACCGGCCGGCGCCCAGCCGCCGCCCGACGCGCCCGACACCGGGCCGTAGCCCACGCCCGGCGCACCCGCACCCGTCACCGGCCCGGCCGCGTAACCGCCCGGCCCCGACACCGGCCCGCCCGCGTAACCGCCGGGCCCCGACACCGGGCCGGGCATGCCCATCGCACCGCCGGCGCCCATCGCACCGCCCGTGGCCATCGGGCCGGGTGGGCCGGAGATCGGGCCCGTGCCGGTCACCGGACCGGCAGCGTAACCACCCGGTTGACCGGTCATCGGGCCGGGCGGCCCGGACACCTGCCCGGCGCCCGGAATCCCCGAGGCCGGCGCGCCCGGACTCCACATCCCCGGCGCCGGCTGACCCGCGCCCGGCGGCACCTGGCCCGGCTGGCCGATGCCCGGCTGCGGCTGATCCGGCTGGCCGAAGCCGGTCCCCTGCCCCACGGCCGGTTCGATCGTGAAGCTCGTCTCCGAGGTCCCACCCAGCGGCGGCCCGAACGGCGACGGCGCCCACCCGCTCGGCCCCGACACCTCCCCGCCCCCGCTCGGCAGCGGCAGCCGCCCGACCAGGTCGTCCACGGCGGCCGGCACCCCGTGCTGCCACCCGGCGGCCCACGGCCGGGCGCCGTCGAGGTCGACGGCGTCGACCTGTCCGGAGAGCCGGGCGTACGACCTATCGCCGACGGCCTCGGCGAAGGCCGACCGCACCGCGGGATCGGCCGAACCGGCGGCGGAGAGCTGCAGCACGAGCACCGGTGTGCCGTTGGCGTCGGTGCCGGTGAGCACCTCTACGGCCGGCGCGTGCCGAACTATCCGCAGGTCGGAGTAGGGCGGCGAGGAGTCCTGAGGGTGTGACACGCTAGCCGACACTACCGGCGCCGGTCGATGGCGGCGCGCCCGCGGCTGTCGCGGACAGGCGCTTACAGCCCGAAACAACGCAACGCTCGGATTTCGGGCGTATGTTCAGCAAATGGCATTAGTAGTAGCGGTTGACGACGAGCCGGACATGCTCCAACTGGTCTCCCGCGTGCTCACCCGCGAGGGCCACGTCGTGATCTCCGCGCCGGACGGCGTCGCCGCGCTGGAGGCCGTTCGCAAGCACCGGCCGGACCTTGTCATCAGTGACAACCAGATGCCCCGCATGACCGGCCTCGACCTGTGCCGCTCGCTGCGCGCCGACCCCGAGCACGCGCACGTGCCGGTGGTGATCGCCAGCGGCTCCGTCGCCGCCGGTGACCCCCGCCTGGACGAGGCCGGGGTCACCGACACGCTGCCGAAGCCGTACCTGCCCGGCGACCTGGCCGGCAAGGTGGCGCGCCTGCTCGGATCCGCGCTCTAGGCCGTGTGTCGAAGCGGTCGGTCGAGCTGAGTCCGCCGCAGGCCGGCCAGCCACTTCGACACACGGCCTAGGAGGCCGGGGCCAGCGGGACGACCTCCGGCGCGCCCAGGCGCGTGGCGTCGGCGGTGTCGTCGTCGGTCTGCTCCTGCGAGGCGCGTTCGGCGCGCACGCGTAGCAGGTAGTGCTCGACCTCGCGCTTCACCTGGGCGTCCGTCCAGCCGAGCACGCCGCCCATCAGCTCCGCCGCCTGCGCGGCCGTGCGTTCGCCGCGGTCGAAGGCCTCGATGGAGATGCGGGTCCGTCGGGTCATGGCGTCCTCCAGGTGACGCGCCCCCTCGTGCGAGGCCCCGTAGACGATCTCCGCCTTCAGGTAGTCGTCGGCGCCGTCCACCGGCTCGCGCAGCGCGGGATCCCGCTCCATCAGCTCCAGCAGTTCGAACACGAGTGAGCCGTAGCGCCCGAGCAGATGTTCGATCCGCGCCACGTGCAGCCCGGTCTCGGCGGCCAGCGCGCGTCGGCGGTTCCACAGCGCCTGAAAACCCTCGGCGCCGAGCAACGGGACGCGCTCGGTGACCGACGGCGGCACCGAACCGCCGATGCCGTGCACCGCCGCGTCGACCGCGTCCTTGGCCATCACCCGGTACGTCGTGTACTTGCCGCCCGCCACCACCACAAGGCCCGGCACCGCGCTGGCGACCGTGTGCTCGCGGGACAGCTTCGAGGTCTCGTCGGACTCGCCGGACAGCAGCGGCCGCAGGCCGGCGTAGACGCCCTCCACGTCGGCGCGCTCCAACGGGGTGACGAGCACCTTGTTGACCTCGTTCAACAGGTAGTCGATGTCCACGCTGGACGCCGCCGGATGCGCCTTGTCCAGCGTCCATTCCGTGTCGGTGGTGCCGATGATCCAGTGCCTGCCCCACGGGATGACGAACAGCACGCTCTTGGCCGTGCGCAGGATGATCCCGGTCGAGGAACGGATCCGGTCGCGCGGCACCACCAGATGGATCCCCTTGGAGGCGCGCACCTTGAACTGCCCGCGCTCCCCCACCAGGGCCTGCGTCTCGTCGGTCCACACGCCGGTGGCGTTGATGACCTGCTTCGCCCGCACCTCGAACTCTCGGTCGTGCTCCAGGTCGCGCACCCGCACACCGGTGACCCGTTCGCCCTCGCGGAGAAAACCGATCACCCGGCACCGCGACGCCACGTGCGCGCCGTAGGCGGCGGCGGTGCGCACGATCGTCATGGTGTGGCGCGCGTCGTCCAACTGGGCGTCGGAGTACTGCAGGGCGCCCACCATCGACTCCGGCTTGAGCGCCGGCGCCAGCCGCACGGCCTGCCGGCGGGTCAGGTGCCGGTGCCGGGGCAGGCCCCTGCTGTGCCCGCTGGAGAAGCCCAGCGTGTCGTAGAGCGCCACCCCGGCGCCGGCGTAGAAGCGTTCCCAGCCCCGGTGCTGCAACGGGTACAGGAACCGCACCGGCCGGGCCAGGTGCGGGGCGAGGGTCTGCACGATCAGCCCGCGTTCCTTCAGCGCCTCACGTACCAGCGCGAAATCGAGCATCTCCAGGTAGCGCAGGCCACCGTGGATCAGTTTGCTGGAGCGGCTGGACGTGCCGCTGGCCCAGTCCCGCATCTCCACGAGTCCCACGGACAGCCCGCGGGTGACCGCGTCCAGTGCCGCACCGGCACCGACCACGCCACCGCCGACCACCACCACGTCGAGTTCGTCCGCCGCGGCCATCGCCGCGATGTCCGAGTCCCGTCGTGCCGGAGAAAGAATTGCCGACCGCATAACGTTTCCCCTCGCCCCGCCTTGTATCGGGTTTAGTCGACGTCTACCCAGTCAAGGGTCCTTTGCACAGCCTTCTTCCAGCGGGCGTAGCCCTCGTCGCGCTGTTCCTGCGTCCAGGACGGCTGCCAGCGCTGCGACTCGTTCCAGTTCTCCCGCAGCTCGTCGGTGTTCTTCCAGAAGCCGACCGCGAGCCCCGCGGCGTACGCGGCCCCGAGCGCGGTCGTCTCCGCCACGACCGGACGACTCACGGGAACGCCCACGACGTCGGCCTGGATCTGCATGCACAGGTTGTTGGCGGTGATCCCGCCGTCGACCTTGAGCACGTCGAGCGCGACCCCGGAGTCGGAGTTCATCGCGTCGAGCACGTCGCGGGTCTGGTAGCAGATCGCTTCCAGGGTCGCCCGCGCCACGTGCGCGTTGGTGTTGTAGCGGGAGAGCCCCACGATGGCGCCCCGCGCGTCCGAACGCCAGTACGGCGCGAACAGTCCGGAGAACGCCGGCACGAAGTACACGCCGCCGTTGTCGTTCACCTGTGCGGCAAGGGTTTCGCTGTCGCTCGCCTGCCGGATGATGCCCAACTGGTCGCGCAGCCACTGCACCGCCGAACCGGTGACGGCGATCGACCCCTCGAGCGCGTACACCGGCGCCTGGTCCCCGAACCGGTAGCACACGGTGGTGAGCAGCCCGTTGTTGCTGCGCACCAGTTCCGTGCCGGTGTTGAGGAGCATGAAGTTGCCGGTGCCGTAGGTGTTCTTCGCCTCGCCGGGGCTGAAGCAGACCTGGCCGACCGTCGCGGCCTGCTGGTCGCCGAGGTCACCGGTCAGCGGGACCTCGCCGCCGACCGGGCCGCCGGCGCGGGTCACCCCGTACCGGTTGGGATCGGACGACGGCCGGATCTCCGGCAGCATCGCGCGCGGGATGTTGAAGAACGACAGCAGTTCGTCGTCCCAGGAGAGGGTCTCCAGGTCCATCAGCATGGTGCGGCTGGCGTTGGTGACGTCGGTGACGTGCACGCCGCCGTCGGCGCCGCCCGTGAGGTTCCACAGCAGCCAGCTGTCCGTGTTGCCGAAGACGGCGTCGCCGCGTTCGGCGGCCTCGCGCACGCCCTCGACGTTCTCCAGGATCCATTGGATCTTGCCGCCGGAGAAGTAGGTGGCGGGCGGCAGGCCGGCCTTGCGGCGGATGACGTCGCCCTTGCCGTCGCGTTCGAGCGCGGAGGCGATGCGGTCGGTGCGGGTGTCCTGCCACACGATCGCGTTGTAGTACGGGCGGCCGGTGCGGCGGTTCCACACCACGGCCGTCTCGCGCTGGTTGGTGATGCCGAGCGCGGCCAGGTCGGTGGCGGAGAGGTTGGCCTGGCGCAACGCCGTCGCGATGACCGTGGTGGTGCGGTCCCAGATCTCGACGGGGTTGTGCTCGACCCAGCCCGCCTGCGGCAGGATCTGCTCGTGTTCGAGCTGATGCATGCCGACGACGTTGCCGCCGTGGTCGAAGATCATGAATCGGGTGCTGGTGGTGCCCTGGTCTACGGCACCGACGAAATCAGCCATCTGGGGGTGTTCCTCCTGATCGGGTCACGGGATCGGCGCGGTCAACGCGCGGCGGGGATCCGGGCGGCTTCGTCACCGTCCACAGTGGGCAGTCTGCCGGGCTCCGGCTCCGCGTCCGGCAGGAACCGGCCGATGAGCACCTGGTACAGGCCCGCACCGAGCACGCCACCGATCAGCGGGGCGACGATGGGTATCCAGAAGTACGGATAGCCCGTGGTGTCCTGGAAGGCGTTCTCGTAGCCGGTCAGGAACGACGCCAGCCGCGGACCGAAGTCACGGGCCGGGTTGATCGCGTACCCGGCGTTGACGCCCCACGCCATGCCGATCGCGACCACGATCAGCCCCACGATGAACGGCGCCAGGTTGGCCCCCGGCGGGGTGTTCAACACGTCCGTGACGGCCAGGATCAGGAACAGCAGGATGGCGGTACCGATGATCTGGTCCCGGAAGCCGCCCCACTCGGACACGCCGAGCGCGCTCGCCGGCAGGGTCGAGAAGACACCCTGCGACTTCTCGGTGTTGCCGGGGTCGAACTTCGCCAGCGCCTCGGCGTAGTTCCACCGGACGATGAGAGCGGCGACGAACGCCCCGAGGAACTGCGCGGCCGCGTACGGAGCGACCTTGCGCCACTCGAAGCCCTTGAAGACGGCGAGCGCGAGGGTCACCGCCGGATTGAGGTGTGCTCCACTGATCCGGCCCGCCACGTACACGCCGAAGACGACGCCGAGACCCCAGGCCCAGTGGATGGATTGGACGTCACCGGTGCCACCCGCCACGACCTGCGCGACGACACCACAACCGAAGAGGATCAGAACGAGGGTCCCGGTGAACTCGGCGGCCAACTCGCCGAGCAGACCGGGGACCTTCAGCCTTTGCGCCATGCGTCCCTCCTGACGCCGGGCCACTGTCACCGTCGCGTTTCGCGGTGGTTACAAGAGGCGCTGTGTCAGGACCGTATGGAGAGCACAGCGCGCCGTCAACGAACGACGGTCGGCATTGTCGAACACCATTCGTGAGGTCTACGGTCATGGGCGTGCCGGGAGCGATCCAGTCGATAGAGCGGGCCGCCGCGATTCTGCGCCTACTGGCCAGCAGTTCGGGAAAGCTCGGCATGGGCGAGATATCCCGTTCGCTCGAACTGGCGAAGGGCACCACCCACGGGATCCTGCGCACCCTCCAACAGGTCGGCTTCGTGGAGCAGGACACCGCGTCCGGCCGCTACCAGCTCGGTGCCGCGCTGCTCCACCTCGGCAGCAGCTACCTCGACGTCAACGAACTCCGGTCCCGTTCGATCAACTGGGCGGACCCGCTCGCGTCCCGCAGCGGCGAGGCGGTGCGCATCGGCACCGTTCTCGACGGCAAGGTGCTCGTCGTCCACCACGTCTTCCGACCCGACGACACGTTTCAAACGCTGGATGTCGGCTCACTCCTCCCCCTGCACGCGACCGCTCTCGGCAAGGTGCTGCTCGCCTGGGACGCCGCCGCCGCCATCGTGGCGGTGCGCGGCGAACTCACGGCGTTCACCCGCAAGACCGTGACGAAGAGCGGTCTCGGCCGCGCGCTCGCGACGGTCCGGGAGTCGGGATGGGCCGCCGAAGCGGGTGAGTACCACCCCGAGGAGGCCGGCATCGCCGCGCCGATCCGGGGCCACGGCGGCCTCGTCGTCGGCGCCATCGGCATATCCGGGCCCACCGAACGCGTCTGCGACGCCCGCGGCCGGCCCGACCCCACACTCATCGGGTACGTCCGGGACGCCGCCCGGGCCATCTCCCGGGACCTCGGAGGTTTACGAACATGACCGGTTCGGAGCGAAGCGGAGAGGCCGGGCATCAGAAACGCTCTCCGCGCCTCGGTCTTGGCGCCCCCGAGCGAAGCGAGGGATCGCCATGACCGAGTCATATGTGGTGGCCATCGATCAGGGCACGACCTCGACGCGATGCATCGTCTTCGACCGCCGGGGACAGCTCGTCTCCGTGCAGCAACGCGAGCACCACCAACACTTTCCGCGCCCCGGCTGGGTCGAGCACGACGCCGTCGAGATCTGGCGGGCGGTGCAGCAGTTGGGGCCGCGCACGTTGCGGCAGGCGGGCATCGGGCCCGAACAGGTCGCCGCCGTGGGCATCACGAACCAACGCGAGACCACCGTCCTGTGGGACCGGCACACCGGAATCCCGGTCTCCCGGGCGATCGTCTGGCAGGACACCCGCACGGACGAATTGGTGTCGGCTTTGGCCGCGCAACCGTTCGCCCCCGAGGTGGCGGTGCGCAGCGGCCTGCCGTTGGCCACCTACTTCAGCGCCCCCAAGGTCCGTTGGCTGCTCGACCACACCCCCGGACTGCGCGAACGCTGCGCGCGGGGCGACGTGCTCTTCGGGACCATGGAGACGTGGCTCATCTGGAACCTGACCGGCGGGCCTTCCGGCGGCCTGCACGTGACGGACGTGACCAACGCGAGTCGCACGATGTTGATGGATCTGCGGACGCTGTCGTGGGATGACGATCTGTTGGCCTTCTTCGACATTCCGCGCGCGATGCTCCCGTCGATCCGCTCTTCTTCCGAGGTGTACGGGCGGGCCGTGGAGGCATTTCCCGGCGTGCGTATCGGGGCGGCACTCGGGGACCAGCAGGCCGCGCTCTTCGGGCAGACGTGCTTCGCGCCGGGCGATGCGAAATGCACCTACGGCACAGGCAGCTTTCTCCTTCTGAACACCGGCAGCGCGCCGGTGCGCTCGACGCACGGGTTACTGTCCACAGTGGCCTATCAGATCGCCGGCGCCGATCCCGTGTACGCGCTCGAGGGGTCCATCGCGATCACCGGTTCGCTGGTGCAGTGGTTCCGGGATCAGCTGGGGCTCATCGGCACCGCGCCGGAGATCGAGACCCTCGCACGCACCGTCGAGGACAACGGCGGGTGCTACATCGTGCCGGCGTTCTCGGGGCTGTTCGCGCCGCACTGGCGTTCCGAGGCGCGCGGGGTGATCGTGGGGCTGACGTCGTACATCACCAAGGGACACCTCGCCCGTGCGGTGCTCGAGGCGACCGGCTGGCAGACGCGTGAGGTCGTCGACGCCATGAACGCCGACTCGGGGCTGGCGCTGCGCTCGCTGCGGGTGGACGGTGGAATGACGGCCGACAATCTCCTCATGCAGTTCGTGGCGGACGTGCTGGACGTGCCGGTGGTGCGCCCGATGGTGGCCGAGACGGTGTCGCTGGGTGCCGCGTACGCCGCGGGCCTGGCGGTGGGCTACTGGCCCGACCTGGCCGACCTCCGCCGCAACTGGCACCGGGCCGCGCAGTGGCTCCCTTCGATGGACCCCGAGCTCCGCGCGGACGAGTACGACAACTGGCAGAGAGCGGTGGAGCGCACGTTCGACTGGCTTCGCCCCAAGGCCTCCTGAAGATCATTGGTAAGGCTGTTGCGGGGCTGTCGGCGTGTCGCGCAACAGTGTTACCAACGATCTCCGTGGGTTATCCACAGGGCGTCGTGCATCGTCGACAGAGGCCGAGCGGCGGCGGACGATCGTCTGGTGAATCGCGATATTGCCGCTGCGCTCGCCGCGGGCGAAGGTGTGCTTCTGCCCCGGTCGGGCGGCACGCTGTCGCGTTTCGCGGTGGCCCGTGCGCGACGGCGTGGATCGCTGTTACGCCTGCATCCCCGGACGTACGTGCTCGACACCGACCGGCTCAGCCGATGGCGCGCGGCCCTCGCCTACCTCGGCCCGGAGGCGGCGCTCAGCCACACCGCCGCTCTGCATCTGTGGGGGCTGCGCGAAGCGCCGCCCGACGAGCCGGTCCACGCATCGGTGCCCGCATATGTCGAGCGTCGACGCCCCGGCCCCCACCTCATCGTGCATCGGCGCACCAGCCTCGATCCCGTGGTGCGGCACGGGTTGCCGGTGACCCGGCTCGATCAGTCCATTGTGGACAGTTGGCCGCTGCTGCCGCCCGAGCACCGGCGGAATCCGGTGATCGCCGCGGTCTCCGGCCGCCGCACCACGGTACTCCGTGTCCGCGCGGCGCTCGACGCGGCGCCGCGGCTCAAGGACCGGCGCACCCTGTGCACCGTGCTCGACCTGCTCGAGGCCGGCTGCCACAGTCCGTTGGAGATGTGGGGCCTGCTGCACGTCTTCGACGACCCCACCCTGCGGCGACAGGTGCCGATTCGACTCGACCGGATGGGTCGCACCGTCTACCTCGACGTGTTCGCCGAGCGTGAGCGGGTCGACGTCGAGCTGGACGGTGCGCGATGGCACACGAGCGGGGAGGCCCGCGAATGGGACCTGCGACGCGATGCCGCGCTGGCGCAGCTGGACATCCACGTCGTGCGCTTCACGCACCACCGCCTCACGACGGAGCCAGATGAGGTCCGCGCCGAGCTGCGCAGGATCCGAGCCGCCCGCGGCGCCCGCATATGACTGCACGCGGACGCGGCAGCGAAGCGGTGCGACGGGAGTAACGGTCGTGCGCCCGAAAGGCGGGGTGTCGCCGGGGACCGTCCCCCCGGCGACACCCCTGGAATCAAGGCTTGTGCCGGTCCACGCCCAGGCCGTTGCACTGGCGGCCGCCGTTGATGCAGTGCGCCACCACCTCGGCCTGGCGCTGCTGGTCCCAGCCGTTCATGAAGTCGTAGTGGAAGGAGTACGAGGGCCCGGACGAGTACGCGAGCCCGGCGGTCACCCCGCCCGGCAGCTTGTACGGCACCTTCATCTCGAACATCGGCAGCGGCACCGGGTGGTCGCCCGTGCACCTGCCGTCGACCGGGAAGGCCATGTGCGACTTGTGGTCGGACGTATCCAGGTGCACGCCGTCCCAGCAGCTCGGTGCCTGGTAGCGGACGATCAGCGACGAGCCGGAGGGGCACGACGGCGGGATCTCCTTGCCGAGGTAGCCGGTGCAGTTCCAGGTGCCGCCGAACTGTTCCGCCGACGGGGTCCGCATGTCGCCGACGAGCAGCCGGAAGCCGGCCGGGAAGGGTTGCACGGTGCGGTAGTCCTTGACGCCGGACTTGTAGTAGACGGTGACCGTCTCCGGGTTCACGACGGTGCCGTTCTGCATCAGCGTGGGGAACCAGTACGCGGAGGCGTCCTTCTTGTCCTGGCAGGAGGTCTGGCCGCCGACGAGCTTCTCGGCGGTGGTGGTGTTCGCGTCGGTCGACGGGTTGCCGACGAAGCTGTGGTTGTGCGACACGCCGGGCTGTCCGGGGAAGACGACGGGGTCGTCGTTGAGCCGGTGGTTGACCGTGCAGTTCATGCCGATCTCGCGGTACTGCGCCTGCGGCGGCTTGTCCGTGAACGTCGGCACCGGCACCGACGCGCTCACCGTCGGGTTGGGTGCCGAGGGCGACGGCGACCCGGGTACCGACGTGCCCGCAGACGGTTCGGCCGAGCAGTCGTGTCCCTCGTGGCACACCGGCGAGGCGGACGGTGGCGGCTGGGTGGTCCCGCCACTGGCGCCGTTGTCGCCCGGTTTGCAGGCGACGACGGTCGCGGTGACCGCCGCGATCAGTACGAGCGCGACGGCGCGTGCGGGGGACATGCCGCAGACGCTAGATCCACGCCGGACCGGCGGCCTGAGTCCCAGGGCCCAGCCCGGGCCCCGAAAGGCCCAGATGGCCTATGCCCGGCGGCCCGTCCAGCGCACGATCGCCTCCGCGCGGCTCGACACCTGGAGCTTCGCGAAGACGTGGTGCAGATGGTTCTTCACCGTCTTCTCGGTCAGGTCCAGCCGCCGCGCGATGCTGGCGTTGGCGAGCCCCTCGCACAGCAGGTTGAGCACGTCCCGTTCGCGCGGCGTCAGCCCGAACCGGTTGCGCGCCTCCTCCTCGCGGGAGGCCCGTTCGCGGCGCGCCCGCTCCCGGTCGTCGGCCGCCCGGAAGGCCGCCGCCGCCACCGACGCGGCCGTCGGGGAGAGCCAGCCCTGGCCGGCCGCCACGGACTCCACCGCCCGCAGCAGATCCGGCGGGTCGAACTGCCCGTGCACCAGATACCCGCGCGCCCCGCCGCGCAGCATCCCGGCAATGACGGTCTCGCTCTCGTCGCTGGTCAACGCCAGCACGTTGGTGTATCCGGCGAGCGTGTGCAGCACCGACAGCCCGTCGGCGATCGGCATCCGATGGTCGAGCAGCGTCACGACGGGGCGCATTCGGCGGGCCAGGGCCAGCGCCTCGTGCCCGTTGCCGGCCTCGCCCACCACCGTCACCCGGTCCGTCGAGTCGAGGAACCCGCGCAGCGCCGAACGCACGATCGGATTGTCGTCGACGATCAGTACCGTGATCACCGGCTCGGCTCCGGCATGACCGGCGACTCGGCCCGAACGGGCACCCGCACCACCACCGTCGTCCCGGCCCGCGGGGCGGAGGAGACCTGGAGGATGCCGCCGACCGCCCGGGCCCGCTCGGACATGCCGACGATCCCGAAGTGGCCGCCGCCCTGCAAGGTCCCGAGGTCCGGCATGGCAAATCCGAGGCCGTCGTCGCGCACGCTCAACTCCACCATGTCATCCTCCCTGACCAGCCGCACCGTCACCTGCGTGGCACGGGCGTGGCGGGACACGTTGTGCAGCGCCTCCTGAAGGATGCGCGCCAGTTCGTACCGCAGGGCGACCGGCGGCTCGACCGCGGAGGCCATCACCCGGGTGCGGATCCCGGTCTCGTCCGCCCAGGAACGGCAGATCAGGTGCACGGTCGCGTCGAAGTCGCGGTCCAGCGGGTCGGCGCGCAACCCCTGCATGAGCTGCCGGGCCTCCCGGGCGGCCGCCTCCGCGCCCTGCGAGACGGTGCTGGCCAGCTGCTCGGCGAGATCGGGGCTGCGGCGCAGCGAGTTGGGCAGCGCCAGCGCCGCGAACGACACCCCGCGCAGCGTCTTCGCGACCGAGTCGTGCAGTTCGCGGGCGAGGCGGGCGCGTTCGGAGGCGGCGGCCGAACGCTGTGCGGCGGCCACGACCTCCACGGCCAGGTCGACGTAGCGGGCCAGTGCGTACGTGGCCGTCGCGGCACCCAGCCCGGCGAGCATCGCCACGATCGGCATCGCCACCACGAACGCGGCCACCTCCCGCGGCGGCTCGAACTCGCCCACGACCAGCGTCGCCACCCCGAACCCGGACGCCGTGTACAGGATCCACAGCGGCAGTGCCCGCAGCCCCAGCAGCGATCCGGCCAGCGCGGACGACCCCACGATGAACGTGAAGAACGCCATCCCGCCGCCGCTCATCACCAGCACCGCCAGCACGATCAGCAGATCGACGACGATCACCGGGAACGGCCGGCGCACCACGCGGGGCCACCGGGTGAGCACGCTCAGCTCGACCACGGTGCCGGCCGCCACGAGCACGAGAACGTTGGCCGCGCTCCACCGCCCGGCGACGAGCACCAGGTCGACGCCCGCCGCGGTGAGCGCCACGGCGGCGCGGGACAGCAGTACCGCCCGGCAGATCGCCGCGGGGGCCACTCCCCCGTGCCGATAGCGAAGCGGTTCACGCACGGTCCCCATCCTTTCGGCCGACCGAAGGATAGTCCAACCCGGTACGCTGCGGTCTTCATGGACATCGTGACGCCGGGGTTCACCGGGCGACCGCGCCGCGACGGGCCGGCGTTGCCGCCGGGACAGTATCTCGAAGAGGGCTTTCCGGTGATGTCGGCCGGCCCCACGCCGCGCGTCGACATCGACCGATGGCGATTCACACTGACGACCGAGACGGGTGTCTCGAAGAGCTGGACCTGGGCGGAGTTGCGGGCACTGCCGGCCGAGACGATCACGACGGACCTGCACTGCGTCACCCAGTGGTCGAAGCTCGGCACCTCGTGGCGCGGCGTCCCGGTCGAGACGCTGCTCGAGGGGATCGACACCGCCGCCGACTACGCGATGGCCGGCTCGTACGGCGGCTACACGACCAACCTGCCGCTCGCCGACCTCGTCGACGGGCAGGCGTGGATCGCGTACGAGTTCGAGGGAGAGCCCCTGCCGGCGCAGCACGGTGGCCCGGCCCGCCTGCTCGTCCCGCACCTGTACCTGTGGAAGTCCGCGAAGTGGGTCAACAGCCTGCGCCTGATGCTCACCGACGAGCCGGGCTTCTGGGAGCAAGCCGGCTACCACGAGTACGGCGACCCGTGGCGCGAGCAGCGGTACAGCGGTGACTGAGAGAAGCGGCGATTGAGCAGGTTCGCCTGGCGGGTCGGGACCCTGGTGGCGTCCCGGCCGGAGACCGCCACCGCCCGCACCCTCGTGCTGGACGTGCCGGGCTGGCCCGGTCACCTCGCCGGCCAGCGCGTCGACGTGCGGCTCACCGCCGCGGACGGCTACACCGCGCGCCGCAGCTACTCGATCGCCTCGGCGCCGGACGGGACCACCGTCGAGCTGACCGTCCAACGCGTCGCCGACGGCGAGGTCTCCCCCTATCTGACCGGGACGTTCGCGCCCGGCTATCCGATCGGGATCCGCGGCCCGGTCGGTGGCTGGTTCGTCTATTCGCCGGAACGCCCGGAGCCCGTGCTCCTCGTCGCCGGCGGCTCGGGCATCGTGCCGCTGATGGCCATGCTGCGCGCGCGGGAGGCGGCCGGGGTGCGGGTGCCGTTCCGGCTGGTCTACTCGGTGCGCACCCCGGCGGACGTCATCTACGCGAGCGAACTGCGCCGCGACCGGCCGGGCGTGGACGTGGCGCTGCACTTCACCCGGGAGGCGCCACCGGAGGCGAGGCGCCCGCCCGGCCGGATCACCCCGTCCCGGCTGGCCGAGGTGGGGTGGCCGCCCGACTTCGCGCCGACCGTCTACGTCTGCGGCCCGAACGGCTTCGTCGAGCACGTCACGACCATCCTCGTGGCGCAGGGGCACGACCCGTCCCGCATCCGCACGGAGAGGTTCGGCCCGAGTGGACCGTGAGGCCCGCTCGCCCGTCACTGCGGCTCGCGCAGCGCCTCCAGGTCACTGCTGCCGTTGAACCCGCGCCCGTAGCCGCCGACCGCGTAGATCACCCCGTTGATCTTCGCGACGCCGAGGCCGAGGCGCGGCCTGCGCAGCTGCGGGTTGGGTTTGTCGCCGATGGGGTTCTCGCAGGTGAGGCCGGTGTAGACGGTCTTCTCGGCGTTCTCGCCGCCGATCGTGCAGAACCCGTACCCCTCGATGAACACCGCCGCGCCGCCGTTGACCGCCGGGAAGCTGCCGCCGACGCGCACGCCGCCCCGGTCGTCGACGATGTCGGTCTTCGTGGCGTACCGGTCGGCGACGCCGTCGCTCTCCCGCGCGGCCCCACCCACGAACGTCACCGAGTAGGCCGGATCCACGAACGCCGTCAGCTTCTCCCGGGGCTGGTGCAGCTGCCCGACCGTGGTCCACTTGTCGGCCCCGGGGCGCAGTTCCCACACGTCAGCGCGGGTCTTGCCGTCCCGCGCGGTGCCGCCCGCGTAGATCAGCCGGCCGCCGGAGTAGGCGACGGTGCCGACGCTTCGGGGTTCGGGCAGCTTGACGTCCTCGACCCAGGTGCCGGTGGGGCTGTCGAGCCGCCACACCTTGTCGGTCGAACCGTCGAGCACCTGCCCGCCGACCACGTACAGCGCCTTGTCGGTCGCCGCCGCGGTGGTGAAGCCGACCTGCACCGGCAGCTTCGGGCCGTTCGCCCAGGTGTCCGTCGCGGGGTCGTAGACGTAGACGTCGGTCAGCAGCGGCCGCGGGTCCTCCGCGGCGATGCCGCCGATCACCCAGAGCTTCTTGTCGAACGCCGCCACGGCCGCACCCTCGAGCTTGATCGGCAGGGGTGCGAGGCTCTGCCAGGCGAACGCGGGCTTGTCGGTGCCGCCGTCGCCGCCGTCCCGATTGAGGAACCACACCAGTCCGATCGCGCCCACCAGCAGCAGCACCAGGGCTCCGGCGATGCCGGCGATCCAGCCGCGCCGCCCCGACCGTTCCCCCGGTGGAACCTCGTCCGGGTCCTGGTCGGCGCCGGGCGTGTGCACCGGCGCCACACCCACCTGCGCCGCCCCCACGATCGGCCCGGCACCGGAGGTCGGAATGCCCGAGACCGGGACACCGGAGACCGGCGCCCCCGAGGTCGGAACGCCCGAGACCGGCATGGCGACCGGCCCGCCGGAGCGCGGCGCTCCCGACGTCGGCACACCCGACACCGGCGCCGCGGCACCGCCCATGGCCGGCCCCGAAACGGGTGCCACGCCTCCGACGCCCGGCATCCCCGACACCGGCGCGCTCGCCGGCCCCGAACCGGTCGCGTAACCGGCGCCGGAGACCGGCCCCGCCGCATATCCCTCGGGCGGCGTCACGCTCTCGCTGACCGGCCCGCCCGCGAACCCACCGGTCGCCGGCGTCAGCCCGGTCGCATATCCGCCGCCGGAGGCGAAGCCACCGCTGTCCGGCTCCCCGGTCGCGAACCCCGCGCCGTCCGGCGCGTAGCTCCCCGGCCCCCCGACGCCGCCCGGCACGCCGCCGGTCGCCTCGGTCGCGTAGCTCGCCGAAGCGGCCGCCGCACCGGAGACCGGCTGCGCCCCGCCCTGTCCCGGCGGCGGGTATCCACCGGCCCCGGAGACCGGCGCGGGTCCGCCCTGCCCCGGCGGGTACCCGCCGGCTCCCGACACGGGCGCGGGTCCGGTCTGGCCGGGCAGGTAGCCGGTGCCGCCGGGCCCCGGTACCCCGGACACCGGCCCGCCCGCGCTCCATCCGCCGAAGGGCCCCGACACCGGCACGCCGGAGACCGGCGTCGTCCCTCCCGTGTCGGCCTCCCGCGGATAGCGCGGCCCGGTGACGAACACCCCCTGCGCGATCGCCTCCGCCAGCGCCCCCTCGGCGACGGGCAGCTCCGGCTGTTCGAGCACGGTCGGCGCGATCCCCAGCTCGACGTGCAGCAGCCGGGCCACCAGCGGCACCCGGGACGAGCCGCCGACCAGGAAGAGCCCGGAGAGGTTGCGCGGCTCCACCCCGCACTCCCGGATCACGCCGGCCGCCTCGTGCACGCCGCGGCGCAGGATCGGGCCGGCGAGGCGTTCCAGCTCGTCGCGGGTGACGTGGACCGAGCCCTCGACGCCGGGCACCGGCACCGGTGCCATCGTGCGGCGGGAGAGGGTCTCCTTCGCCCCGCGCACGTCGTTCCAGAAGAGCCAGCGGTTGCGCCACTCCGACGCGGTCGTCGGGCGCTGGATCCTCTCCCAGGCCTCCGGGGAGCGCTGCGCGACGAGCGCGCCGATGTGTTCGACGATGGCCGCGTCGATGTCGAGCCCGCCCAGGTCGGCCACGCCGCCGGAGCCGATGACGGTGAACGCGGTCCGGTCGTTGCGGATCACCGCGATGTCCAGCGTGCCGCCGCCGAAGTCGAAGACGGCGCAGATCCCGCCGACCGGCACGGGATGGCGCAGCACGTCGGTGAAGTAGCGCACCGCGGCGACCGGCTCGGGCACCAGGTGAACGGTGCGCCACCCGGCCCGCGCGGCGGCGTTCACCAGCACCTGGCGGCGTGGCCCGCCCCACGCGGCCGGATAGGTCAGGACGGCGGTGGGCAGTGCGCCGGCGGCCGAGGACGCCGCGGCCGCGACCTGCGCCAGAACGGCCGCGAGAAGATCGGCGGTCGCCACCTCACTGCCGCCGAGCAGCACGGTCTGCTCGTCGATGCGCCGCTTGGGGTTGGGTTCGTAGCGGGCCGGGTCGGACTGCGAGAGCCGGTAGGAGTCCCAGCCGGCGTGCAGCTGCCCCCACTCGTCGAGGAACACCGCCGACGGCATGAGGTTCTGGCCGTCGAAGAGCACCGGACGGGTCCGGCCGTCGGGCCAGCGCATCACCGCGACGGTGTTGGAGGTGCCCAGGTCGATGGCTAAAGCGACCTCCGCCGCTCCGCTCCGTTCCACGGTTGCCCTTTCGATGTCGCCACGCCCCCCGCGACGTCCGCGCCATGGTACGCACGGACCCCCAGGAAAAACGTCACGGAAGTTACACGGCCCCGCCGATCTTGCAGTTGTGGCGGCGACATTTCAGTTCCGTGATGGGCAAGTCGGGCACCACAACTGCAAGATCGGCGACTCAGGCGCCGACCAGTTCGTGCAAGCGGTCGCGGTCCAGGGACGCCACCGGGGAGCGCAGCGCGATGCGGCCCTCGGCCAACACGAGCACGCGATCTGTAACCCTCAACGCGAGGTCGAGGTTCTGTTCGGCCATCAGCACCGTCACCCCGGAGGACGCGATCACGCCGAGCGTCGTCGCCAGGTGAGCCACCACGGCCGGGGCCAGCCCCTCGCTGGGCTCGTCGAGGATCAGCAGCCGCGGGTTCGTCAGCAGGGCGCGGGCCAGCGCGAGCATCTGCTGCTCGCCGCCGGAGAGGCGGGTCGCGTGGTGGCTCAGTCGGCCGGCCAGCGCGGGCAGGAGTTCGAGGACCTTGGCGCGGGTCCAGTAGACGTCGCCCCGGCGGGCGGTCGCCTCGGCGATCTCCAGATGTTCGGCGACGGTGAGCGCGAAGAGCCGCCGCCCCTGCGGCACGATCGCCACCCCGGCCCGCGCGACCCGGTGCGGCCGTCCGGGTGGCAGCACGGTCCCGTCCAGCTCGATGCGGGTCGGCGGCTTCGTGGGCACCAGCCCGGTGAGCGCGTTCAGCAGCGTGGTCTTCCCGGCGCCGTTGCGCCCGAGCACCGCGACGAGGTCACCCTCCGCGATCTCCAGTTCGAGTTCCGAGAGAACGTCCGCGCCGTGGTAACCCGCCCGCAGCCCCGTGACGCGCAGCAGCGGCCGGCCCGTGCGCACCGGCCGGGCGGCGGCCGAGGGGACGGCCGGCACGTTGAGGTAGGCGGCCCGCACGGACTCGTCGGCCCGCACCGCGTCGGGGGCTCCGGTGATCAGGTGCCTCCCCTGGGCCAGCACCGTCACCGTGTCGCACACCGACCAGACGAGGTCGAGGTTGTGGTCGATGAGCAGGGTGGTCACGTCCTCGGGCAGCGCGCCCACCGCCGCCCGCAGCCGGGCCGTCTCCTCGGGGTCGAGGCCGGCCGACGGTTCGTCGAGGAGCAGCAGGCGCGGCCCGGCGGCCAGCATCACGGCGAACTCCAGCAGCCGCTGCAGCCCGTACGGCAGCTGCCCCGCCGGGACGGCCGCGTGTTCGGTCAGCCCGGTGCGCTCCAGCACCTCCTGCACGCGCGCCGCGACGGCCGGCCGGCGGGCGGGGGCCCGCAGGGCGTGGCGGGTCACGGCGAGGGTCACGTTCGCCGTGACGGTGAGCCGCCGGAACACCGCCGGGTGCTGCCAGGTGCGGCCGATCCCCCGCCGGGCGCGCGCCGCGGGACCCAGCCGGGCGAGGTCCTTGCCGTCGAAGACGATGGTGCCGGTGCTCGGGCGCACCGTGCCGGCGATGAGGTTGAGCAGGGTGCTCTTGCCCGCGCCGTTCGGGCCGATGATGCCGTGCCGGGCCCCGACGGGCACCGCGAGCGTCACGCCCTGCAGCGCGTGCAACCCGCCGTACCGCCGCCCGAGATTGTCCACCTGCAGAAGGGTCATGAGCGCAGCCTCTTCACCAAGGGTCGGCCGTAGGCGACGAGCAGGAACAGGATGCCGAGGAACGCCGGACCGTGTTCGGTGGAGCCGCCGAGGTAGTCCCGCGCGAAGACCACCAGCGCCGCTCCCACGACCGCGCCGGTCATCGAACCGGCCCCGATCGCCGCCGCGAGCAGGGTCACGGCCGCCACCTCGAAGCCCATGTCGGCCGGTGAGACGTACCGGTTCACGGCGATCAGCAGCGCACCGCCCGCCCCCGCGAACGCCCCCGCCGCCACGTACCCGAGCGTCAGTTCGCCGGTGACGCGGTGCCCCAGGGCGGCCATCCGCTGCTCGTGATCGGCGTTGCCGCGCAGCACCAGCCCGAGCCGGGAGCGCAGCAGCACCGCCATCAGCAGCCCCAACAGGAGAACGGCGGCCAGCACGTACAGGTAGGTGAAGCCGTTGACGGTCAGCGCGGGTCCCCCCGGCCAGGGCCGGACGGCCGGCGTGTGCAGCCCGTCGTCCCCGTTCGTCACCGGCTTCCACTTGCTCGCAAGCGTCGCCGTGAGGCTCTGCACGGCAAAGGTCACCATCATGAACGTCGTGGCCCGCGTGCGCAGCACGATCGGCGCGGTCGCCAGCGCGGCCGCCGCACCGGTGGAGGCCGCCGCGACGAGGTGCACCGGCCCGGCCGTGACGCCCGCGTTCGCGAGCAGCGCGGCGGTGTACGCGCCGACGCCGAAGTACGCCGCCTGCCCGAACGCCGGCAGCCCGGTGACCCCCACCAGCAGCTGCGTGCTCATCGCGAGCGTGCCGAGCACCAGGGCCGACGCGGCCAGGGAGATCTGGTACGCCCCGACGATCCAGGGAAGCGCCACGCAGACGGTGACCGTTCCCGCGAAAACCAGCGGGCGAACCGGGACGGCCGGCAGGACGCCGGGACGGGAGAGGGTCGTGGTCATGCGGGCCTCCCCGCGACCACAGCGGTCGTGCGGCCACGCAGGACGAGCACGATGAGCATCGCCCCGAACAGCGCGAACGGCGCCAGCGCCGGCGCCGTCACCACCCCGATCGTCTGCACCTGTCCGACGAGCAGCGCCGCGAGGAGCGTTCCCGGGATGGAACCGGCACCGCCCACCACGACGACGATCAGCGACAGCACCAGAACGGTGTTGTCCACGCCCGGCCCCGGCCCGAGCAGCGGCGCGCCGAGGACCCCGGCGCCCACGGCGAGCGCCCCGCCCACGGCGAGCGCGGCGGTGCGCACCCGGCCGGTGTCGATACCGGACGCGGCGGCCATGTCCGGGTCGGAGATCGTGGCCCGCAGCATCTTGCCCGGCGTGCTGCGCCGGACCGCCACGTGCAGCAGCACCGCCACGAGCGCGGCCACGCCGATGAACACCAGCCGGTACACCGGATACGCGTGGATGCCCAGGGAGATGCTGCCCTCCAGCGCGGTGGGCACGTGGGTCTGCATCGGCGCGGCCCCGAACGCGGCGGTCATGCCGTCGGCCGCGATGAACGCGATGCCGAGTGTCACCAGCGCCTCGTCGAGATGCGAGCCCTCCCGGCCCAGCGGCCGCAACACGAACGACAGCGCGGCGCCGCCGCCCGCCCCGACCGCCAGCCCCACGGCGAGGGCGACGCCGAGCGCGAGCAACCCGCCGCCGCTCAACGTCGCCGCCACGTAGGCGCCGACGAGGTAGAGCGTGCCGTGGGCCAGGTTCATGATGTCCATGACGCCGAAGATCAGCGCCAGGCCGGCGCCGACCGTGAACAGCAGCAGCCCGAAGGCCACCCCGTCCAGGCTGGTCACCGCGTACGTCGTCAGCTGGTCCACAGCACGCTCATCTTCATCCGGGAGTTCAGGCCGGCCGGCGGCCGACGGTCGTGTACATGAGGTACGACCAGGCGAGCGTCGCCGGGTCCACCATCGCCGCCCGCAACGTCTCCAGCTGTTCGGTCGTCGCGCCCTGGGCGAGCAGGGCCGCCTCCCGCTGGTGGGAGTTGCTGGCGTGGAGCAGGCAGCCCGGTTCGCCACCGGCCCACAGCTTGTTGAACACCGTGGCCTCGACGTCGGGCAGCCCGGCCGCGGCCATCGCCGCCGGCACCTCCCGCGCCCAGGTCGGCGACATGCCGTGACTCTCGCCGTGGGCGATCAGTGCCCGTTGGAACGCCGTGACCGCGTCGAACGCCGCCGGGTCGGTCGCGTGCACCAGCATGCGGTCCAGCTCGGTGCAGTCCCACTCGGAGAGCACGATCCGCCCGCCGGGGCGCAGCGCGGCGACGAGCCGGCGCAGCACCTCGACGCGTTCGGGGATGTGCATCAGGACGAGGCGGGCGTGGATCAGGTCGAAGCCCTCGGGGTCGAGGTCGACGACCCGCACGTCGCCCTGCCGCACCTCGATGACGCCCCCGGCGGGGACGTGCTGCGGCTCGACGTCGAGCGCGACGACCCGCCCGGTGTCGCCCACCGCGTCGGCGAGCCAGCGCGTGACGGTCCCGGCGCCGGGGCCGATGTCCAGGCAGCGCGACCCGGGGGCGATGTCCAGTCCGGCCAGCACCTCGAAGCTGTGCGCGTCGAGGATGCCCGCGAGGAAGCCGAGCTGCTTCTGCGCCTCCGGCGTCCGGTTGTCGAACATGTAAGTCGTGCGGGACACGTCAGCTCCCCAGGGTCGCGAGGTTCTGGACCAGGACGTTGGCCCGCGCGCGGCCGTCGAACTGCACCTCGCGCAGGTACCACGGCTGGATCGGCGAGTGGTTCTGGCCGAAGCGCCAGTCGCCGCGCGGGCTGCTGATCGCGCCGAGCTTGCCGATCTCCGCGTTGACCTTCTCCGCCGTGGCGTTCTTGCCGGCGGCGCCGATCGCGCGGTCCAGGATCAGGGCCGAGTCCCACGCGGTGACGTTGTAGACGTCGGGGGCGTTGTTGTGCTGCTTCTGGTACGCCATCGCGAACTCCCGGTTGGCCGGGTTGTCGAGGTTGGAGGCGTAGTTCAGCGCGGAACGGACCCCGTCCGCGGCCGGACCCTGGGCCTGCAGCACGGGGCCCTCGGTGAGGAAGCCCGAGGCGTACAGCGGGATCTTGCCCTGGAGGCCGGCCTCCTTGTACTGCTTCACGAACTCGATCGCCGGCGTGCCGGCGTAGAAGGTGAAGACCGCCTTGGCGCCGGTGGCCTGGATCTCGTTGAGGAACGGCAGGTAGTTGTTCGTCGCCGGCCACGGCGTCCACTTCGGCTTGCCGTCCTTGTTGGCGAGCTGGCCGCCGCCCGCCTTGAACGCCTCCACGAAGCCGTTGACGTTGTCGTAGCCGCCCTGGTAGTCCGGGCCGATCGCGTACACCGGACCGTTCACGGTCGTGCGGATGTAGTCGGCGACGGAGCGGCCGGGCTCGACCGAGAGCCACGAGGCGTGCCACAGGTACGAGAGGTCGGTCAGCGTGCTCGGCCGGCCGCCGGTGCCGACGAACGGCACCTTCTTCTCGGTGACGTACTGCTTGACGGACTCGGTGGTGTCCGCGGTGACGCCGCCGACGATCGCCACCACGTTGTCCTTCTCCACCAGCTTCTTGGCGCCGTTGAGGGCGGCCGCCCGGCCGTCCACCTCGTCGATCTGGATGGTGTTGACCTTCCGGCCGCCGAACTTGCCGTCGTGGGTGCTCAGATACAGCTCCCACCCCTTGGCCAGATCCTCGCCGATGGCCTTGTACGGGCCCGACAGCGGGATCATCAACCCGACGTTGACGGGGCCTTCCGCGGCGCCGCCCTCGTCGTCCCCGAGGCTGGAACCGGCGCAGCCGCTCAGCGCCAGCATGGTTGCCGCGGCTCCCGCGACCAGGACACGGAAAGATGTTCGTCGATGCATGATGCTCCTGAGGATGCAGTCGAGGGGGGCCTCGAGGAGGGGGGAACTACAGGGTGATGAAGCTCGGGGCGCGCCGGCGGCGCAGGTCGAGCACGTGCTCCACCAGCCCGATCAGGGCCTGCTTCACGTCGCCCCTGCGGCGGGCGTCGCAGGAGAGCAGCGGCGTTCCGGGGACGATCCGCAGCGCCTCGCGCAGTTCGTCGTGGTCGTACATCGGCGCGTTCGGGAACGCGTTCAGCAGCACCACGTACGGAAGGCCGCGGTTGTCGAAGTAGTCGATCGACGCGAAACAGTCGTCGAGACGGCGCGTGTCGGCCATGACCACCGCGCCGATCGCGCCCTTGCACAGTTCGTCCCACATGTACCAGAACCTGTCCTGACCGGGCGTGCCGAACAGGTACAGGATCAGCTCGCGGTCGATGGTGATGCGGCCGAAGTCCATCGCCACCGTGGTGGTCCGCTTGTCCGGCAGGAGGCTGATGTCGTCCACCCCCACGCTGGCCGAGGTGATCACCGCCTCCGTGGTCAGCGGCACGATCTCCGACACCGCGCTCACGAACGTCGTCTTGCCCACGCCGAAACCACCGGCGACCACGATCTTGGCGGCGGTCACCCGCCGCTCGGACTCGGACGAGTCCGGGTCGCTGTCTCCCCAGCCGTCCATGGCGATCATCGGCTACACCCGTTCTGGCTCGGGCTGGCGCGCGGCCGGGGTCAGCGTCGCGCCCACGCTGTTGATCAGCATGGCCATCTCGTAGGCGACCTGGCCCATGTCGCAGTCCTTCGTGGACAGCACCGTCAGCACGGAACCGTCCCCGATCGCCATCACGATCACGAACCCGCCGTGCATCTCCACCACGGTCTGCTCGACCGGTGCGGCGTTCATGAGACTGGCCGCCCCGTGCGTCAGGCTCGCCATGCCGCTGGTGAACGCCGACAGCTGGTCCGCGTGGTCGCGCGCCAGCCGTTCGCTCTTGGCGATCAGCAGGCCGTCGGCCGAGACCGCGATCGCGTGCGAGATCCCCCTGACCTGCTTGCACAGCCGGTCCAGCAGGTACCCCCAGTTGGGGCGCGTGGGCTGGCTCATCGTCAGTTCTCCTCCACCAGAACGAGATTGGTGCGGCGCCCGGCGGCGCCGAGACCGGACTGGAACGCGGACATCTGCCGGCGGACGTCCTCGGGCTTGCGCTTCATCGGCGCCTGGGGCTGCACCGACAGGTCCGGCGGCGGGATCACCCGCTTGCCGGGGTCGCGGACCGGCAGTCCGGACCTGGTCTTCTCCTCGACGGTCGCGGACCGGACCGCTTCGGCCGCCCGCGCGGCCTCCTGCCACCCGGTCCCCACCGGCGCGGCACCCTCCGCCGTGCTTTCGCCTTCTCCCTCGGGGAACGCCCACGAGCGCCGCATCTCCTCGAAGATGACCGGCTCGACGGACTCCAGGCTGTCGACGACGCTGACCGGCGACATGGTCGGCGCGGGCTGCGCCGGCGGCCACTGCGGCGGCTTCGAACGCGGCGCGGTGGGCGCCTTCTTCGCAGGCGCCGGAACCGTCCGCTTGCCGTCGACCGGCAGCAGGATCTCCTCCGTGGGCGCCTCGCGGGCCCCCGCGCCGAGCACGAACAGCGTCGACGGCACGGTCAGGTCGACCCGCGTGCCCTCCTCCGGCACCGAGCGGAAGTCCACGGTGATGCCGAGCCGTTCGGCGATGGCGCCCACCACGGGCAGGCCCATCTGCTGGGTGGTGCGCTGGTCGATGCGGCGCGGGTTGGCGATCCGGTCCCGCGCGGCGTTCAGCTCGGCCTCGCGCATGCCGATGCCGCTGTCGCGGATCTGCAGGTGCAGGCGGTCGCCGACGTGCCGCCCCTCGACGACGACGGGCTTCTCCGGCGGGGAGAACTTCGCCGCGTTGTCGATCAGCTCGGCGAGCAGGTGGACCAGTTCCTCGGCCGCGTCGCGGGTGATCCGCACGCCGCCGTCCACGTCGGCCAGTTCGACCCGCTGGTAGTCGTCGACCTCGGAGCCGGCCGCGCGCAGCAGGTCCGGCAGCGACACCGGGGTCGGCGTCGGCCGGCCCGCGCGACCGCCGGCGAGCACCTGCAGGTTGGCGATCAGTCGCCGGATCAGCGTGGCGACGTGGTCCAGGTCGAAGAGCTTGCGCAGGCGCTCCGGGTCCTGCTCGTCGCGTTCGAGGCCGTCGAGGCTGAGCATCATCACGTCGGCCCGTCGCTGCAGCCGGCGCGAGACGGAGACGAAGATGCCGCTGACCGAGGCGCGCAGGACCGCCTGCTCGCCCGCGATCCGCACGGCGGCGGCGCTGACGCTGTTGAACGCCGAGGCGACCTGACCCACCTCGTCGGCGCCCTCGACCTCGATCGGCTCGGCGGCCTCGGCCTCCAGGCGGCGGATGGTGTGCTCGTCGACGTTCTCGGCGCCGAGCTCCTCGACCATGCTGGGCAGGCGTTCCGTGGCGACCGCCTCGGCACCGGTGCGCAGCCGGTGCAGCGAACGGCTCAACGACCGCGTCACCCACCAGCCGATCGCGAGCATCACCAGCAGCAGCAGGCCGACAGCGCCACCGATGGTGAGCGCTTCGTTGCGCGCCTCGTCCCGCTCGTTCGTGACGTCCCGCAGCAGTTGCCGGTCGAACGTCTGCTCGACCGCGTGCAGCAGGTCCATGCGGGTCCCGATCGCCGCCGACCAGGTGCCGACGTTGGCCCCGTCGAGGTCCACGGAACTGCCGGGCAGCAGGCGGGTGGCGATGCCCTGGAGGCGTTCGGCGTCGACGACCGCGGTGCCGCCGACCCGCGAGTTCAGCTCGGCCTGCCACTGCGCCGGTGCCAGGTTGCGGAAGTCGAGGAACGCCTCGTCGAACCCGGTGTCGGAGCCGACGATCTCCTGCTGCAGCGCGGGAGTCAGCGGCGGGGCGGTCTGCCGCGCGGGGTCGATGGCCCGGATGACGGCCACCTGCATCAGGCCCAACGACTCGATCGCCTGCGTCAGGGCCGCGTTGGCGCGCAGGTTGGTCGCGGTCTGCACGTCGACGCCGAGCTGACTCAGCGTCTCGCGGTAGCTCACCAGGTCCGCGATGACGGCGCGGTACCGGAAGATCACGACGCTCGCGAGGGCGGACTGGTCGCCCTGCACCTGGAGGCGCAGCTGCGGCAGGTCGTTGAGCTGCTGCTCGATGCGCCGCACGAGAACGGCCGCCGCACCGCCGGGCTCGGCCGCGGCGAGGGCCGCGCGGAAGCGTTCGATGCCGCTGTCGGTGGCGGTGACGAGGCGCCGGTAGTCGGCGAGGGCCGCGCTGCCGGTGGGACTCGCGGCGACCAGCGCGGCGGTGGCGCGTTCGCGCTGCAACAGGGCGACCAGCTCGGCACCGGCGCCGCCGACGGCGACCATCCGGCGGGCGTCGTCGGCGCGCTCGGCGCCGGCGTTGGTGGTGACCACGCCGACGCCGGTCAACACGACGACGGCGAGCACGGGTAGCGCGAGGATGACCGCTAGCTTCACGCGGATACGGCGGTCCCGCAGGCGCCAGAACCGACCGCGCAGCCGGGACAGGCCGGCCAGGCGGGTCCGTTCGCCGGGGTTGCTGTCCCGAGTCATGGGGTCCCGAGTCATGGTAGGTGCGTCACTCCCCAGCAGAAGACACGTCGAGGAACGTCAATGCAAATGGCGTGCGGACAGCATTGACCGCAGCGCCTCGGCAGCTGCCGATGGCGCTCTGGAGTGCTATATGCCGCGCCCCCGTCGGGGTTTCAGGGTGATCTTCGGTGGCCACGGTGGGCCGCGTGCGCTGCCGGAGGAGGATCCGACATGCCCGACGCGTCCACTTTCATGCGACCCCTTTACGCCGGTGACCTACTACAGAGGTCGGAGCATTGTCGAGAGATCGATGAGTACGATCTCCGACGCCCGGGTGACTTTACTCGAATCTCCGGGTAATGGGGTCCCCCCAGATGCAACGACCTGACCATTCGACCCATCGATGGATGACGTGATGGCGGATTTCAATATCGCTCAGGGCGACGGAGCGGCCCGAACGTGAGCCGGACGCACCTTCGCGATCGACAGAACGCTAGGTCAACCCGGTGATGCGGGGCGTAGCGGCGGCCGCCCCGAACGTCACGGATGCGCACACGAGTGCATCGCTGCGCGTCACAGTACATCGAAGTATTTCTACATGTGACCCACGTCACTGCCTGCCGACCGCCCCACACAGGGCAGCCCGAACGAACATTGCGTGATCAACTACAAATGCCCCGGCTGCGGTGAAAAGCGTTGTCCGCGGTCAATTGAGAATGCGCGAACAGCACCCCTCCGGACCGTCCCGGCGCAGGTCAGCGGCCTGACTATGGCACACTACAAAGATCATGAAAGGAAACTCCATGAGCGGATACACCCTCACGATCACGCCCCACGACGACTCGTCGGGCGCCCACACCACCATTCAGGTGGACACGGCCGGCGGCACGCCGCGCATCACCGAACTGCTCATCCGGCCCGCCGCCGGACAGGGGCTCACGCCGCACCAGCTGCCCAGCATCGACCTCGCCGGCCTGATGGCCGCGCTCTCCCCCGCCGCGCCCGCGGTGACCGCCGCCGCCGACACCGTGACCCCCACCGAGGTCCTCCCACCCCGCCGCGCCCGCCGCCCCCGCGCCGCCGCCGAGCCCGAGGCCGAGCGCCCACGTCGTGGCCGCCGCTCGCGCGCCGCCGAGGAAGCCACCGTCGTGGAAGCCAAGCCCACCCCGCGCCGTCGGGGCCGGGGCCGCGCGAAGGCGGCCGAGCCGGTCGAGGAGGCCCGCACCAGCCGCGCCTACCGGCGGATGCCCGACCCCGACGAGGTGGTGGCCGCGTGGGAGCAGACCGGCAAGGTCTCCGCCCTCGCCGAACACTTCGACGTCCCGCGCCACACGGCGACCGGCTGGCTGCGCCGCCTCCGCGGCCTCGGCCTCATCGAGGCGAGGTAGCCGCACGGCTCAGTCGGGTCCCGACGAGGGCGAGGAGGACGGGCCGAAGGTCGTGGACGGTGCCGGGCCTCGGCTGATGCGCAGCACCACGACCCCGCCCGCCACGGCTTTGCCCGCCGGCGTGGTGGACGCGACGGACCCCGCCGGGCAGGGCGACGGCACCGGCACCGGCTCCTGCTCGACCGCGAACCCGGCCGTCTTCAGCGCCGCCGTCGCCGCCTCGACCGGCTGGCAGGTCACGTCCGGCACCGGCTTGCGCTCGCCGAAGACCAGCTTCTCCCCCGGCTTCGGGAACTCCAGCGGCTGCCGCCCGCGCACCGCGTCCGCGAGCGTCTCGTAGACGGCCGGGTTGACGACGGCGTGGTCCATCGCGGGGCCGCCCTGCGGCCGGTCCGGGTCGGCGAGGATGCCGGCGACGGCCAGCTCGCGCGTGGTCACCACCAGGGCGGCGCTGCGCCCGTCGTCGGTGGTGCCGGTCTTGCCCGCGATCGGCGCGCCCACCACCTTGCGGGCGTCCCGGGCGGTGGCGCCGTCGCACTGGTCGAACGCGCTCCTGTCGCCGACCGGGCAGCGCGCCGCGTCGATCGCCGCGCGGGCGACGTCGGCCGAGACGGCTTCGCGGCAGTTCAGGGCCGCGAAGGGGACGGCGCCGTCCGGGCCGGTGATCTCCTGCACCGGCACCGGCGCGCAGTACCGGCCGTCGGCCGCGAGCGCCGCGTACGCCGACGCCAGGTCCAGCGGCGTCGTGGCGGAGACGCCCAGCGTGAACGCGCCCCAGGCGTTCGCCTGCGCCGGATCGTCGGCCCGGGCCCGGTCGTCCTGGGCGCGGAACTCGATCCCGAGCCGCCGCGCCACGTCGATCACCTTGGCGGCGCCGACGCGTTCCTCCAGCGGCACGAAGTACGTGTTGACCGAGCGACCGAACGCCGACCAGGCGGTCTGCGGGCCGGTCATGCCGTCGGAGTCGTTCGTGGGGCACCAGCGGTCGGTGCCGGGGCAGGCCGCGTCCCCGCGCGCACCCCGGTAGGCCGACTCGTACCGCTCCTTCGCATTGATCACGTTCGCCAGCGGGATGCCCTGTTCCAGGGCGGCCACCAGCGTGAACATCTTGAACGTCGAGCCCGCCTGGAAGCCCGGCACGCCGTCGCCGCCGGTGAGCAGCGGATTCGTCGTCGCCGGGTAGGTGCCGGAACGGCCGCCGGCGCGCGGGTCGGTGGAGGGGCCGTTCGGGTGGGCCTCGTCGGGCACCTCGAAGCGGCGGTTGGTCGCCAGGGCCCGGACCCGCCCGGTGAGCGGCTCGACGGCGGCGATCATGAGCGCCTCGGAACGCCCGGTGGGCAGATGCTCCTCCACGCGTTTCTGGGCGGCGTTCTGGATGCCGGGGTCGAGGGTGGTGACGATGCGGTAGCCGCCGCTCTTGAGGCGGCGTTCCCGGTCGTACGGCGTGGCGCCGAACCCGTCCTGCGCCAGCCACCAGCGGTAGAACCAGTCGCAGAAGAAGCCGAAGTGGTTCGGGACGGCCGCGGTGCAGTTGTCCGGCAGCCGCCGGCCGGTGACCTGCACCGGGGCGGCGCTCTCCAGGTCGCCCTGCGCCCGGGAGATCCACTTCGTCTCGACCATCTGACGGATCACCCAGTCGCGGCGTTCGCGCAGGTGGCGGGCGCCCTCGGGGACGAGCGGGTCGTAGTAGGAGGGCGACTTCACGATGGCGGCGAGCGAGGCCGCCTCGGCGATCGTCAGCTCCGCCGGCCGCTTGCCGAAGTACAGCTGGCTCGCCGTGTGCACCCCGTACGTGCCGTTGCCGAACGGCGCCATGTTCAGGTAGCCCTCGAGGATCTGCTGCTTGTTCAGCTTCCGTTCGATCGCCCGGGCCAGGCGGGCCTCGCGCACCTTGCGGATGCCGGTGTCCTCGGTGGCCGCGACGACGGCGGTCGGGTCCTCCTGCGTGTACGTGCTGGACATCCGCACGAACTGCATGGTGATCGTGGAGGCGCCCTGCAGCGGCGCGCCGGCGCGGTTGGCCACCGCGGCGCGGGCCACGCCCCGCACGTCGACGCCGTTGTGCCGGTAGAAGTTCTGGTCCTCGGCGGCGATGATCGCCCACTGGATCGGTTCGCCCATGTCGGCCAGCGGGATGTCGCGCCGGTTGTCGTCGAAGAACCTGGCCAGCAGGGTCGTCCCGTCGGCGGCGTACACCTCGCTGGCCTGCGGCGGCCGGCGAACGGTCAGCTCCGCCGGCAGCGCGTCGAACTTCTGCGTGCCGGTGCGCAACGCGGTGCCGGAAAGCGCCAGGAACGGGAAGATCATCCCGGCGACGACCACACCGGCGAGGACGGCGCACAGCAGCAGGGTTCCCAACCGCCCCAGCAACGCGCGCGCCTTCCTCATGCCCACCACACGCACCAGGCTGACACGCGGGTTGGGGCCTCCACCAAATCTCCACTCAAGAACCGCGACACCCGGCCGATAGGACAGCGTTTCCGCCCTGCAGGAGAGCGAAGAGTCTGAGAGCCCGGACGATGACCTTGACCAGTGCGACACCTGGTGAGCAGTGGGATCCGCTCGACGGCACCGGGCGGACAGAGGTGCTGTACGAGAGCCCGCGAACCCGCATCCTGCGCGTGCGCCGGCCGGACGGCGGCCCCGGGGTGGTCATCAAGGAGCCGCGCGGCCCGGCGGCGGCGCACCGCCTGCGCCAGGAACGCGCCGTGCTGGCCCGCCTGGCCGGGATCGACGGCGTGCCGCAGCTGGTCGACGGCGTGCGCCCGGCCGGTTCGCTGGTGCTCGCGGACTCCGGCGCCACGGCCCTGGCCACCCGGCTCGACGGCACGCCGCTGGCGCCGACCGCCCTGCTCGACCTGGGGCACGACATCGCCCGGGTGCTCGCCGACGTGCACCGCGCCGGGGTGGTGCACAAGGACGTCAACCCGGCCAACATCCTCGTCTCGGAGGGGCTGCACCGGCCCACGCTGATCGACTTCCACCTGGCCACCACGTCCGTGGAGGACCGGCCCGGGTTCACGCCGGCCGCCGAGATCCCCGGAACGCTCCCCTACCTCGCGCCGGAGCAGACCGGCCGGACCGGGCGCCGCGTGGACCAGCGCTCCGACCTGTACTCGCTCGGCGCCACGCTCTACGAACTGGCCACCGGGCGGCCGCCGTTCGGGCGCGGCGAGCCGCTGCAGATGGTCTCCGACCACCTGGCGCAGGAGCCGCAGCCGCCGACCGACGTCGACGCGCGCGTGCCCCGCGACCTCTCCGACGTGATCATGCGGCTGCTCCGCAAGGACCCCGACCGCCGCTACCAGTCCGCCGACGGGCTCGTGCACGACCTGGCGCTGCTGCGCGACCGCAAGTCCGACGCGGCCGAACCGTTCACCGCCGGCTCGCACGACGTGTCGCACCGGCTGGCTCCCCCGTCGACCCTGGTCGGCCGCGAGCCGGAGATCGCCGCGCTGCGGGGCGGGTTCGCCGACGCGCTGCACGGGCGGGGTCGCGGCATGCTCGTGGCGGGCGGCCCCGGCGTGGGCAAGAGCGCCCTCATCGACGAACTGCGCCCGGCCGTCACCGCGAACGGCGGCTGGCTGATCGGCGGCAAGTTCGACCAGTACCGGCAGGATCCGAGCACCGACGCCGTGTGGCAGGCGCTGCGCGCCCTCGGCCGGCTCCTGCTCGCCGAGCCCGAACGCGACCGCGCCGCGCAGCGCCAGCACATCCGCCAGGCGCTCGGCGCCAACGCGGGCCTGCTGACGGCCATGGTGCCGGAGTTCGCGACGCTGCTGTCGGCCGAGCCGGAGAGCACCACCGGCGACGCCGTCACCGCCGAACGCCGCCTCCGCCGCGCCTGCATCGACCTGCTGCGCGCCGTCGTGTCGCCGGTGCGGCCGCTGGTCGTCGTGCTGGAGGACCTGCAGTGGGCCGGCCCGATGGCGCTGGCCCTGATCGACGCGCTGCAGACGGACGGGTCGCTGCGGCGGCTGTTCGTGGTCGGCTCCTACCGCGAGTCCGAGGTGGGCGCCTCCCATCCGCTGGCCGTCGGGATGGCCCGCTGGGAGGGGCTCGGCTCCGCGCCGGCCCTGCTCAGGCTGGAGAACCTGGGCCCCGACGACCTCGCCGACCTGCTGGGCCGGATGCTGCGCGTCGGGCCGGAGAAGCTCACCGACCTGGCCCCCGCGATCGGCGCGCGCACCGGCGGCAACCCCTACGACACCATCGAACTGGTCCAGGCCCTGAGCCGGCGCAAGGCGCTGACGCCGGCGGGCAGCGGCTGGGACTGGGACCCCGCGACGGTGCGCGAGCAGATCGGCACCGGCGACGTGGTGGACCTGCTGTGCGCGCGGATCGACGCGCTGCCGGCGCAGTCGCGGGAGCTTCTCGAGGTGATGGCCTGCCTCGGCGGCGAGGTGGAGCTGCGGCTGCTGCAGGTGGCGGGTGGGCGGTCGCCGGCGGAGCTGGACGAGCACCTCGCGCCGGCGCTGGAGGACGGCCTGCTGGCCCCCGCCGAGGGGACCACGGTCCGGTTCGCGCACGATCGGGTGCAGCAGGCGGCGTACGGGCGGGTCGAGCCGGACCGGCGCCGCGATCTCCAGCTGGGGCTGGCCCGCCGGCTGGCGGCCGTGCCGGAGTTCGCCGCCGTCGCCGCGGAGCAGTACCTGCCGGCCGCGCACGCGATCCCGGACGCCGACGAGCTGCGCCGGGTGGCGGAGCTGTTCCGGCACGCCGCGACGAGTGCGCGCCGGGTCAATCCGATGGTCGCGGAGCCGTTCCTCACCGCGGCGGTCACCCTCCTCGAGACGGTCGAGACCGCCGAGGACGGGCCGATGATCCTCGATCTGGAACTGGAGCGGCACGCCGTCCTCTACGACCTCGGCCGGCACGAGGACGTCGATCACGTTTACTGGTCGGTCGAACGCCGCGTGCGCGATCCCCTGCACCTGGCCCACGCCGCGTGTGTGCAGGTCAGCAGCCTGCTGGACCGGGGCCGGCAGGCGGACGGGGTGACGCTCGGGCTGACCGTGCTGGCCCGGCTGGGGCTGGACACCTCCGACGAGGCCATCGCGACGCAGAGCGACGAGCAGTGGACCGTGCTCTACGAGTGGATCGAGGCGCTGGACCCGGAGGCCGAGGTCCGCCGCCCGCCCGTGACCTCCGTGCGGGTCGAGGCGATCGGCGACCTCCTGGTCAAGATGGTCACCCCGGCATTCTTCCTGAACGCCCGCGTCGTGGCCTGGCTGGTGCTCCAGGCCCATCAGCTGTGGGCGGCGCACGGCCCCACCAACGCGCTCGTCGGCACGATGTCGATGGCCGCCCCGACGGTGCTGACGCTGCGCCGCGACCACACCACGGCCAACAAGATCGCCCGCAACGCGCTCGCCATCGCCGAACTGCGCGGCTACGAACCGGCGACGTCGCTCAACCGGCACATGTACGCGATGTTCACGGCGCACTGGTTCGAGCCGTTGGAGAACGCCGTCACGCAGGCCCAGCAGGCCCGGGAGGGGCTGCACCGGGTGGGGCTGCTGCAGTCCGCGGCCTTCACGCACAACACGACGCTCGGTGGACGGCTGGAGACGACGCCCTCGATCGACGCCCTCGACGACGAACTGGCCACCGCGACGGCGTTCGCCGCGGCGACCGGCAACGCGACGGCGGGTGCCTGCTACGTGGCGTACCGGCAGCTGCTGCGCGCACTGCGCGGGCAGACCCTGCCGGCGGGCGGCTTCACCGACAGCGCGTTCGACGAGAAGCACCACCTGGACCAGCTGCCGCCGATCCCGGAGTCGGTCTACCGGGTCAACCGCGCACTCGCCGCGGCGATCTTCGGTGACCAGGAGGCGCTGGCCACGCACACGGCGGCGGCGCTGCCCCTGATCGCCCCGCAGAACGGCTACCGCACCGCGCTGCTGCGCGCCCTGCACGCGCTGGCGCTGGCGCACCAGATCCGCGGCGAGGGTGATCGGACCCGGCGCGCGGCCCTACGCATGGAGTTCACCAAAAGTAGGAACTGGCTCGACGAGCGGGCTGCCGACGCGCCGGAGAACTACCGCCACCTGGTGCACCTGCTGGACGCGGAACTGGCCTGGGCCGAGGGCGACCCGGCCACGGCGGTGCGGGTCTTCGACGCGGCGCTGCGCGAGGCCGGGCACCGCCAGCGGCCGTGGCACCGGGCCCTGATCACCGAACGGGCGGCGCTCTGCCACCTCGCGGGCGGCCTGGAGCACACCGGCCGCGGCCTGCTCGCCGAGGCCCGCGACGCCTACCGGGCGTGGGGCGCGACGGCGAAGGTGGCGCAGCTGCACCGCACCTATCCGGCGCTGCGCGCCTCGGGCGGCGGCTCCGCCAAGGGCCGCGGCCGCGGCGCCACCGCGGGCAACAACGGCACCAGCGGCAACACCAGCATCTCGGCCGACTCGATCGACCTCGTCGCGGTGCTCGACGCGGCCCGCGCGCTCAGCGCCGAGACCGACGTGGAGCGGCTGCGCGAACGGGTCGTCGAGAGCCTCGTCGGCCTGACCGGCGCGAGCACGGCGCGGCTGCTGCTGCGCGACGAGCAGTCGGAGAGCTGGCTCCTGCCCGAACAGGGCGGCGCGGTGCCGGTCACCGACCCGTCCGCGCGCACCCGGGTGCCGCTGTCGGCGGTGCGCTACGTCGACCGCACCGGCGAGACGCTGCTGGTCGAGGACGCCACGCGGGACCACCGCTTCGCGCGGGAGCCGTACCTGTCCGGGCTGGACCGCTGCGCGCTGCTGGTCGTGCCGATCCTCAACCAGGGAACGCCGCTGGCGATGCTGCTGCTGGAGAACCGGCTCGCGTCCGGGACGTTCTCGACGGACCGGCTGGACGCCGTGATGCTGATCGCCGGCCAGCTCACCGTCTCGCTGCAGAACGCCCTCGCGCACGCCGCCCTCGAACGCCAGCTGGCCGAGCGCACCCGCGAGCTGGAACTGGCGAACGAACGCCTGGCCGTCCTGGCGGTCACCGACCCGCTCACCGGCCTGGCGAACCGGCGCCGGCTGGTGGAGTTCCTGGAGACGGAGCTGCTGCAGGCGGTCCGGGCGGGCAGCCGCACCGGCGTCATGATGATCGACATCGACCACTTCAAGGCGTACAACGACGGCTATGGCCACCTGGCCGGCGACGCCTGCCTGCGCCGCGTGGCGGCGGCGCTCAACGAGAGCGTGCGCGGCACCGACCTCATCGCCCGGTACGGCGGGGAGGAGTTCGCCGTCGTGATGCCGCGCACCGACGCGGCCGGCGCCCGCCTCGTGGCCGAACGCGCCCGCGCCGCCGTCGAGGCGTTGCAGGAGCCGCACACCGGCGCGCCGAGCGGCATCGTGACGGTCAGCATCGGCATCACGTCGCACCGCGCGTCGAAGCAGACCACCGCGCAGCACCTGCTGGCCGCGGCGGACACGCACCTGTTCGAGGCGAAGCGGGAGGGCCGCAACAAGGTGCACGGCGAGGACCCGGTGGGCCAGGTGCCGATCCGCTCCCGCCGCAGGTGACCGTTGCTAGACGAACGCGCCGACGCCGGTCACGGCGCGGCCGACGATCAGCGTGTTGATCTCGCGCGTGCCCTCGTAGGAGTACAGCGCCTCGGCGTCGGCGACGAAGCGGCCGATGTCGTAGTCCAACACGATCCCGTTGCCGGCGAGGAGTTCGCGGGCCCAGCCGACCGTCTCGCGCATCCGCGTGGTGCACCACGCCTTGGCCAGCGCGCTGTGCTCGTCGCGGTACGTGCCGGCGTCCTGCAACTGCGCCAGCCGCACCACCATGCCGAACGACGCCGTCACGTTGCCGAGCATCCGCACCAGCAGGTCCTGCACGAGCTGGAACCCGGCGATCGGCCGGCCGAACTGCTCCCGCCGGCCGGCGTACTCCAGGGCGATCTCGTAGGCGGCGAGCATCACGCCCACGGCCTGCCAGGCCACGCCGCTGCGCGTTCGGCGCAGGATGCCGGCCGTGTCGCGGAACGAGTGCGCCTCCTGGAGCCGGTTCTCCTCGGGCACGCGGCAGCCGTCGAAGCGCAGGTCGGCGTTCTGCACGATGCGCAGCGCGATCTTGTTCTCGATCTTCGAGGCGGTGAACCCCGGGGTGCCCCGGTCGACGACGAAGCCCTTGACCCGGTTGTCCGCGACGTCCTTGGCCCACACGACCACGTGGTCGGCGAAGGTGCCGTTGCCGATCCAGCGCTTCGCGCCGTCGAGCACCCACTCGTCGCCCTCGCGGCGGGCGGTGGTGCGCATGCCGCCGGCGACGTCGGAGCCGCCCTCCGGCTCGGTCAGCGCGAACGCCCCGATCCGCTCCATCCGGCCCATGGCGGGCAGCCACCGTTCGCGCTGCTCGGGGGAGCCGCACGCCGCGATGCTGCCCATCGCCAGCCCGGTGTGCACCCCGAAGAACGTCGCCATCGAGGCGTCGGTGTGCGCCATCTCCATCGCCAGGAACCCGCTGAGCAGGCTGCTCGGCTTCTCCCCCGGGCACTCGTCGTAGGAGAGTCCGGCGATGCCCAGGTCCGCGTAACCGGCGATCAGCTGTTTCGGGAACGCCGCCCGCGCCCAGTAGTCGTTGGCCAGCGGCGCGACCTCTTTGCGCAGGAACGCGCGCACCCGGTGCAGGACCTGCCGTTCGGCGTCGGGCAGCAGGTCCTCGAAGCGGTAGAGGTCTCCGGTCAGCAGTTCGTCCATGCGCGATCCCTACCCCGCGCGCCGGGTGTCGAACCGGCGCGCGGGGTGAGGTGACCTACAGGGCGGCCGCCGCGGTCCAGCCGGCCCGATCGGTGAACGACGCCGCCGGTACGACGCCGTCCACGACCCTGCGCAGCTCCGTCTCGGACATGGTGCCGTATCCGTCGACGATCTCCACGAACCAGCCGTTGCCCAGGTCGCGGTCGCAGATGCTCGGCCGCGCGCCGTCGCACGTGGTCTGCTTGCCGGCGCTGTTGTACTTCGCGATGCCCTCGTACACGGTGAGCCGCACGCCGCCCTCGGGGTCCTGCGTCGGCGCGCCGAGGAAGCGCAGCTCGCCCAGGGTCTCCTGGAACGCGCCCGCGCCGCCGAGCCCGGCGTCGGCCAGGGTCCACCCGGCCGGCTTGTAGCCGAGCGAGAACGGCACCTTCACCGGCGTCGACGCGCTGGGCGCGACACCGGCCGCGATGGCGACCAGGTCCTCGCGCGGCGCCTCGTGCCCGAAGGTCTCGTTGACCACGATCGTGGCCCACGCGCCGTCGGCGTACTGCCACGCCAGCGACGGGAACAGCTCGCTCTTCGGCGCGCCGGGCTTCTCCCCCGCGCGCGCCGGCGCGGCGTTGACGGAGGTCTCCCGGTCGACGATCAGGCCGGGGCGGGTGCGCACGGTCACCGCGGTCCCGCCCGCGTACTCCTTCGGGTCGAAGGCGCCCGGCCGGTACACGGTCACCGTGCCGACCGCGAAGTCGTACTCGCGCACCTTGCCGTCCTGGTCCTGGACGGAGGCCTTGCGCGCACCGTCCCGGTAGACGTTGGAGCGCTGCAGTTTGTCGTTCACCAGGAGCGGGTCGGTGATCTTGTACTTGCCTGCGGTCGAGGCGGCCACCGTCGTGTCGAACGGTGCGCCCGGCACCGGGATCGTGACCGGCCCGTCGTTCGGCGCGGCCGAGTCCTGGCCGCCGCCGCCGCCGCCGACGAACACCGGCACCGTCACCGCCCCGGCCGCGACGAGCGCCACGACGGCCGCCGTCCCGGTCAGCCAGGCGGCGCGCCGGCGCTTCTCCAGCCGCCGGCCGGAGGCGACGATGTCGTCGACCCGGTTACGTGCCGGTGGAGCGCCCTCCTTCGCGATATCAAGTACGTCCCGCAGGTCGTACGACATGACTTTCCTCCCGAATGTCCCGTTCGATGAGTCGAATCCGCTCGTTGGAGAGCAGGGAACGCAGGGTCGCCAGCCCACGCATCGTCTGGCTCTTGACCGTCCCCTCGCGGCACCCGAGCGCGGAGGCGGTCTCCTCGACGCTCAGGCCCTCGTAGTACCGCAGGACGATCGCTGCCCGCTGACGGGCCGGCACCTTCCGCAGCGCGGCGGTCACCCGCAGCCGCTCGTCGGTGTCGGCGGTCCGGTCGTCGAGCGGCACGTCGGGCATGCCGTTGCTCGACGGTCGTTCGCGTCGCCAGGGTCGCCGCTTCTCGTCGATCGCCGCCCGCACCACCATGGTGCGGGCGTAGCTGTCCGGTGCGCTGACCCGTCGCCAGCGCACGTACAGACGGGTGAGGGCGGTCGACACTGCGTCCTCGGCCACCTGCCAGTCGCCGCATGACAGGTAGGCGAGGCCGCGGAGCGATTCCATCCGGGCGGCGGCGAACTCCCGGAAGTCGCGCTCGTCGTCAGCGTGCACGCGTGGTTGCTCCCTTCGTCGGGGGCTAGACGAGAGCCCCCTCGGCCGGGGTTGCACGGATTCGCAAACTTTTTGGCGCCTCCTTTTTCCTATCAACTCAGTAGGATATAGTTCCGGCCATGAACCCTCGGCGCACGACCCTCCGGCCACATCGCCTGTCCCGACCCCGTCGACCGCAGCGATCGCCCCAGGAGATGGCACCCACGACCCAGCCGGTGCGCATCACGATCGAACTGACCGTGCCCACGGGCGAGGCCGCCGCCGTGCTGCAGCAGTTGCGCCCGCTGGCCGTCCGCTACGCGAGCCCACCCGCCGAGGAACCGCGGGAAGCGGCGAAGGAGACCGGCGACGCGGTGCACGTCTTCCCCGACACGCGCACCGTCACCTACCGGGACAACGAGATCACGCTGACCCGGCGGGAGTTCGACCTGCTGCTGCACCTCGCCGAGCACCCGCGCCGGGTCTTCGGCCGCGGCCAGCTCCTGCGCAGCGTGTGGGGCACCGACGAGGTCGGCCAGCGCACCGTCGACGTGCACGTGCGGCGGCTGCGCCAGAAGCTCGGCACGCCCAACCCGCTCCTGGCCACCATCCGGGGCGTCGGCTACCGGCTCCACGACCGCGCGGAGCTGGTGATCGTTCGCTAGCGGGCGGGTGGGGTCAGGCGGTAGACCGTCCCCGAGCCGTCGTCGCTGATCAGCACCGAACCGTCGGCGTCGATCGCGGCGTCGACCGGCCGGCCCCAGGACTTGCCGGTCGCCGGGTCGAGCCAGCCGGTGGCGAGGTCGCGCTGCTCCCCCGGGCCGTTCGCGGTCCACGGGAAGTGCAGCACCTTGTAACCGCTCGGGGTGCTGCGGTTCCACGAGCCGTGCAGCGGGATGATCGCGCCCAGGTCCGGAGCCCTGGTCCCCTGCGTGAACGTCAGCCCGAGCGGCGCCGAGTGTGCCGGCAGGCCCACGTCGATCTTCGTGGCGGTCGCGCAGTCGGCCTTCGAGCCGTTGGCGTTCAGCTCCACGTCCCGGTGGTAGCCCATGTTCCGGTTGCTCTGGTCGCTGTTCGGGTTGCAGAACGGCCAGCCGTAGAAGCCGCCCTGCGTCACCTTCGTGAACGGCTCCAGCGGGTAGTTGTCGACGAAGGCCGTCATCTTCTTGCCCCGGTCGCCCTTGCCGTCGCCGTCGACGTCACGGTCGTCGGGGACCAGGGTGTTGTCCCGGTTGTTCACCACGACCCACAGGTCGGCGGTCCCCGGCACGAACGCCAGCCCCTCGGCGTTGCGCAGCCCGCGCGCGTAGAGCTTCCTCCCCTGGTTGGTGCCGGCGGCGTCGTAGGTGTAGATCGTGGCGCGCTGCGGGTCGCTGACCGTATCCGACTCGCAGGCGTTGCAGGTCGAGGCGATCGACAGGTACAGCACGCCCTCGCGGACCGCGATGTTCTTCAACACGTGCGAGTACTGCCCGCGCAGCTCCGGGGTGCTGGTGTCGGGCAGCCCGTCGACCACCACCTCACCGCCCTTGGCCGTCGTGTCCCCGGCGGCGTACGGGTAGCGCATCACCCTGTTCATCTCGGAGACGAACAGCCAGGTGCGCCCGCCCACCTCCGCGAAGACCAGGTCGTGCGGCTTCTGCAGCCCCTTGGCGAAGTCGGAGACCTGCGCCGCACCGTCGGGACCCTTGCGCACCAGCTTCACCGCGCCGCTGCCCGGCGTCGACACCAGCAGCGCCCCGTCCGGCGTCACCGCCATGAACCGCGCGCCGACGATCCGGGTGTAGACCGCCGCGCTCCAGCCCGCCGGCAGTTCCAACGAACGCTCGACGTCGAACGGCGCACCGCGCAGGTTGGCCGGAACGGTGACCGGCACCTTGGCCCGGGGTCCCTCGCTCTGCGACGACGCGGGCGCGCTCGGGGCCGGCGCGGCCGGCCGGGAGGCGGGCGGCTTGTCGGACCCGCAGGCGGCGACCACCCCGACCAGCAACGACACGGCTACGGCAGGTCCGATACGGCGCATACGGTCGAAACTACCCGACCGTGCTCGGCTCCTCCGACGACGCGGAGGCGGCCACCCGCCGGGCCGGTTCCTCGGGCACCGGCGGCAGCGCCGGCGTCGACGGGTCGATCTCGGACAGCTCGCCCGCCTCGTCGCGCAGCCACCGCCTGCCCTGCCCGTCGGTGAACCGCAGCTCCAGCGACATGTCGGCCGACGGCGCCAACCGCACCGAGCCGTCCTGGTTGATCCGCTCCGGATCGGCGGCGCCCAGCGTGCGTTCCTCGTCGAAGCCGGCGTGCACCTCCGCCTCGGCCGACGGGCGCACCAGCTTGAGCCGCCGCACGCAGGTCCAGGCGGCCGGCCGGTCGTGGTAGACCAGCTCGACGTTGTAGATCGGCGCCTCGGAGCCGTTGCGGATCGCCGCCCCGACGATGCCCCGCTTGATCACCGACTGGTACGTCTCGCGTTCGCTCACCGGCCACGCGCACACCTGCTGCGCCTGCGTCCGGGCGCGCGCCTCGGTGTCGCGCCGGTACAGCTCCTCGAGCAGGCCCAGCCGGGCCTCGGTGGCGCGGCGCATCGCGAGCCCCAGGTAGACCAGCAGGGCCGCGAGCCCGGACGTGAGGACCGCGGCCGCGGCCGAGACCCACAGCGGCAGCTGCGCACCTTGCATGGACCTGAAGCTACCGGCTTCCGCCGCGGGGAGCGGCAAAACAAACGGAGACGGGCCCGACGACAATCCGCCGGGCCCGCCGCCGGTCACTCACTTGCCGCGGGTCGCCGCCTGAGCGTGCGAGTCCTTGATCTTCTGGAACGACACGGGCTCGGCCGGCGCCGACGCCGCACGCGCCTGCGACGCGCGCCCGTCCTGACCGCCGTCCACCACCAGCGGCTTGCCGGCGCTGTACAGCCACGCGTTGAACAGGCCGTCGAGGTCCTCGCCGGAGATCCGCTCGGCCAGTTCCTGGAACTGCCCGTTGGTGCCGTTGCCGTACTGCTTGGTGGCGGTCCACTCCTTCAGCAGCTTGAAGAAGGCGTCGTCACCGATCGCCAGGCGGATCTGGTGCACCGCCATCGCGCCCCGGTCGTAGACCGCGACGTCGAAGAGGTTCGCCGCGCCCGGGTCGCCGATGATGACGTCCCAGAACGGGTCGTCGGCCGGGTAGAGCACGTTGTAGTAGAAGTCGAACAGCTCCTGCGCGGTGCCCTCACCGGTGTACTCCGACCAGAGCCACTCGGCGTAGCTGGCGAAGCCCTCGTTGAGCCAGATGTCCTTCCAGTGGTTGACCGACACCGAGTCGCCGAACCACTGGTGGGCGTTCTCGTGCACGACCACGTACGGGTTGGAGCCGCGCCGGAAGAACTCCGCCGCGTAGACCGAACGGGTCTGGTTCTCCAGGGCGAAGCCGAGCGTGGCCGGCGGCACGACGACGCCACCCTGCGCCTCGAACGGGTACGGCCCGAAGACGCCGCTCTCCCACTCCACGACCTCGGCGGTGCGCTCGATGCTGGCGCGCGCCGGTTCGGCGAAGGCACCGAGCCGGTCCGAGTAGGCGTTGATCACCTGCTGGCCGTTGGGGGCCGTGTCGGTGCGCAGCTCGTACTGGCCGATCACGAGGAACGCCAGATAGGTCGCCATCGGCTTGCTCGAACGCCAGCTCCACCGGGTCCAGCCGGCCAGCTCCTGCACCGGCGGGCGGGGCATGATGCCGTTGCTGAGCACCTCGGTGCCGTTGGGCACGAGCGTCGAGATGTCGAACGTCGCCTTGTCCAGCGGGTGGTCGTTGCTCGGGAACCACCACCAGGCGATCTCCGGCTCGTTGACCGCGAGGGCGCCGTCGGGAGTGCGGGTCCACGCCGTGTACCCGTTGACGTCCACCTGGCTCGGCGTGCCCTGGTAGGTGACGACGATGGTGAGGTCCTGCCCGCCGAGGATCGGCCGGGCCGGGGTGACCACCAGCTCGTGATCGCCCTGCCGTTCGTAGGTGGCGGCCCAGCCGTTGACCCGGATGGAGCTGACGGTGAGCAGGAAGTCGAGGTTGAACCGGTCCAGCCCCTGGGTGGCCTTGGCCAGGATGGTGGTGGTGCCGGTCAGCCGGTCGGTGTCGGGGTAGTACCGCAGGCGCACGTCGTAGTGCGAGACGTCGTACCCACCGTTGCCGTAATCCTGGTAGTACGGGTCGCCGATGCCCGGAGCCCCAGGCGCGGCGGCGACCGCCTGGGCCGGGGTGCCGGCAAGGACGAGTGCGAGCGTCGCCGCGGCGGCGACAAATGCACGTCGCAAGGTTGAGCCCCCTTCGATCGTGAGAATTCGATGCCAGGGTATCGATCTGGATCATCGACCACGGACCGGACTCGCGGGCGGCAAGGGTACGGCGAGGGACGAAATTCAGCGCTGCCTGAAAGCCCCCTGGTCAGCGCCCGAACGTCCGGTTACGCGGCGGTGGGGATGCTCCTAGTCTCGGCGGGTGCTTCCCACCCCACCCGACGCGCCGCACGGCCCGGGCCGGCGGCGGGCCGTCGCCTCCCCGCGCCGGAAGCTGATCCTCGGTGGGGCCGCCGCCGCGCTGGTCCTGCTCGCCGGCGGCACCCTGTACGCGTGCACCGGCGAGGATCCGCCGACCCGCAACACCAGCGCCGCGGCCGCACCCTCGACCGACCCGGCCGCGCCGCCCGCCGGCAGCGCCGCGCCGCCGCCGTCCGCCTCCGCCGGGCCGTCCGCGAGCGCCGCCGCGTCCGCCTCCCCCGCCGCCCCGCCGCTGCGCGCCGGCAACCCCGACGGCAAGGCCGACGTCCCCGCCGAGGCGCGCGCCGTCGACACCTCCAGGCCGTCCCGCGTCATCGGCGACGGAACGCCGTCGAGCTGCACCTCCGAGGCGGTCGTCGCAGCCGTGGCGGCCGGCGGGATCATCACGTTCCGCTGCGGGCCGGATCCCGTGACGATCACCATGAAGGCGACCGCGAAGGTCCGCAACGACCACGGTCCGCAGGTCGTGCTCGACGGCGGCGGCAGGGTGACGCTCAGCGGGGGCGGGCAGCGCCGGATCCTCTACATGAACACCTGCGACGCCGCCCAGGTGCACACCACCTCGCACTGCCAGGACCAGGACTCCCCGCAGCTGACCCTGCAGAACATCACCTTCGCCGACGGCACCTCCGTCAACGAGGCCAAGAACGACGGCGAGACCGAGGGCGGCGGCGCCGTCTTCGTGCGCGGCGGCCGGATCAAGGTGGTGAACGCCCGCTTCACCAAGAACCGCTGCGACACCAACGGCCCCGACCTCGGCGGTGCCGGCCTGCGCGTGCTCAGCCAGTACCAGAACAAGCCGGTGTACGTCGTGAACAGCACGTTCGAAGGCGGGGCCTGCTCCAACGGCGCCGCGATCAGCAGCATCGGCGTCTCGTGGGTGATCCTCAACAGCGTCATGCGCAACAACAGCGCGATCGGCCGCGGCCAGAACCCGGCCCAGGCCGGCACCCCGGGCGGCGGCAGCGGTGGCGCGATCTACATGGACGGCAACCTCATCACGCTGCGCATCGCCGGTTCGATCATCGAGGACAACAAGTGCAACGAGGGCGGCGCGGCGATCTTCTTCGTCAGCAACGACCGCACGGGCACGATGGCGATCGAGTCCTCGACGCTGCGGCGCAATCCGCGCGGGACGTTCGAGACGGCGGGACTGCCGGGCATCTTCTTCCTCGGCGCCCGCCCGCCGGCCGTCAGCGGTTCGACCCTGTCCCGCTGACCGGAGAGCGACAAGCCGGTCCCACGGAACGAACGACGGGGCTACGCGCGTAACACCGGATGGCTACACTGCGCGCGTGAAATCGGTCATCATCATCGGTGCCGGGCCGGCAGGATTGACGCTGGCCAATCTCCTGCACGATGCCGGCATCGACTGCATCGTCCTGGAACGCCGCTCCCGGGGCCATATCGAGCACCGCCAGCGCGCCGGGGCCCTGGAGCCGTCGGTGGTGCGGATGCTGGAGCGGTCCGGACTCTCCGCGGGACTCCTGGACGGGATACCCGAGACCGGCACCATCGAGTTCCGGCTGGACGGCGTGGCGATCCCGCTCGATTTCGCCACCCTGACCGGCGGGCTCCGGCTGCGCCTGTGCTCCCAGCAGGTGCTGGTGCAGCGGCTCCTCGACCGGTTCGTCGACAGCGGCGGCGACATCCGCTTCGACGTGACCGACGTCCGGCCGATCGACGTGACCGGCAGCCCGCGGGTCAGCTACCGGACGCCGGCCGGCGAGCCGGTGACGATCGAGTGCGAACACGTCGCCGGCTGCGACGGACCCCGGGGAGTGAGCCGCACCGCGCTCCCGCCGGGCACCCTCACCACCGCCGAACGCGACTTCGGCATCGGCTGGCTCACCGTGCTCGCGGACGCGCCGCCGATGGGGAAGCTGATAATGGCGGCGAGCCGGCACGGGTTCGCGGGTCACTTCCCGCGCGGGCCGAAGGCCATCCGGTACTACCTCCAGTGCGCACCCGACGATTTCCCGGAGAACTGGCCGGACGAGCGGATCTGGAAGGAGCTTTCGCTGCGGCTCTGCGCCGATCGGATCCCGACCGGGCCGATCACCGAGAAGAGCGTGGTGCCGCTGCGGGCCGAGGTGCACGAGCCGATCTCGGCCGGGCGGCTGCACCTCGTCGGCGACTCGGCCCACGTCATCGCGCCGCTGGGCGGCAAGGGCATGAACCTGGCGATCCACGACGCGTTCACGCTCGCCCCCGCGCTCGTCGCCCACCTGCGACACGGCGACGAGACGGCCCTGCGCGACTACTCCGACACCTGCCTGCGTCGGGTGTGGGACCAGCAGGAGCAGGCCGCCGCGCTGGTGGAGATGATGCACGCCAGTCTCGACGACTCGCCGGCCGGCCGGTTCCGGGACCGGACCATGAAGGCCCGGCTGGAACGGCTCGCCGACTCACCGGCCGCCGCCCGGGTGTTGGCCGACTTCATGAGCGGTGGTTAGTTCCCACGCTCACGCGTTGACCGGCACGCACTTGATCACCAGCGTCTCCAGCCGTCCGAGGTGGGCCCGCATCACCGGGTCCGCAACGGCGTCGGTGACGCTGACGACGTGTTCCAGCCAGGCCGCCTTGGTGTGCGCCTCCTGCAGCGGCACGGCCACCCCGAGCAGCGTCTCGACGGCCGCCGCCTCGTTGCCGGCGACGAGCTGCCCGAACGCCGTCAGCACCGCCTGTGCGATCGGATCCCGCCCTTGCACCCCGAACTGCCGCAGGAACATCCACTGGATCGCCTCGGCGGGATCGGTGCGCGCGAGTGTCGTTCCGGGGGCCGGCGCCGGACGGATCGGCTGCCCCGGCCCGCCGCTCCAGGCGTAGGCGGCGCTCTCGATCCCGCCGTGCGACTGGGACAGTTCCCGCGCCGCGAGCGCGTCTGCGTACGCCCGCTGGACGATGTCGAGTGTGGAGTTGACCTCCCGTTCGCTCTCGTCCAGGGAGACGACCTGGCTGATCGGGCCGCGCCGGGTGGGGTCGAGCCGTTCGACGTGCAGGCGCCGTTCGATCGCCTGCAGCGGCATGCCCTGGGTGCCGGCCCGCGCCGGCTGGGTCCTGATCGTCTTGGTCTCGCCGAAGATGTCGTTGCGCGAGACCCGCAGCGAACGGTCACCGGTGAACGCGAACCGCAGATACTGCCGCGCCGTGAACCGGATCGGCTCCGGCTCGCCGCCCGGCTCCGGCGACGGGATCAGCGTCTCGCCGTGGAACTCGTGATCCAGCCAGTTGCGCGACGGGAGCGTGCTCTCCACCCCCGGCAGCGCGTGGATGTCGGTCCGCGCGACCGTGCCGATCTCCTCGATGATCCGGTCGGCGTTGGCGGCCAGGTACCGCCGCGCGCTCGCCGGCAACTGCTCCAGCAGGTCGTCGACCTCGTGCCGGTTGAGCGCCATCAGCCGGACCTTGACCAGCATCGGCATCTTCAGCAGCCCCGTCACGAGCGTCATGATGTGGGTGACCGCCGTGACGATCTGCCCGCGCAGCGCCAGTGACTCCTCGAAGCCGAGCAGCGTGCGCTGGTGTTCCTCGCCCAGTGGCCCGAACGCCAGCGCCTGCGCGTAGTCGCGGGCGACCCGTTCGGAGACGGCGATCGACATCCGCTGGACGTACCGCACCAGGTCGAACGGCCGCGCCGAACGCCCGGCCGCCGCCTGCTCGGGCGTGGAGAAGAGTCCCGTGCTGCGCCGCTCGACGCCGCGCAGGAACGAGATGACCCCCGCGGCCGGCACCCCGCCCGTGGTCTGGATGCCGATCCGCTCGTCGACGACCCGTTCGGGCTGCCACAGCACCTCGTCCTCGGTCATGTCGTTCTCGTTGACCCACGGCACGAGGCCGTCGCGCGTCTCGGTGAACGCCTCGCGCAGGTCGGCGAGCGCGCGATTGTCCGGCCGCTGCGCCATCCGCGCGCCGTACCAGGCGTCGAAGGTCGCGCCGAGCCCCTCCCGGAACGGCGTCAGCGCCTGCGTGACGCTGAACCCCTGCCGGCCGGCCTCCTCCAGCCAGGCCACCACCTCGACCGCGCGCCGGTGCTGGTGGGTGGCCGTCTCCGTCTCGCGCCACTCGCCGCCGACCGCCGCGCCCGGCAGGTAGACCACCTCGGCGATCTGCCAGACCTCGTTGCGCACGAGGCGGTCGCCGGCCAGATGGAGCTGGTGCTGATGGGAGTACCAGACGCCCGAGGCGCCCAGGAAGACCGGCCGCGCGTCGACCTTGATCTCGATGGCGAGGCGCGTGATGCTGCCGAGCGTCACGCCGAAGTCCGGCAACTCGTTGGCGCTGAACGTCTCCTTGTTCTCGGCGGTGATCACGACCGGCTCGCCGACGCGGACCATCGTCTCCAGTTCGCCGCCGACGAGGCCCCACCGGCCGGCGCCGGCGAGCGCGCCCACCGCGGCCGGCGAGTCCGACTCGAGGGTGCGCGGCAACGGGACCGGCCGGCCGTCGGACTCGAAGACCAGCGCCCTGGTCGACATCGCCGCCCGGCCGCGCATCGCCGCGTCCGACACCGCCTTCATGGCGACGTGTGGGTTGGTCGGGTCGAGCCAGACGACGTCCCCCGACGGGGCGCGGGTGACGAGCCAGGCGTGGCCGGGGGCGCCGTTCGGGCCGTCGGCGAGCACGAACCCGACGCGCCCGGTGCTTCCGGCGGCGCCCACCAGGTCGGAGACCGCCGCGAAGCCCGGCACGCGCGGCCACGTCCGGCCGGGTCCCCACTGCGACCAGCGGTCCGGGCGCAGCGCGGCGTCGTCGAGCGTTCGGCCGGCCGGGATGCCGGTCCGGTCGAACAGCGCGCCCCGCGCGGCGACGAGCACGTCCACGCACCACTCGTCGCCCGGCTTCTGACCGCCCGCCGCGCCGGCCCGGTCCAGCCGCGGCTCGATGCCGGCGACCACGGCCCGCAGGTACGCCAGGGCCGCTTCGGGAACCGGGGTGCCGTTGGCGTCGACGAGGAGCGTCGGGTGCGCGCCCGGCACCGGAGCGGAGCGGTCGGCCATGCGCATCCGGAACGCCTGCGCCCGCGCGTCCGTCGGCATCCGCAGCGCGTCGCGGCTGCCGGCCGTGCCGAAGACGAAGCCGTTCGTGGCGCGGGGTGCGGGGCGCTCGACGGCGGGCCCGGCCGTCCCGAGGTGCACCCCGGTCGCCAGTTCCGTGGCGAGCACGTCGTACGCCGTCCGCGGCGGCTCCGCCGGTGCCGTGGGCGCGGGCGGAACGCGGTCCGGATCGGCCTGCCGCTCGTGATGTTCGCGCACCATCCGGCGGGAGGGCAGCACCAGCGGGTCGTTGTTGAGGTGGTCCATGCCGGCGGGTCCCGAGGTGTACCCGCCGCCGGTCGACCACTTGTAGTCGTTGCCCTTGCGCCCGATGCTGCGCGCGTACGCGAGCACGTCCACCTTCCACTCCTCGTTGAGGACGTAGGCGAACGAGATGCCGTGCGCGCCGCGGTCGGTGTGCGTGTGCTGCGGCGAGTTCAGCGCCGCGCCCTCGCGCGGGGTGGAGCCGTTGGCGATGGCGCGCAGCGCCCGCAGGTCCCAGTCGGAGATGTAGTCCCGCACGTCCTCGTGCAGGTGCACCTCCCCCGAGGGTGCCCAGTCGCCCGGCCGGTGCGGCTCGAACTTTCGCCGCCGGGTGTCGATCGCCGCCGCCCGCTCGTACGCCGCACGGTGCTGCGCGTACTCGTGGTGGGACCAGGTGCGCTGCGCCACGTCGCGCAGTTCCGCGCCGCCGACCCGGTCGGTCCAGCGGCCGAAGTCGCGCTCGAACCGCTCCCGCTCGCGTTCGCCCGGCCGCGGCGCGGCGGTGAAGTTGCCCGGCCGGCTCAGGAACGCCGTGAACGTCAGCGCGTCCAGCGAGTCCGGATCCGCGACGGCGCGTTCCAGCATCTCGCCGGTGTCGTCGTACCGGGCGAGCAGCACGATCAGTTCCGGGTTCGCCGCCAGCTTCCGCGCGATCCGTGGGCCGTTCGGGCCGGCCAGCGCCGCCCTGGTCGGGGTGCCCTCGCCGAGCCACAGGTCGCGCAGTTCGGACAGGTGCGCGGTGGACGGTGCGCGTTCCGCGACGATCTCCGACGCCGAACGGCTCGGCCCGGCCCGTTCGGCCCGTTCGGCGGCGGTGCCGCGCTTGCCCCGTTCGACGATCGGGTACGTCGGGCCGCGGGTGCCCGGGGCGCGCGGCGTCGGTGCCGCGGCCGCGCGGCGGGCGTTCTCGGCGTCGACGACGTGCCTCAACCGCTGCCCGAGCCCGTCCGGCGACAGTGCCCGCTCGCCCAGTTCGGTGTCGATCGCGCGCAGGTCGTCCAGGCGGGCGAGGAGCACGCGCCACGACTCGGCGGGCAGGTCGACGGCCCGGTCCGACAGGGCCCGCAGCAGCGCGGTGTGCTGCCGCAGCCCCTTCCAGCCGGTGCCGGAGACGGCCTTCGCCAGCCCCGGGTTGGGCACGAACGCCGTCCACAGCGGCGGGCCGCCCGCCGCGATCATGTCGGCCGCGACGGTGCGGACCCGTTCGGCCACCTGGCGGATGTGCGGGTGCGCGCGCATCGCGGCGAGGAGGGCCGGGTCGGCGGAGAGGCGTTCGGCCAGGCCGCGCCCGTCGCGCAGCACGCCCCGCCAGCTCTCCAGGTGTTCGACCAGGTCCTGAAGCAGTTCGTGGTGGCGGAAGAGCAGGTTGCGCACGGCCGGCCGGGCGGCCACCTCGGCGATCCCCGGCTGACGGCCGACGGCGTCGACCAGGGCGGGCACCATCTGGGCGAACTTCAACAGGTCCGGCGAGGAGAACAGCAGGTCGACGGTCTCCTGCGAGGCGCGGGCGAACGGCTCGTAGAACCGGTCCGCGGTGAGGTTCCGGAACGTCCGCTCGACCTGTGCGGCCCGGTCCTTGGCGTTCGCCGGCATCAGGCGGTCGAACAGGTCGTTGTGCCGCTCCAGCGCGTACAGCAGCACCGGCCGGTCGTTCAGGCGGGCGACCAGCGTGGGGTGCGCGTCGGCGGCGTCCTCCTCGCTCACCCCGACGCTGACGGCCTGGGCGCGCAGCTGCCGGACCCGCTCGGCGTCCTGGTGCGCGGCGCGCAGCAGCGTCTCGTTGCTGACGAACACCTTCTGCACCACGGAACCGTGGTCGAGCAGTTCGGAAAGCAGCAGGCCGCCCTGCGTGAAGACGTCGCGCACGTACCCGTGCCGCATCGCGAGGCGGGTGATGTCGTCGTCCTCGGAGATCAGCCGGAACGCCTCGTGGCCGGAGTTCAGCACCGCGACCGTGTCGTCGTGCAGTTCGGCGTGCACGTACTCCTTGTTGAGCGCCATCGACTCGCGGCGGCTCTCGTAGGTGACGAGTTCCCGGCGGAACAGCTCTCCCTCGCCGAGGAAGCGCGCGTACAGCTTGTCGTTCGTCAGCAGCGCGGAGACGAACGCGGCGTCGACCGTCAGCCGGCGCGCGGCCGGCGAGGTCGAAAGGAGCCGCCGCACGGAGGGCCGGTCCTCGTACAGGTCGAACAGCTCCGAGCGCATCATGACGGCCTTCGCCAGCGTCGGGAACCGCGCGACCAGTGTTCGCAGCCCGGACATCCCCGGCTCGGCGAGCCGGTCGAAGTAGCTCATGAAGACGGCCCGGTTCTCCGCCGCCTCGTCCTCCTCCCACTCGTCGGCGTCGGCCCGTTCGGCGGCGAGCTTGGCGTCCACCGCGCGCGCGAAACCGGCCCGGTCGCCGGTGAGCGTGCGCATCAGTGCGGCGGTCTCCGGGTTGTCGATCGGCTCGCCGTCGTCCGTCAGCAGGCGCGGCAACTGCTCGGCGAGCAGGGTGCGCAGTTGGCTCAGGGCCGCCTCGCGCGGCAGCCGCTCCAGCGTCTGCTGCAGCAGGTCGAGCAGTTCCGGGCCGTCCAGCAGCAGATGCAGCTCGTCGGAGCCGATGACGGTCGGCAGGAGTTCGGGCGACAGGAGCGCCTCGGCGAGCGCCGCCCGGCCCGGTTCGCCGGAGAGGGCGTTCTCCAGGAAGCGGAGCAGATCCTCCTCGGCGAGGAAGTCCTGCCAGTGGTCCATCGTCATGCCGGGCTGGAAGCCGTACCGGTTCAGCGTCTCCAGCACGCGCGGGAAGTCGGTGAGGACCGCCGAGCCCCGGTAGGGCACGAGCGGGTGCCGGCCGTCGTCGAAGTTCCCGGAGACGAACGCCTGCGCGGCGTCGCGGTTCTGCAGGGCGAGCCGCAGCGCGGCCGGCGACGCGAGCAGGTGCGTCCAGATGCGGCGGGAGTCGTCGTCGCCCCGACCGGTCAGCAGCCGGATGTTGTGGATCATCTTGTGCGCGGCGAGGCCGGCGTGGCTCTCGGCGTTCCCGGTCTGCGGACCGAACCGCGGGAAGACGATCGAGTTGCGCACCACGCCGGGCAGCAGCGCGGCGTACCAGCCGAAGGCCGGCACCTCGAACATCCCGCGCAGGGTCCCGGCGCGCGCGTCGGCCGGGGCGTCGCGCATGCTGTCCAGCAGCTCCGGCAGGTCCGGCACGCGGATGCCGACGAGCCGTTCCCATGCGAACGGGTAGCGCAGCAGCGCCCGCACCAGGTCGCCCGAGGGCGGGACGCCCGCCACGACGCCGCGCAGGTTCTCCGGGACCCGGGCCAGTTCGGCGGAGTGGCGCCGGTGCTGCAGGAGCGGCGCGAACAGCTCCGGCTTGTGCAGCAGGCGCCGGTACTCGTGCGGCGCGTCGAGCAGCTTCGGGTGCTCGACCAGGTACTGCAGCATCGCCGGGTCGGGCTTCGGCGCGCCGGTGGCCAGCGCCGCCGCCAGCGCCGGGCTGGCCGCCTTCGCCCTGGCCAGCAGGTCGTTGCCGCGCGGCCGGGTCGGTCGGGTGGTCGCCCACGCCGGTGCCTTGGCGTTCCGCAGGACCGATCCAAGATCTTGACTTCGGTCGAACCGGGTCGGCTCCTCCGACAGCACCTGTGCCACGGCCGGATTGCGGACCGCCGTCTCCAGCAGGGTCACGTCCGCCGCGAGCCGGTCGACGAGCTTCGGATTTTCCAGGAGAACGTCGACCAGGCGCACACCCTCCGGACGTTCCCCCAGAAGGGCCAGCACGCGGGGATCGGTCCGCGCGGCGCGCATGAGGTCGGGCGAGACGACGAGCGCCGGCAGCGCCCGCGGCGCGGCGTACAGCGCCGAGACGAACGCCCGGTCGTCGAGGACCTCGCGCCAGTCCGCCGTGCTCAGGCGCACCCGCTCCTCGACGGCCAGGGCGGCGGCCGGCAGGCTGGCGAGGCCCACGGCGTTCTCCAGGGTGCGCACCGGGTCCGGCGCGCCCAGGATCGCCTCCCGCAGCTCGGGAACCGCCACCATCGCCCGCGCCCACGCGGTGCCGGACGGGCCGCGGCCCAGCGCCTCCAGCAGGTCCCGGTTGTGCCCGATCAGCTTGTACAGCGTCGGGTTCTGTCCCAGGATCGCCGCGATGAACCGGATGTAGTCGTCGACCAGGTCGCCCACGGCCGGGTCGGCGAGCGCCTCGTCGAAGACCGTCGGGTCGGCGAGCAGGGCCGGGACGGCGCGGAAGTCGTGCAGCACCTCGTCGCGCCACTGCTCCGACGCCGCGATGGCCGGCACCAGGTCCGGCCGGTGTCCCGCCACGAGGCCGATCGCCGGGGTCGCTCCGGCGGCCTCCAGTGCCTTCGGGTTGTCCAGCAGCGCCTGGATCGTCTCGGGGCGGGTCAGGTGGCCGGTGTCGTTCGACCGGACGGCCTGGTGCAGGGTCAGCAGGTACTCGGCGACCTGCGCGATCGGCCAGTTGTCGCGCCATCCGGTGCCGGCGACGGCCGTGCGCAGGGCGTCGCGCAGCCACTTCTCCCGGGAGGCGAGAACGTGTGCCCGCCGGCCCTGCCGGAGCGTGGTGATGATCTTCGTGAGTTCGCGCTCGGGGAGCGGCTTGAGCACGGCCTGCTGCGCCGGACCCGATTCGCCCTGCTGCGCCGGCTGGGTGGCGCGGTTTCGCCGGGACGGGCCGCCCAGGTGCACACCCGTCGGCTGCTGCCGCAGCTCCGCGGCGAGCGCGTCGTAGGCGTTCTCCGGCACCTCCGCCGGAGCGGTGCGCCGCGGCGGGGTCCGGTCGAGGATGCCTTGCGCCGCCGCCTCCCGGCGTTCCGCCACGAGGTCGCGCACCCGCGCGCGGGACGGGCCGAGGTACCCGCCGTTGATGAGGCGGTCCATGCCGGCCGGCCCCGAGGTGTACCCGCCCTCGCGCGGCCACTTGTAGTCGTTGCCCTTGCGCCCGATGCTGCGCGAGTAGACGAACACGTCCACGCTCCACTGCTCGTTCACCACGTAGGCGAACGACACGCCGTTGGCGCCGCGGTCGACGTGCTGGTGCAGCGGGACGTTGATCTGGATCTCGAAGTCCTCCTCGCGCGGCCCACCGGTGCCCGCCGCGATGCCGTGCAGCACCTCCAGATCGGCGTCGGTCAGGGAGTCACGCACGTCATCGTGGATGTGCACGGTCCCCGACGGCTCCCACGAGTCCCGCACGTGCGGCTCGAACTCCGCGATCCGGCGCTCCAGCGCCACGAGTTCGTCGTGCTCGTCCTTGCGGCGCCGGTAGTCGCGGCGTTCCCACACCGGCCGGGCCGCGTCGCGCAGTTCGGCACCGGCGCCGGCGCCGATGGCGTTCGTCCACGCGCCGAAGTCGTGCTCGAACCCGCCGGCGCCGGAGTACCCGCCCCGCCCCAGGAAGCGGGCGAACGTGAGCCCGTCGACCGCCGCCGGGTCGGCGACGACCTGCTCCAGCAGGTGTTCGTAGCGGCGCAGCAGCACCAGCAGTTCGGGGTGGGCCGCCAGCGCGGTCGCCAGGGCCTCGCCGGCCGGCCCCGCCAGCGCCTGCTGCCCGGCCGTGCCCTCGCGCCGCCACCACTCGCGCAGTTCGCGCACGGCCCGCGGTTCCGTTGCGGGCTGCGGCGCCGCCTTCGCGCGCCGGCCGGCGGCCCCGGTCAGTTCGGCGCGTTCGGCGGCGGTGCCGCGCTTGGCCCGTTCCGGGAGGGCGTAGGTGTGCGGTCGCGACGCCGTCGGTGCGGCCACGGTCGCCGCCGCGCGCCGTGCCTCCTCCCGCGCGGCCAGGTCGGCCAGCCGGGGCCCGAGCGCCTCCGGGGTCAGGTCGCCGCGGGACAGGTCGGTCTCCACCGCGCGCAGCAGTTCGCCCCGGCTCAGCAGGGTGCGCCACGCCGCGGCGTTCTCCTCGGGGCCGGCGCCGAGGTCGACCCGTTCGTTCGACAGGGTGCGCAGCAGCTCGGTGTTGGTGCGCATCGCGCGCCAGCCGCCGCCGGACAGGACGCCGGCGAGTTCCGGATGCGCGGCCAGGGCCGACCACAGCGGCGGCCCGGCGGTGGCGGCCAGGTCGGCGGCGAGCGGGCGGAGGCGTTCGGCCGCGTCGCGCAGGTGCTTGTGCGCGCGCAGCGCGTCGAGCAGCGGCGGACTCGCGGTGAGCCGGTCGGCCAGCCCCACCGAGTCGCGCAGCACACCCCGCCAGCCGTCGATGTCCTCGACCAGGTCGTCGGCGAGGCTCGGCTCCTTGAGCAGCAGCTTGCGCACCGCCGGCCGGAGCACGAGGTCGGCGAGGGCCGGCTGCCGGTCGATGGCCTCGACCAGGCCCGGCGCCTTGTCCACCACGAACTGCAGCAGCTGCGGCGAGGCGAACAGGAGGTCCGCCGTCTCCGTCGACGCGCCGGCCAGCCCCTCGTGGAACTCGGGCTTCGACAGCAGGATCGCGGCGAACGCCTGCCGGCCCATGTTCTCCATGGCGGGCGTGAGCTGCCGGCCGGCCGGCGGCACCGGCACGAACCGGTCGACGACGCCGGGGTGGCGGTCCAGCGCCTCGAGCAGCGGCCCCTGGGTGGAGAGCCGGTCGACCAGGGCCGGATCGCGCCGCACGGCCGTCAGCAGCACCTCGCTGCCCAACACGACCCGCTGCACCAGCGACCCGCCGTCGAACAGCTTCGTCAACAGCTCGCCGCCCTGCCGCAGCGCGGTGCGCACGTACTCGTGCCGCAACGCGAGGCGGGTGATGTCGTCGTCGTCGGCGACCAGGTGGAACGCGTCGGTGCTGGCGTTGACGACATCGGCCAGCTCGGGCTCGGCCCGCGCGTACTCCGGGTTGAGCGCCAGCGCCTCGCGCCGCGCCGGATAGGCGATGAGGTCCTTGCGGAACTGGTCGCCCTCGCGCAGGAACCGCGTGTACAGCTCGTCGTTCTTGAGCAGGCCGGCGACGAAGTCGCGGTCGACCGTGAGCCGGCGGGCGGCGGCGGAGTTCTCCAGGATCCGCCGCACGGAGGGCCGGTCCTCGTAGAGGTCGAACAGCTCCGAGTCGGCCAGCAGCGCCTTGGCCAGCGTCGGGTGGCGCCGCACGAGGTCGCGCAGTCCGGCCGTGTCCGCGCCGGCGAGCCGGTCGTAGGTGGCCAGCACGACGGCCCGGTTCTCCGCCGCCTCGTCCTCGTCCCACTCGTCGCCGTCGGCGCGTTCGGCGGCGATCTTGGCGTCGAGGGCGCGTTCGAACTCGGTGCGCCCGCCGGTCAGCGTGCGCATCAGTTCGGCGGTCTCGGGGTTGTCCGTCTGCTCGCCGTCGGCGGTGAGCAGGCGCGGCAGGTTCCGCTCGATCAGCGTGCGCAGCTGGGCCGACGCGGCGGAACCGCCCTCCCGCAGGGCGCGCCGGATCGCGTCGAGCAGCCCCTCGTCCGCCAGCAGTTCCCGGAAGTCGTCGGAACCGGTGACCGTCGGCAGCAGGTCGGGCATGAGCAGCGCCTGTGCCACGGGCCGGTCGGGGTTCTCGTCGGCCAGCGCCCGTTCGAGCCAGGGCAGCAGGTCGGCGTCGGCGAACAGGTACGCCCAGTGGTTCATCGTCATGCCGGGCTGGTGGCCGATGCGGTTCAGCGTCTCCAGGACGGTCGGGTAGTCGTCCAGCACGGCCGAGCCCTGCCAGGAGACCAGCGGGTGGAAGCCGTCCCGGAAGGAGCCGCTGATCAGGACCTGGCCGGCCTCGCGGTTCTGCATGACGAGGCGCTGCACGGCGGGCGAACGCATGAGGCCGCGCCACACGTTCTCGGCGTTCCGGTCGCCGCGCGCGGTCACCGTGCGGATGTTGCCGACGATCCGGTGCGTGGTGATGCCGGAGAAGTTCTCGCCGTTGCCGAGGTGCGGGCCGAAGCGGGGGAACGTCGCGTTGCCCACCAGCGCCGTCGGCAGCATCGCGGCGTACCAGGCGTACGAGGGCAGCTCGTACATCGCCCGATGCGTCACCGTGCGCACGTTGGCGGGGGCGGCCTGCAGGGACCGCAGCAGGTACGGCAGTTCCGGGCGCAGGACACCGACCAGCCGTTCCCACGCGAACGGGTAGCGCAGCAGCATCCGCACCAGGTCGCCGGAGGGCGGCACGCCCTCGGTGACCTCGCGCCGCGCGTCGGCGGGGAGGCGGGCCATCGCGGCGGCGGCCCGCTGGTGCTCCAGCAGCAGCGGGAACAGCTCCGGCTTGTGCAGCAGGCGCCGGTACTCGTGCGGGGCGTCGAGCAGCTTCGGGTGGTCGGCCAGGTACTGCAGCATCGCGGGCGGCGGCGTGGGCGCGCCCGAGGAGAGCGCGGCCGCCAGCGCCGGGCTGGCCGCCCTCGCCCGGGCGAGCGGGTCGTTGCCCCGGGCGACGGCCGGGCGGGCGGTGGCCCACGCCGGCGCCGTCGCGTCACGCAGGGCCGCGCCGAGGTTCGTCGCCCGGACGAACGGCTTCGGGTCGGCCGAGATCCGCTGCACCACGGCCGGGTTGTCGACGGCCGTCTTCAACAGCTGCGGCTCGGCCCCGAACCGGTCGGCGAGCGGCGGATTCTCGAAGAACAGGTCGACCAGCCGCAGCCCGTCCGGGCGGGTGGCGAGCTGTTCCAGCACGACGTCGTGCTCCTGTGCGGCGCGCATGAGCGCGGGCGAGACGACCAGCGCCGGCAGCACCCGCGGCACGTCGTACAGGTCCGACAGGAACGCGGTGTCGGTGAGGATCTCGCGCCAGTCGTCGGCGTCCAGGCGCAGCCGCTCCCCCGCGGCCAGTGCGGCGGCCGGCAGGCTGGCGACGCCCAGCGCGTTCTCCAGCACCCGCTGCGGCAACCGGGAACCCATGATCGCCGCACGCAGCTGCGGGATCCGCGAGATCGCGCGGGCCCACACGGTGCCCGAGGGGCCGCGCCCCAGGGCCTCCAGCATCCGGTGGTCGTCGCCGACCTTGCCGAAGATGTCGGGGTTCATGCCGAGGACCGGGCCGACCATCCGGATGAAGTCGTCGACGAGGTCGTTCACCTCGGGGTCGGCCAGTGCGCGGTCGAAGAGCGTCGGATCGGAGAGCAGCGCCGGGGCCGCGGCCGGCTGGTTGAGGACGTCGAGGCGCCACCGTTCGGACTCGGCGATGAACGGCACCAGATCCGGCCGGTGTCCGGCGATGAGCGCGATCGCCGGGATCCGGCCGGCGAACTCCAGCGCCTTCGGGTTGCTGAGCATCGCCTGGATGGTCTCCGGGCGGGTCAGGTGCGCGAGGTCGTCGGTGCGCATGACCAGGTTCAGGGTCAGCAGGTACTCGGCCATGTCGCGCAGCGGCCAGCCGGCGCTCCAGCCGGTGTGCGATACGGCCGTGCGCAGGGCGTCACGCAGCCACCGTTCGCGGGTGGTGAGGGTGGCGGCGCGGCCCTCGCGGACCAGCGCGATGACGCGGTTCAGCTCGCGTTCGGGGACCGGCGGGCCGGCCGGGGGTGCCGCGGCGGGCGGGGGCGCGGAGGAGGCGCCGGCCTGGGCCGCCCGGGCCGCACCGGGCTTCTTGCGCCGCTTCTTCTTCGCGCCCGCCGGCGCCGGGGCGGTGCCGGGCGGCGGGGCCAGGCGCACGCCGTACCGGGCGGCGAGGCGTTCGGCGACGTCTGGCGGGACGGTGTCGTCGAAGTGCAGCACCATCTGGCCGCGGGTGGCCGCCGGCCGCTTCGCGAAGTAGCGGTTGAGCAGGGTCGAGGATTCCTCGATCGGGCCGATGTGGACCTGGATGGTGCCGGGCTGCGACGTCGCGGCCGCGGCGCGTTCGACGGCGGCGGTCGGCGGGGTCGTGCCGGGGTCGCCCGTGTGCAGGTAGAGCACTCCGGCACCGGCGGCGATGACGCGGTCGCCCAGGCAGTCCTCCATCGTCGGACTCGTCATCGCGGCCTCCTGTCGCCCGGTTGGCTCGCTCGACTACGGATGAATCGCCCGCCGGTTCAATGCGGCGGCGGGCCGGTTTGCACCGCTCTGCGCTGGACGGGACCGGCGCATCGGTATAGACCTATACGAACGGCCAACCGGGGAGGTCCCATGCGCGCGCTCCGACGTCTGCTCGCCGTCGCGGTCACCGGCACGATGCTGCTGGTGGGGCCCCCGGCCGTCGCCGCGCCACAGGCACCCGACCGGGCCGGCGGGACCGTTCTGGCCGGCGTGGATCTCGATCGGGCGACCGTGCTGGACCTGCAGAAGGCGATGAACGGCGGGCGTTTCACCAGCGCGGCGCTCACCGCGTTCTATCTGAAGCGGATCGAGCGGCTCAATCCCGTTCTCCATGCCGTCATCGAGACCAACCCGGACGCGGCGAGACTGGCCGCGGACAGCGACCGGCACCGGCGACGGGAGGGTGCGCGCAGCGCTCTGGAAGGGGTGCCCGTCCTGCTCAAGGACAACGTCGACACCGCCGACCGGCAGCACACGACGGCCGGCTCGTACGCGCTCGTCGCCTCGACGCCGGCCCGCGACGCCGAACTGGCCCGCCGCCTGCGCGCGGCCGGCGCGATCCTGCTCGGCAAGGCCAACCTGAGCGAGTGGGCGAACTTCCGCTCCACCAACTCCTCCAGCGGCTGGAGCGCCCGCGGCGGCCAGGGCAACAACCCGCACGTGCTCGACCGCAACCCGTGCGGCTCCAGCAGCGGCTCGGGGCAGGCCGCGGCGGCGAGCCTCGCCGCGGTGACGATCGGCACCGAGACCGACGGCTCGATCGTCTGCCCGTCGGGGGCCAACGGCGTCGTCGGCATCAAGCCCACGCTGGGGCTGGTGAGCCGTAGCGGCGTGGTGCCGATCTCGGCGCAGCAGGACACGGCCGGCCCGATCACCCGTTCGGTGACCGACGCGGCGGCGGTGCTCTCCGTCATCCAGGGGGTCGACGCGCGCGATCCGGCGACGCTGCCGGCCGGCCCCTACGCGGGGCGCGACTATCTGAAGTCGCTGAACCGGGACTCGTTGCGCGGCAAGCGGATCGGCGTGTGGCGCCGGACCGGCGGCGACCCGTCCGACGACGCGGCGGTCAACGCCGTGGTGGACGCCGGCATCCGGGCGCTGCGGGCGCGTGGTGCCACTGTCGTGGACGACGTGACGCTGCCCGGCCTGGACGTCGTGGACGCCAACGAGTATCCGGCGCTGCTGGTGGAGTTCAAGCACGACATCAACGCCTATCTGGCGGCGCGGCCGGGGCCGCACCCGGCGGATCTCGCGGGGCTGATCGAGTTCAACCGGCGCTACGCCGAACTGGAGATGCGCTGGTTCGGTCAGGAGATCTTCGAGGAGGCGCAGGCGACCGGCGGCGACCTGAACGACCCGGCCTACCGGGCGCAGCGCGCGGCGGCCACGAACGGCGCACGCGCGGCCATCGACGGCACGCTCGCGCGGCACCGGCTCGACGCGATCGTGGCCCCCACCAACGGCCCCGCCTGGAAGACGGATCTGGAGAACGGCGCGGAGTTCTCGTTCATCGGCTCGTCGGGGCCGGCGGCGGTCTCCGGCTACCCGAACGTCACCGTGCCGGCCGGCTTCGCCTACGGCGCACTGCCGCTGGGGCTGTCGTTCTTCGGCGGGCGCTGGAGCGAGCCCACGCTGATCGGGATCGCCTACTCGTTCGAACAGGCGACGCGGGCGCGGCGAGCACCGCGGTTCCTGTCCACAGTGGACACACCGGTCGGATGATCCGCGCCGTTCGCGGTTGGACCGGGTCGGATATCGTGCCGGGGCGTGACGCAGGTTGATCGCGGTGCCGGCGTTCCTGGTGGACCTGCTCGGCGGCGCGGTGGTGCTCACGGTGCGTCCCTTTTCGTATGGCAGTAACCGAGTATCTGGTGGCGGTAGACAAGGGTTAACCCGCTTCCTAAAGATCCATCATCTTCCATACGGTCTGCGCATGAGACGTTCCCGCGCGCTGGCCGCATCGCTATCCGCATCGCTGGTCGCCGGATCACTCGCGGCGATGACCGCGACAACCCCGGCAGCCGCCGCGCCCCCGACAACGGACGCGGCGGACTCCTTTGTCTCGGCCAACCCGTCCGCGCTCCACAAGAGCCCCTACGACTCCCTGATCCGCACCGGTGTCCACGACGGGACCGACGGCCTGCGCTACGTCTCCTACGAACGCACCCACCGGGGCCTGCCCGTCGTCGGCGGCGACGCGGTGGTGATGCTCGACGCCAAGGGCGGCGTCGTGACGGCCGTGACCGCGCAGTCGTCCACTGTGGACGTTCAGCCGACGCCGACGATCGGGGCCGAGGCGGCCAAAGCGGCGGTCGGCGGATCGGGCCGGCCGTCGTTGGCCGTTCTCGCCTGGGGCACCCCGACCCTGGTGTGGGACACCGTCGTCGCCGGCAGGACCGACGAGGGCGCCCCGAGCCTGCGGCACGTCTACGTCGACGCGCGCACCGGCGCGGTCGCCGGTGCCAAGGAGGGCGTGCGCGCCGGCACCGGCAGCGGCTACTACAACGGCGCGGTCACGTTCCCCACGACCGGTTCCGGCGGCAGCTTCTCGATGGCGGACCCCACCAAGCCGGGTGTGCGCTGCGGCGGCATGAACGGCCAGACGTACACCGGTCCCGACGACACGTGGGGCAACGGCACCGGTACCGACCTGGAGACCGCCTGCGTCGACGTGCTGTACGCCATGGAGCAGGAATGGGACATGCTCGGCGCCTGGCTGGACCGCGACGGCGTCGACGGGCAGGGCGGCTCGTTCCCGGCCCGGGTCGGCATGCCGGACGTGAACGCCTACTGGTGGGGCGACCACACCGAGTTCGGCCACTCGGCGGACAACCAGCGCCAGGTGACGCCGATCGACGTGGTGGCGCACGAGTACGGCCACGCCATCTTCGACAACACGCCCGGCGGCTCCGGCGGCACACTGGAGAACGGCGGCATCAACGAGGGCACCGGCGACCTCTTCGGCGCGATGACGGAGTTCTACGCCAACAACCCGAACGACCCGCCGGACTTCGAGGTCGGCGAGGAGGTCAACCTCGTGGGCGCCGGCCCGATCCGCTACATGTACAGGCCGTCGCTGCGGGGACACCCGGACTGCTGGACCAGCAACTGGCCGACGAACGACGTGCACGCCGTCGCGGGGCCGCTGAACCACTGGTTCTACCTGCTGTCGCAGGGCAGCGATCCGGTCGGCGGCCCGGCGAGCCCGATCTGCGCGGGCGGCCCGGCGTCGGTCACCGGCGTCGGCATCCAGACGGCCGCGAAGGTGTACTACAACGCCATGCTGCAGAAGACGTCCACGTGGGACTACGCCAAGGTGCGGGTGGCGACGTTGACGGCGACGAAGGCGCTGTTCCCCAACTCCTGCACCGTCTTCGACACGGTCAAGTCCTCGTGGAACGCCGTGAGCGTGCCGCCGCAGACCGGTGAGCCCACCTGTGTCGCCCCGCCGGCCAACGACTTCACGCTGGCGCTGACCCCGCGCACGGCCACCGTGCGGGCGGGTTCGACGGTGACGGCCACGGTGTCGACGGCGGTGTCGAACGGCTCCCCGCAGACGGTGACGTTCTCCACCGAGGGTCTGCCGGCCGGCACCTCGGCCACGATCGACCCGGCGTTCGTTAGCGCGGGCGGCTCGGCGACGGTCAGCATCGCCACCCAGACGAACGTCGCCTCCGGCACCTACACGATCACGGTGTACGGCACCGGTTCGACCGGGCTGGTGCGCAGCGGGTCGCTGGTGCTGACGATCACCGGCGGAACGGGTTGCCCCGGCCCGGGTCAGCACCTCGGCAACCCCGGCTTCGAGACGGGCAGCACCCCGTGGGTGACGTCCAACGGCGGCATCATCGGCGCGTACCCGGGCCAGACGGCGCACAGCGGCACCCGGTTCGCGTGGCTGCGCGGCTACGGCGCGGCGGGCACGGACACGCTCGCCCAGCCGGTGAGCCTGCCGACCGGCTGCGCCTCCTACACGCTGTCGTACTGGCTGCACATCGACACGGGCGAGCCGGCGTCCGCTCCGGCGCGGGACACCCTGAAGGTGGAGGTGGTGTCGGCGGACGGCACGGTGCTGGTCACGCTCGCGACCCACTCGAACGTCAACAGGGTCGCCGGTTACACCCAGCACACGCTCGACATGAAACCCTGGGCCGGCCAGAGCGTCACACTCCGCTTCACCGCGACGGAGAACGCCAACGCGCGGCAGACCAGCTTCGTGCTCGACGACACGGCCCTGACGGTCGGGTAGCCCCGCTCTCGCCGATCTTGCAGTTGTGGCTGCGACGAATGCCGCCCCGGTGGGTAACCCGGGCACCACAACTGCAAGATCGGCGGGGTGTCCCGCGAGCGGAACTGCCCGTTCGGGCAGGTACGACAGACGCCCGTGGATCTACTGTGCGCGACATGAGTCTGCCGCACCATCTGGCCCACCTGGCCCCGTTGATCGCCGAGGCCGACGGGCAGGCGATCGAGTACGAACGGGCCGGGGTCGCCCCCGCGGACGTTCCCGCGCTGGTGGCGTACTACGCGACGCTGGCGGACTGGCCGGCGCGGGTGGCCTGCGTGCAGCTCGTCATCGACCACCACGACCCGTCGATGGAGAACATGCTGCGCGACATCCTGCGTGCCCCGTACACGGAGACGTGGTTCGACGACTGGACCGAACAGATCCAGGCGGACGCGCTCGCCCACCTGTACGTGGAGCACGCCGACGGCCGCGGCCGCCTCTACGCCGACCGCGCGCACCTGCGCCGAACGGTCGACGAGACGCTCGAGCGATTAGGCCTGACCCGCGACGCCGCTCCCCCGCCCGCGAGCCAGCACGTGCCCACGCACGCCCGCCACGAGAACATCGAGGAGGCCGTGGAGGCCGGCGACCTCGACGCCGTGCGCCGTTTCCTGGACGACGGCGCCGATCCCCGGCAGATCACCGGCGCGGGCGACCCGCTGCTGGTGCTGGCCCTCATGCACCACCGTTCCGACGTGGCGCTGGCGTTGCTGGCGGCCGGCGCCGACCCGGACGCCCGCCGCACGCCCGGTTCGCAGAGCGCACTGTGGTGGGCCGCGGTCAACGGCGATGAGCGTGTGGCCGAGGAACTGCTGCGCCGCGGCGCCCCGGTCGACGACCCGGACACGCACGGCGGCACCCCGCTCGGCAAGGCCGCCTCGTCCGGCCGTCCCGCGCTGGTGCGCCTGCTGCTCGCACACGGCGCCGACCCGAACGCCACCGTCAGCGACGGCCGCGGCGTGCTGGAACTGTCGGTGCGCGGCGGCCTCGACGAGATCCTCGCCCTGCTCCTCGCGGCCGGCGCCGATCCGCTGCGCGGCACGCCGCTCGTCTCGGCCTGCGTCACCGGCAGCACCGCCATGGTGCACCGGCTGGTCACCGCCGGGGCGGACGTCGACGCGGCCGACGAGGGCGGCGTGACGCCGTTGATGCACGCGGCCTCGCGCGGCGTTCCCGAGATGGTCGAGGTCCTGCTGGACGCCGGCGCCGACCCGCACCGCCGCGACGGGCACGGCCGCAGCGCGTGGGACCTGGCCGGCGGCCGTCCGCGCGGCGATGCGATCCGGGAACTGATCACCCGCCGTATACGCTGAACCACGTGGCCAGGTACTTCGACGTTCACCCGGAAAATCCGCAACCGCGCGCGATCCGGCAGGTGACCGAGCTGCTGCGGGACAACGGCCTGATCGTCTACCCCACCGACTCCTGCTTCGCGCTCGGCTGCCTCATCGGCAACCGCGACGGCCTCGAGCGGATCCGGGACATCCGCAAGCTCGACGACAAGCACCACTTCACGCTGGTGTGCCGCGACTTCGCGCAGCTGGGCCAGTTCGTGAAGCTCAGCAACGCGGTCTTCCGGCTGGTCAAGGCGTCGACGCCGGGGCAGTACACGTTCATCCTGCCGGCGACGCGGGAGGTGCCGCGCCGGCTGCTGCACCCGCGTAAGCAGACCCTCGGGGTGCGCATCCCGGACCACCCGGTGACCCGGGCCCTGCTGGCCGAGCTCGGTGAGCCGCTGCTGTCGAGCACGCTGATCCTGCCGGGTCAGGAGGAGCCGATGACGCAGGGCTGGGAGATCAAGGAACTGCTCGACCACCAGGTCGACGCCGTCGTGGACTCCGGCGAGTGCGGCACCGAGCCGACGACCGTCATCGACCTCAGCGGCGACGAGATCGAGATCGTGCGCGTCGGCGCCGGCGACCCGACGCCGTTCGAGTAGCGCGAAGGACGGAACGCCCGACCACCTCCCTGGCCGGGCGTTCCGCGTCTCATTCCCCCGTGCGTCCCGCGGGTCAGCCGTTCATCAGCGAGATCATCTGAGCGACCTGCGCCTGGCGGGATTCCTTGATGCGTCGCGCGAGTTCCTTGGTCTCCGGGTTCTGGCCGCCGGTGCTGACGAGGTTCGTCAGCTCGGCCGCCGCGCCCTGGTGACCGCTCATCAGCGCGAGGAAGGTCCGGTCGAAGTCGGCGCCGGACGCCTTGCCGAGCGCCGCGATCTCCTCCGGGCCGGTGGCCGGCAGGCCGCCGTGGTCCGTGTGGGCCGACATGTCGTGGCTGACCGCGGTCCCCTCGTTCCAGCCCTTCAACCAGGCACTCATGATCTTGATTTCCTCGGACTGCGTCAGGTCGATCGCCGCCGCGAGCTGCTTGATCTCGGGACGGGTCGCCTTCTGCGCGGCCAGCTTCGTCATCTCCAGGCCCTGACCGTGGTGCGTGATCATCATCTGGAGGAACATCACGTCGGTGCCGTTGTGCACCGTCGCGGCGGCCGGAATGGCGATCCCGGTGCCCTCCTTGGCGTCCGTCCCGTTCGGCGCGGGCGTCTTCGGCGCGTCGCCGCACCCGGCCAGGAGGACCGCCGCGAGGGCGACCGTCAGGAGGCTACGCAGCTTCATCAGACCGGCAGCCACAGCGCGAGCGTGAAGATCGACGGTTCCCAGCTCGACAGCGACGTGTGGCCCTGCCGGCACTGGTACTTCTTGCCCTGGTAGGTCACCGTGTCGCCGGTCTTGTAGGCGACGTTCGGCGCCCACTCGCCGGCCGCGCCGCCACCGCCACCGGGCGGCGGGGGTGCCTGCGTGGTCGTGCCGCCACCGGTCGGGGGCTTCGGCGAGGTGTTGCCGCCGCCGCCCGTGGGCGGCTTCGAGGCGGACGGGCTCGGTGCCGGCGGCGGGTTGGTGTCGCCACCGCCGCTGCTGCCCCCGCCGATGTTCAGGTCGACGCAGCTGTAGAACGCCATGGGCGTGTCGCCGATGTTCCAGACCGCGAGGACGGTCTTCTTCCCCTTGAACTTGCTCAGGTCCACGTTGTGCGTGACCACGGCCTCCGGCTGGGCGTTGTTACCGCTGACGGTGGTGACCTTCTGGCCGTCGACGAAGTACTCCCAGTTGAGAGTCCGGTGCCGGGCCGTGAACGTCCACGTGAACGGCACCGTCGTCCCGACCGAACGGACCGCCCAGGGGCGGCTGTTGTCGTCCAGGACCTTCCACTGTTCCTTGCCGCCGCTGCACTTGGTGGACCCCTTCTCGGCCTCGACGCTCTGCGGCTCGAAGGTGATGGAGCCGCAGTCGGCAACGGACCGCTGCGCGCACTGAGCCTGGCGGCTCGGCGGCGCGGAAACGTAACCGTGGGCGGAGGCGGCAGAGGCGGTCGCGAACAACCCGGCGGCTGTGGCGGTGGCGATCGCCAGTGGATAAACAAGGACCTTACGCATGGACAGAACGTTAGGAACGTCCACCGTAAAGGGACCTTAACGTGATCCGAAACGTAGCTATCGATCGAGAAGCATGGCCACCTGCGCCCCGCCCATCGGTCCCCGGGTGATGGAGAGCCGACCGCCGGCCGCGATCGCGATGCGCTGCGCGATGTCCAGTCCCAGTCCGGTCGAACCGGCACCGCTGTGCCCGCGCTGGACGGCCTTCTCCGGATCGGGGATCCCGGGTCCCGCGTCGTCGACGACCAGCCCGACGTCGGAAACGGTGACCCGGAAGGCCGTTCCCTCGGGGGTGTGCGCGAAGACGTTGCCCAGCAAGGCGTCGATGGCGAGGATCAGTTCGCCGCGCGCGACGTTCACCGGGACGGGGTACTCGCCGCCGACGACCGTGTTGGGCCGCTGCTGGTCCTCGGCGAGCACCGACCAGAACGCCAACCGGTCGGCCAGCACCTCCACGAGATCCGTGGTCTGCGCGGTGCGTTTGGTGATGCTGACCCGGGCCCCGGTGATGATGGCCTCGAGTTCCTGGTCCAACAGGTCGAACGCCTGCCGCATCCGTTCGGCGACGGGACCCGGCGGGATCGCCTCGGCGTCCAGGCGCAGCGCGGTCAGCGGCGTGCGCAGGCGGTGGGACAGGTCGGCGGCCAGTTCGCGTTCGGAGTCGACGAGGCGGGTCATGTTGTCGGCCATGTCGTTGAACGACCGCGCGACCTCGCGTAACTCCTTCGGCCCGCGCGGGGCGGCCCGCACGCTCAGGTCCCCGTCGCCCAGTTGCCGCGTCACCTCGGCGAGGCTGCGGGTGGCGCGCACCACCTTCCAGCCGAGCCGGTCGGCGACGGCGGTCGAGCCGAGCACGAGCACGATCGCGAGCCCGGCGAGCGCGAACCAGGCGACCCACACGCCGCGGTACATGTCGTCGCTGTCGACGAACACCTCGATGACCGCCGTGCGGTTGCCGTCGAGCACGCTCGGCTGCAGGTAGGCGATCCCGTCGGCGTACTCGACGGTGGTCGGGCGGCGGCTGCGCGCGGCGGCGGCCACGGCCTCCAGGGCGGCGTGCGGGCTCCCGATGGCGGTGTTGCCCGGCAGGTGAACGGCCAGCCGGCCCTCGCCGCCGGCGGGTGTGCTCGCGACGGCGCGTTCGATCAGATCCGGATCGGTGCCCACGGCGAGCGCGGCGACGATGCCGGTGGCCTGCTGGCGGGCCTCGTCGACGGCCCGGTCGTGCGCGATCTGCCGGGTCAGCACGGCCAGCGGGACGAGGAACGCCAGCGCCACCATCGACGTGATGGCCAGCGCCAGGCGATTCAGGATCCACCTCATGCCGCCGCCTCGCTTCGCTCACCGGCGCCATGAGGCGCGACACCACAGCGCTTCACGATGAGCTCCCGCAAGCGTCCGCTCATGACGGCTCGACCATCATCACGCCCACCCCGCGAACGGTGTGCAGGTAGCGCGGCTGCGCCGCGGTCTCGCCGAGCTTGCGGCGCAACCACGAGATGTGCACGTCGATGGTCTGCTCCTCCCCGATGCGGGCCTGCTGCCACACCTGGGTCATCAGCTCCCGTCGGCTGACGACCTTTCCGGCCCGTTCGGCAAGGTACGCCAGAACGTCGAACTCCCGCCGGGTCAGGCGCAGCGGCTCGCCCTCGAGGGTCGCCTGCCGCTGTTGCGGATTGATCACCAGGCCGCCGACGGTGATGTTCGGGACGGCGTCGTCCCCGCCGGAACGGCCCCGCCGCAGCACCGCCGAGATGCGGGCCAGGATGTGCCCCCCGCTGAACGGCTTGGTCACGTAGTCGTCGGCGCCGGCGTTCAACAGCGAGATGATGTCCACCTCGGAGCGCCGCGCGGTGGCGACGATCACCGGCACGTCGGAGACCGAACGGATCATCCGCAGCGCGTCGGCGCCGTCGATGTCGGGCAGGCCGAGGTCGAGGATCACCAGGTCCGGCTTGTTCTCGGTGACGATGCGCAGCGCGTCGACCGCCTGACCGGCCGTGCGCACGACGTGACCGGCGTCGGTCAGCGCACGGCTCAGCGCCGCCGTGATGATGCGGTCGTCCTCGACCAGCAGGATCAGGGCCATGCCGATCACCATAGGCTCATCGGCGACCGGTATGGACCAGTGGGCGGTCGGCACCTTCGGCGGGCCGGCGGATGGTGGCAAGTCGGGGCATCGATGGTCTAATGGCGCCGTGCGTGCGTCTCAGGTCTGGGTGCCGGTGCTCGGGTGGTGCGCGTCCACCCTTGCCAGCATCGCCGTCGGCATGGTGGCGTTGCAGCCGGTGCTGCGGGCGGCGGCTCCTCCGCCGGCCCCCGACCTGGCGGCGCGCGCCCCGCAGATCGCCGGCCAGCCGGCCCCGTCGCTGCCCTCGGCGCTCCCCTCCGCGACGCCCTCGGGCAGCCGGTCGGCGGGCCCGTCCGCGACCGGTTCGCCGCGCGCCGCGAGCCCACCGGCCGCCGGTGGCGCCGAGAAGACGCCGACCGTCGTGGACGGCTGGACGGTCACCACGAGCGCCGACGGCACGAAGACGTACATGCGCTCGTTCCGGGTGGCGGGTGGCCAGGCGGTGATCCGGATGACGCCCGGCAAGGTGACGCTGGTGTCTGCCACGCCGAATCCGGGCTACTCGGTCGACACCGTGCAGAACGAGCCGGGCAACCTGGCGGTGCAGTTCACCGAGGCGAACCACTACTTCATCATCCACGCGCTGTGGCACAACAACGCGCCGTTCTCCGAGGTGAGCGAAGTGGGTAACTAGCCCATTACAGTGAGCGGATGTCCCCCGACGTCGACGTGCTGATCGTGGGCGCCGGGCTGTCCGGCATCGGGGCGGCGTGCCAGCTGCGCCGCCGAAGCCCCGGCCGGACGTTCGCGATCCTGGAGGCGCGGGAGCGCGTCGGCGGCACCTGGGACCTGTTCCGCTATCCGGGGGTGCGCTCCGACTCGGACATGTTCACGATGGGGTACCGGTTCCGGCCGTGGACCGCGCCGGACGCCGTCGCCGCCGGTGAGACCGTCCTCGGCTACGTCCGCGACACCGCCCGCGAGTACGGGGTGGACAGACACATCAGGTTGGGGCACCGTGCGGTCCGCGCGGAGTGGTCCAGCGACCGTGCACAGTGGACAGTCTCGGTCGAACGCCCATCGCACGGCGACCTCGTCACCTACACGTGCGCGTTTCTCTACTGCTGCACCGGCTACTACCGCTACGACGCCGGCTACACCCCGCCGCTGCCCGGTGTCGAGTCGTTCGACGGCACCGTGGTGCATCCCCAGCACTGGCCGGATGCGTTGGACTGGGCCGGGAAGCGGGTCGTCGTCATCGGCAGCGGCGCCACCGCGGTCACGCTCGTGCCGGCGCTCGCCGAGCGGGCGGCGCACGTGACGATGCTGCAGCGCACGCCGTCGTGGATCGTCAGCCGTTCGGCGCGGGACCGGACCGCCGACCGGCTGCGCCGCCACCTGCCGGCCCGCGCCGCGCACCGCCTCGCCCGCTGGCGCAACATCGTCCTGCACCTCGGCGTGTACGGGTACTCGCGGCGCCGGCCGGAGGCGATGAAACGCTTCCTGCGCAAGGGCGTCGAGGCGCGGCTGCCCCCGGGATACGACGTGGACAGGCACTTCACGCCGCCGTACGACCCGTGGGACCAGCGGCTGTGCGTCGTGGCGAACGGCGACCTGTTCCGGGCCATCCGGACCGGCCGGGCGACGGTGGTGACGGACCACGTGGAGACGTTCACCCGGAACGGAATCCGGCTGCGGTCGGGCGGCGAGCTGGCCGCGGAGCTCGTCGTGACGGCGACCGGCCTGGAACTGCTCGCGCTCGGCGGCCTGGCGCTGACCGTCGACGGACGGGACGTCGACGTCGCGGAAACGGTGGCGTACAAGGGAACGATGCTCTCCGGCGTCCCGAATCTGGCGCTCGCGCTCGGCTACACGAACGCGTCGTGGATGCTGAAGGCCGACCTCGCCGCCGAGTACGTCTGCCGGCTGCTCAACCGGATGGCCCGCCGCGGCGAGCGGATCTGCCTGCCGCTCGCGCCCCGCTCCGGCGCGCGGCTGCCGCTGATCGGCCTCAGCTCGGGGTACGTGCGGCGCGGCGCCGCGCGGATGCCGAAGCAGGGGATCGCACCGCCGTGGCGCCTGCACCGGAACTACCCTCGGGACATGCTGACGATGCGCTTCGGCCGGCTCGCCGACGCCGGGATCCGGTTCTCGTGAAGAGATTCCGCTTCCCCGGCGGGACGGCCGTGGTCACCGGAGCGGCGAGCGGCATCGGTGCGGCGCTTGCCGCGGAGTTGGCGTCGCGGGGCATGCGCCTGGTGCTGCTGGACCGCGACGCGGCCGGCCTGGCGAGGGTCCACAGTGGACTGTCCGATGTGGACGTGACCACGCACGTGGTGGACCTGTCCGACGCCGCGGCGATTTCCGCGGTGGCGCAACGGGTTCCCGACGTGCGGCTGCTCGTCAACAACGCCGGTGTCGCCCTGGCGGGGCGCTTCGACGAGGTGACGCTGGAGGAGTTCGACTGGCTCATCGCGGTGAACTTCCGCGCCGTGGTGCACCTGACGCACGCGCTCCTGCCGGCGTTGAAGGCCGAGCCCGGCTCCCATCTGGTGACCGTCTCCAGCCTGTTCGGCCTCATCGCGCCGGGCGGGCAGGCGGCCTACTCGGCGAGCAAGTTCGCGGTGCGCGGGTTCACGGAGGCGCTGCGGCGGGAGTTGACGCGCGACGCGGTCGGGGTGAGCGTGGTGCACCCCGGCGGCATCCGCACCCGCATCGCCGCGAACGCCCGCGTCGGCAGCGGGGTCGACCGTGCCGAACTGGTCGCCGGCCTGCGCCGCATCGACCGCCTGCTGCGCATGCCCCCGGAACGGGCGGCGCAGATCATCGCGCGGGGCGTGGAGCGCCGCAACCCGCGGATCCTGATCGGCGCCGACGCGAGGCTCCTCGACCTCGCGTCCCGCGCCTGGCCCCGCCGGGTCCCGTGAGCGCCGTCGGGCGGCCCCGGCTCGCCGATCTTGCAGTCGTGGTGGGGACTTACGGGGCCGTAACGGGACGCTTCGGTCGCCACAAGTGCAAGATCGACGCGGCGCCGAGGCCGGCCACGATGATCAGCGGCCAGGACCAGGCCGCCGCGGCCGGCGGCCCCGCCCCGGCGACCCGGGCCAGCGCGTAGGTCCCCACGAGAAGAGCGCCCAGCGCCGAGCCGGCCAGCTCCGCGAACGCCACCCCGGTGGCCACCGGCGCCGCCCCCTCCGGCGGCAGGTCGTCGAAGGCCCGCGCGGAGAGCACCGCGTACCCGACCCCCATGCCGAACCCGGCGACCGTCCACACCACCACCGTCACCCCGAACACCACCGGCGGCGCGACCAGGCCCAACGCGCCCGCCAGGAACATGCCACCGAGCACCACCAGCGACCCGAACACCACAGCCGTCCCGCGCGCCGCCGCCGTGAGGCTGCCACCGGCCAGGCGCAGCCCGGTCAGCGACCACGCCGTGAAGCTCGCCCCGACGGCCACGCTGCTCGCCACCACCCCGAAGTGCAGCGCCTCGACGACGACGAGCGCGATGAGGGCGTTCCCGCCGAAGTAGGCGAGGCAGAGGCCGAAGAGCCCGAGAACGGTCCGCAGCCGGTGCGCCTCGTGGCGGGCGGCCGGCCGGAGGATCCGCACGCTGAACGCCACCGCCGTCGCACCGCCACCGATCAGCAGCGGCAGCCCCCACACCAGGGGCAGGACCGGCGCCACGGACATGGCGACGAGCCCGGCCAGCACCAGCGGCCCGTTGTGCACGTCGACCCGCTTCTCCTCGCGCTGCCACGGGACGTCCGCCGCGTACCGGCCCACGAGGATGCGCGCCACCACGACGACGAGGGCCGGCCACGCCATCGCCCACCGCCACCCGAACGCCACCGTCAGCGCGGCGTTCAGCACGGGGCCCAGCAGCGACGGCAGGAGCCAGACGACGGCGAAGAGGCCGAGGACCCGCGCCCGCAGTTCGTCCTCGAACAGGGCACCGACGGCGGTGAGCCCGAAGCTCGCCAGCAGTCCGGCCGCGATGCCGCGCACCACGGTGCCCGCGAGCACCACCTCCATCGACCCGGCCGTCGCGACGACGAGCACGCCGAGCGTGTGCAGAACGGTCCCGAGCAGCAGCATCCGCTGCGGGGAGAGCCGTCCGGTGAGGCCGGAACCGGTCGACAGCACAAGGATCGTGACGAGCGAACCGGCGGCGAGCGTCGCCCCGTACAGCTCGGTGCCGTCGAGTTCGCGGGCGGTCACCGGCAGCACGGTCGCGTAGGCCACCCCCTGCACCGCCGACCCGAACTCCGCCGCGAGAAGCCCGACCAGCAGCCGCCCCCGCCGCCCGGCGAAGACGGCCCGCAAGGATCCCATCGGGCCATTATCAGTAGGCGACCCCGACGGGCTGCCGGACGGTGGCCGGATCGGCGAGGACGGCGAGCATCGCGTGCGCCACGTCGGGCGGCGAGACCGTGTAGCCGCGCGGAACGTTCGCCCCGATGACGGTGCGGTAGCGACCGCTCAGCGGCCGGTCGACGAACTTCGGTGGCCGCACCACGGTCCACTCCGTCCCGCTCTCGCGGATCAGGGCCTCCATCGCGCGCAGGTCGTCGTAGGTGGCGCGCAACACCCGCCCGATGAACGGGAAGAGCAGCCGCCGGTTGAGAAAGTCGGGCGGCGGCGGTCCGGCCGGCGCGGCACTCAGGGCCACGAACCGCATCGCCGGCTTCAGCGCGGCGAGAATCCCCCGCGTGGCCACGGTGGCGACCGGCCCGTCCTTGGCCCCGCGCGGCCCGATCGCGGACAGCACCGCGTCGCACTCCGCCACCGGCGGCGGCGCGTCGAGGCCCGGCACCCGCACGGTGCGCACCCCCTCGGGCGCCTCGAAGGAGGCCCGCTCCCGCACCACGGCCGTCACCGTGTGGCCGGCCGAAAGGGCCTGCCGCACCACGTGTCCCCCGACCCGTCCGCTGGCCCCGAACACCGTCAGTCGCATACCGATCCTCCCCCGGTCCGGTAACTTGAGCCCACAACTCAAATATTATGAGGACAGTATCATATGAGTTCCAAAATAAATGCGGCCCTGGGCCGGGAGATCCGCGACTCGCTCCGGGAGATGCGGATCCAGCTCTCGACGCTCAACCACCGCGTCGGCAGCAGGCTCGGGCTGAAGGACGCCGACCTGGACTGCCTGGACCTGATCAACCGTGCCGGCCCGATCAGCCCCGGCGCGCTCGCCAGACGGGCCGGACTGCACCCGGCGACCGTCACCGGCATCCTCGACCGCCTCGAACGCGGCGGCTGGGTGGCCCGCGAGCGCGACCCCGCCGACCGGCGCGCCGTGGTGGTGCGCCCGGTGCAGGAACGCGCCGCCGACGTGCTGCACCTCTACGCCGGCATGAACCGCGGCATCGCCCGCATCTGCGCCGACTACGACGAGGCCGAACTGCGGGTCGTCGCCGACTTCCTGCGCCGCACCGCCGAGGCCGGACGTCAGGCGACCGAAGAATTGTGATCGAGTAGGTGCCACACCCTGGCACCTACCTCCTCGACAGTGATCCCAACAGCCGATCACGAAACGAGGATCACCATGAGCGTCACCACCGCCGTCCACCTGAACTTCCGCGGCGACGCCCGCGCCGCACTGGAGTTCTACGCCGACGTCGCCGGCGGACAGCCGGTCATCGTCACGTACAAGGACTCCGGCGCCGTCACCGACCCCGCCGAGGCGGACCAGGTCATCTGGGGCCAGGTGCGCGCCGACAACGGCTTCCACGTGATGGCGTTCGACGTGCCGGCGGCCCGGCCGTTCAGCCGCGGCGACGCGTCGTTCTACGTGTCGCTGCGCGGCGACTCCCGCGAGGAACTGACCGCCCTGTGGGAGAAGCTGAGCGACGGCGGCACCGTCGTCGTGCCGTTCGGGCCGTCGCAGTGGGCGCCGCTCTACGGCATGGTCACGGACCGCTTCGGCATCACCTGGGTGCTGGACATCGCCGCGTTCTGACCGCCACGGAGATCGATGTGAATCCTGTTGCGCGACACGCCGACGAGGCCGCGACAGGATTCACATCGATCTTCACGGGACTATCGCCCAGGGGACCACGTTCGGCACGGCCTCGCGCTCGAAGAAGCGCATCACCTCGGCGTCGGTGTGCCGGAGGCTGAAGTGGGTCAGCACGAACAGGGTCGACGGGTTCGCCTCGACGATCGGCCGCAGTCCGCTCCACACCACGTGTCCCACCTCCTCCGCGCGCGTGGCCAGCGCGTCGTCGAGATACGTGCACTCCATGACGATGACCGGATAGTCGAGCAGCCACGGAGCGGCGTCGAAGACGCGCGGACCGGTGTCGCCGAGGAACGCGAACATCGGCCGGCGCAGCTCGCGATCCACCTCGTCGCCGGCCGCCCGCCGTTCCTTCAGCAGCCGGCCGAACTCCGCCGGCGTCACGCGGGTGCGCAGTTCCTCGTACTCGGGGAGCAGCGCGCGGCCGACCGACGAGAACGCGTACCCCACGCACGGGACCTTGTGGACGCAGTCCACGACCCGCACCGCGTGCCCGCCCCGGCGGCCGAAGACGAACGAGTCCCCACCGGCGACGCCGTGCAGGCGCACCCCCGGCAGCGTCTCGACGTCGTGCGCGTTGTTCAGCGCGTACGAGGCCCGCAGGAAATCCGTGACCCGTGGGAGCATCACGGCCGGCACGTAGACGTCGACCCCACCCGCGCGGGCGGCCAGGTACGCCAGGTCGGCCGCGTGGTCGGCGTGGGCGTGCGTCAGGAACACCGTCTCCGGCTGCCGGCCCTCCACGAGGCCCGCGTCCAGGCCGCAGCGCAGTTCGGGAACGTGGAAGAAGGTCTTGTCGTTGGCCCGCGAGTAGCCGGTGAGCGTGATGCCCGCGCCCGGCGGCTTCCAGGTGAGCCACTGGCGTGCGGAGATGTCGAAGCGGGTCGGCGCGCTCACGAGACGCGGAGGGCTGCCGCGGCCGACTCGGCCACCTTGCGGGTCTCCGGGGAGAGTTCGTCGGGCGTGGGCACGGTCTGCGCCGCCGCGAACGCCGTCACGTCCACCGAGAGCACCAGGTTGTCGTCGACCGCCCGCACCAGGTACTGCACCGACGGCTTGCCCGCCGTCTCCACGCGGCACAGGTGGGCGCCGGACTCCAGCACGCCGACGGGGAAGGCGACGACCGCCGGTGGCTCCGTCGAGAGCGCGCACACCGGGGCGGACGGGTTGGATGACCCCGCGAGCTTCGCCGCGGCGGCGGTCTTGTACAGGTGCGCGTCGACGGTGACCATGACCGTGCGGCTGGGGCCGGCGAAGTCCTGCGTGCCCTGGTAGTTGCAGCTGAGCCAGGTGGTGTCGCCGACACCGCGTTCGTCCCGCTTGGTGGCGGCCACGGTCGGCACGAACTTCTGCAGGCCCGTCACGTCGACCTTCGCGCAGAAGTCGTCGCTCTTCGCGTAGCGCGGCTTGGCGTCGGCCGGCGTCGGCGACGGCTTCTTCGGCGGATCCGAACAGGCCGTCAGCCCCACGAGCACGATGAGTAACGCAGCGATCGCCTTCGACACCCAGCCACCATAGAGCGACCGTCAACATCGGGCAGGTCGACCGACGGCACCCCCTCAGCGAACCACCGACGGTGACCAGGCCCCCTCGATCACCATGCGCGGCGCACCCGTTCCGTCGGCCGGCACCGCCCACACGTCGCTGCCCGCCTCCGTGTCGTCGACCCGGCCCAGGCCGTACAGGACCGTGTCGTCGTCGAGCCACTCGGCCTGGTCGTCGACGCTGCGCGGCTCCGCCAGTTCGACGACCGCGCCGGTGCGCAGGTCCAGGACCGACAGGCGCCAGCGGCCCGCCGGCAGGTCACCATGCTTCTTGAACGCCACGCGCGTGCCGTCGGGCGACAGTGACGGACACTCCACGTCCGGCCGCAGTGCGGTCAGCCGGCGGGTCGACAGCCGCCCCTCGACCAGCCACGTCCTGCCACCCGACGCGGCCGTCGCGTAGAACCGGTCGTCGTCGGCGAACGTCACGCCCCAGAAGTTCCGGTCGGCAGCCGTGACCACCCCGCCGTCCACGAGGAGCGTGAAGCTCTCCAGGTCCACGCCCGGTTCGTCGCCGCGCACCCGCGTGATCGTGGTGCGGGTGCTGAACTGTCCCGGACTGTTGTACGAGTCGCCGGTGACGAACGCCGTCGTCGCGAGCAGGGTCCCGTCGGCCGACAGGCGGGTGCGGCTGGACAGCCCGGGCACGGATGCCAGTTCGCGGGTGGTGCGCCACTGCCGATCCAGCAGGAGCACGCGGTACGTGGGGGCCAGTCCGCCGCTGGTGGCGAGGCAAATGGTCGTTCCCCCGCGGGTGTAGGAACGGCTGCACGACGGCGGCGCCAGGGCGCGGGCACCGCTCGGCGCGGACGCCGGGACCATCGCCAGGCGCCCCTGCTCCGCGCCGGCGAGCGTGTTGCGGAACACGATGCGCGGCGCGGCCGACACCGAGGCGAGGTCGCCCGGGTACGCGCGATCCGGGGTCGCACCCGCTCCGGCGGCGTGCTCCCGTAGCACGTAGCCGACGGCGCCGCCGGTGCTGAGCACCAGGACGGCGACGACGCCGAGAATCCGGACGTTCACAACTGACCAGAATGCCGACGCCCGGGTGCAGAACGGTTGCGCGGCGGACTCAGGTGCGGAGGAACTTGAGCACGGCGAGCACCCGCCGGTGATCCGTATCCGTAGGCGGCAGGTCGAGCTTGGCGAAGATGTTGCTGACGTACTTCTCGACCGCGCTGTGGCTGACCCGCAGCGCGTCCACGATGCCGGCGTTCGAGCGGCCCTCGGCCATCAGCCGCAGCACCTCCTGCTCGCGCGGCGTCAGCCGGTCCGTCGGGTCGTCGCGACGGCGCAGTAGCAGCTGGGCCACCACCTCCGGGTCCAACGCCGTGCCGCCGGCCGCCACCCGGCGCAGCGCGTCGAGGAAGTCCGACACGTCGGCGACGCGGTCCTTGAGCAGGTAGCCGACGGCGCTGGTGCGCGTGGAGAGCAGGTCGGTGGCGTAGCGTTCCTCGACGTACTGGCTCAGGACGAGCAGCGCGATCGCCGGGTACTGCCGGCGGATGGCCAGCGCCGCCCGGATGCCCTCGTCGGTGTTGGTGGGCGGCATGCGCACGTCGGTCACGACCAGCTCCGGCCGGTGCGCGTCGACGGCCTTGAGCAGTTCCTCGGCGTCGGAGACGGCCGCGACGACGTCGAACCCGTCGGCCGTCAGCAGCTTCGTCAGGCCGGCGCGCAGCAGCACCGAGTCCTCGGCGAGAACGACCCTCATGGTTCCTCCGGGGTGCAGGGCAGCTCGGCCGTCACGGTCGTGGGGCCGCCGGGCGGGCTGCGCACGTCGAGTGTGCCGTCCACGGAGGCGGCCCGTCGCGCCAGGCCCCGCAGGCCGGTGCCGCGTTCGGGGTCGGCTCCGCCGTTGCCGTCGTCGGTCACCACGATGCGCAGAATGGTGCCGGTACGTTCCACGCTCACGTCGGCGTGTCGCGCCCCGGCGTGCTTGGCGACGTTCGTCAGGGCCTCGGAGACGATGAAGTAGGCGATGGCCTCCACGGAGGGCGGACAGCGCTCGTCGACGTCGACGCGCAGCCGCACCGGGAACGGGGCGCGGGCGGCGATCCCGGACAGGGCGGCGTCGAGGCCGCGGTCGTTCAGGACGGCGGCGTGCAGGCCGCGGACGAACTCGCGCAGCTCGGTGAGGGCCAGCTTGGCCTCGTCGTGTGCCTCTCGCACCGCCTCCCGCGCCCGGTCGAGGCTCGCGCCGTCGCGGTCGAGTGCGGCGCGGGCCATGCCCAGGTTCATGGCCAGGCTCACCAGGCGCTGCTGCGCGCCGTCGTGCAGGTCGCGTTCGATGCGGCGGCGTTCGGCGTCGGTGGCGGCCACGATCTCGGCCCGGCTGCGGGCCAGCGCCGCCACCTGCTCCGCCAACTCGTCGGCGCGGCTGCGGCCGAGCAGTTCGCGCGCCGCGAGCGTGTCGACGTGGGCCAGCCCGCGGGCCACCCACGGCGCGCCGAACAGCAGCGCCGGCGCCAGCGCGGTCACGGTCACGCCGAAGCCCGGGTACCAGTCGTCGTTCCAGTCGCCGGCGACGAACCCGACCGCCACCGGCACCGCCGACCAGCAGGCGAGCAGCACGCCCCCGCCGACGACGCCGATGAACAGCGCCACGACGTGGTAGGTCAGCTGGCGCCCGGTCGCCGGCGAGCGCCATTCCCGCACCAGCCGCCGCAGGCCGCTCCCCTCGACCGGCAGCGGCCGGGGCAGGTCGACGCCGAGCAGCCATCGGAACCGCGCCCGTTGCAGCCGTCCCGCGGCGCGGATGAACCACAGCAGCGGCACCGGCGCGCCGAACGTCCACAGCACGTACACGGTCACCAGCGCCCACGTGCCGGTCGGCCCGGCCAGCAGGCTGAACAGCGCCGCCCACCACAGCACCAGCAGTGTCACCAGCACCGACGCCACCAGCAGGCCCAGCACCAGGCCGGCCAGCGCGTGGGCGGTGGCGCGCCAGGTGCGCGGCGCCCAGAGGGCGCGGAGGGCGTTCATGGGCCCACGGTAGAAGTGCGGCACCGGCAGCACGATCCGGTCGGCCCTCCGTCCGGGGTGCGGAAAACCCCACCGTCCGTAGGATCGGCGGAATGCGGCTCACTCTCACCACGATCAACATCGGTGCGCCGGATCCCGGTGCGCTGGCCCGCTTCTACGCGCGGCTGCTCGGCTGGGAGATCGCCACCGAGGAGTCCGACTGGGTGGTGCTGCGCGACCCGGCCGGCGGGGTCGGGCTGTCGTTCCAGACCGAGGATCCCTACGTGCGGCCGGTGTGGCCGTCCGGGCCGGGCGACCCGCAGATGCAGATGCACCTCGAGATCATGGTCGACGACCTGGACGCCGCCGCGGTGTGGGCGAAGGAGTGCGGGGCCGTCATGGCGGAGTACCAGCCGCAGGACGACGTGCGGGTGCACCTCGATCCGGCCGGGCATCCGTTCTGTCTGTGGCTGGGCTGAGCACGTCGCTTTCCGCTGTCGGGCCGAGCAGGTCCGGCAGCGTGAACCAGAAGCGGCTGCCGCCGCCGTCGTTCGGCTCGACGCCGATGCGGCCGTGGTGGCGGTCCACGACCCGTTTGCAGATGGCCAGGCCGAGGCCGGTCCCCGGGTAGCCCTCACTGCCCCGGGCCCGCTGGAACGTGGCGAAGACGACGTCGCGGTCGGGTTCGGCGATGCCGATGCCCCGGTCGGCCACGTCGACGCGCCATCCGTCGCCGGTCGGCCGGGCGGTCACCGCCACGTACGGGTCGGTGCCGGGGCGCACGTACTTGATGGCGTTCCCGATGAGGTTGTCGAGGACCTGACGCAGCAGAACGGGGTCCGCGACCACGGTGGGCAGCTGCCCGATCTCGACCTGCGGCGGCTCCTCCAGGGTGGCCCGGCGGACGGTGAGCACGTCCTCGACGAGGTCGCCGAGCGCGACGGGCTGCGGGTGCAGGGTGGCGTCCCGGGCGGTCGCGTACATCAGCAGGTCGTCGATGAGGGCGCGCATCCGCCGGGTGGCGGCGGCCATCCGGTCCAGATAGCGGCGGGTCACCGGGTCGAACGCGTCCGCGTGGTCCTCGGCGAGGATCTCGGTGTACCCGGCGATGGCGGTCAGCGGCGACTTCAGATCGTGCGCGGCCACCCCGGCGAACGCCTCCAGTTCCGCTTCCCGTTCGCGCAGCCGGGCCTCGGTCTGTTCGCGCCGCGCGATGTCGGTGCGCAGCGCGGCCGTGGCCTCCTCGACCCGCGCCAGTGCGCGGTTGCGGGCGGTGGCGAGCGTGCCGACGAGCGCGGCGAGCAGCAGTGTCACCAGCGTCCCGAACCACGTCACGACGGCCGGCAGCGATCCCGGCAGCCCGTCGTCGATGGCGCCGGTCGGCTGCACGCTCAGGTGCCACGAACGCCCGCCGACGCTGACCGTGCTCTCCCGCCGCAGGCCCGGTTCGTCCAGCGCCGCACCGTCGGCGACGGACGCGACGCGCACCGCGGGCGCCCCGGCGACCGACGCGTCGGAGAGCGTGATGGCGACGGTCCGCTGGGCGGCCTGGCGCAGCGTCTCGGTGATGAAGTCGCCGCCCCGCAGCCCCACCATGATCCACCCGCGGAACGCCCCCGCGTCCGGCGTCCCGTCGCCGCCGTAGACCGGCGCCACGAGCACGAACGACAGCTGCCGCCGCTCCTCGGGCAGGTTCCGGTCGCGCAGCAGAACGTACGTGCGGCTGGCCGTCACCTGGCCGCTGGCGCGGGCGGCGTGCAGCGCCTCGGTGGGTTCGCTCGCGACGGTCAGGTCCTTGCCCGGGACGACGACGGAGTTGTCGAGCGCCCGGCTGAGCACGGAGAACAGGTGTTCCGGCCGGTCCCCCTCGGGAGTGAGCGTGAGGTCGCGGGCCCCGCGGTCGCGCCACTTCGCCTGCACGGCCGCGACGTCGGGCGTGTTCACCGGGACGATGAACGCCACGGCGGTGGCGCCGGGCAGCCTGGTGCGGCTGGTGCGCGAGGTGATGGCGGCGAAGTCGGTGGCGGTGAGGTCGGTCTGCGCGCCGACGGCGGCGGCGAGGTCGGCGACGGTGTCGGTGTAGCGGCGCGCCTCGGCGGCGACGGCCTGCTGGACGGCGAGCGCGCGCTGGTCGACGACCTCGGCGAGGCGGCGGTCCTGGGCGTCGCGCACCGCGGTCGCCACGCCCCCGGTGGCGAGGGCGCCGGCGACAAGGGTGGTGAGGACCAGCAGTGCGCTGAAGCGCCACCGCGGCCCGATCCGGAGCGTCCGCCATATCGCCACCATCACCCACCCATCGGCACGACGGTGGCGTAACCTGAGGCGCCACGACGTGCAACCCCAGGGTTGCACGTCGGATCGGATCGTGCCAGGCTGCACGGCATGGACAGGATCGAACGGGAAATTCTCATCGAGGCGCCGATCGCCCGGGTCTGGACACTTGTCACCCGCCCCGGCTGGTGGATCGGCGACGGCGATCCGTCGGTGCACACGTTCACCGAGAAGGACGGTCACGTCGTGGTGCACGACCCGAAGTACGGCGACTTCCCCATCCACCCGGCCGGTTCCGACGAGCCGCGCTACGTCGCATACCGTTCGCCGTGGGCCGGTGCGAGCACGCTCGTGGAGTTCTTCCTCAGCGAGTCCGGCGCCGGCACGCTGCTGCGCGTCGTGGAGAGCGGGTTCGACTCGCTGGAGCTGAGCGACACCGAGCGGGGCGAGGCCGTGGACGGCAACACGAAGGGGTGGGAGGCGCAGATGGCCCACGCGAAGCGGCTCACCGAGTGAGCGACCCCCTGAGCGCGGTGCTGGTGGCGCTCGCCGACCCGACCCGCCGCGACCTGATGGCCGCCCTCGTGGACGCCGGTTCGGCCACCGCCACCACGCTCGCCGGCCGGTTGCCGGTGACCCGCCAGGCGGTCGACAAGCACCTGCGGGTCCTCGCCGACGCCGGGCTCGTCGCCGGATCCCGCGCCGGCCGCGAGGTCCGCTGGACCGCCCGCCCGGACGTGCTGGACGAGTCGGCCCGCGCCCTGGCGCAACTGGCCGCCCGGTGGGACCGCCGGCTGCACGCCCTCAAGCGGGAGGCCGAGGAGTAGTCACTCCCAGCGGAACAGCTTCGCGGCGGCGGCGGCACACCCCGCGGCCACCGCCGCCAGGAAGCCGAGCATCAGCCACTCCGGCCGTTCGCCCAGCCAGGCGTCCTGCACCGTCTGACGGAACGCCCCCAGCGGCGTGAAGTCGCCGATCCGGGCCAGCACGTCCGGCATCGCCTCCTTCGGCAGGTACACGCCGGCGAAGAACATCGACGGGAAGAAGAGCAGGAAGCCCCAGCCGCTGCCGCCGCGCGCCGTCTTCGCCACCGACGCGATGAGCAGACTGATCGAGAAGACCGCCGCCAGCCCGAGCACCATCGACACCAGGAACCACGGCACGCTGCGGGGCAGGTGCATGCCGAGCGCCGACATCCCCACGACCAGCACCAGGCCCAGCGACACCAGCACCAGGCCGATGTTGATGAGCAGCTGCGCGCCGAGCACGGTCGACGGCTTGACCGGGGTGGTGGCGAGGCGGCGCAGGAGGCGGCGTTCGCGGTACATGGTGAGGTACGTCGGCAGCACCGTGAACGCCAGCACCGCCACGGCGACGGTCAGCGCCAGCGTCGGCAGCACCGAGTCGATCGCGGTCAGCCCGCCGAGCCCGGGATCCGGCCGACGGCTGCTGTCCGGCAGCCCGAACGCCACCACCAGCCCGAGCGGGATGACGAGCGTGAGCGGAATACTGATCATGTCGCGGGCCAGCAGCTTGAACTCGACCCAGGTGAACTTGGCGAGGGTATTCAACTGACATTCCCTTCGGTGGTGAGGGCGACGAACGCGTCCTCGAGGTTGGCGGCGGTCGGGACGGACTCGACGAGCCCGCCGGGCGTGTCGAGCGCCACGACGCGACCCCGGTCGATGACGGCCACGCGGTCGCAGAGCCGTTCCGCCTCGTCCATGAAGTGGGTGACCAGCAGGACGGTCACGCCCCGGTCGCGCACGGCGGACACCAGTCGCCACGTCTCGCGCCGGGCGTGCGGGTCCAGGCCGGTGGTGAGCTCGTCGAGGATCGCGACCTTCGGGTCGCCGATCAGCGCGAGCGCGATCGACAGCCGCTGCTTGAGGCCGCCGGAGAGCTTGGCGTAGGCGGTCCTGCGATGCCCGTCGAGCCCCAGGTCCCGCAGCAGCGCCGCCGGGTCCGCGGGCCGTTCGTAGAAGCTCGCGTACAGGTCGAGCGCCTCCCAGACCTTGAGCTTGTCCGGGAGCTGGCTTTCCTGTAGTTGAACGCCCAGAGCCCGGCGCACCGCGTCCCGTTGCGTGCGCGGGTCGAGGCCGAGCACCGAGACGCGTCCCGCGTCCGGCACGCGCAGTCCGGCGACGCACTCGACCGTGGTGGTCTTGCCGGCGCCGTTCGGGCCGAGGATGCCGAAGATCTCGCCGGACTCGACGGAGAGGCTCACGCCGTCGAGCACGACGCGCTCGCCGTACCGCTTGGCGAGCCCGCTGATTTCAATCACTGCCATGCCGGAAAAGCTATGCAGCGCGACGTCGCGCGGTAATGCGCCTGGGCACCGGGCCCGGGGTGCACTTTTCCCCACCCCGCACGGGGGCCGGGCGCACTGCGCCCGACGGAGCGGCTCGGCGAGGATGGGGGCGTGATCCCCTGGCGAGCCCGCAACGCGATCGCCCTCCTGCGCGGAGCGGCGCTGTTCGGGCTGTCCCTGGTCGGGTTCGCGGTGTTCGCCGGCACGCTGCTCACGCGGTGCGTGGCGGTCATGCACCCGACGGTGTGGGCGCGGGCGTTCACCGGGTGGTGCCGGCTGCTGGCCGGGCGGTGGACCGGGCGGGAGATCGCGTCGCCGTACCGGCCGTCGTTGCCGCCGCCGGCCCCGGAGGCCTCCTTCTGGGGGCGCTACCAGGGCTTCCTGGAGTGGATCAACGACGACCCGGCCACCGGGCGCGACGACACGTGGCTGTTCGCGACGCCGTTCGCGGGCGGGCTGGTGGCGCTGCTGCCGGCCGGGGTGCTCGGCGTCGGGGTGGCGGCGCCGTTCGTGCTGCCGTGGGCGGCGCCGTGGCGGGTGCTGGCCGGTCTCGTGGCCGTGCTGGCCGCGTTGTCGTTCGCGCCGGCCGCGTTGGCGCTGTACGGGCGGTGGACGGCCGCGCTGCTCGGGCCGCAGCGGGTGCCGCGCACGTCGACGGCCTGGGTGGCGCTGGTGCGCTGCGCGTCGCTGTGCGGGCTGTCGATGCTCTCGGCGCTGGTGTTCCTGACCCAGGTCGCCGGGATCCTGCTGTCGTTCGGGCTCGGGCTCGTCTTCGCGTTCGCGCCGGCGGTCGAGCACACCCGCTGGCTGCCGAACCTGCGGCGGCGGCTGGCGCACGACTGGTCCACAGTGGACGTTCCCCAGCCGTACCGGCCGCGCCCCGGGCCGCTCGCGCCACGCGCCGACGGGAAGTACTACGACGACTACGGGATCGGGTACAGGACGCCGGCGGTGCCGCAGTGGAGCCGCCGCTTCACGTGGCTGTTCCGGGATCCGGCGACGTGGCGGGACCTGCTGTGGCTGATGCTGGATCCGGTCGTCACCGGTGTGCTGACGGCGATCCCGGTGGCGCTGGCGCTCTACGGCACGCAGGGCCTCGTGCTCGCTGCCGTGTGGACGCGGTTCACCGACGGGGACGACGGCGACTGGTACGGGGCCGTCGCGGGAATCCGCTGGGCGGCGGTGCCGGTGGGCGTGGCGCTGACCGTGCTCGCGCTCGCGATGTCCCGCACGACGGTGCACGTCGCGAACAACTGGGCCGCCGCGTTCCTGCGCCCCACCGCCAAGGCGGCGATGGCACTGCGCATCGAGCGCCTCACCGAGACCCGCGCCGACGCGACCGAGGTGCAGGCGGCCGAACTGCGCCGCATCGAACGCGACCTGCACGACGGCGCGCAGGCCCGGCTGGTGTCGGTCGGGCTCACGCTCGGCGCCGTGGAGGCGTTGATAGACAAGGATCCCGCGGCGGCCAAGGCGTTGGCGGCGCAGGCGCGGGAGACCGCCGCGAAGGCGCTCGCGGACCTGCGTGACCTGGTGCGCGGCATCCACCCGCCGGTGCTGGCCGAACGCGGGCTCGGCGACGCCGTGCGCGCGTTGGCGCTCGACTCGCCCGTGCCGGTGGACGTGCGCGTCGAACTGGCCGGGCGCGCGTCGCCGGCGGTCGAGGCGGCCGCGTACTTCGCCGTGGCGGAGACGATGACCAACGCCGTTCGCCACGGCGGGGCGAGCCGGATCGAGGTGCGGGTCCGGCACGCTGAAGGCGTTCTATATCTGGAAGTGCGGGACGACGGTGCGGGCGGGGCGGACCCGGATGCGGGGACGGGCCTGCGCGGGGTGCGTCGGCGGCTCGGTACATTCGACGGGACCCTCGCCGTGGACAGCCCGAAGGGCGGTCCCACCACCGTCTCGATGGAGCTTCCGTGCGCGTTGTCCTCGCCGAGGACCTCCCCCTCCTCCGGGAAGGCCTGATCGCGCTGCTGCGCGCGCACGACTTCGACGTGGTGGCGGCGGCCGCCTCCGGCCCCGAGCTGGCCGCCGCACTGCCGGCGCACCGGCCGGACGTGGCGGTGGTGGACGTGCGGCTGCCGCCGACCTTCACCGACGAAGGGCTGCGCGTGGCGCTCTCGGCGCGACAGGCGATGCCCGGGCTGCCCGTCCTGGTGCTGTCCCAACACGTGGAACAGCTGTACGCGCGCGAACTGCTCGCCGACGGCACCGGCGCGGTCGGCTACCTGTTGAAGGACAGGGTCTTCAACGCGGAGCAGTTCGTGGACGCGGTGCGGCGGGTCGCGGCCGGCGGGACGGTGATGGACCCCGAGGTGATCGCCAAGCTGCTCGTGCGGCCGGCGGTCAGCAAGCCCGTCGCCCGTCTCACCCCTCGGGAGCGCGAGGTGCTCGACCTCATGGCCCAGGGCCGCTCCAACGCCGCCATCGCCCAGCGGCTGCACCTGTCGGACAGCGCGGTCGGCAAGCACACGGCGAGCATCTTCACCAAGCTCGACCTGGCGCAGTCCGACGACGACAACCGCCGCGTGCTCGCGGTGCTCGCCTACCTCGACGGCGGCGCGTAGGCCCCGGTCAGCTCCCGGCCGATGCGGGCCAGTTCGGCGCGCACCTCGTCGGGCTCGACCACCTCGACGGCGCTCCCCCAGCCGGCGAGCTGCTCGGCGACGGAGCGGTGCAGGTGTGCCCGCACGGTCATCCGGACGCGGCCGTCCTCCTCGCCGAGGACGTCGCAGTGCCGCCCGAAGTGATCCCGGATGATCCGCGCGTGCCGTGGCTCCGCGAGAACGGTCGCGCGCACGCCGGAACGCCGTCGCTCCATGGCCTCCACGACGGCACCCCACTCCGTCGCGAGGTCGAAGTCGGCGCGCTGCTCGAAGGTCTCTCCGGTGCGGTGCGGCTGGTGGATGCGATCGACGCGGAAGGTGCGCTGTCCCTCGGGTGTGTCGGCGATCAGGTACCAGACGCCGTCCTTCTCGGCGAGGCCGAGCGGATCGGCGCGCCGCTCCTTCCCGGTGCCTCCGGGGTAGGCGAAGCGCAGGCGCTGTCGTGCGATGACCGCCTCCTGGAGCGGGGTGACCGCCGCCGGCCGGTCTCGCGGGGCGTCGCCCCAGGCGGCCGGGTCGACCGTGACCGCCGCGGCGGCGGCCTCCGCCTCGGCCCGGAACGTGCCGGGCAACGCCCGCATGAGCTTGCGCAGCGCGGATCCCAGCTCTCCCCCACGGCCCGCCCGCCCCACGGTTTCGGCGCCCGCCGGCCCCACGGTTTCGGCGCTCGCTCGCCCCACGGTTTCGGCGCTTGCCCGCCCCACCAGGAGGAACAGTGCCCGCGCCTCGCCGGCGGTCAGGCCGCTGAGGTCGGTCCGCGCGCCGCCGACCAGCGACCACCCGCCGCCCCGGCCCGGCTGCGGGTACACCGGCACCCCGGCGGCGGCCAGCGCCGCCAGGTCCCGCCGCGCGGTCGCCACGGACACCTCCAGGGCGTGCGCCACGTCGGCGGCGGTCACCCGCCCCCTGGACTGCATCAGCAGCAGGACGGCGACGAGACGATCGGCACGCATGCCCTCGACCCTCTCCGTAAAAGTGCTCAGGAGGTGAGCACTTTACCGCCGAGACTGGTGACCATGTTGCGAGGACTTGCCACCGTCAGCTACTTCACCGACGACATGAGCGCCGCCCGCGCCTGGTACACCGAACTGCTCGGCATCGCGCCGTACTTCGCGCTGCCGGTCGACGGCCCGCCCGCCTACCTGGAGTTCCGGGTCGGGCCGCACGAGGACGAACTGGGCATCATCGACCGCCGCTACGCCCCGCCCGGCGCGTCCCACCCGCCCGGCGGAGCCGTCGTGTTCTGGCACGTGGACGACGTGGAGTCCGCCGTCGAGCGGCTCGTCAAGATGGGCGCGACGATCCACGAACCGATCACCCCGCGCTCGGCCGGATTCGTCACCGCGTCGGTCGTCGACCCGTTCGGCAACGTGCTGGGGGTCATGTTCAACCCGCACTGGAAAGAAATCTCCGCCCGCGTGTAGAGACGCATCGGCCGGCTCCGACCAGGGCGGAACACACACCGCACGCAAGGAGCCGACCATGCGCAAGCTGATCTACTGGGTGCACACCTCGCTCGACGGTTTCATCGACGGCCCGAACGGCGCGTTCGACTGGCCGGTCTTCGCGCGGGAGATGCAGGCGTACGCGCACGAGGTGCACGGGGGCGTCGACACGTTCCTGTACGGGCGCAAGGTCTGGGACATGATGTCCGCCTACTGGCCGACCGCCGACGAGAACACCGACGAGGAGCACGCGCTGACGTTCGCGCCGATCTGGCGTTCCACCCCGAAGGTGGTCTTCTCGAACACGCTGGAGAAGGCCGACTGGGACACCACGGTCGTCGGCGGCGACATCGCCGCGGCGGTCCGCGCGATGAAGGCCGAACCCGGCCGGGACCTGCTGCTCAACGGCGGTTCGCAGGTCGCCGTCGAACTCGGCGCGCACGGCCTCATCGACGACTATCAGGTCTTCGTGCACCCGGTGATGCTCAGCGGCGGCACCCCGCTCTTCCCCGGCGGGTTCGACCGCCTGAACCTGAATCTCCAGGGGTCCCAGGTGCTCGACGGCCAGGTTGTCCTCACCCGCTACACGAAGCGCTAAATCCGTGGCGGGCCCGCACCGGCGGCGGCTACGGTGCGGGCTCGTTCCCGATCGAGGAGGCCGTCATGTACCCCGACCACGAGAGCTCCTTTTGAGCCGACCAGCAAGCGCCGCAGGGGGTTCCCTCTAGCGAGACGCAGGTCAAACGCGGTTCCCGCGTCGTGCATCACGACAAGGAGCTGATCGAGAAGCTGGGCGGCAACGACCCGTGCCCGTGCGCCTCCGGGCGGCGGTTTCAAGCGGTGCTGCCGCGCCGGCGGCCGCTATGACGACACCAACGGGCACTACTACGTCCGCGATTGAACGCACTCGAGGTGCTCACGTGCGCCGGGAGGTCAGCAGCGGCACGACCTCCTCGCGCACCGGCACCTTGAAGCGTTCCTCGAAGCCGTCGACCAGCCCGGCCGGCAGCGTCGCCTCGCCGCAGAACGCCGAGCGCAGCGACGACGTGTCGTAGCGCGTGACGTCCGGATGGGCCACCAGCGCCCCGAACATCGACGGCACGCCGGCGAACGTGGTGACCCGGTCGCGCTGGACGGCGGCGAGGGCGGCGCCGGCGCTGAAGCGTTCGAGCAGGGAGACCGTGGCGCCGTGGCGCACCGCCGTCACGAGCACCGCCGACAGCCCGAACCGGTGGAACAGCGGCAGCGCCCCGAGCAGGACGTCGTCGCGCCGGATGTCCTCGTGAGTGCCCATGTGCAGCTGGAAGTGGGTCAGCTCCGGCGGGTCGCCGGCCATGAGCGCCGCCACGTCCTCGGGTTCGCGGTCGACGGGCGGCTCGACGGGACGGCGCGGGTCGAGCAGGTCCGCGAACGGCCGCGCCGCGGCGAGGTCCGGCCCCGCCGGCGGCGTCGCGGGCAGCCCCACGGCGCAGGGCGTCGTCGGCACCGGGTATCCCGAGACGAACACGTCGTACACCGCGGCCGAGTCCGCCCCGTCGAGCGCCGCGCCCAGCGACGACACGCCCGTCACGAACGCCCGCGCCGACGCCTCGTCGAGGCACCGCGCGATGTCGCCGGCCCGCAGCGTCACGCCGAACGGCACCGCCACCAGCCCGGCCTTCAGGATGCCGAACCACGCCACCGCGAAGTCGACCGTGTTGGGCAGTTGCAGCCCCACCGCGTCGCCGGGTACGAGCCCGCGCGCCGCGAGGTTGGCCGCGACCGCCGACGAACGGTTGTCGAGATCGCGGTAGCTGATCCGGTTGAGACCGCTGATGAGAGCGGGCTTGTCGGGTACCGCACGGGCCGACTCGGTCAGGATCGTCGCCAGATTGAACATTTCTCACGCCTCCGCCGCGGAGCGTACCCACAGCGGGCGGGGCCTTCGTGCGGCTTTGCCGAAACCTGGACCTGGCCGGAGCGGCCCGGAGGGCGTATCGGCGCTGACGATCGTCAAACCATCCACTGTGGACACCGGATTCGGCGGCCGGAGGACAGGGACCCTAGGGCACCTCGACGGTCGTCGTGACGCGCACCAGTGCCGCGAACGCCGGCGTGGAGCCGAACCCGAAGCGCACCGGCGGGTCGATGCCGGTCAGCGACCCCAGCGCCCGCCCCTCCCACGAGGCCGTCGCGGCGTCGATCCGGCGCAGGTCCCGCGCCCCGTACCACTCCCGGCGGCCGTTGCCCGCGCTCCCCCGCGTCCGCACGCCGCGCAGCAGCAGCCGCGCCGGCAGGTCGACCGCGCCGACCCACCACGGCCGCCCCGCGAGGAACGGCGGCACCGCCCGCAGCAGCAGTCCCAGCGCGCCCCTGCGTCCCGCGCGGAACGCCAGCCGCAGCGGCCCCGCCCGCACGCTCCACTGTGGACCGTCGCGCGACACGTCGACCGGCACCACGCGCACCTCGTCGAAGGTGTAGGTGTCCGCGATGAAGTCCGCCACCGCCCGGGTGGGCGCGAGCAGCACACGCGTGCCGTCGGGGCGTTCGGCCATCACGTCGCTGACCGGCCCGAAGGGCGAACGCGGCCAGTGCCCGAGCACCAGCCGGGTGCCGCCGGCCGTACCGACGCCGGCGATCCAGCCGTCGAAACGCACCCGTGCCACGCCCCTCAGGCTACTGACGGTCGAGCCGCCCCGCCCGGGTGCGCGCGGGACCCCCTGCGGCGGCGCCGATCACCTAAGCTTCGCCCGTGATCTTCTCCCGGAAGCGCCGGCTGGCACCCGCCGAAGCCGTCGCCGCGTTCTGGCAGTGGTGGCCGCAGGTCCGGCCCCGGGTCGAGGCCGCCGTACAGACCGGCGACTGGGGCACCATCGCCGACGAGGTGAGCGAACGGGTCAACGCGCTCGACCCCGAGCTGGAGTGGGAGTTCTCCAGCGGGAGCAGCTCCGCGCACGCGCTCGTCGTCACCCCGTGCGGCGACGCGAAGCTGCGGGCCACCGCCGCCCGCTGGCTGGCCGGTGCGCCGGCGCCGGACGCCACGTGGGAGTTCCACGCGTCGCGCCAGCCCGATCCGGCGGCGCTGGAGGCGGAGATGCAGATCGGCGGCGCGGAGCTGCCGCTCGCGGACCTGCGCTACGTGTTCGAGGTCGACGAGGACCGGCCGGTGGTCTCGGTGCACGTGCACCACCCGATGTTCGGCGCGCTGCCGGAGCAGGTGCGCACGCAGGTGGCGTTCCTGTCGCTGGACTGGCTGCTCGGCGAGGACGGCGTGGAGACGTGGATCCAGGGCGTCGAGGCGGCCGTCGCGCCGCCGCCGGCCGACGCGCACACCGGGGCGGCGCTGAAGGCCACCGTCGACGGGATCGCCGCCGCGCACCGCGAACCGGTGTGGGCGTTGCTGAGCGCCGAGGACCGTGGCATGCCGGTCATCGCGACGGTGCAGATGCCGCTGCGCCCGGTGCGCTTCCCGCGCTTCGACACGCACGTGGCCGTGACGCTGCCGTTCAAGCGGATGAACGAGGGCGGCCTGCCGGTCGAGGGTTCCCTCGATGCGTTGCGGGCGCTGGAGGACGACATCACCGCGGCTCTCGACGGCGACGGCGACCTGCTGGCGCACGAGACCTCGCGGGGCGTGCGGAAGCTGCACTACTACGTCGACGGCGGCACCGGCGCCGCTCAGGTGGTCGAGCGCCGGGCCGCCGCGTGGTCCGAGGGAAAGGTCCGCTGCGCGCGCTCCTACGACCCGGAGTTCGACGGGCTGGACCACCTCGGCGTGTGAGGTATCAGGTCCCGCCCATGCCCGTGGTGCTCACCCCGTCGACGATCAGTCGTTGGAACGCCAGGAAGAACAGGCCGATCGGCAACAGCGTCAGCACCGACATGGCGAACATCGGCCCGTAGGAGCTCTCGCTCGTCTGGTCGATGAACAGCCGCAGCGCCAACGGAAGCGTGTACTTCTCGGGTGTGTTCAGATAGATCAGCTGGGACAGGAAGTCGTTCCAGGTCCAGATGAACGTGAAGATGGCGGTCGTCACCAGCGCCGGCCGGGACAGCGGCAGCACCACGTGGGTGAACGAGCGCACCGCGCCGCACCCGTCGATCCGCGCCGCGTCGGCGAGTTCGTCGGGCAGCCCGCGCATGAACTGCACGATGAGGAAGATGAAGAACGCGTCAGTGGCGAGGAACTTCGGCAGCGCCAGCGGCACGAACGTGTCGATCAGCTCCAGGTTGTTGAAGATGGTGTACTGCGGGATCAGCACCACGTGCGCCGGCAGCATGATGGTCGCCAGCATGAGCGCGAAGAGCGGCCCGCGCAGCCGGAAGCGCAGCCGCGCGAACGCGTAGGCGGCGAGCGTGCACGAGATGACGTTCCCGATGACGGAGAGCACCGCGACGATCAGCGAGTTGCCGAAGAACCGCCACACCGGTATCCCGCCGGTGCCCTCGAAGACCTCGGCGTAGTTGCCGAGGACGACCTTCTTCGGCAGCAGGCTCAGGCTCGACACGATCTCCTCGGCCGGCTTGAACGACATGGCGACCAGCCACACCAACGGATACAACAGCACCAGCAGCAGGCCGACGATGACGGCGTGCCAGACGAAGCGCCTCATGAATCGCCTCCCGCGTAGTACACGTAGCCGCGCGAGACGCGGAAGAGAAGAGCGGTCACGGCCGCGATGACGAGCAGCAGCACCCACGCCATGGCCGACGCGTAGCCCATCCGGAAGTCGACGAAGCCCTTCTGGTACAGGTACAGCGTGTAGAAGAGCGTCGAGTCGCTCGGCCCGCCGCGCCCGCTGCTGACGATGAACGCCGACGTGAACGCCTGGAACGCGTGGATCGTCTCCAGCACCAGGTTGAACAGGATCACCGGCGACAGCATCGGCACCGTCACCGACCGGAACGAGCGCCACCAGCCCGCGCCGTCGATCGCGGCGGCGTCGTAGAGCTGCGTGGGGATCTGCTTGAGGCCGGCCAGGAAAATCACCATCGGCGCCCCGAACTGCCACACCGCCAGCAGCACGATGGACAGCAGCGCGTACCTCGGGTCGGTGGTCCACCCGCCGGTGCCGAACGCGCGGTCGATCGGCCCGCCGTTGTCGAACACGACCCGCCAGACCAGCGCGACGGCGACGCTCGCCCCGAGCAGCGACGGCGCGTAGAACGCCGACCGGTACAGCCCGGTCATCCGGCTGGCCCGGTGCAGCAGCAGCGCCACGGCCAGCGCGGCGGCGAGCTTCAACGGCACCGACATGAGGACGTACTTGAGCGTCACCCACACCGAGGCGAGGAAGCGCGGATCCTCGGTGAACATCCGCTCGTAGTTCTCCAGGCCGACCCATTCGGGCGAGGTGAAGAGGTCGTAGTCGGTGAACGACAGGTACAGCGACGCCAGCATCGGGCCGAGCGTCAGCAGCAGCACGCCGATCACCCACGGCGTGAGGAACAGGTACGCGATGCCGGGCCGCTCGCCGTAGCGGTGATGGCGCCGCGTGCCGCCGACCGGGGTGGCCGGCGGCACGCGGATCCGCTCTTCGACGCTCACGCGGCCAATGCCTGCTTGGCTTCGTTCATGAACTTCTCCGCCGCCGCCGGGATCGACGAGCGCTGGAACATCACGTCGTCGTAGACCCGCTGGAACGCCGCCTTCACGGCACCGGAGCCCTTCGGCGGGGGCGGCGGCGCGTCCTTGAGCTTCGGCAGGATCTGCTTCTCGAACTCGTACGCGACCTTCGGCGGGCCGGTGAGCGCGGCACCGATGGCGTCCCGGATCTCGCTGTTGACCGGCATGCCGCGCGAGGTGCCGAGGATCGTGCCGACCTCCTTGTCGTTCAACAGGAAGTCGATGAGCTGTGCGGCCTCCTTCGGGTGCTTCGACCGCTTGGCGACGGAGATGAGCATCGACGGTTTCGCGTACTGGCCGAGGTCGCCGCCGCTGGTCGGGAACGGGGCCAGCTTCATCTCTCGGCCCATGATCTCCCAGGTCTTCGGCGTGAAGCCGCTGTCGTAGCCGAAGCCGGACGCGGCGGTCTTCTGCGTCACCGGGTCGTTGGCCTGCGAACCGTCCACCTTGGACGTCACGTCCGCCTGGGTCGCCGCGCCGCTGCGCCGCAGCCGGTCGGTGAACTCCCAGTACTTCTGCACGTCGGCGGCGGTGTAGGCGAGCTTCCCGTCGTCGGTGTAGAGCGCCTTGCCCTGCTGGCGCAGCCACACCTCGAACCAGTCCTCGATCATCCCGAAGTCGACGACGCCGCGCACCTTGTTGCCGGTGCTGGCGCTCACCTTGCCGGCCGCGGTCTCCAGGTCGTTCCAGGTCCAGCCGTCGGCCGGCGGGGTCGCGCCCGCGGCCTGCCAAGCGGCCGGGTCCCAGGTGAACTCCTGCGTGTTCTGCCCCATCGGGATGGCGTAGACCTTGCCGCCGACGGTGCCGCCCTTGATCAGGCTCTGGCTGAACTTCGACGTGTCGACCCTGGTGCTGCCGCCGAACTCCGCCAGCACGTTGCGGTCGGCGTACTCGCGCACGTAGCGGTAGTCCATCTGGAGCACGTCCGGCGCGCTGCCACCGGCGATCTCGGTGGCCATCTTCTGCCAGTACGCGTTGAACTCCGCGTACGAGGTCTCGACCTTGATGTCGGTGTGCTCGGCCTCGAACGCGTCGAGCGCCTTCTCGGTGAGTTCCGCCCGGTCTGCGTTGCCCCACCAGGTGAACCGGAGGGTGACCGGGCCGTCGCCGGAGTCGTCGCCGCACGCGGCGGTGCTTCCGACCAATGCGACCAGGGCGACGGCGGCGGCCGCCCAGCGCGCGATGGGCCTCATGAACGTTGCCTCTTCTCACTACGACCGTGGGGGGTGGTCACTTCGTAGGGGCCCGCCGAGTAAGCGCTTTCCTAACGGGCCAAGGTGGCATTGAAACATTTCAAGTCATCCGCTTGGGGAGCGAAGCTATGCCCCTCCGGGGCCGCTGTCAACCTTGTGCTCCGAGCCGAGCCGTGCAGCGTTCCCTATCGGTGCCCGACCGTCATCGCAAACCTCCACGGCCTCGGCCGCCCGCGCCACGTCGTCCTCAGGACCGCTACAACCGGGTGCGGGCGCTCGGCGAGCATGGAAGTCCACTGTGGACACACGTGGGCAGCCCCGGCCACCGCCCGTATCCGCACGACTTCGACGGCGGCGGCAGCACCGTGTACCGCTCCGACGGCACGCTGCCGTACAGCAACCCGGACGCCGTCGAGGCCCGGGAAGTCCCGATCGACGCCGGCCCGTCCGGCGGACCGGGCGACTCCGTGCACGGCCCTACCAGGGGACGGTGCCGTTCGCTCCCAGGAACTGTCCGGTCGGCCCGTCCGGGCCGAGGGTTGCGACTCTCGCGACGACAGCGGCGGCGGCGGCCGGTGGCTGCCCGAACCCGTTCATCATCTCGGTGCCGGTGAGCCCGGGGTCGACGCAGTTGATCCGCACGGTGGGGTATGCCTTGGCATATTGCACGGTGAGCATGTTGAGGGCCGCTTTCGAGGCGCGGTAGAGGTCCTGGGGATAGGCCGTGAACTCGTCGTGCGGGTCGGCGGACTTCGCCAGCGAGCCGATGCTGCTGGTCACGTTGACGACCGCCGGCGAGTCGGATCGGGAGAGCAGGGGCAGGAAGGCGTTGGTGACCCGGAGCGCGCCGTAGACGTTGGTATCGAACACCGTGTGAATGTGTTCGGCCGCCGCCTCGCCGATCGCGACGACCGGCTCCAGTATGCCGGCGTTGTTGACGAGCACGTCGAGTTGGTCGATGGTGCTCGCGGCGGCCTTGATCCCGGCATCGTCGGTGACGTCGAGCCGCACGAAGCGTCCGCCCGACCGCTCGGCGGCACGCAACCCGCGTTCCCTGTCCCGGCAGCCCAGCCAGACGGTGTGGCCCGCGGCGACGAGGACACGAGCCGTCTCGTACCCGATACCGCGGGAGGCACCGGTGATCAGAAAAGTAGTCATACGGGAACCCTCACGCAGAACTCGACCAGATGCCGCCTCGACACCTCACCAACCTTGGGGCATCCAGCGCTTCTCGGCAAAAATCTACGAACGGGGCTATTCGCTTCCCTAGCCAACCCGTACCTCTCCGCGACCGCCCGCGACGACAGGTCGAGGCGGGCCGCGCGGCCGCGGAGAGGCCATGGGTGGATGGGAACAGGGTCAGGCCGGGTGCAGCGCGAAGCGCTGACGCTCGACGTCGATATCCACGATCCGGGCGGACACCCGGGCACCGGTCTCGGGCAGGCTCGGCCACTGCGTCACCGGCGCCAGCCCCTCGAACCCGTCGACCCGGACGAACGCGCCGAACGGCACGACGCTCATGACCTCACCGTCGACGACATCGCCGATGCTGTGCCGGCCGACGAAGTCGGCCCAGGAAACAGAGCGGGACATGCGATCACCTCCTCTCCGCGCAAATTCCGCTGTGCGACGGGGAGGAGGGCGGGCCGCGGGCCCGCGGGGTGATCAACGAACGGCCGGGTAACCCGTCCGCTCACGGCCACGAGGGGCCGACCCGGCAGTCATGCGGAAGACCTTAGCAGCACGCTACGGTGTGGCCCGGACATTTACGGGGGAGGATCCGATGCAGAAGGACTACGACGTCTTACCGCTCACGGTCACGCTCGTCTGCGGGTTGCCGCTGATCGCGGCGCTGGTGGCGCTCTGGCTGCTCTACGCGCGGCCCGCGCTGCCGTTGGTGGAGGAGCGCTGGCGCGGCACGACCGCCGTCGGGGTGGTCGGCGCGACGCTCACGGTCATCCTGGCGTTCCTGCCGATCGTGGTGCGGATCCCGGGCGATCACGAGTCCGCCGCGTGCGGCAACGCGGTCCGGTTGACCTGGACGCGGAGCAGCCTCACCGACAGCGAGACGGGCCGCAGCACCTACGACGAATGCGTCCTCACCAGGAACGTCCGCCGGGTCGCCGCGATCGCGACCCTCTCCGGCACGACGCTCATCGTCGGATACATGATCCGCGTCCGCCGCCGCGCGACGGGCGATGCCGAGCACACGAGTGGTACGCCGGCCACGTAATTCCCCCCGGGCAACGTGGCTGAGGTACCACTCGTCGCGATCTTCAAAAGCAGCGAAGCGGCCGGAGGGGCGTCAGGTGCCGCCCAGTACCGAGGGCGGGGCGTCGGCGTCGGGGTCCCAGCCGAGGTGTTCGCGGGTGGACCAGTCGGTGCCGTCGTCGGCCAGCCGGGGATCGTTGATCAGGTAGCCGTCCGACACCCGGTGGCCACCGGCCGCGGCCGCCATCGGCATGCCGGCCGCGGGTGCGCCGCCCGTCATCGACGCCGGGCGCGCGGAGGTGGATTCGCCGCGCGGGTCGACCGTCGGGCGGCCCGGGCCGACGAAGCCGAGTCCCGCGCCGGCCAGCGTCGCCGGGGGTGCGGGCGGCGCCGTGTGCCCGACCGACGCCAGCGATCCCGACGGGGCGTGACCCGCGCCGAGCGAACCCGCCCCGGCCAGTTCGGTCCCAGGGGTGTCGCCCGGCAGCGCGGCCGCCTCGACCGGTGCGCCGCCGGTCAACCCGGCCGGGTCGAGCAGCTTCTCCGTCAGCGGCAGGTCGACCGGCGCCTCCGGCATCCCGGCGGGCCACTGGCCGTGGTCGGCGACGGCGTACTCCGCGGCCAGGGTGGCCACGAGCGCCGCGATCCGGTCGCGCGCCTTCGCCGCCTCCTCGGCCGCCATCTGGTGGCCCAGCGCCGGATCGACGATGCCCACCTGGTACTCCGGCGGCGCGGTGGTGGCCGGTTCGGCCGTCCGCTGCGCCTTCTTGAGCGAGTGCCCCATCACCGACAGGCCGCCGCGCATGGCCGACGCCTCGTCGGAGAGCTTCTGCGCGTAGGCCACCACGAGCGAGAGCCGGTACTGGAACTCCCGGCTGCCCGGGCTGTTCCACCGGATGAGCAGGCGTTCGGTCTCCTTGCGCAGGGTCGCCGCGACCGCGCCGATCGCCTCCTCCGCCACCTTCCAGCGGTCCGCGACGGCGTCGACCTGCTGCGGCGAGCCGGCCTGCAACTGGCGGTACAGCTCGTCGTGCGGCATTTTGTTGTACCGCTCGTAGTACTCGTCAGGCATCGCGTCGGCCACCGTACAGCGCCTCCCCCACCGGTCGCATCGCGTCGCTCACCTGGGCCGCGCCCATCGAGTTGAGCTGCTCCGCGGTGCGGTAGTCCTGCACGAACAGGCCCGTGGCCGTCTGCACGGCCGTGAGCGCGTTGACCAGGCGGCGCAGCCGCCGTACGTACTCGTCGTGCAGCGTGCGATGGCGCGCGCCGGTCTCCTTGGCGTCGTGGAAGTCGCCGAGCGCGGGCGGCTGCGCGCCCGGGTCGGTGGTCAGGGCCGTGAGCGCGCTCTCGGCCTCGTCCAGCCGCGCTCTCATATGCCGGTGGAACTCCAGGAGCGACAGCGTGTCGACGTAGGTCTCGTCCTCGGCCATGCGGCCCTCCAGGGGTTCTGGGGCATCGACGTCGGCCAGTCTATCGGCCGGACACCTCAGTTCACGCCGCGCGAAGCGCTCGGGTTCACCGCGGGCGGATTCTGCAACAGCACCGCGGCCTCCGGGTCGAGCGCGGCACCGGTCGGCACCAACGCCAGGATCGCCGCGGGCACCGGCACCGGCCGGGAACCCTTGTACCCCAACGCGCCCCGCACCTGATCGGCCTTGTCCTGCGGCAGCGGGTACTTGATGCCCTGGTCGGTCACCAGGAACACGGTCGACGGGGCCGTGGCACCGGGCGCCGCCTGCGCGACGACGAGCGCGGCGCGGCCACCGGGCAACGTGACCCGGTCGGCGCTGCGCACCCCGTCGGCCCCCACGCCGGGCGGCGGCGCGTCCCCCGCGTCGAGCGTGGCCGTCCCGAAAGTCTGTATGCGCACGGGGCGTTCGACGGGGGACGTTCCCGGGTAGGCGGCGCACACCATCGCGGCCCGGCCGTCCGCGCCGCGCGCCGACGGCACGCGGTCCGGGAAGCCCGGCGGTTCGACCGTGGTGCTCAACAGGACCCGCCCGACCTCCTGCGCCGGCAGTTCGACCACGGAACGCCCCTCGGCGGCGGCCAGCGCGGCGGAGACGGCACCGACCGGGGCGAGCCCGTCGCTCAACAGCACGTAGTGCTGCCCGGCCGCGCGGAAGAACTGCCCCACGAGCGCGGCGCGCCCGGCGATCTGCACGCGGGCCGGGCTCCCCGCGTCCGGCACCGCCAGCCCGGTCAGGTCCGGCCCCGCCGGAACGGCGTTGACGAACGCCTCGCCGACCGGCACCGGCCGGATCGCCGTCCACCCCAGCGCGGCCAGAACGGCGTTGTCCCGCACCCGCAGCCGCCGGTCCTCCCAGAGCAGGTAGCGCCGCTCGTCCACGGAGACCAGCAGCCCCTCCGCGCCCAGCGGGGTCCCGCCGGCCGGCACGCTGCCGGCGAGCACATGCGCCGCCGGCACCACCGACGCGGCCGAACGCGGCGCCGAGCACACGCTCCACGGCGGGCCGAGCAGCGCCGACGCCACCGGCAGCGCGTCCGGCACGCCCGGGATGCCGACCGGCCGCCCGCGCGGAACGTCCCGCAGCGACGCCTGCGCCATCGTGCGCGTGGCGGGCTTCTCCTGTCCCAGGATCAGCCGCGCCGAGGTCCAGTTGAGCACCGGGTGCAGCAGCCCGGCGAGGTAGACGTACTTCGCGCCGGTCTCGCGTTCGAGGATGATGGTGTCCCGCGGGGGACGCTTGCCGCCGGGGCTCACCAGGCCCCACACCCCGAACCCGGCGAAGACCACCGCCCCGATCAGGATGCTGCCGAGAACGGCGATCCCGTATCGGCGCATGGGCAGTTCGTTGGTCTCCGGCTCGCCGGCCAGCAGCGCCGAGCCGATCCGCCGGGTCTGGAACCGGTACGCCTGCACCTGGTCACGTCGGCTGCGCATTCCGTCGGCCCGGTCCCCTCAGCCCCGCACCGTGCGGATCCAGGCGTACAGGTCGGCGACCCACATCGCCAGCGGCAGCACCGACAGGATCAGCAGCACCTCGATCACGTCGAGCGCGCGCCCCCACATCGGCGATGCCGGCCGCCGCCCCGCCGCGAACCCGAACCCGGCGCAGATCCCGGCCGTCACCAGCACACCCGCGACCGTCCACACCAGACGGCCGGTGGTGCCCGCCGACTGGAACCCGGCCAGGGCCGCCGCCGCGACGGCCAGCGCACCGAGCAGCAGCAGCGGCAGCCGTTGTGAGCGATGGGCGAACCAGCGCGCCCGCCCCACGAGGATCGCCCCGAGGACGACGCACAGGGCCGCGCCGGGGCCGCCCGAGCGGGACACCAGCACGCCCGCTCCCGCCCCGATCACCGCGAACGCCGTCAGCATCGCCGCGAGGTAGGCGTCGGCGCGGTCCGAGCGTTCCAGCAGCAGCGCGCTGTCCCACGGCTCCACGTCCTGCCGCACGTCGTCCCGGTCGGCCGGCACCGACGGGATCGGCAGCCGCCCCAGCCGGTAGGAGACCATCGGCAGCAACGGCAGCAGCACGTACACGACGCATGCGAGCACCGCCGCGACGGCCGCCGCGCGCAGGCCGGTCAGCACCACCACCGCCGTGCCGGCCAGCAGCGCGCCGGAGACCAGCCCGGTGCCGAGGAACAGCGGCCCCGCGCCACCGACGGCCACGGAGGCCAACGCCGTGAACAGGGCGACCGCGGTCGCGGCGACGAGCACGTGCGGCGCGGCCAGTTCCCGAAGCGAACGGTCGCCGGCGAGCACCAGCAGCCCGCCGACCGCCGCGTGGACGAGCGCCACCACGGCGAAGGCCGCCGCGGGACGCCGTTCCCCCGAAGCCCGCGACAGCACCGCGGCGACCACGGTGAGCGTCACCGCGAGCCCCAGCGCGACGAACCCGCCGACGCCCTGCGGCGGCCCGGCGAAGAGCACGGCGACCGCCCCGACCAGCAGCACCACGACGGCCAGCGCCAGCCCCACGAACCGCGTCGTCGCCGGGCTCCACCGCCCCGGACGGCCCCGCGTCGCGGTCGCCACCGCGTCGACCACGTCGTCGAAGACCGGCGGCGGCGCCTCGGTCCCGAACGGGCGCAGATACAACAGCTCCCCGTCGCGCAGGTCCAACTGCTGCGGCGTGAGCGAGCTGTCCACCAGAACGCCCCCGAGCCGCGACAGCGTCCAGCCGTTGCGCGCGGCCGGATCGTCGGCGAGATCGGCGCTCGCGTAGGTCAGCAGCGTCGGCAGCATGTCCGCCAGCGACACGTCCGAGGGCAGGGCGAGGTCGACCCGGATCGTCGGCGCGACAACGGTGACCCGGCTGAGCCCACTCGCCACGACGCCTCCCGCCATTGATGGACGCCGGTATAGTACCGGCGGGCCACACTCCCTAGGAGCGACGTGACCACCGTTCTGTACCGGCGCCCGCCGCGCCGGCCCGCGCCCCCCATGCCCCGCGGCGACCTCCAGGTCGACCCGCCGCCGGAGCTTCCCGAGCCGGTGCCGCGCGGGTTCGGGCCGCTGCTGATGATGCTGCCGATGGTGGCCGGCGTGGCGGCCATGGCGATCCTGTACTCCGGCCGCGGCGGCGGGACGCTCACCTACGTCGTCGGCGGGCTGTTCGGGCTGTCGATGCTGGGCATGGCGGGGGCGTCGTTCGGCAGCGGGCACGGCAACAAGCGCGGCGAGGTCGACGCGCAGCGCCGCGAGTACATGCGGTACCTGGCCCAGTTGCGCCGGCAGGTGCGCACCGCGGCCGAACGCCAGCGCGCCGCCCTGATGTGGCGCCATCCGGCACCGGCCGTGCTCTGGTCCGTCTGCGCCTCGATGCGCCTGTGGGAACGCCGCAGCACCGACGACGACTTCGGCGAGGTGCGCGTCGCGCAGGGGCCGCAGAAGCTGGCCGTCAGCATCGTTCCGCCGCAGACCCGGCCGGTCGAGGACCTGGAACCGTTGACCGCCATGGCGTTGCGCCGCTTCGTGAAGGTGCACTCGGTCGTGCCGGACCTGCCGCTCGCCGTGCAGCTGCGGGCGTTCAGCCGGGTGGTGCTGCGCGGCGAACGGGCACCGGTCCTCGACCTCGCCCGCTCGATGCTCTGCCAGTTGGCCGCGCTGCACTCCCCCGACGACCTGCGGATCGCCGTGATCGCCGACGGTGCGCGCTTCGCCGACTGGGACTGGGCGAAGTGGCTGCCGCACGCGCAGGACGACCGGCGGATCGACGCGGCCGGCGCCGGCCGGCAGGTGTGGCCGGACGCCGACGCGGTGGAGGAGGCGTTCGCCGAGACGCTGGCGGGACGGCCGCGCCACACGCCCGAGGCGCGCCCGCTGCCCGGGCAGCCGCACCTGGTGGTCGTGGTCGACGGGGGCGAGGTGCCGGCCGCCAGCACGTTCCACGGGGTGGCGCCGCTCGGCGTGACCGTGCTCGACCTGTCCGGCGTGGTGCCGCGCGACGCGGGCCGCTGGCTGATCTGCCTCGACGTCGGGGCGGAGACGCTCGCCGCCGACCGCGGGGACCGCTCGACGCCGCTGGGGAGGCCGGACCGGCTCAGCGAGCAGCAGGCCGCCGGGCTCGCCCGCCAGCTCGCGCCCTACCGGCTGTCGCGGGTCGCCGAGGCCGGCGAGGAGGCCACCGCCCGCATCATGGAGCTGCCGGAGCTGCTCGGCCTCGGCGACGCCGGCGCCGTCGACACGCACGTGACGTGGCGGGAACGCCCGGACCGCGACCGGCTGCGCATCCCGCTCGGCGTCGCCCCCGACGGCGGCACCGTCGAACTGGACCTCAAGGAGGCCGCGCAGGACGGCATGGGGCCGCACGGGCTGGTCATCGGCGCCACCGGTTCGGGCAAATCCGAGCTGCTGCGCACCATCGTCTCCTCGCTCGCCGTCACGCACTCCTCGCAGGAGCTGAACTTCGTCCTCGTCGACTTCAAGGGCGGTGCGACGTTCGCGTCGCTCGACGCGTTGCCGCACACCAGCGCCGTCATCACCAACCTCGCCGAGGAACTGTCCATGGTGGACCGGATGCAGGACGCCGTCGCCGGGGAGATGACCCGGCGGCAGGAGCTGCTGCGCGCCGCCGGCAACTACGTGTCCCGCTACGAGTACGAGCGGGCGCGCCGGGCCGGTGCGGAGCTGGATCCGTTGCCGAGCCTGCTCATCATCTGCGACGAGTTCAGCGAACTGCTCGCCGTGAAGCCGGACTTCATCGACCTGTTCGTCCAGATAGGGCGGTTGGGTCGTTCGCTGGGTGTGCATCTGCTGCTCGCCTCGCAGCGGCTGGAGGAGGGGCGGCTGCGCGGGCTCGACACGCATCTGTCGTACCGGATCGGGCTGCGGACGTTCTCCGCGATGGAGAGCCGGGTGGTGCTCGGTGTGCCCGACGCGTACGACCTGCCGAGCGCGCCCGGGCACGGGTATCTCAAAGTGGGCAACGTTGCGATGCAACGGTTCCGGGCCGCCTACGTGTCGGGGCCCTACCGCCCGGCCGCGATCGTGGGGCGCCGGGCGCAGGCCGTCGTGCGGCGGCGCATCGTGCCGTACGGGCTGACGCACATCCCCGTTCCCCCGGAGGTGGCGACGGAACCCGAGCCGGACGAGGTCGAGACGGACACCGTGCCCGGCGGACGCCGGATCACCATGCTGGACATGCTCATCGACCGCCTGCGCGGCCACGGACCGGCGGCGCACCAGGTGTGGCTGCCGCCGCTCGGCGTCGCCGACGGGCTGGAGCCGCTGCTCGGCGAGCTGGTCACCGACCCCGAACGCGGCCTGCACGCACCGCGCTGGGGGCTGCTGAGGGCGCCGCTCGGCATCGTCGACCGGCCCTACGAGCAGCGCCGCGACCCGCTGCTGGTCGACCTCGGCGGCGCCGCCGGCAACGTCGTCGTCGTCGGCGCGCCGCGCTCCGGCAAGAGCACGCTGCTGCGCACGATGATCGCCTCGCTCGCGCTCACCCACACGCCGCGCGAGGTGCAGTTCTTCTGCCTCGACCTCGGTGGCGGCTCGCTGCGCGCGCTCGACGGGCTCCCGCACGTGTCCGGGGTCGCCGTGCGCCGCGACGTCGAGGCCGTCCGCCGCACCGTCGCCGAGGTCCGGGTGCTGCTCGCCGAGCGCGAGGCTCTTTTCGTCGAACGGGGAATCGAGTCCATCGACGCCTATCGGGAACGCCGCCGCCGGGGCGAGTTCGCGGAGGACCCGTTCGGCGACGTGTTCCTGGTGGTCGACGGCTACGGTGCGCTCCGCGAGGAGTTCGAGGAACTCGACGACATCGTCGTGCGCCTCGCCGGACAGTGCCTCGGATTCGGCGTGCACCTCATGCTCACCGCCAACCGCTGGGGCGAGCTGCGGCACAGCCTGCGCGACCTGCTCACGTCCCGCTTCGAACTGCGCCTCGGCGACCCCGGTGACTCCGAGGTGGACAGACGCGCCGCCGGCAACGTGCCGGTCAACGCGCCGGGGCGCGGCGTGACGCAGGAGAAGCTGCAGTTCCTGGCGGCGGTGCCGCGCATCGACGGGCACAGCGGGGCCGGGGACCTGTCGGCGGGCACCGCGGAGCTGGTGCGCCGGGTCGCGGAGTCCTGGAAACACGCGCCCGCGCCGAAGGTGCGCCTGCTGCCGCGCCTGCTGCCGGCCTCCGCCCTGCCGAGCGACGGGGTGGCGATCGGGCTCAACGAGACGTACCTGGCGCCGGTGTATCTCAGGTTCGACACCGAGCCGCACCTCATCGCCGTCGGCGACGCCGCCAGCGGGAAGACCAACCTGCTGCGGCTCATCGCACGCTCCATCGTGGACGGTCGCGCGGGAGCGGCGAAGCTGGCCGTCGTCGACTACCGGCGGACGCTCCTGGGTGTCGTGCCCCGCGAGCACCTGCTCGACTACGCCACCACCGCCCGCGCGGCCGAACGGATGGCCGGCGGCATCGCGCAGGCCCTCAACGAACGCCTCCCCGGCCCCGACGTCACCACCGAACAGTTGCGCAACCGCAGCTGGTGGAGCGGCTCGGAGCTGTTCCTCATCGTGGACGACTACGACATCGTGGCCAACCCGGGCAGCAACCCGCTCTCTCCGCTGCTGGAACTCCTGCCGCAGTCCCGCGACATCGGCCTGCACATCGTCGTCACCCGCCGGGCCGGCGGCGCGGGGCGCGGCCTCTACGAGACGCTGCTCCAGCGCATGGTCGAACTGGAGACGCCCGGCCTCATCCTGTCCGGCAACCGCGACGAGGGTGCGCTCTTCGGCGGCGTGCGGCCGGGTCAGCAGCCGCCGGGGCGCGGTGTGCTGGTGCGGCGTTCGGACGGGACCAATCTCATCCAGACGGCGTGGACGGAGCCGGAAGCCTGAACTCGTCGGCCGGCGGCACGAACACCCGCTCGAAGAGCTTCTTCACGGCCTGCGTGTCCGCCAGCCGCAGACCCGCCCGCAGCATCCGGACGCCCAGCCGGCTGTGCGGGTTGACGATGCGCGGCGCACCCGGGGCGAGCCGCTGCGCCCGGGCGACGTAGGGCCGCATCCTGTTCTCGTAGTGCTGCAGCGCTTCCCGATAAGGCTGTCCGGCCAGCGCCGTCGCGAGAACGTACGCACCCGTCAGGGCGAGACTCGTGCCCATGCCGCTGATCGGTGAGGCGCAGTACGCGGCGTCGCCGACCATGACCACCCGCCCGCGGGACCAACTGGGGGCGCGGACCTGGCCGACGCGTTCGAGATAGAAGTCGTCGTGGTTGTCGGCCAGGGCGTCCAGGATGCGCCGCGTCTGCCACCCCACCCCCGCGAACTCCTCCCGCAGCACGGCGATCTGCTCGGCCGGCGTGCGGTACTCGTAGCCCTTGGCCGGGCCGAGCCAGTAGAGGCTGCCGCGCGTGGTGCCGACGTTGTCCGGCCGCAGCATGACGGCGCGGCCGCCGCCCGGCGAGTACCAGCGCCACCAGTCGTCGTCACCGGCGACGCGCGGGATGGTGCCGTAGGCGGCGTACTGCCCGAGGTCCCGCACCCGCGGCACGTCCTCGAAGACCAGCGCCCGGGTGCGGGAACGGATGCCCTCGGCGATGACCAGCAGGTCGAAGCTTCTTCGCGTCCGTCCGATGTGGACAGTGACCCCGTCGGTCTCCTGCGCCACGGCTTCGATCCGCTGCCCGTAGAGATACTCGACGTCCTTTGTCTGCTCCAGCAGAAGAGCGACCAGCTGCCCGCGGATGATCTCCAGCTCGGCGGTCGGCCCGTCACCCGCACCGGTCGGGAACTCGGCGACGCTGCGACCCCGCTCGTCGACGAACCGCGTGCCCACCTCACCGGTGCCGGCGGCGGCCACCCCGTCCTCGACCCCCATCAGGGCGCAGACCCTGCGGCCCGCGCCCCGCACGTCGATGTTCTGGCCGGTGGTGCGTGGGGCGTCGGCCCGCTCGACCACGGTGACGTCCCAGCCGTAGCGGTGCAGCCAGTAGGCGGCGGTGGGTCCGGCGATCCCGGCGCCGGCGATCAGAACGGACCCACGCGACATGTCTCTCCCCCGGGTGTGTTCGCTATAGGTTGCCCCACCGGCGGGCGAGCTGCACCTCGGTGTCGAGGTACACGTTGCGCGCGTCGTCGACCTTGCCGGTGATCTCGTGCAGGATCCGGTTGAGTTCCTTCACCGCATTGTCCCAGCGGTCGCGCTGCGCCTGGTACTCCTCTTTGGAGGGACCCGTCCAGGTGGCCGTGAGGTTGTCCAGTTCCGAGCGCAGCGCGTCGAGCCTGCCGTCGAGCACCCGCGCGATTTTGCGCATGGCCTCGTTGCGCATCTCGAGGCTGGCGTTGTCTACCTTGACGTAGTCGCCGTCGACCATCTCAGCGGTCCCCTACTTCCCCAGTGCGTCCCGGAAGTCCGGGAGTTCGGTGTTGAACATGTCGCGGGTCACGTCGCGGGTGAACTCGAGGTCCCGCCCGGTCGCCTTCAGCTGTTCGTGGATCTTCGCCAGTGCGCCCATCAGCTCGTTGCCGTTGCGGTCCCAGTCGGCCATCAGTTGGGCGAAGCGCACGGCGGCCGTGCCGGACCAGCTGTCCGTGGAGATCTCCACGGCGATGTTCTTCAGCTTGTTGAGGTCGTCGCGGATCTCGTTCTCCGCGTGTTGCATCTTGCTGACGCCGGCCGCCATATGGCCGAAGTTGTGTTGCGTGGTCATGCACTCACCCCTTGGTCGTTAAGAGAGCACTCCGTCCGGCGCGTCGCCGTGCCGCCACGGGTCGTCGTCCTCCTGGAGCCAGCCGTCCCGGCCGGCGCGTTCGCTGTCCCGGCCGGCCGCCCCGCCGGCGCCCATCGGCATGAACGGGGCACCGACGGCGCCGCCCCGCGCACCGGCCGCACCCGCTCCCCCGGCGGCTCCACCGGCCGTGCCCGCGCCCATCGCGTCGGCGCCGAGGGTGCCGCCGAGCGTGCCGGCCGCGCCGGCGCCGAGCCCCGCCGCGCCGCCGAACGCGCCGCCACCGGCGCCCTCGAGCCCGCCGCCGATGCCGCCGGACGCGTCGACCCCGGAGAGCCCCGCACCGCCGTCGAACGCCGGCAGCGGCGTCGGCTCCGGCACCTCGACCGGCGTGGTGGTGACCGGTGTCGCCGGCGGGATCTCGACCGGCGGCAGCGACGCGGAGCCCTCGGACTCCTTCTGGAACAGCTGCGCCAGGTACTGCGTCGCCACCTCGATGAGCGCCGCGGCGGTCTGCGCGTCGGCCGCGGTCGACTGCGTCATGCCCGCGTGGATGACGGCCGTCAGCTTCCACGCCACCTTCTGCAACGCGAAGCGGGCGGCGGGCTTGTCGGCGGTGGCGGCGCGCTGCGCCGGACTCAGCCGCACGGTGCCGTTGGGCATCACGAGGAACCCGGCCCCCTTGGCGACGTTGACCGCCGCCTGCACGGTCATCTGACCGGCCTGCATCTGCGCCGTACCGGCGGCCGTCTGCGCCTGCGAGCGCAGCAGCGCCGCCGCGAACTTGCCGCCCATGTCGACATACGTGGACATCCGGCTCTGCTGCGCGTCGCTCGACTGTCCCTGCCAACTCGGCTGGGTCGAGGCCTGCTGGAACAGCTTCACCTGGTCCGTCACGTTGGTGGCCGTGGAGCCGAGGCCGTTTGCGGTGCTCGCCAGTGCCGGCAGGAACGCCTGCAGCACTTTGAGAAACGAGAGCACCGCTAGCTCCGGTAGGTGTTCGCTGCCGCTCCGGATTCCATGCCCTGCTGCACGCGCGTGAGAGTGGTGCGGTTCAATGCCTCGACATCGATTTTCTGCTGGGCCGACTCGTTGAGCATCTTCGACTGCTCGGCGGCCTCGTCCGAGGCCTTGCGCAGCGTCTCGACGATCTGCGCGCTGAGCGCCACCATCGCCAGCGTGGACTGGTAGCCGCCGAGCGCCGAGGGCAGCTTGCCGATCAGCCCGAGCACCGCCTTGGCCGTCTCCGGCACGCCGTCGGAGACCTGGCCGACCACCGCACCGCCGGCACGGACTTCTTCGGGTTGCATGGATAGGCTTACCATTGCGGTCCCCCAGACTGGCCTTACATCGGGCCGCCTCGATTGTTCCCCAGGGAGGCAAGCCGTGTCGATGCCGCCGGAGCTCGACCAGGCCCGTCTTCTTTTGGAGGCGATGGAACGCATACGCGCCGGCCACTACGCGGGAAGCGACCCGGCCGGACTGGTCCGGGTGACGGTCGACGGCGACGGGATGGTGAGCGCGGTGCGGTTCCGCGACACGGTCGGCCGCTACGACCCGCGCGCCGTGGAGGTCGCCGTCCGCATGGCCGTGACGTCGGCGCAGGACGCGCTCGCGGCGGCGTACAGCGGCATCGCCGAACCAATGGAGGACGGAACATGAGCGGACGCCTGCGGAAGCGAATCATGAAACCGGGTGCGCTCGCGTCTCAGGGCGCCGGGGAGCGAAGCGAGGCGGCGACATGAGCGAGCGGGACGCCGAGGAGGAGCTGACCGAGCGGGCCGAGGCGGCCATCGTCGAGTTCGAACGCGCGGCCGGCGCGCTGGCCCGCGTCGAGGCCGGCGCGGAGAGCCGGGACGGCCGCATCGCCGCCTGGGCCAACGGCACCGGTGAGATCACCCGGGTGCGCCTGCGCGACAGCGCCCTGCGCACCTACCGCGCGGACGCGCTCGGCACCGCCGTCGCCGCCGTGCTGCGCGCCGCCCAGGAGAAGGCGCGCGAGGCCTACGTCAACGCGACGGACGCGATCCTGCCGCCCGAGGTCGCCGAGGTGCAGCGGATCGTGCAGGACGCCGAGGACCACCGCGCCGAGTGGGAACGCCGCGAGGGCCTCACTGGTCCACAGTGAAGATGACCGCCCGCCCCGCTCCCGCGGCCCGCTTGTAGAACTCCCGCACCTCACCGAACCAGTACCAAATGTACTCGAAGTCCTCGTCGCCCAACTCGCCCTGGTAGTCCTCGGGGTCGATCCGGTCGTACCGCTCCCGCATCCACGCCTCGTCCACCGTGTCCAGCGCGGCCGCCACCGCCACCACGTCGGCCGCAAGAACGTGCGCCACCACGTACTCCTCGCCCTCGTAGTGGTGCCCGCCGCCGAGCACCGTCAGCGGCAGCGGCCCGTCCCGGAAACCGATGTCCAGGGTGCCGTTGCTGAGACAGCGGTGCATCGCGTCCCACGCCTTGTCGGTCTCGCACAACCAGTCGCGGTCCCAGCCGCTCTCGATCTCCTCGACGAAGTCGCGGACCTCGTCGTCCTCGCGCGTGGCGGACAGCGCCGCCTCCTGCTCGGCGGTCAACGCGAAGAACACTCCCCGGCACCCCATGGCGCCCGATGCTAGCGGGCAGGGTCGGGCTACGGCCGCCGGTGGTAGATGTTGCGACGCGGGCGTCTCTGCGGATCCAGGTATGGCGGTGGGAGGAATTCGGGG
>NZ_BOPF01000023.1 GCF_016863615.1 Virgisporangium aliadipatigenens | reverse complement strand
CGGTCGGGGTGTAGGTGTTGCTGCCGTTCTGGGCGTAGGCGTCGGTGATCCGGTAGGTGACCGGGCTGGCGGCCTGGCCGGAGAAGCCGAGTACGGGCGTGAACGTGATCGTGGTGCCGGAGAGGACGTAGGTGCCCTCGGCGGTGGTGACCGTGTTCGCCGGCGTGGCGCCGTCGAGCAGGGTGGCCGTGCCGGATGCGGGGATGGTGACGGTGGTGGTCTGGTCGGCGGTGCCGACGCCGGTGGAGGTCAGCGCCGGCGGGGTGGGTCCGCCGGGTTTGGTGACGGTCGGGGTGTAGGTGTTGGTGCCGTTCTGGGCGTAGGCGTCGGTGACCCGGTAGGTGACCGGGCTGGCGGCCTGACCCGAGAAGCCGAGCACCGGCGTGAACGTGATCGTGGTGCCGGCCAACGTGTAGGTGCCCTCGGCCGTGGTCACGCTGGACGCCGGCGTGGACCCGTCGAGGAGGGTGGCCGCGCCGGAGGTGGGGATGGTGACCGTGGCGGTTTGCGCGGCGGTGCCGACGCCGGTGGAGGTGAGCGCCGGCGGGGTGGGTCCGCCGGGTTTGGTGACGGTGGGGGTGTAGGTGTTGGTGCCGTTCTGGGCGTAGGCGTCGGTGATCCGGTAGGTAACCGGGCTGGCGGCCTGACCGGAGAAGCCGAGCACCGGCGTAAAGGTGATCGTGGTGCCGGACAGGACATAGGTGCCCTCGGCCGTCGTCACCGTGTTCGCCGGCGTGGCGCCGTCGAGGAGGGTGGCCGCGCCGGAGGTGGGGATGGTGACGGTGGCGGTCTGGTCGGCGGTGCCGATGCCGGTGGAGGTGAGCGCCGGCGGGGTGGGGCCGGTGGGCTTGGTGACGGTGGGCGTGTAGGTGCTGGAACCGGTCTGGCCGTACTGGTCGGCGACGCGGTACGTGACCGGGGCGGCCTGACCCGAGAAGCCGAGTACCGGCGTGAACGTGATGGTGCTGCCGGACAGGGTGTAGGTGCCCTCTGACGTGGTGACGCTGGTCGCCGGTGTGGCGCCGTTCAGCAGGGTGGCGGTGCCGGACGTCGGGATGGTGATCGTCGTCGTCTGGTCGGCGGTGCCGATGCCCGTGGAGGTCAGCGCGGGCGGGGTCGGGGCCGCCGGCGGCGACGTGTAGGTGTACTGATCACCGGGCACCGTGGCCGAGGTGGCGATCGGTGTGGTCACCGTGACGTCCACGGTGCCGGTCCCGGCGGGTGCCGTGGCGGTGATCTGGGTGTTGCTGTCCACGGTGAACGACGTGACCGCCACCGCACCGAAGTGAACGGCGGTGGCGCCGGACAGGTTGGTGCCGGTGATCACGACGGTGGTGCCGCCGAGGGTGACGCCCGTCGCCGGGCTGAGCGACGTGACGGTGGGCGGGGGAGAGTTGACGACCGTTGCCGTCGCCGGTGTGCTGTCGCCGGTGGAGGTGGTGGTGTCGATCGTCGTCGAGATGAAGTGGCCGAACGCGGAGGCCGTGTAGAGGCCGTCGGGCGCCGGGATCGTCGCCTGGAACGTCAGGTTGCGCGTCGTGCCGGCCGCGACGGTCAGCGTGCCGAGGAACGTCGCCGTGGTGCCGCTGACCGTGGGATCGGTGATGGTGGAGCCGTTCCAGGCGCTGGTGCCCGCCGTGACGGAGACCGACGCGGGCAGGGTCACGGTGATGTCGTCGAGCGTGACGTCGACGGTGCCGGCGTTCTGCACCGGAACGGTGTAGGTGACCGTGCCGCCGCCGGGGAGCCCGGCCGGGGAGACGGTGAGCCCGAGCGTGGTGTTGTTGACCGGCGGGGGAATCGGGGAGAGCGCCGTGTAGGCCGTGTCGGTCTTGGTGTGCTTGATCTGGTTGCCGCTGCTGATGTGGTTCATCGGACTGACCGGCGTGCTCGTGGCCGTGGTGCCGGTGACCGCGAACGTGTACGTGGCGACGTAGTGGGTGTCGGACTGGGCGAGGCCGGTCGGGAAGAGGTTGTCGGTGATCGTGGTGCTGTTCCCACCGGTCATCACGATCGACGAGCCGACCAGCCGGAACGCCCCGGCGGGCCAGGTCGAGTACGAGGCCGGGGAGGCGGCGAACGTCGCGGGGTTGTTCATCTGCCCGGTGTCCCCGATGACCGTCACGGTCAGCCGGCCACCGAGCTGAGGCGTGCTCGGCGAGGCCGTCACGGAGGTGACCTTGTTGGCCGCCGCTTCGATGTCAGTGTCGGAGGTCAGGGAGAACGAACTGGTGCACATCGCCGCGCCGGCCAGGTCCGGGCGGGTCGTGTAGACGCTGAGCGTGTGCGTCTCGGCGCTGGTCACCTTCTCGGTGGCGGTGAGGTAGAAGAACGCCGTGGTGGAGGCGCCCGCCGCGACCCGTCCGGGATGCGCGAGCCCGCTCTCCGACGTGGCCAGCTTGATCTTCGCCGTGCCGCCGAAGCCGCCGAGCTGCACCCAGAGGTCGGAGTAGGCGGAGCCGGTGGAGTTCGCGATCCGGTAGCCGGCGTACATGCTGTTGAGCGTGGTGCCGGTCTCCAGGTAGAGCACGGGCGAGGAGACCCGGGTGACGGTGACCGTGCTCGAGCCGCACGTGGGCGGTGGCACCGCGGCGGCCGGACCGCCGGAGCAGACGAACGGCAGCGTCGCCGCCAGGACGAGGACTGCTCCGACCGAACGCAGGATCCGGCCGCCGGAGATTCGTGCCATGTGGGATATCCCGTCACATAGTGTGCAAAGAAACCCACTCAGTGTAATTTCGTGAACACGAACTGAAGTCAGTTATGGCCGGAGTGCCGCACGGCCGGCTGCTGGCCCTTCTCCACCACCACGAACTGGCCCATCATTCCCCGGTCCTCGTGGTAAAGCGTGTGGCAGTGGAACATGTACGGCGTCGCCGGATCCGCGTAGTCGGCGAACCGCGCGATGATCTCGAAACGCACTCCCGGCGTCAGGTAGATCGTGTCCTTCCAGCCCGCCAGCTGCGGCGGCGGCGCCTTACCGTCCATTGTGGACACCTGGAACTGCACGTCGTGCACGTGGAAGCTGTGCGGCTCCCCGTCGTTGCTGGTCACCTTCCACACCTCGACGCTGTCCTTCAGCACGGCCGCGTCGACCCGTTCGTGCTCCATCTTGCGGCCGTTGATGCTGTGGCCGCTGAGCGTGAACGTGCGGCGCTGCGCCGCCGTCGCCGGGTCGAGCCGCGGCACGTCGACCAGCCGCGCCGGCACCTGCGGGCGGGCGGCGAGCGTGGGAGCCGCGCGCAGTTCGAGGATGTCGAAGGAGTCGGCGCCGCCGTTGAAGCGGTCCGCGATGCCGCCGAGCCCCAGTTTCGGCGGGGTGCTGCGCAGGATCGCCCGTTCGCCGGCCCGAACGGTCACCACGATCTCGGCGCGCTCACCGGGGGAGAGCATGATCCGGTTCGTCCCGTGCGGCGCGCTCAACAGGCCGCCGTCGGTGCCCACCAGCGCGAACCGGCGGTCGTCGGCGAAGCCGAAGTCGTAGGAGCGCACGTTCGAGCCGTTGAGCAGGCGCAGCCGCACCCGCTCGGTCGTCACGTCGAGGAACGGGTCGACGGTGCCGTTCACGGCGATGGTCCCGCCGAGGATGCCCGCGCCGCTGAACGCCGGGTTGGACTCGTCCAGGCGCCCGTCGCCGTCGAGCCGCTTGTCCTGCACGATCACCGGGATGTCGTCGACGCCGTACTCGTGCGGCAGCGCGCCGACGGATGTCGCGGGGTCGTCCACGATGAACATCCCGGCGAGCCCGCGGTACACGTGCTCGGCGGTGGTCCCGTGCGGGTGCGGGTGGTACCAGAGCGTGGCGGCCGGCTGGTTCACCGTCCAGGTGGGTGACCACGTGCCGCCGGGGGCGATCGACTGGTGCGGGCCGCCGTCCATCGCGGCCGGCAGGTGCATGCCGTGCCAGTGCACGGAGGTCTCCTCGGCAAGCGCGTTCGAGACGTTGACCAGCACCTTCTCGCCGCGGGTGGCGCGCAGGGTCGGGCCGAGGTAGGAGCCGTTGAAGCCCCAGGTGGGGGCCGCGCCGCGGCCGAAGTCGTGACTGCCGGCCCCGGCGCGCAGGTCGAACACGCGGCGCCCCTCGGCGTCGACCGTGGACGCGGCGAGCGGCGGGATCGCCAGCCGGTTGCCGAACGCCACGTTGCCGACGGTCGAGACCGACTTCGCGCTCCACAGCCAGGTCACGGCCGCGGTGCCGGCACCGCAGCACAGGACTCCGAGTACGGCCAGCGTGACGAGCACGCGGCGGACGGCGGTGTTTCGCACGGTTCTGCGCTCCCCGATAGTAAGGACATCTACATGTAGCGTGTCTTCATGTCGAGCCGTCGTACATCGGGGAGCGCTCCTCGGGGCGATCCCCGAGTCGGGCCCGCACCCCGGCACGGATACTTGGCCGGTGGAGCTCGTCGACGCCTACGTCACCCGGCTCGGCCGCGCGCTGCGTGGCCCCCGCCGGGCCCGCGCCGACCTGCTCACCGAGGTGCGCGACAGCCTCGTCGACGCCGCGGAGGCGTACGGGCGCGCCGGCTACGACGCGGACGCCGCCGCCCGGCGCGCGGTCGAGGACTTCGGCGAGGTGCGCGAGATCGCGGCGGGTTATCAGGTCGAGTTGGGCATGATCCAGGCCCGCCGCACGGCCGTCGGCATCCTTCTCGCCATCGGCGGCCAGCCCCTTTTCTGGAACTACCTACGCCCCCACCTGGGCACCACGACCGCTTCGGACTCACCCGGCCCGCTGCACACGGTGATCGACGTCCTGATGGAGTGGTGCGGCACCGCCACCCTGCTGGCGGCGGCCGCCCTTCTCCTGGCGATCCGTCTCGCCGGTCACTCCACCCGGGTCACCCGCGCGGCGGGCCTCCTGGCCAATGGTGCCGGTGTGCTCTTCGCGCTGCTCGGCGCCACGATGACGCTCATCGGCCCAGGCGCCGCCGACAACGTGCTGTGGCTGGCCGTGGTGCTGCTGGTGCCGATGCTCGTGCTGATCCGATCGGGCCACCGCTGCTTGAGATCTGGGTAGACGCGGACGCGGCAGCGGAGTGGCCGGTCACGCGAAGCGGACCGGCCCGGAGCGGTGCGGCTGGGAACTACGGTCACGCCCCCGACGGACGTGCGACATGAATCTTTAGAGCGCCCCCGACGGACGTGCGACATGAATCTTTAGAACTTCTTCGACGACGACCGCGAACGATCGCCACTCCACGCGCTCGGCGGCGAGGGTTTGAGAGCCCTCCGAGGTCAACCTGTACGTCCTCCGCTTGCGGCCGCCGACGGTGGCCCATTCGCTGTGCAGGAGGCCGGCGCGTTCGAGGCGGCGTAGCGCGGGATAGAGGGTGCCGGTCGGCAGGTCGAGGGCGCCGCCGCTGGCCCGCTGCAGGGCCTCCATGATCGCGTACCCGTGCCGCGGCTCGTCCTCCAGCACGGCGAGGATCATGGCGTCGAGATGCCCACGCAGCACGTCCGGCTTCATGTAGCCAGGCTACCTACCTGACCCGCGCGGCCCACCAGCCCAACGAGAGGACGCCCGCCACCTCGGTGAGCACGAGCACGCGTTCGACCGCGCCCAGCGGGATCGCCCGCCACCAGCGCACCCCGGTGAACGGCTCCGCCACGAACGCGTACACGATCGGCGCGAACGCCAGCACCGAGAGGATCCCCAGCACCAGCGTGGCGCGGGCATGGTGGCGCCACCGCTCGTGCGTGAGCCACGGCGACCCGATCAGGACGGCGGCCACCGGCAGGCTGAGGAACGCCACCAGGCTCGCCACCCGGTGGATGTCGCCGGAGGCGCTCGGTCCCACTTGCCAGTTGTGCTTCGGCCAGTACACGACCGCCGCCAGGCTCAGGCTCCACAGCGCCAACGCCACCGAGCCCGTCGAGCCGGGCGCCAGCACGTTCGCCCTGATCAGGGCCGCCTGGATCGCCACCGAACCGGCCACCAGCAGCAGCACGCCGAGGTTGAACACCCAGCCGTTGCTCTCGTGCGCGTACTGGCTGATCGTGCGCCGCACCGGGTCGACATAGCTCGACGGCGGCGTGACGTGCAGTGCCGCGATCACGACGACGGCCAGCGCCGTGGCGACCGAACCGGAGAGGCTGAGCAGACGAGTCACAGGTGCTCCAGGAGGGCGTTCGCGACGGACTGCCGCGCCGCGTCCGCCTGCGAACGGCGCCAGTCGGGATGCGCGCGGTTCGTCAGCAATACCAGCACGATCTTGCGAGCGGGTGCCACCACCAGCGAGACCCCGGTGAAGCCGGTGTGCCCGAACGCCCCGCCGCCGGCCAGCCCACCCATGAACCACCGCTGGTCGACCTCCAGGCCGAGACCGTGCGACGAGGTGCGGTCGGGGCGGTTCTCCGGGTCGACGGCCCGGATGCCGCGGTTGACATCCGTCGTCATGAGCCTGATCGACTCGGCGTTCAGGAGGGTGGTCCCCGTGAGCGCGTGGCCGAGGAGCGCCAGGTCGTACGCCGTCCCGAACATGCCGGCGTGCGCCGCGATCCCGCCCATGGCAAGCGCGTTCGGGTCGTGCACCTCGCCGAGTCCGCGCCCCACGTCGGTGGCCACCAGCCGCGGGCTCCGCGCCGGCCGGAAGCCGGTGTCGCGCATGCCGAGCGGATCGGTGACACCGGTGCGGATGAGCTGTTCCAGCGGCTCGCCCGTGACCGTCCGCAGCAACTCCCCGAGAACGAGCAGGTTGGTGTCCGCGTAGCGGAAGACGGTGCCCGGGGTGTCGACCGGCCGGACGGCGAGGATCTTCGCCCGGCGAGCCGCCGCGTCCGGCAGGCCCGTCAGGGACACGCCGTCGGGGAGACCGCCGCTGTGTGCCAGCAGCATCCTGATCGAGACCCTCCGGTCGAACTCCCCGAGGTACTCGGCCGCCGGCGCGTCGAGGTCGATGCGGCCGCGTTCGGCCTGCTGCATGACGACCGTCGCGGTGAACACCTTGGTGATCGACGCCAGGTCGAAGATCGCGTCGGGGCGCATCGGGACGCGCCGTTCGGCGGGCAGCTCGGTCGGCCCCGGCCCGTACCGAACGGCGTCACCGACGGCCGTGTGCACGGTGATCACGCCGTCGACGACGGCCAGGACGACGGCGCCCGCGTAGGTGGGGTAGCGGGGGCGGTCGGGCGTGGGAGCGAGGTACCGGGCGGCCGCCCGGGTGACGGCGTCGGCGTAGGGGGCGGGTTCGGTGCGGAACGGGCCGGGGCCGGCGGGCGGCCGGCTCGCGGGCTGCGCCGGGCTCGCCGGCTGGGCTGCGGCCGCCTCGTCGCCGGTAGCGGGCGGGTGCTTCCGCGTGCGGTCGCGGGCGGCGCGCACCACTGCCGTCGTGCCGGCCGCGGCCGCCGCCGCCGCGCCGGTGGCTGCCGTCAGGGCCGCTCGCCTGGAGATCCGCACACCGTCCATCCTCCCGCGCCGCCGGCCCTGGGCGGTGCCGCCGATCATGGGAGGGCGGAAACGTCAGACCCGGCCGGTATAACGGGCCGCATGGAGGAACGCCATCGGATGACCTTTGACGAGGCGCTCGGCTTCGCGCTCGACCTGCCGGAGTCGACCCTGCGGGAGAGCCGCGACGGGCTCGTCAGCCTGCGGGTGCGCGATCGGGCGTTCGCGTACTGCAACGAGGGCGAGGGCGTGCTGACCCTCAAGGCGCTGCGGGAGGAGCAGGAGGCGCTGGTCGCGAGCGATCCGGAGGCGTTCGGGGAGTCGTGGGGCTCCGGCCGGTACGCCTGGGTGAGGGTGCGGCTGCGGTGCGCGTTCGCGGACGAGGTGCGCGAACTGATCACCGAAGCCTGGCGGCACTCGGCACCCCGCCGGCTGGCGGCATCCCTCGATCGGTGAGTCGTCCCGGCCGGTCCGCTCGGGTACGGTCCCGTCCGTGTCAGGTGATCCCGAAACGGCTTCCGCTTCCCCCGGACGGGGTGCCCGGCGGGCGCCCTCCCGCATGGGGGCGTTCTGGCGGGGACAGCGGCGCTGGTGGCTGCTCGGCGGTGGCGCCGCCGTCCTCGCGGCGCTCTCCGTCTCGGTCGTGATGGTGCAGACCAGCGGCGCGGCGTGTGCGGCGGCGATCCCGCAGGCGGCGGCCAAGGCCTCGGGGAAGGCGACGTTCTACGCCGCCGACGGGGGCGGGAACTGCTCGTTCGACAAGGTGAGCAGCCCGCTCGTGGTGGCGCTCGGGCCCTCGGAGTACCGGGCCGGCGCGGCCTGCGGCTCCTACCTGGATGTCAACGGCCCCAAGGGAAGCGTGCGCGTCAAGGTCACCGACCAGTGCCCGGAGTGCGCGGCCGGCCACATCGACCTGAGTCGCGAGGCGTTCGAACGCATCGGCAATCCGGTCGACGGCATCATCCCGATCACGTACACGACGGCGCGCGACCCGGCCGTTCCCGGACCGGTGACGGTGCGGGTGAAGGAGGGTTCGTCGCAGTACTGGCTGGCGCTGCGCATCGACAACCACGGCAACGCGCTCACCTCCGTCGAACTCCAGTCCGGCGGCGGCTTCCAGAAGCTCCCGCGCACCGACTTCAACTACTGGATCGACGAGAACGGCGCCGGCGGCGGGCCGTTCACGCTGCGGCTGACCGACTCGACGGGGCGCCAGACGACCGTCCCGGGCGTGAAACTTTCACCGGAGAGCGTCCAGCGGACAAATGTGAACATGTACTCGGGCGCGGCCGGGGCGGCACCCCGCGCGACGACCGCGCCACCCGCCGCAACGCCCGCCGGCAGCCCGTCCGCGCCGGCGTCGGCCTCCGCGCCGCCGACCGCCGGTGACAGCCCGGCCGCCGCCGATCCCGCGCTCGCCGCACCGCCGGCCACCGACCCGAAGCCCGCCGACCGCGACGGCGGCTGCGGCGGTTAGCCCACCTCACGCCGTCGCCGATCTTGCAGTTGTGATGGGCGCATAACGCCACCCAAGCGGGCAATCCGGGCGCCACAACTGCAAGATCGACGAGCGGAGCCGCCGGGTCGGCATAATTCCCCGCGTGTTCGTACTGCTGCCGCCGTCCGAGGGTAAGCGCGCCGCCAGCCGGGGGAAGGCGCTCGACCTCGCCGAACTCTCCGCGCCCGAGCTGAACCCGGCCCGGGAGAAGGTGCTCGACGCGCTGACCGGCATGAGCCCGGACGAGGCGCGCGCCGCGCTCGGCCTGAGCGCCGGGCAGGACGGCGAGATCGCCCGCAACGCCGCGCTGCGAACGGCCCCGGCCGCGCCTGCCGCGAAGGTCTACTCCGGCGTGCTGTACGAGGCGTTCGACCCGGCGACGCTCACCGCGGCCGCGAAGCGGTACGCCAACCGGCGGGTGCTCGTCTACTCCGCGCTCTGGGGCGTGGTGCGCCTCGGCGACCGCATCCCCGCGTACCGCTGCTCGGCCGGTGTGCGGCTGCCGGGCGTGGGCGGGCTCACGGCGTTCTGGCGGAAGCAGGATCTGGCCCCGCCGCCGGGGCTCGTGCTCGACCTGCGTTCGACCGGATACGCCGCGATGTGGCCGCCGGACGGGCGGACGGTGACCGTCCGGATCCTGCACGAGCGCGACGTGAACGGCGTCCCGCAGCGCTCCGTCGTCAGCCACTTCAACAAGGCCACCAAGGGCCGGCTGGTGCGCACCCTCGCCACGCGGAACGTGCTGCCGCGCAACCGGAAGCAGCTCGTGGAGGCGCTGCGGGACCTCGGGTACACGGTCGAGGAGACGGACGCGGGCGTCGACCTGGTGGTCACCGAGATCTGAGCGTGCTGGCCCGAAAGCCGTCGTGTGCAAGGATCGGGCCATGCATCGGGTGGTCGTGTTGGCGCTCGACGGGGTGTTCCCGTTCGAGCTGTCGATGCCGGGACGGATCTTCGACAGCGTGCCCGGCGGGGCGTACGAGGTGGTGACCTGCAGCGTCGACGGTGGGCCGGTGCGCACCTCCTCCGACTACGGGATCACCGTCGGGCACGGGCCGGAGGCGCTGGCGACCGCGGACACGGTGATCATTCCGGCCTTCTCGGTGAAGGCGCGCTGGTTCACGGGGCGGGAGCTGCCGGAGCCGGTGCGGGCGGCGTTCGACCGGATCCGACCCGGCACGCGGATCGTGTCGATCTGCACGGGGTCGTTCGTGCTGGCGGCCGCCGGGCTGCTCGCGGGGCGGCGGGCCACGACGCACTGGCGGCACACGGAGCGCTTCGCCGAGCTCTTCCCCGACGTCGAACTCGACCAGGACGTCCTGTTCGTCGACGACGGGGACGTGCTGACCTCGGCCGGGGCCGCCGCCGGCGTGGATCTGTGCCTGCACATCGTCCGGCTGGACCACGGCGCCGCCGTCGCCAACCAGGTCGCCCGCTACCTGATCGTGCCGCCGTGGCGCGACGGCGGGCAGGCGCAGTTCATCGAGCGGCCGGTACCGCCGCCGTCGACGTCCTCGACCGCCGCCACCCGCGAGTGGGCGCTGGAGCGGCTGCACGAGCCGATCGCCCTGGTCGAGTTGGCCCGCCACGCGCGCACGAGCGTGCGGACGTTCACCCGGCGGTTCCGCGAGGAGGTCGGGGTCAGCCCGGCGCAGTGGCTGATCAACCAGCGTGTGGACCTGGCCCGCCACCTGTTGGAGACCACCGACCTCGGCGTGGATCACGTGGCTCGCCGCGCGGGCTTCGGCACCGCCGCCTCGATGCGCGCCCATCTCAGGGACACGATCGGAGTGTCACCCTCCGCGTACCGCCATACCTTCAGACGCCATGTCGAACGCCATCAGGGCAGCATCACCCGCTAGGCAGCGCACGTCCGGTCGCACGCCGACGCCCTCCCAGTTCTCGCCGGTGACCGGATGCACCGAGCGACCGGTGGGGATCGTCGCCTCGAAGTGGTCGGCGAGGCGCAGGCCGATGCGGGGGTGCGCGCCGCCGCGGGTGGGTTCGCCGATCAGGGTGGCGCGCCTCATCTGCTGCAGGTCGTACGCGAGCGCCTCCCCGCCGGAGAACGTCTTCGGCCCGATCAGCACGTACAGCGGCCGTTCGGCGCCGTAGCGGGGGCCGGGCAGGTAGGCCGACGTCCACGCCTGACGGATCCGGTCGGTGGCGCGTTCGTAGATGCCGCTCAGCTCGACGGGCTCGGTGCCGGTCAGGTAACCGGCGACCAGCGCCACGGTGCCGGGCTCGCCGCCGAGGCACTCGCGCAGGTCCAGCACGAGCGCGTCGGTCCCCTTGAGCAGCGTGAACGCCGCCGCGACGGCATCGCCGACGAGCACCGACGGGAAGAGTAGCGGCCGCACGGCCAGGTAGCCGACGTTGTCCTCGCGCACCTCGACCCGGGGCAGGCCGCCGCCGTGCCGGTCGGCGAAGCGGCGCATGGTGTCCAGGTCGGTCTCCTCCTCGCCGTGGCCGGCGGGGAGCGGCGTCTCGTGGTGCAGCACGCGCAGGTGCTTGTCCCCGTTGACGGATTGGAGGTCGGCGGTGACCGCCGCGGCGAACCCGGGAGCGTCGCGCTCGGCATCCGGATACCGGCCGGCCCGCAGAACCGGACCCAGCTCGGCCGCCACCTCCGGGAACACGTAGTGCGCGTCGAGCAGTCGGATGAGTTCGCCGATCATGAAAATGCCCCTCCCGTAGTGCGTTCAGTGCACCACGGGAGGGGTTTAAGAGTCAATGACTCTTGACGCTTTATGGGTTACACGTGCGCGTGGTACCGGTCCTCGTTCGGCATCATCACCCAGAGCACCAGGTAGACGATGAACTGCGGACCGGGCAGCAGACACGACAGCAGGAACAGGAGCCGCACCGTCAGCGGGGACATCCCGAAGCGGCGGGCGAGACCGGAGCAGACCCCGGCGATCCAGCGGTTGTCACGGGGTCGGACGAGGTTGGCCATTGCTATTCACTCCCTGAGGTCTGGCTCGTTCGGCCATCGACCTGACTCAAAGTTACCCAGCCGGCCCATTCCTATCCTCAGCACGAAGGAGTAGTGCGCCCGTATCTTCAGGTGGGGGTGCTCCCTACGGGAATGCGGAGCGTGCGCCGCCGGACCAGGGCGAGCACCAGCGCCGCGACCAGCGCCACCGACACCACCAGGAACGGCGCACCCACCGCGCCCCGGTCCGCGACCGCACCCGCCACGGCCGAACCCACCGCGCTTCCCGTCTGGCCCGCGGTCATCAGCCAGCCGTACGCCTCGCCGGCGGTACCGGGCGGGGCCGCCGTCGCGACCAGTTCGTCGGTGGTGGCCAGGAACGGGGCGAGCGGCAGGCCGAAACCCAGCACCACCACGGCGAACCAGCCCAGCGAACCGATCGTCGCCAGCGGCACGGACGTCACCGCCAGGGTCGCCAGCAGGCCCACGTACGCCGTGCGCAACGGCACGCGCCGGCCACGCGCCGCCAGTACCGCCCCGCCGATCAGGCTCCCCAGCGACCAGACCGTCACGAGCACACCGGCGCGGCCCGGCTCGCCCAGCTCGTTCGCGAACGCCGGCACCAGCACCCACATCGCGCCCAACGACGTCAGGTACAGCGAGTGCACCCCGAGAATCGTGCGGATCGGCGCGGCCGCGATCGCCGAACCCCCCTTCGCCCCGTCGGGACGCTCCGGCGCGAGGCCGGACGGCACCGCCGCCACGGCGCCGAGGAGGCCCAACGCCCCGACGGCGCACGTGGCGAGCACGGCCGCCGGCGCGTCGGCCAGCGCCACGAGCCCGGTCACCCACAGCGGCCCGCCCAGATAGAGGAACTCCTGCGCGATGGCGTTGAGGCTGTACGCGCGGGTGAGGCGTTCCGGCGGCACCAGCCGGGCGATCATGCTGCGGCCGCTGCTCATCGTCGGCGGGGTGCAGAGCCCCAGCAGTGCGCACCCCACGACAAAGCCCACCGGGTGCGTCACGAACGCCAGGCCGACCTGCACCACCACGAACGGCACACCGGTCGCGGAGAGGATCGCGCGGTGCCCGTTCGACGAGAGGAGCCGACCGAAGAACGGCGCCGAGACCGCGAGGCAGACCGAGGCCGCCGCGGCGCCGGCGCCCGCCACCGCGAAGCTGTCCGTCCGGTCGTGACCGAGCAGCACGAGCAGCAGCGGCCGCATCGCGACGGGCAGGGTCGCGAGCGTGTTGGCGACGATCAGGAACGGCGTCCGCATCCGCCCTACGCTAAACGGACCGTGACCTCCACGCTGCCGAGCCGGTGCCCGTCGGCGGGGCGGCCGCGCGGCGGATGCACCCGCGCGGCGGCGAACTGCGCGGGACGGCGTTCGCGCAACAGGTCCCGCAGCGCCTCGGCGCGGCTGCGCGCCACGAGCGGGCTGTCCCCGTAGCCGACCAGCGTCACCTCGGCCACGCCGCGACCCGCCACCCGCCGGTCGAACTCCGCCACCGCCGCGTCGGCGTCGAACGACGACTCGAAGACGACGGTGAACGACACCGGGCCGTCCACAGTGGACTGTTGCTTCCGGGTGGCGCGGACCTCCGTGGCGGGCGGCGCCTTCGTGGCGGCGGCCGGCAGGCCGGCGGGCGGGGCGAGCGCGTGCTGCCGGCCGGCGCCGCTGAGGAACAGCGCCAGTGCGCACAGCAGCAGCACCAGCGCGCTGATCCCGATGCGCAGCAACCATCCCCGCAGCCGTCCGTCCGACGTGGACGGTGCCGGTTCGGGGTCGGTCAGGCCCAGCTCGCGGCCGGCCTCGCGCAGGGCGGGCAGCGCCAGCGGGTCGCGACCGCCGCGGGCCCGCAGGGCCAGCAGGCCGCCGTTCAGGGCGGTGCGCCGGCTCTCCGGCGGAACTCCGTGCGCCGCGAGCCCGTCGAGCAGAGCCGCGAGCCATCGGGCCGACGCGCGCCGGCCGGCGGCCGGGACGAGCGCGCGGCGCGCCGTCGCCCGCTGCGTCAACGCCTGTGCCGGTTCGTGCAGGTCCGTCGCGCCCAGCGCCGCCGCGTGGGCCAGCACGTCCGCGGCCGTCTCCGGAGCCATCGGGCGGGCCCGCGTCGCCGCGTCCAGCAGCAGGCGGGCGGGCTTCGGGGCGCGGCGCAGTTCGGCCAGGGCGCGCGGGCTCACCAGACCCTCCGCGTCGAGGTCGGCGACCACCACGCCCGGCCGGGGCGGGAAGAGTTCCGGCTCGGACGCGGGGGACAGGCCCAGGCGGCGCAGCCAGTCGTGGGTGGCGCCGAGGCGTTCGGGGTCGCCGAGCACGCCGCCGGGGCGGGCGAGCTCCCGCATCAGGGCCACCCGGTTGGGCCGGTGCGGCTCGAACTCCGTCAGCAACGCCGCGAGGTGTTCCGCCCAGCCGGGCCGGTCGGCCGGCGGCAGGCCGAGCACGTTGTCGGCGACCGTGCGCTGCAACGACACCAGGCCGGCCAGCGCCGCCACGCGCAGCGTCGGGACCTCGTCGCGTTCGAGGTAGCGCAGGGCGTCGGCCGGGTGGCGTTCGGCCCAGGTGGTCACCAGGTCCGGGCGGTTCTGCAGGCGGGACAGGCCGGCGGTCGTGGGCGCCGCGAGTACGCCCGCGACGTCTTCCGCGGTCAGCGAGCCGAGTTCGGTCGCGATCTCGTCCAGCAGCGCCACGAGCGTCGGCGCCGCGCTGCGCCCGATCACCTCGGCGAGGTCGTGCTGCGTGCCGGTGAGTGCGTGCCCGACCAGGTCGTCGAACGCGTTGATCCGCCGCGCGTCCTTCAGGAAGCGGTGCAGTTCCCCGGAGTCCGGGGTCGCCTCGACGGTGTGCGTCCCGTCCAACGGCTGGCCGGTCACGAGCGGCGGCGCCGTCGTGGACTCCTCCAGCGCGCAGGTCGACCAGGTCCACGCCGCGGCGACCGGGCGGGGCAGGACGCTCAGCACCGCGCGCAGCACCCCGGCGACGGCCGTGGGGGTGCCCGGCACGACAAGCAATGGGCGTTCCATCGCCAAAGCGGCGAGAACGTCGGACAGCACGCGTCGGTCCGGCTCGCCGTCCGGAAGCTTCTCCTCGGCGACGGCCCGGGCGCCCGCCACCCACACCTCGGCCGCGGGGTGTTCCTCCGGCGCGAACGCGAACCGGACCTCACCCGCCGCCCCGTACCCGGGACCGCGCCCGCGAACGGCGAAGCACCAGTGCCCGCCGAGCCCCTCGACGGCGACGTGCCGCAGGCTCCACACCGGGTGCGGAACCGTCTCGGTGGCCACCGCCGGCAGCGTCGGCGCGGCTTCCCGGAATGCTTCCGACCCCTCGGCCGGCCGCACGATGGTCAGGTCGATGTCCGTCATCTCTGCGAGGCCTTTCCGGGCCACGGAAGCGGTGATTCGGCAATCACCATAGGTGGCAACGGGTCCACCGCCGCAATGGCTGAACGGACGGAGCGCATCCGAAAGAGACGACCCGTCAGCCGATTGAAGTTCACTCCGATTCCGACGCGACATTTGCTCGGGTAATCCACGCTGCCCGAACGGGTGGGCGCTTGCGTCGTTCGGTCGAGCTGCCGAGCATGGTTGCGTGTCCTCCGGCACGGAACGGCGGCTCGTGACGTGCGACCATGGAGCGTTGACCGACGTTGATCAATAAATCCCGTTGAGGGGAGCCGGGCGTGGTCGAGGATTTCGAACCCGAAGGCACATTCGAAAATGTGTTCCTGATTTTTCTGGATTCCGCGGGTCATTCCAGCATCGTGTCAGCCAATCCCCGGGACCGGGCGGCACGCGCGTTCGACATGCTGTACGAGAAGGTCGTCGCACGCCTGACGTCGGTCGCGCGGGACCGGCGCTGCGAGCGGGCGCACGTCTGGCGCTGGGCGGGCGACGGCGGCTTCCTCGCCGTCCACGACGCCGACGAGAGCATCGCGCTCGACGTGACGCTGTCGTTCGCGTTGAAACTGCTGGAGATGGACCTGCGGCACCTGCGCGACGAGTTCGAGGACCTCGGCATCGGCGGCGAACTGCACCTGCGCCTCGCCGTGCACCGCGGCACGATCAACTACCGCGGCGTGGGCTTCGAGGGGCGCATGTACTCGCCGGACATCAACTTCGTCGCGCACCTGGAAAAGGTGGCGCCGATCGACACCGTCACCGTCTCGGAGGACGTGTACCAGGTCGCCGGCGACTTCGCCAAGCGCTTCGAACGGGCCGGATCGTTCGAGGGGCGCGACGTGTACGTGGCGGCCACCGGTCCCGGGCCGCGCCGCCCGGGTGACGCCGACCGGGCCTGGCTCGCCACGCACGGGCTCGCCGGCGCGGTGCCGATCTTCGGCCACCACGAACGCCCCAGCCAGGTCGAGAAGGCCCGCCTCGTGCGCGCCGCCGTGCACGAGATCGTCGACATCGGCAGCGCCATCCGTACCGGCGCCCGCTACCTCGTCACGACCGAACGCCCCGCGTACTTCCGCGACGCGGTGCTCGACTTCCTGGACCGTGGCGGCCGGTACCGCTGCGTGCTCATGGATCCCGACTCGGAGTCCACCCGCAACCTGTCGCTGCAACGGGGCGAGGACTTCCAGGCGAAGATCAAGGATGCGATGGTGTCGTTCCAGCGGTTCAAGGAACGCTACGGCTCCCGCGCCGACGGGCTCGAGGTGTACCAGACCGGGGCGTGCCCGACGATGGGCTGCGTGGCCGTCGACCTGGGTCAGCCGCACTCGGTCGTGCTGCTGTCGCCGTACATGACGGTGCCCGGCACGTTCGGGGCACTGGCGGAATTGGCCGAACTGCCGCACTACGTGATCGGGGTCCGGGCCGGCACGCTGTACGAGAATGTGCGGCGGATGGTGCGGGCGTTCCAGGAGGAGGACGTCACCCGGGTGATGTAAACCTTCCGTCCCGCGCGACCGAAGTTACGAAATTGCGTTCCTTGGGCCTCGGTACGTCCGTCCCGAGGCCCAATTTTTTTGCGAACCTCTTTCACCGTATATTGTCGATGTATTCGACGCCTGTGGCGCATGCCTCGATCGGCGTTGTGTCAGCGCGTCCAGCGATCATGCTCGGTGTGCAGGGGGTTCGGTGAGCGAAGTGGCCGGACGCCGGGATCCGGCAACCGAACTGCGAATGGGCCTGGTCGACGCGTTGGTCAGCCTGCCCTTTGCGAGTTCGCTCGCTGACCGGCGATTGTTGATCACGTTGATCCGGCAGGACAGTGAGAGCTTTCCGGATGTGCGGGAAAGGCCGGAAGCGCGTCTGCACATCATCGGTATCGTCATCGCCTGCCTCGAACATCCGCCGAGCCTGCGCGCGCTGCACTCGGCCCTGCGGGCGATGGCGCCGGAAGAGGCCGCCGCCCGCCGCGCCTGTCGCCTGATCGAGACTGCCAGCCTCGCCGGCCTGCTGCCGGACATCGAGATCCGGCGGGCGCGTGAACTCCTCAAGAGCGCCGCGGACCTGTCCGGGGCGGCGAGGTGGCGTTCCGTGCCGGCCGAGGTCTCGCCGAGCCTGGTCGACCGTTCGGTTGGCATCCTCCACGCGTTCGACCAACTGGTCGCCGAGCCGGCGACGCCGGCGGTGTTGCCTCCCGCGCTGCTCCTGGTGTCCCGCGCGGCCGAGGTGACCAGCGGCCCGCTCGCCGCCGCGCTGCGGCGATGGCTGCATGAGCAGCTCGACTTCCTCGGTCTCGGGGAGGCATACCACGAGCAGTCCTCCGACTCCGAAGAGCCTCCGGCGAGCGGTCGGGGGTCGCTCCCGGATGCCGAGAACCGATTCGTGGCCGGAGAGGAGGTCTCCGGCCACGAATCAGGCACAGCTGGACAAGCGAACATATCGTCACAAAGTGGCGTCGATAGGAGCGTCGTCGTGCCAGCTGGCCTCGAACGACGGGGCGCCGACGAGGAGGACCGAGATAACATGCCTTCCGCTACTTCCACAGCACGCATCGCGGACCAGCTTCCGCAGGTCTGGGGCGATGTGCCGCCCCGCAACCCCAACTTCACCGGCCGCCAGATATTGCTCGACCGGTTGCACGCCGACCTGCGCGTCGCGCGCGAGACGGCGGTTCTTCCGCAGGCCCTGCACGGCATGGGCGGCGTCGGAAAATCGCAGGTGGCGATCGAGTACGTACATCGTCACAGCCGTGAATACGACCTGATCTGGTGGATTCCGGCGGAGCAGCCCGGACAGATTCTCGCCTCTCTGACGAAACTGGCCCAGCGCCTCAACCTGGATGTCAGCCCTGAGGCCAACAGCGCCGTTCCGGCCGTTCAGGAAGCACTGAGCACCGGCAAGATCCCGTATCAGGAATGGCTCCTCGTGTTCGACAACGCGGAGTCGTTGCAGGAGGTGCGCGCGTACTTCCCGACGGGTGGCGCCGGCAAGATCCTGGTGACGTCGCGAAACCCGGAATGGCGGGCGGTGGCCCGTGCGCTCGAGGTCGATGTCTTCACCCGGGACGAGAGCAAGCGCTTCCTGACCACCCGTACGCCGGAGCTGTCCGAGCACGACGCGGACCGCCTCGCCGAAGCGCTCGGCGACCTCCCGCTCGCCGTCGAGCAGGCCGCCGCGTGGCACGCCGCCACCGGGATGCCGGTCGACGAGTACCTCCGCCTGCTGGAGGACAAGCGCATCGAACTGCTCGACGACACGTCGTCGCCGGACTACCAGATCTCCGTCGCCGCCGCGTGGAACGTGTCGCTGGACAAGCTGGAAGAGGTCAACCTGGCGGCGCTGCAACTGCTGCAGGTCTGTTCCTTCTTCGCCCCGGAGCCGATCTCCCGGGGGTTCTTCGCCGGATCGCCGCCGTCCCTGATCGCGGACCCGCTGGACGAGACGCTGCGTGACCCGATCAAGCTCGGTCGGGCGATCCGGGACATCCAGCGGTACGCGCTGGCGAGGTTCGACCACCGCAACAACACGCTGCAGATGCACCGGCTGGTACAGGCCGTCCTGGTCGGACGTCTCAACGGGCTGCAGCGTGACCAGATGCGCCGCGGCGCGCACACCTTACTGGCGAACGCCAATCCGCACAGCCCGGCCCGACGGACCCGCTGGGCCGGGTATCAAGCGGTGCGGCCGCACGCGATGGCCTCGCGGATTGTGGAGTCCGACGACCCGATCGTGCAGGAACTCGTCTACGAGATGGTCGAGTTCTTGTATCACTGGGGCGATCACGAGGGATGCCTGGAGTTCGCCGAGGAGGCCTACCGGCACCGCCTGCGGATCTTCGGCGAGGACAGCGGACAGGCGCTGCGCCTGGCGCGCTATCTCGGCTTCGTGCGGACCGTCCTCGGGCATTACCGCGAGGCGGACGAGCTGTTCCGGCGGACCCTGGCTCTCCACGTCGAGCAATTCGGTGAGGAGGACGAGGGGACGCTGGAGGCGAAGATGATGGTCGCCTACTCGCACCGCACGGCGGGCCGCTTCGCCGAGTCCCGCGAGCTGGACGAGGAGGTGTACGCGGTGTGCTGCCGCATTTTCGGCCGCGACGATCCGGTGACCCTCCGGTCGGCGAACAATCTGGGTGTCAGCTACCGGCTCACCGGCGACTTCGCGGCCGCGCGCAGACAGGACGAGGAGACCTACCAGCGCCGATGCGAGGTGCTCGGCAGCGACGACGTCGAGACACTGTCCGCTCTGCACAATCTCGCCATCGACATTCGCGAGTTGGGCCTTTACGTCGAGAGCCGCCGCCGGCAGGAGGAGACCTACCGCAGCACCGTGAGCGCGTTCGGTCTCGACAATCCGACCGCGATGCGGGCCGGGCGAAACCTGGCGGTTGCCCGACGAAAGGCGGGCGATCACACCGGTGCGCGCGCGCTCAACGAAGAAGTGAGGGAGCGGTTGCGGCGGCGCTACGGTGAGGACCACCCCGACACGATGGCCGCCACCCTCAGCCTGGCGGTCGACCTGCGCGACGACAACAAGTTGGAAGCGGCCCGCAGCTTCGGTGAGGTCACGGTCGACCGGTACCGGCGCAAACTCGGGGCGAAGCATCCCCACACGCTGTCGGCACGCGCCAATCTCGCGGTCGTTCTGCGCCTGCTGGGAGACGTCGGCGCGGCACACGATTCCAACCGTGAGATTCTCGAACTGCTGCTGGCGGCGCTGGGTCCCGACCACAACGTCACCCTGATCTGCGCGACCAACCTCGCCAGCGACCTGTTTGTGCTCAACCAGGCGCAGGAGGCGTACGAGCTCGACACCGACACCCACGGGCGTTCGGCTCGTGTCCTCGGAGCGGACCACCCGTCGACCCTGGCGGTCGCGGCCAACCTTTCCCTCGACCTGCGCGCGCTGGACCGCGAGCAGGCTGCGGAGTTGCTGTACGCGGACACCATGACACGCTTCCGCAAGACGCTGGGCGACCGGCATCCCGCGACCCTCAACGCCGCTCAGAACCTCCGGGCGGACTGCGACGTGGACCCGCTCGGGCTGTAGCGAGGGTCAGCGGTGGGCCCGGCGGTCGTCGTCGGTGAGCCACTCGGCGACCGCCACGGGCGACAGCGGTGACTCGTGCCGCAGAGCCGCGAGGTAGACGGCGCGGACCAGTTCCGGGTTGCGGATCATGGTGCGCCAGCCCCGTGGAGCAGACCGGAAAGCGGACGCGGGTCGTCGCGTCAGAGCGCGACGACCCGTTCCGAGGGTGCGTGTTCGTGCAGGAACGGCAACACGTGCAGCAGCCCACCGAGCTTGATGTGCTGGAACTCGTGCACCAGGCTGACCGCGAGCGTCACCGGATCGGACGCGGGGAAATGAGCGCGGCGCCGAATCCGTCGCCCGTCGAAGCGCTGCGCACCTCGCGGATTCGGCGGGCGGTAGTGGGCCGAGCGGGGCGAGTTCGACAAAGTGCGGAATGGGCAGTGCATGGCGCTGTGGCATGGCGCGAGAATTGTTGGACATCGGTCGCCGCGTTACGCTCGCTAGTCCGCCCGCCCCGGCGGGCCGGTCCCGATATTGTTCCGCGGCCGCTGAACCTGTACCAGTACACGTTGCACGGACGGCGCCAGCAGCTCTTCGTCGAAGGTGCGTAGAGCGGAGATCGGAAGGGTGGTGAGATCGATCAAGTCCGTCTCCAACTCGTTTGGCGATGGCTCCACGGTGCCGATTCCTCCTAGCCGGGTGTCCTCGGTGGTTGGCTGTGCACTGAGCCGATTCAGGCCGGAGCGGCGTTGCGGCAGGCCGAAGTCGAACGAGGTTGCTCCAATTTACAGGCATGAGTCTTCGGTGAACCACCCCGATCGATTCCGGAGATCATCGAGGCGGTCGTATGTTGCCGACTGAGATCACCGTCGGGCTGGTGGCGGCGCTTCCGCGCGAGTCGGCCGCCCAACGGATGACGATTTCCGATCTCGAACCGGTCCGGATTCCGGGAGATCCCAACAAATATTGGTGTGGGTCGATGCCAAGTGCGGTCGCCGATCGGCCGCACCGGGTCGTCTCCGCGCTGTTGGCCCAGGACGGCACCCGCAATGCGGCCGCGATCTGCACCGACCTGATGCGCAGCTTTCCGAACGTGCGCTGCCTGCTGATGTGCGGCATCGCCGGTGGCTTTCCCGCGCCGCACGACCCCGAACGGCACATCGGGTTGGGCGATGTGGTGACCTCCGCCGGCGGCGTCGTCGACTACGACCACGTGCGCACCGTCAACGGGCGGGACCGCATTCGACGTTCCACCGAGGGCCTGTCGAAGACGCTGCTCCGCGCGGACCGCGAGCTGGAGACCAGGGCGCTCGCCGGGGACGAGTCCTGGACCGGGGCGCTGCGCGAGTGGGAGGCACGCGCCAGCGGGGAGTTTCGGCGCCCGAACGCCCGACCGGGTGTCCCGCGCGTGCACCGGGCCGCGATCGGCAGCGCCGACCGGCTCCTGCGCGACGCCACCAAACGGGACCGCCTCGCGCGGCAGCACGGCATCCGGGCGGTCGAGATGGAGGGCTCCGGGATCGCGGTCGGCGCCGACCTGCACGGGGCGCACTGGTACATGGTGCGGGGCATCGCCGATCACTGCGACGGCAACAAGGACGACACCTGGCACGGCTACGCGTCCCTGGCCGCGGCGGCGTACACGAGCGCGCTCCTGGCCGAGGTCGTGCCGTTCGGGACGCAGGGCGCGTCGCCGTCGCCGAACGGCGGCTCCGTCGGTGGGCTGGGCGCCGTCGTCGAGGCGCTGCTGAGCCTGGCCGTCATGGAGGACGACCACCAGCGGCGCGCGGTCGTGGCGGAACTGCCCCGGCCGATCCGCACCTCGGTACCCGCGCACCAGGTGGCACGGCTGCACGTCATCGCGATCGTGCGCACCTGCGAACGGTTCGACAACGGGCGCGAGGCGCTGATCGACGCGCTGCGGGTGACCGTCGGCGACATCCCCGAACTCGACCTCGTGATTTCGGTGATCCGATCCCACTGGTCCGGGCCATAGCAGCACCGGCGTGTGTGGTCCACGATGGACGGACACGCATGGGAGGCGCGGCATTGGCGGACAGTGACATCACCACGGGTCGGCTTCTGCTGCTGGAGTACGAGCGGATCAAAGAGGAGCAGCGCAGCCGGATCACGTTCCGGGACAACACTTTTTACGCCACGCTGGCGACGATGGCGGCCGTCATCGCGGCCGTGCTGCAGGCCGGTGGAACGCCGTCGCTGCTCCTGCTGATTCCGCCCGTCTCGATCGTCCTCGGGTGGACCTATCTCATGAACGACGTCACGGTGTCGGCGATCGGACACTACATCCGTACCGAGCTGACCCCCCGGCTGACCGCGATCGTCGCCGACGATGAGGCGGTGTTCGGCTGGGAACGCGCGCACCGCGCCGACGACCGGCGGGTGTCCCGCAAGGCGCTGCAACTCGCGATCGAGTTCATGATGTTCGTCGTCGCGCCGCTGATCACGCTGGTCGTCTACTGGCTCAACGACGGGCCGCACCCCGGCCTGCTCGCGGTCTCCGTCGTGGAGGCCGTCGGGGTGCTCGTTCTCGCCGTGCAGATAGTGCTCTACGCGGACTGGTCGCGATGAGCGAGGACTTTCACCCGCGGTCGTTCCTGGCCGGGCTCGGGGCTACCGAGATGGAGGTGCTGCGCCAGGCGGGCACCCCGCGCGCGTACCGGCCGCGGGCGACGCTGGTGCACCAGGGCGACCCGTCGTCGCACGTGCTGCTGCTGCACGAGGGCTGGGTGAAGATCACGTCGACCTCCCGCAGCGGCGAGGAGGCGATCCTGGCGCTGCGGGGGCCCGGTGACGTTCTCGGAGAAATGGCGGCGATCGACGACGGTCCGCGGTCGGCGACGGTGATCGCGCTGGTCGCGGTCCGCGCCATTGTCGTTTCGGGGGAACGCTTCGTGGAGTGCCTCGCGCAGCATCCACCGGTGGCCCTGTCGCTGCTGCGCCACATCTCGGCCAACCTGCGCGAGTCCGACAGCCGGCGGCTGGAGTTCGTGTCGGCGAGCAGCTCAGGGCGGATCGCGGCGCTGCTGCTCAAGCTGGCCCGCGAGCACGGCCGGCGGCACGGCGACGCGATCGTCATCCAGCTCCCGCTCACTCAGCGCGAACTCGCCCTCACGGCGGCCACCTCGAGGGAGGTGGTAGCGCGTACGCTACGCACATTGCGGGAGCGCGACATCGTCCGCACCGAGCGTCAGCGGATCGTGGTGCTGAAGCCGACCGTCCTTAAGTCATTAACCCGCAATGTGTCATCCGACACATAGCGTGTGTGTCTGAAGACGCATCGGGCGCTCCGGTTCACGGAGACGCTGCCGGGCATGACAATCACAGTTGAGCAGGGTCGATGGCTGTTGGGCGCACCGCCCACGCCACGTCCCCTACCCCGCCGCCGGATCGGATCCGGCTTCGACTTCGATGTCGACCGCCTGCGCCTGATGGTCCTCGCCGCCCTGTTCGCCATCCTGTTCGTGATGTCGCTATGAGCCCGCGGCGTGGCGGTGCGGTGCCGCCTGGACTGAGCAGCGCAGCGACGGGGGAAGGCGGCACCGTGAGCGCCGTCGCGACATCGGGCGGAAAGCGATGAGCGCCCAGCCGATCGGGATCTTCACTGCCGCCGGGTCCTCCTCGGCCGTACGACGGAACGGGAGCGTGTCGGTGAATCGCCGGCTACCCGACCGGGCACGCGATCCGGTCGCCTGGCAGATGCTGTCCGACATCGGGCTGCGCCGCGTTCTCGCACCCGGCGCCGTCCTGTCCACCGACTCCGAACGCGGCGGCGTCGTCGTTCTCGTCGAGGACGGTGCGGTGAAGGTCGTCGGCGTCGCCGAGAACGGCAACATGGCGGTGCTCGCCGTGCGCTCCGCCGGCAGCCTCATCGGCGAACTGGCGTTCGTCACGCCGGAGCGGCACCTCACCAGCGTCATCGGGCTGCTGCCCGCGACCGTGGTGACCGTGCCGGCCGCCCGGCTGTCGGCCGCGCTGCAGACCCGCCCCACCAACGCGCTGCTCCTGCTGAACAGCGTCACCGCGCGGGTGCACGAGGCCGACCGGCGGCGCGTCGAGTACGCCTCGTACAGCGTTCCCGAGCGGATCTGCCGGGTGCTGGTGGACCTCGCGGACCAGTTCCGGTTCAACGGGGGGCTGGGCCGGACCGTGATTCCCTTGGTGCAGCAGGACTTGGCGGGACTCGCCGGCGCCTCGCGGGAGGCGACCGCGAAAGTGCTTCGCCGGCTGCGGGAAGCGGGGGCCATCCGCACCCAGCGTTCCCGCATCGTGATCCTGCGTACCGATCTGATAGTGACCGGAAGTTACCAGTAAGCGCGGGTGCTGGCGTGGCGGCCCGGAACGCCGGTAAGGTGCGCACTCGGCGCTCTAAGCAGGGGCGCGTCCATCGCGGTGCCGGTACTCTGACGGCGCCGCCTGTGGGCGGCCGCGCGCTCGTAGCTCAGTGGATAGAGCAGAGGACTTCTAATCCTAAGGTCGCAGGTTCGAATCCTGCCGGGCGCACAAATTCATAGCCTGTGGCCCGCCATCCTGTGGCGCATCGGCGGTCTCCGCTGTCCACTGTGGACTTATGAGGGTCTCGTGACGCTCCGCGAGCAGCGCCGCGACGGCTGCCGATAATTGTTCGGCCGTAAGCGCCTCCAGTGCGCTGTCCAGCCCCGGAAGGCCGTCGGCGATCCCGGCCTCCCGGAGAATTCTGAGCTCCGGTCGGCTCTGTCGTGGGTGCCCGGTCGGAAGGGACGGCCGAACGACCGGCTTCGCGGGATCTGAGCCGATTCCACGTGGACCTCACGGTCGGTGCCGCGCGCTCGGTCAGCCACCTCCGCACATGCGGTGCGGCGATGGCGGCGCCGAGAAGGAGCAGGGCGCCGAGCACCTCCGCCGCCTGCTGCGACTGTTCCGCGGGTGGCGGAGGGGTTTCGTCGGCCTTGCGCAGCGTGACGCTGCCCAGCTTGTTGGTCCCGTCCTCGCGGCCACCGCTGTCTCGTGGCGATGGCCGAGGTATCGGCCGTTCATGTGGTGTGGTGGCGGTTCTTGTAGTGGTTCGAGGCCAGGGCGGCGCCGGATGCGAGCGCGACGAGCCCGAACGCGGAGCCGACGACGAAGCTGCCGGCGGCGGAGGCCACCACGTTGGCGGCGACAGCGACGGTGAGGACGAGCCAGAGGCTTGCGCGGTAGATGTTCATGCATCAAACGATAGGGAGCGGAGTGGTCCGCATCGATCCAGTGGGCTTGCCGATCGGGGTGCAGCAGGCTGTACCTAGTCGGAGTGGTGCTCGCGGGTGGCGGTGCGGACGTGTGCGCGTTCGCCCTGTTTGCCGACGAGACTGAGGAACTCCACCGGACCCGCCCCGGTCGCCCCGAACCAGTGTGGCGTGCGGGTGTCGAACTCGACGGCCTCGCCGGGGTTCAGGATGAGGTCGTGCTGCCCGAGGACGAGCCGGAGCCGGCCGTTGAGGACGAACGCCCAGTCGTGGCCCTCATGGGTGCGAAGGTCGGGTTCGGCGTCGTCGCGTCCGGTGGGCAGGACGAACTTGTAGGCCTGAATGCCGCCGGGGCGGCGGGTCAGCGGCAGGATGGTGGCGCCGTCGCTGGTGTGGATCGGGCGCATGTTGATGCGCGGGTCGCCGGTCGGCGGTGCGTCGACGAGTTCGTCGAGGGTGACGCCGTAGGTGCGGGCGAGGGGCAGCAGCTGTTCGAGGGTGGGCAGCCGGAGGCCGGACTCGAGTCGGGACAGTGTGCTGATCGAGATGCCGGTCTGCGCGGCGAGGTCGTTCAGGGTGATGTCCCGCCGCTGGCGTAGCTGCTTGAGCCGGGGTCCTACCGCGCTGAGTGTCCGGTCCGTCGCGTCGTCCATGCCCGCCAGTTTTCCATTTGGCAAAGAACTTTGCCGTGGTGCATTCCGGTACTGATCATCGCCGCATGACGCACACGTTCGACAAAAATTACTGGGACCGGATCTGGGAGGGCGACCGGGCCGCGGCGATGGCCGCCGGTCAGCCCATTCCCCACCTCGTGCGGGAGGTCGGCGACCTGACGCCCGGGACGGCCCTCGACGCGGGCTGCGGCGCCGGCGCAGAGGCGATCTGGCTCGCCACGCGTGGCTGGCGGGTCACCGCGGCGGACATCGCCCCCGCGGCACTCGCGCACGGCGCCGAACGCGCGGCGGCCGCCGGCGTCGCCGGGATGGTGGAGTGGGTCGAGGCGGACCTGTGCGAGTGGGCGCCGCAGGCGCGCTTCGACCTGGTCACCACGCACTACGCGCACCCCGCGATGCCGCAGCTGGACTTCTACGACCGCATCGCGGCGTGGGTCGCCCCGGCGGGCACGCTGCTCATCGTCGGCCACCTGCACCACCACGAGCCGAACTCCGGGCACGGGCACGGCGGCAAGGAGCCGCCCGCCGAGGCCTCGGTGACGGCCGCCGACATCACGGCCCGACTCGACCCGCTCGAGTGGGAGGTCGTGACCGCCCAGCAGGGGCACCGGACCCTGACCGGCCCCGGCGGCCACCCGGTCCCGATCCACGACGTGGTCGTCAACGCCCGCCGCCGCTGATCCGGAGGAATCCCATGAGCATGCACGTGTCCGCGGTCGGTCCCGCCGACCCGATCATCGACGACCCACGCCGGCGCCGCGCCGTCCTCGTCGCGGTGTGCGTGGCGCTGATGGCCGTCATCGCCTCGGTGACGGGTCTGAACGTCGCGCAGGCCGAACTGGCCGTCGAGTTCGACGCCTCGCAGAGCGAGGTGCTGTGGATGATCAACCTCTACACGATGACGCTCGCCGCGCTCCTGCTGCCGCTCGGGGCGCTCGGCGACCGGCGGGGCCGCAAGCCGGTGCTGCTGATCGGCCTGACCGTCTTCGGTGTCGCGAACGCGCTCGCCGGCCTGGCCAGCTCCGCGCCGCTGATGCTCGGCTCGCGGTTCCTGGCCGGTGTCGGGGCAGCGATGATCATGCCGGTCACGCTCGCCGTGATCACCTCGACGTTCCCCGAGAAGGAACGCGCCAAGGGGATCGGCGCGTGGACCGCGGTGGCCGGCGGGGGCGGCATCCTGGGCATGTACCTGTCGGCGCTGCTGGTCGACGTGGCGACCTGGCGGTGGCTCTTCGTCCTGCCGGTCGCGCTCGTCCTGGCGTCCCTCGCGATGATCGTGCGAACCGTCCCGAACTCCCGCGCGGACGCCGAACACCGCTTCGACACCGTCGGCGCGGCGACCTCGGTCGTCGCGGTGCTCGCACTGATCTTCGTGCTCCACGAGGGCCCGGTGCACGGGTGGACCGAACCCGCCACGCTGCTCGGCCTCGTCGGCGGTGTGGCGGCCGCGATCGGGTTCGTGGCGTGGGAGCTGCGCCGGCCGGCGCCGCTGCTCGACGTGCGGCTCTTCGGCGAACGCGGCCTGGCCGTCGGGTCGCTCGCGCTGCTCGCCGTCTTCGGGGTGCAGGCCGGGATCTTCGTGGTGCTGTTCCCGTTCCTGCAGGCGGTGCTCGGCTGGTCCGCGCTGCGGGCGACGCTGGCGATGATGCCGATGGCGCTGCTGATGATGTCGGCCTCCGGCCTCGCGCCACGGTTGGCCGCCCGGATCGGCAGCCGCGCGACCATGGCCTCCGGGGTGTTCCTCGGCGGCGCGGGACTGGTCCTGATGGCGAGCCTCGTCTCCGTCGACGGCGGCTACCTCTCCGTGCTCCCCGGCATGCTCGCCATGGGGCTGGGGATGGGCCTGTCCATGACGCCCGCCACCGAGGCGATCACCGGCGCGTTGCCGCCCGAGCGTCAGGGGGTCGCGTCGGCGCTCAACGACGTGACCCGCGAGTTCGGCACCGCGCTCGGTGTCGCCCTGCTGGGGGCGGTTCTCTCAGCCGGGTACCGGAGTGCGATCGACTCCCGGCTCGGTGGCGTTCCGACCGACGTGGCCGAGACCGCCCGCGCCGGTGTCGCGAATGCGGTCGCGGGCGCCGACGGTGCCGGCCCGCGGGCCGAGGCGCTGGTGGCGGCCGCGAAGGAGTCGTTCGTCGACGGGTGGCAGCGGGCGATGTGGGCCGGAGCCGTGGTCATGGTCGTCCTCCTCGGCTACGTGCTCGTCCGCGGCGCCCGGCGGGTGCCGGTCGTGGTCGCCGGTGACAGTGCTCAGGCGAACAGCCGGGTCAGCGCGTCCGGGCGGTCCAGCGGAACGATGTGACCGCAGCGGTCCAGCGTGACGCCGCGAAGGTGGTCGGTGAGCGGTTCGAGTTGACGGTGCAGGCGGTGCGCGACGACGCCGCCGGCGACGGCGACGGTGGGGACGCGCAGCCGCGAACCGGCCACCGCGGCGCGGATCAGTTCGGTGTTGCGGTCCATCGCGCGGTAGAAGCCGAAGCCGGCGCGCAGGCGGGGCCGGCCGCGGTACGCGTCGACGAGCGCCGCGCGCAGCCCCGGGTCGGCGACGTCCCGCAGGAACCAGCCCAGGTACTCGTCCTCGCGTCCCTCGACGAGGGTCTCGGGCAGTTCCGGGACGGCGTGCAGGCCGAACCACCAGGGCGGCGCGTCGAAGCCCCCGGCGAGCCCCGGCAGGGTTCCCTCCATGAGCACCAGCCGGGTGACCCGTTCGGGATGGCGCATCGCCAGCAGGAAGGCGGTGGGAACGGCGGCGTCGATCGCGGCCACCTCGAGCGTGTCGACGTTCAGGTGATCGAGCAGGCCGATCAGGTCCGCCACGGCCGTCGCGGCGTCGAACCCGTCCCGTGCCGGCGCGCTGTCGCCGATCCCGCGCAGGTCGGGCGCGATGATCCGGCGCCCCGGCGGCCGCACACCGGCCCAGATCCGGCCGGTGTGCGGCCATCCGTGCAGGAGCAGCAGCGGCGCCCCGGTGCCGTCGACCCGCACCGCCAGTTCGGTGCCGTTGGTCGCAATCCGCATCGCTTCGGTCCCGTCGGTAGCGTGGGCAGTCGCGATACACCTTGGGAGAGCGCGCGTGGACGAACAAGAAGGCACCTCGCCGGTACCGGGTGAGCGCGGGGTAACCGGTGACCTGTTCAGCCCCGCCTGTCCGACCCGCGAACTGCTCGACCGGATCGGTGACCGCTGGACGTCGATGCTGGTGAAGGTGCTGGCCGAGGCGTATCCGGGGGAGTGCGGCTTCGCCGAACTGCGCCGCGCCGCACCCGGCATCTCCCACAAGATGCTGTCCCAGACGCTGCGCGGCCTGACGTTCGACGGACTGGTGCACCGCCGCGTCGAGCCGGCCGTGCCGCCGCGCACCTGGTACTCGCTCACCGCGCTCGGGCACACGTTGGAGGGGCCGCTGGCGCAGGTGCGCGCGTGGGCGGAGGCCAACATGCCGGCGGTGCGGGAGGCCAGGCGTCGCGCGACTGCCGAGTGACCGGGGGAACGTCGTGTTGCGGTTGGCGTTCGGCGCACGGGACCTGGCCACCATCAGGTTCGCGTTCTCGCCGCTGTGGGAACTTGTCGCCAGCGTGCGCGTGATCAAGGACCCGGCGGCGCACCCGATGCACGCCGTATGGCACGCGCAGGTGCGCGGCCGGCTCGCCGACGTGGGGCCGGACTGGCCGATGCTCTCCGATCTGGTGCCGGTGCCGACCCGGATCATGGCCGGCATCCTCACTCCGCCGCCGGCCGTCCCCGCACCCGACCTCGAACTGGAGCTCTCCTCCATGGTGGGGCTGGCGCCGGAGGACGTTCGCGGCATGCTGGACGAACTGTCCGGGCCGCGGCCGGCCTCGCTGGATCCGCTCTACGCCGATCCACCCGCCGGGCTGCGGCGGCTGGCCGGAGTCGTTCGGCGGTACTGGGAACTGATGCTGGCGCCCTACTGGCCACGGATCCTGCGACTGCTCGAGGACGACGTGCTGTACCGGGCGCGGCGGCTGATCGAGGGTGGCACCGACCGGCTCTTCGCCGACCTCGACCCGCGGGTGAACTGGCGCGACGGCGCGCTGCACGTCGTCAACGCGCACGTGTCGCGCACGGTCGACCTGGGCGGGCGGGGGCTGCTGCTCGTGCCGTCCGTGTTCGTGTGGCCACGGGTGTTCGCCCGGATGGATCCGCAGTGGCAGCCGACGCTGCGCTACCCGCCGCGCGGCGTGGGACGGGTCTGGGACCGCGACCGGCGCGACCCGCCGGAGGCGCTCGTGGCGGTGCTCGGCCGGACCCGCACGTTGTTGCTCACGCGGCTCGACTCGCCCGCCTCGACGACCGAACTCGCCCGGGCGACGGGGCTGGCGCCGGGCGGGGTGTCGCAGCATCTGACCGCGCTGCGGGCGGCCGGGTTTGTGACGGCGCACCGGCGCGGTCGTTACGTGCTGTATTCGCGCACGAGCGTATCCGAATCATTGTTGAAGCCATTTTAGAAACGCGTGTCTCACTTTTCTGCGACCGGTGTCGCAGCCTCTGACCTGCGGTTTCTTTAGAAAGAATTAGCGACTCTTCAACCTTGCTTTTCTTCCGTTCGCGCATCCGCAAATGCGCTGCACGGTGGTGGGGAAACGAATACCTCCCACGTTCAGCAAGGAGCGTTCACGATGCGGAAGCGGTATGTCCTGACGGCCGGCACAGCGGCAGCGGTCATCCTCGGCGGCGTGCTGGCCGCACCGTTCGCCTCCGCGTCCGAGGTGCCCGGCAGCAGTAGCCGCGCGAGTGCCCGCGAGGGTGCGTTCCAGCGGTGGTTGGAGTTCTGGCGGGATCGGCGGGACGACGCGGGCAACGGCGGCCAGGACAGCGGCGGCGAGACGGATCCGGGCACCGGGACCGGGACGCAGCCGGGCACCGGCGAGGAGAGCGGCGGGGGACAGGCCGCCGGCTGCACCGACGTGCACTTCGTCTTCGCGCGCGGCACCGGCGAACCGGCCGGGCTCGGCAGCGTCGGCGGCCTGCTCGACCGTGCGCTGCGCGACGCGGTCGGCGACCGTTCGTACTCCTCGCGGGCCGTGGACTATGCGGCCGCCGCCGATCAGCGCAGCGCCGGCCCGGGCGCCACCGACATGAGCAACCACATCAAGGAGGTCGCCGCCAGGTGTTCGGCGACGAAGTTCGTCATCGGCGGGTACTCGCAGGGTGCCAGCGTGACCGACATCGCGATCGGGCTGCGCGTCGGCCGCACCACCGGTGAGACGATTCCGACCGCGCTCGCCCCGCGCGTGGCGGCGGTGGTCGTGTACGGCAACCCGCTCGGCATCGGCCGCCAGACCATCGAGACGGCGAGCGAACTCTACGGGCCGAAGGCGAAGTCGTTCTGCGCCACCGGCGACCCGGTCTGCGGCGGCGGGGGCAACTTCGCGGCGCACCTGGCCTACCTGCGCAACGGCGACGTCGGCCTGGGCGCGGAGTTCGCGGCGGGCAAGCTCTAGATTTTTCTTGTGTAGCGGTTGTTGAGGCGCACGGGTTGCGGCATCGATCCGGATCCGCTTCCCTCGCAGGTGATCAATCCACCACGCACGGGGGCGCAGGGTGGGTTCATATCCTGCCGTCCCCGTGCGCCTCGACCATGGGGGACCGCACGTGATCAAGCGTTTCAGCGCGGCACTGACGGTGCTGTGCGCCGCGTTCGCCGTCTCGGCCGTGGCGGCACCCGCCGCGTCGGCCGAAACTCGGGCGCCGCGGCCGGACACACTCACGATCCCGGGCGACAACTACTACCCGGAGAGCATCTCGGCCGCCGCGGGCGGCGACCTCTACGTCGGCAGCATCGTCACCGGCGCCGTCGTTCGCTTCCGGCCGGGGGTGTGGACGTCCGAGGAGTTCCTTCCCGCGGGAACGAACATCGGCACCGCCGGCGTCCTCGTCGACGACGCGCGCAAGGTGCTCTGGACCTGCAACATCGACCTCAGCTTCCAGACGCCGACGTCGCTGCGGGCGTTCAGCCTGGCGACCGGTGAGCGGGTCGCCGAGTACGTCTTCCCGGACCGCGGCGTCTGCGCCGATCTCGCACTCGTCGGCGGTGCGGTGTTCGCCACGGACACCACGGACCCGACCGCGTCGCCGGCCCTGCCGGGGCGCATCCTGCGGCTCACCACGCCGAGCGGCACCTCCGCCAAGAACGGCACGCTGAGCGTGTGGTCGGCCGACCCGCTGCTCACCGGCGGCCAGGCGGGGCTGCAGATCAACGGCATCGCCTACGACGGGCGCGGCACGGTCTTCGTCACGAACTACAGCAGCGGCAAGCTCGTCAAGGTGCGGCTTTCCGCCGACGGTTCGGCGGGCGCGGCGGCCGTGATCCCGCTGGATCGCGCGTTCGTCAACCCGGACGGGATCCGCATGCTCGACGCGTACCGGCTGCTGGTCACGGAGAACCCGGGCCGGCTCAGCACCGTCGACGTGCGCACCGGAGTGTCCACTGTGGTCAGTGACACCGTCGACCAGCCGACGTCGGTCGTGCGGGTGGGCCGCGACCTGTGGGTCGCCGAGGGGCAGGTGCTGCGGCTGCAGCGGGGCGAGGCGCCCCGGATCCCGTTCACCGTGCGGCGGGTGCCGGCGCCGTTCGGCTGGTGAGTTCCTGAACGCGGGCGGCGGGGTGTGCGTGGGGCCGCCCCGCCGTTCGTCCGCGCGGGCCTGACCGGTCGCCCGACGCCGGCGCGACGCGGTGCCGCCAGGATGTGGCCGGTGCGCCGCGCGGTTGTCTGCCTGGTCGCGCTCGTTCTCGTGGGAACGCCCACAGCGTGCGCGGCTCCCTCCGCGCCGCCCGCGCCCGCACCACCCGCGGTGTCGGCCCCGCCGGAGGCCGGCGCGCTGGGCACCACGCAGTACCCGTCGCCGGCCGTGGTCCCGTCGTCGGGCGGCCCGGCCGCGCGGCGGTCGACGGGCTGGGAGATCACCGTCTACTACACGGCCGTCGAGCGGTTCCACGACGGGCCGGCGGAACGGGTGATCGGCTGCCCGCGCCTGGAGTGCCGGCGCGGCGACGCGGACCTGGGCACGTACCCGACCTCGTTCGTCCGGGCGGTGCACGACGAGGGCACCGGGCGCACCGCCGGCGGCCGCTATCTCAACTGGTCCTCGGACGTCGGCTACTGGCTGGACACCGCGCCGCGCGACACGGCGGGGCGGGCGTTGACGCCGTTCGAGTCGGCTGCCGCGGACCCGGGTGTGCTGGCGCGGGGCACCCGCTTCGCGATCGTCGACTGTGGACGGACGAGGATCGCCGGACCGGTCTGCGCCAAGCTGTCGGCGGCGCGGTGGACGGTCACCGACGAGTTCACCCCGGGCCTCGGCGGGAGCCGGCACCTCGACGTGTACCTCGGCGAGGAGACCGGCCCCGGGTTCACGGACTCGGACTGGTACACCACCCTGGACGGGGCGACGATCGCGATCAGTCGATGATCAGGTCCGCCACGGTCACGACCGCCAGCACCGCGCAGACGACCGCGCCGGCCCGCCGCACGACCGACGGCCGGACCCGCGCCAGCAACGCCTTGCCCAGCAACGCGGCCAGCCCGGAGACGGTCAGCAGCGCCGCCAGCGACCCCACGAACACCGAGACCGGATCCGCGTACCGGGCGGCGAGTCCGGCGGTGAACAGCTGCGACAGGTCGCCCCACTCGGCGAGGAACACGACGAGGAAGCTCACGCCGACGGCCCGCAGCCCGGTGGCGCCCTCGCGGATGCGCCCGCTGCTGAACTCCTCGGACTCGTCGCCGCCGCGCGCCTGCCGCCACAGCAGCACCGCCCCGACGGCGAAGAGAACGGCGGCCGCGGCCGTCACCGGCGTGCGGGGCAGCTGGGCGAGCAGCCCGCCCGCGGTCACGGCGAGGGCGCACTGCACGGCGAACGCCAGCGCCACCCCGATCCACGCGGTCAGCGGCCGGTAGCGCGTGGAGAGCACCAGGGTCGCCACGAACGTCTTGTCCGGCAGCTCCAGCAGTAGCAGCGGAACGAACGTGGTGGCGATGACGGCGAGATCGAACACAGTTGCCGCCTTCCCGGCGCGGAGCCGGGGAAACGCTCCTCAGGCTAACCTTACCCGGTGCGAATCCGCAGGCGAGCCACCCTTCCCGAGCCGCCCGAGCCGGGCACCGTGCTGGCGGGTGCGGCGGCCGTGGGCCTGCGTTACGGGAGCCGGCCCGTGCTCGAGGACGTTCACGTGGACGTGGTCGCGGGCGAGGTGCTGGCGCTGGTGGGGCCCAACGGTGCCGGCAAGTCCACGCTGCTGTCCGTTCTCGCCGGCGATCGTGCGCCGGACAGCGGCGCGGTGACCGTGCACGGCCGTCCCGTGGGGGAGTGGAGCGCCGCGGATCTGGCCCGGCGCCGGGCCGTGCTGCCCCAGCACCACCTGCTGTCGTTCCCGTTCCCGGTGGTGGACGTGGTGCGCATGGGGCGGGCGCCATGGGCGGGGACCCCGGCCGAGGCCGAGGACGACGCGCGGGTGGCCGCCGCCCTGGAGGCGACCGGCGTCTCCGATTTTGTCGAACGTCCGTTCCTGTCGCTCAGCGGCGGCGAACGGGCCCGGGTGGCGCTGGCCCGCGTCCTGGCGCAGCACACGGCGCTGGTGCTGCTCGACGAGCCGACGGCGGCCCTGGACCTGCGCCACCAGGAACTGGTGCTGCGCGTCGCCCGCGACCGTGCCGCCGCCGGCGCCGCCGTTCTCGTGGTGCTGCACGACCTCGGGCTCGCCGCCGCGCACGCGGATCGCGTGGCCGTGCTGGACAGCGGGCGGGTCGTCGCCGACGGCGCGCCGGCCGAGGTGTTCACGGCGGAACTGCTGTCCACTGTGTACGGTCACGCGGTCGAGGTGTTCCCGCATCCGCGCACCGGGACCCCGCTGGTGCTGCCGGTCCGCTAGGAGTCAGCCCCAGCCGCCGGCCTTGGCGCGCGTGCGGCGCAGCAGCCAGAAGAAGCACGGGCCGCCGACGAGCGCGGTCAGCACGCCGAGCGGGAGTTCCTGGTAGTCGATGATGGTGCGCGCCGCGAGGTCGCCGCCGACGAGCACGATCGCCCCGCCGAGTGCGCTCGCCGGGATGACGATGCGGTGGCCGGGCCCGGCGACGATGCGCACGAGGTGCGGCACCACCAGCCCGACGAACGCGATGATGCCGCAGAACGCCACCGCGCCGGCCGTCAGCAGGGCGGTGACGGCGATGAGCGTCATCCGGAAGCGTTCGACGTCCACGCCGAGGTGGCGCGCGGGGCGTTCGCCGAGTGCGAGCAGGTCGAGCTTGCGCGCCGCGGACATCGCGACCGCCAGTCCACAGAGGACACACGGGGCGACCACGCCGGCGGCCGCCCAGGTGGCCTGCGCGAGGCTGCCCAGGTTCCAGAACGCGATCGCGCGCACCCCGTCGTCGTCGGTGAGGAACATGAGGAGCCCGAGCAGCGCGCCGGCGGCGGCGTTGACCGCGATGCCGGTCAGCACCAGCGTGACGACCTCGGTGCGCCCGTCCGAACGGGACAGCGCGTAGACGAGCAGGGTGGTGAGCACCCCGCCGGCGAACGCCGCGGCGGCCACGCTCCACGGCCCGAGCGCCGACGCGCCGGTGACGATGGCAGTGGCGGCGCCGACGGCGGCTCCGGAGGAGACCCCGACGATGCCCGGCTCGGCGAGCGGGTTGCCGAACACGCCCTGCATGAGCGCACCCGCGCAGCCGAGCGCCATCCCGACCAGGACGGCGAGGCTCACCCGGGGGAAGCGCACGTACCAGAGGGCGTTCTCGCCCTGCGGGGCGCGCGGCATCGGCCCCAGGTCGAGCCCCATCCGGTGCAGCAGCGAGCCGAGCACCTCGGCGGGCGGCACCTTCACCTGTCCGGTGCCGGCGGCCACGAGACACAGCAGCGCGAGCCCGACCGCAAGAACCCCGAGGAGTGAAGCAGTCCACTGTGGACGGATCCGTACGTCGGTCGTCGGGGCACCTACCCGCACGAGTGCACCGCGCGCGCCAACGCCTGAACGGCCTGCCCGGTGCGGGCCCCGAAGCTCAACAGGATCCCGTCGTCCATGTCGACCACGCGGCGCGCGGCACCGGCCGGCGTCTGGGCCACCCCGGGCAGCTTGAGCAACCCGTCGACCCCGCCCACGGAGTGCAGCCCCTCGGTCATCACGAGCAGCACGTCCGGCGCGGCGTTGATGAGCCCTTCACTGGTCAGCGGCTTGAACTTGGTGATGCCGATCGCCGTTCCGGCGTCCTCGGCGCCGATCGCCTCGATCATCGCGTCCGAGCCGGCGTCCTTGCCCGCCAACAGAAAGACGCCGGCGGTGCCGCGCACGTACAGGAACGCCACGCGGGGCTTCTTGGCGGCCTTCGGCGCGCCGGACTTCGCCGAGGCGATCTCGCCCTCGACGCGCTGCACCAGTTTCTCGCCCGACGCCTGAACGCCGAGCGCTGCCGCGATCGCGCGGATGTGTCCCGAGATGGCGGGCAGCGTCTGCTTGTCGTCCACGAACACCACCGGAATGCCGGAGCGCCGCAGCTGCGCCAGCACCTCCGCCGGGCCGATGCTCCGGTCCGTGACGACGACGGTCGGGTTGAGCCGCAGGATGCCCTCGGCCGACAGGTCGTGCCCGCCCGGCGTCACCAGTGGCAGGTTCGCCGCCGCCGGGAACGTCGTCGACGTGTCGCGCCCGACCACGCGGTCGCCGAGCCCGAGGCTGAACACGATCTCCGCGATGGAGCCGTAGAGGTTGACCGGCAGGATGCGGCTCACGTCGGTGACGGTGACCTTCTCGCCGTCGGCCGAGTCGACGGTCACCGGCAGCGCGGGCGTCGCCTTCTCGTCCAGCGGGGTGACGTCCGCCCGGTCGAGCTTCGCGGTCGCGGGGCCGCACGACCCCGTTTGCGCGGCCGGTGTGCCGCCGGCGTCGGTGGTGGTGCCCGCACAACCGACCACTGTGGACAGACACAGGAGCAGGGCCGTACCCAAAGCCGTTCGACCGAATCTCATGAACGCCTCCGGCGCCGCGACAGCACCGCGGCGGTGAGTAGCAACAGGATCGCGATCCCGATCCCGGTCCACCAGCGCGACGCGGACTCGCTCACGCTGACCCGGGTGACACTGAGGTCCGGCGGCCGGGCGTCGCCGATGCTGGGGGCGGGGAGCGCGGCGCCCGGCGCGGGGACCGAGGAGGCGGGCGCGGCGCCGGCGTCGGGGACGGCCCGGGTGCTGCCGGCGGGCGCCGCGCCGGGTCGGGTCGTGGCGGCCGGCGGCACGGCGGCGCCCCCGCCCGTGCCGAAGCCGACCGGCACGCGGACGTCCTGCGAGCGGTCGCTCGTGCGGGTGTGGTCGGCGCGCGTGACGACGGCGCATTTGGCGGTGCGGCAGTCGGTGTCGGCGTTGAGCGCGGCGGTCAGCCGCAGCGTCACCCGGAACGTCCCGCCGGGCCCGTACGGCTGCGCGAGTCCCTCGCCGTAGGCGGGCGGGTGGGACGAGATCCAGTGCGAGGCACCGGTGGAACCGGACGTGTCCGCGCCGCCGCCGCACGGGCCGGGCACCTGACCCGCCCCGTTGTCCACGCAGAACGCCACGTAGATGCCCTTCTCGACGTCGTAGCCGGAGCCCTCGACGGTGACCGTCTCGCCGCCGGCGGCGAGCCCCGCGGTCTTCGAGACGGTGAGGCGTTGACCGGCGCCGCCGGTGCCGGTCGTGTCGGCGCGGGCGGTCGCGGGCAGCACGACGAAGGCCGCCGCCAGCGCGACGACCACAAGCGATCTGGCCATAGTTAGGCGAGCCTAACCTTTGCTTCGGCTCGCGCGGAAGTGGTCTACGCCGCTCTATGAGATTCGTTCAGGTAAGGCTAACCTAAGCCCGCACAACGAGAGCGGGCGTGTCGCCGCGGGGCGCCCGATAGGCCTGGACAGCCGGCGCCCGTGCGGCGACACACCCTGCCACCCGCTTCCGAAAGAGGTAAGGGATGACGCAGACCAGACTACGTGCTCTGGTGACGGGCGCGGCCACGGTCGCGCTGCTGGCGGTCGGTACACCCGCCGTCGCGGCACCGGCCACAGTGGACAGTGGATACCTGGACTGGGGCTTCAAGGCCTCGTTCCGCGCATACGTCAACAGCGGCAACGGCACGCCACCGATCGCCGCCTCGGGTGGTGCGACCATCAACAGCAACGGCACCTTCCGGTTCCCCGTCACCGGCGGCAGCTACGACGCCGACAACGGCGCCACGTCGATCACCTACGGCGGCACGGTGGTCTTCTCCCACCCGGCGCACTTCTTCAAGATCACGCTGTCGAACCCGAGCCTCGTGCTCAACGGCGCGACCCGCGTGCTCAAGGGCGACGTCGTCCTGGAGACCACCGGCGGCGGTGTCCCGCCCGTCTCGGTCGTCCAGTCCGACATCGCGACCATCGGCGCCGGAACGCCCACAGTGGACGGTTCCACCGTCACCTTCACGGCCCTGTCCGCGACCCTGACCGAGGCCGGCGCCAGCGCCTTCAACGGCTTCTACAGCGCGGGAACGGCGCTCGACGCGGTCAGCAGCGCGGTGACGCTCGCCGGCGGCACCGACCCCGGCACGCCCGGCGGCGGCACGGCCCAGCAGGAACTCGCCGTCGAGATCCCGAACGGGCCGCTGAGCCTCTCCTCGACCGGCGGCACCGTCACGCTAGCCGGCGGCTCCATCGGCGGCACCGCCGCCGGCGCCCTCAACCCGAGCACCGTCAGCGACCTGCGCGGCACGAACGCCGGCTGGAACCTCGTCGGCCAGGTCGAGGACTTCACCGGCAGCGCCGGCACCATCGGGGCGGCAAACCTCGGCTGGACGCCCACCGCCACCGCCGCGAACGGCTCCGCGGCCGTCACCCCGGGCGCCACGGCCACCGGCCTGAACACCGGACGCACGCTCTGCAAGGCGGCGGCCGGCGCGAGCGCGGGCGTCTTCACCTGCGGGGGAGAGCTGTCGCTCGCCATCCCGGCGACGGCGGCGCCCGGTGCCTACACCGCGACGCTGACGCTCACGCTGTCCTAGTAAGGGGTTGTCTCGAATGAGGGCCGGCTCAGCCGTATTACTCCTCCTGGTACTGCTGTTTCCGGCCTCGCCGGCCCTCGCCGATGACACCGGTTGGGCGGTGCAGCCCGCGGGCGGCACCGCCGGCCGCAGCCACTTCGTCTACGACCTGGTCCCGGGGCAGGTCGTGGACGACGTCGTGCGGGTCAGCAACCGCTCTTCTTCCGCGCAGACCTTCACCGTGTACGCCACCGACGCGTACACCACGGTCGACGGGGCGTTCGACCTGCTGCCCGCCTCGCGCAGGCCGACCGACGTGGGCGCGTGGATCGCGTTCGGGCAGCGGGCCTACACCGTCGAGGGCGGCGCCTCGCTCGACATCCCGTTCCGGCTGACCGTGCCGACGAACGCCGCTCCGGGCGACCACGCGGGCGGGGTGCTCGCCTCCCTGGTGACCACCCGGACCGGTGGCGACGGCCAGCGGGTGAACGTCGACCGGCGCATCGCCGCCCGGGTCTACCTACGCGTCGCGGGGGATCCGCGCCCCGCGCTGAAGGTCGAAGGGATGCGGGTCTCCTACGACAACCCGCCGCACCCGTTCTCCGGCGGCACCATGACGGTCACCTACGACCTGCGCAACACCGGCAACCTGCGGCTTTCCGGGGTGGCGCGGGTGCGGCTGACCGGGCCGTTCGGGGTGGGGCTCGGCGCGACCCGCGACATCGCCGTCCCCGAACTCCTTCCGGGCGCGCGCATCACGGTCACCGAGACGGTGCGCGGGATCGCCCCGGCCGGGTACGTGACGGCCGCGGCGACCGTTGTTGCCCGCGACGTACCGGTCACGACCTCCAAGACCTCGCTCTGGGCGGTGCCGTGGACGGTCCTCGGTGTTGCCGTGTTGCTGCTCGCGTGGGGGTGGCGCTCGTCGATCTTGCAGTTGTGGTGGTGGCTTATCGGTGGGAAGCGGCGCAAGTCGGGCGCCACAAGTGCAAGATCGCCGAAGAACCCCGCCGGCTCAGCGCGCGAACGGGCCGTTTAGCGCCGCCCACTGCAGCAGCATGATGGTCTTCGCGTCGGCAATCTCGCCCGTCTCGATCATCTTCAGCGCGTCGGGGAAGTTCAGTTCGAGGACCGTGATGTCCTCGCCGTCCTCCGTCAGGCCGCCGCCGTCCGACGTGCGCGCCGCGGGCGTGTAGGGAGCGGCGTAGAAGTGCAGGCGTTCGGTCACCGAGCCGGGGCTCATGTACACGTCGAACACGTGCTCCAGCTCGCCCACCGTGACGCCCAGTTCCTCCTCGGCCTCGCGCCGGATGGCGACCTCCGGTGCGTCCTCGTCGAGCAGGCCGGCCGCCGCCTCCACGAGCATGCCGTCGGGGTGGCCGTTGACGTAGACCGGGTACCGGAACTGGCGACCCAGCAGGACGGTGCCGCGTTCGGTGTCGTAGAGCAGGATCGTGGCGCCGTTGCCCCGGTCGTAGGTCTCCCGCTGCTCCGTGCTCCAGTGCCCGTCCGCATGCCGGTAGTCGAACGTCGTGCGCCGCAGCACGTGCCACGCGCTGGCGATCAGTTCGACGTCGCGGACGCGCACGTTCGGGTTGCCGGTGAGGTCGCGACCCACCCGGTCGAGGCCGGTGCGGCCGCGGGCGTCGGGACGGTCGAGGCCGGGCGTGCCACTCATGATCCCCACGCTATATCTTGCCCACCGCGAACGCGGCCGCCGGCGCGGTCGAGTCGTGGTAGTTCGTGTGGATGCCGCCGGCGGATCCCACGGGCGACTGGCAGACGTTGTCGGCGCCGTTGCAGTAACTGCGGATCCGGCCGTTGAACCGGGAGAGCTGGCCGGCCGGGCGGGGGAAGACGCCGTTCGTGCCCTTGGCGTAGGTGCCCGCGTTGTACGGCTCGCTCCCCCGGAAGCGCGGATCCCCGAACAGCACGACAGCACGGACCTTCGCGGCGTCGGCCGTCCCGAGGGCGGCGAGCGCGTCGCCGATGACGATGGCGCCCTGCGAGTAGCCCATGAGGATCAGGCAGCTGCCGGCCGGCTCGGCGGCGACGAGCCGCTTCACCTCGGCGACGCCCTTCGCCACGCTGCCGGTGATGTCGGCGGACGCGGGATAGTCGACGCCGGCGATCGTGAGGGGCACGTCGATCGTCGTGTGCACGTCGAAGGCGACCGTCGAGATCAGGCCTCCGGTGCCGGGTGCCTCGCCGGTGCCGCGCGCCCCGAAGAGCTTCGCCGTGCGGCAGGCGCCGTCGGCGGCCGGCGGTGCGGGCGCGGGCGTCGTCGCGGATGCCGGCGGCGAGGCGCTCGGCGAAGCGGCCGGCGACGGCAGCGGGTCCCGGCTCGGCGTCACCGGCGCGGACGGCGGGCCGGGCGAGGCGGGTCCGGCGGTGGACGGCCGGCCGTCGTCGCGAAACGACGCCACCGCCACGGTCGCCCCGACGAGCAGCACCGCCGCGACCATCCCCGCGAACACGAGGATCCGCTTGCGCGACGGGCCGGCCACGCGAACGACCTTCGCACGGCGCCCGCGGAAAGCGAAACAGGAAAGCTAGTCAGCGAAGCGGGCGACGAAGCGCTTCTGCCACGGGGTCTCCACGGCGTGCCGGTCGTACGCGGTGCGCACGAACGCCACCGCCTCCGCCGCCGGCACGCCGTCCAGCACGGCCAGACAGGCCAGCGCCGTCCCGGTGCGCCCCTTCCCGCCGAGGCACGCGAACTCCACCCGCCCGTGCGGCGCCGCCGCCAGCGCCTCGCCCAGCGCCTCCCGCAGCACCTCGGGGCTCGACGGCAGGCGGAAGTCCGGCCAGCGCACCCAGCGGCTCTCCCACTCCACCGCCGGCGGAGGCTTGCCGAGCAGATAGATGCCGAGCGTGGGCGCGACACCGTCCGGCAACGGGTGGCGCAGCCCGCGGCCCCGGACCAGCCGCCCCGAGGGGAGGCGCAGGATGCCGGGCGCGTCCGCGTCCCACAAGGCGTTCACCCGTTCGCGGTCACCGGCTCCGGTAGTCATCGCTCAATCCTGCCCGGCCCGCGGCCGACCGGCGACACCATCCTTGCGTGAGCAGCAAGGAGCGCAGCTTGCGAGCACCGCAGTCGCGAACCTCAGAAACCCTGACCCATGCCAATGGCCGCGATCGTTATCTGGACCTCCTGCGCGCGATCGCGATCCTCCGCGTGATCGTCTTCCACATGTTCACGTTCGCCTGGCTGAGCTTCGTCTTCCCGGCGATGGGCGTGATGTTCGGGCTCGGGGGGTCGCTGATGGCCGCCTCGGTGATGCGGGCACCGGGCCGTGCCGTGCGCAGCCGGGTCCGCCGCCTGCTCCCGGCGTTGTGGGTGATGGGCGCCGTCCTGATCCCCCTGATGTGGTGGCACGATCAGGAGCTCTCGGTCGAACTGGCATTCTGGCTCGTTCCCCTCGCTGAGCCGTTCGGGACCGAGTGGGTGGAACCGGCGACCACGGTGCTCTGGTACCTCGTCACCTATCTCTGGTTCGTGCTGCTGTCGCCGGTGGCCTGGTGGGCGTACCGGCGCCGGCCGCTCGCGACGCTCCTGGTGCCGCTGGTGGTGCTGGCCGCCACCCAGGTGGGGCCGTTCGAGGTGGGCGGGTTGGCCGGTGACGTCGTGGTCAACATGGCGACGTTCGGGGCGTGCTGGGTGGCCGGCTTCGCCCATCGCACCGGACAGCTGCGCCGGCTCAACGGAGTGCTGCTGGCGTTCCTGGTGCCGGCCCTGCTGGCGGCGGGTGCGGCGTGGGCGCTCACGCACGAGACCGACGAGGGCGCCAACCTCAACGAGATCCCGCTCGCGCAGGGGCTCTACTCGCTCGGGTTCGTGCTGGTGGCGTTGCGGGTGGCGCCGTCCATGGGCTGGCTGGCGCGCAACCGCCCGCTGGACGGCACCGTCACCCTCCTGAACTCCCGCGCCGTCACGATCTATCTCTGGCACAACGTGGCGATCGCGCTGGCGTTCCCCCTGGGAGACCTGATCGGCGCGTGGAACCTGGGGGATCTCGGCTACCTCGGGGTGGCCGTGGCCCTGATCGCCTTGGCGGTCCTGGTCTTCGGCTGGGTGGAGGACGTCGCCGCGCGGCGGCGGCCGGCGCTGCTACCCGTCGGCCCGCCGCGCACGGCCGGTCGTCACGCGGTGCGCACCTGAGGCAGGTCCTCGACCGCCGCGCGGGCCGCCGGCGGGGCGACCACCGGCGGGATGTACACCTGCGCGTCCGCGGCGGCCGCCAGCAGCAGCGCGAACGCCACGCTCGTCGGCCGCTGCGCGGGATCCTTGCGCAGGCTCGCCAGGCAGATGTCGACCACCTCCGGCGCCACCCCGTCGATGTCGGGCAGCGGCGCGGGCGGCCGGTGCAGGTGCGAGTCGATCAGGTCGTCGTTCGAGTCCGCCGGCCACGGCAGCAAGCCGGTGAGGCAGCGGTAGAGCACCACGCCGAGCGCGTAGATGTCGAGGGACGGCGCGGTCGGCATGCCGTCCAGCCGTTCCGGCGCCATGTAGGCGACCGTGCCGAGGATCTCGCCCTCGGGCGTGTGGTCCGGTTCCCCCGCGGTGGTGGCGATGCCGAAGTCGAGCAGCTTGGCGCCGGCCCGGGTGAGCACGACGTTGGCCGGCTTGATGTCCCGGTGCACGATGCCCCGGGTGTGCGCCGCCGCCAGCCCGGCGGCGACCTCGGCGCAGACCCGCGCGGCGAACCCCCAGTCCAGCGGCCCGCGCTGCAGGTAGTCGCTGAGCAGCGGGCCCTCGACCAGTTCCATCACCAGGTAGGCGGCGCCCTGGCCGGCGCGACGCGACGTGCCGAAGTCGTACACGGCCGCCACGTTGGGGTGCGCCAGCCGGGCGTTGTACCGGGCCTCGTTGTGCGCCCGTCGGTAGGCGACCGGGTCGGCGGAGTGCTCGGCGGTGAGCAGCTTCACGGCGACCTCGCGTTCGAGGACCGTGTCGTAGGCACGCCAGACACTGGCCATGCCACCGGTCCCGATCACCTCGTCGAGCCGGTAGCGGCCGCCCAGGGTGCGCGTCGCCGTCATCGTAAAGATCCCTACCCGGGCCCGGGCGGGTGGAAACCGCTCAGCCGGGTGAGTCACCCGGCTGCTGGTGGTGTTCGGCGAGGAACCGTTCCAGCTCGGCACCCAGTTCGTCCGCCGTCGGCAGCGACACCTCCTGCTCGGCCAGCAGGTTGGTGCCCTCCCGGCCGCGCACGTAAGCGTCGTACTGCTGCTCCAGCATCCGCACCAGCGCACCGGCGTCGTCCGCCTGCGCCACCTGCTTGTCGATCTCCCCGCGCACCACGCCGGCGGCCGCTTTGAGCTCCTCGGTCGGCAGCAGCAGCCCGCTCGCCCGCGACAGGTGGGTCAGCAGCTCCTCGGCCGCCGCCGGGAACGACGACTGCGCCAGGTAGTGCGGAACGTGCACCGCGAAGCCGAGCGCGTCGTGCCCCCGCTGCCCGAGCCGGAACTCCAGCAGGTTGGCCACGCTCGCCGGCACCTGCACCTGGGACAGCCACGGCTCGTAGCCGGCGATCAGTTCGGAACGGGTCGCGTGCGCGGTCACGCCGATCGGCCGGGTGTGCGGGACGGCCATCGGGATCGCCGTGAACCCGACGGTCAGCCGCACGTTGAAGCGTTCGATCAGGCCGCGCACGGCCTCGATGAAGCGTTCCCACTGAAGGTCCGGCTCGGGGCCGGCGAGCAGCAGGAACGGCTCGTCGGAGTCGTCGCGCAGCTGGTAGATCCCGAGCACCGGCTCGTCGTAGTGCTCCCAGTGATCCGTGACGAACGTCATGGTCGGCCGGCGGGAGCGATAGTCCACCAACTCGTCGTGGTGGAACTTCACCAGCAGCTTCGCGTCGCGCGTGCTCAGCAGGTGCTCACGCGCGAGCTGACCCGCGTTTCCCGCGTCGACGAACCCGGTCAACGCCTGCACCAGCACCGGCCGGCCCAGGTCGGGCTGCTCGCCCGTCAGCTCGTACAGCCCGTGTGGATCGAGCACCACCGGAACCTCCCGCAGTCATGTGCCTGAACGGTAAGCCGAACACCACGTGCGGCCGGCGCATTCCGTTCTTCTGCATAACAGATCGTTTTCCTTGGCTCCACCTCGTCCACAAGCACCCTCGCCGTCCACAGGTACGGCCCCGGCCGCTGGTGGCACCCCCGCCGGCGGACCAGCCTGGTCCCCGTTGAACGACGTGTGAGGAGACGAGATGTACGACACGACCGTGACGATCGTGGGCAACGCGATCACGATGCCCGAGTGGCGTCGGCTGGAGAAGACCCAGGTGCTGGTGGCGCACTTCAAGGTGGCGTCGCACTCGCGGCGCTGGGACCGGGCCACCAACCGCTGGATCGACGGCAACAGCCTGCGCGTGCGGGTCAACTGCTGGCGCCGCCTGGCCGAGGGGGTGGCCTCCTCGGTGAAGGTGGGCGATCCGGTGGTCGTGTGCGGCCGCATGTACACCCGCGACTGGACGACGGAGGACGGGCAGCACCGCGTCGCCTACGAACTGGACGCGCTCGCGATCGGGCACGACCTGTCGCGCGGCACCGGCACGTTCGAGCGCACCCGCCTGCACCTCGCCACCAGCGCGGTCGAGGACCGGGAGTCCGACGCCCGGATCAACGGCGAGCCGAGCGTCGCGGTCGACGCCCCGCGCACCGAGGAGGACCCGGACGATCCGTTCTCGGGTCCGTTCGCGGCGGTGCCCGAGGAGTCCCTCGACCTCGATGACGTTCTCGACGGGTCCGTGGGGGCACCGGACGTCGAGGACGGGCTCACCGGGGAGCAGGACCCGGATGAGTCCGAGTCGGACGATCAGGCGCCGCCGGCGGCGTCGGGACGCCGAGCCCGCGAACGGCACCCGGTGTCCGTCTGATCGGCCCGCTCGGGGGCGGGTCCGTGCGCACGGACCCGCCCCGTCCTGCGACCATTCCGTCCGGAGGTGATCCGAATGGGGCTTGCCGATGCGGCCGGACTCGCGGCAGGGGTGCTGCTCGACCGGGTCTTCGCCGACCCGCGCCGGTTCCACCCCGTGGCGGGGTTCGGGCGGGCGGCCGCCGCGCTGGAACGCCGCTGGTACGCCCCGAGCCGTCGGGCCGGCGCGCGCCACACCGCCGTGGCGGTCGGGGTCCCGGTGCTGGGGGCGCTCGCCGCGCAGCGGCTCACGCGCGGGCGGCCGGTGGCCCGGTTCGCGCTGGTGGCGGGGTGCACCTGGGCGGTGCTCGGCGGGGCCTCGCTGCGCCGCGAGGCGGGTGCGCTCGCCGCCTCCCTGGAGGACGGCCACCTCGACGCCGCCCGGCGCCGCCTGCCGCACCTGTGCGGGCGCGACCCGTCCGGGTTGGGGCCCGACGAGCTGAGCCGCGCCACCGTCGAGTCCGTGGCGGAGAACACCTCCGACGCCGTCGTGGCCCCGCTCTGGTGGGGCGCCGTCGCCGGCCTGCCGGGGCTCGTCGGATACCGGGCGGTCAACACGCTCGACGCGATGATCGGGCACCGTTCGCCGCGCTACGAACGCTTCGGCACGGCCGCCGCGCGCCTCGACGACGCCGCTAACCTCGGCCCGGCCCGGCTCACCGCCGCGCTGACCGCCCTCGTGGCGCCGTCGGTCGGCGGGTCGGCGCGCGGCGCCGTGCGGGCCTGGCTGCGCTACGGGCACCGGCACCCGAGCCCCAACTCCGGGCAGTGCGAGGCGGCCGCCGCCGGCGCGTTGGACCTGCGGCTCGGCGGCGCCAACGTCTACGCCGGACGGGTGGAGGAACGGCCCGTGCTCGGCGACGGGCGGGCGCCGGACGTGGGGGATATCCGGCGCGCGACGCGGCTCGCCGGGGCGATCGAGGCGGCCGCTCTCGTGGCGGCAGTGGGCTTCGCCCTGCGCCGCCGCTCTGTCGGGGCCGGCGCGCGGAGCGCGCGGTGAGCGCCGGGGGCGGGCTGCTCGTCGCCGGCACCACGTCCGACGCGGGCAAGAGCATGCTCACCGCCGGCATCTGCCGCTGGCTGCACCGCGAGGGCGTGCGGGTGGCGCCGTTCAAGGCACAGAACATGTCCAACAACTCCGCCGTCGTGCTCGACACCGCCCCGGACGGGACGCTGCGGGCCGGCGAGATCGGGCGGGCGCAGGCGTTGCAGGCGTACGCGTGCGGGCTGGCGCCGAGCGTGCGGTTCAATCCGGTGCTGCTCAAGCCCGGTTCGGATCGCACGAGTCAGGTGGTGCTGCTCGGCTCCGTCGTGGGCTCCGTGGACGCGCGCAACTACCGGGCGATGCGCGACCGGCTGCGCGACACCGCGTGGGCCACGCTGGCCGACCTGCGGCGCGAGTACGACGCCGTGATCTGTGAGGGCGCCGGCAGCCCGACCGAGATCAACCTCCGCGAGGGTGACTACGTCAACATGGGCCTGGCCCGGGCGGCCGACCTGCCGGTGATCGTGGTCGGCGACATCGACCGCGGGGGCGTGTTCGCCGCGCTCTACGGCACGCTCGCCCTGCTGTCGCCGGCCGATCAGGCCCTGCTCGCCGGCTTCGTGGTGAACAAGTTCCGCGGGGACGCGGGGCTCCTGCAGCCGGGGCTGGACGCGCTGGCGGAGCTGACCGGGCGGCCGTTCTACGGCGTTCTGCCCTGGGACTCACGGATCTGGCTGGACGGTGAGGACTCGCTCGCGTACGGCGGGGTCCTCGGCCGGCCCGCCCCGGCCCACGGCTCGCAGTGGCTGCGGGTGTCGGTCGTGCGGCTGCCCCGCGTCTCCAACGCCACCGACGCCGAGGCGCTGGCGGCCGAGCCCGGTGTGCTCGTGCGGCTCACCACCGAGCCGGCCGACCTCGCCGACGCCGACCTCGTCGTCATCCCGGGCAGCAAGTCCACTGTGGACGATCTGGAGTGGTTGCGCGGCAAGGGACTCGACGACGCGGTGCGCGCCCACGTGGCCGCCGGCAAGCCGCTGCTGGGCATCTGCGGCGGGTACCAGATGCTCGCGCGCAGCATCACCGACGAGGTCGAGAGCAGGCGCGGAAGTGTGCCCGGACTGGGCATCCTGCCGTCGCACATCGGCTTCGCCGCGCGCAAGACCCTGGGCCGGCCGACCGGGACGGCGTTCGGCGGGGTGCCGGTCGCCGGCTACGAGATCCACCACGGGCTGGTCACCGCGTGGGACGAGGCCGTGGAGCCGTTCGTGCGGCTGCCGGACGGCACCGGCGAGGGGGCCGTGGCCGGCAACGTCTACGGCACGCACTGGCACGGGGCGCTGGAGTCCGACGGAGTGCGGCGGGCGTTCCTGACGGCGGCGGCGCGGCAGGCCGGCCGCAGCGGCTTCGTCGTCGCGCCCGACACGCGCTTCGCGGACCTGCGGGCGGCCACCGTCGACCTGCTCGCCGACCTCGTGGCCGAACATCTCGACACCGCCGCCCTGCTCCGCCTGGTCGAGAAGGGTGCACCGGCCGGCCTGCCGACCGTCGGTCCGGGGGCGCCCCGATGAGCCACCGTCGGCCCGTCGGCCCGGGCGTCGCGGTGCGCGGCGGGTCGGGAAGGAAGCCCCGGTGAGCGCGCCGTCGGGCCGGTCCCCGGTGCCGGTGACAGCCGGCTTCGCCGACCTGGCGGCGCGGGTTCTCGCCGCGCCGCCGCGCCTGGGTCCCGTGCGGCTCGTGGCCGTGGACGGGCACGCCGGGTCCGGCAAGTCGACCTTCGCGGGGCGGGTCGCCGCCGCCGTGCGGGACACCGGCGCCACGGTCGGGCTGCTGCACACCGACGACCTGCTGGAGGGGTGGAGCGACCTCGACAGCTACTGGCCCCGGCTCGACGCGTGGGTGCTCGCCCCGTTGCGGCGCGGCGGGCCCGGGGCCTACCGCCCGTACGACTGGCACGCGCGGCGCTTCGCGGACGAGGAACGGCCGGTCCCGGTGACCGACGTGCTCGTCATCGAAGGGGTGGCGTGCGGGCGCTCGGAGTCGCGCGACGCCCTGTCCCGGTTGCTGTGGGTGGAGGCGCCCGAAGAGCTGCGGCTGCGCCGCGGAATCGCCCGCGACGGCGAGGCGATGCGCCCCGAATGGCTGCGCTGGATGGCCGCGGAGACTGTGCACTTTGCCAGAGAACGTACCCGGGAAGCCGCTGACCTGCGGATAGACGGCGCCCCCGAGGTTCCTCCGGAAAACCCTGACAGGGAATTTGCGGTGATTTCAGGGTGGTCGCCCTTGCGTCATTAGGGCACCATCCCAGGGAACGGTTCACGCGGGAGGTCGATGATGACGACGGACAGCGAAAAGCCGGTGCCGACGCGCCGTCCAATTGTGCTCACCGGGGTCAGTTCCCGGGCCTGGGAGCACCCGGCCGACCGTGGTGCCCTGACCGCACTGCGTGAGCTGCGCGGGTTCGACGAGGTGCTCAAGGTCCTCAACGGGCTGTGGAACGAGCGCGCCTGGCGGCTGGAGTTCCTCGGCGGCGCCATCAAGGTCAGCGATCGGCAGTACCCGAAGGTGTACCAGGCGTTCGCGTCGGCCGCGGCGACCCTGGACATCAAGGAGCTGCCCGAGCTGTACGTCGCACCCGACCGCCGGCTCAACGGCATGTGCATCGGCATGGCGAAGCCGTTCATCGTGATCAACCACGGTGCCGTCGAGCTGCTCGACGACGAGGAGCTCAAGGCGCTCCTCGGCCACGAGTTGGGCCACCTGATGAGCGGGCACGCGGTGTACCGCACGATGCTGACGATCCTCACCGGCTGGGTGATCAGCCTGTCGTGGCTGCCGATGGGGTCGTTCGCGCTGATGGCGGTGGTGGCCGCGCTGCGGGAGTGGTGGCGCAAGGCCGAGCTCTCCGCCGACCGCGCGGGCCTGCTGGCGTCGCAGGACCCGGGTGCCTCCACCCGCCTGCTGATGAAGCTGGCCGGCGGCGGCGACCTGTCGCAGATCGACACGACGGCGTTCCTGGAGCAGGCGGCCGAGTACGAGCGCTCCGGCGACCTGCGGGACAGCCTGATCAAGCTGCGGATGGTGATGGGGCGTTCGCACCCGCTGCCCGTGGCGCGCGCGGCCGAGCTGCGCAAGTGGATCGACTCGGGGCAGTACGGCGCGATCCTCGGCGGCGACTACCCGCGCCGCGAGGGCGACCGGGACGCCAAGTGGGGCGACGACGTGAAGGCCGCCGCGGCCTCGTACCGGGAGACGTTCGCCAACTCGCAGGACCCGCTGATCAACATGGTCCGCCGGGTCGGTGACGGCGCCGGTGGCGTGGGCGAGTGGGTCGGGGCCGGCGCCAGCCGCGTCCGGGACTGGGCGAAGGGCGGCCCGCGCCGCGACACGCCCCCGCCGCCCGGCGACACCCCGCCGCCCAGCAACAACTGACCCGACGACGTCGAGAGCGCCCCGGTAGCCGACCCGGCCGCCGGGGCGCTTTCGCGCGCGCCGAAGGTCCCGCGGTGCGGCGCGATCATGCGGAGGCCCGAGCGGAGCGCATAGCATCGGGTTTCATGACCTCATCGCTGAGCGAAGCCGACATCCGCGCCGCCATAGCCCGTGAACTGCCCCGGGTCCGCGCCGACCTGGAAGACCTCGTGCGCATCCCGAGCATCGCGTTCGACGGGTTCGACCACAGCCACGTGGAGCGCTCCGCCGAGGCCGTCGCGGCGCTGCTGCGGGACGCCGGCGTCCCCGACGTGCGCATCGTGCGACAGGGTTCCGGCCAGCCCGCCGTCATCGGTCGGCGACCCGCCCCGCCCGGGAAGCCCACGGTGCTGCTGTACGCGCACCACGACGTTCAGCCGCCGGGCGACCTGACCCAGTGGAAGAGCGAGCCGTTCGAGCCCGTCGAACGGGACGGGCGGCTGTACGGGCGGGGCACCGCCGACGACAAGGCCGGCGTGCTGGCGCACATCGCCGCGCTGCGGGCGTACGGGGACGCGCTGCCGGTGGGCGTGACGCTGTTCATCGAGGGCGAGGAGGAGTTCGGCTCCGGTTCCCTGGAGGAACTGATCAACGAGTACAAGGCGGAACTGACCGCCGACGTGATCGTGATCGCCGACTCCGGCAACTGGGACATCGGCCAGCCGGCGCTCACCACCGGGCTGCGCGGCCTGGTCAGCGTCTACGTCGACGTGCAGACCCTGGACCACGCCGTCCACAGTGGAATGTTCGGCGGTGCGGTGCCGGACGCGCTCACCGCGCTCGTGCGGCTGCTCGCGACGCTGCACGACGACGCGGGCGACGTGGCCGTCGACGGGCTCGTGCGCACGAACGCCGCACCGCTGGACTACCCCGAGGACCGGTTCCGCAAGGAGGCCGGGCTCCTCGACGGCGTGGAACTGATCGGCTCCGGCCGCATCGTCGAACGCGTCTGGACCAAGCCGTCGATCACGGTGCTCGGCATCGACGCGCCGAAGACCTCGGAGGCCCCGAACGCCCTCGTGCCGACCGCCCGCGCCAAGGTGAGCATGCGCATCGCTCCCGGCGACACGGCCGCGTCGGCGCACGAGGCGCTGCGCGTTCACCTGGAGAAGAACGCCCCCTGGGGCGCGAAGGTGACCGTGACGCTGGAGGGCGACGGCGAACCGACCTCGATCGACGCGACCGGCCCGATGTACGACGCGGCGCGGGCGGCGTTCGCCGCTGCATGGGACGGCACCGCACCGGTGGAGATGGGCGTCGGCGGGTCGATCCCGTTCATCGCCACGTTCCGCGACATGTTCCCGAATGCGGCGATCCTGGTGACCGGCGTCGAGGACCCGGACGCGCGGGCGCACGGCCCGAACGAGAGCCTGCACCTGGGCGAGTTCGCGAAGGTGTGCCTCGCCGAGGCCCTGCTCCTCAAAAAGGTTGCCGAAGCGCAATAAAACCGGAAAGGTTGCCGCCCCGCAAACAAATCACCCGCGGGGCGGCAGCTTCACCACGCTCACGAAGAACTCGTCGATCTGCCGCACCACCGCGATGAACCGGTCGAAGTCCACCGGCTTCGTCACATAGGCGTTGGCGTGCAGGCTGTAGCTGCGCACGATGTCCTCGTCGGCGCCCGACGTCGTCAGCACCACCACGGGAATGCTGCGCAGCTCCGGGTCGCCCTTGATCTCCGACAGCACCTCGCGCCCGTCCACGCGGGGCAGATTGAGGTCGAGCAGGATCAGGTCGGGGCGCACCGCGTCGGGGTACACGTCGGGGTCGCGGCGCAGGTAGGCAAGGGCGTCGACACCGTCGCTGACCACGGTCAGCCGGTTGCGCACCTTGTGCTCCTCGAACGCCTCCTTGGTCAGCTGCACGTCACCCGGGTCGTCCTCGACGAGGAGCACCTCGATCGCGGACGGCTCGGCCAGCGGGTATGCGGCGGAGTCGGTCATGTCGCTGGCTCCTCAACAAGGGGGGTGGCTGCGGGTTCCGGGGTCCGCGAAGGCGATTCGACCACCGGCAGCGTGAACCGGATCAGGGTACCTTCCCGCTCAGCCGTGTCCACCCAGACTCGACCGCCGTGGTACTCCACGATTTTCTTCACGATGGCGAGGCCGATACCCGTTCCGGCGTAGGCGTCCTTGCCGTGCAGCCGCTGGAAGATGACGAACACCTTGTCGGCGAACTCGGGCTGGATGCCGATGCCGTTGTCGGCCACGGCGATCTCCCACTCCTCGCCCTTGCGCTCCGCCGAGACGTGCACCTGCGGGGGAACGTCCTTGCGGCGGAACTTCAGGGAGTTCCCGATCAAATTGCCGAGAAGCGCGGTGAGCAACGGCTCCTCACCGCGCACGACGGGCAGCTCGTCCCGGGTCACGCTGCCGTGCACCGGCGCGCGCTGGCCCTTGAGGTCGTCGACGACCTTGTTGAGGTCGACGTCGCTGAACCCGCTCGTGACCCGCCCGATCCGGGAGAACGCCAGCAGGTCGTTGATCAGCCGCTGCATCCGCTGCGCGCCGTCGACCGCGAAGTAGATGTACTGGTCGGCGCGCTCGTCGAGCTGGCCGGCGTAGCGGCGCTGGAGCAGCTGGCAGAAGCTGGCCACCTTGCGCAGCGGCTCCTGCAGGTCGTGCGAGGCGACGTAGGCGAACTGCTCCAGGTCGCGGTTGGAGCGGGTGAGCTCCTCGGTGCGCTGTTCGAGGGTGCTGTTCATCTCCTCGACGCTGCGCCGGGCGGCGATGACCTCGTCCAGGTCGCTGGCGATCTGCGCGCGCATGCCGTTGACGTCGCGGGCGAGGCGTTCGATCTCGGGCGGCCCGGGCGCGTCGATCTCGTGTGCGTAGTCGCCCTTCGCGACCTGCCGCACCTCCGAGGCGAGCGCCAGCACCGGCCGGATCACCAGCCGGTGCAGCAGGATCGACAGGATCACGCCGGCCAGCAGCACCACGACCGCCACGGCGACGAGCAGGTAGATCAGCGTCTGCTCGGTCTCGTAGATGTCCTCACGGAGCCGGTCGCGGGTCGCGGTCACGTCCCGCTGGAAGCGGTCGATCGCCGCGGTGATCGCCGCGATCCGCTCCCGGGCGGCGGCGTCCGCGGTGCCGCGCGCCGGGTCGGGCCCGTCGCGCTGGGTCGTCGCGATGAGCGGGTCCGCCACGTCGGAACGCCATGCGGCCAACTGATCACGGATCGCGTGGAGCTGTGCGCGCAGCGCGGGCTCGTCGACGAGCCACCCGTCGGTGGTCCTGACGAGGGCGGCCTCCTCGGCGACGAACTGCTTGTACTCCTCCAGCGAACGGCCGTCGCCGCTGCCGGCGTACTGGCGCAGGCTGTTCTGCTGGCCGACGGCGACCCCGAGCAGGCGTTGCGAGTTGGAGCGCACCGGCCCGACGTGTTCGACGTAGTGCGTCACCTTGTCGCGGTTGACGGCGGCGGCACCCGCGGCCACGATCGCGATGAGGCTGAGCACCAGGGCCACGCCCACACTGACGCCGGTGATCCGGGCGCGCAGCGACCATCCCCCGAGGCGCGCCCTCACGGCGTCACCAGTAGGACCGCGACGTCGTCGGCGAGCGGGCCGCCGTTGCGCTCCTCGGCCTGTCCGAGCAGCCACGCCGGCAGCTCCGGCAGCGCGATCCGCGAACGGTCGTCACCGGCGACGATCCGGCACAGCCCGTCGACGCCCATGCGCTCCTTCGCCTCCGGCGTGGCCCAGCCCTCGATCAGCCCGTCGGTGTACATGAGCAGCGCCCAGTCCGGCCCGCCGAGCGGCACCGTCGTGGGTGGACGGTCCATGCCGGGGATCACGCCGAGCACGAGGCCCGGTTCGACGTCGCACAGGCGCACCTCGGTGCCGTTGATCACGAGCGGCGGCGGGTGGCCCGCGAGCCGGATCGAGGCGGTGCGCTCGGCCAGGTCCACGGTGACCGTGGCGACGGTGGCGAACTGCTCGTCGTTGCGGCGTTCGCTGATCAGCACCTCTTCGAGGGAGGGCAGCACGGCGGCGTCCGGCACACCGGCGAGCACCAGGGCCCGCCAGCCGACCCGTAACGCCACGCCGAGCGGTGCCTCGTCGACCCCGTGCCCGCAGACGTCGCCGACCAGCAGGTGCAGCGTGTCCGGGGAGGTCTGCACCACGTCGAAGAAGTCGCCGCCGAGCAGGGCCCGGTGCCGGCCGGGCCGGTAGACCGGGAAGATCCGCGGCCCGGCGGAACGCATCAGCGGCTTGGGCAGCAGGCCGCGTTCGAGCCGGGCTGACTCGGCCTGCCGCAGCTCGACCTCGCGCAGCCGCCGGGCGTTGTCGTCGGCGCGCTTGCGTTCGACCGCGTAGCGCAGCGCCCGGCCGAGCAGCACGCCGTCGACCTTGCCCTTGACCAGGTAGTCCTGGGCGCCCTCGCCGACGGCGGCGTTGCCGAGGTGTTCGTCCTCCAGCCCGGTGAGCACGCACACGGCGACGGTGCTGTTGGCCCGCAGCACCGCGCGCAGCCCCTCGAGGCCGTTGGTGTCGGGCAGCCCGAGGTCCAGCAGGACGCAGTGGACGTCCTCCACGGCCGCCAGCGCCGAGGCGAGATCGGTGGCCGTCGCGAGGTCTACCGGCGCGGCAGCCTCGGCGAGCAGTTCCTCGACGAGGAACGCGTCACCCGGGTCGTCCTCGACGAGCAGCACCCGCAGCCGGTCCCCCGGTCCGGGCGGCGGGGGGCGACGGAGGTTGTCGAGCGTCGACACCTCCAGCCGCGCGGCTCCCCAGCCGGCGCTCATCGTCGCTCCCACAGCATCGGGGGGCTCCTCCTCGGCCGATCGATACCCCTGTCCAACCGCGAGAATAGCGGCATAGATCGGCCGAACGGATGACCCGCGCGCCGGGCGCTACTGAACCGATAGATGCACGTGGTTGGTGTGTGCCGTGTTCGGGTCGCTGCTTCCCGCGCCGCTTGAGTAGGTGTGCCAGCCCGCGGCCGGTGTCCAGATGATGCGGTACCAGATCACGTAGAGCACACCGATGCGGTCGGCGTTCGCCACGCACCATCCGGCGAGCCGGTCTCCGTAGTTGCGGTCGTCACCGGTGGCATGGCCGCCGAAACCCTTCGGTGCGGCCGCGTAGTCGCAGGCTCTGCCCTTCGGATGTTCGAACCGGTCGCCGCCGCGCCAGCAGCTGGTGAACCGGGTGAAGCCGGCCTTGCGCGACTCGTTGAGCGCGTTGAGCATCCGCGGGGTGATGCAGTTGGTCGTGGTGGGGTCGTCGACGCTGCACTTCTCCGCCGCGAACGTGCCGTTGGCCGCGCGCGGCGCCGGGTTGGCCGTCGGGACGGGCACCGGCACGCCGTTGACCTTGCCGCCGTTGCCGACCGCGGCGAGGGCCCGCTCCGTCTCGTTCTTGCGCTTCTCCATCTCGGCGGTCTGCTGCTCCTGCAGCTTCACCTCGGCGTCCAGCGCCTTCTGCTGCTCGGCGAGGTCCTTCTGCGCCTGGCGGTACTCGCGCAGTTTCCGGTCGTCGCGCTGGGCCATGTACGCCGCTTGGCTGATCTTGTTGAGCGTCTCGTCGGAGTTGGTGTCGTTGAGCAGGCCCGAGATGACGCTCAGCCGGCTGCCGCGGTACGCCGCGTTGGCCACCACGCCGACCTGGTCGGCGAGCAGTTCCAGCTGCGCCTTGGCGAAGTCGATCTTCTTGTTGATGTCGGCCTGCCGGGCCTTGGAGGCATCGAGCTGCGCCTTGGCGTCGTTGTACGCGCGCCCGACGACGTCGAGCTGCTCCAACAGGGTCGCCGGGGCGCCGGCCTCCTCGCCGGCACCGTCGTCGCCGGGGGCCGCCCCGGCGGGTGCGGCGAGCCCCAGCACCAGGATCGCCGCGAGCGCGGTCATTACCGCGTGTAGCAAAGCGCGTGCGCGCTGTTGTCTACGGAACGTAGCGAAGTGCTGAGAAGGCGTGTGATGCCGGTGGATATCGGGGAACTCCATCGGTTGGCCAGGTCCTCCACGTTGCTCGACCGCAATTTGGGCGGGGGAAACGCCCGAAATGCGGGTGCACAGCTGTGCCGGTGGTCCGAGTCGTCGGGAGCTGCTGGCGTCGGCCCCGCACAGTCGCCCGCATGACGGCCAGCGGCCACTTTACCGGAGCGTGATGAGAACGCCAGTCCTGGAACGGAGACGATTACTTAGAGTGACCTAGTGTTCGCCGTTGGCGGCGGTGCGCACGAACGCGTCCCGCACCGCCCGGGCGCCGTCCTTGAGCCGCTCGGCGTAGCCGACGCGTTGCCAGGACTCCCAGGTCAGGTGCCCGACGGCGGTGTCGTTTCCGTCGATGGAGACGTTCAGGTCCACGCCGTCGACCACCTGCGCGGTGGCCTGTCTGCCGCGCGGCACGAGCACCGCCTTCGATGACGGATCGGCGAACCCGGCGAGGCCCCACGGCACCCGCAGCACCACGTCGTCGCCCTCGATCCGCCAGAGCGCGCGGTTGTCGAAGTCGTTCGCGAGCGGGTCCCAGCCGCCGTACCGCAGCGTGCCCACGTCCAGGAACTCCGCCGGCAGGCGCTGTCCGGTGGTGGGAATCACGAGATCGCGGTTGGTGGTCAGCTGGTAACGCGTCCAGCCGTTCAGCGCGGGCGGGCGCGTGCCGAAGCCGCCCGCGTAGTCCAGCGGCATCGGGTCGAGGTCGGAACGGATCCACGCCTCGCCGGTCCGCGCCGCCAGATCCAGGGCGAAAGCCGTCTCCGGGCTGCGCGAGGTCGCACCCGGCGGCGCGCCGGCGGCCTCACCCGGCAGCGTGTCGAACCCGATCGTGAGCCGCTTCGCGCCCGGCGCCCGGACCCGCAGGTGCACGTAGGACTCGTCGACCCGCGCCGTCACCGGGCCGAGCCGGGTCACCGCGTCGTTCACCGCGCCGGTGGCGTCCATCGCGATGAGGCCGAAGTGCTGCTCGTTGGTCAGCGGGTCGTGCCACAGCGAACGCCGTTCCGCCGGCTCCTGGTGGTTGATCGTGTTCCAGGTGAACTTGAACCACTCGTCGGTCCACGCGAAGACCAGCGCACCGGCGAGCCCGAGATCCTGGATCAGATCCATCAGTTCGGCGTCCATCGCCATCGCCTCGCGCTCGGAGTGCCCGCCCTGGTCCCGGCCGAGCGGCCCGACGTGTGCCGAGCCGATCGACGACGGCACGCCGAACTCGGTGATCATCGTCGGCATCCCGGCCCCGGCGTGGTGCCGCTTCAGCGCGTCGAGATAGCCCGCGTACGGATCACCGCGCCCCCGGTACCGAAACGCCTGCAACGCCGGCTCGTGCCGCTGGAAGTCCGGGTAGTACGGGTACGCGTGGTAGCTGGCGAACGTGCCGCCGGGCCAGGCGGGCGTCGGCAGGATGTGGTTCGCGTCGACGCCGACCAGATCCTCCTGTTCGAGCGGCTCCTCCGGGTGCCTCAGCGGGTCGGTGGTGGGCCAGTTGGCGTGCGCGATCGGCACCGACAGCCCGTGCGCGGCCTGGGCGGTGGCCAGTTCGTCGAGGCGGGCGGCGATCCAGCGCTCCGTCGGGCTCGCCTCGGGCGTCGAGCGGAAGTACTTCCCGTCGTGCGCGGGCGCGTTCGGGTTGCGCCGGTCGGTGCTGTCGACGGCGTACGGGTCCCACTCGACCCCGGCGATCCACGCCGCGAGCCACGGCGAGACGTCGGCCGTCCAGTCACCGGCGGCCCGGCCCGGCGTCACGTCGCGGTGCAGGTTGCCGTGCACCGCCTCGACCGCGTCCCGCAATTCCCGGGTGAACGCCTCCGTACCGGCTCCCTGGTACAGGTCCCGCGTCTGCACGTAGGACTCGTCCGGCAGGTAGACGCCCTGCACCAGGTAGAGCGGCCGCTCCGGACTGGCCCGGTTGTGGCGCAGCAGTTCGGAGTAGAACGCCGGCGGGTGGATCGTGTACACGCGCACCACCCGCACGCCCAGCCACGCCATCGCCGCGAACCAGCGCCGGTAGTCATCGGCGGTGCCCGGCAGTTCCCCGGGCTGGTGGCCGGGCTTGGTGCTGCCCAGGTTCACGCCGGGCAGGAACGTCACCGGCCCGCCCGCGGTGTGCAGGGCGAAGCCGTCGGCGTTCGAGGTGGCGAGGGCGGCCAGCCCGTCGACGCGCACCGGCGCCGGCGCCCACGACCGGCCCCCCGGCGGCGGAGGAACGGAGTCCAGCCGGGCGATGCCGGCGTCCGGAGCCGATTGCGGCGCCCGGTGACCAGCGGCGCCGAGCGCGGCCGTCAGCACCAGCGCCAGGGCGGCACCGATCACCCGTCGCGGGCGGGAGAGCGGACCGCCGGCGCGGCGTTCCTGCAGCATCGGCAGACTGGACATGTCACCCGTATTGTTCGGCGCGGGCGGGCCGCCGGTCCTGATTATCGAGTTGTACGGTTCTGTGCGTGAGTGACGCCGACCGGGCAACCGTCCGGTTACCGGTGCCGCCGCGGGGGCCGCTGATGCGGATGTCCACGCGGCTGTTCTACGCGTTCGGGGCGATCCTGCTGATGGCCACCGCCGTGTACCTGGACCGCGAGGGCTACCGGGACAACGCCGACGACGAGGTCTCCCTGCTCGACGCCGTGTACTACGCGTCGGTCAGCCTCTCGACGACCGGCTACGGCGACATCACCCCGGTGAGCGTCTCCGCCCGGACGGTGAACGTCCTGGTGATCCTGCCGCTGCGGCTGTTCTTCCTCGCCCTGCTGGTCGGCACGACGTTCGAGGTGCTCGGCACCCGGACCCGGGAGCAGTGGCGGCTGAACCGATGGAGGTCGAGGTTGCACGGGCACACGGTCGTCGTCGGGTACGGCACCAAGGGGCGCAGCGCGGTCAACGTTCTGCTCTCCAACGGGCTGGCGCGCAGCGGGATCGTCGTCATCGACAACCGGCCGGCCGGGGTCAAGGAGGCGACCGGTGAAGGGCTGGTGGCGGTCGTCGGCGACTCCACCCGTTCCATCGTGCTCAGAGAGGCCGGGGTGGATCGGGCGGCGCGGGTGATCGTGGCGGTCGACCGGGACGACGCCGCGATTCTGACCACGCTCACCACCCGCCAGCTCAACCCCACGGTGCCGATCTCGGTGGCGGTCCGCGAGGCGGAGAACGCCCCGCTGGCCCGGCACAGCGGCGCCGACAGCGTGGTCACCTCCTCCGAGGCGGCCGGCCGGCTGCTGGCCCACTCGCCCGCGGTCGGTCAGGTCCTCGACGACCTGCTCAACCAGGGCAAGGGCCTCGACGTGGTCGAACGCCCCGCCCGCCTCGACGAGGTCGGCCGCAAGCCCGCCGAGCTGCCGGGCCTCGTGCTCGGCGTGATGCGCGCCGGAACGTTCCTCCGCTACGCCGCGGCCGGCGAGGTCAAGCACGGCGACAGGCTGGTCATCATCCAGGGCGACCCGGGTGAGTGAGGAGTTCGTCGGCGAGTCCTTCACCGACGAGGACCTCTACGGCGAGGAGATCGTCGACCGCGCGTACGTCGACTGCACGTTCTCCGACGTCGACCTGACCGAGGCGGTCGTGCGCGGCAGCACGTTCACCGACTGCCGGTTCGGCAACGTGCGGTTCAACGCCTCCCGGCACACCGACGCGGCGTTCCTGCGCTGCGAGTTCACCCGGTGCGTGCTCTTCGAGGCGGCGTTCGACGGGTGCAAGCTGACCGGCAGCACGTTCCGGGAGTGCGGGTTGCGGCCGCTGACGGTCAGCGGCGGGGACTGGTCGTTCGTCGGGCTGGCCGGCGCCGACCTGCGCGGGGCGGCGTTCCGGGAGGTGCGGATGCGCGAGACCGACCTCGGCGGGGCCGACCTGCGCGGCACGACCCTCGCGGGCTGCGACCTCTCCGGCGCGCGCTGGCAGAAGTCCCGGCTGGAGAAGGCGGACCTGCGCGGCAGCGACCTGACCGCGCTCGACCCGACGACGGCCGAGGTGCGGGGTGCGCTGATCACCGCCGAGCAGGCCGTGGTGATCGCTCAGGCGCTGGGACTAGAGCTTCGCTAGGAACGCCCCGTGGTCGGCCTCGGTCTGGTCGGCGTACGCGACGGCGAAGCGTTCGAACGCCGTGTCGAAGCCCTCCCCGTCGGCGTCGCAGTACCCGTGCAGCACCCGCGGGTCGATCGACTGGGCGTGCGCCCGGCCGAGCACGACTCCCACCACGCGCGCGTAGTCGTCGAGCTGGTCGGCCTTGAGCAGGCTCGGGTCGATGCTGCCCTTCATGTCCCGGAACTGGCGCACCTGGTACGGCCGGCCCTCGATCGTGGTCCAGCCGAGCAGGATGTCGCTGACGGTCTGCATCCAGCGCTGGCCGTGCACGATGCGTCGGCCCTCGTGGTCGTGCCGCGGCAGGTCCAGGTGCGCGGCGAGCGCCGACTCACGGGCCTGCTTGACCTGCAGGACCAGCGCCTCGTCGCCGTTGCCGTGCAGCAGCACCACGTAGCTGCGCAGCCCGACGCTGCCGAGCCCGACGACGCGGTGCGCCACGTCGACCACCGTGTAGCGGGACAGCAGCGAACGGATCTCCTCGCTCACCGAGTCGCCGTAGTCGTCGAGGCCGGCGATCACGGCGTCGCGTTCCTTGTCGGGGACGGGCGTGAGGATCGGCGGGTCGGGCACGAAGTGCCAGGAGTCGTGCGACAGCCGCTGGGTGAACTTCGACACCACCTTCTTGCTGGTGTTCTTCTTCGCCTTCTTGCGCACCCGGTCGAACGTCTCGACGAGGTCCTTCATGTCGATCTTCTCGAGCGTCTCGATCGACGTCGTCATGCAATAGCCGTCGAAGAGCGGCATCTCGGCCAGCTCCGCAAGCGCCGCGCGGTAGCCGGTGGCGCAGTCCCGGGCGGCCTTGCGTCCGGCGTCCTCGCTCAGCCCGTTGTCGCGGGCGGCCACCGCGAGGCTGGCGACGAGGCGCTTCAGGTCCCACTCCCACGGCCCGTGCACGGTCTCGTCGAAGTCGTTCACGTCCATGATCTGGCGCCGCTCGGGGGAGGCGTACAGGCCGAAGTTGGAGGCGTGCGCGTCCCCGCAGATGTGGCCGTTCAGCCCGCTGGTCGGCGTTCCCGCGAGATCGGCGGCGAGGACCACGGCGGCCCCGCGCAGGAACGCGAACGGCGACGTGGACATCCGCTCGTAGCGCAGCGGGATCAGGTCGGCGACGCGGTCGACGTTGCTCGCGGCGACCAGGTCGTGCGGGTGCGCGCGGTCGGCGCGCGCCGCGTGGCGGGTGATCTCCTCGACCGGGACGCGCGCCCGGGCCGCGGCCCCCTCCGCCACGAGCTCCGCGGGGTCACGCCAGCCGGCGAAGAGTCGACTCATAGCCGGTCACGCTATCTCCCCTGGGCACCTGGGGTGTCGTGTAACCGGACAGGGGGATGGGTATCACATCCGTACCTGTCAACCCCCGGAGGCAAAAATGCTCGCCATCGTCGCGGCCGTCCTGTTCGGCCTCGCGCTCCTCTTCGACCTCACCAACACGTCCATCGGCGAGATCGGCTCCATGACGCTGACGTACGCGGGTCTGCTGTGCGTCGCGCTGCACCTGGCCGGTGTCGGGACCGCGTGGCGTGGGCGTACCGGGGGCTGGTCCCGCCGCCGCCGCTCGCGCGTGTAAAGAACCCCTGGCCAGACGGCCTCCCGTGGGTCAGCACGGGAGGCCGTCGTCCTGTCGTCAGGTCCTGCGGCACTCCGCGACCACCGAGTCGACCACGTCGCGCAGGTCACCGCCGCCGGCCAGGACGGCTCGCTGACGCCGCGCCGAGGTGCCGCGCGCCAGCAGGTCCGCGGTCAGCTCCCGCACGATCGCCAGGTCGCCGTTGCTCTCCAGCCCCGGTCGGACGTGTTCCAGCAGCGCCCGCACCGCATCCGCCGCCGGCACGGGACGGCCGGTCACCGGGTGCACCAGTTCGGCGTCGAGGCCCGAGCGGGCGGCCCGCCAGGTGGCGGCGCGCAGCAGCGGGTAGGCCGGACCCGGCTCGTCGACGGACTGCGCGGCGGTCACCACCAGCGCCCGGGCCAGCCCGGCGAGCAGCACCACGTCGTCGAGCAGCGGGCAGGCGTCGCTGACCCGGATCTCCAGCGTGGGATAGCGCGCCGACGGCCGGACGTCGAAGTAGATCATCCCCGCGTCGCAGATCGCGCCGGAGTCGACGAGTTCCTGGACGGCGGCGTCGTACTCGGCGGCGGAGGAGACCAGCGGTGGCGGCCCCGACGTGGGCCAGCGCGACAGCGCGACGGAACGGTACGACGCGTAGCCGGTGTCCGCCCGCCGGAACAGCGGCGAGCTGCCCGACATCGCCAGCAGCACCGGCAGCCACGGCCGCAGGTGCGCGGTGAGCCGCACGGCCAGGTCCCGGTCCGGCACACCCACCTGCACCTGGGTGGCGCAGATCTGGTGCTCGTCCACCAGCTGCCGGTACTGGTCGGCCATCCACTCGTAGCGCTCGTTGGGATAGATCGCCGCCCGGCCGGTCCCCGAGTCCGGCACCGTCGCGCAGCCGGCGACCGCCAGGCCGACCCGTTCGGCGGCGGTGCGCAGGGCCGCCCGGCGCTGTGCGAGATCCGCGCGCAGCTCGTCCAGCGAGGTACAGACCCCGGACGCGATCTCGATCATCGACAGGCGCAGCTCGGCCTCGGCGTCCGCGCCGGTCCGCCCGGTGTCCGCGGCGAGCAGGCGCCGCGCGCCCGCCACCAGTTCCCCCGTCTCGGGGTCGACCAGATGGAACTCCTCCTCGACGCCGATCGTGGCGCCGACCACAGGGTCTGTCACCGGAGAAGCGTAAGCGGCAGACGGTGTTTGCGCCCGCGTTGTGAACCCCGGTAAACGGGGCCACGCAAGCGTTGGATCACTCCGACCGGCCGCAGGTCGGGTGCCGTGTTGCCGATCGGGTCGAACGCCAGCCGGGTGTCGAAGCGCCGCGAGAGCCCCCGCCCCACGCGCAGCCGCGCGAAGGGCCGCCAGCGCCCGAACCGCGTCGCCGCCATCAGGATCGCCTCCCGCCGGCCGGTGTCGAGCGCCGCGCCGAGGAACAGCCGCCCGTGCCGGCGGGTGCGGTAGCCGGCGAGCGAACCGTAGAAGCCGTTCACGCGTCGACGCGGCAGGAACAGGTGCCGCAGCAGCGGGCGCGCACCCGACGAGGAGAGCAGCAGGTCGCGGGGACCGCGTCGGGTGTGCACCCGCACGGCCAGCCCCAGCACGTCGGGCCAGCCGCGCGGCGTCGGCGTCCCCTTGGACAGCCGCACGGTGGCCCTGTAGCGCGCCGGCCGGTCCAGCAGCCCCGCGCCGAACGGCACCTCGGGCCGGCGCACCGCCAGTTCCCCCGAGAAGGAACGACCGCGCGGATGCATCACACGCGCGTGACGGAGCCGGGCCACGGCGGCGGCCGCGGAGAAGAGCAGGCGATCGAGCACCCGCCGCTGTTACCCCGCCGGCGGCGACACGAACGCGCGCAACGCCTCGGACTGGGCGAGCCGGCTCGGCTCGTGGATGTACATCATGTGGCCGGCCTCGAAGTACTGGAACTCGATGTTCCCGCGCAGCTCGTCGGGGATCGCCAGCTTCGCGACCGTCTGCTCGGTGGCGAAGTACGGGGTGGCCCCGTCGTGATAGCCGCTGCCGATGTAGACGCGCAGGTGCGGATTGGCCCGCATGGTGGCCGCCAGCTTGTCGACGACCTGCGGGTACAGCCCCTCGAACTCCTTGAACGACCAGGGATACACGTCCCGGTTGAGCGTCTCGTAGGGCAGGTCGCTGGAGTAGTCGAGTTCGGCGCGCACGTAGTGGTTGAACGCACCCGTGAACGGCCCCAGGATCGCGTCGTACGAGGGGTCGGAGCTGAAACGTTCGCGGCCGTAGTCGGCCTCCCAGCCGAGAAACCGCCCGTCGAGACGCCCCACGGTGCGCCGGCGCGAACGGAGCAGTTCGGTGAAGAAGCGCACGTGCTCGATGCGCAGGTCGACCCGGTCGACGTAGTCGGCGGAGAGGCCGCTCAGCCGGGCCAGCGTCGCGACGGCACCGGCCCGTTCCGCCGCGGACATCCGGCTGCCGCGCGCCAACGCCCACGGGTAGTCCCGCTGCGCGAACTCCTCGGCCTCGCCCAGCACCTCCCGCAGCGGCCGGTCCCCGTGCAGCCCGTGATAGTGCGCGATCGCCGCGTACGTCGGCAGGAACAGCGGGTACGGCAGGTCGTTCTCCCCGTCGAACTCCATCGTGCCGAACTCCAGCACCGACGACAGCAGGATCAGCCCGTTGAACGCCATGCCGCGGCGTTCCTGGAGGTGGCGTGCGACGGCGACGGCCCGCAGCGTTCCGTACGACTCGCCGCAGAGGTACTTCGGCGACAGCCACCGGCCGTGCCGCGACGTCCACAGGCGGATCACCTCGGCGACGGACTCGATGTCGGCGGTGTACCCGTGGAAGTCCTTCGGCTTGCCGCCGGTGACGGTGCGGGAGTAGCCGGTCGAGATCGGGTCGATGAAGACCAGGTCGGAGTCGCGCAGCAGCGACTCGGCGTTGTCGACGAGCCCGTACGGCGGCGGCTTGAGCGCGCCCGCGTCGCCCATGTCCACCCGGCGCGGGCCGAGGATCCCCAGGTGCAGCCACACGCTCGCCGAACCCGGCCCGCCGTTGAACGCGAACGTGACCGGCCGGCGCAGCGGGTCGGCGTCGGAGGCCGTGTACGCCGTCACGAACATCTCGGCCTGCGCCTTGTGCCCGTCGAACGCCCCGTCGGTCTGCTTCTCGTAGCGCAGCACGACCCGGCCGGTGGTGGCGGTGTAGCGCAGCCCGTCGAGTTCGTGCGCGGTAGTGACGACGTCGTCGGCGGGCTCCGGCCGGTCGGCCTTCTCGGCCTGCTGCTCTTCCACCTTCTGATCTCCCACCGGCACCAGCCTAGATGTGCGCGGTGCGGCGGGCGGCTAGGGCACGCAGCGCCCGGTTGTCCAGCACGCCGTCGACGGCGAGGTCGCTGTCGCCCAGGGCCGCCTCGATCATGCCGCGCGCCAGGTCCTCGGCGCGGATGGCCAGTCCGGGCAGGACGGCGTTCACCGTGGGGAAGATCGCCCGGCGCAGGGCCGCGCCGGCCCCGTTCGGCCGGTGGTCGGGTGCGGGGTGGATGTAGCCGGGCCGCGCGATGATCAGCCGGTGCAGGCCGGCCTGGCGCAGCTGGTTCTCCGTCTCGCCCTTCACCCGCGCCCAGAGCATGCGGGAGCGGCCGCTCGTGTCGGTGCCGCCCGCGGACAGGTGGACGAACGTGTGCTCCGGGCTCCGTTCGCGCAGCACGTCGGCGGCGGCGAGCGGGTAGGTGAGCGTGACCTCCCGGTAGTACTCCTCGTCGTTGCCCCTGGCGGAGACGCCGAGGCAGAAGAAGCACGCGTCGACGCCGGTGAGCTGGTGGGCGATCTCCTCGGGGTGCGCGAAGTCGGCGCAGTGGATGTCACGCAGCTTCGGGTCGGCGAAGCCCAGCGAGCGGCGCGTGATGGCACGCACCTCGGCGATCCGTTCGTCGGCCAGGCACTCGCGGACCACCGCTGACCCCGCGGTGCCGGTCGCGCCGAACACGACCACCCGGCGTTGGCCCGTCATGAGTAGTTTTCCTTTTCCGATCGGAGACGTGGTCGTCGCACGCGCTTTCTATCACGTGCCCGCGAGAGCGCGGACGACCGTCCGTCAGCCCATCGTCCAGCGTTGACTGGTAGAGCCCTTGCAGTCGGCGATGATCAGTCGCGCGCCGGGCAGGGTCGAGTTCAGCTCGGTGTCCAGGCAGCGGTTGGACTTGGCGTTGACCCAGGTGCCGTCGGCGCGCTTCTGCCACTGCTGGCTCGCGTCGCCGGTGCACTCGGCCGTCTCGACGCGGGTGCCGCTGGCCGTGTCGCCGTCGTTCAGGGAGAGGCACCTGCCCTGCGAGGTGAGCGTGCCGCCGTTCTCCTGCCACTGCTGGTTGGCTTCGCTGCCGCAGAAGTCGAGCGCGACCCGGCCGCCGTCGCCGGACTCGACGCACCGGCCGGCGGAGTTCTTGACGGGCAGCGGCGGGCCGGGAGTAGGCGCCACGGGCGGGCCGGGGGTGAACGTCGTCCCACCGCCGCCGGGCGTCGCGGAGGTGTTGGGCCGGCGGGAACCGGACGCGGTCGCACTGCCGCCCGGGGCGATGTTGGCGGCGCCGGGGCTGGTCGGCGCGTCGGGGTCGACCGGGCCGGTGGGCAGCGCGACGGGCGGCGTCGGGTCGGGCCCGGGCGGGTCGTCGGGGTTGCCGCTCAGGTGCCACGCGGCGGCGATGACGGCGATGAACAGCATCACGACGACCGGCACGGCGACGAGCCACCAGCGCCGGTGGCGGGGCTCGTCGTCGTCGGGCAGGCTCGGCAGGAGTTCGTGGCTCTCGGCGAGGTCGCGCTGCTCGGGCGCACCGAGGTCGATGACCGGCTCGGGCCCCACCTTCGGCATGAGAACGGTGGACGCCTCGTCGGGCGCCTCGACGAACTCTTCCCCTTCGAGCGGCGCGCGTGGCGCGGGGATCCGGGGTGCGGTCGGCCCGTCACCTACCGTAGTCAACTCACCGGTTGTCGATCCCTCCGGTGACGGAAGGTAACCGGCGACCCTGAGCCTTCCCGGCAGTGCTTCGTCCCCCGCCGGTGTGATCCCGCTCTCGCGCACGGCAGCACCGTAGCGTGTGGGAGGTTCCGGATCAATTACCCCCCTCGATGTTCAGCAGGCCGCACTAGTGGCCGTCGAGCGCAGAATTCGGTAACTGCCGGATGTACTCTGCGTGAGCGTATAGGTGACGTCCCACGCGGTGCAGGTCTCCTGTTCCCGCCCCTTGGGGCCGAACCCCGGCTGCTGCTGGCTCTGGAACGTCACCCGCGCCGACACCGCCCCCGCCTGACCGGACGCGTCGGCGACCGACTGCAGGACGATCTTGCTGTCGAACGTGGTGGAGACCGCCTGCTTGAACGCGTCGACCTGCGCCCTGTCGTTGGTGTTCACCACGCCGGTCGGGTCGTACTGGGCGAGCGCCTTGTCGTAGTCGCGGTTGTTCACCGCGGCGAAGAACGTGTCGAAGGTGGTGGCCACGGCGACGGTCCCCGGATGGGTGATCCCGGCCGTGATCGTCACCAGCCCGACGCGGGCCGGGATGCCGCTCGGGGAGGGCGACGACCGCGCCGAGGGCGTCGCGGGCGCGGTGCTGACCGGCGGGGTGGCCCCCGGCTCCGTCGTGGGTCCGGTCGGGCCGGTCGTGTCCCGGCCGTCGTCCCCCAGGGCGTTGATCAGGGGGAACGCCGCCAGCGCGACCAGCGCCACCGCGAGCACCCCGACGAGGATCTTCGCGGAGGTCGGCCAGCCGCCGCTGCGGGCCGGCGGGATGTTCTCCTGGGGCGGCAAGGGCTGCGGGGCCGGTTGGGGCATCGGCTGCGGGACGTACGCGGGCGGCTGCTGCTCGTAGAACGGCCCGGGCGGCGGGATGGGCGGGAAGTTCATGCCGCCCGCCGGAGCCAGCGGGACGGTCGGCTCCTCGACCGGCGGCTGTGGCGGCTGCTCGGCCTGCGGGGCGAGGATGCCGGTGAAGAGGTCGTAGCTGCGCCGGATCTCCCCGGTCGGCGGCATCGGGTCCGGCGGCACCTCCCGCGGCGCCGCCTGCCCACCACCGCCCAGCAGCCCCTCGAACCCGGGCAGCACGTACCCGGGCGACTCCTGGAACGCCGGCCCGGTGCGCGGGGTCGTCCAGGCGGCGTCCACCTGGGCGTTCTCCGGTCGGGCGGCCGCGCAGGAGGCGCACTGTGGGTCGTCGGCCCGATTGGCGGATCCGCACCGGGTGCAGGTCCAGTCGGTCATCGTCTCCCCTTACGCCGGCGGTCGCTCCGCACGTGATTGTCCCTACTGCAGCAAACGACCCGTGGACTCCTGGTGGTCGCGCACGCACTTGGCCAGCGTGAACGACGACGTGACGACGTACAGCAGGCCGATCGCCAGGAAGCCGCGCATCCAGGCGTTCACCGGAAGATAGATCAGCCCCGCGATCATCGCGGCGACGGAGACGGCGAAGGAGACCGCGGACTGGAAGTAGAAGGCGGCGGTGGTCTTGTGCGCCACGGCCTGGGGCATCGGTGAGGTCATGGAAAGAAGCCTGCGGCCGGGCGGCCGTCGCGGCCTGAGTACGACTACCTACCAGTGGTACTCAACCGGTTAGGCTGACGCGATGACGGGTGTGGGGCTGGACGGTCTGCCGATGGCGGACGTCCTCGCCATGCTTGACCTGGACACCCAGGGCTGGGCGATCGCGCGCGCGGTGCGCGAGGACGGCCGGATCGTCGACTTCGAACTGGTCTTCCTCAACCAGGCCGGTGCACAGATTCTGGGTGGCGCCCCGGCGTCGGACATGATCGGCCGGCGCTACCGGGAGCTGTGGCCGGAGACCGTCACCGAGGACACGCTGCCGACCTACGTGCGCGTCGTCGAGGAACGCGTCCCCGCCGTTCGCACGGTCTATTACGACAAGCAGTCCATCGCCGGGCATTTCACCTTTCGGATCATGCCGTGCGGGGACGGCTTCGCCGCCTGCTTCCTGGATGTCTCCCAGCTGACGCTGCGCTCCACCGCGGAGGCGGGGGTGCGGCTGTACGACGTGCTGGACGCGGCGTTCGACGGGTTCGTGCTGCTGCGCGCCGTGCCCGGGCCGGGCGGCATCCCGTCCGACTTCGTCTGCGAGTACCTCAACCAGGTCGGCGCCAAGCTCACCGGCCTCGACGCCGAGGCGGTGATCGGTCGCCGGGTCAGCGAGATCACCCCCGGGCCGCTCGGCACCAGCATGCTGGCTCGTTACCGCCAGGTCGTGACGACCGGCACCTCCTGGCGCGACCAGGCGACCGACGGCAACGGCCAGGTGTGGGACATCAAGATCACCCGCATGGACCTCGACTTCGTGGCCGTCTCCTACCGCGACATCACCGAGCAGGTGCTCCAGCGGGACCGCATCGCCCGCAGCGAGGCGTCGGCGGTCGAGGCCGCCGAGCGCACCGCCGCCCTGCAGACCGTGACGGCCGCGTTGGCCGCCGCCAGCACGCCCGCCGAGGTCTACGCGGCCATGGGTTCCGTCGTGCGGCCCTCGGCCGGCGGCCAGGGACTGGTGGTGCTGCTGCGCGACGAGGCCCGCCTGGTGCTGCGCTACCACGCCGGCTACGAGCCCGCGATCGTCGAACGCCTCGCCGACATCCCGGTGCACCACGACTACCCCGCGGCGGAGGTCGCCCGCACCGGCCGGGCGCGGTTCATCTCCGAACTGGAGGAGTTCGTCGCCGCGCAGCCCGACCCCGAGCAGGCCATCGGCTCCGGCGGGCGGCGGTCGTGGGCGTTCCTGCCGCTGGCGGCCGCCGGTCGGGTGCTCGGCAGCATGGTCATCGGGTACCGCGACCCGCATCCGTTCAGCGAGGCGGAGAAGGACACGCTGCGGGCGTTCAGCGGGCTGTGCGCGCAGGCGCTGCAGCGGGCGCTGCTCTTCGAGGCCCAGCGGTCGATCGCCGCCGACCTGCAGCGGGCGCTGCTGCCGGCGGCGCTGCCCAACCTGCGGGGCGCCCGGCACGCGGTCCGCTACCTGCCCTGGACGCACGGTGCGGACGTCGGCGGCGACTGGTACGACGTGATCCAGCTCGGCCCCGACGCCGTGGCGGTGGTGATCGGCGACGTGGCCGGGCACAGCCCCAACGCCGCCGCCACCATGGGCCAGTTGCGCAACGCGCTGCGGGCGTACGCGGCCGAGGGCCATTCGCCGACCGGCGTGCTCGAACGGGTCAACCACCTGCTCCTGCGCGTCGAGCCGGACGCGATGGCCACCTGCTGCTACCTGGAACTGCACCTGGCGGAGGGCACCGGGACGGCCGTGCTCGCCGGGCACCCGCCGCCGGTCATGCGCGCGGACGGCGCCGCCGCCCCGATGAGGCTGCGGTCCGGGCCGCCGCTCGGGGTCCGCCGCGACGCCACCTACCTGGACACCAGCTTTCTCCTGCCGCCCGGCTGCAACCTGCTGCTTTACACCGACGGGCTGGTCGAGGACCGGCGGTACGACATCGACCAGGGCCTCGCCGACCTGTGCGACGCCGTCGCGGCGGCCCCGCTGTCCGACCCGGACGCGCTGCTCGACCACGTGCTCGCGGCCGACGTCGGCCCCTACCCGCGCAGCGACGACGTGGCCATCCTCTCCCTCAGCGTGGACGCCGGGCCGGTGCGGGACGTGCGCTCGGCGCAGCGGCGCTTCGGCGGGGACGCGGCCAGCGCGCCGGCGGCGCGGCGGTTCGCGGCCGACATCCTCAAGGCGTGGGGCGAGGGCGCGCTGATCGACAACGCCTGCCTCCTGCTCGGCGAGGTGATCACCAACGCGGTGCAGCACACCGTGGGCGACGTGGGCGTTCGGCTCGTGCTGGGGCCGCGGCAGCTGCGCGTCGAGGTCCGCGACCGCAGCGACCGCCAGCCGGACAAGCGCGCCGTGGGCGCCGAGAGCGAGACCGGCCGCGGTTTGCACATCGTCGAGGTGCTGGCGACGGACTGGGGCTTCGAGCCGCGTACCGGCGGGGGCAAGGTGGTCTGGTTCGCCCTGGAGCGCCAGTTCGGCCAGTGAGGTAACTAACCTCTGCTCAAGCCGTGCGCCGGGCTTCCGAACTGGTGCTTCGTGCTCCTGTCGCTGATCGGCCTCGTCGCCGCCTCCATCGGTACCGCGGTGTCGGTGCCGCAGATCGTCCGGCTGATACGCAGTTCGCACGCGGACGGCGTCTCCTACCCGACCGCGCTGCTGGGTGTGCTCATGGCGGGCACCTGGCTGGCCTACGGACTCGCCAGCCGCGACCCGGCCCAGATCGTCGCGAACGTCCCCGGATTGATCGGCATGGTCGTGGTCGCCGTGCTCGTGGCCCGCCGCACGTCGGCGTCGCGCCTGTGGAGCGCGCTCACCGTGGCCGGCTGGATCGGCATCGCCGGCGCCGCGTACGCGCTGGGCGGGCCGCTCGCGCTCGGGTTCTCCGCGACGGTGATCTCCATCGTCCGGCAGGCGCCACAGCTGATCATGGTACTCCAGCCCGGCCCGCTGGACGGCCTCGCACCCACCTCGTACCTGCTGGCGATCGGCAGCGCCGTCCTGTGGAGCGTCTACGGCCTCGGCACCGCCCAGCCGCCGGTGTACGGAACGGCCCTCACGACCGTCGCCATTTCCCTGGTCGTGCTGATGCGCACGCTCAGGTCGGATCCTGTGCCCGCAGCCGCGCCCGCGTGACGATGAACGCCGGGATCGTGCTGGCGATCAGCAGCGGCCCGGCCGCGTAGCAGAGCATCCCGCCGACGCGCAGGTCGACGCTCATGTTCAGCCGCGTGTACGCGGGCAGCCGCTGCGTGACGAACCACAGCGTCAGGCCGATCGCCGCGAGGCCGGGCACCAGCGCGCCGAGCAGCCACGCCGGATTGCGCAGCGCCAGCGCCAGCACCGGCAGCAGCACGGCGACGACACCGGCGAGCACGCACACCCAACCGGCCGGCTCGTCGAACCGCGGCCGCACGTCACTGACGAGCCAGTCCCCGTAGACCCGCGCGAACGGCACGAACGGCACCGCCAGCAGGATCAGCCCGCCGATGCCGCTGCCCAGGACGGCCAGCAGCGCGGCGGGGGACGGCGGCGGCGCCTGTTCCGTCGATGGCATGCCGGACAGCGTACGGGCCGGCGGGAAGCTCCCACCGGCCCGTAGCCGTCGTGTCAGCGGTTGCCGTGGATCAGGCGTTGATGACCAGGACCGTCCGGTCCGTCACCGTGCCGACCGCGTACTCGACCACCCCGACGTAGTGCTTGCCCGGGACGGCGCCGCTCCAGCTCGCCGTCACGGTCGCCGCCTTGCCCGGGGTGACCGACTGGGTCGTCGGCGTGACCGAGAGGCTGCCGCCCGAGGTGCCCGGCACCACGAACGAGTGCAGGACCGTGTCGACCTCCGGAACGCCCGGCGGCAGCGCGAACGCCACCACCCACACGTCGTAGGTGCCCGGCTCCGTCACCGAGATGCCCTCGTTGGAGGTGCCGCCCGCGCTGGTGCCCACCAGCGCGCCGTCCTTGTACAGGAACAGGTCCACGTCGGTCGCCTTGACGTGGTCGCTGTCGAACGTGGCGAACCGCGCGCCCTTACTGCCGGCGGGCACCGTGACGGTGACCTTCTTGGCACCCGGGGACTCGGCCGGCGCACCCGTGTTGAAGCCCGTCTCCGGGCCCGTCATGTGCTGGGTGTGCGTGGTCGACTCGACCAGCCCGTAGGCCTTGGTGGTCAGCGTGCCGGCCGTGGCCGAGCGGACCGACAGCGGCAGGCTGCCGCTGGCGCCCTGGAGCAGGACCTGGTTGCTGGCCGCCAGGTCGGCGCCGCGCACCGCGATCGGGCTCCGCGCGGAGTGCCCGCGCAGGTCCGACCAGGTGAGCGAGCCGAACGCCCAGGTGCCCTTCGCGGCCGTCGTCCGGGTGATCTCCACGGTGAACGAGGCGCTCTTGCGCGGCAGCACCGTCAGCGCGGACGGGGTCACCTTCACCGTGTAGCCGGCCGGGGCCTCGACCCGCGGGAAGTAGACGCTCGCCTGGTTGGTCGTGTTGGTGACCGTGCGGGTGATGGTCTGCTTTCCGGCCAGGTCGCCGACGGCGATCGAGGCGTAGTTGAGGTCGCTCGGGTCGCTCTGCGGGAGCACTCCGCAGACGTCGGTGCCGTCCTCGAAGTACTGGTGCTCGTCGATGCTGCACGAGTACTGCGTCCACTCCAGCGGCGTCGAGTCGTACACGATGCCCGGATCGAACGCCGACCCCGGACGCACGTGGCCCGAGCCGAAGTCGAACGGGTTGGCCGCCGCGCCGTCGCGCTGGATCGGCGCGCCGGTGTTGTCGACCTGGCCGGCCGTCGTCATGATCGCCGACTTGATCGCCATCGGGGACCACGTCGGGTTCTTCGACTTGAGCAGCGCCGCGATACCGGCGATGTGCGGGCTCGACATCGACGTGCCGGAGAGCGCGTTGAAGTTGTTGCCCAGGTTGCCGGCGGGGGAGACCGCCGCGATGACGTCCACGCCGGGCGCGGTGATGTCCGGCTTGAGCAGGTCACCGCCACCGGCCACCGCCGGGCCCTGCGAGGAGAACGACGCCATCGCCGGCGCCTGCGCGGTCACCTTCACGGCCGCCGCGAGCGAGGCCGTCGCGCCGGTGGTCGCCGCGTAGGCCTTGATCGCCGCGCCGTCCGTGTGGTTGACGTGCACCGACGGGACGTAGTGGAAGTCGGCGTTGAGCGAGTTCGGCGCCGGGTTGTACATGACCATGCCGACACCGCCGGCCTGCTGGACCGCGAAGCTCTTGTCGGTGCGCGCGTTGACGCCCCGCCGGCAGAGCACGATCTTGCCGGTCACCTTCGCCGGATCCAGCGAGTCGATGAAGCACAGTTCGGCCTCGGCGGGGTCGACCCCCGCCTTGCCGGCGACGGCCGCGTCGACCAGCGGGGCGGACGGCACGGCCGGGCCGATGCCGGCACCGGTGTACGTCGCGCCGTTGCCGAGCGTCACGGACTTCGACGAGGCGCGGTCGTGGGTGCTGGCCGCCACCGTCGTGGTCCACGGGCTGACGTGCGCCACGGTGCTCGCACCCGGCGTGTTGCCGGCCGAGGTCGCGACGAAGACGCCGGCCGCGGCCGCGTAGTAGAAGGCGCTGCTCACCATGTCGGTCGTCGCGCCCGAGGGGCCGCCGATCGAGTAGTTGATGACGTCGACGCCGTCGAGAACGGCCGCCTCGACCGCCGCCACCGTCTCCGCGCTGCCGCAGTTGGCGGTGCTGAAGTCCGGCAGTTCCCAGCAGATCTTGTAGGCGGCGAGACGCGCGGCCGGCGCCATACCGCTGGCCTTGCCGACCTCGACGCCGTTGATCACGGCGGCCACGTCGTTGTTGCCGGCCGCGGTGCTGGCGGTGTGCGTGCCGTGCCCGTCGAAGTCACGCGGGGAGACGAACTCCTCGTCGATGATGTCGACCGAACCGAGGTTGAAGTACCGGGCGCCGATCAGCTTGTTGTTGCAGTCGACCGGCTGCTCGTCGCCGTACTGGCACTCGCCCTGCCACTTGGCGTCGATGACGTCCTGGTCCGGACGCGGCTCCGGCAGCGGCGCGAACGACGGGTTCTCCGGCCAGATGCCGGTGTCGATGATGCCGACGACGGTGCCCTCACCGGCGTGCGACACGTCGCCGAACTGCTTCTTCCACGTGCCGGTCGCCCCGTCGAGCCCGAGGAACGCGGGCGTGCTGATCGTCTTCGTCGAGTAGACCTCGCTCTTGACGACCTTCACGACACCGGCCGTGCGGCTCAGCTTCGCGGCCTCGGACGGCGTGATCTTCGCCGCGAACCCGTTGAGGGTCGTGTCGTACGTGGCGACGGTCTTCTTCGCGTCGACCTTGGCGCCCTTGAGCGCCTCCGCACGCTTGGTCCGCAGGTGATCGCGGTACGCGGTGAAGTTCCACGCCTTGGTGTCGATCTTCGCGCCGGGCGTCGGCTTCGTGGCCGCGATGCCGGCGACCCCACCGGTGTAGCCGGCGATCGGCGCGCCCGCGAGCTGGACGATATAGATGCCCGCCTGCTCCGGTGCGGCGGCGGCCGAGCCGGGCGGGGCGAGTGCGACAAGAGTGACCGCCGTGGTGGCGATCGCGAGGAGAACCGGGCGCTTACGACCCGACCGAACTGGTAACGACACTGGCCTACCAACCTCCGTGGCATCCGGACGCCCGACAGCGTCTGTGCGGTCGGGCCGCGACCCATCCCTCGAAAGGGGCCGAAACGGGGACATCGACGGATTCCCCTAGTGAGCACGGAGCCTATGAGGGTTGCTGACCAGCGGGAAGAGATGGCGCCGAATGTGCTGGATGGTCAAGGGGCGGAACGAGGGTGCCCCGGTGCACTTAGGTCCGGATCACCGCGGCCGATGGCTGTTACGTAGCACGGGGGAGCGGTGGTGGGAGCGCGATGGATGTCCGGCAAAGGGGTCGGCTGACACTTGTCGACGGCTCCGTCGTGGCGCTCGCCGTGGTGTCGGCCCTGGCGTCGGCGTGGTTCGTGGCGAACGCCACCGGGCCGGTGGGGCCGGTGTGGCTGCTGTGGGCCGGCCCGCCGCTCGCCGCGGTCATCGGCGCGGTGCCCTGCCTGGTGGTGGCGCGACTGCCGGAGCTGCCCGGCCGGCTCGGCCAGTTCTGGTTGGCGATGGCGCTCGCTCAGGTGGCCATCGGGGCGGCGACCGTCTACCAGGCCGTGGACGCCATGCGGGTGCCGGTCGGCGAGCCGCACCCGCTCGGCCCCGGGACCGTCGTCCTGAACATGGTCGCCATGGTGGCCGTCATCGTGGGGCTGTTCCGGCTGCCGGCCGCGCGGGAGGTCACGCGTGCGTCGGTGCTGCGGTTCACCGCCGACGCCGGGATCGTGATCATCACAGTGGGCACGTTCATCTGGTACCTCCTGGAGCACGTGCTGAAGCCGGCGGACGCGTCGAGGGAGCCGACCAACTTCGGGCAGTCCGACGCACCGGTGTTGATCCTCATGGTGCTCGGCGGCCTGAGCGTCATGGCGATCCTCAAGTTGGCGCTGGTCGGGGCCGGCGGGCTGGACCCGAGGGCGCTGCGCCTGATCGTCATCGGCGCTGCGATCGCGTCGTCGGGCGCGCTGGTCGGGCCGATGTTCGAGCCGCAGCCGCACCTCGACCCGACGCAGGTCAACATGCCGGTGCTGCTGCTGTTCATGACGCTCGCCGCGCGTACCCAGCTGCGGACGGCGATCTCCGCCGCCGGGCCGGTCGCGCCGGTGGGGCCGCGTCGGCCGTTCAGCCTGCTGCCGTACCTGGCCGTCGCGGCGACCGACGGGCTGCTGCTCTACACCGTGGCGCGGGCCGAGGCGGAGTTGCCCGTCGCCGTCGCGGCCGTCGTGCTGACCGTCATCGTCGTGGTCCGGCAGATCAGTGCCTTCTATGAGAACGCCGGACTGCTGCGCCAGGTCGACGCGACCCTGCTGGACGTGCGGGAGGCGCAGCGACGGCTGGTGCATCAGGCGAGCCACGACTATCTCACCGGCCTGGCCAACCGCGTGGCGTTCGAGGAGAGGGTCCTCGACGCGGCGGCGGGTGACGTCCCGTTCATCGTCGGGCTGGTCGACCTCGACGACTTCAAGGCGGTGAACGACCGGCTCGGCCACCACGTCGGCGATCAACTCCTGGTGGAGGTGGCCGGCCGGCTGCGCGCCGAGGTGCGCGGCGGCGACGTGGTGGCGCGGCTCGGCGGCGACGAGTTCGCGATCCTCGCCTTCGCCGAGCGGGAGGCCGCGGCCGCGATCGTCGAACGCCTCGGTGCCGCACTGGACCGCCCGATCCGGGTGGCCGGCCACGACCTGCTCGTGCGGGCCAGCACGGGCTACGCCGACGGGGCCCGCGACGCCGAACCGGGCGAACTGCTGCGCCGCGCCGACGTCGCCATGTACGCCGCGAAGGAGTCGGGGAAGGGGCGCGGCGTCCGGTACGACCCGCGGCTCAACCACCGTGCGGAGAGCGACGCGCAGACCGGGGCCGAGCTGCGGATCGCGCTGGACCGAGGGGAGTTCCACCTGCTGTACCAGCCGGTGGTGGGCCTGCCCGGGGGAGAGCCGCTCGGCGCCGAGGCGCTGGTGCGGTGGCGGCATCCGCTGGGCCACCTGGTCGCGCCGGACCAGTTCATCGGCGTGGCCGAGCGGACCGGGCTGATCGTGCCGCTGGGGCGGTGGATCCTGCGCGAGGCGTGCCGGCAGGCCGCGGAGTGGCTGCGGGAGCACGGCGCCGCGCGGGAGTGGGCGGTCGGCGTGAACATCTCGGCGCGCCAGCTGCGCGAGCCCGGGTTCGCCGCGGAGGTCGCCGACGCGCTGCGGGCCGTCGAACTGCCGGCGGAACGCCTGGTCGTCGAGGTGACCGAGACGGCCGTCTTCGACAACGGCCCGGCGGTCGAGGCGCTGGCGGCGGTGTCGGCGCTGGGGGTGCGCATCGCCCTGGACGACTTCGGCACCGGCCACTCGTCGCTGGGTCTGCTGCGCACCTGCCCGGTCGACATCCTCAAGGTCGACAAGTCGTTCATCGCCACCATCACGAACGGCGGCGGCGAGGCCGTCGTGGCGAACGCGATGATCCAGATCGCCGAGGGGCTGGGCCTGCAGGCGGTCGCCGAGGGCGTGGAGACCGAGGAACAGGCCGCGATGCTGGCCCGGATGGGTTACCGCATCGGGCAGGGGTACCTGTTCGACAGGCCGCTGCCGGCCGCGGAGGCGGGGCGTCGGCTGGCCGTTCCGGTGACGGCGGGCGTTCACAGGTAGTACACAGGTTTGGTATGGGCGCCGCACAGCCCCGACCGGGAACGTGAAGGGGTGACGATGCGAGCAGAGGGTCAGGCGACCCGCGCGGACGGCAGCCCGCTGCGGGTTCTCGTGGTCGACGACGAACAGGCCCTGACGGAGTTGCTGTCGATGGCCCTGCGCTACGAGGGCTGGGAGTTGCGAACGGCCGCCGACGGCGCCTCCGCCGTGCGCACCGCGCGGGAGTTCCGCCCGGACGCGGTGGTGCTCGACGTGATGCTGCCCGACATCGACGGGCTGGAGGTGCTCCGCCGCATGCGCGCCGAACAGGCCGAGGTGCCGGTGCTGTTCCTCACGGCGCGCGATGCGGTGGAGGACCGCATCGCCGGCCTCACGGCGGGCGGCGACGACTACGTCACCAAGCCGTTCAGCCTGGAGGAGGTGGTGGCGCGGCTGCGGGGTCTGCTGCGCCGGGCCGGGATGACGGCGGCGCACACCGACGCGCTGCTCGTCGTCGGCGACCTCACGATGGACGAGGACAGCCGCGAGGTGCACCGTGGCGGCGATCCGGTGCCGCTGACGGCGACCGAGTTCGAACTGCTGCGGTACCTGATGCGCAACCCCAAGCGGGTGCTGAGCAAGGCGCAGATCCTCGACCGGGTATGGAACTACGACTTCGGCGGCCAGGCGAACGTCGTCGAGCTCTACATCTCGTACCTGCGCAAGAAGATCGATGCCGGCCGCCCACCGATGATCCACACGATGCGCGGAGCCGGCTATGTCCTCAAGCCCGCCGGCTGAACGGCGCTGGCGCCCCTCCACGTGGTCGCTGCGGACCCGGCTGCTCGCCGTCATGACGCTGCTGCTGGCCGCCGTGAGCCTCGCCATCGGCGCGGTCACGGCGGTCGCGATGCGCGACTTCCTGATCGAACAGGTCGACGGCCGGCTGGCCGACGCCAGCATGCGCAGCGGTTTCGGCGGACCCCGCCCGAACGGCGGCGGCGCCTCGGACGCCTCCGATCAGCTGGGCCGGGCCGGCAACGCGCCCGGCACCGTCCTCGTGCTGCGCCGCACCGACGGGACCGTCGTCGACGCGAAGTACATCATCCCGCACTCGGCCACCACCGCCGACGAGTCGACCACCGCCGACGTGCCGGCCGACGCCCTGGAGGTGCTGCTCGGCGTCCCGGTCGACGGCCGGGCGCGCACCGTCGACCTCGGCGAACTCGGCGAGTACCGGGTGCAGGCGATGCGCTGGGCGGGCCGCGGCAACGGCCCGGACCGGATGCCGGAACGGATCACCGTGACCGGGCTCAGCCTCGCCGAGACCAACGCCACGATCGCCAACCTGCTCCTCGTCGAGGCGCTGGTGACGCTGATCGCGCTCGCCGCCGCCCTGCTCGGCGGGCAGGTCGTGATCCGGCGCAACCTGCGGCCGCTGCGCCGCGTCGCCGCCACCGCCGGCCGCGTGGCCGAGCTGCCGTTGCACGCGGGGGACGTGGCGCTCGCCGAGCGGGTGCCGGCCGCCGACACCGACCCGCGCACCGAGGTGGGCCAGGTCGGGGCCGCGCTCAACCGGCTCCTCGGGCACGTGGACGCGGCGCTCGCCGCCCGGCACGCCAGCGAGACGCGCCTGCGGCAGTTCGCCGCGGACGCCTCCCACGAGTTGCGAACGCCCCTTGCCGCCATCCGCGGCTACGCGGAACTGGGGAGGCGGTCGGCGGCCCAGAGCCCACCCGAGGTCAACCAGGTGCTCGAACGGGTCGAAGCGGCCGCCACCCGGATGACCACCCTGGTGGAGGATCTTCTTCTGCTGGCCCGCCTGGACGCCGGCCGCCCGCTGGAACGCGACGCCGTCGACCTGTCCGCCCTCGTCGTGGAGAGCCTGAGCGACGCGCACGCGGCCGGCCCGCAGCACCGGTGGCGGCTGGACCTGCCGGACGAACCGGTCGAGGTGGTCGGCGACGACGCGCGCCTGCACCAGGTGATCGGCAATCTCCTGACGAACGCCCGCACGCACACGCCGCCCGGCACCACCGTCCAAGTAGGACTGTCCACAGTGGATGGTGCAGCGGTGGTGTCGGTCGTCGACGACGGGCCGGGGATCCCACCGGACCTGCAACCCGCCGTCTTCCAACGCTTCGCGCGCGGCGACAGCGCCCGTTCGCGTACCGCCGGCAGCACCGGCCTCGGCCTGTCCATCGTGGCGGCCGTCGTCGCGGCGCACGGCGGCACCGTGGAGGTGCGCAGCGTGCCCGGGCGCACCGAGTTCACCGTGCGGCTGCCGCTGTTCACAGACGGCGCACAGGTAGGACACACCGTCGCGATAGCCGCGGGTCCGACCGTGGAGTCATGACCGCACAGACTGACCCTGCCGCCGCGCCGGCGGCTCCGGAAGCGGCCGAGGCCTCGGACCGGACCGCTGCCGAGGCTTCCGCGCCGACGGCTCGCCGCCGGGCCGCCCGGCTCCTCCGGGGACCGGCCGACGACCCGCGCTGGATCCGGCCGGCGGTGCTGGCCCTGCTCGCCGCGACCGGCGTCTTCTACGTCTGGGGCCTCTCCGCCTCGGGCTGGGCGAACGCCTACTACGCGGCCGCGGTACAGGCCGGATCGCAGAGCTGGAAGGCGTGGTTCTTCGGCTCCTTCGACGCGGCGAACGCGATCACCGTGGACAAGACGCCGGGCGCGCTGTGGGTGATGGGCCTGTCCGCCCGCCTGTTCGGGATGAACAGCTGGAGCATGCTGGTCCCCGAGGCGCTCATGGGCGTCGCCACGGTCGGGCTGCTGTACGCGACGGTGCGGCGTTCGCTCGCCGGACGGCTCTCCCGGGGCGGGGCCGCCGCGGCGGGGCTGCTCGCCGGTGCGGTCCTCGCGACGACGCCGGTGGCCGTGCTCATGTTCCGCTTCAACAATCCGGACGCGCTGCTGGTGCTCCTGCTCGTCGCCGCCGTCTGGGCCACGCTGCGGGCCGCCGAACGTGGTTCGCTGAAGTGGCTGCTGCTGGCCGGGGCGTTCGTCGGGTTCGGCTACCTCGCCAAGATGCTGCAGGCGCTGGTCGTGCTGCCGCCGCTGGCGCTCCTGTACTTCGTCGTCGCGCCCGTCGGGGTCTGGAAGCGGGTCTGGCACCTGCTCGCCGCGGGCGGCGTGATGGTCGCCTCGGCCGGCTGGTGGGTCGCCGCCGTCGAGCTGTGGCCCGCTTCGAGCCGGCCGTACATCGGCGGTTCCCAGAACAACAGCATTGTGGAACTGACCCTGGGGTACAACGGCCTGGGCCGCCTCACGGGCAACGAGGTGGGCAGCGTCGGCGGCGGCAACGGCGGCGCGTGGGGCCAGACCGGCTGGACGCGCATGTTCGACGCCGAGATCGGCGGCCAGATCTCGTGGCTGCTGCCGGCCGCGCTGATCCTCCTGGTGGCCGGTCTGGTCGTGACCGGCCGCGCGCCGCGGACCGACCGCACCCGGGCCGGGCTCATCGTCTGGGGCGGCTGGCTGCTGGTCACCGGCGTCGTGTTCAGCCAGATGCAGGGCATCTTCCACGCCTACTACACCGTCGCTCTCGCGCCGGCGGTAGGAGCACTCGTGGGAACGGGCGCCGCGCTGCTCTGGTCGCGGCGGCACACCGTCTGGGCACCCCTGGTGCTGGCGGCCACCGTCGCCGGGTCGGCGGTGTGGGCGTACACCCTGCTGGGCCGCAGCGCCGACTGGCAGCCGTGGCTGCGCCCGACGGTGCTCGTGGGCGGGCTGGTGGCCGCCGCGGGGTTGGCGCTGACGGCGTTGCCGGGGCGGGCCCGTTCGGCGCTCGGGCGGTTCCACCTGGCGCCGCTGGCGGCCGCGGTGGCGATCGCGGCGGCGATGGCCGCACCGGTCGGGTACTCGCTGGAGACGGTGTCGGCCGGCAAGGAGGGTTCGATCGTGACGGCCGGTCCGGCGGTGGCCGGCGGCATGGGCCGCGGCGGCGGCGGGCGCTTCCCGGGCGGTGGAGCCCCGGGTGCCCCCGGCGGCCAGAACGGCTTCCCCGGCGGCCAGCGCCCCGACGGCAACGGCGGCAACGGGCAGCGTCAGGACGGCGGCCGCTTCCAGGGCCGGCCCCCGACCGGTGGCGCCCAAGCCGCCCAGCCGCCCGGCGCACAAGGCGCCCAGGGCGGCCCCGGCGGTCAGCGCGCTGGCGGCGGCATGGGCGGCCTGCTCAACGCCAGCACGCCCGACGCCGAACTCGTCGCCCTCCTCAACCAGGACGCCGACAGGTACACCTGGATCGCGGCGACGGTCGGTTCGCAGAACGCCGCCGGCATCCAGCTCGCGCTCGGCAAGCCGGTGATGTCGATCGGCGGCTTCAACGGCAGCGACCCGGCTCCGACGCTCGCCCAGTTCCAGGAGTACGTGGCGCAGGGCCGGGTGCACTACTTCATCGGCGGCGGAGGCTTCGGCGGCGGACGCCAGAACGGCGGCAGCAACGCCGGCTCCGAGATCGCCACCTGGGTAGCCGCGAGCTACCCGGCCAAGACGGTGGGCGGCCAGACCGTCTACGACCTGACCGCGAAGTAGCGCCGACGCCCGTCCACAGGCAAGGCCACGCCTGTCCACAGGCGTGGCCTCGGCCTGGACGCCGGCCGGACGGCGGCCGCACGCTGAGCCACATGCGCCACGACATCCTCGACGCGCTCGCCGAAGGCGAGGCCAGCCGCTCGACGGGCCGATCCACGCCTCGGTCCCGCCGCGGGTGCGCCGCAAGGGCGCGGCGGACCTGATCGTGCACGCTGGATCCGGTCGCCAGACAGGGCCTCCGCGTCACGCGCCTCGAACAGTCCATTGTGGACGCCTGGCCGCTGCTGCCGGCGGCGGAGCGCAGAGCGCGCCCGAGGACCGTGGCAATAGGCCTGTAAAAGGCTTCACAGGTCGTGCACAGCGGTCGTAAACGATCTCGACAGCGCCGCGCCGCACCGTCTTTCCATGACCACAGAGACGCTCCCGCGGCAGGGCCGGGCCGCGACCACCGACGTGCCCGTGCTCGACATCGTCATCCCGGTCTACAACGAGGAACGGGACCTGGCGCCCTGCGTGCAGCGCCTGCACGCCTACCTGAGCGAGCACTTCCCCTACCCCTTTCGCATCACCGTCGCCGACAACGCGAGCGTCGACGGCACCGCGGCGGTGGCGCGGGGTCTCACCGCGCGACTGCCCGGGGTCACCGCGGTGCACCTCGCGGCGAAGGGGCGGGGCCGGGCGCTCAAGGAGGCCTGGAGCGCCTCGGACGCCCCGGTTTTGGCGTACATGGACGTGGACCTGTCGACCGACCTGAAGGCGCTGCTGCCGCTGGTGGCCCCGCTGATCTCGGGGCACTCCGACCTCGCGATCGGCTCGCGACTGGCCCGCGGCTCGCAGGTGGTGCGCGGCGCGAAGCGCGAGATCCTCTCCCGGGGCTACAACCTGATCCTGCGGCGCACCCTCGCGGCGGAGTTCAGCGACGCGCAGTGCGGGTTCAAGGCGATCCGGCGGGACGCGGCCGAACGGCTGCTGCCGCAGGTGGAGGACACCGGCTGGTTCTTCGACACGGAACTGCTGGTGCTGGCGCAGCGGGCCGGACTGCGCATCCACGAGGTGCCGGTGGACTGGGTCGACGATCCGGACAGCCGCGTCGACATCGTCTCCACGGTGATCGCCGACCTCAAGGGGATCGTGCGGCTCGCGACCTCTCCCGTGTCACCGGGCGAGATCCGCGGGAGCGCGCCTGGGCTGGCGCCGCAGCTGGTGCGCTTCGCGGGCGTGGGCGTGGCGAGCACGCTCGCGTACCTGGTGCTGTTCGCGTTGCTGCGGCCGGCCCTGGGGGCCCAGGCGGCAAACCTCGCGGCGCTGCTGATCACGGCGGTGGCGAACACGGCGGCCAACCGGCGGCTGACGTTCGGGGTGCGCGGGCGGGCGGGCGCCGGCCGGCATCAGGCGCAGGGGCTGCTCATCTTCGGGTTGGGGCTGGCGCTGACGAGCGGGTCGCTCGGGCTGCTGCACGCGCTGGACCCGACGCCGGCGCGCGGCGTGGAGCTGGTGGTGCTGTGCGCGGCCAACGCCGGCGCCACCCTGGTGCGGTTCCTGCTGATGCGGGCGTGGGTCTTCCGACGGGCACCCGTCGACGGCGCGAAGCCGACCGTCGCGGGCGTGGGATCACACGTCGCAGGCGCGCGTTGACTGTTCGTATCCCTTGAAGAAGCTGTCGGTGCGCTGCTCCGGCGACCCGTGCGAGCCCTCGGCGAACCAGGGCTGGCCCGGGTCGTCGCCGACCGCCTGCAGCCCCTGGCGGAGTTCGTCGAGATCGCCGTCCTCCAGGGTCAGCCGGTCGGCCTTGACCGAGTCGCCGATGTACGCCCCGGCGAGGCAGTCCGCCTGGAGTTCCTGCTCGATCGTGTACTCGTAGCGCAGCCCGAGCCGCACCTGGATCCCGTGCGCGTACTCGTGCCCGAGCAGGAAGTACAGGAAGGCGTCGCCGACCTGCGCGTAGGCCCGCACGGCCCAGTTCACGTCGTAGGCGATGAAGTCGCCGTCGGGGCAGTAGGCGGCGTTGTTCGCCGGCACCACCTGTGCGCCGCAGGTGACCTCGCCCTCGGCACGGTAGGGGAAGACCCGCCGGATCGGCGTGAACCGCCGCCCGCCCTGGCTGAACCGGTCCGTCCAGTACGCCTCGGCCACCGCGACGGCACCCTCGATGTCGTCCTGGAACTCGTCGGCGTTCGGCCGCCGTTCGGCTTGCCCGCTGGCGGCCGGCGACGAGGGCTCGTCCGAACCGGACCCGCCCCCGACGGCACACGCGGCAGCGATGAGGGCCGCCGCGACGAGTAAACCGATTCGTGAGCGCATCGACAGCGTCATTACCCGTCCGTGGACGAAGCATGCACCGTCAGCCGATCGGGCCACCCGTCCATCGACCGGTCACCACCCGAAAGGCGAACGGCCAGGTAGGTGGCGTGGCACAGGCGAGGCGATTAGGTTCGACCTGTACCCGACAGGGGGCGGGGGGTGCCGACTCCGCACCGGTTCTGTCTAGGCTATGACGCCGGTCACGCCCGGACGGCGCGACTGGCGGCTGTTCGCTACCGTGCGACGGGTGCCGTGCCCCGTTCGGCACACGGTCAGCACCCCGAGGAGTTTGATGTCCAACTACGATCCTCCCCAGCAGCCCTGGGGTGGGCCGCCACCCCAGGATCCCTACGGGGCACCGCAGTACCCGCAGGATCCCGGCATGCAACCCGGAGGTTATCCGCCTCCGCCGCCGCCCACCTCGGCCTTCCCGGGCGGTGGCTACCAGGATCCGGGCTACCCGCCGGTCAGTGGTGCCGGCGGCGGTTACCCGCCTCCCGGCGGCGGTGGCTTCCCGCCCCCCGGTGGTGGCTTTCCCCCGCCTCCCGGCGGCGGTTTCCCGGGCGCTCCCCAGCCCCCGTCGCGCGGTAACTCGGGCAAGATCATCATCGCGATCGTCGCCGTGGTTGTGCTCGCGCTGTGTTGTGGCGGTGGCTACACGGCGTACCAGTACTCCAAGGACGACGGCAACGACAAGGCCGGCCCCGGCGCCTCCGCGTCGGCCACCCCGAGCGCGACCGGCTCGGCCGGTGCGACCAGCCGCCCCAGCGCGACCCGCACCCCGACCGCCGCGCCGACCACGGCCGGCAACGGCGGCGACGACCCGGACACGTTCGTCAAGGGCGACTGCTTCATCAACCAGGGCACGGACAGCAGCCCGGCGCTGAAGAAGGTCCCCTGCACGACGTCGGGTGCCTACGAAGTCGTCGCGAAGATCCCGGGTACGGCGGACAAGGCCCGCTGCGACGGTGCCGGAGTGGGACGCTACGACGCCTCGTACACCCACGACGAGACCTCCGGCTCGTCCAACGACTACGTGTTGTGCCTGCGCAAGCGCTGATCTGAGGCAGGAAGAACCCCGGTCCGGCGATGCCGGACCGGGGTTTCCGCGTTATTCGGAGTCCGCCTTCGGGGCCTCCGCCGGCCGCAGCCACTGCCAGGCCAGGAAGAGCAGGCCGAACACCAGCATCGCCAGGCCGGCCCACAGGTTGATCCGCAGCCCCTCCGCCTTGCTCAGGTCGGCCGTCGAGTCGAACAGCCCGCGCAGCGTGAGGATCGCGCCGTACACGACGAACAGCCCACCGATCACCCGCCGCACGTCGAAGAGCCGGGCGGCCGCGGAACGGCGTTCGGTCTCGTTGTCGGTCATGTTCGAGCCTCCTTACCAGACCGGGATGTAGAAGAGCAGCGACAGCGCGACGGCGAACAGCCCCAGCGCGATCGGGTTGCGGTACCAGGCCTCGTCGCCGGCCAGCAGGTCCTCGGTGCCCATGCCCTTGGCCCTGCCGTACACCAGCCCGTCCAGTTCCTCGACCGGCTTGGGTGCGGTCAGCGGCGTCACGACGGCCGCCACGATCGCCACGGTCACGAACGCGAGCCCGGCACCCCAGAAGCTCTGCTCCAGGTCGGAGTTGAACTTGATCACGTCACCCAGGTACAGCAGGTAGAGCGTGAGCGCGGCGAGCGAACCGGCGGCGAGCGACAGGAAGCCCGCCAGCGGCGTCATCCGCTTCCAGAACATGCCGATGATGAACGTCGCGAACAGCGGCGCGTTGAAGAGCGCGAACAGCGCCTGGATGTAGTTCATGATGTTGTCGAAGCCGGCCGCGATGAACGCCGTCCCGATGCCGATGACCACACCGGCGACCGTGGCGATGCGGCCCACCCGCAGGTAGTACCCGTCGGGCATGTCCTTCTTCACGTACTCCTGCCAGATGTCGTACGTGAAGACGGTGTTGAACCCGCTGACGTTCGCGGCCATGCCGGCCATGAACGACGCGAGCAGCCCGGTGACGGCGACGCCGAGAACGCCGTTCGGCAGCAGGTCGCGCATGAGCAGCGGGATGGCGTTGTTGTACGTGAGGTCGCCTTCCTTGGCGCCGAGCCCCTGCACGGTGATGAGCGCGATGAGGCCGGGGATCACGGTCACGACCGGGATCAGCAGCTTCGGGTAGGCCGCGATGATCGGCGTGCGGCGGGCGGCGCTCATGTTCCGCGCCGACAGCGCGCGCTGCACCTCGGCGAAGTTCGTCGTCCAGTAGCCGAACGACAGCACGAACCCGAGCCCGAACACGATGCCGATCCAGTTGGCGCCGAGCGGATTGTCCGAGCCGCCGGTGCCGGACCAGGCGTGCAGCCCGGCCTCGCCGAGCGACGTGCCCTTGACCGCGTCCATGAGGCCGCCGAAGCCGCCGACCTTCTGCAGCCCGATGACCGTGATCGGGATGAGGCCGGCGAGGATCACGAAGAACTGGAGCACCTCGTTGTAGATCGCCGACGACAGCCCGCCGAGCAGGATGTACGACAGGACGATGAACGCGCCGACCACGATGGAGACCCACTGCGGCCAGCCGAGCAGGGCCTGCATGACGAGCGCGAGCGCGAAGAGGTTCACGCCGGCGATGAGCACCTGCGCCACCGCGAACGTGATCGCGTTGAACAGGTGCGTCGGTCTGTTGAACCGCAGGCGCAGGTACTCCGGCACACTGCGGACCTTGGACCCGTAGTAGAAGGGCATCATCACGATGCCGAGGAAGACCATCGCGGGAACCGCGCCGATCCAGTAGTAGTGCAGCGTCATGTACCCGTACTGGGCTCCGTTGGCGGCCATCCCGATGATCTCGAGGGCGCCGAGGTTCGCCGAGACGAACGCGAGGCCGGTGACCCAGGCCGGCAGCGACCGGCCGGACAGGAAGAAGTCGACGCTGGTGCGGATCGCGCGTCGGGCGGCGAACCCGACTCCGAGAACCGTCACGAAGTACAGTGCGACGAGCAGATAGTCGACGGCGTCGAGGCGAAGGCGGAGACCGTCGGCGGCAAGTGTGTCCACCACGAACGGGTCCATACCCGTGGATGGAAATGGGAAACGGGGGCCGCTCCAACCGGCCGGACCCCCGTACCGGCCGGCTGGAGCCGGGTGCCTCGCGGCCGTCGCCGGCCGGGTCAGCCCCCGTGGTGAGTGGAACTCACGCGGTTATTCTTACCGTCCCAAGTGCCCGGAGTGGGCCGAATGCCCGAAAAAGTCAAGCCGCCCGCGTGGAAGCCGTCCCGACCTGTCCCACGACCGTGTCGGCGAGCGCCGCGAGAGCCGCCCGCGCCGGCCCTTCGGGCAGGACCCCCAGGTCCGCCGTCGCCCGGGCCGCGTACCGTTCCGCCTCCGCCCGTCCTTCCGACAATCCGGGGGAACGCCTCAGGAGCGTCAGCGCGGCGCGGTGCACACCGCGGCTGCCGGTCGCCCCGGCCACGACGCCCGCCATCACCGCGCGGCGCAGCCGTGCCCGCGGGCCGCGTTCGCCGGTACCGCGCAGTGCCCGCAGCACGGGTAGTGTGCGCAGCCCCTGGCGCAGGTCCGCACCGTCCGGCTTGCCCGACGCGGCGCGGTCGGCCGCGATGTCCAGCACGTCGTCGGCCAGCTGGAACGCGATGCCGAGCTGCTCGGCGTACCGGGTGAGCGCCGCGGTCGCCGCCGGGGTGGCGCCGGCCGCCAGGGCGCCCAGGTGGGCCGCGAGCCCGAAGAGCGCCGCGGTCTTGTCCGAGACGACCGCCAGGTAGTGCTGCTCCGGATCCTGGCCCGGCGCGGGACCCGCCGCCTCGCTCACCTGTCCGCGCACCAGCCGGGCCAGGGTCTCCGCCTGGGCGCGCTGCGCCTGCGGGCCGAGGCCGGCACCCAGGATCGCGGCCTTGGCCACCAGGTAGTCGCCGCCGAGAACGGCGAGCCGGTCGCCCCAGCGGGCGTTCGCGCTCGGCGCACCGCGCCGCCGGTCGGCGTTGTCCAGCACGTCGTCGTGGTACAGCGAGGCGACGTGCACCAGTTCGACCAGGGCGGCGGCCTCCAGCACGCGCCGGCCGTCCGGCTCGGGGCCGAACCGGGCCGCGAGCAGCGCCAGCGCCGGCCGCATCCGCTTGCCACCGGCGGCTATCAGGTGCCCGGCGACCGTGTCCAGCAGCACCTCGCCCGAACCGTCCACAGTGGAGCGGAGCAGTTCTTCGGTGGCGGCGCGGCGTTCGGCCAACCAGTCGGACAACTCCTCGTCGGCAACTGTCCACATAGGACTAACCCTCCCGTCCGCAGTCCGCGCAGGCACCGCGCCGGCGCAGTTTGTAGGCGTACGCGGCCACCGCCAGAGCGACTCCCCACAGCGGCCACAGCAGGTGCGGCAGCATGAGCAGGAAGCCCTGTTCCCACAGCTGCGGCGCGCCGATCAGGGCCAGCCCGCCCGCGAACACCATCGCGGCCACGTACATCGCCGGCACCACCGCGAGCGAGATCGGCACCCGCCGGCCGGCCAGCCCGAGCATCCACCGCGGGAACACCTCGCCCCACCGCTGCACCAGCCCGAGCGTGAGCACCGCACCGACCAGCGCGAACGACGCCAGCCCCACGGCCGCCCACAGCCCTTCGCCGGCACGCAGTTCGGCCACCTCCGCGCGGCTCAGCCCGAACGGGATCCCGACCGCCCAGGCGAACCGGGTCAGCGCGTACATCAGCGGAACCGCCACCGCCGCACCGACCGCCCAGCGGCTCCACCGTTCGAGGGGAACCCGGGCCGCCCGATCGTTGCGCCCGCAGTCGACGCACGCCCCCCGGGTGCGCCGCTGCCAGGCGAGAACCGTCGCCCCGATGAGAACCCCACCGATCACGCTCCACGCCTGGTTGAGCAGCCCGGCGTCGAACACCGCCCGCAGGTCCACCTCCACCCAGCCGAACGGCGCGGCGATCAGCAGCAGCGGCGCGTAGCCGGTCAGCGCGAGGAGGGACGCCCCGGGCACGACGAGCGCCAGCACCGCGGCCGACGTCCACCCGAACAGGAGAAGTGCGACCCGGGTGCCGCCCGTGAGACGTTCCATATAGGCACCCGACATCGCGACGGCGGCGACGGCGGACGCGAGCAGGAGCTGCGCGAGCAGTGGCGCCCCGACCGCGGGATCGAGGCGGCTCCACAGCGAGATGTCATCGGCGTTGTGGAACGGGTAACCCGAACCCGTCGCCGTCCAGATCAGTGCGACGAATCCGTAGGTGCCGGCCCACAGTGCGGCGATCCACCCGACGGCCGGTAGCCGGGCGGGAGCGCTTGCCAGGGTTGTCATGGCTCGACGATCGTCGGCGGGGGCACGGAAAGCGTCACGCCGGGGCGTGAACCGCCTCCCTCGCGCGGGGGAGGGCTCACCCCTGGGGAGTGATGAATCCGCTCTCGTAGGCGATCACCACGGCCTGGGTGCGATCGCGCGCGCCCAGCTTCGTGAGCACGTTTCCGACGTGGGTCTTCACCGTCTCCACGCCGACGACGAGCCGTGCGGCAATCTCCGCGTTGGACAGGCCCGCGGCGACGTGGCGCAGCACCTCGGCCTCCCGGTCGGTCAGCCGCGCGCCGCGCAACCGGGTGCCGGCCGTCCCGCCCCCGAACGTCCCCACGAGCCGGCGGATCGCCGTCGGGAACAACAGCGACTCGCCCTGCGCCACCACCCGGATCGCGTGCAGCACCTCCGCCGGACGGGCCCGTTTCAGCAGGAACCCGCTCGCCCCGGCGCGTAGCGCCTCGTAGACGTACTCGTCGTTCTCGAACGTCGTGATGACCAGCACCTTCGGCGGCGTCGCGCTGGATGCCAGCAGGTGCCGCGTCGCCTGGATCCCGTCCACCGCCGGCATCCGAACATCCATCAGCAGCACGTCCGGCCGCACCCGCGCGACCAGCGACGGTACCTCCGCACCGTCGGCCGCCTCGCCGACCACCGTCAGGTCCGGCTGCGCGTCGATGACGGCCCGCAGCCCCACCCGGATCAGCTCGTCGTCGTCGACGATCGCCACGCCCGTCACGTCTTGACCGGCAGGCTCGCGGCGACCCGCCACCGGCCGCCCTCCGGTCCCACGCTCAGCGTGCCGCCGAGCAGCGTCACCCGCTCGCGCATGCCGTCCAGCCCGCGCCCCTTCTTCGTGGAAACCTTGTGCGGCAAGGGGTTCACCACCTCGATGTCGAGGGCCACAGTGGACACTCCGATGTGGACGGTCACCGGTACCTTGCCGGCGTGGCGTAGCGCGTTGGTGAGGCTCTCCTGCACGATCCGGTACCCCTCCCGCGACGCGGCGCCCGGCAGCGCCGACATGCTGCCCTCGACGTGCGCCTCCACCGTCACCCCGGTGGCACGGGTGTCCGCCAGCAGCCGGTCGAGCTGCTCCAGGGTCCGGTGCGGCTCCGTCGCGGCCGCGGACTCGCGCAGCACGCCGAGGACGTGATCCAGGTCGTCCATCGCCGCCCGGCCCGTGTCCTCGATCGCCTGCAGAGCCCTTCGCGCGAACGCCGGATCGGTGGCGAGCAGTTCGCGTGCGGCGGCCGCCTGCAGCGTCGTGACCGTCAGGGCGTGACCGACGGAGTCGTGCAGCTCCCGCGCCAGGCGGTTGCGTTCGGCAAGCTTGGTGGCGTGCGCCTCGAGGGCGGCGATCCGTTCCGTCGCCGACGGGCCGAGCAGCACCGGCGCCATCACCGAGGCCAGCGCGCCCAGGCCCGCCACGGCGTACATCAGCGCCACGACCAGCACCACGCCCAGCGCGGCGATCAACGGCTGCGTCTCGACCGACGCCGCGATCGGCACCACGATCAGCACCCCGGACGTCACGAGCCCACCGATCGCCAGGTGCAGCGTGAACCACAGCGCGCCGCGCAGCCGCGTCTCGCGCCCCTCGGGGCCGGCGTCCGGCAGCGGCTCCGGCAGGTCCACGTCGAGCAGCCACCGGGCCGCCGCGATCTCCAGCGCACGGGTCCCCCGCAGGAACGCCGGCACCAGCCCGATCAGCCCGCTGCCGAGCATCAGCAGCAGCAACGTGACGCGCGCCGCCGCCGGATCCGCCCACGCCCGCCAGAAGAGCCCGGCGAGCAGCGCGTACGGCAGCGCCAGCACGCCGCCGAGCAGCAGGTAGACGCCGCGCCGGTAGGTCGCGCCCCGCAGCAGCGGCCCGACGATCTTCACTGGGTCATCCTCACAGGGGGTCGTTGAACCTTTCACGGTTAAGTAGCCCCTGAACTGGGGCGACGCGGCCATCGATTGCGATCTTAGAAACCCCGTCCCTACGGTCGGCGCAACCTCACCCCCAGGAGTCTGCATGAAGATCCGCGGTTACGGACGGGCCCGCCTGCTCGTCGCGGGCGCGGCCGTCCTCTCCCTGGTCGGCGCCGCCATGATCGCATTCGCCGGACCGGCCAGCGCCGCCGCCGGCTTCTACGTCTCGAACGGCAAACTGTACGAATCCAACGGTGCCGAGTTCGTCATCCGCGGCACGAGCCACGCGCACACCTGGTATCCCTCGCAGACGAGTTCGTTCGCGAACATCAAGGCCAAGGGCGCCAACAGCGTGCGCGTCGTCCTGAGCGGCGGCCGCTGGACGGCCAACACCGCCGCCGACGTCGCGAACGTCATCTCGCTCTGCAAGGCCAACCGGCTCATCTGCATCCTGGAGAACCACGACACCACCGGCTACGGCGAGCAGTCCGGCGCGGTCTCGCTCGACACCGCGGTGAACTACTGGATCGGCCTGCAGAGCGTGCTCACCGGCCAGGAGCGCTACGTCATCATCAACATCGGCAACGAGCCGTGGGGCAACGTCGGCGCGAGCGGCTGGACGAGCGCCACCACGGCCGCCATCACCCGCATGCGCAACGCCGGCTTCGACCACACTCTCATGATCGACGCCCCGAACTGGGGCCAGGACTGGGAGAACATCATGCGCACCAACGCGCGCACGGTGTGGAACAGCGACCCGGACCGGAACCTGCTCTTCTCGGTGCACATGTACGGCGTGTACGACACCGCGGCGGAAGTAACCTCGTATCTGAACTACTTCCGCTCCGAGAGCCTGCCGATCGCGGTGGGCGAGTTCGGGTTCGACCACTCCGACGGCAACCCCGACGAGGACACCATCATGGCGACCGCGCAGTCGCTCGGCATCGGCTACCTCGGCTGGAGCTGGAGCGGCAACGGCGGTGGCGTCGAGTACCTCGACCAGGTCACGAACTTCGACCCCAACCAGCTCACCTCCTGGGGCGAACGGCTCTTCAACGGCGCCAACGGAATCCGTTCCACCGCGCGGGAGGCGTCTGTCTACAGTGGACAGCAGCCGCCCTCGTCGCAGCCCCCGGTCTCGCCCTCGGCGTCCTCCTCCTCGCCCCGCCCGCCCTCCTCACCGCCCGCCTCCGCCACGGGTACCTGCTCCGTCACCTATCGCGTGACAGGCTCGTGGCCAGGTGGGTTCCAGGCCGGCGTGGCGATCGGCAACACCGGCACCTCGCCCGTGAACGGCTGGACGCTCGGCTGGACGTTCGCCAACGGGCAGACCATCACCAACATGTGGGGCGGCACCCCGTCGGTCAACGGCGGCACCGTCTCCGTCGTGAACGCCGGCTACACGGCACAGATCCCGGCCGGCGGTTCGCAGACGATCGGGTTCATCGGCGGGGCGACCGGCGGCAACACCAACCCCACCGCCTTCACCCTGAACGGCCGCGCCTGCACGGTCCTGTAGCCACTTCTTCCCTGAACGCGGGCGCCGGGCGGGACACCCCCACCGGCGCCCGCACCCCTACGCCTCGCTATGCGGCCCGGCTCATGCGGCCCGGCCGACCGGAGCCTGGATCGCCGCGGCGAGGGCGAGCGCGAAAGCGGCCGCGTTCATGGCGGCCTCGTCCGGCCTGCTGACGGAGGCCTTGGTGCCGTCGGCGTGGTCGCTCACACCCCGGATGCTGAGCACCGGCAGCGAACGGTTCAGGTGGCCGGCGCACGCCACCCCGACGGATTCCATGTCGACGGCCACAGCGTCGTTGTAATTGCGCCGCAGATGCTCGGCCAGATCCCCCGCCCGGGAGTTGACGAGGACTTCGCCGGCCGCGATCGGCTTGAAGTGCACAACCGGCGCCCGCTCGCCCCGCCACTCGAAGGTGCGCGCCACGTGCCCGGCGAGCTGCTCCAACCCGTGCGGCGCCTCGAACACCTGCGGCCGCGGCAGGAAGTCGTTGCCCTCCGCCTTCCCGCCGTGGAACGCATAGACCTTCGTGGCGACCACCACGTCGGTGAGCGCGACGGTGTCGTTGAGGGCACCGGCGGTCCCGACGAAGAACATCGCCCGCGGCTGGAACACCCACGCCGCCCGCTCCGCGATCAACGCGGCCGGCGTGTTGCCCTCGCCGGTGCGCACGATGGCGACCCAGCCGGCATCGGGGGAGGGGCGCCCGATCTCGAAGAAGGTCCCGGCGGGGTGCTGCCATGACCGCGGCTGATCCAGGTGCGCCCGCACCGCCTGATATTCAAGATCAAGAGCGGTCAGAATGACGACCGTTGGACGCCGAAGTAGCCGGTCGAGCCGCAGGGGCGGCGGTCTTCTGAGCACGGAAACCCCCTAGCCGCCCCAGCGAACGATGCAGAGCCCCGCGGGCCGTAGACGACTGGAGCCGTATATGGAATTCTCCGGAATATTCCGAGGCGGGTCAACGCGCCTCGAGTGCCAGCGTTAACCTACGTGTCAGGCTACACAAGGATTCCCCAAGTTGGCTGCGTAGGGACGGTCTTTGGGCGGTCGGCAACGAAACATTTCATTCAGAATATTCGAGGAATCATGGCCTGTGAATCAGTAGATATCGACAAAAATCACCCAGCAATGCTGGCGCTCACCCCCGTGGCGGTAACGTGTGCGGCCGGCAACTGCCCGACGATCTACGCGAGCGATCGGGGAACGTTCGTGGTGCAGGGTTACCAGGTCTCCGTGAACGAGGTTGAACACGTGCTGCCTGCCGGCGAGCAGATGGTGGAAATTCCGCAGGAGTTGCTGCTCGACGTGGTTAGAGGGCTTGAGCTAAAGGCCTAGCGCGGCATTGCTCGGTTGAGGGGGATGGGGACTGCATGGCTGACGCGCCGTTGAACGACGCAGACGACGATGAGGACTCCGTCCCTTTCGGCAGAACGATCCGCGGCCTCCGCCGGGCGAAAAGCATGACCGGTCAACAGCTCGCCGTTCGCGTGGGCCTGAGTCAGGCTCAGATTTCGAGGATCGAGACGGGTGCGGTGGTCCCGGCTGCCGACGAGGTGCGGGCCATCGCGGAGGCGCTCGACCTGTCGGACGGCGAGACCGAGAGGCTCCTTGAGCGTGCGCGCGCCACGGCATCGTGGGCGCACGAGATGCAGGTCCACAGTGGCGAGCTCTCGGCCGAGCAGGACCTGATGGCGAACCTGGAGCGCAACACCCGAATCTCCCGGGCGTTCACTCCCGGGACTCTGTTCGGGCTCCTGCAGACGGCCGAGTACGCCCGTGCCGTCTTCACCGGCCTGCAGCGGGCCGGCTTCCGCGTCGGTGATGAAAGGATGCCGGTCGCCCGAGCGGTGGCAGCTCGAATACGCCGGCAGGAGGCATTGGGCGACCACGGCAAGAAGTTCGTTTTTGTGATGCCGGAGTCCGTCCTCCAGGTGCGGGTGTGTGCGCCCGTGCACATGCTCTCGCAGCTTGAGCACCTGAGAGTGTTGGCGCGGGAGAGCAACGTGACCATCGGCATCATCCCCGAGGAGGTACAGATCGCCGTGGTCCCGGTCGACACGTTCAACCTGCTCGATGACAAGATCGTTCTGATTGATCACCTGACGACCTTCGTCACCTCGCGCAGCCAGGTCCACCTGGCGACCTACAGTCGGGTATTCAAGGCGTTGGAGGCTCAGGCTGTCACCGAGATCGACGAAATTTTGGAGAAGCACAAGGCGCGCTACATCGCGATGCTGTGAACCCGTCGGTAGTCTTCCGGATCCACGGGCTCGGCGCGTTCGATGGCGGCGGCCATGTACCCACCCCAATCCGGCCGCGACCCGTCGACATCCACAAACCCGTACTCCTTCGCCAGCCCCCACGTGGCCAACGACCTCCCCGCGAAGCGCGACACCGAAGGATCCGACGCCAACGCCACGACTGCCCGCCCCAGGTACGCCGGCGTCTCGGAGAGCGCGAAGTGCCGATCGCGCGCGACGCCGTTCCGCCACGTCGATTCGGTCACCCCGAAATGATCCAGCATCGCCTCGGACCGCAGGAATCCCGGCGTGAGCGCCAGTGCGGTCACGCCGTGCGGGGTCAGTTCGGCGGCGAGGGATTGGGCGATCCGGATGACGTCGGACTTGACGAGGTCGTAGTAGAACGAGCCACGGTATCCGGAGTCGGCCGTCCCGTCGGTCACCTCGATCACGAGGCCGGAGCCGCGCGCGACCATCAGCGGTAGCGCGTGGCGGGCCGTGACGATGTGCGTGTGCACCGCTTGGCGCAGCAGTTTGAGGCCGGTGTCCAGCGGCTGTTTCCAGATGGGCTTGTCCGGAATGGGAGCGGGTCGCCGCCCCACACGTCGTTGACCAGGATGTCCAGGCGTCCGGAGTGGTCGCCCCGGATCCGATCGACCAGCCTCCGGACCTCCTCCGGGTTTTCATGATCCGTGGGAACGGCATGAGCCCGCCCACCGGCCGCCGTCACGAGTTCCGCCGTCTCCTCGATCGTCTCGGGACGGCCCATCGGCGAACGGGCGGCGCGGGTGCTGCGCCCCGTCACGTACACGGTCGCACCGGCGGCACCCAGGGCGACGGCGATGCCGCGGCCACCGCCACGAGCGCGATTTTCCGGACAGGCTCATCGTTCCTACACGACGTACGGCTTGAGCAGGTGTGGTGAGGTCCCGACGGAGGGCGTCGGCGAGCAGTTCCGGGTCGCCGGTGAGCCGGTCGGCGGCGACGGCGGTCCGGACGAGTCCGGCCAGTTTCGAGGTTCAGAAACTTGAGATGGTGGCGAACTCGGCGGGGCTGATGTCGTTCCACGAAATGGCGAGGACGGCACGGATCAACCCCTCCACGGGATCGTCGACGGACCCCAACGCCTCCGCCATCGGCAGCGGGAACGTCTCCACCCCGGCCCGCACGAACGCCAGCAGCAGCCCGCGCTTGCTCCCGTAGCGCTGCACGAGCACACCGGTGGAGACACCGGCTCGCCACGGGAAGGTACTCGCGAACGTCGATGGAGTGGCTGTATCGTCACGACCTGTGACGGTCGACTTCCATGCCGGTGCTCCCGTCGACGGGGACCTGGACGTGCGGTGGATCCACGGCGGCGTGGCCGACCCGCCGATCCAGGTGCACCGGTTCGACCCGCACACGGTGATCCTGCGGCAGAGCAAGACGGTGCACTACGAGGGGCCGTTCCTGTATCTGTTCCTGGGCAACCAGCGTGCGCTGTTGCTCGACACCGGGGCGACCGAGGATCCGGTGGCGTTCCCGCTGCGGGAGACGGTCGACGCGGTGCTGGACGGCTGGCTGGCCATGCATCCGCGCACCGACTACGAACTGGTCGTCGCGCACACCCACGCGCACGGCGACCACGTGGCCGGCGATCCGCAGTTCGTCGGGCGGCCCGGGACGATCGTCGTCGGCACGGATCTCGACGCCGTGCAGGGGTTCTTCGGGTTCGGGTCGTGGCCGGAGGAGACGGTCCGGTTCGACCTCGGCGGGCGGGTGCTGGAGATCATCGGCTGTCCGGGGCATCACGAGACCTCCATCGCCGTGTACGACCCGTGGAGCGGCATCCTCGTCACGGGCGACACGGTGTACCGGGGACGCCTGTACGCGCCGGACTTCGCGGCGTTCGCGGCGAGCCTGTCGCGGCTGGCGGCGTTCGCGGCGGTGCGGGATGTGCGGTACGTGATGGGGTGTCACGTCGAGATGCGGCGGGACGGGTCGGACTATCCGCTCGGGGCCCGCTACCAGCCCGACGAACCGGCGCCGGAGCTGAGCGTCGAGGAACTTCTGGCGATCAGGGACGCGGCGTGGTCCATTGTGGACAGACCCGGTGTGCATCCGGCGGGCCCCGCGATCATCTACAACGGCATGACGAACTGGTCGACGTTCCGCATGCTGATGCGGGGGCGGTGGCACCAACTCCTCGGCAGGCGGCGCCGTTCCTGACACGATCGCCGGATGAGAGTGATTCTGTTCGGCGCCACCGGCATGGTCGGTCAGGGCGTGCTGCGGGAGTGCCTGCTCGATCCGGACGTGACCGAGGTGCTCAGCGTCGGGCGTAGCCCTCTCGGAAGAAGTGCTCCCCGGCTACGCGAGATCGTGCACCCGGACCTCGGCGACCTGACGGCGATCGCGGCGGAACTGACCGGGTACGACGCGTGCTTCTACTGCCTCGGCGTCTCCTCCATCGGCATGAGCGAGGCGGACTACACGCGCATCAGCCACGACCTCCCGCTGCACGCGGCGAACGTGCTCCTGCCGGCGAACCCGGGCATGACGTTCGTGTACGTGTCGGGCCAGGGCACCGACGTGAACGGTCGGCAGATGTGGGCCAGGGTGAAGGGGCGTGCCGAGGAGGCTCTTCTGGCGAGGAGTGAGAAGGCCTACATGTTCCGGCCGGGGTACATCCAGCCGATGCACGGGGTGCGGTCGAAGACGGGCTGGTACCAGGTGCCCTACACGCTGGTGCGGCCGCTGTCGCCGCTGCTCATGCGCCTTTTCCCGAACGCCGTCACCACCACCGAACGCCTCGGGCGGGCCATGCTCAACGTCGCCCGGCGGGGCGCACCGGTGCGGGTTCTCGTGCCACGGGTCATCAACGCAGAAGGTTGACCAAACAAGTATTTGCTCCTATCTTAGATGTTGAAGGTTCAAGTAGATGGGAGCGTGTCGCCGTGAACGACCTGCTGAATCCCTCGGTCCCCGGCGCCGCCTTCGACGCGTTCATGCGCGACTCGGCCCCGCAAAGCCGTTCCCGAAAGGAATGGACGCCCGAGGACGGACCGATGCCCGCGCTCTACCTGGGGCACGGCGCGCCTCCGGTCTTTGACGACGCGCACTGGATCGGCCAGCTGCACGCCTGGGCGCAGGCGCTGCCGAAGCCCAGGGCGATCCTCATCGTGAGCGCCCACTGGGAACGCGCGCCGCTCAGCGTCAGCGCGACCGGAGCCGCGACTCCGCTCGTGTACGACTTCGGCGGGTTCGCGCGGCGGTACTACGAGATGACCTATCCGACGCCCGACGCCGGCGCGCTCGCTGTCCGGGTCGCCGCCGCGATGCCCGACACCGAGCCGCTGCACGAGCACCGCCGCCGCGGCCTCGACCACGGAGCGTGGGTGCCGCTCAAGGTCATGTACCCGTACGCGGACGTGCCGGCGCTGCAGCTCAGCATGCCGACGCACGATCCGGACCGGCTGCTGCGCATCGGCGAACGGCTGCGCCCGCTCCGCGACGAGGGCGTGCTGATCATCGGCTCGGGCTTCATGACGCACGGCCTGCCGTTCCTGACCAGGGACATGATGGCCGGCAACGCGGTACCCGGCTGGTCGGCCGACTTCGACGCCTGGGCCGCCGACGCGCTCGCCCGGGGTGCGGTCGACACGCTCGCCGACGTGGCGAAGGCGCCCGGGATGCCGTACGCGCACCCGACCGTCGAGCACTACACGCCGCTGTTCATCACGCTGGGTGCGGCCACCGATCCGACCGCCGCGCCGAAGACTGTGATCGACGACTTCCAGCTGGGGCTCGCGAAGCGCTCCATCCAGGTCGCCTAGCAGAATCGGGCGCATGGTCGACGTGCGCCCGATGCGGGACGACGATGCGGAGTCCGTGCTCCGGGTCTATCAGCTGGGACTCGACGGCGGGCAGGCCAGCTTCGAGACGATCGCACCGACGTGGGAGGCGTTCGACGCCGGGCGGCTGCCGGAGCACCGGTTCGTCGCGCACGACAACGGGTCCGTCCTCGGCTGGGTCGCGGTGACCCCCGTCTCCGCGCGCGCCGTCTATGCCGGCGTGGTCGAGCACTCGATCTACGTCGACCCCGCCGCCCGAGGTCGCGGGGTCGGTCTTCTTCTGATGGAACGTCTCATCGCCTCCACCGAGGCCGCCGGCATCTGGACCATCCAGTCCGGCATCTTCCCGGAGAACGCCGTGAGCCTGGCCCTGCACCAGAAGGTGGGCTTCCGCGTCGTGGGTGTGCGCGAGCGGATCGGTCGTCACCACGGCGCCTGGCGCGACGTTGTGCTGTTGGAGCGGCGCAGCCCCTCGGTATGACGAACATACTGTCGTACCCCCGGTGAAGGGTTCCGCGCATGGAGACGGCGTTGCTCGACAAGGTACGCAAGCTGCTGGCCAAGGCGGAGGACGACGCGTGCACCCCGGCCGAGGCGGAGGCGTTCACCGCCAAGGCGGCGGAGCTGATCGCGAAGTACGGGATCGATGCGGCGCTGCTCGCCGACGCGCGGCCGGACAGCGACCGGGTGGGGGACCGGACGGTGGTGTTCGATCCACCGTTCGCGCTGGACAAGGCAAACCTGCTGGCGGCGGTGGCCGTCGCGCTGCGGTGCGGGGTCGTGCGGCGCAAGGATCTCGGGGTCGACGGGCGGCGGCGGACGCTGGTGCACCTGTTCGGCTACGGCGCCGACCTGGAGCGGGTCGACCTGTTGTGCACGTCGCTGCTGGTGCAGGCCGTGCACGCGCTCGCCGGCGAGGCGGTGCCGGCGGGGGAGAGCCCGGCGGCGTACCGGCGGTCCTGGTACGCGGGGTACACGGTCGCGATCGGGCGTCGACTCCGGCAGGCCGAGTCGTCGGCCGCGGCCTCGTCGGCTGCCGATGCGCCGGTGGCCTCGGGCCGATCCTTGGCGCTCGTGCTGGCCGATCGGGCGGCCGTGGTCGACGCCGCTCTGCGGGAGGCGTATCCGCACACGCGGGCCGGGCGCGGGCGCAGCCTGTCGGGCAGCGGCGGGCGGTCGGGTTACGACGCCGGGCAGCGGGCGGATCTGGGCGACGCCCGGGTCGGGGCCGCACGCCGCCGGGAGCTGGGCGCGTAGCGCGGGCGCGCGCGGCCGGCCTGCGGCGATCTTGCAGTTGTGGTGCCCGGTATATCCGTATTCGGCGACCTTTGTCGCCGCCACAACTGCAAGATCGGCGGGAGTCCTACTCCTCGATCTCGCCGCCGGTCGCGCGGAGGTGGGCGCGGAAGGTGTACGTCGGGTCCGTCTTGCGCCTCGCCAGGTAGTCGGCGAAGCGGGTCTGTGCGCGGAGCGTCCGGCCGTTCCTGATCCGGGTGGCCTGTGCGCGTTCGGTGTCGCGGATCGCGTGTGCGGTGTCGAGCACCTGCCGGACCCGGGCGGCGGGGACGAAGAGCACACCGTCCGCGTCGCCGAACACCACGTCGTCGGAGGTGACCTCGTGTGCGCCGAAACGCGCCGAGCGCAGGGCGTCCGGCTCGCGTTCGTCCAGGCGCACCGGCCCGGGCGGATAGCTGCCGTAGCTGAAGACCGGCAGGCCGATCTCGACCAGTTCGGGGGTGTCCCGGTGCAGGCCCCACACGGCGAGGCCGCTGACGCCGGCCGTTCCGGCCTCCAGCACCGCCAGGTCGCCCACGCACGCCTCGTCGACCCGGCCGCCGTTGTCGATCACGAGCACGTCCCCGTCCCGCGCGTGCTCGAACGCCTCCAGGAACACGTCGACGCTGCCGTAGTGGCGCACCGGCAACGCCCGCCCGGCCAGGCGTTCACCCGGTGCGACGGGCCGGATCCCCGGCGGCGCCACGCGCAGCGGCACGGCGCAACGCAGGCAGGCGTCGGCGATGAGCGGCGTGGCCAGGTCGGCGAAGTCGTTCAGCATGGCGCCATTGTCGGCACGGGCACGCGGTCGGGACACGTCCAACGGCGTTCATGTGGCCGGCCGATGACGGGTGATGAGGCGCTTGACGCCGTGTACGAGCGCGCTGATGAGGGCCGTGTTGACGAGGGTGCACGCGACGAGGTAGACGATCGCGCCGACCGGGCTGTCGACGACCGAGCCCAGCACGCCGATGAACACGAACGACGTCGGGGCCGTCACGAAGAAGAGCAACACGCCCGCGAGGTTGGCGTCGGACCCCTCGTACGTGGCGTACGACCAGACGACGAAGACCGTGGTGGCCGCCACCAGCAGCAGGTATGCCCGGGAGAACCAGTTCCCGAAGAGGAATCTCATGGGATCGATTCTCGTGACGATCGAAGATCGGTTCCTGAGTACGGGTACTCAACCCTGCTGGGCCCCCGAACGCGCGTACCGCCCCGGCGGGACACCCACGTAGTGCTGGAAGTGGCGGTGCAGATGGGACTGGTCGTGGAAGCCCACCTCGGCCGCGACCGTCGCCGGCGCCGCGCCGGCCAGCAGCAACCGCCGGGCCCGGTCGATCCGGCGGCCCGTCAGATACCGGTGCGGCGGCAGCCCGAACGCCCGCGTGAACGCGCGCACGAGCCGATCCGGCGGTGCGCCCAGCGCGTCGGCGGCCTCCCGCAGCGTCACCCCGGTGGTGGTGCGGCTGTCGAGCAGTTGGCGCAGTTCGTCGGCGAGGGCGACGGCGGACGTCGCGCGGGCCGGCGGCGCCGCGTCCTGCCGCAGGTGACGCAGGAGCCGGTCCAGCACGAGCGCGAGCCGGCTCTCCGCCTCCAACGCGTCGGCGGGTCGGGCCAACGCGCGGTGCAGCTGGGTGATCCGCCTGTGCAGGAGCGCGTCGCGCACGCTCGGCCGGTCGACCGTGGTGCCGATGAGATGCGGGTCGAGCACGTCCGGGTCGAGGTACAGCACCCGCTTGCGGAACCCGTCGACCGTTGCCGCCCGGCCGTCGTGCGGCACGTGCGGGGGCAGCAGGGTGACCATTTCGCCGGTGGTGCCGTGCGGGTGGCGTTCGAGGTCGAAGCGGACCGCGCCCTCGTCGACGACGAGCAGGGTCCAGGTGTCGTGCGTGTGGGCCGGATAGGCGTGCGCCACGAACCGCGCGTGGAACACCTCCCGCACGCCGGGTACCTCGGGCCGCCAGGCCACGACCCGTTCGCCGCTCACGCCTAAAACGTACAAGACCGCAGGTGGGGCGAACGGGCACCGTGAAGCGCGTGACCATCGTGACCCCTACCCGGTTCGACACCAAGATCGCCGTACTGCTCAGCGACGACCTGCTCACCTGGCAGCGCCTGAACGTCACCGCGTTCCTCGTCAGCGGCCTCGCCGGCACCATCCCCGAACTGCTCGGCGAGCCCTACGCCGACGCCGACGGCACCGCCTACCTGCCGATGTTCCGGCAGCCGGTGCTGGTCTTCGCGGGCAGCCGCGACCTGCTGAGCGCCGCGCACGAGCGGGCGATCGCGCGGCACCTGCCGCTCAGCGTGTTCACCGCGGATCTCTTCGCGACGGGGAACGACGTCGACAACCGCAAGGCCGTCGCGGCGGTGCGGCGGGACGCGTTGGACCTCGTCGGGCTGGGCCTGCACGGGCCGAAGAACGCCGTCGACAAGGTGCTGAAGGGCGCCACGCTGCACGGCTGAAGAGCACGCTCCGTGGTGTCGATCGCCGAAACTTTCGTGGTCATGCCCCGGATCGGGCCTGTGACCAGCTGAATTACGCTCCGTCAACAACTACGGTGTGTCAACGTCGGGCCCTAAGGAAAGCCCTGATCATCTCTGACACGCGGACCCGCCCGGAACACGGCGCCGTACGAGCCGGCAAGGGAGAAGCGGTCAGAAGGAGTCAGGAAGATGGTTCGCAGAACACACCGGATGATGATCGTCGGTGGGGTCGCGGTGGCCCTGGTGGCGCTGAGCGCGGTCACCTATTCGGCCTCGGCCGCCACGCAGCACCGGCCGGGGCGCCCCGGAGCGGGGCCCGGCGGGCCGGGCGGGCCTGGCCGGCCGGGCGTTCCGGGACGGCCGTCGGCCACCCCGGCAAAGCCCTCGGCCACCGGCGGCGCGTCGGCCACCTCGACGAAGCCGCCGACGAAGCTGGAGCCGGATCCCGCACTGGGCGAGAAGATCCTCTTCACCGCGCGGGTCGTCGACGGCGTGCAGACCTACACGTGCTCGGGCGGCAAGTACGGCGGCGCGTCGGTGCCGGAGGCGGACCTGGTGGGCCCGCGCGGCCTCGAGATCCACCACTTCGCCGGCCCGAGCTGGCAGTCCGAGGAGGACGGTTCGCTGGTCACGGCCAAGAAGGTCGACGAACGGGCGGTCGCCGGAACGATCCCGGAACTGCTCCTGGAGGTGACGAGCCACAGCGGCGCGCCGAACGGGATCATGGCGAAGGTCAAGCACATCCAGCGGTTGAAGACCTCCGGCGGCACGCCCGACCTGACGGACGAGTGCACCGACGGCGACACCGACGACCGCGACTACCGCGCGACATACGTCTTCTGGGGCTGAGCACGCGCCGCTAGGAGACCGTCACCACGACCTTTCCGGGGGAGTGGCCCTCCTCCTGGTAGTTCACGGCGTCGCGCAGCTGCTCGAAAGAAAAGCGGCGGTCGATCACCGGGGTGACCCGACCGGCCTCGATGAGGTCGTTCAGCTCCAGGAGCACCTGCTTCTTGCGCGTGCACCCGACCGCGTCCGCAACGGCCATCCGCTGCGGCACGAACGGCCCGCGCACCACCGTCTTCACCATCCGGTCGGCAGGGCTGAACCACCTGCCGCCCGGCCCACCCACCATGACGAACGTGCCGGTGCGCGTCAGCGTGCGACGCAGCGCGCCGATGGGGCGGCTGCCGGCGTTGTCGAGAACGATGTCGTAGCTCCCACCGTTCCCGAGGGAAGTGTCTTGGGTGTAGTCGATGACCCGGTCGGCGCCGAGCGAGCGGACGAGCGCGACGTTGTGCGGGCCGCAGACGCCGACCACGGCGGCGCCGAACGCCCGCGCGAGCTGGACGGCGAACGTGCCGACCCCGCCGGAGGCGCCGTTGACGAGCACGGTGTGGCCGGCCCGGATGCCGCCGGCGTCGCGCAGTCCGACGAACGCGGTCACGGCGGCCATCGGCACGGCGGCGGCCTCCTCGTGGGTGAGGTTCTTCGGCATGGGTGCCAGGAGATCCTCGGGAACGGTGACCAGCTCGCCGAAGCCGCCGCCGGTGAGCAGCCCGTACACGTTGTCGCCGGGCCGGAACCCGGTGACGTTGCGCCCCACGGACTCGACGGTGCCCGCCATGTCGCAGCCGAGGACGGGGATCGACGGCCCGCGCAGGCCGAGGCCGCTCGGCATGAGGCGGGCGATCCTGGGTTCGCCGCGCATGCCGTGCCAGTCGTACGGGTTGACGGAGGTGGCGCGGACGCGGACGAGCACCTCGTTGTCGGTGGGCGCCGGCGTGGGGATCTCTTCGAGGTGGAGCCGCTCCGCGGACCCGTACGTGCGCTGGATGTAGGCCTTCATTGATCGCTCCCTTACGTTGTAAGAATGCCTTACGACGTAAGGTAGCCTTACGACGTAAGACGAGCAATCAGAGCTGTCCCCTAGGGGAATTCAGGCGCGGAGGCGGTCCAGTCCGTCGAGGATGAGGTCGAGCCCGAACTCGAACTCCTTCTGGTCGTCGCACCAGCCCAGCGTCGAGTCCGGGTCGTCGTGCGCGATCTCCGTCAACATGCTGACGAGATGGGGGAACGCGTCGGCCATCCCGCGCAGCGCCGCCAACGACTCCTCGGTCACCGGCCCCGTGCCCGGGTCGAACAGCTCCTGCGTGAACCCGAGCGACCGGCTCCCCAGCGCGTGCAGCGCATGGTGGATCTGGTCGTGCGTGAAGCCGCCGTCGCGCAGCAGCCGGACCATGCCGTCGTTGTACCGCAGCACCGCCGGATTGGAGCTCGTCCGCGACTCGAACACCCCCGTCGCCCACGGATGGCGCAGGAACACCTCGCGCGCGGTCAGGATGCGGGTGCGCACGGCCGCCTTCCAGGCCGCGCCCTCGGACGGCAGGTCGATCTTGTCCACCAGGTCGTTGATCTCCGACGTGATGACCTCGACGACGCCGTCGAGCACCTCCTCCTTGTTGCGCACGTGGTAGTAGAGGGACATCGCCTCGGCGCCCAGGACCTCGGCCAGCCGGCGCATCGTCAGCGCGCCGAGGCCGCCCTCGTCGGCGACCCGCACGGCCGCGCGGAGCACCCGGTCCCGGGTGAGCGGTCTCTTCACGCGGCCCATTCTCCCCCGGGGTATGTCGGCCGCGTCGATCTTGCAGTTGTGGCGCGGACACCCTGCACCGAAACCGAACGTATCCGGCACCACAACTGCAAGATCGACGCACGGGGTCCGCCAGCGACGGGCGGCTCAGGCGCGGCGGGTCGCTCGCGCGAGCGGGAGTAGCACCGCCAGCATGACCGCCGCGAGCAGCGCGTACGCCGGTGCGAAGCCGTTCCGGGCGACCAGGGCCCCGAACGCCACCGCGCCGACCCCCATCCCCGCGTCGTACGCGATGTTCCACAGCATGCTCACCCGCCGGTACCCCGAGGTCGGCACGCGCGCGAACATCAGCGCCAGCGTCACGTGCTGCACCATCCCGAACCCGGCCCCGAACAGCACCGACGCCACGACCAGCGGCACCACGTCCGCCGCCCGGACCATGCCGAGCACACCCGCCGACGCCAGCGCGACGCCGGCCAGGAGCAGCGGCCGGTGGTGGCGTTCGGGCGCGCGGCTCACCGCCCACCGCGCGAACGGCGTCACGCACGACTGGATCAGCAGCGCGAGCGCGGCGAGCCGGGTACCCAACGGCAGGAACGTCGGCAGCACCCCGGCCGCCGTCGCGATCACACCGAAGGCGACGGTCAGCGCGCCGAGGCCGCCGGCCGAACCGGGTTCCGCGGCGGGCATCGGGGCGGCGGGCAGCCGCCGGACCGCGAGCGTGGCGAGCAGAGCGAGCGCGCCGGCCGTCACGAACACCGGCGCGTACCCGATGTGCTCGCTCAGCCAGACGCCGGACGGGAGAAAGACGATCGAGGGTGCGCCGGCCGCCACCCCGAAGATCCCGAGCACCTCGCCGCGACGACCGGGTGGTGCCAGTTCGGCGGCGAGGGCGGAGCCCGCCACGAAGACGACCCCGATGCCGGCGCCCCGCAGCAGACAGGCCGCCACCAGCGCGAACCCCGACGCCGTGAACGCCAATCCGACCGCCGGCGCCCCGAGCAGCAGCAGCGCCACGGTGATCACCGACCGGTAGCCGAAGCGGCCGATCAGCGCGGGCGCGGCCAATTCGGTCAGCACCGTGCCGAACATGAGCGCCGCCGTGCACAGCCCGGCCCCGCGGGTGCCCCAGCCGCCCCGGACCGCGTACTCCGGCACCACGGAAAGCAGCAGGTAGAAGCTGGCGAGGGCGCCGACGACCGTTCCGAGCAGCGCGAGGACGGGGCCGGTGAGAAGCGGTTCGCGCTTCGCGTCGGTGGAGACCATGACACGACCGTAGGAAGCCGACCGGTCCACACGTAAGGTCCGGTTGCATGACGTCGGAGTGGACCAGTTCGCCGCGCGAGGTGCTGCTGTCGATCGACCGGGACCGGCCGCTGCGGGCCCAGCTCGAGCGCGAGCTGCGCGACGCGATCCGCACCGGCCGGCTCGCCCCGGGCCAGCGGCTCCCGTCGTCCCGCGGGCTCGCCCGCGACCTCGGCATTTCTCGCGGGCTCGTGACGGAGTGTTACGCGCAGCTGCGTTCCGAGGGATACGTCGTCACCCGGGCGGGCGGCGATACGCGCGTGTCCGGCGACGCGGGTCGCAGCGCCGCGCCCGCCGTGGTCGACGCCCCGCGGCGCCGCCCGCGCATCGACTTCCGTCCCGGAGTCCCCGACCTCTCGAGCTTCCCGGCCACCGAGTGGAGCCGCGCGGTCCAGCACGTGTGCCGCCTTCTTCCGGTCGAACGACACGGGTACGGCGATCCGGCGGGCTCCGCGGTGCTGCGCACCGTGTTAGCGGGTTACCTGGGCCGGGTGCGCGCGGCGTGCGCCGGGGCGGCGTCGACGGTGATCTGTTCGGGCTACCAGCAGGGGCTGTACCTGACGCTGCACGCCCTGGCCGAACGCGGGCTGCGCACCGTCGCCGTCGAGGATCCCGGCGACGCCGAGTGCCGCGTTCTGGCGGCGGCGGTCGGGCTCGACGCGGTGCCGGTGCCGGTCGACGACGACGGCATCGACGTGTCCGCGCTGGACGCCACCGGGGCCCGGGCGGTGATCGTCACCCCGGCCCACCAGTCACCGACCGGAGTCGTGCTGACCCCGGCGCGCCGGCGGGCGTTGATCGCCTGGGCCGGTGCCCGGGACGGCGTGATCGTCGAGGACGACTACGACGCGGAGTTCCGCTACGACCGCAGTCCCGTCGGCGCGCTGCAGGGCCTCGCCCCCGAACGCGTCGTGCTGCTCGGCTCGACGAGCAAGTCGCTCGCACCCGCCCTGCGGCTCGGCTGGATGCTCTGTCCGGCGCGCCTGCTCGACGCCGTTCGGGAACGCAAGCGGCTGGTCGACCGCGGCGCGCCGGCCATCGACCAGGAGGCCCTCGCGCACCTCCTCGACACCGGCCGCTACGAACGCCACCTGCGCACCGTGCGCCGCCGGTACGCGCAACGCCGGGCCGCCCTCGTCGAGGCGCTGAACCGCCACGCCCCGCGGGTGTCGCTGCACGGGCTGGCGGCCGGGTTCCACGCCGTGGCGCGGCTGCCCGACGGCCTCGGCGAGAACGCCGTCGTCGCCGCGGCGGCGGAGCGCTCGATCGGCCTCCACGGCCTGAACGGCTTCCGCGCGGTCTCCGATCCCACGGCCCCGGCGCGTCTGGTCCTGGGGTTCGGCAACGTGACCGTCGACGACATCCACGACGGCATCGCCACGATCGCCGACCTGCTGCGACCGTCCTGAGAGGCGGCGCCCCACCGCCGGCCGGCGCTTCGGCGGCCCGCGTGCTGCGGGGCTAGGGGATCAGCAGGACCTTTCCCGCGACGGCGCGCGCCTCGATCGCCCGGTGCGCCTCGGCGGCCTCGGCGAGCGGATACTCCCGCGCGATCACCGGCCGGGCCGTGCCGGCGAACGCCCGCGCCGCCAGCCGCACCAGCTCCGCCGCCGGGAACTGCACGTCGGCGATGGTGCGCACGGCGATGCCGTCCCGCGGCGCGACGGCCGCGAAGGCGCCGCTCGCCGCGCCGTGAATCGACACCCGCCCGCCCGGCGCCACCAGTTCGAACGCCCGCTCACCGAGTGCGCCGCCGGCGCCGTCCAAGAGAACGTCGACCGGGCCGACCCGTTCCGTCCAGCCGCCGGCCGTGTAGTCGACCGCCGCGTCGGCGCCGAGGCTGCGCACCAGCGCCAGCTTCTGCGCGCCGCGCGCCGCACCCGTCACGTGCGCGCCGAGCGCCTTCGTGAGCTGGACGAGCAGCGTTCCCATGCCGCCGGCGGCCGCCAGGATCAGCACTCGGTCGCCCCGCCGGACCCCGACGCCGTCGAGGATGCCCATGGCGGTCACGCCGTCGTGGGCCAGGGCCGTCGCCTCCCTGGTGGAGAGGCCGTCGGGGATCGGCACGAGGCGTTCGACCTCGGCGCGCACCAGCTCCGCGTAGGTGCCCCTGGTACCGGGGGCGGCGACGACCCGTTTTCCGTGCCAGGGGCCGGGGCTGACCACCGTTCCCCCGGCTGCTCCGCCGGGGATGTAGGGCGGCCTGATGCCGAACCACTCGGCCAGCCCCGCGCGGATCCGGGTCTCCACATGGATCGTGTCGACGGCCTCGGCTCGCACGATCACCTCGCCTTCGGCGGGCACCGGATCGGGCAGCTCGACCGCCCGCAGCACCTCCGGACCCCCGAACCCGTCCACCTGTATCGCTCGCATGACGGCGACGCTAGGAGCTCAACCGAGGTTGAGGTCAACCGCCTTCGCGTGCGCCGGGCGGGGTCTGCCCGTGGCGGCCTCGCGGACCGCTGCCGGGAGGCGTCACGAGCAGACCGTGCCGCCGTAGTCGTTCGTCGGGTCGCGATAGACGCCGTGGATGTGCTCCACCGCGTCGCCGCCCATCGACTGCGGCGAGTACTCGATGACCAGGTGCGGGCCGGTGACCCGGAAGTACGCGGCGGTGCCGGCGGTGGTCGGCCCGTACCAGGCGAAGTGGGTGTTCGGCAGGTCCGCCCGCAGCTGTGCCTGACGGGCGACCACGTCCTCGTCGTTGGCCAGCCCGGCGTAGAGGTTGATCAGCCTGATGAGCGACTCCTGCTGCTCGGCCTCCATCCCCGAGCCGGGGAGCCCTTCCGACCGGATCGTCCGGCACTCCTGGCCGGGGCCGAGCACCAGGTCGATCGGGGTCCCGCCGAGGACGGCCTTGCTCTTGTCGGCGTCGTTGAGCGAGTTGACGAACGCGAACGCCGCGTCCTCGATGTCACCGAGCGGCCGGACGGCGTCGCCGTTCGCGGCGTAGTTCGTCGGCTGGGCGCCGATGAAGCTGGGTGTCAACGACAGGTCATCGCCCTTGATCGTGGCGTTGACCGTCACATGGTGCCCGCCGAACTGCCACTGCCACGGCGCGCTCTCCGACGGTTCGCCGATGATGCCGATCCAGTAGTACTTCTTCCCGTACCTCATTCCCTGGCCGCCACCGCCGTTCTCGCTGCCGGCCAGCGCGTCGTCGGCCGCCCACTCGGCCATCACCCGCGCGTAGCCCTCGGCGCTCAGCGTCGCCTTCATCACCGCGAGGAACGCGTCGACCTTGGCCTGGTCGAGGTTTCCGACCATCAGGCCTTTGCGCTCGAACAGCCCCTCGGGAAGATCCGACCACCGCTGCTTCTGGGCCTTGTCGTCGCGGGCGAAGAGCACGCTGCTCTTCTCACTGCCGCTCAGCTTCCCCAGGAACGCGTTCGCCGCCGCCACGATCGTCTTCGTGGCCGGGCCGCTGGTCACGGACGACGCCTTCTCGGTGTTGTCGGCATCGCTGCACGCGGCGGTCGACAGGAGCAACAGAGCGGCCGCCGAAAACGCGCCGAGGCGGGTGCGCAGGTGGTCCATAAAGCGGAGCGTATGCGCTGCATTACGTACGAACGGGGCTTTCGGGGACATCCGGCGACGGGCGTCTGTAACCTACCTGGAAACTTTCTAGGTAGGTTACGATCGGCGGATGGAGAGCAGCGACGGGGTGGAGTTGCTGCTGGACGCCGGCCTGGATCGACGGATCGTGGGCAGCGCCGAGGTGGAGATCAGTGCCGGCCGACGTCGGTGGTCCCGCCGCCAGGTGCTGCTGCTGCGGCATTCGCCGAGCCCGCACGAGATCCAGCGGGCACTCGCGGCACTCCGGCCCCACACCGACGGGCTTCTCTTCGTGGTCGCCCGCGCGGGCCGGGCGTTGAAGCAGGCGGCCCGGGAGGATCACCGCATCGCCTACGCGGCCGTCGACGACGCCGTCGTCTGTGTCGACGGCGAGCTGCACCACGCCGACGACGATCGGACCGGCCAGGTCGTACAGCCCGGTCGCGTCAGCTGGACCCGGCTGGCGATCCTCCGGGTGTTCGCCCTCAGCGCCGCCGGACCGCTGTCGCAGTCGGAGATCGCGCGCCGGATCGGCGTCTCGCACGTCGCCGTCGGCAAGCAACTGCCGCTGCTCGACGACCTGATGAAGCGCGCCGCGACCAAGTGGCGGGCGGTCGATCGCGCCGCGTGTTGGGACCGGTTCATGGCGGAGTACCCGGGCCCGCGCGGCCTGACCACGTACTGGCTGGCGGCCGACGACATCACCGCTCAGCTCGGCCGCCTCCACCGCGCAGCGCCGGACCCGCCGGTGATTTCCGGCGACCTCGCCGCCGACTTCTACGCGCCGTGGCGGCGCCCGGGCCGCGTCGTCGCCTATGTCACCGACCAGCCGCCGCTGGAGGAGCACGGGTTCGCAGCCGCCCGAGCCGTGGACGCGACGGTCGAGCTGCGGACGCCGGCCGATCCGACGGTTCCGGCCATGGCCCGCGAATGGCCGTCGACCGGCGGCGGTGCACCGCGGCGGTACGCCGATCCGTTGATCACGGCGTGGGACCTGCGGCGGTCGCCCGGCGGGGATGTCGAGTCGGCCGTGGAGCAGCTGCGTGAGCGGGCCCTGCGGGAGCCGCTGTGGACCTGAGGCGCCGCATCGCGCTCGCCGCCACCTCCTACGCGGACGACCTGTCGTTCCGGTCGCTCGCGGAGGTCAGCGAGATAACCGCCGACCAGAATGTGCGCATCATCGGCGGCCAGATGGCGTCGCTGCTGCTGGCGGCGTTCCCGGTGCCCGGGATCGGAGCCCGCCGCACGCGGGACACCGACGCGGCGATCACCACCGAACTGGCCGGCTCGGGCGTCGTTCACCAGCGGTTGCTCGATCGCGGCTACGCCGCCACCAGCGGCAACAGCTACGCGCGAGCGGTCCCCGAGCTCGCCGCCGCCGGTGCGCCCGTTCCGGAGCTCGCCGTCGACCTGCTCGTGCCGTCGCTCGACGGGCGATTCCGGCCCGAGGAGTACGGCGGACGGGCGTTCGACGCCGCACCGGGTCTGGCTCCGGTGCTGGCCGCCGACCCGATCGTGATCGACGTGAGCGCTCGGCTGCTGGACGGCGCCGTCCTGGAGTTCACGGTCCGGGTGCCGACGGTCGAGCTCGCACTCGTCGTCAAGGCGCTCTCCTACGGTTCGCGGCTGCAGGCCAGGGACGTCGAGGACATCTACCGGCTGCTGGAGATCGCCGACACGCACGCGGCCGACGAGATCGGCGGCTGGCAGTTGCGGGCGCCTTCGCTGCGGGGATCCCGCCGGGACGCGGCCGTTCAACTGAACGAACTGGCGCGGCGCACCCGACGGATGTCGGGGTCGGAGGTGCCGGCGGGTCGGCTGGCGGCGCTCGTCGTGTCGCTGGTCGGCAGGCCCGCCTGAGACCGCGGCCTCCGCACTCATCGGGGCCTCGCGATCACCGGTAGCGTCAGCCGGCTGGGTCGGGTCGGTCCGTGGAAGATCCGATTGCGCGCGACCCGGGGCTCCGTCGTGGCAGCGAGGGTGCCGCCGTTGTTGGTGTTGCGGTCGTACCGGGGGAAGTTGCTGCTGGACACCTCGAGCCGGATGCGGTGGCCGGGACGGAAGACGTTCGAGGTCACGCCCATGTCGATCGTGACCTCGACGACCCGGCCGGGCTCCAGCGGCTGTGGCCGGCTCACGGAGGCGCGGTACCGCAGCCGGCACAGGCCTTCGCAGAGGATGATGGCGCGGCCGTCCGGGAAGACGTCGACCAGTTTGCCCGTCACGTCGGTGTCGACCGCGGTCGAGGACATGTGCACGGTGAGGGCCACGTGGCCGGTGACCTCGAGCGGTTCGTCCAGTCGGTCGCCGGTGTAGCAGAGGACGTCGGCGCGACGTTCGACCGCCGCCTGATCGGCGGGGCCGGAGAACCCGCCGACGCCGAGGGTCGCTCCGCCCACGGTCGGGACCGGGTCCAGCGGATCGTAGGAGAACGAGTCGTCGACCTCGTCGGAGGCGGGGCTCCGATACAGCCGGCCGTCGCCCTCCGAGGTGTTGGCCCGTCCCGAACTGTGCAGAAAATAGTCTTCGTACCGGGTGTCGGGCAGCGGCCAGTCCTCCTCCTCGCGCCACCGGTCCAGGCCCATGACGAAGATGCGTACCCGCGCACCCGGCTCCACCTCGGTGCGACCCCGCACCCACCGGTCGAAGAACCGCAGGTGGGCCTGCGTCATCGCCGCGGCGCGCACGGACCCCGCCGGCCCGAACGAGCGGTCGGGGAAGACCCCCTGGTCGGCGCCGTCACCGTGGCCCCAGGGACCGATGATGAGCCGCTGGCCCTCTCTGGCCGCCACGCTGCCTCCGGTGCGGCGCATGGTGGTGTACGCCCGCACGACCTCTCCCGCGAACACGTCGTACCAGCCGGTCATGTTCAGCGCCGGAACGGTGATCGCCGAACTGCGATTCAACGCCGCCAGCGCCTCCCAGTAGGCGTCGTAGCCCGGGTGGGCGAGCATCTCGCCGAGCCAGGGGAGGCCCCGCAGGAGCGCGCCCCGGTCGCCGATCGACAGTGAGTTCAGGGTGTCGGCGTCGTCGAGCGCGGCGCGGATCTCCGCCGCGGCCCGCTGATCCGACGGGTCGTCGTTCCCGGTGCGCGACAGGTTCGCCGCCGCCATCCGGGCCGACCAGTTGAACAGCGTCCCCTGCGACACCCCGCCCTGAGCCGAGTACCAGGCCCGGTAGACATCCGCCGACGTCATCAGGGGAGCGATCGCCCGCAGCGCAGGCGGCGCCTCGGTTGCCGCCTGCCACTGCGGGAAACCCATGTACGACGCGCCCCACATCCCCACGCTGCCGTCGCACCAGGGCCGGGCGGCGATCCACGCGACGGTGTCGAGGGTGTCGCTCCGGTCGAAGCGATGCGGTTCCATCACTCCGGGGGAGTCCCCGGTGCCCCGCACGTCCTGGACCACGACCAGGTAGCCGTGCTCCACCAGGGCGCGGATGTCCGGCAGCTTCGGGTTGCCCAGGTGGGCGGTGGAGGTTCTGCCGTACGGGGTGCGGGCGAGGAGGACCGGCCACGGACCGGTGCCCGCCGGCTTCCACAGGTCGGTCGCCAGCGTGACACCGTCGCGCATCGGCACCGCGACGCCGGCATCTATGCACAGGCTCATTCGCTTGTCCATTTCTTCGGTACCACTAGCGGCTGATCATCCAGTGGCTGAACGCCACGTAATTGGCGGCGAACTCCTCCGGCGTCGCGGCGTCCTCCACCCGCTTGGACAGCTCGTTGACCGTGCGGTAGTGCGGAATCCGGTCCCGCTCGTAGGCGGTCAGCGCGTCGGCCACCCCGCCGGACGACGCGAGCAGCCGGGCGAGCAACAGCCCGTCCTCGACGCCCAGCGACGCACCGGCGGTGATGTGCGGAGAGAGCGCGTGCGCGGAGTCCCCGGCCAGCGCCACCCGCTGCGACACCCACCGCGGCAGCGGCGGCACCAGCATGATCTGGTTGTGCAGCACCTGCTCGTCCGGCGTCGATTCGATCAGCGCCGGCAGAGCCGGGTTCCAGCCCGTGGTGTCGAGGAACGCGGCACGTTCCGCGGCCTGCTCCTTCGGCGTACCGTGCAGCGGATCCGCGTCGAACTGGTTGACCAGCCAGTACACGGTGCCATCGGCGGTGGGCACGTACCCGCCACGGGTGCGCTTCTCGCCGAGCACGATGACGGCCCGGTCGATGGTGGTGCCCTCCGGCGGCCGGACGACCGCTCGCCACGCGTGGTGGCCGTCGTGGTTCACCGCGTCGCTGCCCGGCAGCAGCAGGGAACGGACAACCGAGTACGCGCCGTCGGCACCGACCAGGACGTCCGCCTCGACGGTCGTCCCGTCGTGGAAACGCGCCGTCACGCCGGCATCAGTCTCGTCGTAGCCCACCAGGCGCGAGTCCAGGCGGATGTTTTCCCTGCCCACCGCGTCGGCGAGCAGGTCGTTCAGCTTGGCGCGGTGCACGAGCAGATACCGGTGATCGTCGGCCGAGAACCCCGACGGCTGGATCAGCTCGCCCGCGTGGTCGCGGAAGTACATCTCGGCCGGCCGGCCGATGCCCCGCACCCGCTCACCCAGTCCCAGTTCGTCGAAGACCTCCAGGGCATTGGCCCACAGTCCGAGCCCCGCGCCCGCCGCCCGGATCTCGGGCGCCTGCTCGTGGACCACCGCCTCGATGCCCGAGCGGTGCAACGCGATGGCGCTGGTGAGCCCGACGATCCCGGCTCCGACGACTACTGCACGCATGTGTCTACCTCCTGTGTTGGCTGTTGATCACTGGTTCGGCCGCCGGCGGAGCCGGGACCGCGCGGTCGGTACCAGGCGCACGGTCACCGCGTCGCCGGCCAGAAACTCTCCGAGCCGAGGCCTGACGTCGGATTCGAAAAGCGGATCCCGATGCACCCGCTCGACGATTTCCCGTCGTTCCTGATCACTGCGGAATTGACGGATCCAGACGAAAGCGTCTTCGTCCTCCGCCTCGGTGAACGCTCCGACAACGACCATTCCGTGCGCCTCGTGCAACGGAATGACCTGCTCATCCATCCATCGGGCCAGCTCTTCGCCCCGGCCCGGCAATGCCGTCTCACGACGGATCTCATAGAACATGGCTACGCGATTCCCCGAATTCGTCGGACGACCTCCACGGCACCGGTCAGCACGAAAGCGAGTGCGAGACCGAATGCGAAGGCCAGCAATGCGTTGTCCTGAAAGAGCCAACCGCCCACATAACCCGTCAGGACGGTATAGGTGCTCCAGGCGGTCCCCCCGAGAACGGTGAACAGGAGGAAATGCCGGTAGTTGTATCGCACCATGCCGCTGGTGACGGTGACGAGGTAGCGCCCGACCGGAATGAACCTGGTGCTCACCAGGACGAAACCGCCGCGCGCTGCCAGGTGCTGGGATATCCAGTCGTGCGTCGCGCGCCGCTTGGAGCCGGGCGGAAGTCGCTTCTCGATCCTGCTGCTCAACCACCGGCCGAGCCCGTAGGGAATCTGGTCGCCGAGGAACGCGCCGACGGCTGTCGCGGCGATGACCAGCAGGACGTTTGTGGTACCCGCGGCGGCGAGGACGCCGGCGATGATGATGACCGGCTCACTCGGGATCAGCGGGAGGAACGAGTCCAGCAGCGACACCGACATGAGGACCAGGTACAACCACGGCGACCCGGCCAGCGACTCGGCCAGTTCGACCCAGGCGATCATGAGAATCCTTTCTCGGTATTGCGGAGCGGCGGCACAGTCACTCCGGTCGTGGTGTCAGCTGAGCGCACGGACCAGCAGGACCAGGCCGATGCTGGTGCCGAAGGCGACGATGAGCGCCTTCAGCAGGCGGCCGGGCAGGCGCCGCGCCAGGACCGCCCCCGCGTAGCCGCCGACGATCGTCGCCGGGGCCAGGATCAGCACGGCCGACCAGTTGACCGGGCCGAACACGGCGAAGATCAGCAGGGTGACGGCGCCCACGGTGACGGTCAGGACGTTCTTGAGGGCGATGATCTGATTGAGCGTCTCGTCGAGCACCAGGGCCAGCGCGGCGACGTACATGACGCCCAGCGCGGCACCGAAGTAGCCGCCGTAGACGGCACCGGCGAAGACGACCACCTGCAGGGTGATCGCCCGGCGGCGTGGGTCCCGGGCGCGGGACTGCCCGACCAGGCCGCGCAGCCGTTCCTGGAAGAACAGCGCCGCGGCGGCGCCCAGTACCAGGAACGGCACGAGCAGTTCGAACGTGCGAGCGGGCGTGCGCAGCAGCAGGGCGCAGCCGGCGGCCGAGCCGGCGACACAGGCCGGCAGCACCGCGGGAATGCGCCGCCACCGTCCGGCCAGATCGGCGCGGCTGCCGACCACGCTGGAGACGACACCGGGAAAGACCGAGACCGAGTTCGTGACGTTCGCCTCGACCGGCGACAGGCCGGTCACGATCAGGCTGGGGAACGTTATCAACGCGCCGCCACCGGCCAGAGCGTTGATTCCACTGGCGAGCACGCCGGCGAGAATCAGCAGGGGAATGTGTCCGAGTTCCATGGGTACCGAGATCCCGGGAAGGCCGACGGTCGGGTGCGATCGCCATTCATCGCCCCGGCCGGCCGGCAATTTCTCATTTCGCCGGAAACGCTATGTCGGGTGCCGCGCCAAAACCAGTACGCTTTGCTGAACCGGCCGTTAACCGCTACGCAATCGGGTCACGGATCCCAAATGCGTGACGGTTAACCGGCACTTCACCGATACGCATTGGATGTCATCGCCGGTGGCGGCATAACGTACCCGCATGGATTTCACCGTTCTCGCTGCGTCCGGGCGTACCGGATCGGAACTCGTCCGGCAGGCACTGCTGCGCGGCCACACCGTCACCGCCATCGCACGCGATCCGGCGCGCATCACCGTCGCGGACTCCCCGTTCCTACGCAGGGTCGCCGGCGACGTCAACGACGTCGAGAGCATCACCGACGTCATCGATTCCGATGCGGTCGTCCTCTCCGCGCTCGGCACGGATCGGGCCGGTGTTCTCACCGCGGGTGCCAAGGCGGTCCTGGCCGCCGGGCCACGGCGGCTCATCTGGCTCGGTGCGTACGGAACGGGCAGGTCCGCGCAGGCCGCGGGGGAGGCCGCGCGCAGCCTCGGCGCGATGCTGGGCGATCGCCTCGCCGACAAGGTGGCGGCCGACGACCTGGTGCTGGCCGCCGGCGGCACGGTCTTCCACGCGTGCCTGCTCAGCGACGAGCCGGAAAGTCCGGACCGGCGTACCGTCGGCCTGGCGGACGCGCCCCCGCTCGACTTCACCGACAAGGTCTCCCGCGCGACGGTCGCCGCCGCGATGCTCGACGAGGCCGAGACGCCCCACTTCTACGGCAGCGTCGCCGTGCCGCTCTCCGACTGATCGACGACCTCCGTGACCGCGGCCCGCACCTGGCCCCGCAGCCACGCGTGGGCCGGGTCGGAGTCGTGGAGCTGGTGCCAGATGCAGTTGATCGGAGCCGGCGGGAACGAGCCCGGCAACGGCCGGCTGATCATGTTGAACGCCTGGACAAGCGGGCGACTGACCAGCTCCGTCGTGGTGACCAGCATGTCGTTCTGGCTCGCCACGTGCAGGGCCATGGTGCCGGTCGTCACCGCCGCGACCACGTGACGGCGCAGGCCTTTGGCGGCGAGCACCTCGTCGATCGGCCCGGCGAGGCGGCCCCGCCGCGACACGATCACATGCGGGTACGAGGCGTACGACGGCAGATCGAGGTGCTCGGCGCAGGGATGCCCGGAACGCATCGCCACGACGATCGGATCGGTGCCCAGCGTCTCGGAACGGAACTCCGACAGCTCCGGCCGGTCCTGGCTGAGTTCGAGATCGACGTGCCCGCGCCGGAGTTCGTCCGTGTCGACGGAGTTCTCGGACAGGATCCGGAGCCGGACGCCCGGAGCCTCGTCCTGCACCCTGCGCAGCAGCGCCGGCGCCAACGTCGTGGCGAGCCCGTCGTGGCACTGCAACGTGAAGGTGCGTTCCAACCGCTCGGGATCCAGCGTGCGGCTCGGCACCAACATGTCCTGGACCTGCCTGAGCAACACGCGAACGTCATCCCGGATCGCCGTCGCGTACGGCGTCGGCACCATCGTGTGCCCCGCACGGACCAGGATGTCGTCACCGGTCAGCTTCCGGAGCCGGGCGAGGCTGCGGCTGACCGCGGGCGACGACAGATGCAGCCGCTCGGCGGCACCCATCACGCTGCCCTCATCGAGGAGGGCGTTGAGCACGACCAGCAGATTCAGGTCCAGTTGCACCCGGGTAAGGTACCGGGCCGATCATTCGCCAGAGCGGATCGACCGGTGATTCGAGGATGGTGCCCCTGGCAGGATTCGAACCTGCGCACCCGCCTCCGTAGGTTCGCACATAGATATCTCGGCAGGCTACTGACCTGCGAATCAGCGTCGGACGCACGAGAGAGGCCGTCCTTTGGCGCGTAGCTGGCGTGATCATGCTTGGCGGAGCCGCCTGGTTAAGAAACGGTTGGCTTGTGAGTTAGAGGAGGCCGTAATGGAATCCCGCTTCCTGTACTGCAGCATTCGCCTGAGGCCGGGATCCTGCCACCCGCACCCGTCCGGTTCAATGAGGGCGTGGGTGTGACATCAATGCCAGTATTGCCTGTTGGCCGTCGATCTTGCGAAAGCTATTTAGGGGCGTGATCGATTTCCACCACTTCCGCCCCGGAAAACGGAGACAAAATCTTTGAACACGCTAACGCGTGCAGAGAAAAGGGGGTCAAGCAATATCATCAAATATACTAGAGCCCAGAGTGTCGAGATTAAAATTACGAAGCTATCCAGAGGTGCCGGAGGAAGAAGTTTCGACCATTTGAGCGCTAATGTGACCGCAAGCGGGAGAATTCCGACGGCTATGGTTCTGAGGGTGTTAAGAGCTACCTTGGATTTTCCTGCCTGAACTGAGAACTCACTTGAGGGTGTAGGGAGAGAGTTTAGTTCGAGATGGCAAATGGCGCCCAGTAGTGCCACCAGCTTCACTGTTAGATCTCGATTTGTATCGTATCCGGGCAATGCTACCCATGTTTGGTATTCCCTAACGGCGAATGCCGCCTGCTGGCACCGATCTTCCATTGCTCTTCGGCCCATTTCCGCTGACGCCGGCGCCATCTTAGGAAATCCTCGGCCGATCAATACGGCGATTCTCTCAAGACTGGTCATTGAACTGGAGAGGTTCGTCGCCGCCATGGGAAGGGGGCGAGTCTCGTAGAGGTTGGCCAAGATGCTGGTTATCTCGGCTACGGTTGCAGAAACCGCCATCTTTTTTATCGGGCGCCGATCGAGAAAGAAGCGTAGGAGATTAAGCGCAGCGAATGTGTAGGAGACGGCTATCGTGCCATGTACCCCCGCTATGCCGGTGACTAGTGCCAGCCGATCTGCGGTGCTCGCGTTTGACGGTAGGATCCAGCCGCCTTCGTAGATTGACGGGCTGACCGATTGGGCGACTCCTACGAGCGCTGCGCCTGTTAGGACCATTGCAACTACTATCACCCCGTCCCGCAGCGCCAGCTTCGTTGACAGGAAGACTGAAACAATTCCCATGGCGATGCCACAAAGCAGGCCTATGGCATAGTAGTCGAGATTCCATTTGCCAAGTGAATCTAATCCATAGCTCGCCTTTTCGCTGACGGTCGCGAACAATACCATGAAAGAAATCGTCATTAATGAGGTCGAGAAGAATGGCGCGAACCATTGAAAGATGAGTCGTTCGCGGGCGATCCACCTCGCATGGGTGCGTGAAATTGCCAGGTACATGATTCGAGTCGATGCAGTTGTGTGCCAGTTGAGATTGTCGGTGAGGGTTTTGGCTATGTGGGGCCACGTGTTACATGCACTCCTGTAGTAAGATCGTGCTCGTTGCCTTCCGAGAGTCGGAGTATAGGCATGCCCTAGGGCTCTGATAATTCTGCGTGCCAAAAGTGACCCTGCGGCCAGCATGGAGTTCCCCTCCGTCGCGTTGGCGACACGAACGCGACAGGTCACTATAGTGGAGCGACTTCCATGATCGGCAAACTTGATGGGAATGTACGGCCGGCTTTTTGAGTCCACCTTCCGACCTGCTTGTCCTAGGTCGAACCCAGAGTTCGGCATCTGTCCGTTCCGCAGATGCCCTTAACTCTGGCGATGCCGACCGCACTGCGGTCAGTGGAAGCTCTCGAATTGCCTTGCGCACGGACGCATGGGTGTTCAACGGCGTCCGATTCAGAGACACGTGGGCACCGGCTGGTGGCGTACTACGGGTGCCTCTTCTAGGCAGGGATACGGCCCCGAGGAGGTGGCCAGCCTCGGCAAGCTACACCTTGGCATCCCGCGACAAGGGATGGGGAGAAATTTCCACTTTGCCGGCGTGCGGCCCCACGCCGGCGAGGAATGGACGGACAACGGCAACGAATACGACGCTCGCCAGCTCAAGCAGCGTAATGCCGGCGAGACGCGCACTGCGCCATGCCCCCGTCGACCGCGCTGTTCCACGAGTACCTGGACGAGTTCGGCACCACACCGGCCGGCCGTACGACCTGCGGCACGCTGCGGTGTCGACGTGGTTCAACGGGGGAGTGTCGCCGACCGACATCGTGGAGTGGGCCGGCCAGTCGTTGGAGGTGTTGCTCAGGATCTACGCCAAGTGCCTTGACCGGAGCATGCGCCGCAACCGCCGGCTCATCGAGGCCGCTTTGGGGCACGAATCGAGGCCGAAAACGGTGGCGTAAATATGGCGTGACTGGCCGATCATGGCCAGATCCGGCCGGACTCAACCGGACATAACGAACGCGGCCCCTGCCCGGCAATCGCCAGGTCAGAGGCCACGTTCTTGCAGCTAAACCGGTGTTTCAAGGATGGTGCCCCTGGCAGGATTCGAACCTGCGCACCCGCCTCCGGAGGGCGGTGCTCTATCCCCTGAGCTACAGGGGCCACTAGCGGAGATCTCCGCCAGAGCCGGTGAAAGCCTAGCAGAGGGGCGACCCGCGTCGCGCACGGGTTACCCCAGCACCACCACTCACACGGGATCCCCGCCCAGGTCCTTCAGCAGCAGCCGCAACTGGTCCACCTCGCCCTGCTGGGAACGCTGCATGTTCTCCGCCATCTCGACGACCTCGGCCCGATCCGTGAGGTCCAGGATGGCCCGGATCATGTGCAGCCCGCCGAGGTGGTGCCGGATCATCAGCTGGCAGAACAGGATGTCCGCGTCCTTGCCGTTGGCGGTTTCGAGGCGCTTCATCTCGTCGTCCGACGCGAGGCCGGGCATCCGGCCGTCGGACTGGAGCATGGACTTGCCGCCCGGCACCCAGGACATCGTGCCGTGCGTCGACAGCGCTTCGAGGCCCCAGTCGGCCAGCCAGGTTTCCATCACGCCGGACTGGTACTGCTGCGACGTCGCCATGTCGTAGGCCATGCGGTGCAGTGTCGCGCCGGTCGTGCTGGTGGCGTCGCCCCGGTCGTACTCCAGGAACGACATGCGCACCGCCTGGGAGTGGTGGTACGTCATGTCGCGGGCGAAGCCGGCCTCGGGGGAGTCGTCCCCGGGGGCGGTGATGTGCGGGGTGGCGTAGCCGGCCGCGTAAGCGGCGACGAGGAGCAGGACCGCGACGAGCGCGGCTCCGAAGAGCCGCGCCCGCCGGTTGTCCAGGAAGCCGAACGAGGGCATCAGCCGCCCGTCGTCCCGTTGCCGCCCTGCTGGCCGGCAGGCTGGTCGCTCTGCAGGTCGCGCGGCGTGGTGCCGGTCTCGGTGATGCCGCCGGAGCAGACGGCGCCGGCCTCGACGGTGGCGTTCTTGCGGGTGACCTTGATGAACTCGTCGATCCGCTTGTCGTTGACGTCGTTGACCTTGAGCTGGAAGCCCCAGGCCTGCAGCGACACCGCGCTGTCGAGGTCGGGCATCGGACTCATGAACGAGTATTCCTTGCCGCTGATCTTCGCCTTGAGCTTCTCGACGCCGGCCGCGTCGACCTTGCTCGGGTTGTACACGAGCCACACGGCGCCGTGTTCGAGGGCGTGAACCGCGTGCTCCTTGGCGATCGGCGCGTCGTAGACGTCGCCCATGCAGTTCATCCAGTCGGGGTTGTGCGGGCCGGCGACCGGCGGGTTCTGTGCGTAGGTCAGCGGGCCGGCCTTGTGCTGCTGCCCCTTGACCAGGGCCTTGTCGGTCTTGCGGAAGTTGCTGACGCCGTCGATGCGACCGACGCGGTCGGAGACCGTCAGGCCGGAGTCCCACACCTTGTAGCCCGCGAAGCCGATGATGCCCACCGCGACCAGGATGGTGACGGCGAAGAGCACGACCGGGCCCCAGTTGCGGCCCTGGCTCACCCGCACCGGGGTGATCGGCTTGCGGCCGCCGGTCAGGCCCGACTTGGTGGCCGGACGCGCGCCCTTCTTCGCGGGCGTGGTCCGCTTTGCGGCTGCGGCAGATTTCGAAGCGGTCGTCGACTTCCCGGCCGTCGTCGACTTCGAAGCGGGTGCCGCCTTCTTCGAGGCGGTCGCCTTCTTGGAAGCGGCGGTCTTCTTCGCGGGAGTCTCGGATTCCGAGGTATCCGTGTCCTTCGCGAGGTTAGGCTTGCCGCCCGCGACCGCCTTCGTGGCCGACGGTCGGCGAGATCCACCGCCGCTTTGCGTACTCATGCTCATAGGGCCTCGTCCAGTGGGGGTCCGTTTCGCGCGGGCACGCCAGAATCGCCCGGGCGCCGCCAAGTACCGGAGTCTACCCCCGATAGCATTGTTCAGTGACTCCCGCTGAACTCGCCGCAGCCGTTCTCGATGCCGCACGCCGGGTCGTGACGGCGCGAGGCCTCGATCCGACACTCCTGCCGGAGACGACGACGGTGGCCCGCCCGCGTCAGCCCGAGCACGGCGACTACGCCTCCAACCTGGCGCTTCAGCTCGCCAAGAAGCTCGGTGTGAAGCCCGTTGACCTGGCGCGGGAGCTCGCCGACGAGCTGGCCCGCACCGACGGCGTCAAGTCCGTCGAGGTGGCCGGGCCGGGCTTCCTGAACGTCCGGCTCGACGCGGCCGCCGCGGGAGCCCTCGCGCGCATCGTGGTCCAGCAGGGGCGGGCCTACGGCCGGAGCGAGACGCTGGCCGGCGAGAAGGTCAACCTTGAATTCGTTTCAGCGAACCCGACCGGGCCGATCCACCTGGGGCACACCCGGTGGGCGGCGGTGGGGGACAGCCTCGGCCGGCTGCTGAGCGCCGCCGGGGCCATCGTGACCCGCGAGCACTACACCAACGACGCCGGCGCCCAGATCGAGCGTTTCGGCAGGTCGGTGCTGGCGGCGGCGCGAAAGGAGCCCGCGCCGGAGGACGGTTACGCGGGGGAGTACATCACCGACATCGCAAACAAGATCCTCGAGGCGCATCCCGACGCGCTGGACAAGGGCGAGGAGTTCTTCGCCGAGGTCGGCCACAAGGCCATGCTCGCCGAGATGCGCGCCAGCCTGGAGCGGTTCGGCGTGCACTTCGACGTCTGGTTCTCCGAACGCGACCTGCACAACGGCGGCGCCGTCGAGCACGCCCTCGAAGAGCTGCGCAAGCAGGGGCACGTGTTCGACCACGAGGGTGCGGTGTGGCTGCGCACCACCGACTTCGGTGACGACAAGGACCGCGTGCTGATCCGCAGCAACGGCGAGAAGACGTACTTCGCGGCCGACTGCGCCTACTACATCAACAAGCGGGAACGCGGCTTCGACCGCTGCGTGTACCTGCTCGGCGCCGACCACCACGGCTACATCGCCCGGCTGCGCGCCGTGGCCGCCTGCGCGGGCGACGACCCGGCCCGCAACATCGAGGTGCTGATCGGCCAGCTCGTCAACCTGGTGCGGGCGGGCGAGCCGGTGCGCCTGTCCAAGCGGGCCGGCAACATCATCACGCTCGACGAGATCGTCGACGCGGTGGGCGTGGACGCGGCGCGCTACTCGCTGGCGCGTTCGTCGACGGACTCGGTGCTCACGCTCGACATCGAGGAGATCACCCGCCAGGCGCGGGAGAATCCTGTCTACTACGTGCAGTACGTGGCGGCGCGCACCGCGTCCGTCTCGCGCAACGCGGCCGACCTGGGGATCACCCGGGGCGACGACTTCGACGCGGCCCTGCTCGTTCACGAGAAGGAGTTGGACCTGCTCAAGGCGCTCGGTGACTTCCCGGCGATCGTGGCCACCGCCGCGGAGCTGCGGGAGCCGCACCGGGTCGCGCGGTACCTGGAGGACCTGGCCGGTACGTACCACAGGTTCTATGACAAGTGCCGGATCCTCCCCCAGGGTGACGAACCGGTGACCGAACTGATGCGGGCAAGGCTCTGGCTCAACGACGCGGCGCGTACCGTGATCGCCAACGGCCTCGACCTGCTGGGGGTCACCGCACCGGAACGGATGTAACAGACAAGATGCGCGCACACGAGGCGGGGGCGCTCCACGCCGACATCGGGCACCGTGGCCCGGGCTGGCTCCGTTCCCCCGCAGATGTCAACGCCCTGATGCCGGGACTGTGGCCGCGGACCGTCACCCGCGCGGACGCCGGTGCCCTCACCGTCGGTGGTCTGGACGTCCGCGAGATCGCGGCGGAGTACGGCACCCCGGCCTACGTCCTCGACGAGGCGGATCTGAGGGAACGGTGCCGCGCCTTCCGCGAGGGCTTCGCCGGCGCGGACGTGTACTACGCGGGGAAGTCGTTCCTCTGCAAGGCGGTCGTGAGGATCATCGCCGAGGAGGGGCTCAACCTCGACGTCTGCACGGGCGGCGAGCTGGCCGTCGCGCTCGCCGCGGGGATGCCGCCGGAGCGGATCGGCCTGCACGGCAACAACAAGTCGCTCTCCGAACTGCGACGGGCGCTGGACGCCGGCGTCGGCCGGATCGTCGTGGACTCGTTCGACGAGATCGAACGGCTGACCGCGCTGGCGACGGAGCGGGGCGTCCGGCCCAAGGTCATGGTGCGCGTGACGGTGGGCGTCGAGGCGCACACGCACGAGTTCATCGCGACGGCGCACGAGGACCAGAAGTTCGGGCTGTCGCTGTACGGCGGCGCGGCCGACGCGGCCGTCAAGCGCATCCTCGACGAGGGCGTGCTGGACCTGGTCGGCCTGCACTCGCACATCGGTTCGCAGATCTTCGACATCAGCGGGTTCGAGGTGTCGGCGCGGCGGCTGTTGGGCCTGCAGGCGCGCATCCGCGACGAGTACGGCGTCGAACTGCCGGAGATGGATCTCGGCGGCGGCTTCGGCATCCGGTACACGTCGCAGGACGACCCCGCCACCCCGGCCGAACTGGGCCAGGCGCTGTTCGGGCTGATGAAGCACGAGTGCTCGGCGTTCGGGCTGGCGGTGCCGGCGCTGTCGATCGAGCCGGGGCGGGCGATCGTGGGGCCGGCGGTGTTCACGCTGTACGAGGTGGGCACGGTCAAGGACGTGGACGGCATCCGGACGTACGTCTCGGTGGACGGCGGGATGAGCGACAACATCCGCACCGCCCTGTACGACGCCTCGTACAGCGCGACGGTCGCCGGACGGGCCTCCGACGCGGAGCCCGTTCTGGCCCGCGTGGTGGGAAAGCATTGCGAGTCCGGGGACATCGTCGTGAAGGATGAATTCCTGCCCGCTGACGTACAGCCGGGAGATCTTGTCGCGGTTCCCGGTACCGGTGCCTACTGCCGCAGCATGGCGAGCAACTACAACCATGTGCCGCGGCCCCCCGTGATCGCTGTCGCGGACGGGTCCGCCCGGGTGATCGTGCGGCGGGAGACCGAAGAGGATCTACTTTCTCTCGACGTGGGGTGAATCGAACGTGGCTGATCCGGTGAAGATCGCGCTGCTCGGGTGCGGCACCGTGGGTTCCTCGGTGGTGCAACTGCTGCACGAGCAGGCGGCCGACCTGACGGCCCGGGTGGGTGCCCCCCTGGAGTTGGCCGGCATCGCGGTGCGCCGCCCCGGCCGCGAACGCCCCGACCTGCCGGTCGACCCGAAACTGTTCACCGCCGACGCGTTGGGGCTGGTCAAACGCGACGACGTCGACGTGGTGATCGAGGTCGTCGGCGGCATCGAGCCGGCGCGCACGTGGCTGCTGGAGGCGCTCGGCGCGGGCAAGAGCGTCGTGACGGCCAACAAGGCTCTCCTGGCCGAGGACGGCGCGGTGCTGCACGACGCCGCCGCGCAGTCCGGGGCCGACCTGTTCTACGAGGCGTCCGTGGCGGGGGCGATCCCGCTGCTGCGGCCGTTGCGTGAGTCGCTGCACGGAGACCGCGTCACCCGCGTCACCGGCATCGTCAACGGCACCACCAACTTCATCCTGTCGGCGATGGACGCCACCGGGCAGAGCTTCACCGAGGCGCTGGAGGAGGCGACCGCGCTCGGCTACGCCGAGGCCGATCCGACGGCCGACGTGGAGGGCTTCGACGCGGCGGCCAAGGCGGCGATCCTGGCGTCGCTGGCGTTCCACACCCGGGTGACCGCCGCCGACGTGCACCGCGAGGGGATCACCGACGTGACGGCCACGGACGTGGCCAGCGCCAAGGCGATGGGGTGCGTCATCAAGCTGCTGTGCATCGCGTCGCGGGTCGACGACGCGGTCAGCGTGCGGGTGCACCCGGCGATGATCCCGCGCACGCATCCGCTGGCGGGTGTCGTGGACGCGTTCAACGCCGTCTACGTCGAGGCGGAGGCGGCCGGGCAGCTCATGTTCTACGGGCGGGGTGCCGGTGGTGCGCCGACCGCCAGCGCGGTGCTCGGCGATCTCGTCGCCGTCGCACGCAACCGGCTCACCGGCAGCCGTGCCGCGAAGGAGTCGGCCTACGCCGACCTGCGGGTCCGGCCGATCGGTGAGGAGATCACGCGATACCACGTGTGCCTGGACGTGGCGGACCGCGCGGGTGTGCTCGCCTCGGTGGCCGGGGTCTTCGCCCGGCACGGCGTCAGCATCGCGACGGTCAACCAGGCGGGACGCGGTGACGCCGCCGTCCTCGTGATCGTTACGCACCGGGCGCCCGACGCGGCGCTCGCGGCGACCGTTGCCGAACTGCGCTCGCTGGACGCCGTGAAGGCCGTCGCGAGCGTGCTGCGGGTCGAGGGAGACCAACCATGATCTGGAAAGGCCTGATCGAGGCGTACCGGGACCGGTTACCGGTCTCCGACGCCACCCCGGTGGTGACGCTGCACGAGGGCAACACGCCCCTGCTGCCGGCGCCGGAGCTGTCCCAGCGCACCGGCTGCGACGTGTACCTGAAGGTGGAGGGGGCCAACCCGACGGGGTCGTTCAAGGACCGCGGGATGACCGTCGCCGTGTCGAAGGCCGTCGAGGCGGGCAACAAGGCGATCATCTGCGCGTCGACGGGCAACACGTCGGCGTCGGCGGCCGCTTACGCGGCGCGGGCGGGCCTCACGTGCGCCGTTCTGGTGCCGACGGGCAAGATCGCGCTGGGGAAGCTGGCGCAGGCGCTGGTGCACGGCGCGCGCCTGCTCCAGGTCTCCGGCAACTTCGACGACTGTCTCGCGCTCGCGTCCAAGCTCTCCGTCGACTATCCGGTGGCGCTGGTCAACTCCGTCAACGAGTTCCGGCTGCACGGGCAGAAGACGGCGGCGTTCGAGATCGTCGAGGCGCTCGGCGACGCCCCGGACATCCACTGCCTGCCGGTCGGCAACGCGGGCAACATCACCGCCTACTGGATGGGCTACAAGGAGGATCTCGCCGCGGGCAACGCGACGCGGCTGCCGAAGATGTTCGGGTTCCAGGCGAGTGGCGCGGCGCCGATCGTGAAGGGGCACGTGGTCGAGGAGCCGTCGACCATCGCGACCGCCATCCGGATCGGCAATCCCGCCTCGTGGACCCGTGCGATCGACGCCCGTGACGAGTCGGGCGGGCAGATCCGCGCCGTCACCGACCGGGAGATCCTGAGCGCGTACCGGCTGCTGGCCCGCACCGTCGGCGCCTTCGTGGAGCTGGGCAGCGCGGCGAGCGTCGCCGGCCTGTTGCAGGCCTCGGACGAGGGGCTGCTCCCGCCGGGTTCGCGGATCGTCTGCACGGTCACGGGCCACGGCCTGAAGGACCCGGAGTGGGCGATCTCCACGGCGCCCGCGCCGGTGACCATCCAGGCCGACGTCCTGACCGCGGCGAGGGCACTCGACCTGGCCTAATGTCTGTCAGGTGTCGTCGACCGCTGCACTCCTTACCCGCAACAAGGACTTCCGCCGCCTGCTGATCGCCGACCTCGTCCTCGCCGGCGGGGACTGGTTCGTCCTGATCCCGCTGGTCACGCTCCTGCCGGAGCTGACCGGAAGCGGCTTCTGGGGCGGGCTGGTGCTCGCCGCCGACGTCGGCCTGATCGCCCTCCTGCTTCCCTACACGGGAACGGTGGCCGACCGCCTCGACCGCCGCAAGATCATGATTTCGGCGAACGTCGTGGGCATCTGCGCCGTCGCCGCACTGCTCCTGGTCCGTTCGGCCGGCACGGCATGGATCGCCGTGGCGGCCGTGGCCGTGTTCGGGATCGCCAAGGCGTTCCACAATCCGGCGGCCACCTCCGCCCTGCCGAACCTCGTCGACGAGGAAGACCTCCCCACGGCCAACGCGATCGCCGGTTCGGTCTGGGGCACGATGCTCGTCGTCGGCGCCTCGCTCGGCGGGGTGATGGCCAGCCTCGTCGGCCCGTACGTCTGCTTCCTCGTGACGCTCGCGTGCCTGATCGTGGCGGCGGCGTTCACCTGGGGGATCCGCCGGCCGATGCAGCAGCCGCGGCCGGCGGGGCCGGCGCCGCACGCGTTCCGGGCCCTGCGCGAGGCACTCGCCTACATCGGGCGCCGGCCCCGCGTGGCGGCCCTGGTGACCGTGAAGTCGGCGGTCGGGCTGGGCAACGGCGTTCTGGTGGCGTTCCCGCTGCTGTCCACGCAGGTGTACCGGGTGGGCGAGATGGGCACCGGCATGCTCTTCGCGGTCCGCGGCGCGGGTGCGGTGATCGGGCCGCTGCTGTTCCGGTTCGTGCTGAAGCGGCCGCGCTGGCTGCTGCCGGGGCTGGCCGTCTCGATGGGCGTCTACGGGCTCGCGTACCTGGGCGTGTCGCTCACGACGTTGCTGGTGGTGGCGCTGCCGCTGGTGCTCGTGGCGCACCTGGCCGGCGGCGCCAACTGGGTCATGTCGAACTTCGCCCTGCAGGCCGAGGTGCCGGACGCGTTGCGTGGGCGGGTGTTCGCCACGGACATGATGATCGCGACGCTCGCCGTCGCATTGAGCCAGCTCGTCGCGGGTCTGGTCGTCGACAGCGTCGAGCCGCAGGTCGTGGTGGCGGTCTCCGGGGCGGTGACGCTCGTGTACGGAGTCGTATGGCGGACGGTGACGACATTCGTGATGGCGCGAAGAGATACCGCTCCGCTAGCATCGTGATATCACTTTGCTAGCGGGGAGGATGTCATGGTCAGGAACGCGTCCAGAGTCTCGGGCTTTCCGGTCGTGCTGTTGATGGTGGTGCTGGTGGCGCTGGGTGGCGCGATCCCGCCCATGCTGACCGGCCTCACCGTGGAGGAACGGGTGCTCGGCACCATCCTCGTGCTGCCGCTGGCGGCGATCGTCGCGGCCGTGATCGGTTCCGGCCTCACCGTGGTCAACCCCAACGAGGCGCGCGTGATCCAGTTCTTCGGCCGCTACGTCGGCACGATCACCGAGCCCGGCTTCCACTGCACGCTGCCGCTGACCATGAAGAAGAAGCTCTCCCAGCGGGTGCACAACTTCGAGACCGACCGCCTGAAGGTCTCCGACGCCGACGGCAATCCCGTGGAGATCGCGTGCGTCGTGGTGTGGCGGGTGACGGACACGTACAAGGCGTCGTTCGGGGTCGCCGACCATGCGGACTACGTCGCCGTGCAGTCCGAGGCGGCCGTGCGGCACCTGGCCACCAGCTACCCGTACGACGCCCACGAGAGCGGCCGGGCCAGCCTGCGCGAGGGCAACGTGGTCAGCGAGGAGCTCACCAACGAGCTGCGCGAACGGGTCACGCTGGCCGGCGTCGAGGTGCTCGAGTCGCGCATCACCCACCTGGCGTACGCCCCCGAGATCGCACACGCCATGCTGGCCAGGCAACAGGCGAACGCCGTCGTGTCGGCCCGGTTCAAGATCGTGGAAGGCGCCGTCGGCATGGTCTCCAACGCCCTCGAACGCCTCCGCGACGAGGCCGTGGTCGAACTCGACGAGGAGCGCAAGGCGCAGATGGTCTCCAACCTGCTGGTCGTGCTCTGCGGCGACCGTTCCGCACAGCCCGTGGTCAACGCCGGAACGCTCTACGGCTGAGATGGCGGAGCGCAAGAAACTGCTGCTCCGGCTCGACCCGGCCGTCTACGAGGCGGTGGCCCGGTGGGCGGGCGACGACCTGCGCAGCGTCAACTCGCAGATCGAGTACGCCCTGCGGCTGGCGCTGAAGGCGGCCGGGCGCCCACCCCGTTCCCCCAAGGAGGAGGAGGGGGATCAGCGCGGCGCCGAGTCGGACGACGGCCCGGACTGAGGCGGATCGTCGAACGTCCCCCGCGGGATCGACCAGACCCCGGACATCACGCCCCACTCGCTGGACTGGGTCTGGCGGGGCGGCGTCCAACCGCCGGTAGCCGGTGCGCCCGCCGGCGGCGGCACTGGCTGGTCGACCGGCGGCACCGGCGGCGACATCGGGTACGCGACGGCCGGCTCCGGTGCGCTGCGGCCGGTGTGCGCCCCGGTCAGGATCAGCGCGACGCCGATGGCCATGAGGATGCCGCTCGCCAGCGTGCCGACGTTGGCCAGCCGCTCGACGCTCTCGGCGCCGTCATCGGCCGTGTCCTGGAAGACGACCAGCCAGAAGTACAGGTCGAACGCGGCCACCGATATCAACAGCAGGCAGCCCACGCCGAGCAGCGCGGCGGTCGTGGTGCCGAGCCCCTTCGCCCGCACCAGTGTGGAGATGCCGCCCACGAGCGCCACCAGCACCATCAGTGCCTCGATCGTGATCAGTGCCCACGGCATGTGGCGGCTCCCCGACGTCCCGGAATCGGCCGGCTCACCGTAGCCTGCCGGCACCGGGGAATAACATCCCCGGACATGGCGCTCCTCTCCACTTCCGTGCGGGTCCGCGTGCCGGCGACCAGCGCGAATCTCGGTCCCGGTTTCGACTCGCTCGGCCTCGCCCTGGACCGGTACGACGAGGTCACCGCCCGGGTGGCGCCCGGCGACGTCGTGGTCGAGGTGACCGGCGAGGGCGCCGGCCAGCTGCCCACCGGGGACGACCATCTGGTGGTCCGTGCGATGCGCGCCGCGTTCGACGCGCTGTCCGAGCCGCTTCCGGGTCTCGAGCTTTCCTGTGCGAACGCCATTCCGCAGGCGCGCGGCATGGGTTCATCGTCCGCGGCGATCGTCGCCGGACTCCTGCTGGCGCGTGAACTGGTGGTGGACGGCGCGCGACGCCTGCCCGACCCGGCGGTGCTCGCCCTCGCCAGCGCGCTCGAGGGGCACCCCGACAATGTCGCGCCCTGCCTGCTCGGCGGCTTCACGATCGCCTGGACCGAGAACGGCGAGGGCAGGGCCGTCCGGCTCGATCCGCACCCGTCGATCCGTCCTGTCGTATATGTGCCCGCGACCCGCGGCCTGACCGCCGAGGCCCGCGCCGCCCTCCCCGAACGCGTCCCGCACGGCGACGCGGCGTTCAACGCCGGGCGGGCCGCCCTGCTGGTACACGCCGTCACCAGCGACCCCGCGCTGCTCCTGACCGCCACCGAGGACCGGCTCCACCAGGACTATCGCGCCCCGGGCATGCCGCACACCGCCGAACTGGTCGCGACGCTGCGCGCGGCGGGCGTTCCGGCGGTGGTGAGCGGCGCCGGGCCGACCGTGCTGGCGTTCGTCGTCGGGGACGGCGCGCTTCCCGACGTGGGGGACACGTGGAAGGTGTGGAAATTGGGTGTGGCGGATGCGGGTGCGTCGATTGTGGCGGGTACCATGGGACACGCCGAGCGGGACCCTGTTGCCGCTGGTCGTGAGAGTTGATTACGCTCTAGACCGCAGCATCCGCTACGCGCGGCGATAGCGAGCGGGGCAGGCTACCCCGAATTTCTCCTGGCACCCCCAGAATTTTTCGGCTCACCCGCCCGGCGCTATTCGCATTCGCACCGCGCACGGTGAGGTCGCACGGGCTGGAGGCATTCCGGGTCGGCCGTCGGCTGCACATCAGTCGGCTGCAACTACGCCCGTCGTGCCGTTGGGCCGGGCGGGTACCGCGGGATCTTCCCGACCGGCATTTCATATCCGGACGGGCCCGCACCTTACGAGGGAAGGAATCCATTGAGCGACACCACCGAGGTCACGGAAGACGTGACCAGCGGCGGCGTGGCCGCCGATGCCAACGGCGGCGAGGCCGTCGCGGCGGCCGGTGCCGAGCGGACCACCCGCCGGCGGCGTACCGGTGGCGGGTTGACGTCCATGCTGCTGCCGGAGTTGCAGGGCATGGCGGCATCGCTCGGCATCTCGGGCACGGCCCGCATGCGCAAGGGCGAGCTGATCGCGGCCATCCAGGAGCGCCAGGGCGCCAACGCCGCCCGCAACGACGTCGCTGCCCTCGACACCCCCCGGTCCGAGGTGCGTGCCGACGTGGCCGACACCGCGCAGGTGGTCGAGGTTCCGGCCGCTTCGGCGCCGGTCGCCGCGGAGCGTCCGCGCCGCGCCACCCGCGCCGCCGGCCCGCCGGAGCCGCGCAACGCCACCGAGGTCAAGCCCGTCGAGGTGGCCGCGGAGCAGCTGGCGCTGGACACCCCCGCGCCGGAGGCCGCCGAGCAGTCCACCGGCCGTGCCGAGGCCGCCGAGCGTACCGAGAGCCCGGAGCGCACCGAGCGGGCCGAGCGCCCGGAGCGCAACCAGCGCCGGGAGCGCGCCGGCCGGGACCGTGGCGAGCGGCAGGAGCGCACGGAGCGCAACGACCGCGGCGACCGTGGCGACCAGGCCGACCGCAACGACCGCGAGGAGCGGGCCGAGCGCGGCGACCGCAACGACCGTGGCGACCGCGAGGAGCGCGGCGAGCGGCGCGACCGCAACGAGCGCGGTGAGCGGGGCGACCGTGGTGACCGCGGCGACCGCAACGAGCAGCGCGACGGCAGCCCCCGCGGGGACAACGCCCAGCGCGGCGCCAACGCGGACGCCGACGGTGACGACGACGGCGAGGGCGGCCGCCGCGGCCGGCGCAGCCGTTTCCGGGACCGTCGCCGGGGCCGCAACGAGCGCGGCGAGAGCGGCGGCGGTGGCCGCGAGGGCAACGAGCCGCAGGTCGCCGAGGACGACGTGCTGGTGCCGGTCGCCGGCATCCTCGACATCGTCGACAGCTACGCGTTCATCCGCACGACCGGCTACCTCGCCGGCCCCAACGACGTCTACGTCTCGCTGGCCCAGGTCAAGCGCTACGGCCTGCGCGAGGGCGACGCCGTCACCGGTGCCGTCAAGCAGGTGCGCGACGGCGAGCAGCGGCGCGACAAGTACAACCCGCTGGTCCGCCTCGACACGATCAACGGCATGGACCCCGACGAGGCCAAGCGCCGGCCGGAGTTCTACAAGCTGACGCCGCTGTACCCGCAGGAGCGGCTGCGCCTCGAGACCGAGCCGCACATCCTCACCACCCGCGTGATCGACCTCGTGATGCCGATCGGCAAGGGGCAGCGTGCGCTCATCGTGTCGCCGCCGAAGGCCGGCAAGACGATGGTGCTGCAGGCCATCGCCAACGCCATCACCCGCAACAACCCCGAGTGCCACCTGATGGTCGTGCTCGTGGACGAGCGGCCCGAAGAGGTCACCGACATGCAGCGGTCGGTGAAGGGCGAGGTGATCGCGTCGACGTTCGACCGGAAGCCGGAGGACCACACCAAGGTCGCCGAGCTCGCCGTCGAACGCGCCAAGCGGCTGGTGGAGCTGGGCCACGACGTCGTCGTGCTGCTCGACTCGATCACGCGGCTGGGCCGGGCGTACAACCTGACGGCCAAGGTCAGCGGGCGCATCCTCACCGGTGGTGTGGACTCGACGGCCCTGTACCCGCCGAAGCGGTTCCTCGGCGCCGCCCGCAACATCGAAAACGGCGGCTCCCTGACGATCCTCGCCACCGCCCTGGTGGAGACCGGTTCGACGATGGACACGGTCATCTTCGAGGAGTTCAAGGGGACGGGTAACGCGGAGCTCAAGCTCGACCGCAAGATCGCGGACAAGCGGGTGTTCCCGGCCATCGACCTCGACCCGTCGGGCACCCGCAAGGAAGAGATCCTGCTGGCGCCGGACGAGTTGGCGATCGTGCACAAGCTGCGCCGGGTGCTGCACGCGCTCGACTCGCAGGAGGGGCTCAACCTGCTGTTGGAGCGGCTGAAGAAGACCCGCACCAACATCGAGTTCCTGATGCAGATCGCGCAGACCACGCCGGGCCAGGAGTAGCCACCGGACCCGACGGGAATAGACCGGTCCGCCAGGCGCTTGGAGCGTCTGGCAGACTGGTTCGTCGGCCAGACAGGTTCCGGTTCACGCCCGAGCCGTGCGCACTGAGGATGCGGCGGTGTTGACGGCGACCCGGCGACTTACGAGAAGAGGACAGCAATGAAGCAGGGTATCCACCCGGAGTACGTGACCACCGAGGTCACCTGCTCCTGCGGCAACACCTTCACCACGCGCAGCACCGCGAAGAACGGCAGCATCCACGTCGAGACGTGCAACGTGTGCCACCCGTTCTACACCGGTAAGCAGCGCGTGCTCGACACCGCCGGCCGCGTGGCCAAGTTCCAGCAGAAGTACGCCAAGGTCCAGGCGAAGAAGACCGGCGACAAGTAGCTTCCCCGCCCGGCGCCCGTCGCCCCCGTTCACCGGGGGTGGTGGGCGCCGGAGTCGTTTCTGCGCGTTTCTTTCGATCAGGGGAGTGTCCGCCATGAGTTCCGATCGCCTGTCCACGCTGCTCGAGGAGTACGCCGAGCTGGAGAAGCGGCTCGCCGACCCGGCGATCCACGCCGACCAGACGGAGGCCCGCAGGGTGGGGCGGCGCTTCGCCGAGCTGACGCCGATCTGGAAGACCTCCACCGAGCTGGGCCAGCTCCGCGAGGACCTCGAGGCGGCACGGGAGCTGGCGGCCGAGGACGCGGCGTTCGCGGCCGAGGCGACCGACCTCGAGTCGCGCATCCCGGAGATCGAGGAGCGCCTGGCGGAACTGCTCGCGCCCCGCGACCCCAACGACGGCAAGGACGTGATCCTGGAGATCAAGGCCGGCGAGGGCGGCGAGGAGTCCGCGCTCTTCGCGGCCGACCTGTTCCGCATGTACATGCGCTACGCCGAACGCCGCGGCTGGGCCACCGAGGTGCTCGACTCCCAGGAGTCCGACCTCGGCGGGTTGAAGGATGTCTCCGTGGCGGTGAAGACGAAGGGCGTTCCCGACGGGGGGTACGGGGTCTGGTCGCGGCTGAAGTGGGAGGGCGGCGTGCACCGGGTGCAGCGCGTGCCGGCCACCGAGTCGCAGGGCCGCGTGCACACCAGCGCGGCCGGTGTGCTGGTCGTGCCGGAGGCCGAGGAGACCGAGGTCCAGATCGAGGAGAAGGACCTGCGCATCGACGTGTTCCGTTCCTCGGGGCCGGGTGGGCAGAGCGTGAACACGACCGACTCTGCGGTGCGCATCACGCACATGCCGACCGGGATCGTGGTCTCCTGCCAGAACGAGCGTTCGCAGCTGCAGAACAAGGACCGGGCGATGCGCATGCTGCGGGCCCGCCTGGCGCAGCTCGCCGAGGAGCAGGCCGCGGCCGCCGCCTCGGACGCGCGGCGGTCGCAGGTGCGCACCGTCGACCGTTCGGAGCGGATCCGCACGTACAACTTCCCGCAGAACCGGATCAGCGATCACCGGATCGGATACACCGCCTACAACCTGGATCTTTCGCTCCAGGGGGATCTCGACGGGGTGCTCGACGCGCTGACCGAGGCCGACCGCAAGGCACGCCTCGAGGGCGAGAACCAACTGACCCGGCAGTAGCCACCGAGTGTGACTCCCACGTCATCCTGGCGAAACGTGCGGCGCGCACGATGGGCCGGACGATAACGTTGGCGCGGCTGTCTACCCGAAAGGCGGGGTCATGAAACCCTCAACTCTCGTGCTGAGTGACGCCCCCCGTGCCGTCGTGGCCACCGCGGCCGACCTCATCTACCGGGTGGGCTGCACCGTCATCGGCGTCGACAAGGTCGCTACCGCGCGGGAGAACGCCTGGGCGGCCGTCTGCGAGGACCGGGAGCGCGCCGCCGAGCGTGCCGAGGTCGCCCGCCTGCTGTCCGAGCCGGCGGTCCGCCGCGGCATCTAGCCCGCCGATCCCGACCACTGCCGCCTCAAGGGCGGCGCAACCCGACCTCTGGATGCACTCAAGTGCCACCGGTCCGGACCGATCAAACACCGGTACCGGGGAGGTGAACGGTGTTGACGGAGCTCCGGCGCTGGCCGTACCTGATCGTGGCGGCGGGGCTCGCCGTCCACGCGTTGCCGGGTACGCCCGGCGATCCCGTGCTCGGGCTGCTGTACGTCGGCACCGCGGCCGTGGGACTGGCGTACGCGATCCGCGCCGCGCGGCACCCCGCACTGTCTCCCGCCGAACGCCGCCCGTGGCGCTACATCGCCGTCGTCTTCGCGCTCATGACGCCGATGGCGGCGGCCTTCGGGGCGAGCAGGGTCGACGGGCAGTACACGATATCGGTCGGGCTCGCCGTCGGTGTGCTCCTGCGGCTCACGCTCACCGGCGCGCTGGTGTGGGGGCTGCTGGCGTTCCTGAGTGAACCGTTGAGCGGTGCCGCGCGGCGCAAACTCGTCCTCGACAGCGTCACCGTCGTCGGCGGCGGGCTCATGGTGCTCTGGTACGTGCTCGTCGCCCCGGCCTTGCGGCACCATCACCACTTCGACCCGCGCACGTCGGTGGCGATGACGTTCGCCGTCGTCGACCTCGTGCTGCTGCTCGGCGCGTGCCTCGTGCTCATGCGCGGCTCCTCGGGGGTGGCGCGGCCGCTGGTTCTGCTGCTCGCCGGTGTCGTGGTCAACCTCGTCGCCGATCTCGTGCTCGGCTTCGCGCTGGTGCACGGGCTGCGCGAAGGGGCCGTTCCGGAGGCCGCCGCCCTCGCCAACTTCGTCGCGCCGGCGCTGATGATGCTCGCCGCCGTCGAGCGGTGCCGGGTCGCCGTTCTCGCCGGGCGGCGCCGTCGCGCGCTGCCGCGCTACGCGGCGTTGCCGTACCTGGCGCTGCTCCTCGGCTACGCGCTCCTCGCCGTCGCCGCCGTCCGCAGCGGGTCCGTCGTGTGGATCGGGCTCGTCGTGGGCAGTGTCGTGATGACGTTCGGGGTGGCGGCGCGGCAGGTGATCGCCCTGCGCGAGAACCACGAGCTGGTCGTCACGGACAGTTTGACGCGGCTGGCGAACCGGACCCGGCTGCGTTCCTCGCTCGATCGGGCCGCCGCCCGCTGCGCCCGGACCGGACGGCGGCTCGGCGTGCTGCTCATCGACCTGGACGGCTTCAAGCAGATGAACGACGCGTTCGGGCACGAGGCGGGCGACGAGATGCTCGTGGCGTTCGGGGCGGCGCTGCGGCGCTCGGTGCGCCCGAACGACCTGCCGGCGCGGCTCGGCGGCGACGAGTTCGCCGTCGTGCTGGCCGATCTCACCGGGATCCACGAGGCGGTGGCCGTCGCCGAGCGCGTCCTCGCCGAGTCCGGCCGTCCGGTCACGATCGCCGGCCGGACGCACCGGATCCGGGCCAGCGTCGGCATCGCGGTCGCCGACCCCGAGCGCCCGGTCCCGACGAACGAACTCCTGCACCGGGCCGACCAGGCGATGTACGCGGCCAAGCGGAACCAGACGCACGGCTGGCAGCTGTGGGGCGTCGACGGCGCCGGCGACGACGAACTGCGTGCCGACCTCGTGGTGGACGTCGAGGCAGGGCAGATCTCCGTGGTGTACCAGCCGATCGTGGACCTGCGCAGCGGCGACCTCGTCGCCGTCGAGGCCCTGGCCCGCTGGGAACATCCGGTGCGCGGCCCGGTGCCGCCGTCGACGTTCATCCCGTTGGCCGAGGAGGCCGGTGTGGTGCACGCGCTCGGCATGAGCGTGCTCGACCAGGCGACCCGGCAGGTGCGCCGGTGGCAGCAGCGGCTGCCCGAGGGGCGGGCGCTGCAGCTGAGCGTCAACCTGTCCGCGCACCAGCTGGAACGGCCGGCGCTCGCGGCCGAGGTGACGGAGGTGTTGGCGCGCACCGGGTTCGACCCGAGGCATCTCGTGGTGGAGATCCCGGAGAGCGCGGTCGCGGACGACGAGTCGGCGGCGCCGCACCTTGCCGCGCTGCGCGCGGCGGGTGCGCGGATCGCCCTCGACGACTTCGGCACGGGCTACTCATCGCTGCGCCACCTGACCCGCCTGCCGGTGGACGTGCTCAAGCTCGACCGCTGTTTCGTCGCGGAGCTGAACGGCGAGGCCGAGGGCTCGGCGGTCGCGGAGGCGGTGATCCGGCTGGCGCAGGTGCTGCGGCTGGAGACGATCGCGGAGGGGATCGAGCTGCCGGCGCAGGCGACGGAGCTGACCCTGCTCGGCTGCCGGAACGCCCAGGGCTACCACTTCGCCGCGCCGCTCCCGCCGGAGCGCGTGGACGAACTGATCGGCGCCAGCATCGAGGCCTGGCCGCACCTGCCCCCGGTGGTCCCCCCGAGGGTCGAACCGCTCGGCGTCTAGCTGGCGCGCGGGCGGGTCTTGGCGGCGAGCATGGCGTGATCGGCGGCCTCGAACGCCTCCTGCACCGTGGTGAACCCGCCGTCGCCGCCCACCCCGGCCCAGCCGATCGTGACGCTGATCGGCGTGCCCGGGACCAGCGCCTGCCAGTCCTCGCCCTTGACGGCCCCGACGATGCGGCGCGCGATCTCGTGCGCCTCGGCGCGGGACGTCGTCGGCAGCAGCACCACGAACTCGTCGCCGCCGTAGCGGGCCACGAAGTCGCCCTTGCGCATGACGCGGTTGAGGATGCCGGCGACGCGCTGCAGCACCAGGTCGCCGGAGAGGTGGCCGTGGACGGTGTTGACGGTCTTGAAGCCGTCGAGGTCGCACACGCCGAGGATCGCGGACTTGCCGTGGCCGACCAGGTCGGCGACGTACCGCTCGAGATAGCGGCGGTTGGGCAGGCCGGTGAGCGGGTCGGTGTTGGCCTCGCCCTCGTACAGCTGCACGCGGCGGTGCAGGTCCTCGTGGTCGAGGCGGGCGGCCATGCCGTCGATGAAGAGGTCGTGGAGGCGTTCCATACCGGCGCAGGCGACCCGGAAGGCCTGCCGGTCCGCCGCGTACGCCGCCGCGTGGTCGCCGGTCGCCAGGTAGGCCAGCGCGCGCAGGCGCGGCGCCTCGGCCGCCCCGAGCGTCTCGTCGGAGACGATCACGCTCTCCAGTCGCGCCGCGGCCTCGATCGGGCGCCCCGCGGCGATCGCCAGGCAGACCGCTCCGAGGGAACGGAGGTCAGCGGCGCGGCGCGACGTGCCGTTGCCCAGGAGCGCACGGCAGTCGACACCCTCCGCGGCGCGGCGGAATCCCAGGGCGGCCAGGCGGGCGGCGGCGTAGCCGTAGTTGGTCCGGTTGATCGGCCGGATCTTGTCGAACACCCCGTCGGCGATCTTCTGCTTGGCGTCCTGCACCAGGTCGCGCAGGATGCGCTGGCAGCCGTCGGTGTCGCCGCGCTGGTCCAGGGAGAGCGCGAGCCGCAGGCGGATGCCGGGCGAGACGAAGTCGGAGGCGGGCAGGCCGATCGCGTCGGCGACCTCGCGGGCCTTCTCGATGGCGGACAGGGCGTAGCCGTGGAAGCCGGTGTACGAGTAGGCGATGGCGAGGTTGTGCCAGCCCCAGGCGGCCATCGAGTCGGTCAGCTCGACGGCGTTCAACGCCTGGGCGCTGCGGACCATGTGCGTGACGCAGCGCTCCAGCGAGCCGAACCGGTACGCGGTGACGGCGGCGAGCGCGTGCAGCCGGCCGTAGCGACCGGGCTCGGGATACTGGCGGGCCGCTTCGAACGCGGCGTCGACGGCGGCGGCGTACTCGTCGGCACGGTCGAGGTTGATCAGTGCCACGAGACCGAAGATCCGGGCGTCCACCCGCACGCGAAGGTCGTCGGCGTGCACCAGCCGGCGGCTGACCGCCAGCGCCTCCTCGGCCCGGTCGTCGAACAGCATCCCCTCCACACTGGACAGGAGGGTGTCGGGTCGGGTCAGGCCGGGTCGGCCGTCGAGGGCGGGCGTCACCGGTACACACCACCTTTCGCAAGGCCGCGCGCTGAGGAGCAGGCGGGCACCGCCACCTGAGAAGCGACGATGCACCATGATTATGGGGTGTCTTCTGTGTCTGCCGACACGTCACCGAATCGGTTAATTTCACTGCGCCGGGCAATCATGAACGCGACTTCCGTTTTGTCCGGTGCCAATCTGCCGTCGGCTGGCGTCGATGCCCAGGAACTTGTGGCGTTTGTCCTTGATGTCCCGCGAACCCGACTCCACAGCGTGACGGGGCTCACTTTGTCACAGGTAGAGCGGTTGGAAACACTGCTGAAACGCCGTGCCGGGCACGAGCCGTTGCAGCACATCACGGGGCGGGCGCCGTTCCGGTACGTCGAACTCGCCGTCGGCCCCGGGGTGTTCGTGCCCCGGCCGGAGACGGAGATGCTCGTCGATCTCGGACTGGCCGCCGTCGCCGGCCTCGACGCACCGGTCGTCGTGGACCTGTGCAGCGGTTCCGGGGCGATCGCCCGTTCCGTCGCGCACGAACGGAGCACCGCCCGCGTGTACGCCGTCGAACGCGACGACGCCGCGCTCGGGTGGCTGCGACGCAACTCGGAAGGCACGTCGATAACGGTCGTCCCTGGGGACGCCACCGACCCGGACATCCTGTGCGCCGTCGACGGAACGGTCGACCTCGTGCTGTGTAACCCACCGTATGTGCCGGACGGGACTCCGGTTCCGCCGGAGGTCGCCGCGCATGATCCGGCGGTGGCGGTGTTCGGCGGAACGGACGGGCTCGACGTGATCCGCGGCATCGCCGCACGGGCCGCCGGGCTGCTGAGAGCCGGCGGCACCCTCGCGTTGGAGCACGACGAGACGCACGCCGCCGGCGTGGTCGACCTGCTGCGGGCCGGGTGCCGGTTCGACCGGATCGTCACCCACACGGACCTGGTCGGACGCCCGCGATTCGCGACCGCGGTGCGTCTGGGAGACTGATTGACCGTGAAGCGCGAGGACCGCAGCTTGCGAGGACCGCAGTCGCGAACAGGAGTGGATAGATGATGCTCTACGACTGCTCCAAATTGGAGGAGAGGGAGCGGGGGATCACCGCGGCCGTCGAGGCGGTCCAGCGCGGTGACCTGATCGTGATGCCGACCGACACCGTCTACGGGATCGGCGCGGACGCCTTCAAGTCCTGGGCGATCACCGCCCTGCAAAACGCGAAGGGTCGCGACCGCACCCAGCCAGTGCCCGTGCTCGTCGGCTCCCGCCAGACGGTCGACGGCCTGGTCTACGGCCTGCCGGCGGTGGCCCGCGACCTGATGGAGGCCTTCTGGCCGGGCGGGCTGACGATCATCGTCGAGCACGCCGCCAGCCTCCAGTGGGACCTCGGCGAGTCCGGCGGCACCGTCGGCGTGCGGATGCCGCTGCACCCCGTCGCGCTGGAGGTGCTGCGCCAGACCGGCCCGATGGGGGTCTCCAGCGCCAACAAGCACGGCCAGCCGCCGGCGCTGACCGCCGACCAGGCGCGCGAGCAGTTCGGGTACGGGGTGAGCGTGTACCTGGAGGCCGGCGAGACGCCCGACCCGGTGGCGAGCACCATCATCGACGTCACCCAGACCCGTCCGAAGCTGGTCCGGGCCGGGGCGATCCCGCTGGAGAAGCTCCGCGAGGTGGCCCCGGACATCGAGGTCCCGGAGTGAGCCGCTGCTACGGCGATCTTGCAGTTGTGGCGCCCGGCGTGCCCGAATCTGCGGTGATTCGCGCCCACCACAACTGCAAGATCGCGCGGATCTAGCGTTGTTCGGGATCTTGCATGTGTGCATGGGGAACATCTGCCGGTCGCCGATGGCGGAGCGGCTCACCGTCCTTGCCGCGCGGGAGCTCGTCGGGGATCTCGCGTCCGAACTGCTGCTCGTGCACGGGGCCGGTACCGGGGGGTGGCACGTCGGGTCGGGCATGGATCCGTCGGCCGCCCGTCAGGTCCGGGCGCGGGGTGGGGACGCGGAGCGGTTCGCGGCGCGGAAGCTCGCGTCCGACCTCATCGAGGCGTCCGACCTGATCCTCACCGCCACGGGGGAACAGCGGGAGTTCGCGCAGGAGATGCGGCCCGACGCCGCCGCGCGCACCTTCGTGCTGGGGGAGTTCGGGCGGCTGCTGCGCGACGTCGACCTCGACCCGCTGCCGGCGTTCGCGCCGACGGCCGAGGCCGTGGAGGCCCGCGGGGTCGCGCTCGTCGAGGCCGTCGCGAAGCTGCGCGGCGACCGGCCGCCGCTGCCGCAGGACGATCTCGACGACCCGTGGGGGCGCGGCGACAGCTACTTCTCCCGCGTCGCCGACGAGATCGAGGCCACCGTCGGCCCGCTCACACGCGCGCTTCTGTCTCCCTGAACCAGCCGGCGACCTCGTCCACCGGCAGCGGCCTGGCGAACAGGAAGCCCTGCCCGTAGCGGTACCCGAGCCGGCGCAGGTAGCTCGCCTGTTCGACGGTCTCGATGCCCTCGGCGACCGCGCGCAGCTTCAACGCCGCCGCCATCTGGATCACCGCCGTCGCCACGGCCGACTGCCGGTCCGCCGTCGTGACCCCCTCCACGAACGACCGGTCCAGCTTCAACACGCTCACCGGACAGGTCAGCAGCAGCCCCAGCGACGACGCCGCCGTGCCGAAGTCGTCCAGCGCCAGCCCCACGCCGAGATCGCGCAGCCGCTGCAGCACGTCCGTCACCTCGCCGCGGAGCACCGCCGTCTCGGTCACCTCCACCGTCAGCTGCCGCGCCGGCAGGCCGGTGCGCCGCAGCACACCCGCCACCTCGTCCACGAACCCCGGCTCCATCAGCTGGCGGCCGGCGACGTTGACGTTCACCACCAGGTCGGCGGCCTCGTCGAACGCGTCCCGCCACGCCGCCGCCTGCCGGCACGCCTCGGCCAGGATCCACCGGCCCAGCGGCACGATCAGCCCGGTGTACTCCGCGATCGGGATGAACTCCGCCGGCGAGACGGGGCCGCGTTCGGGGTGGTGCCAGCGGGTCAGCGCCTCCACGCCGGTCATGCGGCCCGTCACCAGGTCCACGATCGGCTGGTAGAGCAGCCGGATCTGATCGGTGCCGATCGCCTTCTCCAGCTCCGCGCCGAGGTGCGCGCGTTCGACGAGCTGTTCGCCCATCTCCGGGTGGTAGCGGCGGAACGTGCCCTTGCCCCGGTCCTTCGCGGCGTACATGGCGATGTCGGCGTCCCGGATCATCTCGTCCATGCCGGCCTCGGGCGTGCCGTGCGCGACGCCGACCGAGGCGCGCACCACCAGGGCGTGTCCGTCGACGGCCAGCGGGACGGTGAGCTCGACGAGCAGGCGTTCGGCCAGGGCGTCGGCCGCCTCCGCCGTCAGGTCGCAGGCGAGGATCGCGAACTCGTCACCGCCGAGGCGGGCCACCAGATCCAGCGGGCGCACCGTGCGGCGCAGGCGTTCGGCCACGGAGGCCAGCAGCGCGTCGCCGAACGGGTGGCCGCGGGTGTCGTTCACCGTCTTGAAGTCGTCCAGGTCGATGAGCATGAGCGCGCAGCCCCGGTCGTGTGCCTCGTCGGCGAGGACGCGCTGCGCCTCCGCGGCGAAGCCGGCCCGGTTGAACAGGCCGGTCAGCGGGTCCCGCGCCGCCTGCTGCTGCAGGTCGCGTTCGCGGCCGCGCAGTTCCAGCAGGGTCGTGTCGAGGCGCTTGATGACACCGATGTTGTCGCGGGTGTTCAGCTCCTGCCGGGTGACCATGACGACCGACACGGCGACGACGCCGAGCACCAGCACCAGGTCCCGCAGCGTCGGCCGGGGCAGCGCCATCGACGCCTGCACCAGCACCGTCGCGCATCCGGTCAGCGGGATCAGGCTCTGCCCGAAGTACGGCCGGGACACCGCCGACGCGTCGGCCCGCAGCTGCAGTTCCTGCACCCGGGGCACGAACGCCATCAGCACCGCCGGCCCGACGCACAGCGCCATCCCGGCCGCCGACGTGCCGGGCGAGCGCTCGAGGATGTCCAGCACCAGCGTGGTGAACGCCAGCCCGGCGGCCAGCAGCCCGGGAACCGCGGCGACCCGGCTGATCGGCGCGTTGCCGCTCAGGATCAGCTTCACCGTGGCGAACGCCGCCACGAGCAGCAGCGCCCCCGCGCCCGCCACGCTGAGGACGTCCTCCTCGTCGAGGACACCCGGCAGCGAGGCCAGCGACCACACGAGCAGCCCGCCCGCCATGAGGAACCCGGCCGCGTCCAGCCCGAACCGCAGCCACTCGCCGAAGGTGCGTTTCGGCGACGGGTGGCGCAGCATCGTCAGCACCACCTGGGCCATCCCGGTGAGGATCAGCGCCCACTGCACCTGGGTCCCGTCGAGCAGCGTCGCCGACGGGGCCCGCACCATCTGCACCGCCTGGTAGGCGTCGCCCACCCCGAACAGCAGGCCCGCGCTGCTGAGCGACCACCAGAAGCGGCGGGTCGCCGGGCCGAGCACCGCCATGCCGGCGACCCGGCGGGTCAGCACCACGAACGCCAGATCGCAGGCGACCCGCAGCGGCCAGACCGTGAGCAGCCGCGCGTGTTCGTCGCCGAGACCGAACCAGGCGACCGACGCCGTCGTGCACGCCGCGAGCACCAGCAGGATCGGATCGGGCCTCCTCATACCCGCACCGGGGCGGCCGCGAGGCGCTGCGTGATCTCGCCCGGGGGCAGCGGCCGGGCGAACAGGAAGCCCTGGCCCAGCCGGTATCCGAGGTGGCGCAGGTACTCCGCCTGTTCGGTGGTCTCGATGCCCTCGGCGACGGCGCGCAGCCGCAGCGCCCGCGCCATCTGGATCACCGCCGTCGCGACGGCCGCCTGCCGGTCGGTGGTGGTGACCGCCTCCACGAACGAGCGGTCCAGCTTCAGCTGGCTCACCGGGCAGGTCAGCAGCAGCCCCAGCGAGGAGGCCGCCGTGCCGAAGTCGTCCAGGGCCAGCCCCAGGCCGAGGGCGCGCAGGTCGTTCAGGACGTCGACGACGTCGCCGCCCTCGATCACGGCCGTCTCGGTGACCTCGATGGTGAGGCGGTCCGGCGGCAGGCCGGTCTCGTCCAGCAGGCCGGTCACCTCGGCGACGAAGCCCGGTTCCTCCAGCTGCCGGCCGGCGACGTTGACGCTCACGGTCAGGTGGCGGGCGTTCGGGTCGGTCGCCCGCCACTCGGCCGCCTGCCGGCACGCCTCGGCGAGGATCCACCGGCCGAGCGGCACGATCAGGCCGGTGTTCTCGGCGACCGGAATGAACTCCGCGGGCGAGACCGGGCCGCGTTCGGGATGGACCCAGCGCACGAGCGTCTCCACGCCGCGGATCCGGCCCGTGTCGAGGTCCACGATCGGTTGATAGAGCAGGTGGAACTGGTCGGTGCCGATCGCCTCGCGCAGGTGCCTCGACAGGCGGGCCGCCTCCACGATCCGTTCGCCCATCTCCGGCAGGTAGCGCTGGAACATGCCCTTGCCGCGGTCCTTGGCGGCGTACAGGGCGATGTCGGCGTTGCGGATCAGCGCGTCCGTCGAACCGGCGTGGCACGAGGTCGCGATGCCGACCGAGGCGCGCACGGCGAGTTCGTGGTCGCCGACGCGCACCGGGTGGGCGAGGTCGGCGAGAACGCGTTCGGCGAGGTGCTCGGTCTCCTCGTCGGTCAGGTCGCCGGCCAGCAGGGCGAACTCGTCCGCGCCGATGCGGGCCACGAGGTCGTCGGCGCGGGTGATGGCGCGCAGGCGTTCGGCGACGACGCGCAGGAGTGCGTCGCCGACGCCGTGCCCGAGGGTGTCGTTGACGGTCTTGAAGTCGTCGACGTCGACGAGGAGCAGCGCGTCGCGTTCGCGTCGGGCCGAGTGCTCGACGAAGCCGGCCCGGTTGAGCAGGCCGGTCAGCGGGTCGTGCGTGGACTGCTCGCGCAGTTCGCCCTCGCGGCCGCGCAACTCGTCGAGGGTGGCGTCGAGGCGCTTGATGACGGCGCTGCTGTCCCGTTCGGCGAGCAGGTAGCGGGCGATCGCCAGCACCGCGACGACGGGAACGCCGGCGAGGAGCACGATCTGCTGCGGGTCCGGGTCGTCGGGCAGCAGGAAGAACATCGACCCCACGACGATGACGCTGGTCGCGGGGAGCAGGCTCTTGGCCTGGTACGCCCGGTCGAGCGCGCCGGGATCGGCCCGTAGTTGCAGCCCCTGGATCCGCGGCGCGGCGACCAGCAGCACCGTCGGCATCAGCCGCAACACGAGCGACACGGGGTCGTCGGCCGTGCCGAGGCCGCTGGTGCGGTAGGCGAGCCCGATCCCCATCACGGCCAGCGCGCCGAACAGGGGAGCCGCGGCGCGGCGCGTGATCGGTGCCGTTCCACTGAGCACAAGCTTGATCACCGCGAACGTCGCGACAAGGACGAGCGCCGCGGCGAGAAGCCCGGTGATCATCTCGCGGCGCCCGGCCCCGATGGGCAGGCCGGCCACGGACTGCGCCAACAGCCCACCCGCCAGCAGGAACGCCGCGCAGTCCAGCCAGAACCGCAACCGCTCGGCGCCGGTGCGCGGCGGACCCGGATGCCGCAGGATCGTGACCACGATCGGCACGACCCCGCCGAAGAAGAACGCCGCCCGCAACGGCGAGTTCTCCAGCGTCGGCGGCGTCGTGTAGAGGAACGTCCGCACCGCACCCAGCAGGTCCCCGAACGCGAACCAGATCCCGGCGACGCTCAGCACCCGCCAGAACCGCCGGGTCGGCGTGTCGTGCCCGGGCAGCGCCGAGACGCGGAACGCGAGGACGGTGAAGATCGCGTCGCACACGACCTGGATCGGCAGCAGGACGTGCGATCTCACGTCCGAACCGCCGAGGTCGCTCAGGCACCACGCGCCGTACAGCACGACCAGGGCGGCGAGTCCGGTGAGCACGGGATCCGGCCGTGCCGCGACGGGAATGCGCCCCACGTACCCTCCTCCCGACGTCTGTCCGGAAGATCGGCACCGCGGTACCGCCCTTGAGGCCGACCACAGGCGATTCGCACGACGCGCGGCCCGCGCTGTTCGAGCGCGCGGCGGGATGGCGCGGCGTCGTCTGGACTGAGGAGCGCAGGGGAGCGAAGCGACCCGAAGCGACGAGGGAAGACGACGCCGGAGGCGCCATCCCGCGCTTGCGCGTGCAACAGAGTGCCGTCCCGCGCTTGCGCGGGCAACACTGTAAGGAGCTTGTCCGGTGACCGGTCGTAATTGCGCCGACCTCTTGTCAACGCGCTGAGCTGCGCGCATTCTCATCTCCCGGGCGCTGCCCGGGGCTGCGAAAGGTGGCAGCCATGGCGCGACGGGTCGGACTTGTCCTCGGTGCGGGCGGCACTCTCGGTGCCGCGTGGATGGTCGGGGCGCTCGGCGCCGTCGAGCGGCGGATCGGCCGGCCGTTACGCGGCGTGGACCTCATGGTCGGCACCAGCGCGGGCAGCATCCTCGCCGCCGCCCTCCGGTGCGGGATCACGGTCGACACCCTGGTCGCCCACCAGCGCGGCGAGGGCCTGGCCGACCTGCCGGACGCGGCGGAGTTCGCGCGGGACACGGGTCGGATGCCGCCGTTGCCGCGGTTCCGCCTCGGGTCGCCGGGCCTGCTCGCCAGCGCCGCGCGGGCGCCGCTCCAGGTTCATCCCCGGGTCGCCGCCAGTGCGCTGTTGCCGGCGGGGCGGGCGCAGCACCGGGTGCTCCACGCGTTCGTCTCGTCGCTGTCCGCCCGTTCGTCCTGGCCGCGCCGTCCCACCTGGATCATCTCGGTGAACTACGGGAGCGGCCGGCGGGTGGCCTTCGGCCGCACGGGCGCACCGGCGGCGTCGCTCGCCGACGCGGTGGTCGCATCCTGTTCCATCCCGGGCTGGCACGAGCCGAGGCTGATCGACGGCCAGCGTTACGTCGACGGCGGCGTGCGCTCGGTGACCTCGCTCGATCTGCTGTCGCGCGCCGGGCTGGACGAGGTGTACGTGCTGGCCCCGATGGCGGGCCACGACCTGGGCCGCCCGCTCAATCCCGCGTTGCGCACGGAGCGCTTCTTCCGCAACGTCATCACCTCCTGGCTCATGGCCGAGGTGCGCAAGGTCGAGGCGGCCGGCACGGCGGTGACCGTGCTGACCCCCGGCCCCGCCGACGTGGCGGCGATCGGCCTGAACCTCATGGACCCCGGCCGTCGGCTGCAGGTGCTGGAGACCTCGCTGGCCACGGCGCGGCACGCGCTCGGCGACGTGCCGCGTGCAGCCTGAAGTACCGCTTGGGTTTCGGGGCGACCGTCCCGGATCATTACTCGGTTATGACGTCGGCCTTCGTCTCTACGCGTTCCCGGTTGCACTCCCTGCGGCTGCGCCCGCGGCTGGTGCTGGCCGCGCTGGCCGCCTTCCTGGTGGCGTTCCCCCTAGTCTTTTTGGCGCTGGCGGTACGGACCGGATGGGCGCCGCTGCGGCGGATCGACCACGGCATCGCCGAGGCGGTGCACCGCGAGGTGTCCGCGCACGGCTGGGCGGTCTGGCTCGGCAAGGCCGGTGACGTGGTCCTGCACCCGTGGGTCTTCCGGGTGGCGGTCCTGGGGCTGGTGATCGCCCTGATCCGGCGCAAGGCGATCCGGCTGGCGTGGTGGGCCGGCATCACGATGGCCGTCGGCAGCGTGCTCGGCTTCACGCTGAAGCTCGCGATGGCGCGGGCCCGACCCGAGCTGGCCGATCCGGTGGCGCACGCGCCCGGCTACAGCTTCCCGTCGGGGCACGCCCTCAACAGCGCCGTCGGCGTGCTCGTGCTGCTGCTGGCCGTGCTGCCGGCGCTGCCGGGCGTGCGGACCCGGATCGCGGCGTGGGTCGCCGGGCTGACCGTGATCGCGCTGGCCGGGCTGGACCGGATCGCGCTCGGCGTGCACTACCTCAGCGACGTGGTGGCCGCGTGGGTGGTGGCGGCGGCGCTGGTGGCGGCGACGGCGGCGGCGTTCGAGACGTGGCGGCGCGACGTCGGCGCCCCGCCGCACGATCCGCTGGAGGGCGTGGACCCGGAGGACGCCCGGAGGTTGGCATGAGCGGACGCTTGCGGGAGCGAATCGTGGAGCGCTGTGCACTTGTGTCTCAGGGCGCCGGGGAGCGAAGCGAGGCGGCGGCATGAGCAACGCGCTTACGGACACGTCGGCGCACGGCACGCACCTGCGCCGGCACGTCGGACGGCTGGTCCTGAAGCGGGTGGTCGCCCCGGGTGCGCTGCTGTACCTCTTCCTGGTCGGCAGCGGGTTGGCGCTGGCGCACCCGCTGGCGCGGCTCGCCGCCGGAGAGTCCGAGGTCAACCGGGACCTCGCCGACGGCCGCACCCCGTTCTGGAACGCCGTCACGTCGGTGCTCAGCACGCTGGCCGACACCGCGTCGATCATCGGCAGCATGGCCGTCTTCGCGGTGCTGCTGCGCGTGCTCTACGGCCGCTGGGGCGAGTCGGTGACGCTCATGACGGCCGTCATCCTGCAGTCGTCGGTCTTCGTGCTCACGGCCGCCGTCGTGGACCGGAACAGGCCGGACGTGCCGCACCTCGACCCGGCCCCGCCGACGTCGAGCTTCCCGTCGGGGCACACGGGTGCGGCCACCGCCCTGTACATCGGCATCGCCGTGGTGGTGGGGTGGCGGCTGCGGCAGACGTGGATCAGGTGGGCGCTGGTGCTGGGACTGGCGGTGCTGCCGTTCCTGGTGGCGCTGTCGCGGCTCTACCGGGGCATGCACCACGTGAGCGACGTGGCGTTCGGCATGCTCAACGGCGTGCTCTGCGTGGTGATCGCGGTGTACGCGTTCCGGCCGGGGCGCGACGCCGACGGCGACTGGCCGCGGGTGCCCGTTCAGCGGCGGAGGCGGTCGGCGGGGTAGGCGGGTAGCGGTGCGCCGGCGGTGCGTTCGGCGGTGCGTGCGATATTGCGGGCCATGCCCCCGAAGATGACCGCGTGGAACGGCCACACCGCCGCCCAGTACAGGTGGCCGGCCAACCCGTGCGGCAGGAACACCGCGCGCTGGCGGTAGCGGGCGCCGTTCGGCCCCGGTTCGACCCACATCTCCAACCAGGCGCGGCCCGGCAGCCGCATCTCGGCCCGCAACCGCAGCAACTCGCCGGGCACGATCTCCTCGACCCGCCAGAAGTCCAGCGCCTCGCCGACGTAGAGCCGGTGCGGGTCGCGGCGCCCGCGCCGCAGGCCGACGCCGCCGACGAGCCGGTCCAGCCAGCCGCGCACCGACCACGCCAGCGGGAACGAGTACCAGCCGTTCTCGCCGCCGATCGCCTCGATGACCCGCCACAACCGCTCCGGGGAGGTGGCCACGGGCCGCTGCCGGTTGTCGGTGTAGAGCGTGCCGCCGGACCACTCGGGGTCGGTGGGCAGCGGCTCGGCGGCCATCGCGCCCGGCCACGTGGCGCCCGACCAGCGGGTCTCCACGTCCGAGTCGCGGATCTTCGCCAGGGCCAGCGCGACCGCCCGGTCGAAGCCGGTGAGCCCCTCCGGCGGGTCCGGCACGTACGTGGCGATGTCGTGCTCGTGGCCGGTGGCGTCGTGGATGAGGCTCGCCACCAGCGGGCGGGCGATGGCGTTCGGGACCGGGGTGACGACCCCGACCCAGTGCGCCGAGAGCGTCGGGCTGAGGAACCGCGTCGGCAGGATCACGCGCCGCGGCAGCCGGGCGACGCGCGCGTACCGCTGCATCATCTCGGCGTAGGTGAGCACGTCCGGCCCGCAGATGTCGAACGCCCGGTTCACCTCGCGCGCCGGCCAGTCGTCGTCGCTGGCCATGAAGACCAGGTAGCGCAGCACATCGCGGATGGCGATCGGCTGGATGCGGTTGTGCACCCACTTCGGCGTGATCATGATAGGGAGGCGTTCGGTCAGGTGGCGCAGCATCTCGAACGAGGCCGAGCCGGAGCCGATGATCACCGGCGCGCGCAGCACGACGGCGGGCACCTCGCCCTCCAGCAGGATCCGCGCCACCTCGTGCCGGGAGCGCAGGTGCGCCGAGCCGGCGTTGTCGTCGGGGTCGGGTCCGCCCAGGTAGACGATGCGCCGCACGCCGGCGGCCGCCGCCGCGGCGGCGACGTTCAGGGCGGCGGCCCGGTCCAGCTCCTCGAAGTCGCGCCGGCCGAGGGAGTGGACCAGGTAGTAGACGATCTCCACACCCTTGAAGGCCGCGTACAGGCTCTCCGCGTCCGTGACGTCGCCCTCGACGATCTCGACTTCCTTTGCCCAGGGAACGTCGCGGAGCTTGCCCGGCGATCGGGTGAGGCAGCGCACCCGGTGCCCCGCGTGCACCAGACGGGGCGCCAGACGCCCGCCGACATAGCCCGTTGCCCCCGTGACCAGTACCCGCACGCTCGCATCATGCCCCGCAACGGCGCGTTTCACGCCGAAACGGGTGCGTAGACTGCCGGCATGACGTTCTGGGGACCCGACTTCGACGCGCTGCGCGCGACGGATCCGGAGATCGCCGGCATCGTGGTCGACGAGTTGGACCGGCTGCGCGGCGGGCTGCAGCTGATCGCCAGCGAAAACCTGACGTCCCCGGCCGTGCTCGCGGCCCTCGGTTCGACGCTGACGAACAAGTACGCCGAGGGCTATCCGGGTCGGCGTTACTACGGCGGGTGCGCCGACGTCGACCGCGCCGAGCAGCTGGCGATCGAACGGGCGAAGGAGCTGTTCGGCGCCGCGCACGCCAACCTGCAGCCGCACTCGGGTGCCGGGGCCAACCTGGCGGCCTATGCCGCGCTGCTGATGCCCGGCGACACGGTCCTCGCGATGGAACTGCCGCACGGCGGCCACCTGACGCACGGCTCGAAGGTCAACTTCTCCGGCAAATGGTTCAACACCGTGGGGTATCCGGTCAGCCAGGACGACGAACTGATCGACTACGACCAGGTGCGCGACCTGGCCCGCACGCACCGCCCCAAGATGATCATCTGTGGCGCCACGGCGTACCCGCGGCTGATCGACTTCGCGCGGTTCCGGGCCATCGCGGACGAGGTCGGCGCGTACCTGATGGTCGACGCCGCGCACTTCATCGGGCTGGTCGCCGGTGGGGCCATCCCGTCGCCCGTTCCGCACGCCGACGTCGTCTGCTTCACCACGCACAAGGTGCTGCGCGGGCCGCGCGGCGGCATGATCCTCTGCACGTCCGAGCTGGCCGCCCGGATCGACAAGGCGGTCTTCCCGTTCACGCAGGGCGGGCCGCTGATGCACGTGATCGCAGCCAAGGCCGTGGCGCTCAAGGAGGCGATGCAGCCGGCGTTCGGGACGTACGCGAAACAGGTCATCGCCAACGCGAAGGCGCTCGCGGCCGGGCTGAAGGGGGAACACATGCGGCCGGTCTCCGGCGGCACCGACACCCACCTGGCCCTCATCGACCTGCGCGACGTCGGCGTGACCGGCCGCGAGGCGGAGGAACGCTGCGACCTGGCCCGCATCACGCTCAACAAGAACGCCATCCCGTACGACCCGCAGAAGCCGATGATCGCCTCCGGCATCCGGGTCGGCACCCCCTCGGTCACCACGCAGGGCATGAAGGAGCCGCAGATGCGCGAGATCGCCGCGCTGATCGCCCGGGCGGTGCGCGCCGACCCGTCGACCGGGCCCGGGCGGGCTGCCCTCGGCGAGGTCGCCGAACAGGTGGGCGCGCTGGTGGAGAAGTTCCCGGCCTACCCGGTGACGGCGGTGCCGGCGTGAAGGCCCGGCTGAAGTTCCTGCCCGCGGGCCTCAAGGTCAGCGCCGCGCTGGTCGTCATCGGGGTGCTGCTCGGACTCCTGGTCGACGGGGCGGCCGGGGCCGGGGGTGCGGTGCTCGGCGTGGCGCTCGTCGCGGCGAGCTTCACGGTGTCGAGCCTCGTCATCGCCTGGGCCGACTCCGTCAATCCGACGCTGGTCTTCCCGGTCGGCATGGTCACGTACATCCTGAAGATCACGGCCATCGGGTTCGGCTGCTACGCGCTGGCGAGCACCGGCTGGGCGGGGCTGCCGGCGTTCGGCGTCGCCACGATGGTCACGACGGTCGGTTGGGCCACCGCCCAGGCGTGGTGGACCTGGCACGCCAAGATTCTCTATGTGGACGCCTGACGTCGCGCATCTCCGCTGCGGGGACGACCTGCGGGACAAGCTCCGCGGCGGCGACTACTTCTGCTACGCGGACCCGGTGTGCCAGGGCCCGCTCCCCGCGACGGAACTGGTCGCCGCGCGGGCGCAGTTCGTCGCGGAGGCCTACGGAGAGCCCGCGCACGAGGTGGAGGCCCGCTTCCTCGCCGAGGAACTGGCGCTCGATCGGCTCGACAAGTACCGGATCGTGCTGCTGTGGCTCGGCGCCGACTGGTACGACCAGGCGGTGCTGGTGCGCGTGCTGGCCCGGTTCTCCGAGCAGGGTCCCACCGCGGTGGAACGCTTCCGCCTCGTGCCCATCGCCGCGGGCTGCTTCGGCGACCTCGACGCGCCGGCGCTGGAAGCCGCGGCCCGTCAGGCCCGGCCGATCGACGACGACCAGCTCGTGCTCGCCGTGTGGGCCTGGGACGGCATGCGCGCCCCGACGCCCGAGCCGTTGCAAGGGCTCCTGGATCACGGGGCGTCCGCCCTGCCGCACCTGGCGGCCGGAGTCCGCCGGCACCTCGCCGACCTGCCGTGGACCACGGACGGGCTCTCCCTGAGCGAACGCCTCTGCCTGCGCGCCGTCGCCGGTGGCGCGCACACGCTCCGGGAGATCTTCCCCGCGGTGCGGGCGGCCGACCCGGCCCCGTTCCACGGAGACTCGCAACTGAGGCCCGTGCTGCGCGACCTCTGCACGGAGGAGGACCCGGCACTCGTCCGGGACGGCGACGGCTGGCGCGCCACCGCACACGGCACCGCGATCCTGAACGGCGACGCACAGTGGCGCGGGGACGGGCGATGGCTCGGCGGGATTGAGGTCACACCGCGCCCGGCCTGGCTCTGGGACCCTGACCAGCGCCGCATTTCACGGGGTCTCGGCTGGTGAACGCCGGGTAACCGGTAGCCGAACGTTGTTCCCCGGCAACGCTGCGCAGGATTCATGTGTAAGCCGGGCGGGGGAGGCACAAGGTGGTCGCAGAGGGGTAATGTGGCCGGTTACCGGCAGGCGGCCGGACACGGTGGCACACCCCCGCGCGATGAGCACGCGGGGGTCGATGCACAACTCCCGAAACGCGCTTGATATGGTTCGCGCGTCATGACCGATGACCAGTCCCCGCGACGTGACAGTGCGCGAGGTGCTGACCAGGCATACACCGCCCTCGGATACCTGATCTCCGGAATGTTGATCTGGGGCTTCGTTGGATGGCTCGTTGATCGCTGGTTGGACCTCGGTGGCATTGCCACGGCGATCGGCGTTGTCATGGGCGTGGCACTCGGGGTCTACCTCGTCGTGAAGCGACTCGGGGCTTAGGAGGAGACAGGGGCATGGTGCGAGGACTCGCTGCGGAGGTGCCGTGGCCGCCGAGCGTGGACGACTTCTTCCTGCCCCCGATCGCCGGGCCGGACAACTGGTTCACGAAGTTCACGCTGTTCGTGTGGGTCGCGGTCGCCATCACGATCATTTTCTTCCTGGTCGCGTACCGTAATCCGAAGCTGGTGCCGACCAAGTCCCAGTGGATCGCCGAGTCGGCCTACGGCTTCGTGCGCGACGGGATCGCGAAGGACATCATCGGCGCCGAGGGCATCAAGTTCGCGCCCTATCTGGCGTCGCTGTTCCTCTTCATCGCGTTCAACAATCTCTGGGGCATCATCCCCGGCGTCCAGCTCTCGCCCAACACGCACATCGCGTTCCCGGCGTTCCTGGCGATCATTTCGTACGTCCTGTTCATCTGGGTCGGCGTGAAGCGCTTCGGCTTCGCGAAGTACATCAAGAACCAGCTGATCCCCCCGGGCGCGCCGGCATGGCTGCTGCCGCTGGTGATCCCGCTGGAGTTCGCCTCGACGTTCCTGTTCCGGCCGCTCACGCTGGCCCTGCGACTCTTCGCGAACATGTTCGCCGGCCACGTCATCCTGCTCGTGTTCACCCTCGGCGGGTTCGTCCTGCTCGGCAGCGACAACTTCGCACTGGCCGGCATCTCGATCGTCTCGTGGGCCATCGCCATCGTGATGACCATCTTCGAACTGCTGGTCGCCCTGCTCCAGGCGTACGTCTTCGTGCTGCTGACGTCGGTGTACGTGCAGACCTCGATCGCCGAAGAGCACTGATCCGCGCCCGACGCGGAAGACCCCGGTTTTCGAAACACCCACCGTTCAAGCGTCCGCGTGAGACCTTCACGCGGGATATCAGGAGGAATGGCAATGGGCACTTCTTTGCTCGCTGAAGTTAGTGGCAGCCTCGGCGCGGTCGGCTACGGCCTCGCCGCCATCGGCCCCGGCATCGGTGTCGGCCTCGTGTTCGCCGCCTACATCCAGGCCACCGCGCGCCAGCCCGAGTCGGCCGGCCTGACCCGGACCTACCTGTTCCTCGGCTTCGTGCTCATCGAGGCGCTCGCCCTGCTGGCGATCGCGTTCGGCTTCGTGTTCACCACCACCCAGGGCGCCGGTAGCTGACTTTCTTTTCCCAGGCAACGGAGGTTCACATGCCAAACAACCTCGCCGCCGTCGTGCTCGCCGCCGAGGGTGAGCACAACCCTGTCGTACCCATCTGGCAGGAGATCGTCATCGGTCTCATCGCCTTCGGGGTGCTCTGCTTCATCCTGATGAAGTTCGTCTTCCCGCGCATGGAGCAGACGTTCCAGGCCCGGGTCGACGCCATCGAGGGCGGCATCAAGCGTGCCGAGGCGGCCCAGGCCGAGGCCGGCCAGCTGCTGGAGCAGTACAAGCAGCAGCTCGCCGAGGCACGCACCGAGGCGGCCCGCATCCGGGACGAGGCACGGGCCGACGCGGCGGGCATCCGTGAGGAAGCGGCCACCCGCGCCCGGGAAGAGTCTGACCGGATCATCACGGCCGGACGCGAGGCGCTCGCCGGCGAGCGGGCGTCGATCGTGCGGGAACTGCGCAGCGAGCTCGGTGCGCTCTCGGTCGAGCTGGCGAGCCGGATCGTCGGGGAGGCCCTGGCCGACGAGGCACGCCGGCGGGGCACCGTCGAGCGGTTCCTCGACGAGCTGGGTGACGCCCCGACCGCCACCGGGAGCAAGCGGTGACCTCGTCGGTCAGCCGGGAGGCGTACGCGGCCGCGGCGGAGAACCTTTCCGCCTACGCCGCGGACACGCCTCCCGCGACGATCGCGACCACCGGCGACGAGATCCTGGCGGCGGCCGACCTGCTGCGGCGCGAGCCGCGGCTGCGCCGGGCGCTGGCCGACTCGTCGCGTGCCGCCGACGACCGCGCGGGCCTGCTCGGCGCGGTCTTCGCCGGCAAGGTCGGGGACGACGCGCTGGGCCTGCTCACCGCGCTGGTCAGGGGCCGCTGGTCGGCGCCGAGCGAGCTGCTCGACGCCGCCGAACGGCTCGGCGTCGACGCGCTCATGGTCAGCGCCGACCGGGCCGGGAAGCTGGGCGACGTCGAGGACGAGCTGTTCCGCTTCGGCCAGGTCGCCTCCGGCAACCCGGCGCTGGCGTCGGCGCTCTCCGACTCCACGGCCGACGTCGCCCGGCGCGCGACCCTCGCCGAGGAACTGCTCGCCGGCAAGGCCGACCCGGTGACGGTCCGGCTCGTGGCGCTGGCGCTGCGGGGCTTCGGAGGGCGGGGTTTCGACAGCTCGCTCGGCCGGTTGGTCGAGCTGGCCGCACAGCGGCGCGACCTGGAGGTGGCCTACGTGACCACCGCCGTGGCGCTCACCGACGACGAGGAAGCCCGTCTGGCCGCCAAGCTCGGTGCGCTGTACGGTCGACAGATCTCCCTGAAGGTGGACGTCGATCCGTCGGTGATCGGCGGGGTCAAGGTCCGCGTCGGAGCCGACCTCTACGACGGCACCATCGCCCGCCGTCTCGGCGAGGCCCGCCAGGCGTTGGTCGGCTAGCGCTATCCGTCGGCACAATATTCGCTTCTAGAGATATCCCCGATACGAGATATCCCTCCAAGAGATAGAGGAAGTTGAGGATGGCCGAGCTGACCATCTCCTCGGATGAGATCCGGGGGGCGCTTGAGCGCTATGTCTCGTCGTACACGCCGGAGATCACCCGCGAGGAGGTCGGCATCGTCTCCGATGCCGGCGACGGCATCGCCCACGTCGAGGGGCTGCCCTCGACCATGGCCAACGAGCTGCTCGAGTTCCAGGACGGCACGCTCGGCGTGGCGCTGAACCTCGACGTGCGTGAGATCGGTGTCGTGGTCCTGGGTGACTACGGCGGAATCGAGGAAGGTCAGCAGGTCAAGCGGACCGGCCGGGTGCTCTCGGTGCCGGTCGGCGACGCGTTCCTCGGCCGCGTGGTCAACCCGCTCGGCGCCCCGATCGACGGGCTCGGCGAGATCGCCAACGAGGGCCTGCGCGAGCTCGAACTGCAGGCGCCGACCGTGGTGCAGCGCCAGCCGGTGAAGCAGCCGCTGCAGACCGGGATCAAGGCCATCGACGCCATGACCCCGATCGGCCGCGGCCAGCGTCAGCTGATCATCGGCGACCGCAAGACCGGCAAGACGACGGTCGCGATCGACACGATCCTCAACCAGCTCGACAACTGGAAGTCCGGCGACCCGGAGAAGCAGGTCCGCTGCATCTACGTCGCCATCGGCCAGAAGGCCTCCACCATCGCGTCCATCAAGGGCACGCTGGAGGAGCGCGGCGCGCTGGAGTACACCACCATCGTCGCCTCGCCGGCCTCCGACCCGGCCGGCTTCAAGTACCTGGCGCCCTACGCCGGTTCGGCCATCGGGCAGCACTGGATGTACGGCGGCAAGCACGTCCTGATCATCTTCGACGACCTGTCGAAGCAGGCCGAGGCGTACCGCGCCGTGTCGCTGCTGCTGCGCCGTCCGCCGGGCCGCGAGGCCTACCCCGGTGACGTGTTCTACCTGCACTCCCGGCTGCTGGAGCGCTGCGCGAAGCTCTCCGACGACCTGGGCGGCGGCTCGATGACCGGCCTGCCGCTGATCGAGACGAAGGCCAACGACATCTCGGCCTACATCCCGACCAACGTCATCTCGATCACCGACGGCCAGATCTTCCTCGAGACCGACCTGTTCAACCAGGGCGTGCGCCCGGCGATCAACGTCGGTACCTCGGTCTCCCGCGTGGGTGGTTCGGCGCAGGTCAAGGGCATGCGCTCGGTCTCCGGCCGGCTGCGGCTGGACCTGGCGCAGTACCGCGACCTGGAGGCGTTCGCCGCGTTCGCGTCCGACCTGGACAAGGCGTCGCGTGCGCAGCTGGAGCGCGGTGCGCGCCTGGTGGAGCTGCTCAAGCAGTCCGCTTACTCGCCGTACCCGGTGGCGGAGCAGATCATCTCCGTGTGGGCCGGCACGACGGGTCAGCTGGACGAGATCCCGGTCGGCGACATCCGCCGGTTCGAGACCGAGTTCCTGGACTACGTGCGGCGCAACCGCAAGGAGCTGCTCGACGCAATCGCCAGCAGCAACCAGCTCGCCGACGACACGGCCGACGGGCTCAAGGAGGCGATCACCGCCTTCAAGCGCGAGTTCCTCGCCGCCCGCGAGTCCGCCCAGGGCCAGGAGTAACACCGTGCCCGCCCAACTTCTTCAGCTTCGCCGCCGGGTCCGGTCGGTGAAGTCGACAAAGAAGATCACCAAGGCACAGGAACTCGTGGCGACCAGCAGGATCGCGAAGGCGCAGGAGCGGGTCGCCGCCTCCCGCCCCTACGCCGAGGCGATCACCAACGTGCTGACCGCGCTCGCGTCCAACGCCAACATCGACCACCCGCTGCTCAAGCCGCGTGAGCAGGTGCGCCGTTCCGGCATCCTGCTCGTCACCAGCGACCGGGGCCTGGCGGGCGCCTACAACGCCAACGCGATCCGCACCGCGGAGCAGCTGCGGCAGCGGCTGGAGCGCGAGGGCAAGCAGGTCGCTCTCTATGCCATCGGCCGCAAGGCGGTGGGCTACTTCAAGTTCCGCGGTCGCGAGATCGTCGACAGCTGGACCGGGTTCTCCGAGCGGCCGGGCATCGATGACGCCCGCACCGTCGGGGAGGCCATCCTGGCGGCGTTCAACGCCGGCTCGGACGAGGGCGGGATCGACGAGCTGTACCTGGTCGACACGGAGTTCAAGTCGCTGCTGACCCAGGCTCCGCGGGCCCGCCTGCTGGCGCCGATGGAGGTCGAGAAGCGCACCTCCAAGGAGCCGCTGCCGGCCTACGAGTTCGAACCGGAGCCGGAGGAGCTGCTGGCCGCGCTGCTCCCCAAGTACATCAACGCCCGGCTGTACTCCGCGCTGCTGGACTCGGCGGCGAGCGAGTCGGCCTCGCGGCGGCGGGCCATGAAGAGCGCGACCGACAACGCCGACGACCTCATCAAGACGCTCACGCGCCAGATGAACTCGGCTCGACAGGCCGCGATCACCCAGGAGATCAGCGAGATTGTCGGCGGCGCGAACGCGCTTGCCGCGGCGGGAAGTGATGTGTGATGACTGCTGTACTAGAGCCTGGCACCAAGGCAGGCACGGGCCGGGTCGTCCGGGTCATCGGCCCGGTCGTCGACGCCGAGTTCCCGCGCGACGCCATGCCTCAGATCTTCAACGCGCTCAAGGTCGACGTGACGCTGGCCTCGGGCACCAAGACGCTGACCCTGGAGGTCGCCCAGCACCTGGGTGACAACATGGTCCGGGCGATCTCGATGGCACCGACCGACGGCATGGTCCGCGGTACCGAGGTGCGCGACACCGGCGAGCCGATCAGCGTGCCCGTCGGCGACGTGACCAAGGGCAAGGTCTTCAACGCCATCGGCGAGTGCCTCAACCTGGAGCCGGGCGAGAAGCTCGAGGTCACCGAGCGCTGGGGCATCCACCGCAAGGCCCCCGCCTTCGCGGACCTGGAGCCGAAGACCGAGATGCTGGAGACCGGCATCAAGGTGCTCGACCTGCTCGCCCCGTACGTCAAGGGCGGGAAGATCGGCCTGTTCGGCGGCGCCGGCGTGGGCAAGACGGTGCTCATCCAGGAGATGATCATCCGGGTCGCCAACAACTTCGGTGGTACGTCGGTGTTCGCCGGTGTCGGTGAGCGCACCCGTGAGGGCAACGACCTGATCCTGGAGATGACCGAGTCCGAGGTCATCGACAAGACCGCGCTGGTCTTCGGTCAGATGGACGAGCCGCCGGGCACCCGGCTGCGGGTCGCCCTGGCCGCGCTGACCATGGCGGAGTACTTCCGGGACGTGCAGAACCAGGAGGTGCTGCTCTTCATCGACAACATCTTCCGGTTCACCCAGGCGGGTTCGGAGGTGTCCACGCTGCTCGGCCGCATGCCCAGCGCCGTGGGTTACCAGCCGACGCTCGCCGACGAGATGGGCGAACTGCAGGAGCGGATCACCTCCGTCCGCGGTAAGGCGATCACCTCGATGCAGGCGATCTACGTGCCCGCCGACGACTACACCGACCCGGCGCCGGCGACGACGTTCGCCCACCTGGACGCGACCACCAACCTCGAGCGGTCCATCTCGGACAAGGGCATCTACCCGGCCGTGGACCCGCTGGCCTCGACCTCCCGGATCCTTTCGCCGGAGTACGTGGGCAACGAGCACTACCTGGTCGCCCAGGAGGTCAAGCGGATCCTGCAGAAGTACAAGGACCTGCAGGACATCATCGCCATCCTCGGTATGGACGAGCTGTCCGAAGAGGACAAGATCACGGTCAACCGGGCCCGCCGGGTGGAGCGCTTCCTGTCGCAGAACACCTACGCGGCCACCCAGTTCACCGGCATCGAGGGCTCCTTCGTGCCGATCAAGGAGACCGTCGAGGCGTTCAAGCGTCTCTCCGAGGGTGAGTTCGACCACTTCCCGGAGCAGGCGTTCTTCATGTGCGGTGGCATCGAGGACCTGGAGAAGAAGGCCCACGAGCTGATGCGCGACTGACGAGGTCAGCGCACGTGGCGGGGCTCTGCGGACCGGTTGTGGTCGGCCGGGCCCCGTCGCCGTTTCGTACCGTTTCCGTTCGCTCAGGTCTGTGTCAACGACCTACCCTCTCGGCCGTTCACACAGATCGCTTGGCTAGACTCGGACCACCGCTGGTAAGGAGAAGTAACGTGGCGCAGCTACAGGTCGACCTGGTAGCGGTCGAGGAGAAGGTCTGGTCCGGCACCGCCGACATGGTGATCGCCCGGACGACCGAGGGCGAGCTGGGTGTGCTGCCCGGCCACGCGCCGCTCCTGGGCCAGCTCGCCGAGCCGAGCGAGGTGCGCATCAAGAGCGACGGCCGCGAGGCCGTCTACGAGGTCACCGGCGGGTTCCTCTCGGTCTCTTCGGCGGGTGTGACCATCCTCGCGGAGTCCTGCGAGTTCTCCGACGACAAACGGTAGCGGCGGGCACCGATGGAGATTCTCGAATGGATCGGCATCGGTGTTCTTGTGCCGCTCGCGGCCCTGTTGGCGTGGTATTTCCGGCGTGCCGCCATCGCGCGGGCCGGCGGTACGACCGACATGAGCATGCGGCTGACCACCATGGTGGCCGGCCGCGGTTGGGCCCACGGGCTGGCCCGCTTCGCCGGGGACGAGCTGCGCTGGTATCGCGTGTTCAGCCTCTGGCCCCGGCCCCGGCGGGTCTTCCGCCGGCACACGGTGAGCGTGCAGGGCCGACGCCGGCCCGACGGGACGGAGCGGTTCTCCCTGCCGGGCGACTGGGTGATCGTGCGCTGCACCAGTGAAAACGGCTCCGAGCGGCGAATTACCGTAGAGCTGGCGATGGCCGAGGCCACGCTGACCGGCTTCCTGTCCTGGATCGAGGCCGCCCCACCCGGGGCGGCCTCGCGCCGTCTCGCCACCGAGCCGCCCCATTAGGCGACCGCTCGCTACGAAGCGGTGGCGGTCTTGCGGTACTTGGCGATCGACCAGGGAACGAAGACCAGCAGGATCCCGGTGATCCAGATCAGCGCCAGCGCCAGCGGGTGCTCCGCCGGGAACCCGTCGCCGCGCCCCAGCCCCTCGGGCGCGTTGCCCCACAGGTCGCGCAGCGCCAGGACGACCGCGCTCAGCGGGTTCCAGTCGGCGACCGGCTGCAGCCAATCGGGGAGCGTGTTGGTGGTGATGAACGCGTTGGACAGGAACGTCACCGGGAACATCCAGATGAGCCCCGCCGACTGCGCCACCTCGACGGTCTTGGCGGCCAGCCCGATCACCGCCGCCACCCAACTGATCGCGTAGCCGAACAGCAGCATGAGCGCGAACCCGGCCACCGCCCCGAGCACCCCGGTGTGGATGCGCCAGCCCACGAGCAGCCCGCACAGCACCATGATCACCAGAACGAGCACGTTGTTGAGCAGGTCCGACGTGGTGCGCCCGATGAGCACGGCGGCCCGTGACATCGGCAGCGAACGGAACCGGTCGATGATGCCCTTCTGCAGATCGTCCGCGAGCCCGATGGCGGTGATCCCCGAGCCGAACATGACGGTCTGCGTGAAGATGCCGGCCATCAGGTACTCGCGGTAGTTGACCCCCGGGGTGTTGATCGCACCGCCGAAGACGTACGCGAAGAGCAGCACGAACATGATGGGCTGCACGGTGGAGAAGATCAGCAGGTCCGGGATCCGCTTGATCTTGATCAGATTGCGCTTGGTGACGACCCACCCGTCCACGAACGCCCCGACAACAGCGGTCATATCTGCTCCCCGCTCAGCAATCGGCGGCGCCCTGAGGCGTCGCCTTCCTTCCGCTCCGCAAGCTCCGCTTCCTCCAGGCGACGCCGCGCCGCCGACCGCACGCTCATTTGGGGACCTCCTGGCCGGTCAGCGCCAGGAACACGTCGTCCAGCGTGGCGCGGTGGATACCGATCTCGGCGGGCTCGATGCCGGCCGCGTCGAGCCGGCGCACCACCTCGATGAGCGTGCGGGTGCTGTTGGCCACCGGGATCGAGAGCGTGCGCGCCGCGCGGTCGACCGTCGGCGGCTCGCCGCTGATCTCCTTGAGCGCGCCCTCGGCGACCGGGACCTGGTCGGCCTCGCTGACCGTCAGCTCCAGCCGCTCGCCGCCGACCTGGCGCTTGAGCTGGTCGGGTGTGCCGTGCGCGATGGCCCGGCCGTGGTCGACGACCAGGATGTCGTCGGCCAGCCGGTCGGCCTCCTCCAGGTACTGCGTGGTGAGCAGGAGCGTGGAGCCGGAGCGGACCCGCTCGGCGATGACGTCCCACATGCCGAGGCGGCTGCGCGGGTCGAGACCCGTGGTCGGCTCGTCCAGGAAGATCACCGGCGGCGAGGTGACCAGCGCGCCGGCGAGGTCGAGCCGGCGCCGCATGCCGCCGGAGTAGGTCTTGGCGGGCCGGTCGGCGGCGTCGGTCAGCTCGAAGCGCTCCAGCAGCTCGTGGGCGCGGGTGCGGGCGGTCTTGCGGCCGAGCTGGTAGAGCCGCCCCATCATCTCGAGGTTTTCGTAGCCGGTGAGGTGCTCGTCGACGGCGGCGTTCTGCCCCGAGAGGCCGATGCTGCGGCGGACCCGCTGCGGATGGGCGAGCACGTCGATGCCGGCGACCGTGACCGATCCGCTGTCGGGTCGCAGCAACGTCGTGAGGATGCGCACGCAGGTCGTCTTGCCGGCGCCGTTGGGGCCGAGGAGTCCGAGCACGGTGCCTTCGGGCACGCGCAGGTCGATGCCGTCGAGGGCTTTCACCGCGCCGTAGGTCTTGGTCAGGCCTTGCGCGACGATCGCGTCCGTCATGGGCGCCACCGTAGCGGCCCCCTGTGACACAAACGACCGGTTATCCGTCTCCCGCGACCAACTCGACCTCGAAGGAGTCGCCGTTCTCCAGGTAGGCGGCGTAGTGGTCGGGGCCGCCGGCGTACGGGTGGCGTTCGGGGAAGAGGAGCGTCCAGTCGTGAGCGGGCGCGGCCGTCACGAGACGGTCCACGTCGCCGCGGGTGCCGGCGTGCAGAGCGAGGTGGTTCAGGCCGGGGCGGCGGCGTTCGTGCGCGTCGGCGGTCAGCGCGGGCGACTGCTCCACCACGAGGTACGTCCCGCCGAGCCGCCACGAACGCCCGGCCGGCCAGTCCTGGTACTGCTGCCAGCGCAGGGCCGGCAGCAGCCAGCCCCAGCTGCGCAGCGCGCGTTCCAGAGAAGGGACCCAGAGCTCGACGTGGTGCAACCCGTCAGGCACGGGAGGCCCCGGGCACCCACTTCACGTCGCCCTCGGGATTGGCCACCCGGCAGAGGATGAACAGCAGGTCCGACAGCCGGTTGAGGTACTTCAGCGCGAGCGGGTTGGTGCCCTCGGGGTCGACCTCGGCGAGCGCCCACCCGGAACGCTCGGCCCGCCGGCACACCGTGCGCGCCACGTGCAGGAGAGCCGCCCCGGGCGTGCCGCCGGGCAGGATGAAACTGTCCAGTTTGGACAGTCCCTCGTTGAACTCGTCGCACCAGCCCTCGAGCCGCGTCACGTACTCCTCGGCGACGCGCAATTCGGGGTACTCCGACGGCTCCGGGGAGAGCGGCTTGCACAGGTCCGCACCCACGTCGAACAGGTCGTTCTGCACCACCGTCAGCACGGCCGCCACGCGTGGGGCCAGGGAGCCGAGCGCCAGCGCCACCCCGATCGCCGCGTTGCACTCGTCGACGTCGGCGTAGGCGCCGATGCGGGGATGCGTCTTCGGCACCCGCGAGAAGTCGCCCAGGCCGGTCGTGCCGTCGTCGCCGGTCTTCGTGTAGATGCGGGTGAGGTGGACACCTGACATGCGTTCACCCTAGATCCTGCGAAGATAACTCTCGTGGATCTCCTGCGCGTGGCCGGCGGCGCCCGGCTCTCCGGCGACGTGACCGTGGTCGGGGCGAAGAACTCGGCGCTCAAGCTGATGGCGGCGGCGCTGCTGGCACCGGGCCGCACGGTGCTGACCAATGTTCCGAAGATCACCGATATCGCGATCATGGCGGAGGTCGTCCGGCGACTCGGCTGCGAGGTGACGCTGACCTCCGAGGACGACATCTCCCGCGCCACCGTCGAGATCGACGTGCCCGAGGTGCCGCGGCACGAGGCCGACTACGACCTGGTCCGCCAGTTGCGCGCCTCGATCTGTGTGCTGGGGCCGCTGCTGGCCAGGTGCGGCAGCGTGCGCGTGGCGCACCCGGGCGGCGACGCCATCGGCTCGCGCGGGCTCGACATGCACGTCGCCGGGCTGCGCCGGATGGGCGCGGAGATCACCAGCGAGCACGGGTTCGTCATCGCCACCGCGGAGAAGCTGCACGGCGCCACCATCTGGCTCGACTTCCCGAGCGTGGGCGCCACGGAGAACCTGCTGATGGCGGCGGTTCTCGCCGACGGCGTCACGGAGATCGACAACGCCGCGCGGGAGCCGGAGATCGTCGACATCTGCGACATGCTCACCGCCATGGGCGCCAACATCTTCGGCGCCGGCACGTCCCAGATCGTCGTCGACGGCGTGGACGCGCTGCGCCCCGTCGCGCACCGCACGGTGGGGGACCGGATCGTGGCGGGCACGTGGGCGTTCGCGGCGGCGATGACGCGCGGCGACGTCCACGTGCACGGTGTGCCGGCCGCGCACCTGGAGATCGCGCTGGACAAGCTCGTCACGTCGGGCGCGAGCGTGGCGGCGTCCGAGGACGGGTTCCGGGTGCGGATCGACCGCCGGCCGTCCGCCGTGGACATCGTGACGCTGCCGTACCCCGGGTTCCCCACCGACCTGCTGCCGATGGCGGTGGGGCTCGCCGCGGTCAGCGAGGGCAACTCGCTCATCACCGAGAACATCTTCGACGGGCGGTTCATGTTCATCCAGGAGCTGACCCGGCTCGCGGCCGAGATCCGCACGGACGGACACCACGCCGTCGTGCGCGGGCGGGAGCGGCTCTCCGGCGCGCCCGTGACCGCCACGGACATCCGCGCCGGCGCCGGGCTCGTCGTGGCCGGTCTTTGCGCTGATGGAACGACCGATGTGGGGCACGTTCACCATATCGACCGCGGTTATCCGGACTTCGCGGCCGACCTCGTCTCCCTCGGCGCGGACGTACGCCGCATCCAAGCGCCGGACGAGCCTGTGTTCACGATGTAGCGTTCTGCAGATGTCGATCGAGGTACGGCCGGAGACGCCGGAGGACGCCGACACCGTGCGGCGGATCGTGGTGGCGGCGTTCCGACACGGGCCGGGCCCGCGGGAGATCCCACCGGGCGAGGAACCGGTCGAGGGCGGGCTGCTCGACGGCCTGCGCGCCGACCCGGGAGCGGTCGACTCGGGGTGGATCGTCGAGGCCGACGGCGAGCCCGTGGCGCACGCGCTCGTGGTCAACCTGACCGTCGGCGGCACGCCCACGCTCGGCCTCGGCATGCTGGCCACCCTGCCGGCGCACCAGAAGCGGGGCCACGGCGCCAAGGCCGTCTATGCGGTCATCGGCGCGCTGCTGGAACGCGGTGAGCCGCTGCTGATCGTCTTCGGCAGCCCGCAGTACTACGGGCGCTTCGGGTTCGTGCCGGCGCCGGTCGTGGGCATCTCGCACCCGAGCTATCCGTCGCCGTATCTGCAGGCGTTGGCGCTGCAGACACCGTTCCCCCGAGGAGAGGTGGCGTATCCGCGGCCGTACGCGGATCTCGACGCCTAAGTCACGCCTTAGACCGCGTCGCGGGCCCGGTCGTACTCGTCCGCGAAGACCAGCACCCGGACGAACCCGTCCTTGCCGGTCCCGATCGTGGCGCGGATGCTCAGCGCGGTCAGCCGGTCCCGCACGGAACGGGCGGACGGCACGTCGGCGAGCAGGGCCACCGGCCGCAGCAGCCCGAACTCCTCGGGCTCGGTGCGACGGCGCTCGGGCCGCAGCGTCGTGACGTCCGCGGCAACGGCGAGAACGGCCAATACCGCCAGTGCGAGCAGCGGGCCGACGAGGAAGATCTCCAGAGGCACCCGTGAAGTGTGCCAGGAGACGATGATCGATAACGTCGGTCGTAAGGCTGAGTGATTCGTGCAGTTCTGGTGCGGAACGGGTGCCCTGCGTTACCTACGCCCGTTCGCTAACCGCCCAGCAACTCCGAGAGGGTCACCGGCTGCAGGCCCTTCTGCTTCAGCCCCGCCAGGATCTCCGGCATCGCCTCGTCGGTGTACTGGGCGTTCCCCTCGGTGATGTGCAGGACCACGATCGAGCCGGCCTGCACGGTCGACAGCACCGCGTTGACGATCGGCTTGTACGCCGTCGCGAACGGGTCCCCGCTCACCACGTCCCACTCGATCACCGTCAGGCCGAGCGGCGCCAGGGCCTGCAGCGCCGCCTGGTCGTAGCAGCCGCCGGGGAAGCGGAAGTAGCGCGTCTGCCGCCCGCCGTACGGCTTGATCACGTCGAACGTGCGCGACACGTCGGTCGTCATCAACTGCGGCGACAGCTGCGGCAGCGTGTAGCACTTCGGCACGAAGCCCATGTGCTCGTAGGAGTGGTTCGCCACCTCGAAGATCGGGTTGCCGGTGATCCGCCGCGTCACGTCCGGGTACTGCTCGACCCACTGACCCGTCAGGAAGAACGTGGTCGGGATCTTCTCCTTCTCCAGCAGATCGAGGATCTTCAGGTTGGCGTACGAGGCGATCTTCCCCTCGGCCAGCTGCTTCTGCATGAAGTCCGTCATGTCCGCGTCGAACGTCAGCGCCACCTTGTTGCCGGTGCGCGGGCCGTGCTTGACGACCTCCGGCTTGACGCCCGTCGCGGCGGTGCCCGGCTGCCGTGTGGCACTCGGCGACGGCGCCGCCGACGAGGACGACGCGCCCGGGGCCGGCGCGGCGCCCTGGGCGGCGCTGTGTGCGGGCTCCTTGCCGGCGCAGGCGCTCAGGCCCAGGCACAACGCGGCAAGTGAGAGATAGACGGCGATGCGAGGGGCGAACACCCGCAGCAGTGTGCCAGGTGCACGCCCCTCGTGCGCATCCGCCGAATGTGTGCGCGAAGCCGCGATCACGAGATGTGATCGCCATTGGCAGAGTTCCCCCGAATGCTCTTAATAGCCTGGACGGGCGGCGAGGCGGGCCTCCCGGCGCGCCCGACGGCGGCGCATCGCCCACCAGAACACCAGGATCAGCCCCACCACGAAGACCACGACGACGATCGGCAGGATGATCGCGACCAGCGACAGCGACACCGCGACGACGTCCTCGACCACGCTCACCACCGGCGCGGCGAAGCCCACCGTGACCGCGTTGGCCCCGGCCCGGAACGCCGCCTTCATCGCGTGCACGCACAGCGAGATGACTATGCCGACCACTACCGGCACCCACTGGTTGGACGAGAAGAACTGCGCCGGATCGGAGACCGTCGTCGTCTCCGCACTCGCCGCCGCCCCGAACGCCAACCCGCCCGCCGTCGGCCGCACCACCGTCTGGAGCACGTCGTTGACGTGATCCACCGCCGGCACCTTGTCCGCGACGAACTCGATCGCCAGCAGCCCACCGAGGATCAGCAGGATGAACGGGTTCTCCAGCCACTGCCAGCTCTGCGGCAACGAGATCAGCTCGGTGTACTTCGCGAGCAGCCCGACCGTCAGCAGCGGGATGTAGGCGTTGAGCCCGGCCGATGCGGCAAGCCCGGTGCCGGTGAGTACCTCGAACATCTCACCAGCATCGCACTTCGGCGCACATCAGGCAGTCAACGCGTCCCGCAACGTATCGAGCGTGCCCGCTTCGCCGAACAGCTCCGCCCACTCGGTGTCGCTGTCGGCGATCCGATCCAGCGCGGCCACGGCCAGCTCCACCAGATCGTCCGCGACCGACAGCCCGTCCTCCTCGGCACCGAGGAACTTCGGCGCATAACCGGAGTCCACCGGAGCGCCGAACCGGGCCGCGGCCACCACGGCCGCCGCCGCGACCGCCTTCGGCTGGGCCTCGTCCTCGTCGGAATCGCCCTCGTCGGGATCGAGCGCCGCCTGGAGCGCGGCGCGAACCAGCACCACGCGCTGGTTGGGATCGGCGTCGTCCAGCTCGCTGCTGAAGTCCGCCGCGTCGTCGTTGTCGAACGGTCCTGCGTCCCAAGCACCCACGGAGTCGAATTGTGTCACCGGTGGAGAAGGTTCGCGCAAGGGATCCTCTAGGCTGCCCGGGTGCGTCTAGTGATAGCCCGGTGTTCCGTCGACTACATCGGTCGGCTCACCGCACATCTGCCCTCCGCCACCCGCCTGCTCATGGTCAAGGCCGACGGATCCGTCTCGATCCATGCCGACGACCGGGCCTACAAGCCGCTCAACTGGATGAGCCCGCCGTGCCGCGTCGAGGAGGCGCCCGGCGTGTGGCGCGTCGTCAACAAGGCCGGCGAGGAGCTGCGGATCACCCTGGAGGAGGTGCTCCACGACAGTTCGCACGAGCTGGGGATCGACCCCGGCCTGCAGAAGGACGGCGTCGAGGCACACCTGCAGGAGCTGCTCGCCGCTCAGCCCACGGTGCTCGGCGACGGGTTCACCCTGGTCCGCCGCGAGTTCCCGACCGCGATCGGGCCCGTCGACCTGCTCTGCCGCGACGCGGACAACGCCACGGTCGCCGTCGAGGTCAAGCGCCGCGGTGAGATCGACGGAGTGGAGCAGCTGACCCGTTATCTGGAACTCCTCGGGCGCGACCCGCTCCTCGCGCCGGTCCGGGGCATCTTCGCGGCGCAGGAGATCAAACCGCAGGCGCGGGTGCTCGCGGAGGACCGCGGCATCAAGTGCGTGGTGCTCGACTACAACGCCATGCGCGGGGCCAAGAGCGACGACCTGACGCTGTTCTGACGGGTGTGTTCCCCCGATAGTGTGGCCCGAACGGGGACTATCGGTTGGGGGAACCACATGTCGCTGGCAAAGGGTGCGAACACGGCCGTTCCGGCGGAGGCTGTCCGGGCCGTCCTGAGTTGGAGCTCGGGGCCGGTCGACGCCGACGCCTCCGCGCTCCTCCTGGTCGGCGGCAAGGTGCGCGACGACAGCGACTTCGTCTTCTACAACCAGCCCGCGCACGCCTCCGGCACGGTGCGCCACGAGGGGAAGCAGACCGCGCCCGGCACCGTCACCGACACGCTGCTGATCTCGCTCTCCTCGGTGGAGCCCGCCGTCGAACGGATCCTGCTGGCGGCCTCGGCCGACGGTGGGACGTTCGGGCAGGTCTCGGATCTGCGCATCCGGATCGTCGACGCGTCCAGCGGGGCGGAGATCGCGCGGTTCGACAGCGCGGGGGCCACCACGGAGACGGCGTTCATCGTGGGGGAGTTGTACCGGCGGCAGGGGGCGTGGAAGTTCCGCGCCGTCGGGCAGGGGTATGACAGCGGGCTTGCCGGGTTGGCACGGGACTTCGGGATCTCCGTCGACGACGAGCCCGCTTCTCCGCAGGCCGCACCTGTGCCGTCGCCGCAGGCTTCGTCCGGGCCTTCAGCGGCTCCGTCGGCGCCTTCCGTGCCGCCGGCTCCTTCGGTGGCGCCGGTGCCGAGTCCGCAGGCGCGGCCGACGCCTGTGCCGCAGCCTTCGGCGCCGCAGGCGCCCTTCGCCGCCCCGGTGGCGCCGGCCGCGCCCGCCTCGGGTCCGCCGGCGGCGCCCTTCACGGCCCCGCCCGGTCCGCCCTCGGCGCCTCCCGTGGCGTCGGGTCCGCCGCAGGCGCCTTACGGTCCACCCTCGGCGCCGCCGGTGGCGTCTGGGCCGGTGTCGGGTCCGCCGACGGCGCCCTTCGCAGCCCCGTCCGCCCCGCCCGTCCCGCCGGGTCCGCCTTCAGCGCCTCCCGTGGCGCCCGGGTCGCCTCAGGCGCCTTACGCGCCGCCCTCAGCGCCGCCCGGTCCGCCGGCCGCGCCCTACTCCGGTGGACCGCCCGCGCCGCAGCCGGGTCCGGCGGCCGCGCCCTACTCCGGTCCGCCGCAGGCTCCCGGCGCGCCGCAGGCGCCGGGGAGCGGGCCGGTGCGGCTGTCGAAGGTGACGCTCACCAAGCAGTCCCCGTCCGTCTCGCTCACCAAGAGCGGCGGCTCCTCCGGCACGATGCGCGTCAACCTCAACTGGACGATGCGCACGATGACGACCAAGGGGCTGTTCGGCAAGAAGACCGTGCGGCTGCCCGATCTGGACCTCGACCTGAGCGCGCTGTGGGAGTTCCAGGACGGGCGGAAGGACATCGTCCAGGCGATCGGCAACAACATGGGCTCGCTGACCGCGCCGCCGTACATCCTGCTCGATCACGATGACCGCACCGGCGCCTCGGCCGAGGGCGAGAACCTGACGATCAACCTGGATCACGCCGCCATGTTCAAGCGGATCCTGATCTTCGCCGACCTGTACCAGGGCGCCGACTCGTTCGAGGGGGTCGACTCGGCCGTCGCGACGCTGTATCCGCAGGCCGGGCCGCCGATCGAGATGCGCCTCGACGAGTGCACGATCAAGGCCCGCAGCGTCGCCATCGCCCTCATCGAGAACATCAACGGCGAACTCGTCGTGCGGCGCGAGGCGCGTTACATCCCCACGCCGCCCGGCAAGTTTCGCCAGCAGGCCGTCGACCTGGCCTACAACTGGGGCCTGACCTGGACCCCAGGCTCCAAGTAAACGATCACTTCGCGCGGCCGTGGACCGCCTGCATGATCTTGATCAGGCGGCCCGCGGTCTTGCCGGGATCGCGGTCGAACGTCGCGACCGGCAGCAGCGACGGCATCCGCCGCGAGGTGATCGACTTGACCCGGGTGAACTCCCGCAGCCCGTCCTCCCCGTGCACCCGCCCGAACCCGGAGTCGCCCACGCCGCCGAACGGCACACTCGGCACACCGGCGAACGACAGCACCGAGTTGACGGCCGTCATGCCGGAGCGCATGCGCAGGGCCAGTTCGCGGCCGCGGCGTCGGGAGAACACGGAGCCGCCCAGCCCGTAGGTGAGCGCGTTGGCGCGGGCGATGCCCTCGTCGGCGTCCTTCACCCGGTTGACGATCAGCACCGGCCCGAACGTCTCCTCGCGCACCGCCGCCGACTCCTCCGGCACGTCCACGAGGATCGTGGGCTGCACGAACGGCGCCTCGACGGCATCCGCGCCGCCCACCACGGCCTTACCCCCGGCGGCCAGCCCCTCGGCGATGTGCCGGCGGATCACGTCCACCTGGGAGGGCATCGTCACCGGGCCGATGGTCGCCTCGTCGTCGAACCCTGCGCGGAGCGGCTTCGCGCGGGCGGTCAGCCGTTCGACAAAGGAATCCGCGACGGACTCGGTCACGTAGACCCGCTCGATGCCGACGCAGGTCTGGCCGGCGTTGTACATCCCGCCCCAGAGCGCGGCGTCGGCGGCGGCGTCGAGGTCGGCATCGGCGTCGACGATCATCGCGTCCTTGCCGCCGGCCTCGATGAGCACGGGCGTCAGGGTCTCCGCGCAGGCGGCCATGACCTTCTTGGCCGTGGCCGTCGACCCGGTGAACGCCACCTTGTCCACACCGGCGCGGCACAGCGCGGCGCCGACGTCGCCGAGCCCGTGCACCACCTGGAGCACGGGCCGCTCGGGAACGGCCTCGGTCATCCGGTCGACCAGCCACTGCGCGATCGCCGGGGAGTACTCGCTGGGCTTGAAGACGACGGCGTTGCCGGCGGCGAGCGCGTACGCGATCGAACCGAGCGGCGTGTAGACGGGATAGTTCCACGGGCCGACGACGCCGATGACGCCGAGCGGGAGGTAGCCGACGACGGCCGAGTACTCGGCCTGCAGCAACGAGCCGCGCCGGCGGCGGGGCCGCAGCACCCGCGACGCGTGGCGGGCGGACCAGGCGACGTGGTCGAGCGCGGCGGAGATCTCCACGACCGCGTCGACGCGCGGCTTGCCGCACTCCAGCCGCATCAGGTCGACCAGCTCCGGCATGCGCCGCGCGACGCTGCCGCGGAACCGGTCGAGCCGCTTGCGCCGCTCGGCGAAACCGAGGCGGGACCACCACGCGACGGCCCCGCGGGCGCGCTCGACGGCGGCGGCGACGTCGGCCGGCGCGGTCAACGGGAAGCGGCCGGCCTCCTCGCCCGTCGCGGGGTTGGTGGAGATCAGGTGGCCGTCCTCGATGGCGGGGAGGCCGGGCGTGCGGGTGGCGGTCATGGGGGTGCGCCTCCTCGTCCGGGCCCTCCAGTCTAGGGAAGAGGTGAGAGAAATTCGCTGTGGATCCGCCGGGCAACGTCGGCCGGATCGGGGATCTCCCCACGCTCATAGGCCTCGATGTAGTGGGCCGCGTCGGGAAAGTCCGCGCCGCGCAGCACGGCCTGCATGCCGGTGTCCATGCGGCCCGGGTTGACGTTGACGATCCGCACGTCGGGGTGCTCCTCGGCGGCCACCAGGTGGAACATCTCCCCGCCGGCCTTGGTCGCGCAGTAGAGGCCCCAGCCCTGGATCGGCCGGGTGGCGGCGCCGGAGGAGATGAACAGGACGGTCGCCGGCCGGCCCTCCGGGCGGGCCGCGAGGAAGTCGTTGGTGATCAGCATCGGGGCGGTCTGGTTGACGGCCACGGCTCTGACCAGCTCGGACCGCGTGAGGGTCCCGATCGCGCCGATCGGCTCGACGACGGCCGCGTTCTGGATCAGGTGGGCGGACTCCGCGCCGTCCCACAGCGCCTCGAAGGCGGTCCGCACCTCGGGCGGGTCCGCGAGGTCGGCGGTGTGCAGCCGGATCCGGTCGGGCTCGCGCCGCGCCGCCTCCTCCTGCTCCGGGGCGAACCGTCGACCGATCGCGAGCACGCGGTGCCCACCCTCGACGAGCAGCGTGAACAGGGCGGCCCCGAGGCCACGGGACACTCCGGTGATCGCGAACGCGCGCATACCTCACACCCTAGGCAGCCGGTCTGACACATCCGCGGGGCGCCGCTATATTCGCTGATCGAT
>NZ_BOPF01000022.1 GCF_016863615.1 Virgisporangium aliadipatigenens | reverse complement strand
CCGCCGAGGCGGTCGCACAGGGGGTAACCGCCCGGCTTGTTGAACTCGGTCCGTCCGCAGCTGTTGAGTTCGAGCGCGTCTTCGATGCCGTCAACGGCGAGGCGTACCGCACCGATCTGTGGGCGGCGGCCTACTTGATGCTCGGCGGCTGCTCCGACGATGTCTTCGACTACTTTCGCGGCTGGCTGCTCGCACAGGGGCGCGCCGTCTGGGAGAGCGCGGTTGCCGCCCCGGACTCCCTCGCCGATCTGGGCGTGGATCCCGATGACGACGAGATTCAGTGCGAGGACTTTCTCTCCGTCGCCAGCGACGCCTACGCAGCGGTCACCGGAGACGAAGAGGCGTTCTGGACAGCGGTACACGACAACGGCGCCCGGCCGGAAAGCGGTACCAACGATCCCGCCGGCGAGGACTTCGATTTCGACGACGAGGACCAGATGCGCGCCCGACTACCCCGCCTCGCCGCCATCTACCTGGACGACTGACCACCTGCCCCGCGCGGTCGCATGGATGCACCGATCTGCCGCTGAGTGGGTCGACGGGCAGCTCAGCCGTTCAGCGGTTCCGTGATGAAGCCGTCGGTCCATAGATCTTCGTCCAAGAGGTAAGAGGCGACGGAGAAGCAGTCCGGCTCATCACGGAACCCGGGCAGCTTCCGCGCACCAACGATGCGCTCGTGCGCCTTCTGCTCGGTGGAATAGACGCCGACGACCTTGAGGTCGTCGGCGTTCTCCTCGTCCCAGGCGAGTTCGCCGTCCTCGCCACGATGCTCAGTCGGTCTGCCATCAGGAATCGCGCATGCCGAATGTGCCAGACCAGGAAGACATTCACGGGCGGATGGTAAGACCCCGAGCGAATCATCACGGCCGTCAGGTGCGCAGCCGGTGCGCTCTTCTGCCGCCGATCGTGCGCTCGATTGCCCGGCGAGGCGGTGTCGCCCGCCTCAGCGTCCGGGCAAGAGATCGAAAGCTGAGGCGGAGCAGTTTTGCTTCAGTATCGCCAGCGATGTCGTCGGATGCGAGTTCAGGTCGGTGACGTACAACTCGATCGAGAAGTGGCCCGGGCGAGGATCCTCGTGCACCGTTCGGATGCCGTACAAATGCCCGTCGGCCACCGCGAGGAAGGCGTTGGTGTCCGCGGTCGACGTCTGGATTGACGCGTCTGAGCCGACCGACACGGTGCAGATACGGCAGTCATGGTCACGGACTGCGAACTCGCGTGGGTTGGTCCAGGTCGCGTTCGGCGCGCCGGGCAGGTCGAGCCACGTCCAGCGGCCGAGTTCCGCGCCGGTGCGGTCGACGACGCAGATGATGTCTTCGAAGGTCTCGTATCGGTCGTACGTCTCGAAGGACACTGCCAGGAGTTCACCGTTGGGTGACCAGGCACAGGCCGAGTGGGACCGAGGATCACCGCGCGTGGACCACAGTCGTCTGGAGTCGCCCGACGATGAGTCGATGAGGTCGACGTAGACGATCCGGTTCGGGTCATGCTCGCCGATGTCCGGATCTGAGTGGTCGCCGAAGTTGGCGACGGTGACACCGTCGGGGTTCATCGCTGCCGTTGAAGAATGATTTCTACACAGGTCGCGGTAGGAGCCGCGCTCCTCGCCAAGGCGGACCAGGACCAGGCGGGGATCTCGGGTCTGCTGATCTTTCCTTGCGAGCAAATTATGACCGTCTGGTGTGAGCGCGACGGCGTCAAGACCTTCCGCGGCGGCCGGGCGCACGAACTCGCCGGTATCGCGGTCCCGCACCACGGGCACGGGGCTCAGGTCCGGCAGCGTGGTCGCCCAGAGCAGGTCGGCCCGATGGACCGGACGCACGGGAAGCGCTAACGGGTCGAGGTCAAGCATTTTCGATCCCGCCTGCCATACCGGCATCGTCGCCCACATTCCGCGGGCTCCGCTCCGCACTCTTCATCTTTACTCCCGATCAGCAACCAGCCGTTGCACCTGAACAGCCTGTAATGCCGCATGGTTGCGCCGGCAGCGTGGCCGGATCGCCTTCCACCGCCGAGTTGAACGATTTCAGGCACTCGCCCGACGCTGGCCGAAGAAGGCAGGATGCCAGTCCTATGCCCACCCCGACAGCCCATCCGAGCGCCAACACGTCCGAGGCCACGTCGGCCAGCGTGTCGGGCCTGATCACCGAGGTGAAGTGCCTTCCTGTTGTGAACGGGCGGCAGTCGCCGTTGGTGAGGCGCTGCGAGGATTTCATATCGGGTGGTTGAGCTGATCTGCGACGCTTGTAGCTGGGTCGCCGGCATCGAGAGTTGGTAGCGAACCACCTATCTCAACGCCGCATCCGGCGACTCCAAGCAACTGCACGCTCGTCAGTTTGCAGCACCGCGACGGCATCCGGATCTGCCGCGCCCCGTCTGGGAATGCCCGTACCGCACATGCGGCGGCGGGTCGCCGTTCAGCGCGGCATGGAGCGTGGTGCCACTGCCCGCCTGCTTCCAATGTAACTCTCCGGCATTTCGGTCGATCCGGGCCCGGACGCCTGACTGTTCGGCCATCGGCCGGCGTTCGCTCACGTGGTGGCCGCGTGACCTGGTCGTGGCATCGGGCCCGACTTGAGGGACTGATGGTTTGTGTGTATCGGTACCGGTTTCTCGGCCGTTCGAGGCAACACCGAGGGGTGGCCGGGTGGGGTGGTGCAGGCTTTTCGGGTGATTAGTGATGGCCGCGGTTTTCTTGATCTTTTGTCGCGTTAAGACTGGGCTGTCCGACTGGCGCCGGCAGCGTGATGCCGGCTGCCGGTACGTCAGCGGTGGTTGCGAGGCGGCTAATGGTCGGAGTGGATGTACTCGTCGTGGCGGCGCTGCGCGAGGAACTCGAAGCGGCCAAGGCTGCCGGCACCGCCATCACGACCGGTCCCGGTGTCGTTGAATGGAAATCGGAGTCCATCGACGACCTGCCCTACCTGACCGGCGAGTACCGCACCAGCGGCGGACGGACGTTGCGGGTGGCGTTGGCGCGTCCCGACGACATGGGCGGGCGTGAGACCGGCACATTCACTGGCCGCCTCGCGCAGGCCCTCAAACCGAGGGCCATGGTGATGCCCGGCGTCTGCGCCGGCAACCCCCACGACACGGTCCTCGGCGACGTCGTGATCGCCTCGTTCGCCTACGAGTGGGACGAAGGCAAACAGAAGCTGGATGGCCTCGCCGGCAGCCACGCCCAGAACCCGATGAACCGTGGCTGGCGTCGCACCGCCGAAGACTTCAACCTGGAAAGTCTCCCCAGCCACGGCGAGGTCGACGATGCCGAGGCGCAGCTGTGGGTCCTGGAACAACTCCTGCGGAAGGTCGACCCGCGTTGGCATCCCGCCCTTGACCGCTTCGTGGGACGCCAAGCGTGGCTGAGCATGGTCCACCGGCTCGAGAAGGCTGGTCTGGTCGACCGACTCGCGGACGGCTCGTTGCAACTCACCCCCGAGGGGGTCACTCGCGTCAAGCGGCACCGTTACGACTATCCCGCCGGCCCCGCACAGCTACCGTTCGCGGTCCATGTTGGACCGATGGCCAGCGGCAGCGCGGTCATGGCCGACAGCACCATCTGGAACACCCTGACCGGTCTCGGCGTCAGGAAGATCATGGCGGTGGAGATGGAAGGCGCGACCATCGCGACCATCGCCCACCAACGCGGTATCCCCTGGCTGGTCTGCAAAGGCGTCATGGACCACGCCAGCCCTGAAAAGGACGACCGCTACAAAGAATTCGCCGCCCGCGCCTCCGCCCAGGTCATGTGGGCACTCCTGAACCAACTTGACGTGCCCACCGCACCAGCTGAAGATCCATCTCCTTCGGCCCCCGGTAGGGGAAATTCGAACAGCAGTCGCGCCGAGAGATCCGTCCCGATAGCGCGCCTAACTTTGATTCTGACAATTCTTGGCGCATTTTTCATCCAACTTGTCGGCAACCACCTCTCGAACAAGTCCGCCGAACTCGCCATGCGCGACCCTGCGGTTGACAAGACCTCTCCGGACGCCACCAGCAGCGCTCCATCCCTGTCGTATCCGCGCTGCCTAAAAGGCCAAATTATCTCAACAACCATTTCCATTAATGGAGGCATCGAGACGCCCGAGGGAATTCAAAACCCGCGATCTGCGGACCTATCCGTGAATCTACGGCAGGGCGTGCCAACGTGCCATGTTGTGCCGGATGATGTAACTGTTAGCTGGGTTGGGAAAGGTCCCACCATTAGCCTCCCGAGATCTTGCGGGGGGATTGACAATGGCGGCAACAAACTCCAAGGCGGCTCGACACTCAAGCGCACCATTCCGTTCAATGAAAATAGCTGCGATATACCGCGTTCAGGAAGATACCGCCTTTCTATCGTTATTCTTGGCGAGCCGGCCCAGTCGGATGCAGTCTCAAGTAATCACTGAAATTCACGTCACTCGTCCAGGAAAAGTAGTCGGCGTACGGCGGCCGACTTACGGCAGTCAAACACGGCCACATTGGGGCATCGAAGACGCATCGACTGGGCCATCCCAGCATGCTCGCGCCCCATACAAAGCGACGAAGCTCACGCGGCCCGGCGCACGAGCCAGAGTGTCCTTCGGGGCCCTTAGCCCTTGTTCACAAAGTCCTCGAACCGGCTGTAGACGGCGACCTCAACGAAGGACAGGCAACCTAGGCTAATGCCTTGTCAAGGGCATCTAACTCGTCACTTCCGACCGATCATGATGCGATGTTGTCCCATCACGGGAAATCGACCTACACCGCGCTCGCCAAGCATCCGCTCATGCCGCGATTCGCGCGCACCGTCGCCGGGATCGTTGAGGTGGCACGATCACCTGCACGCTCTCGGCGGCTCGATGAACTTGGTGACCTGGCGCTGCGGGCCTTGCCGCACGTTACTGGAGAAGGAATGTGGTGGTGATCGCTGTGACTGCTTCTCGGCCTGGTGCAGTGAGGTGGAGGTAGTGGTCGTTCATCCGGGTGTCGCGGTGGCCGGCGATACGGCGCACGAGTCCGTCGCCGGTGTTGCCGGCGTGCAGGGCGCTGATCAAGCTGTGTCGTAGGCCGTGGCCGGTCAGGTGCCGATCGATGCCGTGACGCCGGAGGAGGTCGCGGAGTCGGTCCCAGCGCTTCCAGTAGCTTGAGAACGGCCACGGGCCACCGGTGACGGTGGTGAACAACAGCGCATCGGGCGGGAGGCCATCGGCACGTTGGGTGAGCATCTTCATGACCGGTTCGGGGACGGGGACTCTGCGTTCCTGGCTGCGGCCGCTCTTGGTCCCGGGTAGAAGCAGGCCGCCGCTGAAGCGGCGCAGCGCGATCACGTCACCGGATTGAGGGTGTAAGCCGGCGGGGCCGAGCGCGGTCACCTCGCCGAACCGGAACCCGGTGCACAGCGCGGTCAGGACGAGGTCTGCCCATTCCGGATCGACTTGATAAGCCAGGTCGATGAAAGTCCGAATCTCCGTGGTGGATTCCAAGACTGCGGCCCGGAACCGTGTCGGCTCGGGCATTTCCAGTCCGTCGAACGGAGACGGGGCGGTCCGCAGTGGCGGCTCCCCGTTGTCACCCGGCAGCCTCGCCCACTGCAATGCCGGAGCGACCAGAGACGTGCGGATCTTGATGACGGAGTTCGCACCGAGCGTTCCGCCACCACGCTGCTTCGGCTTGACCAGAAGTTCGTTCTGCCATTGCCGGGCTTGGGCGCGCGTCGCCGTGGCTACCGGCAGTCCTCCGAAGGCGTGTGGGCGTACATGCTGGCGAAGGTATTGCTGGTAGTCGCGCAGCGTCCGAGTCTCGGGCGAGCGGGTCAGCGACACCTTGAACTCCAGATATCGCTCCACCACTTCCGTGACTGAAACGGTTTCTGGTGGGGTCGGGTTGCCCGCCGGCAAGGTCGCCGCTGCGTCGTGGACGAATCGCGCAAGCTCGGCCACGGGAAGACGGCTCTCTACTTTGAGGACCGCACCGTCTGATCCGACCAGGACAACGTGCATGCACCCTCCGACTTTGAATACCGACACATCGGAAACGACCGGCGCGGCATGCCAGGTACGACCCCCCATAGCAACGGCGGCCATGCAGGCCAGCCTGGTCGCGGTGTCAGGGGTGCGGCGTCGTTGGCAGCGGTCACGGCACTGTTAGCTGGAGCGCGACCAGGACTGGCGAAGGCGGCGGGCCTGGTGGAGTGCCGTGCTGACGACGTTCGTGGGCCGCTGGTGGTGGGGAAGCCATTGCACATATGTCCGGAGGGTGAACGGCAGGCTCCCGTGCCGGAGGGTCCGCTGGACGTGCTGCGGGTCGACGCCGTTGGTGAGCATGGTCGTGGCGCAGAAGTGCCGCAGCGCATGGAAAGTCCCGTGCCGGACAGGCCACCCGGCAGCGTCACGCCACCGTGTCCAGTGCTCCGACCACCGCCGGTCATGAAAAGGCCGCTGCCGACTGTCGACGAACAGCAGCTTGGCGACGCGTGGGTGGGGCCGGTCGGTCGTGGCGTCGACAAGCTCGACCGCGGTGGATCCGAACGTGCGGAGATGGTGCGCGACGACCTGTCGCACGTGGGTGTCGAGCGTGATGGTGCCGACGGAGCCGCTCTTGGGCTCTTTGAGGTAGAAGCCGCCGTGCTCCGGGTTGTCGTACTGCAGCTGTTGGACGACGTGCAGCTCACCGCGGTTCAGGTCGAGGCAGTGAGGGCTGTCTTCCATGGCGAGGACTTCGCCGATGCGGCAGCCTTGGCCGGCGCCGAGCCACAGCGCCGCGTGGTAGCGCTCGGGCACCATGTCGAGTAGGTCGAGAACCTGTGCTTCGGTGGGTATCCAGCGCGGTGTGCCGGACAGTCCGCGGAACGCGGCATTCACCTTGATCGGCCCGCACGGGTTGGCGGGGATGACACCGTCGGTGTGGGCGCTGGCGAGGATGGTGGACAGCAGGTCGAAGTACAGCTTCATCGACGACTTCGGCGTCGGGGGAGTGCCGGTGAGCCGGTGGGAGATCCACTCGAGGACGTCGGTCGTGGTGATCGCGGCGATCGGTCCCGGGAACGCGGGGTTCAGGTGGTGGGCGAGGTTGCCGGGGACGCGCCGGCGGGTCTCGACCGACCACATGAACGCGCGTGAGGCATGCCAGCGGGCCGCGTAGGCAGGGAATATGATCGCCGCCGCCCGTGGCCGTCCGGTTGCTGGGCGCCGCCGTTCGGGGGTGTAGGCGGGTGATCCGTGGGTGATCGACGGTTCCGGCACGGTGCGACACCGTAGGACACTCACCGACACGCGGGCGCGTCGGTGGGTACCACGAAGTGGTTTAAGCTGGCACGTAACAGCCCTAAATGGGGTGCCCTGATATCACCCGTTTCATACTCTTAATCCGCGGGTTCGGGGTTCGAGTCCCTGGCGGCGCACATTTGATGGCCCTGACCTGGCTTTAGTTGCCGGGTTGGGGTCATTTTTGTGTCCACTGTGGACCGTTGGGTGCTCCGGAGCGGTTGTCACCAGTGGGACGGATGCCCCCGGTTGATGAGGCTCGGGGCCGGTCGGTCTCAATGAGCCATCACATCCCGCATCTTGTCGCACGGGATGAGCCGCGGTGGGAGGCCGGGCGTGGCGTCGTGGCCGGGCTTGCCGCAGATCCGGCAGGCGCGGTCGGGGTCGAGGGCCCAGCCGACGAATAGACGGTAGAGCGTGGGCGGCGGCTGTACGCCGAGGTCGGCGGCGGCGACCCCGGTGAGTCGGGTGAGGTCGGCGGCGAGTTGCTCGCGGTCCGGGTAGCCGTTGAGAAGCGCTGCTCGGGCGGGCCGGCACGGCCACAAGTGATCGCAGGCGCGACAAGTCCAGTCCGGCCGGTGCGGTCGATGGCCCGTCATCGGCGCGGCGGTGAGGTTCGAGGGACGGCGGCACCATGACCGGCGGCCGGCCGGCTCAATCGCCGCAGGACAGAATCTGCCCGCACCACGCACATCAGCGCAGGCTGCGTTTGAAGGTGAGCAGTCCGGCGAGGTAGCCGAGGAGTGTCGCGGCGAGGATCGTGGCGACGTTGATCAGCATGATTAGTTCCTCCGGTTGGGCGTGCCAAGGCGGTCGGCGTGGATCGACCGCGACAGCGAAGCACCCGTCGCGCTCGACATCGAAACCGTCGCCGTCCTCCGCACGCACCGCGCCCGGCAACACCGCGAACGACTCGCCGCCGGACCAGCATGGGAACGGACCGGGCTCGCCTTCACCACCGAGACCGGCGGCCGGCTTCACGCAGCCGACGTCACCGACCACTACCGGCATCTGACTGCCCAGGCGGAACTGCCGCCGATCCGTCTGCACGACCTACGCCACGGCGCCGCCACCATGGGACTCGCCGCCGGCGTCCAGATGAAAGTCATCTCCAGCCGACTCCGGCACTCCAGCCCACACTTCACCGCCAGGTACTACGGCGACGTCCTCCCCGAACTCTCCCACGCAGCAGCCGAAGCTACCGCCGCCATCGTGCCGCGTCGCAACCATCCGAACCGCCTGGCATATGGCTTGACCGAATAGGCAGCAGCGTCGTGCGTCAGTGCTCGACCGTCAACGGATCGCCCATCATCGGTTGCGGCAGCTCCAGCAAGACCACACGCGCCCGTCGCCTCGCTGTCGTGCCCGGTTTGGAGGTCACCAACTCGACTCGGTGTAATGCCCTGGCGGCTGAAACCTTGATCCAGCTCGCCGAGCTGCGACGCCGGCTTCCCGCCGGTGCCGAGGTGTGATGCTGCTGGTCGGAAAAGGCTTACTGTCCCCTACGCTCCCACGAGCTGGAGCAGCGAGTCGTAACTGTCAACGACGTCGTACTTCACGCCGCCGTCGTCAGTTTTTTCGCTCAGCGCCGCAAAGAACTTGCGAGCGCACTCAATCTTTGCCATCTCCACACCCTTGAGCTGGAGGGTCGACATGGAGCCCTTGGTTTCGGCCACGAAGTAGACGTGCCTGATCTTCGTAGTGTCGTCGCGGAACGCGATGGCCCAGTCGGGCCTGTAGTCGCCAACCGGAGTCGGGATGAAGAACCCGCGCGGTAGCTTCGAGTAGACGACCACCTCGTCGCTGACGTCGAGCTGATCCACGAACGATCGCTCGACTTTCGAGTCGGTGACGACGTACTCGTAGACGCTCTTCTTCAGTTTGTCGCCAGCCTTCGACAGGTCCTTAGCGGTCTGGTTCTCGGTGAAGATCGAGGAGTCGTACCGGTTATCGAGCGGATCGTAGCTCAAGTGCTCGACAATCACCGTGGCCTTCTGCTCGTTGATGAGCCGGGCGGCCTCGGTAATGAAGTGCTCGGGGTTCTGCTTGAACTTCGCGAACGTGCCGGGATTGATGCCGGTGAGGATCGCCGCGCAGGTGCGGCGCGTAAGTTGCGTCTTCTCAGCGATCTCGCCGAGCAGGTCGTACGGGACGGTCGATCCTGCTGAGGCGGCAGAGTGCTCGACCTTCGTCTCTGACACCTTGAATCCGGTACCCGCTTCGAGCTGCTCCACTTCAAGTCCCACGACCTGCTTGCCGGCCTCGACGAGGTACTGCATGACCGACACGTTGAGCGACTTGTCGAGCGTGTGGATGCAGTTCTTGATCAGCTCGGAGGAGTCGAACTCGACCTGGTAGACGGCCTTGTGGTTGATGCGGTCCCACAGCTCCTGGAACTCACGCTTCTTGAAGTTCGCCTCGTTGAAGGGGATCTTCTTGGGCTTTCGGCCGTCGGTTGGCTTGGGTACGTCGAGGTACAGCGCATCGACGAGTGGCCACACGAAGTCAATGACTTGCTTGAGCACGTCGGCCGTGGGCGCAGCGAGCGTTCCGTCGGCACGGGCGTCCTTGTACGTCTGTGTCACCAGGCCATCGTCGTCGATGTAGTCGTGCCGGATGAGGTGGTTGTACAGAGCCTGCGCGAGCGTCTTCTCCAGCACGCTCTTCGAGCCGTCGGCGAGCATGATCTGCTTGCCGATGAAGTATTCGACGCTCGCCTTGCGCGGGCGAGCCGACAGCGACTCGATGATCTCCTTCTGCAGGGCGGTGACGAAGTCTGTGTACGACTCGTCGGTCACGACGGTCAGCTCATTGATGTCGTGGACGGTGACGGGGTTGTCCATGCGCTCGCCGTGCTGGTCGACCGATAGGCGCAGGCCGCGGCCGATCTCCTGTCGCCGAGTGGTGGTGTTGTCGCTCTTCTTGAGCATGCCCATGACGAACACGTTCGGGTTGTCCCAGCCCTCGCGCAGCGCCGAGTGTGACCAGATGAACCGCACCGGCTCCTCAAACGACAGCAGCCGCTCCTTGTCCTTCAAGATCAGGTCGTAGGCATCCACGTCGTCCGACTGGCCCGCGAAGTCGCCACGCGCGGCGATCTTGCCGTCGACGGAGCGGCCGGTCTTCTTGTCGATTGAAAAGTAGCCCTCGTGCGTCGATCGGACCGGGATCGCCTCTACGTGCTTGCGGTACCGCTCGGCGGCCTCGTCGAGGTCGAGCTGGCCGAGGTAGTCGGCAAGCACTGACGCGTACTCCTCCTCGAACACGCGGGCGTATTCGCCGAGAGTGTCTTCGCGGTCGTAGTCGCGGTACTTGGCGACCTCGTCGATGAAGAACAGCGACAGCGTTTTGATACCTTGCGCGAACAGCTCGCGCTCCTTGTCGAGGTGGGCGCGGATGACCTCGCGGATCTGGATGCGGCGCTTCTGGTCCTCGGCCACGTCCTGGGTCACTTCGCCGGCGCCGATGATGTCGCCGTTGCTCAGCTCGATGATGTCGCGGTTTGCGTCGACGTCCCGGATGAACAGGCCCTTGTATGCCTCGATACCGCCCGAGATGTCATGCAGGTTCATGCCCTGGCTCAGGCGCTTCACCTGCCGCCGAATACCCTGCGCGGTCTGCACTTCCAGTTCGACCCGGGCCTTCGGAAAGTCCGTGCCCTTGCCGATCTCCATCCCGTCGACGTACAGGTATGCGGTGCTGCCGGCCAGATGCTTGACGGTTATGCCGCGTACCGCGATCTTCTTGACGAGCTTCTGGTTGTAGGCGTCGACTGCGTCGAGGCGGTGCACCTTGGTGCGCTCGACTTTGTGGGTGGCCGAGTAGCGCAGCGCGAAGAGGGCGTTGAACTTCCCGAGTGCTTCCAGGGACTTGGACGGCTTCCTGGCGTCGCCCTCGATCTTCTGCGGCTCGTCGATGATGAGGATCGGCCGGTTTGCGGCGATCACGTCGATGGGCTTGCGGGACTGGAAGTCGTCGAGCACCTCGTACATGCGGCGGGCGTCCTGACCGGTAGCGTTGAACGCCTGGATGTTTATGATCATTACCTGTACGCCGGAGTCGGACGAGAATCGCTCTAGCTCGTGCAGCCGCGAGGAGTTGTAGACGAAGGTGCGCGGCTTCGTGCCGTAGAGCTGCTGGAAGTGCTCGGCGGTGATGTCGAAGGACTTCTTCACGCCCTCGCGGATCGCGATCGACGGCACGACCACGATGTACTTCGACCACCCGTACCGCCTGTGCAGCTCCATGATCGTCTTGATGTACACGTAGGTCTTGCCGGTGCCGGTCTCCATCTCGACGTCGAGATTGAGAGGGGCGGCGGACTTCTTGACCGGGTCCGTCAGGTCCCTCGACGGCTCCAGCCCACGGGCCTGCTGCACCCGGTGCACGTTCGTCAGGAGCTGCGGCGGCGTCAGCGTGATCTCGGCGTTACGCAGACCGGCGTAATCCAGCAGCATCACCGCGGCGTCTTTGCCGGGGTCGATGCGGTACTTCACCCCATCGGCGTAAGGCTGACCGGAAAACACGTCGACCACGGCATCGACGGCCTCGGACTGGTACTGCTGGACCTTGAACTGGAGCTTCATCGGGTCAGATCGCCCTTACCTCGGTCTGGGGTGACACCTCGCGGAAGATCTGCTCGGCGTTGATGCGCGCGGCGTCGGATGCGAAGCCGGCATCGAGGAACACGGCACGCAGCGGGTGTCGCTTGGCGACCTCCTGCACGATCGTGTCGGTTACTTTGTCGGCGAAGCATGCGATCAGAGCGCCATCGGCGACCGAAAAAACTCGTTGGGCACCGACCTCCTCGACCATGATCGGCTCGGAGAGGTCGAGTCCCCAGTCGAGCAACACCTGGAAGAGCAGATCTTCATCGGTGCGGTCAGGCTTCACACTGTAGATAGCATGCATGAGCATCGATTGGGCGAGGTTGTCGGCGGTGACGTTTAGGTCCACCATGTTGGTTGTGTCGACCCTCAGCGCGCGGAACCCGAAGTCGCGATCGTCGGCCAGGAGGCCGCTGGCTTCTTTGATTTTCTTGCCTGCGCGCCTTATCCGCTCGCGGCTCATTTCGGCAATCGTCGTGTACCCGGCACGACGGCCTGCGGACCCGTCAGGAAGCGGTTCGTCCATCTGAACCATCAGGAACCTGCGGGGCTTACCATCGGCTGCGGATGCCTCAAGCACTGCGTGTGCTGTCGTGCCTGAACCCGCGAAGAGGTCCACGACGATTCCGCCGTGCGGCGCACCGAGCAGGCAGATCTCGCGTAGGAGTGCCACAGGCTTCGGGTAACTCATGAAGTCGCCCTCGAGTAGGGCTTTCGTCTCTTGTGTGCCGTTCTGGTTGTCGAAGCCGCTCGCATCCCACAACGTCTTGAACTTGCGGACGCGCTCTGCCCCACCGCGGAAGAGGAGATCCTTCGTAAAGATGTCATACTCGCCGCGACGGTCAATCCACCGCGCGACGAGGAGATGCTGCATTTTCTCGCAGCGTTCCTTGCCCCATGCCCAGCGGCCGTCGGTGCCATCGGATTTCCGCGGGAGCACTTCCGCCCAGTTCCCATGTCGCTGAAGCGAGACCTGGTCGCCATCTGGAGACACGTAGATCGGAAAATACATGTCTGGTCGATCGCTTCGCTTGGACGCGGTGCCGCGTTGGCGGAGCCCCAGAAGCCGGTAGGGGCCGAGCTCCGGATCGTTCAGCTTGAACTCGCCACGCTGCTCATCGTCCAGCGGACGACCACCCACGACCGCCGAAGACCGATCCCGGGCGTAGATGAGAAGGGAGTCGTGAACTCCTGCTAGGAACGAGTCCGACTGTCGACCCCTCGGGGAGGCAACGACGATCGCCTCGGCGATGAAGTTGCCCTCGCCGAAGACTTCATCGCAGAGTTTGCGAAGGTTGTGTGTCTCGTGGCTGTCGATGCTCGCGGCAAAGATCCCCTCTGGGCTGAGCAGCGACCGAGCGAGTTTGAGCCGCGGGTACATCATCGAGAGCCAGTCCGAGTGGAACCGTCCCTTCGACTCAGGGTTGGCGACGAGCCGTTCGCCGGACTCTGACTTCTGACCGGAACGCTCCAGGTACTCGGCACTGGACTCTGCGAAGTCGTCCTTGTACACGAAGTCGTTGCCTGTGTTGTAGGGCGGGTCGATGTAGATCAGCTTGACCTTGCCGAGGTATGACTCCTGGAGCAGCTTGAGGGCGTCGAGGTTGTCGCCCTCAATGAAGAGGTTCTTCGTAGTGTCGAAGTTGACCGACTCTTCGCGCACCGGGCGGAGCGTCTTGGCGATCGGTGCGTTGGCAGCGAAGGCTGCGGCGCGCTTGCCGGGCCAGTCGAGATGGTAGCGCTCCTGCGGCCCGTCGACGACGTGGTCAGAGAGTTCCTGGCGGAGCAGGTCGAAGTCGATGGCGCGCACGGGGTTGCCCTCGGCGTCGAGGGTTTCGGTGACAACCGAAGGGAACAACTGGGCGACGGCGTCGGTGTTGCGCCGGATGAGATCCGGTGAGTGCATCTTGAGCTTGTCCACGGTCATTCCCTGTCGCGCGGTAGGGGATCGGTCAGCTCCGTCAGCACTGCAGTCCGTTCCCGGATCTGTCTGCGGAGTACGATCTTGCGGTTGAGTTGTGATTCGGTGTGCAGCTTTCTCTCCAGTCCGCCGATCTCGCGCTGAAGTCTTCGGGCGCGGGCGATTCTGTCGGTCGCCTCTGCCACGGTCTCGCCGGCGCGCGTCTCGATCGGCAAGAGAGCTGTGAGGATTGCCTCGTACAGGCTCGGCAGGTCCAGCGCTGCGGGCAGCGGTCGGCGTGGGGCATCAGCGACCTGCCACACGGTAGTGAAGTACGCGCCGATCATCACGGCCTTGCCCTGGAGCGACTTGTGGGCGGCGACGGTGCGCACATGGCCATTACTGACGATCTCGAAGATGATTGGGAAGTGCACGGACTTGTCGATGGCGGTAAGCACGTCGTCGGAGACGTTCTCGCCCTTCGTCTCGACGGTGAAGACCTGGATCTCCGGCACGGCCGTCGTGCCGCGTAGGCGGATGGTGTCGTCGGCGAGCTTGTAGGCCCAGGTGATGCGCCGTACCTCGTCGACGAACTTCTCGCGCAGCGCGGTGCGGACGTTGCCGTGCTCGTAGAACTTCGTCTTCGGCACGGCGCGGTGGAATCCAGCGTTCGGAGGCCAGCGGTAGAGGACGGTTTCACTCATCGACAGGCTCCTCCACGATGGCGAGGAAGGCGATAAGCTCGAAGTCGTCGAGCCCGGCAATGGTCTGCACCAGCGCGGTGGTGTGGCCGGGGCTGAAAAGACTGTCGATGTCGCGTTGCTCGTTGGCACCGATCATGAAGCGGATCGCCTCCGTGAGCAGGTGACTATAGTGACCCATCTCGGCCCCGTCGCGGGTGACGGCGTTGAAAACGCGGCACACTTCCCAGACGGGTTGGTCACGGTTGTGGCATCCGGCCCGGATCAGGTCGAGCAGGTGCTTGACTTCGGTGTGATCCGTAATGATCTGCCCCTGATCGTCGAGGTAGACGAGGTAGTACGGGTGCAGGCGGTTGCCACGGTTGAGCTGTTCGTCGGCGTTGATGTTGCGGAGCACGAAGAGCGCTCCAGGCTTCAGGCCCGTGTCGCGGTCGGCGGGCACGACCGCGTGCAGGCCCTTCGGCGTGCCGGCCAGGTCGCCGTACTCCTTGATGTACCCGAGTAGGTCCATGCGGAAGTCATTCAGGCCCAGATCGGTGATCGAGACGCCGGTGCGGACGTCTTCAAGTTCGATCACCTCATCCTGGAGCTTGCGGAGCTGCTCTTTGCGGAACGCGGCGTCGCTTGCCTCTTGGGTAAGCATGTTGTCGTCGGCGGTCGCAGCGAGGTCGGCGATCACCATGCGGTTCTCAACGCGTTCCTTAAGGTTGATGTACTCGTCGAGCGAGATGTCTGGCCAGAAGTTCACGAGCTGGATGCGATTGTTGGTCGATCCGATGCGGTCGATGCGGCCGAACCGCTGGATAATCCTCACCGGGTTCCAGTGGATGTCGTAGTTGACGAGGAAATCGCAGTCCTGAAGGTTCTGACCCTCGCTGATGCAGTCCGTACCGATGAGCACGTCGATCTCTGACGAATCCTTCGGCATGACCAAGTGCCGCTGCTTCGACCGCGGCGAGAACAGCGTCAGCGTCTGCTGGAAGCCGTATCCTTTGCCGAGAGTGGTGGAAGGGTTACCCTGTCCAATGACGAGCGCACTGTCGTAGCCGCGCTGCTTCAGTCCAGGAGCGATGTTCTTATAGAGGTACTCAGCGGTGTCGGCGAATGCCGAGAAAATCAGCACCTTGCGATTGCCGGGGTTCAGGGGCTGCTGGAACTTTCCCGCAATGAGGTCACGCAGCGCGCCCAGCTTCGAGTCGTGCTCGGGCGTGATACCGCTGATCGAAGCCAGGAGCTGCTCGATGACCTTGCCGTCGTTGACGAGGTCGCGGTTCCACGACTCGACATCAATGTCGGCAAGGTCGATCTGTACCTTCCGGCCCACCGTGCCGCTTGCGGGGAACTCGAAGTCGTCATCGTCCGCGTCCATGTCGGCGAAGGCCGAGACGACGTCTGCCATGTTCGCCGCGTGGTTGGTGACCGCTTCGACCGCCTCGGCGACCGTGGACTCCAGCCTTTTCAGCGTGAGCCGAAACGCCTCGACACTCGATTCCAGCCGCTTGAGCAGGTTCACCGTCATTAGCTTGCGGATACCCTGTTCGCGACTGGCCGCGCCGAGGTTGGCCGTCTGCCCACCCATGTAGTTCTGCCCCGAGCCTGCTCCGTATAGCTGCTCGTACTTGTCGCGGCGGCTCGGGAAGATGTACGCCAACGGCGTGTAGACCGCCAAGGTCAGGAGCTGAAGCTGCTCGAAAATCTCGTTGAACGTCGGTGAATCGGCGAGGTCGGTCAGCGGTGGACGGAGCGACTTGGGCTTCATCCGCTCGGGGAACGCGCCGACGTGCGCAGTGTCATAGAACGCCTGGATGTGCTTGCGCGAGCGGGCGATGGTGACGGCGTCGAGCAGCTCGAAGAAGTCGAAGTCCAGCCGCGCAAGGATCGCATCGGTCGTGCGGTCTTCCGGCTGCAGGTCGGACCACTCGTTGAATACCCGCTGCGCCTGCCGGAAGACCTCCTCGATCGAGGTGCGGATGTTCAGCTTCACAGCGAGCTGCGCCGAGTCGCCCTCGTACGCGAGAGCGAGCTGATTGCGGAGGTCGTTGAACCGGTTGTTCACGGGTGTTGCTGAGAGCATAAGCACCTTGGTCTTCACGCCCTCGCGGATGACCTTGCGCATCAGGCGCTGGTATCGAGTCTCGCGCTCCTGCACGTAGTCGGCGTTGCGGAAGTTGTGCGACTCGTCAATCACAACCAGGTCGTAATTGCCCCAGTTGATCAGGTCCAGCCGCTTGCCCAGCGACTCGCCGGCGTCGCGCGACAGGTCGGTGTGGGCGAGCACGTCGTAGTTGAAGCGGTCCTTGGCGAAGATGTTCGTGGTGTAGTTCGAATTGTAGTTTGTCCAGTTTTCCGCGAGCTTCTTGGGGGCCAGCACCAGCACAGTTTTGTTGCGCAGCTCGTAATACTTGATCACGGCCAGAGCCGTGAACGTTTTCCCCAGCCCGACGCTATCGGCGAGGATGCAACCGTTGTAGGTCTCCAGCTTGTTGATCACGCCGGTCGCGGCATCCTTCTGGAAGTTGAACAGCGCCTTCCAGACCTCGGTGTCCTGATACCCGGTCAGGTCGTTAGGCAGTACGTCCTCGCTGATGTCGTTGAGGAACTCGCTGAACAGGTTGTAGAGGATCAGGAAGTACACCCGCTGCGGCGAGTTCTCCGCATACACGCTTGCGATATGCTCGCGCACTGCATCGGTCACATCATCAAGCTGGTCGGCGTTGTACCAAATCTGGTTAAAAAGCTGAAGGTACTGCTGCGTGAATAGGAGATTATCGATCTTGTGAACCATGTTCGACACCGCAGGACCCCGCTCGTACCCAAGGTCCGCAGTGGTGAACCCCTGAAGCGGCGCATAGGTGGCAGTGTCGTCGACGATTGCAAACGACTGCATCGGCGCGCCGGTGCGATTCGAGCGAAAAGTGACTTTCTGCCGCACCCACTCGGCACACTCGCGCGCGATGGCCCGCTGCGTCAATTTGTTTCGCAGCCGAATCTCAAATTCAGTGCCGTAAAGTGCAGCATCGCTGCCCTTGTCGCGCGGGATAAAGAACTGCCGCTTCTCCGGCAATGGCTTGCTGGTTGCTGTTTCGGCGGTGAAGGATGGTGCTGTGAAGATGAAGTGCAATGCATCAAGCTGCTGCAACTCGGCCTTCAGTGCCTCGAACGCGAAGATCGAGAACGTGCTCGCGGCAATGCGCAGCTTCGAGCCCGGACGGATCGATTCTTTTAAATCATCACCAAGGGGCTCATTGAGGTTATCGATGATATGCACTCGTCCCGACTCACCCTTCTTCTTCCCATCGCGCCCAGCGGCTCCGCTGATACCCAACTACGTCGGTGAGCGTCGGCGATCCGGCGCTCTTCTAGTAGCAACGCCCGCCCTCCCCGGATGACTAGGGTCGCGTGATCGTCCTTTCGTACCTGGGGAAACCGAGCCTAACTCCGCGTTGCCGCAGCTCAAGGCCACGGCGGCGGGGTAAGGCGAGCAACGCGAACGGGATCACGCGACATACCCAGGCGATCCTGCAGCACCTTGACCTGCAGGGAGCCCAGCTGGCGTAGCACCTCGGCCTCGTTTTTCAGGCGGCCCACGGCGTCCGCGTCATGGGCGATCTTCAGCGCGCATTCGGCGTCCACGCCGTCAGAGAGCTGGTCGTGGACGAGTAAACCGACAGCCGTAGACCCTTGGCCGAGGAACTGGACCACGGCGCGCTCATCGAGGATCCGGACACGCTGCTTATGGACCCAGACCTGCAACTTGCTCCCGAAGTCCTGAGCCTTACACAGGGTGAACTTCAACGGCGAGTCCTCCGGACGCCACCTGGCACGGGCGCGGCGCTGGTCGTCGACGTCGAGAGCGCCCGAGTAGTACTTTGGTCCGATCAGGTGCAGTCGACCCCGTCCGAGCGCCAGGTAGACCTTGTGCCAGCGGCCCTGGGAGTTTCGGAATACGAAGTTCGACCACGTACGGAGCGGCGTCTCGTCGGACATGGTCTTGCGGAGCGGGGCGAGGCCCTCAGCCCCGTAGGGGAATCGGAAGGGCGAGACTTCGACCCACCGGTCCTGCCCCACCTGCGTCACCGTTGTCCTCCGCTTCGGGTCGCCTTCCGCGATCCTATGACTCCCTCCCGTCTGAGAGGCACGAACCCCAGCGCGCCGGGCGGTGCGTGATGGATATGCGCGCGCGGCAAGTGCGCTCGCCTCCATACAAGCGCTCGCCGACAGCAGCGACTACTTGCCCCAGTTGCCGGGCGGCGTCAACCGCCACAACGGCATCGTTGAAGGTCGCTTATTCGCGCGCCAGCTCGAAGAACATGGAGTTCCCGCCTCCGCCATCCGTGTCGAGGACGCGTCCGCGAACACCTGGCACAACGTCGGGCTGGCCACGCCCCATCTGACCGAAGCGGTCACGGCCGGTCTTGCCATCACCGCCGCGTCGAAGCGGTACTACCGCACCATCCACGTCCTCCGGACGCTTTCCGCATATCGGTCCCATTCTTTGAGATCAGATGGGAACTGACTTACAGTAGCGCCGCGATGACCGGAACTAGCTGGGTCGACGTTTCCGACGGCCGGCGGCGCGTCATACGGGAGCGGCAGTAGGTATCGCGGAGGCTGGAAGACGCCTCGCTCGTTGGGCTGTGCCTCGTGACGGCGCCTAGCGAGTAGAGCTCAGCCTGGCCAGGCACCCTAATGGCGCACAAGTCTGCGTCGACCTCGGCGCATGCCATCCGCGGCCGCTCAAATACAAATATTGTCGCACCAAGCACAAACGCATCGCTTGGGGTTGGCTCGAACGCCTCGGGTCGTACCTGGCTGGCGTTCACCGCCCGGCGAGCGCGGACGTCCCATTGCAACGGCGGGACGACGCCGCGTGCGTGGCCGGTCGCCCCAGAGGCGTAGCCGACACGGACAACAACCGACATGTTTGCCGTTGGGCGAGGCTTCGGGCAATTTTCTCAGCTCGGTTTCGCGGCCCATCGCGAGCGCTACGGAGTCCGCGAGGATCTCAACTTGAGAGATCACCGCGCTGCGACCTTGGCGTCGGCCAGACCAGCATTTGACGCTTTAAGACCGAGATGTTGCCTCGCGGGACATCTGGCGACGTGGACACGCCGGCCGGGCGCAGGGTCGGGTCGGCGTTCTCGTCGGTGATCCACTGCCAGCAAGGTGGTTGCTCGCCCGGTGGGAATTCCAGGAAGACGGCCTGGCGGTAGTGAAATTGGGTGCGGAAGGCCGCGAGCTTGCGGTAGTCGAAGGCTCGATGATCAACGGTAGGGCAGTGCTTCGCTTCTAGGACCAGCATGTTCTGCTCTGCCGAGGAGCCGGCCCGGTTGTGCACGATCAGGTTGGGCAGGACCTTACGGTCGCCGTTCGCGACCAGCGCCCGCCTGCGCCAACGGCGCGTGCAGACTCGGTCGATGGCATGAGCATCCATGCAAAGCAAGGCACATCGAGTGTGATGGGTGTGCTGGTACCGCCGCGTAAGGCAACCGAGTCCATTAGCCAGGCTCGATCAAGCGTTCGACAATTGCGCGAATTGGGTGCTCGACCGCCATGGACGGCCGCTGTGCCGGCTGGATTGCCTGGACTGCGGAGTCCCGAGGGCCGAGCCGAAATTGGCAACCGTTGGACCGCTGGGACGGGTCGGCGCGCATCGACTTTCAAGATCAATCTCTTGATCCGCGGGTTCGGGGTTCGAGCCCCTGGCGGCGCACCAGCAGCAACACACTCAGGGCCGGTCGATGAGACCGGCCCTGACCCCTTCCTGCGACCCCTGCAACGCCCTGCCGAACAGATAGCCGATGGTGGTGGTGGGGAAGCTGCGCCCAAGCACGTCTTGGATGTGCCCGATCGTCACGCCCTGGACGTCGCGCAGCGACGCGCACGAGCGCCGCAGGTCACGAAACCGGATGCGCCGCAGGCCGGTGAAGTGCCGGTCGAGGTCGCACGGTTCGATCGGTGTCCCGTGCGTGGTGCTGAACACCAGGCCGAAGTCCCGCCACCGCGCACCGGCCAACTCGCCGGCTGCGCGTTCGGCCGCGCCCTGCCTGATCCTCGCGGCGGGGTGCGGCGATGACGGACCGACGGAAGAGGGGCAGCAACAATCTCGTGCACGGTGCGCGCGGGCCGCGTAACGCTCGCCGCGCAGAGGCGCGGGCGTGACAGCGCGCGAGACCGCTGTCGCAGAATCGAAGCCGCGCAGCCTGTTGCCAATTGTCGCGTCGCGGAAGCAACCAATGCGTGGGTTCCCGCACGACCGAACGTGCGCCGTTCCTGAGTCAATCCGGCTACCTCGCCTGATCCGCGAACGGGGCCATCCTTCAGGTCGTATCTCGGTTTCCCTGGCGATCACGTTGAACCCTTCCCGAGTGTGTTCAACACGGGAAATGCCGGCACGGGGTGGGAATCGCTATTGATTCTCCTGGCGCTACCCCTCGGTAGCCAAATGTCAAGGTCACGGGCTTCTGTCGTAGCAACGGGGACGCCGGCCCGCGCAGTGGTACCCAGACGGGGACGTTGTGTCTGTGACGGTCCGCACAGATGCTGTTCGGGTTCCGGTCGAAAGGCCTTGGCTGCTTCATCCAACGGGCGGGCCCATGCTTGTCGGAAAATCTGTGGACGGAATTTCGACCGCGAATACGGTGGTCGACGCTTGTCGGATACGTGCGGAAAGTCAGCCGGACGAGATCGCGTGGACATTTCTGCGGGACGGCGTCGAGGTTGCCGCCGAGCTGACCTACGGCGAACTGGACCGGCGGGCCCGCGCGCTCGCGGTGACTCTGTCCGGCCTGGCGCCGACCGGTGAGCGCGCGTTGCTGCACCTGCCCCAGGGGCTCGACTTCTTCGTCGGCTTCTTCGGTTGCCTCTATGCCGGAATCGTCGCGGTGCCGGCCTCCACGGCTGACGCTGCCACCGCATCGGCGGCGGCACAACGCGGTTCGGCGATCATGCGCGGTGCCACACCCCGCCTGGTGCTCACCACGTCGGCACTCGCCGGCGGCCCGCAACTCGCCGGGCTCACGGCCGGTGCGCTGCGGCCCACCGTCGTCACCGTCGACGAACTGGACTCCACCGCGGCGTCCCGTTGGCAGTTACCGCCGATCGGGGCCACGACGCTGGCGTATCTCCAGTACTCCTCGGGTTCCACCGGTTCGCCCAAGGGCATCGCCATCAGGCACGGCAACCTGTTGCACAACATGCGCGCCATCGACCGGCTCTGCGCGTTCCGGCCGGAGACCGTGGTGCCTACGTGGCTACCGCTCTTTCACGACATGGGGCTCGTCTCGACGCTGTCGGTGACGCTCGTCGGCGGGTCCCGCATCCAGCTCATGTCGCCCATGGCGTTCATCAAGCACCCGTACCACTGGCTGCGCCAGGTGGATGCGGCGGACGCCGGCATCGTGGCGCCGAACTTCGCGTTCGAGCTGTGCCGCAGGCGAATCACCGACCGGCAACTGTCCACATTGGACATGAGTCGGTTGCGGCTGGCGCTGGTCGGCGCGGAACGGGTACGGGCGGAGACCCTGCGCGGGTTCGCCGAACGGTTCGCGGTGCGCGGTTTCCGCTCGGAGTCCTTCGTCCCCTGTTACGGCCTGGCCGAGTACACGCTCATGGTCACCGGTGGGCCGCCTGCCCGCCCGATCCGCACCGCCCGGTTCGATCTGGCGGCGTTGAACCGCGGTATCGCGCGCACCCCCGCCGACGGCGAGGATTCCGTCGAACTCGTGGGCAACGGCCGGCCGACGGACGACACGCGGGTCGTGATCGTGGAGCGGGGCTCGTCGCGGCGGTGCGCGCCCGGCGAGGTCGGCGAGATCCTGGTAGCCGGGCCGAGCATGGCCGACGGGTATTTCGACGACCCGGCCCGGACCGCACAAAGCTTCGGTCTGCCGGTCGACGGGATCGACGGGACCTTTCTGCGCACCGGTGACCTGGGTGTCTCGATCGACGGGGAACTCTTCGTCACCGGCCGGGTGAAGGACCTCATCATCGTCGACGGTGCCAACCATCACCCGGCCGACGTGGAGGCCACCGCCGAGGCCGCGCACCCGCGCATTCGCGCCGGTTACTGTGCGGCGGTCGCGGTCGACGACGGCCGGCGGGAACGGGTCGTGATCCTGCTCGAGGTCGACGCGGCGGCCCGGCGGAGCGACGGCGTGGCCGACGAGGTGGCCACCCGGGTGACACAGGCGGTGTCGGCCCGGCACGGGATACCGGTCGCCGAGGTGATGGTGCTGCGGCCCGGCTCCCTGCCGTTCACCACCAGCGGGAAGATCCGGCGTGACGAGTGCCGGCGCGGCTACCTCGACGGCGAGTTGACGCTGTACCGGGTGCTCGACGCGTCGCCCGCACCCGCCGAGTCGTCCACGTGAGCGACGCATGGCCGCCGGCGCGGGTACGGCAGCTGCTGGTCCGCGCGGTGGCCGACGCACTGGACGTGGAACCGTCGTCGGTCGGCGGCGACACGCCGTTCGCGAATCTCGGCCTCAGCTCCGTGCAGGGACTCAGCCTGGTCGGGGCGTTGGAGGAGGAACTCGACCGGCCGGTGCCGGCGACGATGCTGTACGAGTACCCGACGATCGACGAACTGTCCCGGGCGCTGGCCGCTGACACGGCCGGCGGCCCGCAGGCGGCGGGTCCACAGTGGACGGCCGCGGCACCACCGGACCCGGACGACGCGATCTGCGTGGTCGGGATGGCATGCCGGTTCCCCGGCGGAGCGGACACCCCGGAACTGTTCTGGCGCAACCTCTGCGCCGGAGTCGACGGATCTGTGCAGGTGCCGGCCGACCGGTGGGACGCCGCGCGTTACCACGACCCCGATCCGAGCACACCCGGTACCGCCTACACCGACCGCGGCGGGTTCCTGAGCGACCTGGCCGGGTTCGACGCGGCGTTCTTCGGGATGCCCCCCGCCGAGGCGCTGCGTACCGACCCGCAGCAGCGGCTGCTGCTGGAGGTGGCCTGGTCGGCGTTGGAGGACGCGGGAATCGCGGTGGATCGGCTCGCCGGCAGCCGCACCGGGGTCTTCGTCGGCATGATGGGTAACCAGGAGTACGCGCGGCTGCAAATCGACCGCCAGGGCGACGCCTGTCTCGACGACCCGTTCTTCGGCTACGGCACCGCGCCCAGCGTGGCGGCCGGTCGGCTGTCGTACCTGTGGAACCTGCGCGGGCCGAACCTGTGCGTGGACACCGCGTGCTCCTCGTCGCTGGTCGCGGTGCACTTGGCGGCGGAGAGCCTGCAGCGGGGCGAGTGCGACCTCGCGATCGTCGCCGGGGTGAGCGCGCTCAGCCACCCGGCCGCGATGGTGCAGGCGTGCCGCGCGCACATGCTCGCTCCGGACGGGCACTGCAAGACGTTCGACGACGCTGCCGACGGCTTCCTGATGGGCGAGGGCTGCGGCGTGGTGGTGCTGCAACGCCGCGGCGACGCACGAGCCCGCGGGCACCGGGTCCAGGCGGTGCTGCTCGGCTCGGCGGTCAACTCCGACGGGCGGACCAACGGGATGACCGCGCCGAGCGGCCCGGCGCAGGTCGCGGTGATCCGGCGGGCGCTGGAGCGGGCCGGCGTCGCACCGGGACAGGTCGGATACGTGGAGGCGCACGGTTCCGGTACCCGCCTCGGCGACGCAATCGAACTGGCGGCCCTGCAGGAGGTTTTCGGCCTCGACCGGCCTGTCGACCGGCCGCTCGTGGTCGGGGCGGTCAAGACGAGCATCGGGCACCTGCTCGGCGCGGCGGGCATCGCCGGGCTGATCAAGGCCGTGCTGGCGGTGCGGCACGGCACCGTCCCGCCCAACCTGCACCTGCGCAACCGCAGTACCGCGGTGGACTGGGCGCGCTGCCCCATGTTGCTGCCGGACTCGCCGGTCGGGTACCCGGATCGCGCGGTGGTCGGGGTCAGTTCGTTCGGATGGTCGGGAACGAATGCCCATGTGCTGGTCGCCGCCGGGGCGCCGGTCGAGGAACGGGCGAGCGCGGCGCAGAACGGGGAACCGGTGCTGCTGCCGCTGAGCGCGGCATCCGAGGCGGCGTTGCGCGCCGGTGCCGAGGCACTGCACCGACACCTGCGGGAGAACCCGGTGCCGCTGGCCGACCTGGCGCACACGTTACGGACCGGTCGCTCGGCGTTGCCGTTCCGGCTACCACTGTCCTGTGTGGACGGTGACGACGCGATAGCGGCGCTGGAACGGGCGGCGAGCCTCGACGTCGGCAGGGTCGCGCCCGGCGCCCCAGCGGCGGTGACGTTCCTGTTGCCCGGGATGGGTGACCACTACGCCGGGATGGGCGCCGGACTGTACGCCGCCGAACCGGTCTACCGGGCGGTGATCGACCGGTGCGCGCAGGTGTTACGCCCGGTTCTCGGCCTGGACATCACGACCGTCCTCGACACGGCCGAGACGGATCCCGCGCCGGACCTGGCCGGGTTGATGCGTCGGGTGACGGGCCCGGTGCCGGTGCTCTCGGACGCGGCGCGGGCGATGCGGCGGACCGACGTGGCGCACAGTGCGCTCTTCGCCGTGGGTTGCGCACTGGCCGCGTTGTGGCGCCACCGCGGCGTCCCCGTGCACGCCGTACTCGGCTACAGCCTCGGCGAGTACGCGGCCGCCTGCGTCGCGGGGGTGTTCGACCTCGCCGACGCGGCGGTACTGGTCGCCCGCCGTGCGCAGCTGCTCGACGCGATGCCGCCCGGCGGGATGCTCGCCGTCGCCTCGGACGCCGGCCGTCTGCCGCCGCTGCCGCACGACGCGACCGTGGCCGGCTACAACGGCCCGGCGATGACGGTCGTCGCCGGTACCGCCGAGGCGCTCGAGGGATACGTCCGGGCTCTCGACGCAGCGGGGCTGGCCTGGCGCCGGGTGGAGACCGGCCACGCGTTGCACACGCCGCTGCTGGAACCCCTCGCCGACCGGATCGCCGCCCTCGTCGCCGAGGTGCCCCGCCGGGCGCCGACGGTGCCGCTGATCTCGTCGGTCACCGGCACGTGGATCACCGCGGAACAGGTCGCCGATCCGCGGTACTGGGCGGAACAGCTCACCGCCCCGATCCGGTTCGCCGACGGGGTACGCAGCGCCGCGGAGCGCTCCGCCGACGGGACGACGGGGCCCGGCGCGGTTCTGGTCGAACTGGGGCCGGGCGCGAGCCTGACGAGCCTCGCCGGCCAGATCCTGCGGGCCGAAGACGTGGCCGACCCGCTGCTGGTGCCGACGCTGCGGCCGGGCATGCGGGGACACGACCGGCACAGTGCCCTGGACGCCCTCGGCCGGGTCTGGGCCCACGGCGTCGACGTGGACTGGTCCACGGTCCCCGGCTCCGCACACGGTCGCAGCGCGGCCCTGCCGACATATCCGTTCGAACACGTGCGCTTCTGGCCGGACGGCGCCGATCCTGCGCCGACTCGTTCCACTGTGGACACATCGGTGTCGGACCCGGACGCGGACCGATGGGCGTACGCACCGGTGTGGAAGCGCTCGCCGGCACCGCCGCCCGCGGCCGCCCGGCCGCGACGCTGGCTGGTCTTCGCCGACGATTCCGGCCTCGCCGACGCGGTGCTGCCGGAACTGCGCCCGACCGCGGGCGGCATCGACCCGGTCGTGGTGCGCATCGCCGGGCCGGGGCAGGCGCTGGTGGCGGAGACCGACGGCTACCGGCTGGACCCGGACGACGCGGCCGGGTACCGCGACCTGTTCGCGCGCCTGAGCGCCGCCGGGCGCGCGCCGACACACGTCCTGCACTGCTGGTCGCCGCTGTCGACACCGGAACGCACCGAGGCCGGCTTCCTGAGCGTGATGTACACCGTGCAGGCGCTCGCCGCCGCGTCGGTCCGGATGTACGCCGTCACCACGGGCGCGTACGACATCGTCGGCGGCGACGGCGGCGCGCCGCTCGGCGCCACCGTGCACGGCTTCGACGGCTGCCTCGACCTCGAACTTCCCGGCCTGCGCTGCACCGGCATCGACGTGGACGCCGGCCCGGTGGCGGCCAGTGTGCGCGCGCTCGGCGCCGAGCTGGCCGGCGACGGAGACGAACCGCTCGTCGCCTACCGCAACGGCCGGCGCTGGGTGCGGGACTGGGAACCGGTCGCGTTGCCGGCGACGCCGCAACCGCCGTGGCGCAGCGGCGGCGTGTACCTGATCACGGGAGGCTTCGGCGGGCTGGGCCGGGTGGCCGCCCGGGAACTGGCGCGCGCCCACCGCGCCCGGCTGGTGCTGCTCGGCCGAACCCCGCTGCCGCCCCGAGCGCGGTGGGACGACGCGGCGGCCACGGACGACCGGGTCGCGTTCGTGCGCGAACTCGAAGCACTCGGCGCCGAGGTGCTGCCGGTCGCGGCCGACGTCGCCGACCCCGCCGCGGTGTCGGCGGCCGTCGCGCAGGCCCGCAAACGGTTCGGGGCGCTGCACGGCGTGCTACACGCGGCGGGCGTACCGGCCGGCGGGCTCATCCAGACCAAGAGCCGTCACGACGTGGAACGGGTCCTCGCCCCGAAGGTCGCCGGCACCCTCGCCCTGTACGCGGCGCTGCGCGACGACCCGCCGGAGGTGTTCGCGCTGTACTCCTCGGCGGTGGTGGTCCTCGGCGGCATGGGCGAGAGCGACTACTGCGCGGCGAACGCGTTCCTCGACGCGTTCGCGTGGTACGCCCGGGAGCGGGGGATGCCGGTCACCAGCATCGACTGGGGCCCGTGGCAGCGGGACGCGTGGAGCGCCGGTGACAGCCCGGCCGCCGCCCGGCTGAGTGCGCTGCGCCGGCAGTACGGCATCACCGACCCGGTCGGCACGCGACTGTCGGACCGGGTGCTCGCCGGGGCGCTGCCCCAGGTGCTGCTGCTGCCGCGGCCGCCGCGGGAACTCGCCGCCCGGTGGCGGGAGGTCTCCGCCGAGCTGATGCGCGCGCCGGAGCCGGCCCGCCGCTACCCGCGGCCGATGCTGCGCGTGCCCTACGCCGCGCCGCGCACCGACGTTCAGCGGCAGGTCACCGAGACGTGGGAACGCTTCCTGGGCGTCGAGCGGGTCGGTCTCGACGACCCGTTCTTCGAACTGGGCGGCACGTCGCTGGTCGGCCTGAGCATCGTCGCCGAACTGAACCGGCGGCTCGGGGCGCCGGTGTCGGCGGCGGACCTGTTCGCCGCACCGACGCCGCGCGAACTCGCCGAGCTGGCCTCGGCCCGGGCCGGCGGATCCGTCCCTCCGGCCCCGGACCCCGACGGATCCACAGTGGACAGCACCACCCGTGGCCAGCGCCGCCGCACCCTGGCGCGGGCGGCGGCACGGCGCCAATCGCGGAAAGAGAGCAGCACGTGAACGAGGACACCGGCGGGATGATCGCCATTGTCGGGATGGCCGGCCGGTTTCCGGGCGCGGCCGACGTGGACCGCTTCTGGGAGAACCTCTGTGCCGGCCGGGAGTCCATCGTGGACCTCACCGAGGCGGAACTGCGGGCGGCCGGGGTGGACCCCGCCGACCTCGACGACCCCCGGTACGTGCGACGCGGGGCGGTGCTCGCCGACATCGACCGCTTCGACGCCGGGTTCTTCGGGTTCAGCCCGAAGGAGGCCCAGATCACCGACCCGCAGCAGCGGTTGTTCCTGGAGACCGCGTGGAACGCGCTGGAGTCGGCGGCCTGCGACCCGGCGACCTTCGACGGTTCGATCGGTGTCTTCGCCGGCTCGGCGCTGAGCACGTACCTCCTCAACAACCTGGCCCCGCACCCCGACCTGGGCCGGTGGGCGAACACCATGCAGGTGGCGCTCGGCAACGACAAGGACTCCCTGGCCACCCGGGTGGCGCATGCGTTGAACCTCAACGGGCCGGCCTACAGCGTGCAGAGCTACTGTTCGACCTCGCTCGTGGCGGTCTGCGCCGCGGCGACCTCCCTCGTCAGCGGCGAATGTGACGTCGCGCTGGCCGGGGGAGTGGCGCTCAGCGTGCCGCACCGGGTCGGCTACCACTACCAGGAGGGCGGCATCGCCTCCCCGGACGGGCGGTGCCGGGCCTTCGACGCCGCGGCGGCCGGCGCCCCGCTCGGCAACGGCGTCGGCGTCGTGGTGCTGCGCCGCCTCGACGACGCGCTCGCCGACGGCGACCGGGTGTACGCGGTCATCCGCGGCTGGGCGGTGAACAACGACGGGGCCGGCAAGGCCGGCTTCACCGCACCGGGCGTTCGCGGGCAACGCGAGGTCGTGGTGGAGGCGCTGGCGAACGCCGGTGTCCCGCCCGCGACGATCGACTACATCGAGGCGCACGGCACCGGTACGGCGTTGGGCGACGCCGCCGAGGTGGCCGCGCTGGCCGGTGCCTTCGCCGACGTGGAGGCGCCCGGCTCGTGCGCGCTCGGATCGGTCAAGACGAACATCGGCCATCTCGACCGGGCCGCCGGGGTCGCCGGACTGATCAAGACCGCGCTGGCGCTGCACCACGCCACCATCCCGCCGACGTTGCACTTCAGCACCGCCAACCCCGAACTGCGGCTGGAGCGCACGCCGTTCACCGTGCCGACTGCGCTGACCGCATGGCCGGAGCGGGCCCACCCGCGCCGGGCCGGGGTCAGCGCCTTCGGTATCGGCGGCACCAACGCGCACGTCGTCCTGGAACAGGCGCCGCCGTTGCCGCCCCGTACCACCCGTGCGCGGCCGGCGGTGCTGGTGCTGTCGGCGCGCAGCGCGGCCGCCGCCGACGCCCGGGTCGCCGACCTCGCCGCCGCGACGCGCACCGGCGTCGGGGGCGACCTCGCCGACCTCGCCCACACGCTCCACAGTGGACGGACGGCGTTCGAGCACCGCCGGGCGGTGGTGGTGGGCGACCTGCCGGACGCGGCAGCGGCGCTGGCCGAACCCGGTACGCCGCGGGTGCTCTCCGCCGCGGACGTGGCCCCCGGCCGGCCGGTCGGGCTGCTCGTCGCCGGGGTCGGCGAACAGTATCCGGGGCTGGCCGCCGAGGTGTACCGCACCGAGCCACGCATGCGCGAACTCGTCGCCGAGTGCGCCGCCGTCCTCGACGACCTGCTCGGCATCGACCTGGCCGCCGAACTCTTCCCGGCCGACGGGCTGGCCGGCGACGTGCTGCTGCGCCCGGAGACCGCGCAGCCGGCCGCGTTCGCCGTCGGCTACGCGATGAGCCGGCTGCTGATGGAGTGGGGCGTCGTGCCCGACGCGATCGCCGGGTACAGCGTCGGCGAGTACGTGGCGGCGACCCTGGCCGGCGTGCTCGACCTGCCGAGCGCCCTGCGCCTGCTGGTGCACCGGGCCGAACTCATCGCCGCGCTGCCGGCGGGGGCGATGGTGGCCGTGGGCGCCTCGGCCGCGCGACTGGAGCGCATCGCCGGGCCGCTGCTCGCCGACCTCGACACCGCCGCGGTCAACGCCCCCGAGGTGCGGGTGCTCGCCGGCACGGCCGAGGCGGTCGACGCCCTGTGTCGGCGGTTGGACGCGGCGGAGATCTCCTACCGGCGCCTGACGACCACCCACGCGTACCACTCGCGGATGCTCGCCCCGGCGGCGGACGCGCTCACCGCGTGGGTCGCCCGGCACGTCGAGGCCCGCGCGCCGCGGATCCCCTACCTGTCCAACGTGACCGGCACCTGGATCCGGCCGGAGGAGGTCACCGACCCGGGGTACTGGGCCCGGCACATGTGCGCAACGGTGCGTTTCGCCGACGCCGTCGGCGACCTGCTCACCGGCTCCGACCGGGCGCTGGTCGAGGTCGGTCCGGGCCGGTCGCTGGGGGCACTGGTGCGCCAGCACCCCGCGTACCGGCCGGCGATGGCCGCCCGCGTCGTCGCCACGCTGCCCGGCCGGCACGAACCCGGTGGCGCACAGGTGCTGCACACCGCGATCGCCGGGCTGTGGCTCGCCGGTGTGGACGTCGACTGGGCCGCCTACCACGCGCCCGATCGGCCGCGCCGCGTCACCCTGCCCACCTATCCGTTCCAGGGGGAGCGGTACTGGATCGACGCGCCGGCGCGCGCCGCCGCCGCACCCGCGCGGGACCCGGAGCGGTGGCTGCACGAACCGTCCTGGCGGGAGGTCGAGGACGGGCCGACCGGCGAGCCGCCCGGTGAGGTGCTGATCCTCGGGCACCGCAGCGGACTGGCACCGGCGCTGGCGCAACGGCTTGCGACACCGTCCACCGTGCTCGTCGCCGGCGCGGATGCCACCGCGGTCCGCCCCGACCGTCCCGAGGACTACGCCCGCGCGGTCGCCGCCCTGGTCGCCGCCGGCCGCGCGCCGACGGCCGTGGTGCACCTGTGGGGGACGGGAACGGCGCCCGGCACCGATCCGGCGCGCCGCGACCTCGGCCTGATGAGCCTGCTGTACCTCGCTCGTGCACTCGCCGCGCAGGGCGTCCGGCAGTGCCGGATCCTGCTGGTCACCGACGGCGCGCTCGACGTGGTGCCGGGCGACGTGCCGACCCCGGAGAAGGCGATCGGTCACGGCGCGGCGGCGGTCCTCGGACAGGAGTACCCGGGCCTGGAGTGCCGGGTCGTCGACCTGCCCGCCGGCACCGACCCGGCGGCCGGCGCGGCACACCTGGCGGCCGAACTGGGCCGGCCGGGCACGGAGACGGTGGCCTATCGCGACGGCGTGCGCCGCGTCCGGTGGTTCCGGCCGGTGGCGAACCTGCCGCACCGGGCGGACCCGCTGCGCGACGGCGGCACCTACCTGATCACCGGTGGGTTGGGCGCGATCGGGCTCGCGATCGCCGGACACATCGCGGCGACAGTCACCGCGCCGCGGCTCGTCCTCACCGGACGCAGCGGGTTGCCGCCCCGCGCGCAGTGGCCACAGCTGCGGGCCGGGGACGGTGTGCTCGCGACGCGGATCCGGGCGGTCACGGCACTGGAGGAGGCCGGAGCGCGGGTCCTCGTGCTCGCCGCCGACGCCACCACGCCCGGTGCGATGGCCCGGGTCGTCGCGCAGGCCCGCGCCCTGTTCGGCAGCGTCGACGGCGTGGTGCACTGCGCCGGGGTGACCGAGCCCGAGGCGTTCGGCCCGATCGAGACCATGTCCGAGGCGGACGTCGCGGCGCACCTGGCCGCCAAGGTGGAGGCGATCCTCGCGGTCGAGGAGGCACTCGGCGACGCGCCGATCGACTTCTGCGTCGTCCAGTCCTCGATCAGTTCCGTGCTCGGCGGCCTCGGCTTCGGCGCGTACGCCGCCGCGAACGCACTGCTCGACGCGCACGTGCGGGCGCGGGCCGCACGCGGCCGGCCGTGGCTCACCGTCAACTGGGACACCTGGCGCACCGGCGAGCCGGCGACCGGGCCGCTCGGCGCGACGATGTCCGCGCACTCGATGAGCGTCGCCGAGGGGCTGGTCGTCTTCGACCGGGTGCTGCGCTGCGCCCTGCCGCAGGTGGTGGTCTCCGTCGGCGACCTGGACGAGCGGATCCGGCAATGGGGCACGGCATCGCCGGCCGAGGCCGGTCCGCCGGCCCATGAGCGTCCGGCGTTGCCGGTGGCGTACGTGCCCGCGACGAGCGACATCGAGCGCCGGCTCACCGCGCTGTGGCAGGACGTGCTCGGCGTCGGGTCGGTCGGCGTCAACGACAACTTCTTCGACCTCGGCGGCACCTCGCTGATCGGCCTGCAACTGCTGCGCCGCGTCACCGACGAGTTCGACGTCGCGGTGCCCACCCTCGTGCTGTTCGAGGCGCCCACGGTCGCCGCGCTGGCGAGGCATCTCGCGGGCGCGTCCACCGGCCAGGAAAGCGCGCCGGCGGCCGCGCCGCGCCGCCCGGCCCCCGAGGGCGGCGCCGACGACCTGATCGCGGTGGTCGGCATGGCCGGTCGGTTCCCCGGCGCCGCCGACGTCGAACGGTTCTGGGCGAACCTGCGCGACGGCGTCGAGTCGATCGCCCGGTTCACCCCGGACGAGCTGATCGCCGCCGGTGTACCCGCCGAGCAGGTGCACGATCCGGCGTACGTGCCGGCCCGGCCGGTCCTCGACGGCATCGACCTGTTCGACGCGGGCTTCTTCGGCTACAGCCCCCGCGAGGCCGAACTGACCGACCCGCAGCACCGGATCTTCCTCGAATGCGCGTGGCACGCGCTGGAGAACTCCGGTTACGCCGGAGACGCCGCGGCCCCCGTCGGGGTCTTCGCCGGCACCAACATCAGCACCTACCTGGCCGGCCTGTACCGCGCCGGCCACCTCACCGACCAGGTCAACGACTACCAGGCGGTGATCGGCAACGACAAGGACGCGCTCGCCACCACCGTCTCCTACAAGCTCAACCTGACCGGGCCGAGCATGGCGGTGCAGACGTTCTGCTCGACCTCGCTCGTCGCCGTGCACCTGGCGGCGCAGAGCCTGCGGGCCGGGGAGTGCGAACTGGCCCTCGCCGGTGGCGTGTCGGTCCGGGTACCCGACCGGGTCGGGCACCGTTACACCCCAGGCGGGATGGAGTCGCCGGACGGCCACGTGCGCACCTTCGACGCGCGGGCGCGCGGTTCGATGTTCGGCGACGGGGTCGGCGTGGTGGTGCTCAAGCGGCTCACCGACGCGCTCGCCGACGGGGACACGGTGCACGCGGTGATCCGCGGGTCGGCGGTCAACAACGACGGCGCGCTGAAGGTGGGCTTCACCGCGCCCAGCGTCGGTGGGCAGGCCCAGGTGATCGCTGCGGCACTGGCGGCGGCGCGGGTCGAGCCGGACACGGTCTCCTACGTCGAGGCCCACGGCACGGCGACCGAACTCGGTGACCCGATCGAGATGCTGGCGTTGAGCCGGGCCTACGGGACGCGGCCGCCGGAGCGTTCCTGCCCGATCGGTTCGGTGAAGACGAACGTCGGCCACCTGGACCGGGCGGCCGGGGTCTCCGGACTGATCAAGACCGTGCTCGCGCTGCGGCACCGGCAGCTGCCGCCGAGCCTGCACTACACCGAGCCGAACCCCGAGATCGACTTCGCCAACGGCCCGTTCCACGTCAACACCCGGCTGGCGCAGTGGCAGCCGGCGCCGGGGGCACCGCTCCGGGCCGGCATCAACTCCCTCGGCATGGGCGGCACCAACGTCCACGTCATCGTGGAGGAGCCACCCGCCACCGAACCGGGCCGGCCCGGCCGCACGCCGCAGTCGCTGGTGCTGTCGGCACGCACCGTCGAGGCGCTGGAGGAGGCCGGCGCGAACCTCGCCGCACACCTGCGCGGCGTCGACGACGAGGCGCTGGCCGACGTGGCGTACACGCTCCAGGTGGGGCGCCGCCGCTTCGCCCACCGGCGCACGGTCGCCTGTTCCACCGTGGACGAGGCGGTGCGCGCCCTGTCCGGCGACGATCCGGCGCGGGTGCTCACCCGGCACGATCCGGTCGACAACCGGCCGCTGGCGATGGTCTTCGCCGGCGTCGGCGAGCAGTACCCGGGGATGGCCGTGGACCTCTACGGGTCGGAGCCGGTGTACCGGGCGGTCGTCGACGAGTGCCTCGCGGTGCTGGAACCGCTGCTGGGCCCGCGGATCAGGACGGCGCTGACCGAACCGGCCGCCGCCGTCCCGGCGATGGACCTGCGCGCCATGCTGGGCCGGGCGGGTACGACGCACGCCGCCGACCGGCCCGCGGACGACGTCACCGCCACCGCCCTCGCCCAGCCCACGGTCTTCGTCGTCGAGTACGCGGTGGCCCGGCTGCTGATGTCGTGGGGCGCGGTCCCGGAGAGCCTGGCCGGCTACAGCCTCGGCGAGTACGTCGCGGCGACCCTGGCCGGCGTGCTCAGCCTGCCGGACGCGCTGAAACTCGTCGCCTACCGGGCGACGCTCATCGACGCGCTGCCGGCCGGGGCGATGCTGGCGGTCCCGATGGCGCCGGAGCGCCTCGCCCCGCTGATCGGCGAGGCGCTCGACGTCGCCGCGGTCAACGCCCCGGGCATGTCGGTCGTGGCCGGTCCGGCCGAGGCCGTCGCCGACCTGGAACGGCGGCTCGCCGCCCGGGAGGTCGCCTGCCGCCGGCTCGCCACCACGCACGCGTTCCACTCCCGGGCACTGGTCCCGGTCGCCGAGCGGCTCACCGCGTGGATCGCCGCGCAGATCACCCTGCATCCGCCGCGCGTTCCCTACGTCTCCAACGTGACCGGCGACTGGATCCGCCCCGAGGAGGCGGTCGACCCCGGCTACTGGGCCCGGCACATGTGCGGCACCGTGCGCTTCGCCGACGTTCTCGGCCGGTTGCTCGCCGAACCGGAGCGGGTGCTGGTCGAGGTCGGCCCGGGGCAGTCGCTGGGGGCGTTCGCCCGCCAGCACCCGGCGTGTACCCCGCAGCGCGGCGGACTGCTCGTGCCGACCCTGCCCGGACGCCACGAACCGGCCTCCGCGGTCGCCGGCCTCACCGCCGCACTGGGCCGGCTGTGGCTGCTCGGGGTGCCGGTGGACTGGGCCGCACACCACGACGGAGCCGGACGCCGACGGGTTCCGCTGCCCGGGTACCCGTTCCAGCGCGAGCGGTACTGGGTGGCGGGCCGGGCGCTGCCGAGCGGCCCGGGCGACGACGCGCCGCCGGTACTCAGCGGCAACCCGCGGGAGATGCTCACGTCGCTGCCGCGGGAGAGTCCGGAGCGCTGGTTCTTCGTGCCGTCGTGGCGGCGCGCCGCGGTACCGGCCGGGCCGCCGGCCGACCTCACCGGCACCTGGCTCGTCTTCGCCGACGGCGGCGACCTCACCGACGCCGTCGTGGCGGCACTGGCCGAGCGGGGCGCCACGACGGTCACGGTCGAGGCGGGGGTCGCGTTCGCCGAGCACGCGCACGGGTTCACGATCCGTTCCGGCGACCGCGACGACCACGCCCGGCTGCTCGCGTCGGTGCCCGCCCCGCGCGGGGTGGTGCACCTGTGGTCGGTGGGCCGGACGCCGCCGGAGCTCGATCCCGAGGCGGCCGAACAGTGGCTGCTCGACCGCGCCTACTTCAGTCCACTGTGGACGGCGCAGGCGCTCGGCGCGTCGGGGGTGACCGCCGCCGACGTACTGGTCGTCACCGCCGGGGCCGTCGACGTGACCGGCACCGACGAGGTGCGTCCGGCCGCGGCCACCAGTGCCGGCCCCTGCCGGGTGATCCCGCTGGAACTGCCCCGCCTGGCGGTGCGCCAACTCGACGTCGTTCCCCCGAACGGAACCGGAGCGGCGCGGGCGGTGGCGGGACGACTCCTCGGCGAACTGTCCGCGGACCCGGCCGACGTCACCGTGGCCTGGCGCGGACGGCACCGCTGGCTGCCCGAGATCCGCCGGATCGCGGCGCCGGCACCGGCCGGCACACCAGCGCTGCGCCCCGACGGCGTGTACGTGCTCACCGGCGGACTGGGCGGGATCGGCGCGGCGGTGGCCCGCGGGATCGCCGCCACCGCCCCGGGTGCGCGGATCGCCCTGCTCGGGCGGACCGCGCTGCCCGAACCGGAGCACTGGCCGCAGGTGCTGGGCGACCCGGTGGCCGACCCGGAACTGCGCCGGCGCGTGCAGGTCGTCAGCGACCTCGCCGGCGACGGTGCCCAGGTGCGCGTGTACGCCGCCGACGTTGCCGACGCCGACGCCGTCGGCACCGCGCTGGACGCCGTCCGGCAGCAGTTCGGCCGCATCGACGGGGTGTTCCACCTCGCCGGTGCCCCGGGAATGGGCCTGCTGCAGTTCAAGACGACCGACAACGCCGCGATCGCCTTCGGGCCCAAGGTGACCGGAACGCGGGTACTGCTGGAGCGTCTCGCCGCCGACCGGCCCGACTTCGTCGTGCTGTTCTCCTCGATCTCGTCGATCACCGGCGGCGGACCGGGCCAGGTCGACTACTGCGCCGCCAACGCCTACCTCGACGCGGTCGCGCAACGGGCCGGCGCCGACGGCCTGCCGGTGCGCAGCGTCAACTGGGGCGAGTGGCGGTGGAACGCCTGGGGCGCGGGCCTGTCCGGCTACGCCCCCGCGGTCCGGCAGTTCTTCGACGACAACCGCCGCCACTTCGGGATCACCTTCGAGGAGGGCTGGCAGGCGCTGCACACGCTGCTGCAGGCCGGATCGCACGGCGAGCCGCAGGTCATCGTCTCCACCCAGGACTTCCGGGTCCTGGCCGACCTGAGCCGCACGTTCACCATCGACACCGTCCTGTCGCTGAGCCAGGAACTCGCGTCCCGGCACGCCCGCCCGGAACTCGGCACCTCCTACGTGGCGCCGGGCACCGACACCGAGCGGGTGGTCGAGAAGCTGTGGGCCGAGGCGCTCGGCATCGAACGGGTCGGCATCCACGACAACTTCTTCGAACTGGGCGGCAACTCGCTGCTCGGCGTCGACCTGATCGCACGGCTACGCCACGAGCTACGACACGACGCGTTGACACCACACGCTCTCTATCTCGCCCCGACCGTTCATGCGCTGGCCCAACTGGTCAGCGATGCCCAGGCGGAGCCGGTCGACGACCGGCGCGCCCGGGGCGAGTTGCGGCGCCGGAACCTGCGTACGAGGAGGACATCATGAACGGCGAGCAGGCTCCCGAGTCGATCGCGATCGTCGGGCTGGCCGGGCGGTTCCCGGACGCGCCCGACGTGGGGGCGCTGTGGCGCAACCTGCGCGAGGGCCGGGGCGCGGTACGGCCGCTGACCGAGGACGAACTCGCGGCCGTCGACCCGCAGGTGCGACGGCACCCGGACTACGTCGCCGTCGGCGCGACCGTGCCGGACGTCGACCAGTGGGACGCGGCCTTCTTCGGCTTCAGCCCGCGCGAAGCGGCCTACACCGATCCGCAGCAGCGGCTGTTCCTGGAGTGTTCCTGGGAGGCGGTGGAGAACGCCGGCTACGACCCGCGCAACGTGCCGGGTGTGGTCGGTGTCATCTCCGGCTGCAACTTCCCCACGTACCTGCAGAACAACATCGCCGGGCACGACGAGCTGATCGCCGAGGTCGGGCACCTGCCGATCGCGATCCGCAACGACCGCGACGGACTGTCCACATTGGTCAGTTACAAGATGGACCTGCGCGGCCCGAGCATGGCGGTGCAGACCTCCTGCTCCACCTCGATGCTCGCCGTGCATCTGGCGTGCCAGAGCCTGCTCAGCTACGAGACGGACATGATGCTGGCCGGCGGCGTGTCGATCACCACGCCGCAGGCCTCCGGCTACGTGTACGAGGACGGCGGGATCGCGGCCCGCGACGGCGTGTGCCGGGCGCTGGACGCCTCCGCCAAGGGCGGCGTGTTCAGCAACGGCGTCGGGGTGGTGCTGCTCAAGCGGACCTCCGAGGCGTTGCGCGACCGCGACCAGATCTACGCGGTGATCCTCGGTACCGCGTCGAACAACGACGGGATCGCCCGCGCCGGGTACGCCGCACCCGGGTTGCGCGGCCAGCGTGAGGTGATCACCGAGGCGATGGCCGTCGCCGGGGTGGGTCCGGACGACATCTCCTACGTCGAGGCGCACGGCACCGGCACGCTGCTCGGCGACGCCATCGAACTGGAGGCGCTCAGCAAGGCGTTCGACGCCCGGGACCGGAGCGGTCCGCCGTGCACCATCGGTTCGGTCAAGTCCAACCTCGGCCACGTGGATCGCGCCTCCGGCGTCACCGGGCTGATCCGCACCGCGCTGATGCTCAAGCACCGCACCCTGTTGCCGCAGGTCAACTTCACCTCGCCCAACCCGGGAATGCCCGCCGACCTGTTCCGGGTCAACACCGAACTGGTGCCGTGGCCGGAGGTCAACGGCGGGCGGCGGGCCGTGATCGACTCGTTCGGCCTGGGCGGCACGAACGCCGCGGCGGTGGTGGCCGAGGCGCCGGCCGCGCTGGACGTCACCGACGAGAGCGGGCGCGCGCAGGTGCTCGTGCTGTCGGCGCGGACCCCGGCGGCGCTGGAGGCGGCCACCGGCAACCTCTCGTCGTTCCTGGCCGAACGCCCGGACCTCGACCTGGCGGACGTGGCGTTCACGTTGCAGACCGGGCGCACCGGCTTCAACCACCGGCGGGTGCTGACGGCGGCGAGCGTGTCGGAGGCCGTCGCCGCCCTCGACGACGCGGCGGGCCGGACCTGGACGGCCGACCAGGACCACCGCGACCGCCGGGTCACGCTGGTCGTGCCCGAGCGAATCCCGGTCACCGCGGCGGACGCGCGTGCGCTGTGCGCCACCGAACCGCTGTTCCGGGAGGCGTTCGACGCCGCGGCGACCGCGATCGGCGCCGCCGACCCGTTCGGCTCGCCGGCCTTCGAGGCGCTCGTCGGGTACGCCGCCGGCCGTCTCCTGCACGGCTGGGGGATCACACCGGCGAACACCGTCGGGGTCGGCACCGGGGCCGTGGTGGCCGGCGTCCTGGCGGGAACGCTGCCGCTGGCCGCGCTCGCCGATGGCGCCTCCTCCCGGCCGCAGGACGCCGACCTCGGCGCGCTGGACCCGCACAGCGTCATCGTGGAACTGGGCGACGGCCGGCTGCTGCGGGCGACCGACCCGGGCGGCGCGAACGACTCGGCGCTGCGGCTGGCCGCGCTGCCCGACCCGCACGCGGGCGGGGACGCGTCGCGCGCCCTGCGGGAACTGCTGGGCCGGCTCTGGCTGGCCGGCGTCAGTCCACAGTGGACGGAGCTGTACCGCGGGCCGCGGCGGCGGGTGCGGCTGCCCACCTATCCGTTCGAGCGGCGGACCTGCTGGATCGATCCGGTGCCGCGCGGCACCGGTGGGCGGCGCTCCCGCGAACGCTACGACGACGTGGCGGACTGGTTCTACGTTCCCGCCTGGCGCCAGGCGCCGCGGCTGACCACCCCCGGGTTCGGCCGCCGCTTGGTCGAGGCCGGCCCGTGGCTGGTGCTCGGCACCGACTCGCCGACGACCAAGGCGGTCGCCGACCGGTTGGAGGCGGCCGGCGCCACGGTCCGCGCGGCCGAGTGGGCACCCGGAACGGCGCTGGACGCCGAACTCGCCGCGGAGTGGATGCGCCCCCGACCGCGCACGATCGTCTACCTGCGCGGGCTCGCCGGCACCCCGAGCGGGCAGCCGGCGGAGGCGCTCGCCGACTTCGACGAACGCCTCGACGCGGGCTTCTACGGCATCCGGCGGCTGCTCGGCGCGCTCGCCGACGAGCCCGGATCGGAGCAGGTGCGCATCGTGGCGGTCACCCGGGGCGGGGTCGCGGTGCACCCGGCCGACCCGCTGTCACCGGCCGACGCGGCCGTAGCGGCGCTGTGCCGGGTGGCGCCGCAGGAGAACCCGGGGATCAGCTGCCGCACCGTGGACGTGGACGCCACGCTCTCCAGCGACACGCTGGACGCGCTGCTGGCCGACGTGCTGGAGGACGACCCGACCGCCGTGGCGTACCGGGGCGGTGCCCGGTGGGCGTTGGACTACGTCCAGCAGCGGCTCCCCGAACCGGATCCCACCGACGGCCCGCTCTCCGCCGGGCTGCGCGAGGGCGGGGTGTACTTGATCACCGGCGGGCTCGGCCAGGTGCCGCTGGCGCTCGCCGAGCACCTGGCCGTCCGGTACCGGGCCAGGCTGGTGCTGTTCAACCGCACCGGCCTGCCACCGGTGCAGGAGTGGGACGCGGTCCTCGCCGACCCGTCCGCGGACGCCCGCACGGCCGGGCGGATCCGTCGGGTCCGCGCCCTGGAGGCGGCCGGGGCACAGGTGCTGGTGCTGGCCGTCGACGTCGCCGACCGCGCCCGGGTGGCGGCCGCCGTGGCCGAGGCGACGGCGCGCTTCGGCCCGCTGAACGGGGTCATCCACGGCGCCGGCCTCAGCGGCGAGGAGTACTTCGGCATCACGCATGACCTCGCCCGCCAGGCGTGCGACGAGCACTTCCGCGGCAAGGTCCACGGGATGGCGGCACTCGCCCAGGAAATCGACCTCGACCGGCTGGACTTCTGCCTGTCGATGTCTTCGCTGTCGCTGGTGCTCGGCGGGATCGGACACGGTGCCTACGCCGCCGCCAACGCCGCGTTGGACGCGCTGGTGGTCGCGATGGCCGGCGGGGGCCGGCGCCGGCTCATCACCGTCGACTGGGACGCCTGGCAGAACAGCATCGAGCGGGGGGAGCAACTCGGCGGCGCCGCCACGGTCTCGCCGTACTCCTCGACCTACGCGGAGGGCTGCGCCGCTTTCGAGCGCGCGCTGACCGCCGTCGGCGCGCTGCCCCTGCTGGTCAACTCAACCGGCGACCTGCACACGAGGTTGTCGGACTGGGTCGTCGGCGACACGGCGGTCGGCGGCGGTGAACGGCATCCGCGTCCGGCGCTGGCCACGGCGTACGTGCCCCCGGCCGACGAGGTGGAAACGAAGATCGCCGAGGTCTGGCAAGAAGTCATGGGCCTGGTGGAGGTGGGCGTGTTGGACAACTTCTTCGAACTGGGTGGGCATTCGTTGATGGCGGTACAGGTGATCGGACGGATCCGGGCGGCGCTCGGGGTGAACGTGCCGCTGGCGGTGCTGGGCGAGTGCCCGACCGTGCGCCAGATGGCCGAACGGATCCAGGCGGGTGCCCGGTGAAGCGGATCGGGGTGATCGGTGCCGGCGTGATGGGCACCGGCGTGGCGCAGAACTTGGCCGCCGTCGGCCTGGAATCGGTGCTCGTCGACGTCGACGACGCGACCCTCGAACGGGCGCGGCAGCAGATCCAGCGCGGCGCGCGGATGAGCCGCCTGCTCTCCCCGGCCGGCGCCAACGGTGCGCGCAGCCCGGAGCCGAACCTCGACCTGATCCACTACACCACGGACTACACCGAACTCGGTGACGTCGATTTCGTCGTCGAGAACATCACCGAGAAGTGGGACCTCAAGAGCGCGATCTACCCGCGCCTGGACGCGATCTGCGCACCCGGCGTGGTCTTCGCGGCCAACACCTCGGCGATCTCCATCACCCGGCTGGCGAGCCTCACCACCCGGCCGGAACGGGTGCTGGGCATGCACTTCATGAACCCGGTGCCGATGAAGCCGGCGGTGGAGGTGATTCGCGGCTGGCACACCTCCGACGAGACCGTGCGGACCGCGCAGGAGCTTCTCGCCCGCATGGGCAAGGAAGGGATCGTCGTCGCGGACGCGCCCGGCTTCGTCTCCAACCGGGTGCTGATGCTGACCGTCAACGAGGCGGTGTATCTGGTGCAGGACGGCGTCGCACCGGCCGCTGACGTCGACCGGGTGTTCAAGTCGTGCTTCGGCCACCCGATGGGCCCGCTGGAGACCGCGGACCTGATCGGCCTCGACACGATCCTGCACAGCGTCGAGGTCCTGTACGAGAGCTTCAACGACAGCAAATACCGGCCGTGCCCACTGCTGCGCAAGATGGTCGACGCCGGCCTGTACGGGCGCAAGTCCGGGCAGGGCTTCTACACCTACAGCTGACCATTCACCCGGAGGACCGATACATGTCAGACGATACGCGGGCGACGATCAGGCAGTTCATCTGCGGCCGGTTTCCTTCGGTGTCCATCTCGGACACCGACGACATCTTCGCGATCGGCGTGGCGACCTCCCTCTTCGCCATGGAGCTGGTGATCTTCGTGGAGAACACCTTCGGCTTCCAGGTCCCCAACGAGGAACTGGAGATGGCGAACTTCCGCAGCGTGGAGGCGATCGCCGCACTGGTGGCGCGCCAGTCGGCCACGGTGGCGGGCGGCACCGGATGACGCCGGAACGCTCGGCGTTCCGCGCGTTCGTCGACGAGACCGTGGCGCCGCGGGCCGACGAGTTCGAGCGCGACGAACGGATTCCCGACGACGTTTACAAGGCGGTCGGCGCACACGGATGGTGGGGTGCGGTGGTGCCGGCCTCGGCCGGTGGCACCGGGTTCGACATGCGCACCCTGGCCGCACTGCACGAGGAGATCGGCCGCGGCTGCTCGTCGCTGCGCAGCCTGCTGACGGTGCACACGATGGGCGCCTACGCGCTGTACCGCTGGGGCAGCGCCGCGGCCCGGGAACAGTGGCTGCCGGACGTCGTCACCGGCGCGGCGCGGATGGCGTTCTGCCTCACCGAACCGCAGGCCGGCAGCGACGCCACGATGGTGGCCACGACGGCCACCCCCGACGGGTCCGACTTCGTGCTCGACGGCGTCAAGCGGTGGATCACCGGCGGGCAGGTCGCGGACCTCTTCCTGGTCTTCGCCCGCACGCCGCGCGGGCCGGCGGCGTTCCTCGTCGACGCGCGGAACCCGGGGGTGAGCCGCAGCCCGATCAGTAACGTGCTCGGCACCCGCGCGAGCATGCTCGCCGAGGTGCGCCTCACCGGTTGCCGGGTGCCCGGCACCGCCCTGGTCGGTGCGGCCGGTGCCGGGATGCTGGTCGCCACCGGCGCGCTGGACCTCGGCCGGCTCAGCGTGGCGGCCGGCAGCTGCGGCATCATCGACGCCTGCCTGGACGCCACGGTGGCGCACACCGCCGGCCGGGTTCAGGGCGGCGGCCTGTTGCGCGACCACCAACTGGTCCGGGCGAAGGTCAGCGACATGCTCACCGACCTCTACGCGGCCCGGGAACTGGTCAGCCGGGCGGCCCGGCTCAAGGACGCCGGCGACCCCGAGACCATCAACGCGACCTGGGTCGCCAAGTATCACGCCTCGACGGCGGCGATGCGCGCGGCGACCGACGCCGTGCAACTGCACGGGGCACTCGGCTGCGCCGACGGACATCCGGTCAACCGCTACTTCCGGGACGCGAAGGTCATGGAGATCATCGAAGGCAGTACGCAGATCCAGCAGGTCACCATCGCCGAACACGCCTACCGGCGGGTCCCCGCGGCGAACGCCTCGGGCGGTGCGCGATGAGCGCCCAGGGCCGGATCAAGTGCGTGGTGTGGGACCTCGACAACACCCTCTGGGACGGCATCCTGCTGGAGGACGAGCGGGTGCGGCTGCGTCCGGAGATGGTCGAGGTGGTGCGCCGTCTCGACGAGCGCGGCATCCTCAACTCGATCGCCAGCCGCAACGACCACGACGTCGCGATGCGCCAGCTGGCCGACTTCGGCGTCGCCGACTACTTCATCTACCCGCAGATCTCCTGGAACGACAAGTCGCACTCGATCTCCGCGGTCGCGAAGCTGGTGAACATCGGCCTCGACACGATCGCCTTCGTCGACGACCAGCCGTTCGAACTGGCCGAGGTGGGCTTCGCGCTGCCGCAGGTGCTGTGCGTGCCGGACGCCGAGATCGGGGCCCGGTTGGCGACCCCGGAGTTCACGCCCCGGTTCATCACCGACGAGTCCCGGCTGCGTCGCGAGATGTACCGCAGCGCGATCGAACGCGACCGGGCCGAAGAGGAGTACGACGGCGCCAACGAGGCGTTCCTGTCCACATTGGACATGCGGATGACCATCGCCCCGGCCGCCGAGGAGGACCTGCGCCGCGCCGAGGAACTGACCGTGCGCACCAACCAGCTCAACTCCACCGGCGTCACCTACTCCTACGCGGATCTCGACCGGTACCGCACCTCGCCGGATCACCTGTTGCTCGTCGCCGGTCTGACCGACCGGTTCGGCGGCTACGGCAAGATCGGCCTGGCGCTGGTGGAGACCGCGGGGGAGGCCTGGCGGCTGAAGCTGCTGCTGATGTCCTGCCGGGTGATGTCGCGCGGAGTCGGAAACGTCCTGCTCGGACACATCCTGGGACTGGCCCGCGACGCCGGCCGGCAGCTGGAGGCGGATCTCGTGGAAACCGGCCGCAACCGGCTGATGCTCATCACCTACCGCTTCGCCGGATTCCGGGAGGTGCGCCGGGAAGGTCAGAGCGTGGTGCTGCGGGCCGACCTCGACCGCGTGCCGGAACCGCCGGCATACCTGACCGTGGAGTACGGGGCCCGGTCGTGACCGACCTCGCGGTCGCCGCCAAGCTGCTCGACGGACTGGACGCCCGCCGAGTGCTGGTCGGCGGCGTGCCGCGCATCCTGCTCAACGGTCTCGGTCCGCCGATGGCGTTCCTCGCCGGCCGCGCCCTGGGCGGCCTGGTCGGTGGTATCGCCGCCGCGGCGTCGCTGTCCCTCGGCCTCTTTTTGTGGGAACGGCGTAAGTCCCGGCCGGGCCTGCTGGCCTGGATCTCGCTCGGCGAGCTGACGCTGAGCGTGGTGATCGGGATCGTGTTCCACAGCGCTGCCCTGTTCTTCCTGCCGGCGGTGCTGATGGACCTGGTCCAGGGATTGAGCTGCTACGCCTCGTGCGCGACCCGGCGGCCGTTGGGTCGGGTGCTCGCCAGCGAGATGGTGGTGCTCCCCGACGCGGTCTACGAACTGCCTCGCGTCCGGCGGCTCACCCTGTGGCTGACCGTGGTGTGGGGCACCTACTTCACCGCGCGCGCCGTTGTCTGCCTCTGGGCCCTGGCGCTCTGGCACACCGACGGGTTCCTGGCGGTGCGGGTCGCGGTGGACGCGCCGGTGGTGCTGCCGCTGCTCGCCGGCTCGATCGTGGTGATGGTGCGCCGACTGCGCGAAATCGTCGGGGAAGAGGTCGGCGCCCGCGCCGTGCCCACCGCCACGGGGGTCGCCGGATGAACGCCGGACGTTGGTTGCCGGTGGTGCCGAGCCGGGCGGCACCGCTGTCGCTGTTCTGCTTCCCGCACGCGGGTGGCGGTGCCGCCCTTTTCCGGCCGTGGACGGCGCCCCTGGCCCGCGTCGGGATCGAGTCGTGCCCGGTCCAGCTGCCGGGCAGGGAGGACCGCTTCCGGGAGGAACCGTTTCGCCGGGTCGACCTTCTCGTGCCGCGGGTGCGCGCGGTGCTCGAACCGTACCTGGACCGGCCGTACGCGCTGTACGGGCACAGCATGGGCGCGATCGTGGCGTTCGAACTGGCCCGGGCGCTGCGCCGGGAGGGCGCGCCGCCGCCGGCGCACCTCGTCGTCTCCGGCCGGATCGCCCCGCACCTGGTCGACCCGCGGCCGACGCTGCACGACCTGCCCGACGACGTCCTGCTGAAGCGGCTCCACGCGCTCGGGGGCATTCCCGACGCGCTGCGCGCCGCGCCCGAACTGCTCGCCGTCGCGCTTCCCCTGGTGCGGGCCGACCTGGAGCTGAACGAGACGTACCGGTACGTCGCGGAGCCGCCGTTGCCGGTGCGGTTGAGCGCCTACGGCGGCGCCGACGACCCGAAGGTCGACGCCACGGAACTGTCGGCGTGGTCGTCGCAGACCGCCGCCGAATTCCGGCAACGGACGTTCCCCGGCGGACATTTCTTCACGCAGAACGCCCGGGAGGCGATGCTGACGATGCTCGGCCTCGACCTGGCCGCCGGCCTCGGTTCCGTAACGCGTTGACATCGGGAGGGTCGATGCCCGAAGGCCTGATCGCAACGGTGGGCCGGTGGTGTTTCCGCCACCGGTTCATCGTCGCGATGCTGTCGCTCGGAGTGCTCGTCGGCGGCGGGTTCGCGGCCGGTCCGGTCTTCGACCGGCTGGTGGCGGAGAACGACGCGGCCGGATTCGAGTCGATCGAGGCGTACCGGCAGCTCGGCGTGGTCGACGAGGGCGAGTTGACCGCGCTCGTCGACGGGGTGGACCCGAGGGACGAGGCCGTCCGCCGGCAGGTTACGGCCGCCGCCGCGGAGCTTGCGGCCCGACCCGACGTGCGCGGCGTCGACTTCCCCTACACGACGCCGGAACGGGGCAACCTGATCGCCGACGACGGCCGGGCCCTGCTGGTCACCGTGCGCCTCGCGCCGGGCAGCGACGACACCGAGGAAGCCGCGATGAGCGCGGCGGGCAGCCGGCTGCGCGCCCTGGCCGGTGAACTGCGCGCGACCGGCCAGCCGGACGCGGTGGTCCGCCTCGGTGGCAGCGACCTCCGTGACGAGCAGGCCGGAGACCTGTCCGAGCAGGATCTCCAACGCTCGGAACTGCTGTCCCTGCCGCTGACGCTCCTGGTGCTGGTCTTCGTCTTCGGCGGGCTGATAGCCGCCGGACTGCCGGTGCTCGCCGCGATCGCCTCGGTGCTCGCCGCGATGCCGGTCCTGCTCGCTTTCTCCTACGTGACCGACCTGGACAGCAACACGGTCACGGTCGTGACGCTGCTGGGACTCGGGCTGTCCATCGATTACGGTCTGCTGCTGGTCGCGCGTTACCGGGAGGAACTCGGTCACGGCTTCACGCCGGAGGTGGCGCTCGGTCGGGCCTGGGCGACCGCTGGACGCACGATCGTGTTCAGCGCGCTCACGGTGGCCGTGGCCCTGTCCGGGCTGCTGCTGTTCGACCTTTCGGAACTGAACGCGATGGGCGCCGCCGGCGTGTCGATCGCGCTGGTCGCCATGCTGGTGGCGCTCACCCTCACCGCCGCGCTGCTGGGCCTGGCCCGTTCGCGGATCCGCCCGGCGAAACAGCGCCGGCCGCAGCACTCGCTGCGCTCCGAGGGAGACGGCGGGTTTTTCGCCGGCCTCGCCAGGATCGTGCAGCGCTTCGCCGCGCCGGTGGCGCTGCTGACGGTCGCCGGACTGCTCGCCGCCGGGCTGCCGTTGCTGTCGGCCACGCCGGTGCTGCCCGACCTGGAAGTACTGCCGTCCCGGCTCGAACCGGTCCAGGTGGCGCGGGCGGAGTCGAACCGGTTCGCCGCCCACTCCACGCCGACGGTGATCGTGGTGGCCGACATCGACCCGGCGGAACTGACCGAGTGGGCCGCGCGCTGGCGCGGCGACCCGGCGGTGGCCGAGGTCCGCCCGGCCCGCCCGGTGGACAACGTCGCCGTCGTGGAACTGGCACTGCGCGGCACGGCGCAGGATGCGGCCGCCCGCGCCCTCGTCGACCGGATCCGGACCGACCGGCCGCCGAACGGGCCCTCCTGGATCGGCGGCGACGCGGCCGTCCTGGTCGACGTTCTGGACACCATGCGCGCCGGGCTGCCCGCCGCGCTGGGCGTGACCCTCTTCGCGATGCTGGTCCTCATCTTCCTCATGACCGGATCGGTGGTGGTGCCGGTCAAAGCGGTACTGGCCAACGTGGTCTCGCTCGGGGCAACCCTCGGAGTCCTGGTGCTCGTCTTCGAACGCGGGCACGGCGCAAATGTGCTGCACACACTCACCGTCGGCGGACTGTCGCCGTTCATCGTAATCGTCGTGTTCGCGTTCGCCTTCGGCCTGTCGATGGACTACGAACTGTTCCTGCTCAGCAGGGTCAAGGAATACGTCGACGCCGGGCATGACAGCCACACCGCCGTCCGGCTGGGACTGCAGCACACCGGACGCATCATCACCTCCGCGGCGCTGCTGATGCTCGTCGTGTTCAGCTGTTTCGCCACCGCGGAGATGGGCGAGATCGAACAGGTCGGCCTGGGCCTGGCCGTCGCCGTGCTGATCGACGCGACGGTGGTGCGTTGCCTCCTCGTGCCGGCAACGATGGTGCTGCTCGGCCGGCGGAACTGGTGGGCGCCCCGCCCGCTCGCGTGGCTGCACGCACGGATCGGGCTGCGGGAGACGATCCTGCCGGCACCGACGCCCACCATGCCCACCGTCCTCGCCGACTCGCGCGACTGACCGCCGGATCACCGCTGCGCTTGTGTTTCCGCGTCAACGAGCCAGTTCAGATACCAGCGGCCGAACGTGAGCCGCTTGCCGTACGGGTCGAACAGCGGCGCCAGGTCCACACCGTCGACCCGGTGGTCCCGCCAGATCATGCCGCGCTCGTCACCGGTGACCACCAACCAGTAGCGGCGCAGACAGCCCTCGTCGCACAAGCAGACAGCGCCCGCGGTGCGGTCGGGATGCCAGAGCGTCTCGTGCCATCGCCGGCGCTGCGCCTCATAGTCGTCGCGGTACTCGAAGTCGTACTGATAAGGCATGCGAAGTTCAAGAGGATCGATGAGCCTGCCGTTGACATGATGCGGCGTGAACGGTTCGCGTAGCCGGTCCGGATCGGTACGGTGGGTCTCATCAGCCGCCCACTCCCAGCCTTCAGGCACCTGACGCAGCGGGAACACCCCATAGGCCGGGCCCGCGCCACCCGCACCCACCTGCCGCAGGAAGCTGCGGTACTCCTCCGGTAACCGAACCTGCAGGGCGCTCTCCACGCCCGCGATCTCGTCCTCTGTCATGGGAGACTCCAAGGCGAAGCCGTGAGCACCGCTCGCGAACACCTGATCCTCGCTCGCAGCACCGGCCAGGCGGAGTACGCGATCACGAATCCCACGCCACGCATCCTCGTTCACGCGCGCAGCGTAACGACGATGTTCCGCGCATCTCCTGCGTGGGGCCTCTTGGTTGCGGACCGGGTGCAACCGTCCCCCCGACGGGCACACTCGACCATCATGGGGTCGACCGGGACACGGCCCGAGCGCCTCGACGGCGTTCACGGGACCGAGGGGTCCGGAACGAGACGGCGACGTTCGGATGGCGCTGACGGTGGACGACGACGGTGGCGTGCTGATCTACGAGGACGGCGACACGAGAGTGCGTCGGGTGCGGCTGTCCGACGGGGAAAGCGTCATCTGCAAGCAGCCGCTCGGGCCGGGTTCGCTGGCGCGGATGCTGCACGAGGCGCACATCCTGCGGCGATTGGCGGGTGTCGCCGGTGTCTCCCGGCTCGCCACCCGCACGCATCACAGCATGCTGGTGCTGGAGGATGAGGGCGGTTTACCGGTCGCGGAGACGCTGTGCACCCGGCCGCCGGCGATCCCGGAGGTCGCGCGGCTCGCCGTCGAACTGGCCTCGATCGTCGCGGCCATCCACCGGCGCGGGGTGGTCCACAAGGACCTCAGCCCGTCGAACATCCTGCTCGTGGCGCGGGATCACCGCCCGGTGATCATCGACTTCGACCTCGCGTCGACCTTCGCCGAGGAACGGCCGCAGTTCACGCACCACCGGGACATCGTCGGCACGCTGCCCTACCTGGCCCCCGAGCAGACCGGCCGCACCGGTATGCCGGTGGATCAACGCGCCGATCTGTACGCGTTGGGAGCCGTGCTGTACGAGTTGGTCGCGGCACGCGCGCCGTTCGAGCGCGGCGACGAACTCCAGATGGTCCACGACATTCTCGTGCGTGTGCCCACGCCGCTGGCCGAACTGGACGGGAACGTTCCGCAGCCGCTGTCGGACATCGTCGCGCGCCTGCTGGAGAAGGAGCCCGACCGTCGCTACCAGAGCGCCGACGGCCTCGTCCACGACCTTCGCCGCCTGCTCGACCCACGGGCCGGCCGGTTCGCGCTGGGGGAGCGGGACTTCCCGCCGCGATTGGCCGCACCGTCGCGGCTGATCGGCCGTGGTCGGGAGATCGACGCGCTGCGCGATCTGTTCGAGGATGCGCTCACCGGCAGGACCCGCGTCGCACTCGTGGCCGGCGCGCCGGGTGTCGGCAAGTCGGCATTGATCAACGGCTTGCGGCCGACCGTGGCCGCGCGCCACGGCTGGTTCGTCGCGGGCAAGTTCGACCAGTACCGGCCCGAGGCGGCCGGGGGTGCCGTCGTGCAGGCCATGCGTGGGCTCGGCCGGTTGCTGCTCGCCGAGGCGGAGACGCGACTGGTGGCACAGCGCGAACGGATCAGCCGGGTCCTCGGCACGAACGCCGATCTGGTCGCCGCCGTCCTGCCGGAGTTCGCGAGGGCACTTCGCCTGACGCCGGAGACCCCGACGATCGGCGTCACCGACGTGGAGGTCCGGCTGCGGCAGGCCATGCTGGACATCCTCGACGCCGTCGTGTCGACCGACCACCCGGTGGTCATGGTCATAGACGACCTTCAGTGGGCGGATCCGGCCGCGCTCGGCCTGCTCGACGCGGTGCTCACGGGCGGCGGCCCGTCCGGACTGCTTTTGGTGGGGGCGTACCGGGCGAAGGAGGTGGACCTCACGCATCCGCTGTCGGCCATGCTGTCGCGCTGGGACCGGCTCGGCGTCGCGCCCCCGCTGCTGCACCTGGAGAACCTGCCCTCGGCCGAACTGGGCCACCTGCTGGCCGAGATGCTTCGGCTGCCGCTCGACCGGGCGCTCGACCTGGCCGCCCGCGTAACGGAGTGGACCGGCGGCAACCCGTACGACACGGTAGAGATGATCAATGCGCTACGCCGCGACGGCGTGCTGGTGCTGGGCGAGGCGGGCTGGTCCTGGGACAGCGAGTCGATCCGGCACTATGTCGGTCGCGGCGACGTCGTCGACCTGCTCCGGGACCGCATTGCGCGGCTGCCGGCGGCGTCGCGCGCGTCGCTGCAGACGATGGCGTGCATCGGCGGCGAGGTGCGGGTCGGCCTGCTCGCCGTCGCCGCGGGCGTGTCGGATGCGGTGCTGCGCGAACGGCTCGCTCCGCCGCTGGAGGACGGGCTGCTCGTGATGGACCGGGACGCCGGGCGCGACGGCGACGGGGGACGGGACGCGGTGCGGTTCCGGCACGACCGGGTGCAGCAGGCCGTCCACGACATGCTCGACACCCCGGATCGGCTGGCGCTGCGGTTGGCCATGGCGCGCCGGCTGGCGTCGACCGAGTACAGCGTGGAAGCGGCTGTGCAGTACCTGCCGGCCATGGAGGGGGTAACCGCGGCCGAGGAGCGCCGCCGCGCCGCCGACCTGTTCCGGGTCGCCGCCATGAACGCGACGCGGACGAGTAACCACGGTGCCGCGGAGCGCTTCCTGGCCGCGGCGATCGCGATCCGCGACGGGCTGGGTCACGGCGACGACCCGGAGACCGTGGAACTGGAGATCGAACGGCATGCCGGTCTCTACAGCCTCGGTCGCCTCGACGAGGCCGACGTGACCTACACCTCGGTCGAACGCCGTTGCCCCGACGCGGTCCGGTTGGCGCCGGCGGCGTGCGTTCAGGTCAGCAGCTTGAGCCAACGCGGCCGGCACCGCGAGGCAGCGGACCTGAGCCTGGAACTGCTTCGCCGGCTCGGGTTCACCGCGCCGGACGAGAGCTTCGGCGCCGAGATTCCCGCCCGCCTCGACGAACTGGCCCGCTGGGCCGCGCACCTGGACCTGGCCGAGGACATCCAGCGGCCGGAGATCGACAACCTTCGGATACTGGCCGTCGTCAGGCTCTTCAACCGGTTGATGCCGACGGCGTTCTTCCTCGGCGACCGGCAGACCGTCGCGTGGACAGTGTCGGAGAGCCAGCGGATCTGGGCCGAGTACGGCCCTTCCGCCGGGCTGGTGGCCAACCTGAGCGGCATCGGCGCGGTGGCCGTGCAGGTCCGCGGCGACTACCGGCTCGGGCACATGGTGGGGCGTCACATGTTGGCGGTCGGCGAGGCCAGAGGATACGAACCCGAGACATCGATCCTGCGCCACCGGCACACCCTCATCCACATGACCTGGAACGAACCGATCGAACGCTGCATCGACCAGGCGCGCTCCGCCCACGAGGGGCTGGTCCGGGGCGGCGAACTGCAGCTGGCGAGCCACACCTGCCACACCTCCCTACCCGCGGTGCTCGAATGCGCCGAGTCGCTCGGTGCCTACGCCGCCGAGATCCGATCTTCCGCGATGTTCGCGGTGCGCATCGGCAGCGAACATGTGCGGCAGTACGTGCTCGCGCACCGCCGACTGATCGGCGCGCTGTGCGGCGAGAGCACGGCCACGGATGCCTTCGGCGACGCGCCGTTCGACGAGAACCTGCACCTCGCCGCCGTGGCGGCGAACCCGCTCGCGGCCGGGACCTACCGGATCTACCGCGCCCTCGCGGCGGCCCTGTTGGGCGACCAGTCGGCGCTGAGCGCGCACACGGCGCAGGCGATGCCGATGCTGCGGTTCGTTCCCGGCTATCCGGTCGCGCTGGCGCGCCTGCTGCGGGCCCTCGCGCTGGCCGAGGAGATCCGGCAGGCGCCACCGCCCGAGCGGACGGCCCTGCTCGCGGAGTTCGACGAGTCCCGGGACTGGCTCGCGCAGCGTGCCGTGGACGCCCCCGACAACTTCCGGCACCTGCTGTGGCTGGTCGACGCCGAACGTGCCTGGGCGGTGGACGACTTCCGCGCGGCCGCGCACGCGTTCGACACGGCCGTCCGCGAGATCGAACGGCGCAAGCGTCCCTGGCATCTGGCCCTGGCCGTCGAACGTGCCGGCGAATTCCAGCTGGCGCACGGACTGGAGCGGGCCGGACGCCGGCTGCTGGCCGAGGCGCGGCGGCACTACCGGGCGTGGGGCGCAACCGCCAAGGTTCAGCAATTGGAACGTGCCCATCCGCACCTGGGAGCCGAACCGTTCGTCGATCCGGTGGAGTCGTCGAGCGGTCATCGGCGCAGCGGTACCGTCCGCGCGGAGACGGTCGACATGCTGGCGATCCTGCGCGCCTCCCAGGCGCTGAGTTCCGAGACCGACCTCGACCGGCTGCGCACCGAGGTGGTCCAACAGCTGACCGCCCTCACCGGCGCCACCGACGTGGTGGTCGTGCTGCACAACGACGACACGGACGAGTGGTTCCTGCCGCGCACGGACGACAGCGGGCGGGCGGCCGTTCCGGTCGAGGAGGCCGGTGCCGCCGGCCTGCTGCCGATCACCGCGTTCAGATACGCGACACGCGTGGGTGAGCCGGTGGTGGTGGAGGACGCGACCCGCGACGACCGGTTCGCCCGCGACGCGTACCTCGTCGGCCGCGACCGGTGCTCGCTCCTCGCGGTTCCGATCCTCCACCAGGGGTCGGTCCAGGCCGTCCTGATCCTCGCCAACGATCTGAGCAGCGGGGCGTTCACCGTCGAACGGCTGGACGCGGTCATGCTCATCGCCGGTCAACTGGCGGTGTCGTTGCGCAACGCCCTGCTGTACGGCTCGCTGGAGGAACGGGTCGCGGAGCGTACCGCGTCGCTCGAGGAGGCCAACCGGCAGTTGGAGACCTTGAGCATCACCGATCCGCTGACGAAGCTGGCGAACCGGCGCCGTTTCAACGAGGTGCTCCACGCGGAGTGGAGACGTACGGTCCGTACCGCGCGACCGCTCGGTATCGCGATGATCGACGTCGATCACTTCAAGGGCTACAACGATCATTACGGGCACCTCGCCGGTGACGAGTGCCTGCGGCAGGTCGCGTCGGCGTTGCAGAGCAGCGCCCGTGACGCCACCGACCTGGTGTGCCGCTACGGCGGGGAGGAGTTCGCCATCATCGTGCCGGAGACCGGCGGCTCGACGATGCTGAAGGTCGGCGAGCGCGCCCGGGCCGCCGTCCGGAACCTGGCGGCGCCGCACGCCGCCGGCACGGCGGGGATCGTCACCGTCAGCGTCGGAGTCGCCGCTGCCGTCGCGTCGACGGGCGCGGGTGTCGACGAGCTGATCGCCTCCGCCGACGCCGCGCTGTACCGGGCGAAGCGGGACGGCCGGGATCTGGTCCGCGGCGGGGAGGAGCCGTCGGGGTGACGCCGGCCGCGCGACCCCGGCGCCGGGGCGCGCACGCCGCACCCGTGACGACAGGTCACCGGCGCGCCTCGTCGATCGCCGACTGCAGCGACTCGCGGTAGCCCTCGCTCGTGGCCGTGGCGCCGGAGACCGTGTCGACGTCGGCGCTCTGCGTTTCGAGGGTGGCCCGCATCAGGGTCGGCAACGCATCTTGGTTGATCTGCTGGCTGACCCCGGTCGCGTCCGGATAGACCGGCACCGTCACCAGGGTGATGAAGCCGTCCTCGACGGTGATGACCACCTGGATGGTCCCCGACGGGATCCGCGCGACCCGCCCGTCGAACGTGCGGGCGACCTGCGCCGCCGCGGTGGCCCGCCGCAGGTCCTGCACCGGGGCGCCGCTGGCCCGGTAGCCCGCCGTCAGCACCGCGCCCGACACCGCACACAGCAGCAGCGTGGTGAACCGTCGCATCATCGATCCCTTCGCGCCCTCACCAGGAGAACTTCTCGGTGTGCAGGCACTCGGCCGGCACCCCCGCCACCCCGGCGGCCGCGGCCACCCGGTCGGCCCACGCCTCGGGGCCGCAGACGTACACCCGCGCGCCGGCGATGCCCGGCACCACCCGGGTCAGCCCCGTGACGTCGCCGTCGTCGGCCAGGTCGCGCGGCAGCCACGACGGCCGCTCGGCGCGCGGGCCGACGAGGTACACGACCCGGACCCCGCGGTGGGCGGCGTACCACGCGAGTTCCTCCCGGAACACGGCCTCGGCCTCGTTGCGCACCCGGTACAGCAGGGTCGCCTCGTCCGGGCCGTAGGGCAGTTCGCCGAGCAGCGACAGCATCGGGGTGATCCCGATGCCGCAGGCCAGCAGCACCACCGGCCCGCCGTCGTAGCTCTCGCCGGTCAGCTTGCCGAACGGCCCCTCGATCAGCACCCGCGTACCGGGACGCAGGCGGGCGACGCGGGCGGTGGCGTCGCCGACGTTCTTGACCGAGATGCGCAGCCGGTCGCGGTCCGGGGTCGCCGACAGGGAGAACGGGTTGCCCCACGTCCAGCCGTTGCCGTCGAGGAAACGCCACGTGAAGTACTGGCCGGCGCGCACCGGCAACCGCTCCAGATGCTTCCCGGACAGGTACACCGAGGTGATCCCGGCTCCTTCGTCGACGACGTCGCTCACCCGCAGCCGGTGCAACAGATTGCGCCACAGCGGCACCCCCAACCGGAACACGACGACCGCGCCGGCGCACAGCGCGTACAGGCTCCACCAGTAGGCGCGCGCCGCCGGCGAACCGGTGAAGTCGCGGCCGTTCCACACCTGGTGCGGCAGGGCCAGCCCGACGCCGGCGTACGCGTACAGGTGAACGAGGTGCCACGACTCGTAGCGCAGGCGGCGCCGGGCGGCCCGCACCGAGACGACGACCACGACCACGAGCAGCACCGAACCGGCGGCGGCCGGCAGCAGCCCCGGATAGGTCAGCACAATGCCGGAGAGCACGGCACCGAAGCCGTCGCCGGAGACACCGACCGCGCCGAAGACGGTCCACTGGATGTGCACCAGCATCAGGTTGAACGACACGAAGCCCACGACGCGGTGCCAGCGCACCAGCCGGTCCTGCCCGAACGCCCGCTCCACCATCGGCACCCGCGCCATCAGCAGCACCTGCAGGAGCATCAGGTCGGCGGCGAGCAGCCCGGTCAGCCGGCCGACCGACGCCGCCAGCGCCGGCCCGCCGGCCAGCAGCGCCTGCACGCCGCCGTTGCGCACCCACAGCGTGGTCACGACGAGCGCACTGGCGCCGATGGCGAACCCGACCACGTCGGCCCACCACGCCGGGGTCGCGGCGGGCCGGGCCGGCGCCGGTACGGGCCGGTGCGTCCCCGCCGGCGCGGCGGTCACCGGCGCGGCCCGTTCGGGTATCCGCCTCCGGTGTCCTCGCGGTCGACGGTGCCCTCGGGCGTGCCGTTGACGCAGCGGATGTCGGTGCGGAACGACGACGGGGCGCCGCCCCATTGGGAGTTGCCGCCGTCGGAGCGGGCGAAGCGCACCGACACGACCGCCGCCGGCCCGCGGGCGATCGTCGTCGCCGTCCAGCCCTGCTGCGGGGTGGCGCTGAGCAGGCTCGCCAGGTCGCCGGCGCAGGAGGCGAAGACGGTGCCGCCGGGGCCGGCGAAGGCGGCCGTGCGCGTGGTCGGCACCGCGGCCGCTGTCGACGGTGCCGCGGCAGCCGCGCTCGGCGTCGGCGAGGTGGCGCCCGCCGACGGCGCACCGTCGGCCGCCGGCGCGGAGGCGGTGGGGGAGCCGTCGACACTGAGGCGACCGGCCACGTCGGCCTCGCTCAGCGGCCGGGTGGGTGAACCGGCGATGTTGTCACCGACCGTGTTGATCGCGGCGACGCCGGCGGCGGTGGTGAGCCCGGCCGCCGCCAACCACAGCCCGGCACCGATCGCCCAGTGTTTTCTCATCACACCCACAGCGTGGCCGACCATTGGATAAAGCACGGTTAACGTGGCGCTATGCCGAAGGTCTTGATCGTGGAGGACGACTCCACCATCCGTACCGGAGTGGTGCGCGCGCTCACGGAGCGTGGACACACCGTGGTGTCCGCGGCGACCGCGATGGAAGGACTCAAGCAGGCGGTGTCGGAGAAACCGGACGTTCTGCTGCTCGATCTGGGGCTGCCGGACGCCGACGGCCGGGAGATGCTGCGGATGCTGCGGGCGGTCAGCCAAGTGCCGGTGATCGTCGTCACGGCCCGCCGCGCCGAACGCGAAATCGTGCAGGCCCTCGACGCAGGCGCCGACGACTACGTGGTCAAGCCGTACGGCGCCGACCAGATCGACGCGCGGATCCGGGCCGTGCTGCGCCGCTTCGGCACCGGCGCCCCCGTTCCCGACCGCGACGCCGCTGTGAGTGTCGGCGGGCTGCGCATCGACCCGCGCACGCGGCAGAGCACCCTCGACGGCGTCCCGCTGGACCTGACGCCGCGCGAGTTCGACCTGCTGTACTTCCTCGCCGTGCGGCAGGGCGAGGTGGTCAGCAAGCGGGACCTGCTGGCCGAGGTGTGGCAGCTGCCGTACCGGGGCGCGGACAAGACGGTCGACGTGCACCTGTCGTGGCTGCGCCGCAAGCTCGGCGAGACCGCGCAGGAACCGCGGTACCTGCACACCGTGCGGCGGGTCGGCGTACGGCTGGCGGCCCCGTGAGGCACCGCCTGGCGGTCATGGTCGCGGCGACGATGACGCTGGTGCTGGTGGCGTTCATCGTGCCGCTGGCGCTGGTGGTCCGGCGGGTCACCGAGATGCAGGCGGTCAGCCGCGCGGTGGAGGAGGCGCAGTCGCTGAGCGTGCTGGTCGCCACGAGCGATCCGGAGACGCTGCGGCTGGGGATGGCTCGCGCGAACGCCTCGACGACGCACCCGCTGACGGTGTTCCTGCCCGACGGCACCGTCGTCGGCGAACCGGCACCGCTGAGCCCGGCCGTGCGGCTCGCGGCCCGCGGGGAGAGCTTCTCGGTCGCGACGGCCTCCGGCCGGGAGATCGTGGTCGCGGTGCAGGGGCTGCCGGGCGGCACGGCGGTGATCCGTTCGTTCGTCTCCGACGCCGAGATGACGCGCGGTGCGACCCGGGTCGCCGTGCTGCTGACCCTGGTCGGCCTGGGGCTGCTGCTCATCGGGGTACTCGTCGCCGACCGGCTCGCCGTGTCGCTGGTCCGCCCGATCCGGCAACTGGCGCGGTTGTCGCACCGGCTGGCCGCCGGCGATCTCGACGCGCGCGCCCCGGCCTCGCACATCTCGGAGGTCGACGCCGTCGCGCTGTCGCTCCACCATCTCGCCGACCGCATCCAGCACCTGCTGGACGCCGAACGGGAGTACGCCGCCGACCTGTCGCACCGGCTGCGCACGCCGTTGACGGCGCTGCGGCTGGAAGCGGCGTCGCTGCGCGACCCGGACGAGGCGGCCCGCATCGAACACCAGATCGTGACGCTGGACCACGCGTTGACCCGGGTGATCGAGAACATGCGCCTCGGCGACTCCGCGACGGACACCGCGGAGACCTCGGCCGACGCGGCCCGCGTGGTCGGCACCCGGACCGGGTTCTGGGCGGTGCTCGCCGACGACCAGCAGCGGCCGATGGAGGTGTCGGTGCCGCCGGGGCCGGTGCCGGTGGGAATCGGCGCCGCCGACCTGGCCGCGTGCGTCGACGCGCTGCTGGGCAACGTCTTCGCGCACACGCCCGACGGCACGCCGTTCGCGGTGCGGCTGGAAGCGGTCGACGGCGGCGGCGCGGTGCTGGTGATCGAGGACAGCGGGCCGGGTCCGCAGAGCGACGACGGCACGCGGCGCGGGGTCAGCGGCGCCGGCTCCTCCGGCCTGGGACTGGACATCGCCCGGCGGGCGGCGACCGCCTCGGGCGGCACGCTGACGTTCGAACGCGGACCCGCCGGCGGTACCCGGGTGACGGTGGTGCTCGGCGGGCCGCCGACCTGAGGCGGCTGACCTCATGTTGCCCGTCGTTCGGCGCCGGGAGTACGTGCCGCGAGGCCGTCCCGGTTCCGGCGGTCCGGGTCCGAACGGCCAGCGCGCCGGGCGAGGACCCGCCCGGCACACCTCACGAAGCCACGCCCCCGTGACGGGCTGCGCCATGAGTTCCGCCGAACTCGTTGCCGTGCGTCGATCCGACCTGGGTAGCCTGGAGCCGACTCAGGAAGGACTGTCGCGCATCGGTCGGCCTGACGGACGGATCCCGGACAACTCCGGACGCGTCGATATCGGCGGACCCGATCGCCACCCGGCCGGATCGTGGAGGACACATGAGCGGGACACCCCCACGACCGGCGTCCGACCCCGCCGATCCGGGACAGGCCCGCACGCTCGACGATCTCATCGAGATGCTGCGCTTGTTGAAGCTCTGGGCCGGCGATCCGTCCTACGGCACGATCACCACCCGGATCAACGCGGCCTGGACCGCGGCGGGTCGGCCGGCGAGCGAACTCACCAAGCGGACCACGGTCGCCGACTGCTTCCGCCCCGGGCGGCGGCGGCTCAACCACGACCTCTTCCTCGCCATCGTCGAGGTGCTGCACCCCGACAAGGGGTACCTCGCCCAGTGGCGGCAGGCGCTGCGCGTCGTCGGGGAGGGGCGCAACGCGGTGTCGCAGGTGCGGGTGCTCGACGCGCTGCCGCCGGACGTCGCCGACTTCACCGGCCGCGCCTTCGAACTCGACCGGCTGCACCGGCTCGCCCGCGACGCCTCTGCCGTGGTCGTGTCCGCGCTCGCGGGGATGGCCGGGGTGGGCAAGACCCAGCTCGCCGTCCACGCCGGCCACCTGCTGCTGCGCGCCGAGGTGTACGACCGGGTGCTCTTCGTCAACCTCCGCGGCTTCCACTCCGACGAGACGCAGCCGCCCGCCGATCCGTCCGCCGCGCTGGAGGGGTTCCTGCGGGTTCTCGGGGTGCCCGGCCAGCAGATTCCGCACGAACTCGAGGCGCGCGCGGCCATGTTCCAGGAACAGTTGACCGGCACCCGCACCCTCGTCGTCCTCGACGACGCGGCCGACGCCGACCAGGTTCGCCCGCTGGTGCCCGCCGTGTCGGGCTGCCTGGCCCTCATCACGAGCCGGCGGGAACTGGCCGAACTGCCCACGGCGACCCGGCTGACCGTCAACGTGTTCAGCCCCTCCGAGGCGGTGTCCTTCCTGAACCGGGCCGTCCCGGACGCCGTCGTGGGTACGGACGCCGACGCGGTGGAGCGCATCGCACTCCGCTGCGGTTATCTGCCGCTGGCCCTGAGCCTCATCGTCGGGCGGATCCGCAGCACGCCGCACTGGACGCTGAGCGATCACGCCGAACGCCTCGACGAGTGCCACCGCGACCGGCGCCTCGACAGCGGCGTCGAACTAGCGCTGCACCTGTCCTACCGGGATCTGCCCGAGGCCGAAAAGCGGCTGCTGCGGCTCGTGGCGCTGCATCCCGGCCAGGACTTCGACGTCTACGCCGCCGCGGCCGTCGCCGACACCGACCTGGAAACGACCCGGGTGGCGATCGACCACCTGTGCGACAACCACCTGATCCAGCGCGGCGCACCGGACCGGTACACCCTTCACGACCTCGTGCGCGCGTACGCCGTCGGGCGCGCCGGCGACGAGGACGCTCCCAAACGGCGCAGAGCCGCGACGGAACGGCTGTTGGACCACTACCTCGCCGTCTCGGCCAGGGCCATGGACCTGCTGCATCCCGCCGAGGCGCACCGCCGGCCGACGGTCCCGCCGCCGACCACCCCGGCGCCGCCGCTGGATTCCCCGGACGCCGCTCTGGAATGGCTCAACACGGAACGGCCGATCCTGGTCTCGGTCGTCGCGCACGCCGCGGCGCACGGCTGGCCGACCCACACCGTCATGCTCTCGCGGGTCCTGTTCAACTACCTCGACGGTGTGCACCGCAGCGACGCTCACACCGTCCACACGTACGCGTGTGACGCCGCCCGCCGCATCGGCGACCCCGTCGGGTACGCGCACGCGCTGACCAACCTCGCCACCGCGCAACGGCAGCTCGGCGGCTTCGACCCCGCCATCGAACGCTACGGCGAGGCGCTGACGCTCTTCCGTCAGGCCGGCGATCTGGCCGGCCAGGCGCGCGTGCTCGGGCTGCTCGGCCTGATCGAGGAACGCCGGGGCGCCTACCAGGCGGCCACCGAGCACTACCGGCTGGCGCTGGAGATGTTCGAACGGGCCGGGGACAGCCTCGGCGAGGCCAACGCGCTCAACTCCCTGGGCATGGTGCAGGCCCGGCTGGGGCGGCACACGCAGGCCGTCGCCCTCTACCGGCAGGCGCTGGAGATCTACCGGCAGATCGGGGACCGGGTCGGCGAGGCCAACGCGCTCAACGTTCTGGGCGAGGTCTCGGTGCACCTGGGTCGACCCGAACAGGCCGTCGACTACCTTCGACAGGCTCTGACGCTGTCCCGGCAGGTCGGTGACCGCTACGGCGAGGCGTCCACATTGGACACCCTCGGCATCCTGCACGCCGAACTCGGTCAGCTGGTCGAGGCGACCGAGCAGTACCAGCAGGCCTTGGCGATCCTGCGCGACATCGGAGAGCCGCACGGCGAGGCGCACGTACTCAACAGTCTCGGCGACACCGCGCGGGCCGGCGGCCAGTTCTCGACCGCGCTCGCGCACTACACCGCCGCGCACGCCATCGCGGAGGACATCGGCGCGCGCTATCAGCAGGCGCGGGCGCAGGCCGGGCTGGGCCACGTTCACCAGGGTCGCGGCGAGCTGTCCGACGCGTATCGGCACTTCCAGGCCGCCCTGGAGCACTACGAAGCCGTCGGCACGCCCGAGGCCGAGGAGATCCGCGCCTACCTGGTCGAGGAGTTCCGACCGACCACCTGAACGGTGGCGCCGACAGCGGGGCGACAGCAACGCGTCAGCAGGACGTCAGCGCGGTGAACCAGACTGCGCGGGCGGCGGCCGCCAGCTGACGGGACGCCGCCTCATGTGACGCGCCATCGGGGGATACAAGTGCGAACACTGTGGTACCGGGTCGCCTTAGCCGTAGCCATTGTCGCCTCGTCCATGGTGGTGATCACGCGGTCCGCGCCGCAGGCGCCGACCGGACCGGTCCTGACCACGGCGCCGGACCAGGCCACCGCCCGCGAACTGGCCCGCAAGCAGCGGATCCCGGTGGTCGCGGCGGACCAGACGACGCAGACCCGGCTGGTCAAGGCCATGCCGGACGGCTCGATGACGGCGGCGGTGACCAATGTGCCGGTACGCGTCCGGCGGGCGGGTCGCTGGGTGGATGTCGACGCGACCCTGGAGCGGCGCGCGGACGGTACCGTCGCGCCGCGCGCCGTCGACGCCGACTATGTGTTCTCCGGCGGCGGGTCGGAGCAACCGCTGGTGCGCTCCTCGGTGGCCGGTGGTTCCCTCGGTTACCGGTGGCCGGGCGCGTTGCCGGAGCCGGAGTTGGTCGGCACGCTGGCCGTCTACCGGGACGTGTTTCCCGGGGTGGATCTGACGCTGCGCGCCGATCCGACCGGATATGCCAAGCAGTTGGTCGTGCACAGCGCCGAGGCGGCGCGCAATCCGGCGCTGCGCAGCATCCGTTTCGGTGTGGAGACGACGGGCCTTTCGCTGAAGGTGCGCTCCGACGGCGGGACCGAGGTGCGTGCGGGGGGCGGCGACGTCGTGCTGGGGAGTTCGTCACCGCTGATGTGGGAGCACAGCGGATCCGGGGCGCAGGGTCCGGGGGAGGGGGCCAAGCGGGCCCCGGTCAAGGCGGTCGCGGACGCCGAGAGTCTTTCCCTGGAACCGGCACCCGACTTCTTCGACGATCCGGCGGTGCGCTATCCCGTCGTCATCGATCCGAGCGAACATCTGGCGGGAAGGTCGGACTGGGCGATCGTGTTCAGCGGCAAAGCGGATCAGAGTTACTGGTACGGAGACGGCGACGGCCTGGGCAAGGTCGGCCGTTGTCCGACGCTGCTGGGCGGCGACTGCCGGGGTATCGGCGTGGCGCGCGCCTACTACAGCTTCGACACGTCGTTCCTGGCCGGCCGCACCATCATCGACTCGGACTACACCAAGCTGTCGATCAACATCAACGCCGGCGCCGACTGCACGGCCCGCGGCCAGTCCCTCTACCGGTACGACGGCAATATCTGGCCGTCCATGACGTGGAACAGCCAGCCCGGGATGAGCCGGGTCGCCGGCACGAACGTCGGATGTTCCGGTGACGCGGTGTGGAAGCTCGGCACCGGGGTCCGGCTCGGCGGCTACACCTCGTACGCGGTCATCGCCGACAACGAGAACGACACCAGAGACGGGCAGCTGCACTGGCGCAAGTACGCGCACGCTGCGTGGCTGTACGTGAAGTTCAACACCCCGCCGAATCTCCCCGACGACGTGCGCGTCGACCCCGGACTGCCGGCACCGTGCCGGTGGTGCGGCGGGGTGCCGTACGTCGACGACTCGACGATCGCCCTGCAGGCCGCGCTCACCGACCCGGATCAGGGGGAACAGCTCTACGCCGACTGGGACGTCTACCACGACGGCAAGAAGGAGGAGTACCGGCCGGGTGGCACCCTGGGTTCGGGCAACTGGCACACCCACCGGGTCGACCTGAGGAACTGGGACGGGCAGACCATCGCCTGGTACGTACGCCCCCGCGACGGGCTGCCGGGCGGCGAGGGACCGTGGCGCCTCGGACCCGGCCCGTTCGTGGTCGACGTGACCCGGCCCGCCGCGGAACCGACCGTGACGAGCGCCGCGTACCCGGCCGACGACCGCTGGCACGGCGGCGCGGCCGTACCCGGCTCGTTCACCTTCGGCGCGAACGGCGTCACCGACGTCGACCATTACCTGTACGGCTGGGGCGACTCGCCGGGCACACCCGTCGACGCGGACGCGTTGGGCGGTTCGGCGACGGTCACGCTCACCCCGCCCGGGGACGGGCCACGCGACCTCTACGTGCAGAGCGTCGACCGGGGCGGCAACCGCAGCGAGAAGCGGATCCACCACGTCTACGTGCGGCCCGGCAACGGCCCGCTGGCGCAGTGGTCGTTCGAGGGCGACGCCGAGGACAGCGCGTATCTCGGCTGGCGTGACGGCAACCTGCTCGGCGGCGCGACCTACGCGGCCGGCGCGGTGGGCACGGGGGTGAGCCTGGACGGCTCGTCGGGTGGGGTCGTCGTGCCGAACGGCACCCGCACCGACGCGAGCTTCTCGGTCTCGGCGTGGGCGAAGATCAGTTCGTTGGACCCCACCAGCGCCACGGTCGTCAGCCAGAGCGGCGCGAACAACGTCGGCTTCTCCGTGCAGTACGAGAAGTGGAACGACCGCTTCGTCTTCGTGCTGCCGCGAACCGACGCGGCGCAGGCGCCGGCCGACTTCGTTCGCGCACCCGCCCGGCCGGTCGCCGGCGAGTGGACCCATTTCGCCGGGGTGTACGACGCGAACCAGAAGCGGATCTTCTTCTACGTCAACGGGGTGCTGGCCGGTTCGGCGCCGCGCAACCCGACCTGGACCGCGAACGGACCTCTGCGGATCGGGCACTACACGAACGGTGGCGCCACCGCCGGCCCGTTCCCCGGGATGATCGACGAGGTCAAGCTGTACGACCGGCCGCTGTCGGCCGAGGAGGTGCGGGCGCAGGTCGGCACCGACAACGTGCAGACCGGCTACTGGAAGTTCGACGACGACGCGGCGTCGCGGACGGCGGCCAACGCGGTCCCGGGCGGCGCGGCGGGGGTGCGTAACGGCAACGCCTCCTTCGTGCCCGGCCCGGTCGCCGGTGCGGTGCGCCTGGCCGGCGGTGACGACCACGTCACCATGAACGGTCCGGTCGTGCGTACCGACCAGAGCTTCACCGTGGCCGGTTGGCTGACGCCCGACCGGGCGCCGTCGAGCGGTAACAACCACACCGCGATCTCGCAGGACGGCGAGGTCAACAGCGGCTTCTTCCTCGGGTACCGCAACGTCGACGGCGGCGTGTGGGAGTTCCACCTGCCGTCCGCCGACGCGGGTCCCGGCCGTCCCGGCGACACCGTGCTGCGAAGCGGTGCGGGCTCGGCGGTGGTCGGCCGGTCGGTGCACGTCGCGGGCGTTCACGACGCGTCGACCGGCACGGTGTCGCTGTACGTCGACGGCCGGTTGGCCGGCACCACGACCCGCACCGGCGGGTTCAACGCCACGGGGGCGTTCCGCGTCGGTGGTGGGCTGTGGGAGGGACAGCGCACCAACCCGTGGTTCGGCACGGTCGACGAGGTGCGCACCTACAACCGCGTGGTGTCCGAGGCGGAGTTGCAGGGCCTGGTGAGTCGGGACGCGGTCGCGGTGGCGCGCTGGTCGTTCGACGGCAATCTGGTGGCGGACCCGACCGCCTTCAGCGGTCGGCACGGTGGCCCGGCGGTCGACTACGCCGGGGGCCAGTCCACCTTCCCGCAGCCGAACGACCTGGCGGTGCGCCTCGACGGCGGCACGACCTACGTCAGCGCGAAGCACGCGGTGGACACCGGTCGCAGCTTCTCCGTCGCGGCCTGGGCGCGGCTGGACCGCGCGGGCGCGCAGGCGACGGTGGTGTCGCAGGACGGCGGCCGGATCGCTCCGTTCCGGCTCCAGGCCCGACCCGACGGCACCTGGTCGGTCGCGGTGTTCGACCGCGACGACGAGTCCGCCGCGGTTCCCGTCGAGGTCGCCGGGTCGCCGGCGCAGATCGGCGCGTGGACGCACCTGGCGATGACCTACAACGCGGTGAGCCGTCGCGTGGAGTTGTACGTGAACGGGATTCTGGTGGGAGCGCGGGACGGGGTGAACGTGTTCGCGTCGACCGACGGGGACCTGCAGATCGGCGCCGCCAAGTGGGCCGGGAACCGGACGGGCTTCTTCCCCGGCGCGATCGACGACGTGTCGGTGTGGTCCCGTCCGCTGTTCGCCGACGAAATCGTCACGATGGCCGGGCGCGACCTGAGCCTGGTGCACGAGTGGAAACTCGACGAGCCGAGCGGTGGCAACGCGGCCGACTCGGTGGGCGCGCGCGGCGGCACCCGTTCCGGCGACGTCGGCCCCACCGCCGGGCGGATCGGCAACGCCGTGCACCTGGACGGCGGCGGCGGAGCGGTCACCACGCCGGGCGTGGACGTGCGCACCGACAAGGCGTTCACCGTCGCCGCCTGGGTGAAGGTGGCGCCCACCGACTGCGCGGCCCGGCCGGCCACGATGGCCGCGGTCACGGTCGACGGCGGTACCGGCAGCAAGTTCCGGCTCGGTCACCTCGTCGACGACGACCAGTACCAGTGCGGCGCCTGGTTCTTCGAGATGCCGGAGGCCGACCAGGTGACCGTGACGAAGGCGTCGATCGCCACCCGCCTCGACGAGGTCGGCGACTGGGTGCACCTGGTCGGGGTGTACGACCCGGCCGCCAAGCTGGTGGTGCTGTACGTCAACGGCAGCCGCCACGACGAGGGCACCCTCAACACCCCATGGCAGGCGACCGGCGGACTCGTCATCGGGCGCGGCGAGTCCGGCGGCCAGCCGAACGGGTACTGGACCGGCGACGTCGACGAGGTGCGCCTGTACACCGGTGCGCTGGACGCCAAGCGGGTCGCGGGCGTCTACGCCGCCTACCCGGCGCAGCAGGGTTCGACCGCGGTGCCCGCGCCGGACGCCGGCCACTGGAAGCTCGACGAGAACACCGGTGCGACACTCGCCGACTCGAGCGGCAAGGGCCACCCGGCGACGCTCAAGGGCGGCTGGTCGTGGGTCGGTGGGCGGGACGGCTACGGCGTGCTGCTCGACGGTTCGACCGGATATGCCGAGACCGGCAGCGCGGCCCTCGACACCGCTCGCAGCTTCACCGCGACGGCCTGGGTCTACCAGACCACCGACGACGGGGCGAACCGCGCGGTGCTGGGCCAGGACGGCCAACGGGTGAGCGCCTTCCAGCTGCGCTACCAGGGCGACGTCAAACGGTGGGCCGTGGTCGTGCCGCGCGCCGACCAGGACAACCCGCAGGTCGTCACGCTGCTGTCGACCGAGCCGGTCGCGGTCGGCGAGTGGACCCAGCTCGCGGTCACCTACGACGCCGACCTCGGGCAGCTGCGCCTGTACGTCAACGGGGTCCTGTCCGCCGTCCAGGTCGGGGTGGTCGTGCCGCGCTCGACCGGACCGGTGTCGATCGGCCGGGCCAGGTGGAACGGCGCCGCCACCGGCCTGCTGGCCCGGGGCGTCGACGACGTGCGCCTGTACCAGCAGGTCCTCTCCGCCGGGCAGCTGCGGCGGATGCACGACCAGGCCACCGACGTGACCTACGAGATGTACCGGTTCGACGACGACACGACCCGCGACACCTCGTGGCGCCGCAACGACGCGACGGCGTCGGGCGGTGTGACCTACGGTCCCGGCATCACGGGTCGGGCGGCGCGGCTCGACGGCACCGGCGCGGCGACGGCGGCGTACAGCGGCGTGAACATGCGCGACAGCTTCAGCGTGAGCGCCTGGGTCAGTCTCGCCCGCGACGACGTGACGGGAACGGCCGTGAGTCAGGACGGCAGCCGCAACAGCGGGTTCGTGCTGCAGTACCGCGCCGGTCTCAAGCGGTGGGTCTTCGGGCAGGCCGGCTCCGACGCCGACGGCGCGCCGATGGTGTACGTCGCCGCCCAGCAGGCACCGGTGGTGAACCAGTGGAGCCACGTCGCCGGCGTGTACGACCACGCGGCGAGACAGCTGCGCCTCTACGTGGACGGCAAGCTCGTCGGTACCCGTGACGACGTCGTGCTGTGGACGGCCACCGGCAAGCTGGTGCTGGGCCGCGCGAAGGTCGACGGGGCGCCGGCGCAGCACCTCGTCGGCGGCATCGACGAGGTGCGGATCGGGTACGGGCTGCCGACCGAGGAACGCAGCGCCGCCCGGGCCGGTTGGCCGGGCGCGCACAAGGATCAGTTCGGCCGCTACGTCAACGCCGCCGGCGAGCACTACACCGCCGGCACCGGGACGACGCCGCGCGACGGGTACCGGGTCGAGGAGGTGCTCGGCCGCCCCGCGGCGAGCGGGCCGAACACCGCGATGCTGTACGCCTGCCGATCGGGCGGCGACTACTTCAGCTCCACCGACCAAGCGTGCGAGGGCGCCACGAACGTGGGCGAGACCGGTCTCGTCTACACCGTCCCGCCGACCAACATCCCCACCGTCGCGCTGTACCGATGCGTGAACGGCGGCGACCGGTTCGACTCCCGGGCCGCGGACTGCGGCGGCGCCGGCAAACAGGCCACCCTCGGGTACGCCGTCGCCTACACGGCGCTGAGTCGCTACTACCACCAGGACGTCGCCGAACACCACACCACGACGGCCGCGGCCCCACCCGGCTACCGGCTGGAGGGCCCGCACGGGTTCCTCGCGCTTACTCCGGTGAACGGCACGGTGCCGCTGTACGCCTGCCTCGACGGCGGCGACCAGTTCGTCGCGACCGACGCCGCCTGCGGCGGCAGGACGGTGACGGGCCAACTCGGCCGGCTGTGGGCGCAGGCGCCGACCGGAGCGGAGAGCAGACCGCTGTACCGCTGCGCGATCAACGGGCAGCGTTTCACCTCCAACTCGGCCACCTGTGAGGGCTTCACGGTGGAGGGCCTGCTCGGGTACGTCCTCGTCAACCCGCCGACCACGACCGCGGAGTTCTGAGCATGAAACCTCGAAGGATGATGGCCGCGTTCTGGGTCGGGACGATCGCCGCGACCGGCATCGTCGCCACGCTGCCCACGGCCGCGGCGGCCGAGCCGTCGGGCCGACCGGAGACCGTCGGGTCGGTGCCGGTCACCAAGGTCGGCATGACGGGCCGCGCGCTCGACGAGGCGGCGCTCAACGCGCTGACCAGGAACCAGCCGGGTGCGGGCGACAAGGGCGGTGCCGGCGCCCCGACCGCCACTCCGCTGACGCCGTCGGGCACCTGGCAGGTCTCTCCGCAGTTGGGCCAGTTCACCTGGTCGTACCCGTTGCGGGTGCCGCCGGTGCCGGGTGGGCTCGCGCCGAGCCTGGCGCTGACGTACTCGTCGGGCGCGGTGGACGGGCGGACCAGCGTCACCAACAACCAGGCGTCGTGGGTGGGCGACGGCTGGGACCTCTCCGTCGGCCATCTCGACCGTGCCTATCTGCCGTGCAAGCAGGGTCCCGACCTGTGCTGGCGCACCGACAACGCGACCGCGGTGTTCGGTGGGGGCGGTGGCGGTCCGTTGGTCAAGGACGGCGAGGGTTACTGGCGTCTCAAGTTCGACGACGGCAGCCGGATCGAACGTCGTACCGGGGTGGCCAACGGCGACAACGACGGCGAGCACTGGGTCGTGACCAAGGTCGACGGCACGAGGTACTTCTACGGCTCGCGCCCGGAGGCCGGGTCGACCTGGACCGTGCCGGTGCGCGGCGACGACAGCCAGGAGCCCTGCGAGGGCACCCGATGCGACCAGGCGTGGCGATGGAACCTGGACAAGGTCGTCGACCGGCACGGCAACACCGTCCTGTACGGCTATACGACGGAGACCGCCTCCTACGGCACCCCGGCGGCGAACTATGTGCGCGGCGGGTACCTGCGTAGCGCGGAGTACGGCCCACCGGTGGGCGGCGCCTGGTCCGCCCGGGTGGACTTCGCCGTCGCCGACCGGTGCGTGCCGGGTAGCGAGTGCGTCAGCACCAAGCCCCAGAACTGGCCGGACGTCCCGTGGAACGCCGACCGGGCGGCACCGTCGTTCTGGATCACCAAGCGGCTGGAACGGGTCACCACCAGCGTGCTCAAGAACGGCAAGCACGAGCCGGTCGACTCGTGGACGCTGGAGCACAGCTTCCCCTACTCCGGCGACGACGCCACCCGGGCGGCGTTGTGGCTGCGTTCCGTCGCGCACACCGGTCACGTCGGCGGCGAGGCCAAACTTCCCGCCGTGACGTTCGAGGGCCGGCGGTTGGGCAACCGGGTGCCGCTGGCCGACGAACTGGCGCCGCTGAACCGGTACCGGGTCAGCGCGGTGGTCTCCGAGAGCGGTGGCGTCATCGACGTGAAGTACCGGGACCCGGACTGCGACCCGTCGAACCTGCCGGCGAGCGCGGAGTCCAACACCACACTCTGCTACCCGGTGCGCTGGACCCCGCCGGGCGCCACGACCGAACGCACCGACTGGTTCCGGCGGTACGTGGTGTCCCAGGTGGACGAACTGGATCGGCTGGGCACCGGCGTGCCGGTCACGACCCGGTACGAGTACCACGACGGCGCCGCCTGGCACTACGACACCTCGGAACTCACCGAGGACGCCAAGCGCACCTGGAACGAGTTCCGTGGCTTCGGCCGGGTACGGGTGCTCCGCGGCGCCGACGGCGACCAGGGCGGACCGGTCACCATGGCCGAGACGAAGTACTACCGCGGCATGGACGGCGACACGCTGCCCCGCGACGGCCGGCGCGCGAGCACGGTCGACGACGGCGTGAACGGCCCCCGCGCCGACGCCGACTGGCTCGCCGGTTTCCCGTACTACGAGGCGACCCACCTGGGCGTGGACGGCGCGGTGCTGACCCGGACCGTGCACACTCCGACCTGGCAGGGGCCGACCGCGACGCGGGGAAAGCTGCAGTCGTACCTCGTCACGAACGGGCAGAGCCGCACCTTCACGGCGCTGGCCGCCGGCGGCTGGCGGGAGACCCGGGTCGACCGCTCCTACGACAACCGTAAGCAGCTGACCGCCACCAGCGATCTCGGCGACGCGGCGACCGACTCCGACGACCGGTGCACCACCGTCTCGTACGTCCGCAACACCGACGACTGGATCGTGGATCGCGCGTCCGAGACCGAGACGACCGCGGCTGCCTGCGGGGTCACGGGTGCCGCGCGGCTGTCGGCGACCCGCACGTCGTACGACGGCAAGGCGCACGGTGCCGCACCGGTCGTCGGCGACCCGACGCTCGTCGAGGTCGCCACGGAAACCGGCTTCCAGCAGCAGTCACGCGCCGAGTACGACACCTTCGGCCGGCCGCTCAAGCGGTTCGACGCGCTCGACCGGGCCACCACCACGGCATACGAGCCGGAGACCGGGCCGGTGACGCGCACGGTGCAGACCAACGCCCTGGGCCACACCGTGGCCACCACCCACGAGCCGGCCTGGGGCAGCGTGCTGACGAGCACCGACGCCAACGGCAAGGTCACCGAGAACACCTACGACCCGCTCGGCCGGCTGACCGAGGTGTGGCTGCCGAACCGGCCCAGGGCCACCAACAGGCAGGGCAACTCCCGGTTCAGCTACACCATCCGGGCCGACGGGCCGTCCGTGGTCTCCACCACGATCATCGGACCGAACGGGAACTACCTCACCACCAACACGCTGTACGACGGGCTGCTGCGGACGCGGCAGGTGCAGCGTCCCGCGTCCGGCGGCGGCCGGCTCATCACCGACACCCGCTACGACAGCCAGGGTCGGGCGTTCAAGATCACCGGCGCCTACGCCAACGACGCGGCGGTGGACGGCCAGATCTGGCAGGCGCACGACGGCGAGACACCCGCCATCACGTGGACCACCCACGACGGGGCCGGGCGGGTCGTGGCGACCGAACTCCGGGTGCTCGGCACGCTCAGCCAGCGCACCACCACCGAGTACGGCGGCGACCGGGTGACCGTGACGCCGCCCGACGGCGGACCCGCACGCACCACCGTCGTCGACGGCCACGGCCGGACCGTCGAGATTGTCCAAAGTGGACAGACGACGCGGTACACCTACACCCGGACCGGTCAACTCGCGACCGTCGCCGACGCGGCCGGCAACACCTGGCGCTACACCTACGACATGCTGGGCCGGCAGACCGGAGCCGAGGACGTCGACAACGGGACCTCGACGGTCGGCTACGACCGGGCCGGGCAGCGCGTCAGCACCACCGACAGCCGCGGGATCACGCTCCACTACGAGTACGACCCGCTCGGTCGCCCGACCGCGGTGCGCCGCGGCGACACGCCGCTCGCCACGTGGACCTACGACACGGCGACGAACGGGATCGGCCTGCCCGCCAGGTCGACCAGGTTCGACGAGCGCGGAAACGCTTATCCGACCGAGGTTCTCGGGTACTCGGCGCTGCGGAAGGTGACCCGCACGCAGGTGGTCGTTCCCGAGACCGCGCAGACCCTGGTGGGCACCTACACCACCGGTTACAGCTACAACGTCGACGGCAGCGTCAAGGAGGAGGTGCTGCCGGCCGTGGGGGACCTGAAGCGGGAGATCGTCACGCACACCTACGACGACGGCGGCCAGCCCGCGAAGACCTACGGCGGGTATGACGGGCACACCTCCTGGTACGTCGGCGCGACCACCCACACCCGCTACGGCGAGGCCACCCAGCTCCAGCTCGGCGACCCGGAAGGCACCGGCCGGGTGTGGCTCACCACGCACCGGCAGACCGGCACCCGTTGGGTGGAAAGGGAAATCGTCGACGCCGAGGTCGCCGCGCCGCTGCAGGCCGACACGCGATACACCTACGACGCGGCCCGGAACATCACCTCGGTGGTGACCACGGCGCCGGAGCTGGCCGCCGACCGGCAATGCTTCCGCTACGACGGCCAGCGCCGCCTGTCCGACGCCTGGACGCCGAACGCCCCGACCTGCGGCACACCCGACGCCACCTCGCTCGGCGGCCCCGCGCCCTACCTGCGCTCCTACACCTACGACACGGCCGGCAACCGGACCGGCGACGGCGCCCGCACCTACACCTACGGAGCCGGCCACCGGCTGGCCACAGCGGTAGCCGGCGCCAAGGTCGACGCGTTCGGCTACGACGCCGCGGGCAACACCGTCGACCGGGCGGGGCAGGAACTCGCCTGGGACCCGCTGGGCCGCCTGGACCGCGCCGGCGACACCCGGTTCAGCTACACCGCCGACGGCAACCGGCTGCTGCGCCACGACCCGAACGGGACCACCCTCTACCTCCCCGGGCAGGAACTGCGCCTGGACGCCGCCACCGGAACGCTCACCGGCACCCGGTACTACCGCCACGGCGGGAAGACCGTGGCGGCACGGGTGGGCGGGCAGCTCACGTGGCTCGTCACGGACCGTCAGAACACCCCGTACCTGGCCGTCGACTCGACCAGCCTGAAGGTGGCGCGCCGCCGGTTCGACCCCTTCGGCGCACCGCGCGGGACGTCCGACCCGTTCCCGACGGAACTGGGCTTCCTCGGCGGAACCCGGGACGACGCCACCGGCCTGACCCACCTCGGGGCCCGCGAGTACGACCCCGCGTCGGGCCGGTTCACCTCGGTCGACCCGCTCCTGGTGCCGAACGAGCCGCAGCAGCTCAACGCCTACGGCTACGCGAACAACAACCCGATCGCGTACAGCGACCCGTCCGGCCTCATCATGTGCCCGGACAACGACTGCCGGAACCTGCCGCGGAAATCCTCGAGCAGCAGCAGCACCCCGTCCGGTACGACGAACAGCGGCAGCGCCGGCAAGTCCGGGACCTACCCGGGCCAGTGCCCGCCCTATGCACCCGGCTGCGCGTCCGCCAAGGCCCCCGCCACGGCGTCGAAGTTCGCACCGTGCAAGCCCCCGCCGGAGAAGCCCCAGGAGAAGCGGGGTAACTGGTCGTTCTCGTTCTGTCTCGGCACGAGCTTCCAGTTCCTGACCGGCATCGCGACCGAGAGCTGCACAGCAATCGACTCGCGGGGCTTCGGCTGGTCGACCGGCAAGAAGTTCTACTACGGCCCCGGCGCGGGCTTCAGCGGAACCATCGGCATCAAGGGGTCCAACGCCGACATCGAAGGCCTCGGCGGCGGCGAGACGAACTTCGGCGGAGACGCCCGGCTGGGCCCGGTCGACTTCGGCCTCGAGGGAGGCATCAGCGACGACAAGTCCGTCGCGCTCGGTGCGGCCGCGGGCCCGGGCGTCGGGATCGGGTACGGCGCGTTCGTGGGCCGGGGGGAGTCCAACTCCGGCTACTACTTCACGTGGGACCAGCCGACGAACGCTCCCAACCCCTTCGGTACGACGCCGGAGATCGGCTACGGCGACGCCGACGTCGGCATAGTGCCCGGGCTCTGAGGCGGTCGAACGGAAGCGAGGAGGCGGGGTCGCCTCCTCGCTTCACCGGTGCGCGGCTAGCGGTTTGCCACCGTGCCGCCGGGCGCCGGCTGGACCCGTTCGATCCGCACCCGGCTCAGCCATCCCGGGAGGTCGCTGAGCACGTACAGCTCGCCGTTGGCGTCGGTGCCGATCGCGGTCGGCTGGGTGGGGAAGTTGCCGACGACGGCGTTCTCGTAGCCACCCCGGGGCTTGGGCCGCACGGCGAACACCCGCGGCGCGCAGTAGTCGCTCGCGATGTAGGTGCCCCAGGCCTCGGGGGTCCTGGTTCCGCGGTACACCACGCCGCCGATCACCGAGCAGCTCTCCGTCATGAAGTGTTCGTACTCGAAGACCGGGTCGGTGTACTGCGCACCCGGCCGGCACTGCTGCGCGTCGAACACCGGGGTGCCCTCCTTGCAGGACCAGCCGAGGTTGGCGCCGCGCTGCGCCGGGCGAATGTGGTCGACCTCCTCGATCAGGCCCTGCCCGACGTCGCCGATCCACAGCGAGTTGTCGACCGGGTCGATGGAGAACTTCCACGGGTTGCGCAGCCCGTAGACCCAGATCTCCGGCCGTGCGCCCGGCGTGCGCACGAACGGGTTGTCGGCGGGCACGCAGTACGGCCTCGCCCCGCAGGCGCGGTTGACGTCGATCCGCACGATCTTGCCGAGCAGGGTGCCGAGGTTCTGGCCGGACTTGAACGGGTCGTTCGCGCCGCCGCCGTCGCCGGTGGACCAGTACAGGTAGCCGTCGCGGCCGAACGCCACCTGTCCGCCGTTGTGGTTGCCGTACTGGGCGTGTTCCTGGGTGAGCAGCACCTGCAGCCGTTCGGGGGCGCCGATGGGCACCCGCGCCAGGGTCAGTTCGCCGGCCGGCAGGCTCGTGTAGGCCACGTAGAGCAGCCCGGTCCGGGCGAAGTTCGGCGCGGGCGTGATGCCGAGCAGGCCGCGTTCGTTGTCCGACGCGTCGATGCGGGCGGTCAGGTCGAGCACCGGCGCGGCGGCCAGGCCGGTGTCGGGGTGGTAGGAGCGGACGGTGCCGTTCTTCTCCGCGATCAGCATCCGCCCGTCCGGCAGGCCGGTGATCGCGATCGGTCGCTGCAGGCCGTAGGCGACCTGTTCGGCCGTAACGGTCAGCTCGGCGAGCGGCACCTGGCGGGGGGATGCGCCGGCCGCGGCGGTGCCGGGCGTGGCCGCCGAGGGCGACAGGAACGCGGACAGGGCCAGCACGAACAGGCCGGCCAGCACGGTGGCCGGCCGACGGTGCCGTTGGGTCATTTTCGGGCTCCTCGGGCAGTGGGCGGACGCGATCTGGGAGCGCCTCGACCGTACATTGATCACAGCCGATCTCAACCCGTCGCCCGCGAGCGGCTCCGCCCCGAGCGGAAACGCCGCTTGGCAGGGGGTGGAAAGGGCTCGACCGCGAGAGTTCCCGCGCTGAAAGCCTTTCACGCGCGGCCGGCGCCACCTAGGGGGCCGGTTCGTCCGGGCGCACGATTCGGGTGCCGGCGCCGAGCGGCATTCTCATCGATGAAATCGCATGCACCGTTGTGTTTCATCATGCTTTCGGGGAGCCGCAATGACGACACGTCGAACCATGCTCAGGGCCGGAGCCGCCGCGACCGTCGCGGTGGCCGCCGCCACCAACGCCGCCACACCCGCCGTGGCCGCACCCGCCACCCCGCCGGAGGGCGCCGCGTTCCAGTCGGCCCTCGACCGGCTGGCCGGCACCGTCGCGTCCGGGGTGCTCGCCGAGGTCCGCGACCCGCGCTGGGTGTGGCGCGGCTCGAGCGGGGTCCGCGAACTCGGCACCTCGAAGCCGGTGGTCCCCACCGGGCGGTTCCGGGTCGGCAGCGTCACCAAGAGCTTCGTGGCCACGGTCGTCCTCCAGCTCGCGGCCGAACGCCGGCTGGGGCTGGACGACCCGCTGCGACGCTGGCTGCCGGGCGGTCTGCCCGGCGGCGACCGGGTGACGCTGCGGCACCTGCTGCAGCACACCAGCGGCATCTTCAACTACACGGACGTGCTGGAGGAGCTGTATCCGGCCGTCGCCGACCTGGTCCGCATCCGCTACCGCACCTGGTCGCCGCGCGAGATCCTCGGCCTGATCGCCGGCCGGCCGTCGTTGTTCGATCCGGGAACGTCCTGGTCCTACTCCAACACCAACTACATCCTGCTGGGCCTCGTCGTCGAACGCGTCACGGGGCGCACCTACGCCGACGAGATCCGCCGCCGGATCCTCCAACCGCTGCGGCTGCGCGACGCGGAACTGCCCGGCGCCGACCCGCACATCCGCGGCCCGCACTCGCACGGGTACCTGCCCGACGTGCGCGACGGCGCGGTCGTGCCGGTCGACATCACCGATTTCAACCCGTCGATCGCCGGTGCGGCCGGCGCGATGCTCTCCGGTGCCGGCGACCTGAACCGCTTCTACGGCGCCCTCAACGCCGGCCGGCTGGTCCACGAGCCGCTGCTGACCGAGATGCGCACGTCCTTCCCGGACGCGGGTTACGGCCTCGGGCTGCAGACCGAGACGCTGCCCAACGGCGTGACGCTGTGGGGCCACACCGGCGGCATCTTCGGCTACGTCACCTACTCGTTCAGCACGGCCGACGGTCGCCGCCAGCTCAGCCTGTCCGCCAACCCGTGGGGCGACGGCGACCCGGGCAGCGCGCTGCTCGACCTGCTGACCGCGGCGTTCCCGGCACCCGAGGGGACGGCGCCGCGGGCCGCCGCGCCCACCCGGATCCGCAACCTGGACCGCCGCGAGGGATAGCGGCGTCCGGCCGGCTAGCGATCAGGAGCCGCGGCGGGTGGCCACTCGCCGCGGCGTCCGCAACCACCGGCGGGTCGCCGCCCGCCGCCGGCGCTAGGCATGACCCAACTGATCCCGCCGACGCGTCAGATAGGCGACCTCCGCCGAGTTGCCCGCCAGCTCGATCGCCCGGTCGTAGGCCGCCCTCGCCCGTTCCCCGAGTCCCAGGCGGCGCAGCAGGTCGGCCCGCGTCGCGTGGTAGGCGTGATAGCCGTCCAGCGCGTCCGCATGCCGTTCGACCGCCGCCAGCGCCACCTCCGGCCCGTCGAGTTCGGCGACGGCGACGGCCCGGTTGACGGCGATGATCGGCGAGGGGTCGACCCGCACGAGCTGGTCGTAGAGGGCGACGACCTGGGACCAGTCGGTGTCGCGCACGTCGCGGGCGGAGGTGTGCACGGCGTTGACGGCGGCGAGGATCTGGTAGCGGCCCGGGGCGACGCCGGTGGCGAGGCGTTCCCGGACGAGTTGGTGCCCCTCGGCGATCATCGCCCGGTCCCAGGATCCCCGGTCCTGCTCGCCGAGGGGGATCAGTTCGCCGTCGATGGCCACCCGGGCGGTGCGGCGGGCCTCGATGAGCAGCATCAGCGCCAGGAGCCCGGTGACCTCGCCGTCGTCGGGCAGCAGCGCGTGGATCAGGCGGGTGAGCCGGATCGCCTCGGCGGTCAGGTCGCCGCGCACCGGGTCGGTGCCGGGGCCGGTGGCCAGGTAGCCCTCGTTGAAGACGAGGTAGAGCACGGTGAGCACACCCGCGACGCGGGCCGGCAGGTCCTCGGCGGAGGGCACCCGGTAGGGGATGCGGGCCGCCTTGATCTTCGCCTTCGCGCGGGTGATCCGCTGTTCCATGGCGGTCGGCTGGACGAGGTACGCGCGGGCGATCTCGGGCACGGTCAGCCCGCCGACCATGCGCAGCGTCAGCGCGATGCGGGTCTGCACGGCCAGCGCCGGGTGGCAGCAGGTGAAGATCAGGCGGAGTCGTTCGTCGTCGATGGCGCCGAGCGGCTCGGGCGGGTCGTCGTCGTGGACCATCTGCGCCTCCCGCTGCTTGTCCTCGCGCTTGCTCTCGCGGCGGATCCGGTCGATGGCGCGGCGGTTTGCGGTGACGGTCAGCCAGGCGCCGGGGTTCGGCGGAACGCCGTCGGCCGGCCACCGTTCGACCGCGGTCGCGAACGCCTCGGCCGCCGCCTCCTCGGCGATGTCGAGGTCGCCGAAACGCCGGGTCAGGGCGGCCACCACCCGGGCCCACTCCGCGCGGTGGGCCCGGGTGACCGCTTCGCGGACGTCGACCGGGTTCACAGGAACGGCCGCACCTCGACCCGCCGGTTGCACGCCTTCGACCCCGCGGCGGCGAGCCTGAGCGCCACGTCGAGGTCGGCGGCCTCCATCACCCAGAAGCCGGCGAGGTACTCCTTCGACTCCACGAACGGCCCGTCCGTGAAGATCGCCGCGCCGTCCCGGTTGTCGATGACCGTGGCGGTGTCGGGCGCGGCGAGCCCGCCGGCGAAGACCCAGTGCCCGTCGGCCCGGAGCCCCTCGTTGAACTCGTCGATGGCGGCCATCTCCTCCGGGGTGCCGGAGTTGCTCTTGTCGTCGATCACGGAAACCAGGTACTGCACGGTCGTCTCCTGTCTCGCGTCGTTGCCCCCGTAGGGTCTCTCACCCTGCTACGAACGCACCCGCCGCGATCCGACATCACCCCGCCAAAAAGATCTCATCGGGGAACGCCGTGCCGGTCAGCTCCGCGGAGATCCGCCAGATGCGCGCGGCGTCCTCCGGGCTGCGCAGCCGGGAGTAGAGCGCCTCCTCGGCGGGCGCGCCGGTGAGGTGCCGGAACCCGCCGGGGCTGTACAGGCGGCCGCCCCGCGCGTCCGGGGAGGTGGCCGCGTACAGCGCCGGCAGCAGCGCGGTCTCGGCCGTTCCGAACAGGAGGCCGCGGCTGCCGAACGCGCGGATGACGCGTCCACCCACGGTGGGCCGGGCCCGGCCGACCTCGGGCCGCGCCTGCAGCAGGCTGGTGGCCGCGATGCCGGGGTGCGCGAGGTTGCTGGTGATGCCCCAGCCGCCGGCCCGGCTGCGCCGCTCCAGTTCGACGCCGAACAGGCCGAACGCGATCTTCGACTGGCTGTACGCGCGCATCCCCGCGTAGGAACGTTCCCAGGCGAGGTCGTCCCAGTTGATGGCGTTCTGGTCGGCGGCGACGCTGATCTGGGAGGTGACGCGTGCCCGCCCGGCCCGCAGCAGGGGCAGCAGGTGACCGACGAGCGCGAAATGGCCCAGATGATTGGTGCCGAACTGCAGTTCGTGCCCGTCGGCGGTGGTCTGCCGATCCGGCGGCATCATCACACCGGCGTTGTTTATGAGAATGTGAATCGGCCGGTTCTCGGCGCGCAGCCGGTTTCCCAGCGCCGCCACCGAGGCCAGTGCGGAAAGGTCGAGTTCCCGCAGCGACAGCACGGCTCCGGGAATCACCTGTCTGATTTTCGCGACGGCCGCCTCGCCCTTCCGGGAGTTGCGCACCGGCATGATGACCTCGGCACCGGCGGCGGCGAGGCGGGCGGCCAGTGCGGTTCCCACGCCGTCGCTGGCGCCGGTGACGACGGCGATTTTCCCGGTGAGATCCGGAACGTCGATATCGGGTCGGGTGCGTGCCATCGCATTTCCTCGCAATTCAGAAGGGAGGCGGTCGTTTCAGGCTGCACCGGATCGGCGGGCCCAACCACGGCCTCTCGATCCCAGGCTGCGCGGCGGCGTCGGTGGTAGGAACGACGGCATGATCGATCGAGCCGGGCTCGCCGAGTTCCTGCGTCGACGGCGCGAGTCGCTGCAGCCCGAGGACGTGGGACTCCCGCGCGGCGCGCGGCGCCGGACCAGCGGCCTGCGCCGCGAGGAGGTGGCCGCGCTCTGCCACATCTCCGCCGACTACTACAGCCGCCTCGAACGCCGACGCGGCCCGCACCCGTCCGAGCAGATGATCGCCTCGATCGCCCAGGGGCTGCACATGTCCCTCGACGAGCGCGACCACCTGTTCCGCCTCGCCGGCCACCAGCCGCCGACCAGGGGCGCGGCCAGCGAACACATCAGCCCCGGCCTGCTGCGCATCTTCGACCGCCTGGCCGACACCCCGGCCGAGATCGTCACCGAACTCGGCGAGACCCTGCGCCAGACGCCGCCCGGTGTCGCGCTCACCGGCGACCTGACCGGATTCACCGGCCCGGCGCGCAGCATCGGCTACCGCTGGTTCACCGACCCGGCCTGCCGGGCGCTGTATCACCCCGACGAGCACGCGCTGCACTCGCGGGTCTTCGCCGCCGGGCTGCGCAGCACGGTCACGCTGCGCGGGCCCGACTCGTGGGCCGCGCACCTCCAGCGCCTCCTGTTCGAACGCAGCGCGGAATTCCGCACCTACTGGAACGAGCACGAGGTCGGCGTCCGATACGGCCACGTCAAACGTTTCGTCCACCCCGAGGTCGGCATCCTCGAACTCGCCTGCCAGGCCCTGCTCGACCCCGATCAGGGGCATTCCCTCCTGGTGTACACCGCGGTACCGGGAAGTGAAAGCCACGAGAAACTCCGGCTGCTCTCGGTGCTCGGCACCCAAAAAATCGGCACCGGGACCCAGGACATCAATATGCGGTAAACGCGCGTTCACCACGCGAAATTAGATTCGCACTCCTCAATCGAATGGGGAGGCGCGAATGGATCGGCGGAGCATGCTCCGGACGACGGTGGTCGGTGCGGGTGCGATGGCGTTGCCGTTCACGGCGTGGTCGGCGGCGTACGCGGCACCGGCCCAGAACGCCACCGGGCCCTACGGCCCGCTGCAGTCGGCGAACAGCCACGGGATCCAACTCCCGGCGGGCTTCACGAGCCAGATCGTCGCCCGTTCGCGGCAGGCGGTGCCGGGCACCTCGTACGTGTGGCACGACGCTCCGGACGGCGGCGCCGTGTTCGCCGACGACAGCGGCTGGATCTACGTCTCCAACTCGGAGGTCGGCCCGTCGGCGGGCGGCGGCGCGTCGCGCATCGCGTTCGACGCCACGGGTGCGGTGGTGGGCGCCTCCCGCATCCTGTCGGGCACCGACACCAACTGCGCCGGCGGCCGGACCCCGTGGCACACCTGGCTCTCCTGCGAGGAGGTCAGCCGCGGCCGGGTGTGGGAGACCTACCCGTTCGGCGGCACGGCGGTCGCGCGTCCGGCGATGGGCCGGTTCAAGCACGAGGCGGCCGCCGCCGACCCGGTCCGGCGGGTGATCTACCTGACCGAGGACGAGACGGACGGCCGCTTCTACCGGTTCGTCCCGGCGACCTGGGGCGACCTCTCCGCCGGCACCCTGCAGGTCCTCGTCGCGGGCTCGGCCACCTCCGGCCCGTTCACCTGGGCGAACGTCCCCGACCCGGATGGCTCGCCGACGCTGACCCGGCGGCAGGTGAGCGGCGCGAAGGCGTTCAACGGCGGCGAGGGCTGCCACTACGCCGACGACACCGTCTGGTTCACCACCAAGGGCGACAACCGGGTCTGGCAGGTCAACCTCGCGAGCGGCACCTACGAGCTGGCCTACGACGACTCGCTGGTCAGCCCCGGCTCCGCGCCGCTGACCGGGGTGGACAACATCACCGGGTCCGGCTCCGGCGACCTCTACGTCGCCGAGGACGGCGGCAACATGGAGATCTGCGTGATCACGCCGGACGACACGATCTCGGTGTTCCTGCGGATCACCGGCCAGAGCGGCTCGGAGATCACCGGCCCGGCCTTCACGCCCGCCGGCGACCGGCTCTACTTCTCGTCGCAGCGCGGCACCTCGGGCTCGTCGAGCGGCGGCATCACCTACTGCGTGACCGGGCCTTTCCGCACCTGACGGCCGCGGGCCCGGACAGCTTGTCGGCTGTCCGGGCCGCGTTTTTCAAGAGCATCCTCGGTCGAACGTCGTCAGCGCGTCGACTCCCGGTTGAAGAGCCGCTTGGACCAGAGGTAGCCGCCGAGCGCGATGGCCACGCACCAGCCCACGCCGATCGCGGCGCTGTTCCCGATCGGGGTGCCGGTGAGCAGCCCCCGGATGGTGTCGATCAGGGGCGTGAACGGCTGGTACTCGGCGAACCAGCGCAGCACCGTCGGCATCGAGTCGGTCGGCACGAACCCGCTGCCGAGGAAGGGCAGCAGCACCAGCGGCATGCCCACGTTGCTGGAGGACTCGACGGTCTTGCTGGCCAGCCCGAGCGCCACCGACAGCCAGATGAACGCGAACGCCATCAGCACCAGGATCCCCACGAGCGCGAGCCAGTCGGCGGCTCCCGCGTCCGGCCGGAACCCGATGAGCAGCGCGACCCCGAGAACCGCCGTGATGGCGATCATCGACTGCACGAGGCTGCCGACGACGTGTCCGGTCAGCACGGAGACCCGGGCGATCGCCATGGTGCGGAACCGGTCGACGATGCCCTCGGTCATGTCCATGGCGACCGAGATCGAGGTGCCCTGCACCGCCGACATGATCGTCATCAGGATGATCGCGGGCGTGACGTAGTTGACGTACTCCGCCCGGCCGCCGGAGGGGCCGCCGATGCCCGCGCCGAGCGTGCCGCCGAAGACGTAGACGAACAGCAGCAGGAAGACGATCGGCATGCCGATGAGCAGCACCGTCATGGACGGGTAGCGCACCATGCGCCGGAGGTTGCGGCGCACCATCGTCGCCGAGTCGGTCAGTGCGTACGCCATGCTGCTCATCGGGAGGCCACCTTCGGGCTGGCGGGGTCACCGGTCGGGGAAGAACTGCCGGTGAGGGACAGGAACACGTCGTCCAGGTCGGGCGTGTGCATGCTCAGCGAGTCGACCTCCAGGGAGGCGTCGGCCACCCGGTCCAGCAGGGTGCGCAGCGTCTGCACGCCGCCGTCGCTCGGGACCTGCAGCGTCAGCGCCTCGTCGTCGCGGGTGCCGTCGGGGAAGACCCGGGTGGCGAGGTCCAGCTCCTCCGGATCGGTGAACCGCAGGCTGACGTGGCCGCCGGGCACCAGCCGCTTCAGCTGTTCGGCGGTGCCCTCGGCGACCAGCCGCCCGTGATCGAGCAGCGCGATCCGGTCGGCCAGTTCGTCGGCCTCCTCGAGGTACTGCGTGGTGAGGAAGATCGTCACGCCGCCGCGGACCAGTTCGCGGATGATCTCCCACATGGTGCGGCGGCTGCGCGGGTCGAGGCCGGTCGTCGGCTCGTCCAGGAAGATCACCTCGGGTGTGCCGACCAGCGTCATGGCGAGGTCGAGGCGCCGGCGCATGCCGCCGGAGTAGGTCGACGCCGGCTTGTCGGCCGCATCGGCCAGGTCGAACTGGTCGAGCAGTTCGATGACGCGGCGGCGGCCGGCACTGCGGCCGAGGCGGTGCAGGTCGGCCATCAGGACCAGGTTCTCCCGGCCGGTCAGCAGGTTGTCGACCGCCGAGAACTGGCCGGTGACCCCGATCGCCGCGCGCACCGCGTCCGGTTCGGTGGCCAGGTCGTGGCCGGCGACGCGGGCGCTGCCGCCGTCGGCCTTGATCAACGTGGAGAGGATCTTGACGGTGGTCGTCTTGCCCGCGCCGTTCGCGCCGAGCAGGGAGAAGACGGTGCCGCGCGGGACGTGCAGGTCGATGCCGTCGAGCACGACGTGTTCGCCGAACGAGCGGCGCAGTCCGGTCGCGGTGATCGCCGGCTGGGATGGCGTGGCCATGAGGGGTTCCCCTTCGAGAAGAAGTCGGGTCAGGAGCGGCGGACGGTGATGTCGCCGTACGAGGTGTGCGCGCGGATCTCGACGGTCTGCTCGGACTTCGTCGGTTCGTGGTCGAGGTCGGCGAGGGCGTTGTGCACGCGGCCGAAGCCGGTCTTGAGGTCGAGCCACGCGGCAGTGCCGGCGGAGACGCCGACCTCCAGGTCGCCGGCGGCGGTGTGCAGCGAGACCACGTCGCGGGCCACCTCACCGACCCGGATGGTGCCGTTGGAACTCTTCGCGTCCACGCCCGCTCCGGCCCGTTCGACCGAGATGTCGCCATTGGCGGCGCGGACCCGCAGGGTGCCGGCGACCGTGCCCAGGTCGGTGCCGCCGTTGGAATTCTTGACGGTCGCGGTGCCGCCCACCTCGTCGACGCGCACGCGCCCGGTGCCGGTGGAGACATCGAGGTCACCGGAGAAGGCGGCGAGGGTGACGTGACCGGCCGACGTCTTGAACCGCGACGTGCCCAGCACGCCGGCGCTGTGGAAGTCCCCGGCGGTCAGGTCGCCCTGCACCGTCGAACCGGCGGGCAGCTCGATGAGCACGTCGACCGTGCGGGGCTTCTTGGAGAAGTTCATCGCGAGCGACTTCGGCCCGCGCACGGTCAGCGTGCCGTCGGCGAACTCGACGCGGGTCTGCTCGGCGGCCTTGACGTCGGACTCGTCGGCCTCGTTGCTGGGGCGCACCTCGACGTGGGTGTCGGTGCGGTCGCCGGCGACGAGTCGCACGTGGCCGCTGTAGACGTCGATGGTGACGGAGATCGATTCCGGGGTGGCGAAAACAGGCATGGTGGTCCCCTCGTGATGAGTCGGTGGAGCATCCCCGCAGGTCAGAGCGGGTGAGCGAAATGGGTCAGCGGGCCCAGCCGGTGAAGCGCTGGCTGCCGGCCCGGCCGCGGGAGGCGAGCGCGGTGTCGCGTTCCGAGGCGCGAACCGCGGTGGAGGCGGCCCGCACCAGCCAGGCGTTGACGGAGCGGCCCTCCTTGGCGGCCGCCTCCTCGACGGCGGTCTTGAGCTGCTCCGGCAGCCGAACGTTGATGCGCGCCGTGGCGCCGTCCTCGAAGCCGGCCGCGGGGTCGTCGGCCGGCGCCGCCTCCCGGACGGTGGCCTCCTCCGGCTGCCGCTCGGCCGGCTGCGGCGTCACGACGAACTCCGGGTCGCGGCCCCGCAGGCGGACCTGCACCGAACCGGGGGCCAGCTCGGTGGTGATCTCGTCGGCGGCGGCGGAGAGCGCCTCGAGCATGGCGAGCCGGATCGCCGACTCCATCGAGACGGTCAGCCGCTCGATCGACACGGTGCTGCCGTCGCCCCCGGTTTCGGCGGCGGTCAGCAGCTCCCGACCGAGAGCGGCGACGAACGGGTTCAGGTCCATGGCACCACTGTGGCACACGATGGCACCACGCGCAATGGGCTTGGCTCAGAGTGGCATCACTTTGGCACCACAGCGCGCGGTGGGCCGTTTCGCGGATTCCGCCGACCGCGGTCGCTGCTCACGGCGGCGCGCCGACGTCGCCTCATCGGCGCCGCCGGCGCGCTCACCTCCGGACCTACAGGGCGGCCGCGATCAGTTCGTCGGCGACCCAGCGGGCCACGCCCTGCGGGTAGGGCGCGCCCAGACCCAGGACCACGTGCGTGAAACCGGCGCCGACCGCCGCCGCGATCGCCTCGCGGGTGGCGTCCGGCCGTTCGTAGGAGACCGACAGGTGGATCGAACGGGTGATGGACGCCGGGTCGCGCCCGATCTCGGCGCAGTAGCGATCCAGCAGCGCGCTGCGGCGCACCACGTCGTCGAGGTCGCCGCCGGGGATGTTCCACAGGTCGGCGTGTTCGGCGACGACGCGCAGCAGCGCGCTCGAACGCCCGCCGATCATGACGGGCGGATGCGGCCGCTGGACCGGCTTGGGGCTGCCGAAGGCGCCCTTCAGGACGTGGTGCGCGCCCTCGAAATCGAACGGCTCCCGCTCTGTCCACAGTCGGCGGATCACCGTCAGCGCCTCTCCGAGGCTGTCGACGGAGTGCGCGAAGTCGTGGTACGGCAGGCCGTGCGCGTCGTACTCGCGCCGGGCCGGCGGATACGTGGGCCGGGAGCCCGCGCCGATCCCGAAGTCGAGCCGCCCGCCGGAGACGATGTCCACGGTCGTCGCGATCTTCGCCAGCATCGCCGGCGGGCGGAAGCGGTTGCTCGTCACCAGCAGGCCGAGGCGGAGCCGTTCGGTCCGCGCGGCGAGGGCGGACAGCAGCGTCCAACCCTCGAACGCCGGCCCGTGCGGGTCACCGCCGATCGGCATCAGGTGGTCGAACAGCCACGCGTGCGCGATCTCCGGGATACCGTCCGCCTCGCGCCACACCCGCAGAATGTCCTCGTAGGTGACCTGCTGCGGGGCGGTCATGATGCCGAAGCTGGGCATCAGCGCCGCCGCAACGCGGGCTCGAGCAGGGCCGGCGGCGTGTCGAACTTCTCGTGCGCAGCGAGGTCCGTCCCGGGGGCCACGATCGAGTCGATCGCGTCGAGCACGTCGGCGGAGAGCACGATGTCGGCGGCCGCCAGGTGGGCGCGCAGGTGCTCCACGGTGCGCGGCCCGACGATCGCGCTGGTCACGCCCGGGTGTGCGGTGACGAACCCGAGCCCGAGCTGGATCAGCGTGAGCCCGGCCTCCTCGGCGACCTTCGCGAGCAGTTCGACCGCATCGGCCCGCGCCCGATTGGCCGGAACGGTCGGGTCGAAGCGCTGCGGCAGGATCGTCGCGCGGTGGTTGGTGGCCGCGCGCCCGGCGCGGACGGCGCCCGACAGCCAGCCCGACGCGAGCGGGCTCCACGCCAGCACGCCGAGGCCGTACTGCTCGGTGACCGGCAGGACGTGGGTCTCGACGCCGCGCTGGAGGATCGAGTAGCTCGGCTGCTCGGTGACGTAGCGGCCGAGGTGGTGCTCCCGGGCGGCCCACTGCGCCTGCACGATGCGGTACGCGGGGAACGTCGACGAGCCGAAGTAGCGGATCTTGCCGGCGCGCTGCAGGTCGGTCAGCGCCGACAGCGTCTCCTCGTCGCTCGTGGCCGGGTCCCAGCGGTGCACCTGGTAGAGGTCGACGTGATCGACGCCGAGGCGGCGCAGGCTGTCGTCGAGCGCCTTGTACAGCCACCGGCGCGAACTGCCGCGGTGGTTGCGTTCCTCGCCCATCGGCTCGTTGGCCTTGGTGGCCAGCACGATGTCGTCGCGGCGGCCGGCGATGGCCCGACCGACCATCTCCTCGGAGGCGCCCTGGCCGTACATGTCGGCGGTGTCGATGAGGTTGATGCCGTGTTCGAGCGCGACGTCGACGATGGCGTTCGCGTCCTCCTGGGTGGTGCGGCCGATCGGGCCGAAATTCATGGCGCCGAGCACGAGGCTGCTGACCTGCACGCCGGTGCGGCCGAGGGGGCGATATTGCACGGGGGTCTCCCTTTTGAGATGCTGACAGAAGCGGAACGCCGTTCCGGTAGCGACTATACGGAACAATGTTCCGTTTATGCCAAGGGGATGACCATCACCACACCCAGGAAGCGGGCCGACGCCCGACGTAACCAGGAGGCGCTGCTGGACGCGGCGGCGGCGGCGTTCGTCAGCTCCGGCGTCGACGTGCCCGTGCGCGAGATCGCCGCCAAGGCCGGCGTCGGCGTCGGCACCATCTACCGGCACTTTCCGACCCGCGCCGACCTGATCGTCGCCGTGTACCACCACCAGATCGAGGCCTGCGCCGAAGCCGGCCCGGCGCTGCTCGCCGAGAGCGGTTCGCCGCATGCCGCGCTCGGCCGGTGGATCGACCTCTTCGTCGACTTCCTGGTCACCAAGCACGGGCTCGCCGAGGCGTTCCGCTCCGACAGCTCGTCGTTCGAGACGCTGCACGCGCACTTCCTCGACCGGCTCGTGCCGGTCTGCGCCGAGCTGCTCGACGCGGCCGTCGCGGCGGGGGAGATCCGGCCGGGTACCGCGGCGCTCGAGCTGATGCACGGCGTGGGCAACCTCTGCATCGGCGCGCGCAGCGAGACCTACGACCCGCGCCGGCTGGTCGCCCTCCTCATCGCGGGACTGCGCAACCCGCCCGACCGCCCTGCCGCCGCACGGGTGTGAGCTCACGGCGGTCCCGCTCACACGGGTGTGAGTTCACTGCGGACGTGTGTGAGCTCACGGATATCAACTCGCTTGTTGACCTCCCTGAGCTCACACACGTTCGGCGGCTGCTTCCACATTCTGGGACTCTCGGCGCTCACGCTCCGGGTGGCAGCGGGATACCGTCGCTTCGTGATTCGGGTGCTGCTGGCCGACGATGAGGCGATGGTGCGGGCGGGGGTGCGGGCAATCTTGGCCGCTGCCCCGGACATCGAGGTGGTCGCCGAGGCGGGGGACGGGCGCCAAGCGCTCGCGCTGGCCCGCGCGCACCGGCCCGATGTCGTTCTGCTGGACGTCCGGATGCCCACTCTCGACGGGCTCGCCACGGCGGCCGAACTGCGCCGCACCCAGCCCGACGTGGCGGTCGTGATGCTGACGACGTTCTCCGAGGATGCGTACATCGGTGGCGCGTTGGACAGCGGCGCGAGCGGCTTCCTGCTCAAGTCCGGCGACCCGTACGAACTGATGGCGGCGGTGCGGGCGGTGCACGCCGGTGCGTCGTTCCTGTCTCCGGTGATCGCGCACCGGGTGCTGCAGCGGGTCGGCGCCGGCCACATGTCCCGGCAGGCGGCCGCGCTCGACCGGATCGCCGTGCTGTCGCCCCGGGAACGGGAGGTGCTCGCACTCGTCGGCGCCGGCCTGTCCAACGCCGAGATCGGCCAGCGGCTGTTCCTCGTGGAGGGAACGGTGAAGGCCTACGTGAGCGCGATGCTGAGCCGCCTGGACGTGAAGAACCGCGTCCAGGCGGCCGTTCTCGCGCACGAGGCCGGACTGATCACCCCGCCCTGATCACTCCGTCCTGATCGCCGCCAGCAGGTCGAGGCGGGCGGCGCGGCGGGCCGGCCAGATCGCCGCAACCACCCCCGCGCCGGCCGCCCCGCACAGGCACAGCAGGAGCAGCCCCCACGGCAGCACGAACGCCCACGTCGTGATGCCCTCCTTCGTCGACACGACGTCGCCGACGGCCCAGCCGACGAAGACGCCGAGGCCGACGCCCAGAACGCCGCCGAAGAGCGAGATGACCACCGATTCCAGCCGGACCATCCGCCGCACACCGGCGCGGTCCAGCCCCACGGCGCGCAGCAGCCCGATCTCCCGCGTGCGTTCGTGCACCGACATCGCCATGGTGTTGACGATGCCGAGGACGGCCACGACGACGGCGAGGGCGAGCATCCCGTACAGGACGGTGAGGATGATGCCGATCTGGCCGATGACGTCGTCCAGCAGGGCGCTCTTGTCGCGCACCAGGACGGCCGGGCTGTCGCCGAGGGCGTGCGCGAGGGCGCGTTCGTTCGCGGCGGTGACGCCACCCCGGGTGCGCACGTAGACGTCGGTGGCGCTGACCCGGTCGAGGTGCGGGTCGAGCAGGGACAGGTCGACCTTCACACCGTCGTCGAACGTTCCCTTGTAGATGCCGCTGAGCGTGAGCGTGCCGGGCGCGCCGTCGGGCCAGACGACGGCGAGGGTGTCGCCGACGCGCCAGCCGTTCCCGGTGGCGGTGTCGGCGTCGACGACGGCCGCGTCGCCGTTCGCGTAGCCGCCGGCGGTGAACTCGAGCGTGAGCAGCTGCCGGTACTCGGCCATCCGCCAGGCGGTCACCTCCCGTTGCACGCCGTTGAACGTCGCGTGCGCCACGCGGCGCGGCGAGGAGGCGGTGACCTCCGGCAGTTCCCGCAGAATGTCATCGGTGTCCGGAGCGAGCGGGCCGGAATTGGCCATGCTCACGATGTAGTCCGCGGTGAGATAGTCCGACGCCGCGAGCCGGTGCGCGGCCCGGTCCGCGCCGGCACCGATCACGGTGAGCGCGGCGACCAGGGTGAGGCCGATCGTCAGCGCGGAGGCGGTGGCGGCGGTGCGCCGCGGGTTGCGAACGGCATTGCGCCCGGCCAGGCCGCCGACGACCCCCGTCCGGCGCAATGCCGGCGCCACGACGGCGATCACTCCGCGCGACAGGAACGGCGTCAGCACGAACACGCCCGGCAGCAACAGCACGACACCGAGCCCCAGCGGAAGAACCCCGTCCGCGCGCACCGTCGAGACGATCACCAGCGCCCCGCCGGCGACCGCCAGCACGGCACCGATCCCGTTGCGCACCCGCAGCGATCGGGCCGACGCGGGCGCGTGCACGCCGGCGAGCGCCGCCACCGGCGGGATCCGCGCCGCGCGGCGGGCGGGCAGCCACGCGGCGAACAGCGTCACCCCGATCCCGAGGCCGAGCGAGACGGCGACCGTGGCGGCGTCCACGACGAGCGGCCCGTCCGGCAGCGAGTCACCCGCCGCGAAGAGCGCGTACCCGCCGCCGATCCCGACCGCCAGCCCGATCGCCGACGCGACCGACCCCACCAGGAACGCCTCGACCAGCACCGAACGGGTCACCTGCCCGCGGCTCGCCCCGACGGCCCGCAGCAGGGCCAGTTCCCGGGTGCGCTGGGTGACCAGCATCGTGAACGTGTTGACGATCAGGAAGATCCCGACGAACAGCGCCACCCCGGCACAGGCGAGCAGCACCTGGGAGAGGGCGGTGACGCTCTCGGCGTTGCGTTCGGCCTGCCGCTCGGCGAGCTGCGCGGCGGTGACGGCCTCGACGCCGTAGGGGAGCAGTGCCTTGAGCGCGTCCGGGTCGAAGCCGGGCCCGACCGCCAGGTCGATCTGGTTGTAGCGGCCGGGCTCGGCGAGGAGGCGCTGCGCGGTGGCGGTGTCGAAGAGGACGAGGGTGCCGCCGGCGGCGACGTTCCCGTCGTCGGTGTCGAAGACGCCGGTGACCGTGGGCGTCAGCACGGGGCCGCTGACCGAGAGCCGGACGGTGTCGCCGACGGCGTAGCCGGTGCGCCGGGCGGTGTGCGAGTCGAGCGCGATCTCGCCCTCGACGGCGGGCATCCGGCCCGTGGTGAGGCGGTGCCGGGTGCCGGAGGGGTTGGCGCCGCGGGTGGGCCAGCCGTCACCGACGAGTCTGCCGTCCTTGCCGGCGAGCGCGGTGAACCCCTCGACCGCACCGGCGGCGCCGGTGACGCCCGGCAGCGCGGCGGTCTTCGCGCGCAGCGCCTCGTCCAGGAGGCGACCCTCCTCGACCGGGCGGACGCGGACGTCGACGCCGGAGAGACCCTGCCGGGAGGAGGCGACGTACGCGTCGGAGACGCTGGTGGTGAAGACCAGGGTGCCGGCGACGAACGCCACCCCGAGCAGCACGGCGAGCACGGTCATCAGCAGCCGCGCCCGGTGCGCGAGGACGGTTCGCAGAGCGGTCCGGAACACGGTCACGCCCCGCGCACGTCGTCGACGACGCGGCCGTCGGCCAGGTGCACCACGCGGTCGGCGTGCGCGGCGGCGGCCGGGTCGTGGGTGACCATGACGACGGTGCTGTCGAGCTCGCGCACCGCCTCGCGCAGCAGGCCCAGGACCTCGGCGCCGGAGCGGGAGTCCAGGTTGCCGGTGGGCTCGTCCGCGAAGATGATCTCCGGCCGGGAGGCGAGGGCGCGCGCCACGGCCAGCCGCTGCTGCTGCCCGCCGGAGAGTTCGGCGGGCCGGTGGTGCAGGCGGTCCGAGAGGCCGACCGTGGAGATCACGCGATCGAGCCACTCCCGGTCGGGGCGGCGCCCGCCGAGGTCGAGGGGGAGCGTCACGTTCTCGGCCGCGTTCAGGGTGGGCATCAGGTTGAACGCCTGGAAGACGAAGCCGACCCGGTCCCGGCGCAGTCGCGTGAGCCGCCGGTCGTCGAGGCCGGCCAGTTCGACGTCGCCGATGCGCGCGGAACCGGAGGTGATGCTGTCCAACCCGGCCATGCAGTGCATGAGCGTGGACTTGCCCGAGCCGGACGGGCCCATGATCGCGGTGAACTCGCCCCGGCCGAACGCGATGGAGACCCCGTCGAGCGCGACGACCCGGGTCTCGCCCCGACCGTAGACCTTGGTCAGGTCGGTGGCACTGCTGACTACCTTCATGCCGTCGAACGTAGGAATGCCGGCGGTTGTCGCGCGGTGCCCGTTCGTCAGCCCGGGGTACTTACTTTCGTCAGGTGTTCCCGCGGCTCCCGGCACGTACCGTGATTTTCCGTGGAACGGGTGAACCGCCGGCACGCGCTCGACCTGCTGCTGTGGGTCGTGATCACCGCGCCGGTGCTGATCCCGGACGCCGGCCCGGACCTGCCCGGACTGCCGCTGCCGTGGTTGCGCGTCGCGGCCGTGCCGCTGTTCGCGGCGGCGGCGCTGGTGGCGCGCCGCAGCCCGGTGCTCGCCGCGGCGATACCGGCCGCGCTGAGCCTCGCGGCGACGCCGGAACTGCTCGCCACCCACTTCGTGCTCGCCCAGACGGTGCTGGTGTACCTGCTCGGCCGGCGGGCGGCGGGCCAGCGCGCGGCGCTGCTGCTGTTCGCCGCCGTGGCGGCCGTCGGCGTGCTGGCGGTGCTGGTGCGGGCCGACACGACGGTCGCGCACGTGATCTCGGTCGTCGTCAACACGCTCATCCTCCTCGTGCTGCCCTGGGCGGCCGGCCGCTACCTGTACCAGAACGCCGAACTGGCGCGCACCGGCTTCGCCCTGGCCGAGAAGCTGGAGCGGGAGCGGGAACTGGCGGCCGAGCAGGCGCGGCTGCGGGAGCGTTCCCGGATAGCGCGGGACATGCACGACTCGCTCGGCCACGAACTGAGCCTGCTCGCCCTGCGGGCGGCCGCGCTGCAGGTGGCGCCGGACATCGGGCCGGAGGGCGAGCGGGCGGCCGGCGAACTGCGCCGGGACCTGGCCACCGTCACCGAACGCCTGCGCGAGGTGATCGGCGTGCTGCGCGAGGAGGGGGAGGGCCCGCCGACAACACCGGCGGACGACCCGGTGGCGGCGCTGGTGCGGCGTGCGGAGGACTCCGGCCTGACGGTCGCGCTGGAGGGCGCCCTCCCGCCGGTGCCGCCGATGACGGACCGCGCCGTCCACCGCGTGGTGCAGGAGGCGCTGACGAACGCCGCCAAGCACGCGCCGGGCGCCCCGGTGACGGTGACGCTGCGGGTGGACGGCCCGGACGCGGTGGTGACGGTCCGCAATCCCGCCGCCGCGCGGGAGGAGTCGGCGGGCTGGGGCCTGGTGGGGCTGGACGAGCGGGTCCGGCACGCCGGCGGCACCCTCGACGCGGGTCTGTGCGACGGCACGTTCACGCTCAGCGCCCGGCTGCCGCTTACCGGGGGAGCGCCGGCCGTACCCCGGGAACTCACGCTCGCGCGCCGCAACCTGAGGCGCAGCGCCGGCGCGATCTGGGTGCCGGTGGCCGTCGCCGCCGTTCTGGTGCTGCTCGGCTCCGCGTACGACTTCTACGCGTCGGGGCGTTCCGTGCTCGAACCGGCCGTGTACCGGCAACTGCGCGTCGGCGAACAACTGTCCACTGTGGAGACCCGCCTGCCGGTGGAACAGATCGGTCGCGGCGTCCGCCCCCGGCATGCGCCCGCCGACCCGCCCGGTGCCGACGAGTGCCGCTTCTACCGCAGCGCCCGGCAGGTGCTGACGCCCGCCTACCGGTTGTGCTTCACCGGCGGCCGACTGTCCACAAAGGACGAGGTGACGCTGGACGACTGAGCGTTCCTCAGGAGGCGAACTCGGCCAGCGCCCGGGTGCGGGCGGACTCGATGTCGGCGGCGATCGCCTTGCAACCGGCGTCCCGCCCCGCCTGCTGCTCGGAGCGCGCCAGCCGCACCGACTGCTCCATCTCCTCGCGCAGCTGGCCCGCGGCCGACGCGTCGAACGCGCCACCGGACTGCGCGCCGAGCGCGGTCAGGTCGGTCGCGGTGACCATGCCGGGCAGGTCGTGGCCCTCGTGCTCGTTCGTCTCCGGGACGCCGGCCGCCGCGAGGAAGGCGCGCAGGCGTTCGGTCTCCTGCCGGTAGGCCGGCGCCAGCCGGGCGGCGTACGCGGCGAACCCGGCGTCGCCGGCCCGCGCGGCCACCAGGTCCAGCAGCGCCGCGGCCTGCGCGGTCATCGGGATCATGAGCTGGGTCCAGGCGAGGTCGGTGCCGCCCAGGCCGGTCGTCGAGGAGGACGGCGCGGCCGATGCGGAGGCGGGCGGCGCCTGCGGCGGTGGCCCACCGCAGGCGCCGCACATCACGAGGACGAGCAGCAGAACGATCCCGTTACGGGCGGCCGTCGACACCGCACTTGATGATCGGGCGGATGCAGTCGTTGACCCGGCGCGCCATCTCCGCCTCGGGCCAGGCGTTGAAGAAGTCGCCGTGCATCGTGTAGCCGCCGCCGGACGCCAGCCGGAAGTTCGCCGGGCTGCCGTTGACCGGATAGCGCAGGACCTGGCGCAGCTTCGGCACCGGCACCGGGTGGCTCGCCGGGCAGGCGTTGTTGACCGGGTACGCCATGTGGCTCTTGTGGTCGGCCGAGTCGAGGTCGCGGCCGTTCCAGCACTGCGGGAAGTCCAGGTAGGACTCCATCATCGTGCCCGAGGGGCAGGTCACGAAGTCGTGCGAGGGCGGCACCTGGCCGGCGTGCAGGCAGGACCAGCGGGAGATGGTGTTGTCGTTCGGGCCGGTGGCCTTGGCGTTGCCGGCGACGATCCGCAGCCCGAGCGGGATGGGCTGGGTGGTCGCCACGATGTCGTCGCGCACGCCCTCGCCGAGGTAGTAGAACGTCACGATGGTCGGCTCGACCGGCGTGTTGTTCACGTACAGGGTCGGCACCCAGTACGAGGACTTGTCGACGGCCGGGTTGCAGTTGCTGTTGCCGTTGAGCAGGTCGTTGAGCTGGGTGTGGGCGTTGGTGATCGTGCTGCCGAAGAAGCTGTGCATGTGCGAGGCGCCCGGCAGGCCGGGGTAGATGATCGGGTCGTCCGGCAGCCGGTGGCTGTACGGGCAGTCCGCGAGGAACTCCGCCACGCGCACGATCGGCCCGGTCGGCGGCGTGCTGCCACCCGAGCCGTACACCTGGAACTCGAAGAGCGAGGCGCCGTACGTCGTGCCCCGCCGGGTGGTGGTCAGCCGCACGTAGCGGCCACTGCCGTTGGTCGCGAACGTCTGCCGGCCACCCGTGCCGTTGGTGACGTTGACGATCGGGGAGCCCCAGTTCGTTCCGTCGGAAGAGAGCCGGACGGCGAAGTCGGCGGCGTAGGCGGCCTCCCACGTCAGCACGACGGACGTCACGGTGGCGGTGGCCCCGAGATCGACCTGGAGCCACTGCGGGTCGCTGAACGCGCTGGACCAGCGGGTGCCCGTGTTGCCGTCGGTGGCGGCGGAGGCCGGGTAGGCGGCGGACTCGGTGGAGGAGGCCGTGGTGGTGCGCCCCTGGGACAGGAGCGTGTCGGCGGCCAGCGCGGAGTTCGGGGAAACGGCGACGGAGCCGGCCACCAGTGCTGCGGTGACGGCGACGATCGCCAGAAGGTGTGGGCGACGCCTTCTGAACGGATGCATGGAGTTGTCCTTTCCCCGTCCGGGCCCGAAATTGGGGGTGGGCGCGGACGCGGTCGGTTACCTGGGCAGGGTTTCGACCGGCCAGAGGGGAGGTGGCCAGAGACGGAGCTTGAGAGCGCTCTCTAGGACAACTGTGCGGTCCTTACTGAAGACTGTCAATGTTTTCCCGCGGGCTACACGAACAGGGCGTCCACGCCCTTGCCCGCCTTGCGCGCCGCACTGGCGAAACCGCCGTACAGGAACGGGATGTTGTCCGCCTCGTCGCCGCCCAGCCGCCCGCGCACCTTGTCCCACGTCAGCAGCGCCACCCGGAAGTCCGGCTCGCCGACCACCAGCACCGGCGCGTCCCGGCCCGGGTGCCACAGGTACCGGCCGCCGAACTCCCGCCGGCCGACCTCCAGCACGTAGCTGCCGAGCTGCTCCACCAACGCGTCGACCCGCTCCGGCGGGAGTTCCGCCACGAAGGGCGCGGCCTCGGCCAGCATCTCCTCGATCGCGTCCAGGCTCGTCTCGCTGAAGTCGAGCCGGTCGCCGACCCGCTCCTTGGTGGCGTCCACGGCGTTTTGCGCCGCCCGCCGCACCTCGTCGATCAGTTCGTCGCTCACGCAGGGAAGGTACAGCAGGCTGTACCCGATCACTCCAGGTCGCGGGATCGATCGACGACGGTCTCCGAAGGCATTCTCAGGTGGTCGAAACGATCACTTTCCGGGAGGTCCACATGTCCCGCCGCGCCATCCGCCTGATGTCCGCGCTCGGCGGAGCCGCCGTCGCCGTCGCCCTGATCGCCGTCCAGGCACCCTGGGCGAACGCCGAAAGCGCGGCCCGCCCCGACGCCGTGCAACGCGCCCTCGACGTGCTGACCCGCGACGACGGCTTCCCCGGCGGCCTCGCCTCGGTGCGCGAGCCGAACGGCCGCAGCCGCACCTACACCTCCGGCGTGGGCGACCTGCGCACCGGTGCCAAGGTGCCGGCGAACGGGCGGGTGCGCATCGCCAGCAACACGAAGATGTTCACCGCGACCGTCGTGCTGCAACTCGTCGGCGAGGGGAAGATCGGGCTCGACGAGCCGGTCGAGACCTACCTGCCCGGCGTGCTGCGCGGCCGTCAGGTCACCGTGCGGCAGCTGCTCCAGCACACGAGCGGACTGGCCGACTACGACGACCTGCTGGTCGGCGACTACTTCTCGGTGCAGCACCGCCACTACGAACCGCGCGAGGTCGTCGACGCCGCGCTCACCCGCCCGGACACGCCGGTCGGCACGTTCAGCTACAGCAACACCAACTACGTCCTCGCCGGCCTCGTCGTGCAGCGGGTGACCGGCCGGCCGATCGGCGAGGAGATCACCAAGCGCGTCATCGAACGCCTCGGCCTGCGCGACACCTACTGGCCGGCGCTCGGCGACCAGGAACTGCACGGCCCGCACCCGCAGGGCTACCACGCCAACAAGGCCGGCGACCCGTGGGTGGACGTCACCACGAACGACCCGTCGATGGGCTGGGCCGCCGGTCAGCTCGTCGCCACCCCGGCCGACGTCAACACGTTCCTCGCCGGGCTGCTCGGCGGCAAGCTGCTCAAGCCGGCGCAGCTGGAACAGATGAAGTCGACCGTGGAGGCTCCGGAGTTCGACTTCAGCGGCACCGCGCGCTACGGCCTGGGCATCGCGACGTTCACGCTCAGCTGCGGCGGCACCGCGTGGAGCCACGGCGGCAACAACCCCGGCTACACGACGGTCAACGCCATCGCCCCGAACGGCCGCGCCGCCTCGATCGCGGTGACCGCGCTGCCGACGAAGATCGAGGGCGTGCAGCACCTGGAGACGGCCCTGGACACCGCCCTCTGCAAGTAGCGCCGTCCCGCAGCGGGGCCGGACCGGGGCAGACCCGCGGTCCGGCCCTCAGCGGCGTCTCAGGTTGTCCCGGGCATCCTCGAAAACCATGGCGAAGATCGAGCTGCACGTCCATCTCGAGGGCACGGTCCGACCGGCCACGCTGCTGGAGATCGCGCGCCGCAACCGTCATCCGCTGCCGGCCCCGGACGAACGGGCGCTGGCCGACCTGTTCGCCTTCCGCGACCTGCGCCACTTCGCGGGCGTGTGGAACCTGACCACGAGCTGCCTGCGCACCGCCGACGACTTCCGCCGGATCGTGGTCGACTACGCGGGCGAGGCCGCCCGGCACGGCGCCGTGTACATCGAGGGGATCGTCACGCCCGAACAGTCGCTGGCGGACGAGGTGGGGCTGGACCGGGTTCTCGGCGGGTACTGCGACGGGATCGCCGAGGCGGAGGAGACCCACGGGGTGATCGTGCGGCTGACGCCCGAACAGTGTCGGGGTTGTGACCCCGCGTTCGGCGAGGCGCTGGCGCGGGCCGCCGTGGCGCATCGCGAACGCGGCGTCGTCGGCTTCGGACTCTCCGGTGTGGAGGATCATTTTCCGGACGGGCCGCACCTGCGGGCGATGTGGATCGCGGCCGACGGGGGACTGGGGCTGGTGCCGCACGCGGGGGAGGCGGCCGGGCCGGCGGCGGTGCGTTCGGCGCTGTGGATGGGGGCCGCGCGCATCCGCCACGGGATCCGCGCCGTCGAGGATCCGGAGCTCCTGGTCGAACTGGCCGAACGCGGCACCGTGCTCGACGTGTGCCCGACGTCGAACGTGCGCCTCGGCTACGCGACGTTCGACCACCATCCACTGAGGACACTCGCGGCCGCCGGGGTGGCCTGCTCGATCTCGACCGACGACCCGGCGCTCTTCGACACCGACCTGTCGGCGGAGTACGCGCACGCGGAGCGGCTCGGCGTCGGCGCGGCGGACGCGTACCGGGCCGGATACAACGGGGCGTTGTGCGACCCGACGACGAAGTCCCGCCTGCCCGAACCGGCCTACTTGAATCCCCTGCGGTAGGCGGTCGGCGCGAGCCCCACGACCCGCGCGAAATGCGCCCGCAGGCTGGCCGCCGTCCCGAAGCCGCACGTCGTCGCGATCCACTCGATCGGCCGGTCGGTCGTCTCCAGCAGCTGCTGCGCCCGGCGGACCCGCTGCTGGAGCAGCCACTGCAGCGGCGACATGCCGAGCACGGTGGCGAACCGGCGTTCGACCGTGCGCACGCTGACGTTGGCCCGCGCGGCGAGGTCGGCGGCGGTCAGCGGGCGGTGCAGCTGTGCCGACGCCCAGTCGAGCAGCGGGGCGAGCCACCCGTCGTCGACCGGCGAGGCCACCGGGCGCACGTACTGGGCCTGCCCGCCGTCGCGGTGCGGCGTGGTGACGATGCGCCGGGCGACCTCCGCCGCGACGGCGGCCCCGTGGTCGACCCGGACCAGGTGCAGGCACGCGTCGATGCCGGCGACGGTGCCCGCCGAGGTGATGACGTTGTCGTCCTCGACGTAGAGCACCGAGGCGTCGACCTTGACGGCCGGGTGGCGCTCGGCGAGTTCGGGGGCGTGCAGCCAGTGCGTGGTGGCCCGGCGGCCGTCCAGGATGCCCGCGGCGGCCAGCACGAACGCGCCGGAGCAGATCGACAGGATGCGCGCCCCGCGCGCGTGGGCGGCGCGCACGACGTCGAGGAGCTCCGGCGGCTGCTGCGCGTGGACGTTCTCGCAGGCGGGCACGATCAGGGTGTCGGCGTGCGCCGCGTCGGCGTCGGGGTCCGGCGGCGTGAACGAGAAGCCGTCGCTGAGCGGCATCGCACCGGCGCCGATCCCCACCACGGAGAACGTGTACCAGGGCGACACGAGGTACGACCGGTCCACGCCGAAGATGATCGACGGGACGGCCGCCTCGAAGATCGGCATGCCCGGCGACAGGACCATCACGACCCGGTGCGCGTCGGCCATGTCGCGAATCTAGCGAACATGGTCGTTCGCGGCGCTCGCCCGCCCGGGTGCGCCGCGTCACGATGCTGCGGTGACGAACGCAGCCCGGTTCCGCCGAATGCACGTGAAGACCCTGATCCTCCCGAACGCCTGGGATCCGGCGAGCGCCCGGGTGATCGAGGAGGCCGGCGCGGCCGCGATCGCGACGACCAGCGCCGGGGTCTCCTGGGCGCACGGCCGCGCCGACGGCCAGACGCTGACCCGCGACGAGATGCTGGGCGCGCTCGCCCGGATCGTGGCCGCGGTCGAGGTGCCGGTCAGCGCCGACATCGAGCAGGGATACGACGACGTCGCGGCCACCGTGCGGGCCGTCGTCGACCTCGGGATCGCCGGGGTCAATCTCGAGGACGGCTCGGGGGAACCGGCGGAGCACGCCGAACGCCTCCGCACCGCCCGCGCGGCCGGTGGCGACCTGGTGATCAACGCGCGCACCGACGTGTACCTGGCGGGGATCGGCGAGCCGGAGGGTCGCTTCGACGAGACGGTCGCGCGCGCCCGGCTGTACCTGGCGGCCGGGGCCGACGTGGTGTTCGTGCCCGGGGTGGTCGACGAGGAGACGATCGCGCTGCTCGCCAAGTCCATCGACGGCCCGCTGAACGTCATGGCCTGGCCCGGCGCCCCGTCCCCGACCCGCCTCGCCGAGTTGGGCGTGGCGCGGATCAGCGTCGGCCCGGTGATCGCGATGGCCGCCTACGGCGCGGCGCGGCGGGCCGCCGAGGCGCTGCTCGAACGCGGCGACTACGGCGACCCGGAGCGCTTCGTCTTCTGAGGCGGGGCTCAGTCGTCGGTCAGTACGCAGCCGACCCGCGCGAACGGGCCGCTGCCGCTGCGGACGGTGTTGAGGGTCTCGTAACGCCAGATCCGGCAGCCGATGCCGCCCGCGTCGGAGTCGAGGCGCTGGGCGGTCACCACCATCAGCGGCCCCTCGGCCGGGAACGCGATCCGCCACGGCAGCGTCGCCTCCGCCACCTCCAGGCGGTCGAACTGCTCGTTGTTGTACTGGATCTTCGCCTTGCCGTCGCCGGTGACCTCGTAGGTCACGACCGCCTCGAACGACGGCGCCGGCGACCCGGACCCGCCGGGGGCCGGGGACAGGACCGGCCCGCCGGTGGGCAGCCCGGGCGCCGGGGAGGCGCTCGCGTCGGCGGCGCTGAGCCGCAGCGGCGGCGCGGCCCCGGAACGGTTCTGCAGGCTGGTGCCCGCCAGCACGGCGACGACGAGGATCACGACGGTCCCGACGACGCTCGGCAGGAAGGCCCACGAACGCTTGATTCTCAAGAGATTCATGGTGTGCGTCCTTGTTCGATGAGTGGGGACGCCTCCATCGTCACTCCGCCGCCCGGGCGACGGCCGGGGATCGCGCCAATCGCACCCGAGCGCCGCAGCAGACCCAGGAACCGCGCCAGCACGGGCGAGGGATCGTCGCCCCGCCACATCGCCGCCGACACGATCGGCACGTCGGCGTCGCGAACGGCCACGTACGCCAGCCCTTCCGAACGCAGCAGCCGCGTCGACTCCTGCACCAGCGCCACCCCCAGCCCCGCTGCCACCAACGTCAGCAGGGCGCCGAGTTCGCCGGCGTGGCGCACGCCGCGCGGGGCGAACCCGCCGCGTTCGCACATCGCCACGAGGTCGTCGTGCCAGTGGGCGCACACGTCGCGGCCGAGCAGGGCGAGGCGTTCGCCGGTGAGGTCGGCGAGCGCGATCCCCGGCCGGCCGGCGAGCGGGTGCCCGGCCGGAACGGCCGCGACGAAGCGTTCCGTGGAGAGGGTCCTGACGCGTAGCGCCGGCTGCCCGCAGTCGACCTGCCCGAGCGTGCTGAGGAACGCGACGTCGACCAGGTCCTCGCGCAGCGGCTGCCCGAGCGCGCCCATCGGCAGCTCCCGCAGCGTCAGTTCGACCTCCGGCGCTACCAGCTCGAACGCCGCGATCGCGCGCAGGAACGGCTGCGACGACGCGGTCGGGTGGTAGCCGACGCGCAACCGCCCCAGCTCGCCGCGCCGGGCGCGTTCGGCGACGGACTCGGTGACGCGCGCCTGCTCCAGGGTGCGCCGCGCCTCCACGAGGAACGCCCGCCCGGCGTCGCTGAGCGCGGTGCGGCGGCGTTCCCGGATCAGCAGGTCGACGCCGAGGGCGGCCTCCAGGCGCAGGATCTGCTGGGAGAGGGCGGGCTGGGCGACCCGGAGCCGGTCGGCGGCGCGGCCGAAGTGCAGTTCCTCCGCGACGGCGACGAACGCCTCCAGGTGCCGCAACTCGAACTTCATGCGCTGAGGTTATCAACTGTTCAAAAAAGATTCTTGGACGTGATGAACGGATCGTCCATAGCTTCTCCGCATGACTCTCGAAGGAAAGACCGCCGTCGTCACGGGCGCCACGGGCGGCATCGGCGAGGCGATCGCGCGCGCCCTGGCGGCGGCCGGCGCCAACGTGACCGTCGTCGGCCGCCGCAAGGACCTCGGGGAGGCCGTCGCCGCATCCCTCCCGCGGGGCCTGTTCGTCGCCGCCGACCTGACCGGACGCGACAGCCACCGGGTGGTGCTGGAGTCCACTGTGGACACCTTCGGCGGGCTCGACATCCTCGTGAACAACGCCGCCGTGCTCGTCGGCGGGCCGGCGCTGCACGCCACCGAGGACGACTTCGACCGCGTCGTCGGCCTCAACTACCGGGCCGCGTTCTTCCTCACGCAGGCCGCGCTGCCGCTGCTGATCGCCGCCGGCGACGGGCGGATCGTGAACGTCAGCTCGATCGGCACCGTCAAGGCGTTCTGGGGCGGGGCGGTGTACAACTCCTCGAAGGCCGCGCTGGACAACCTCACCAGGACGTGGGCGCTGGAACACGGCCCCGACGGCGTGCGCGTCAACGCCGTCAACCCGGGCATGGTGCTCGACGGTCCCATGTCGTTCGGCCGGCAGGCGAGCATCGACGTCGCGACCGAGGTGCTGCCCCAGATCCCGGCGCGCCGGCTCGCGACCGCCGCGGACGTCGCCGGCGCCGTGCTCTTCCTCGCCGGTCCCGGTTCCGCTTACCTGAACGGCGTCACGATCGCGCTCGACGGCGGCCTGACCGCGTGAGCCGTCGTGCCGGCGCCTTCGCCGTCCTGTGCGTGGTGCAGTTCATGGTGATCCTGGACAGCACGATCACCGTGGTGGCGCTCGACGCGATCCGCACCGACCTGCACGTCGGCGAACGTTCCCTGCAGTACGTGCTGACGCTGTACGCCGTGCCGTTCGGCGGGCTGCTGCTGCTCGCCGGGCGGCTCAGCGACCTGGTCGGCCGGCGGCCGGTGTTCCTCGCCGGAACGGCGCTCTTCACGGCCGCGTCGCTGCTCTGCGCCTCGGCCGGCGCGCCGGCCGTGCTGCTCACCGGGCGGGCCGTGCAGGGGGCCGGTGCGGCGCTGGTGTCGTCGGCGGCGTTCGCGGCGGTGCTCGACCTGTATCCGCAGGGGGAGAGGCGGCACCGCGCGCTGGGCGTGTGGAGCGCACTCGGCGCGTCGGGCGCGGCGGCCGGGCTGATCCTCGGCGGGGTGCTGACCGACCTCGTGGGATGGCGGTTCGTCTTCGCGGTGAACGTCCCACCGGGGATCGGGTGTCTCGCCGTGGCGGCCCTCGTGCTGCCGCGAACGCCCGGCCGGCCGGTGCGGCTCGACCTGCCCGCCGCCGTGCTGACCACCCTCGGCGTGGGAACGCTCGTGTTCGCCCTCTCGCTGCGGCACGCCCTCCTCCTGCTGCTCGCCGCCCTGCTGCTCGCGGTCGCCGCGCTGCTGCACACGCCGCGGCCGGTGCCGAGGCGCGCGCCGCGGCCGGTCGGGACGCGCCCGGCTCGGGCGGCCGGGATGCGGGCGGTGCGGCCGGTCGGCCTTGCTGTTCCAGTCGGTGCGCGGGTGTCGCGGCTGGTGCGGGTGGTTGGGGGACGGGTGGCGCGGCGGGTCCGGCGCGGCGGGTCGCTGGCCGTGGCGGCCCTGGCGGTCGGCGCTCTCATGGCGGTCGTGGGGAGTCAGGACTTCTTCCTCACGCTGTATCTGCAACGGGTGCGCGGGTTCGGTGCGACGGCCGCCGGGCTGGTGATCGCGCCGGCGGCGGGGTCGGCGTTCGTGGGCAGCGCGGTGGCGTCGCGGGCCGTCACGCGGATGCCGCCGCGCGTGGTGGTCGTCGGCGGGTTGGCGTGCGTGGCCGTGGCGCAGTGGCTCCTCGCGCGGCTCCGCGTCGACGGACTGTCCACAGTGGACCTGCTGCCCGGGCTGCTGCTGTTCGGGTTCGGGCTCGGGGTGACGTTCGTGGGCGCGACGGTGCTCGGCACGGCCGGCCGTCCGGCGGGGCTCGCGTCCGGAGTGCTCGGGACGGCCCAGCAGGTGGGGCTCGCGGTCGGCGTGGCCGCGCTGGTGGGGGCGGTGGCGTCGGACGGCCCGCCCGCCGACCTGGTGGCGGGCTACAACGCCGGGTTACGTGCCGGCGCCGCCCTGACAGCCGTGACCGCACTACTCGTCGCGGCGACCCATCGTTGGCGGAATGCTACGCGTGCCACGTAATTCCGCCGCGGTTACGTGGCACGCGTAGCATTCCCGCGGCACGCGCCCCGGCGTGGCGGCGGCGGTAATGGGAATCGTTTCGGATAAGCTCCGCCCGTGGTGGACCTGCACGTGTTCCTGCTGGCGTCCCCGCACACCGGCGGGCTCGCCGGCGCGGTCGACTACGCCCTCGCGGCCGAACGCCTGGGCTACTCCGGCGTCTGGACGGCCGAGCACCACTTCATCCGCTACGGCGTCTGCCCGTCGGCCGTGGCGTTCGCCGCGCACGTGCTCGGCCGCACCGAACGCCTCACCGTCGGCACCGCCGCCGCCGTCCTGTCCACCCGGCACCCGGTGGCCTTGGGCGAGGAGGCCGCGATGCTCGACGAACTCTCGGGCGGCCGCTTCGCCCTCGGCGTCGCGCGCGGCGGCCCCTGGGTCGACCTGGAGGTCTTCCAGACCGGCCCCGAGCGCTACGCGCACGGCTTCGCCGAGTCGCTGGACCTGCTGCTGGAGTGGACCTCCGGGGCGCGCACGGTCGGCGCGGACGGGCCGACGTTCCGGTTCCGCGAGGTGGCCGTGGTACCGCGCCCGCGCCGCCGGCTGCCGGTGTGGGTGGCCGCGACCGGTACCGGCACCGTCGACCTGGCGGCCGAACGCGGGCTGCCGCTCCTGCTCGGGATGCACGCCACCGACGAGGAGAAGGCGGCGCTGCTGGCCCGCTACGCCGCGACGGCCGCCCGGCACGGCCACGACCCGGTGGCCGTCGGCCACGCCGGTGCCCTGCTCGCACACGTCGCCGCCGACGACGAGACCGCCCGGGCGGAGGTGCGCCGGCACCTGCCGCGGCTGCTGTCGGGCACCCGCGACTACGTGCGCCTGGACGGGACGACGAGCACGAAGGACCTCACCGCGTACACGGAGAGCCTCATCGGGATCGGCGCCGTCGGCTCACCGGAAACCTGCCGTCGCCGCCTGGAACAAGCCGCCCGGGTGGGAGTGCGGCACCTGCTGCTGATGGTCGAGGCGGCCGGCGACCGGGAGGACGTGCTTCGCAACCTGGCCCGACTGTCCACCGGAGAAAGTCTGCACTTTGCTGACGACCTCATGCCTTCCTGATCTTGATACGAAACGGGCCGGATCTCTTCGAGCCGAACGCGACGTACATGTCATAGTCGCCCGTTGCGATATCGGCGCGGCAGCCCTGCTCCTGGTAGGCAAATGACCGCGTGTAATCCGACTCTCCCGGCTCATGTGAACGACTCGGGGTGAGGAGCACGATCGTGGCCCGTGCCGCAGCGTCGCAGCCACTCGAGCGCCACACGTACACACCGATGGCACTCTCAAGCGATAGCTCCACGGTCCGTTGCCCGACGATCGTGCAGGCGTTGTCGGAGATGTTGATGATCCGCCAGGTGACATACGTACGGACCGACTCTCGGATGTCATCAGGAAACGTCGCCCAAAGGTCGACGTCGCGGTCAACGCACCACCGAACCGACGGAGCAGGCGGAGTCGTGGGATCGCCGTCGGCCAGGGCCTGGGACGTCAGCACGGTGCCGGCCATGATGACAACGGCCGCCAACGCGGCAGTAAGCGGTGCCGGCCGGCGGCCCACCGTCCGGGGGGCCGGGGCAGCAACTTGAGCGACCGGGGCTGCGGTATCGAGCGTGCGATCAGCAACGGCGGGCGTGACCACCGTTGCCAGGTCGTCGCGGTCGATAGCGCGTAGCGCCTCCGGCAGGTCGCCGAGGCGACCACGCGCCACCAGCCAATCGCGAATCTCGCCGGCCTCATGACCTGCGCGAAATCTGTTGCGTATGTGCGGGGGTATGTCCAGCACCGTCGAGAGTTCGTGCCAGCTGCTGTTCAGGTTCCGATCGAATGTCAGCCAGACGCGGCCGTGAGGGCTCATCGGGCGCACTCCTGCTGCACGTGGTCCGCATGCGCTCGCTTAGTGGCCGGTCCGAAAAGTCCGGGCTGCGGCGTGAGCAACCATGAGGTAGGCGCGAGGACGGTCAGCTACGTCCCTGATGTCGTCGATCAAACTGTGCAGCAGCCGCGTGCTGTTGTTTCGGACCGCGACGACCTCATCAGGTCTCAGAGAGCTACCGGTGATGATCTTCTGGAGCAGTGGTGCGAGTTGCTGCGCAGCGTGGCGGGGATTGCCGGGGCTCGTGGGATCGTCCAACAGCATGACGTCCAGGAACTGGGCCATTTGAGTCCTCGTCTGGTCAGGATCGGTGATCTGAGCGGACAAATGGAAGGCTGCAGCCGAGTACCAGGCCGACGAAAAGAACGGCGACCGCGATCCGTGCTGCGAATGAGGAGCCGGGCGGCAAGACCACCTCGACGCCGAACCACGCCGATGCGATGACCGCGGCGAGGAACATCAAGAACGAGAGAACCGAGCTGATGCCGGTGCCCTCTGAACCCGTGTAGCTGCCTCGAACGTGGAGGCGGCAGCTGAACCTTAGGCCGTTCGGCTCTGACACACGGTCGACCCGAACAATTGCTGCTGAGGTGGGCAGCGAGGGCCGTTGCTCCTGCTGCGTCATGGTGATCGGTGCTGCGGCGGGCGAGGGCACTGCCTCTGTACCGGAGGCGCCCGCGAGGTTGAGTTCTGTGGGTTGATCCGGCAGCGCTGCCATCGTGCTCCGTCTCAAATGGACAGGGTGGGGTACATGCGTTGATCTTGTTTGATGTGACGATCCGTAGCGTACGGCAGGACGGCGATCTCGTCACGCGTTCATGCAGTCGGTCGGCGTGTCATCAACTGCATCTTGTGTGTACTCAGAGCATCAACGTAGCCGTATGGCGAAGCTAAATGATCCTTAAGTATTGCGTTGAGCTGGTGAAACCTTCTTCTCGGCCAGTACGGTGACCCTGATTGTGTGACGCAACGCTCGTCTGTATCCGTCATTCCATCGTGGATGGCCGGTTGGCGTATGCCCATGCGGCTGGCTAGCGATGTAAGGTAACCAGTAACGATTGATGTAGTTACGAAGGGTAGTTGAAGTCGAGTCATTGAAACTGGACATATTGGCTGATTCAACGCTTCACCAGGAGGAGCGATCGATGGGCAAGTCCGGAGCGGTCAGGTCAGATGCATTGCCCGACGGGGGCTTGGGCCCGCCGTCCATGCCGCCCGCGGTTGGTGCGGCGGGCAACGGGTTGACGCGCATGACGGTCAACCTGAACCGGCAGGCGGTTCAGGCGCTGGAGCAGGTGAGTTCCGCGACCGGTTACAGCAAGACCGACTCGGTCAACCGCGCGCTCCAGATCTACGCGATCATTCACGCGATCATGGAGCGCAACGAAGGCGTGCTGCGGGTGGCTCATCTGGACGGTGAAGTCGAGCGCATCTACCTGGTGTGACTCGGCCTGAGCCCGGTAATAGTCGAAGCCCCGGGGGCTAGCCCGGGGCTTCGCTGTCTGACGCCAGGAACGTCATGACGAACGGAAAGTATTTGCGTGGTTGCTGAACGTCAATACCCCTGTCGGTCGACCGATACCCCCCGTGTGGCCATCGCTGGACAGCTAACCGTTCGCTTAGTCCTCCCGGGGCGAGGCCACTGGCGTTACACTCATCCCGTGGATCACCGCTTCATCGTTGCCGCTGCCGCGCGAGCTGCCAGCTCGCCGGCCGCCGCTGCCTGATCCGCACACCCCGATCACCCGGCGTCCGACGGACCGCCGGGTTTCTTCTTGCGCGCGCATCGTCGGTCGTCCCCGACCCCGGAAGGCGCATCGCCATGGACACCGAGACCACCGTCCGCACGTTCGTCGAGTTCTTCCGCGAACGCGGCCATCACCGCATCACGGGCACGTCCCTCGTCCCGCCGCCGGGCGACGTGCTCTTCACCAGCGCGGGCATGCACCCGCTCACGCCGTTCCTTTCGGGCGAGCCGCATCCCGGTGGGCGCCGGCTGGTGAACGTGCAGCGCTGCCTGCGCACCACCGACCTCGACGAGGTGGGCGACCCGACGCACCTGACCGTCTTCGAGATGCTCGGCTCGTGGTCGCTCGGCGACTACCCCGGCCCGCAGAGCCTGCGGTGGGGGTTCGAGCTGCTCACCGACGGGTTCGGGCTGGACCCGGAGCGGTTGCACGTCACCGTCTTCGGCGGCGACGACGAGGTGCCCCCGGACACCGGGTCGATCGAGGTGTGGGGCGGGCTCGGCGTTCCCGTCGAGTTGACCATCGAGGAGAACTGGTGGTCGAACGGCCCCACCGGCCCGTGCGGCCCGGACAGCGAGATCTTCGTCTGGACCGGCGACACGCAGCCCGTCGGCACACCCACCACGGACCCGCGCTGGGTCGAGGTGTGGAACCACGTCACGATGCGCTACGAACGCCTCCCCGACGGCCGGCTCGTCCACCTGCGACAGTCCAATGTGGACACCGGCATGGGCCTGGAGCGGATGCTGGCGGTGCTGCAGGGCCGGCGCTCGGTGTTCCACACGGATCTCTTCAAGCCCTGGACCGGAACGGTCTCCCGGCTGTGGCCGCACCTCGACGCGCACTCGACCCGCGTCGTCGTCGATCACCTGCGGGCGAGCACGGTGGTGCTCGGCGACGGCGTGCGCCCCGCGAACACCGGCCGCGGCTACGTGCTGCGCCGCCTGATCCGCCGCGCGCTCACCGTGCTGTGGCGCGGCGAGCCGACGGCGTCCCTCGGCGACCTGCCGCCGGAGCCGTTCGCGCACACGCTGAACCACTTCGGCCAGCCGCTCGACCCGCAGGACGTGCGGCGGTCGCTGGTCGAGGAGGAGCGGCGCTTCACCCGGCTCCTGGAACGCGGCCGCGACGTGGTGGCGCGCCAGCGCAGGCGTTCCGGCGGGGCGCTGGGCGAGGCGGACTACCACTACCTGCACGACACCCACGGCCTGCCGCGCGACCTGGTCGACGGGATCACGGACGACGGGTCAACAGCAGCGTGAACAGGTCCACGCCGTACCAGAGGTTGCGCAGGAGCAGGTTCTCATCGGCGGCGTGCTGGTTGTTGTCGGCGTTGGCGATCGGCAGGATCACCAGTGGACTGTCCAACCTGGACAGTGCGTGCAGCGGGAGTGAGCCGCCGAGGCCGGGCACGGTGAGGGCCTCCTCGCCGGCCGCCTCGGTGGCCAGTTCGGCCAGGTGCCGCACGATCGGGGTCCCGGCCGGGGTGCGCACGGCCGGGTACCCCAGCGCCGCGTCCAGGCGCACGATGCGGTGGTGCGCACGGCGTTCGGCGTCGGTGGGGTCGCGGTCCAGGACGAGGCAGCCGTGCGCCGTCAGGTGCTCGCGCACCCGTCGCAGCATGCGCTCGGGCCGGTCGCCCGCCGCGAGCCGGATGTCCACGGAGGCGCTCGCCGTCGCGGGCACGACGTTGCGCGCCGCGTCGCCGACGTCACCGGCCCGCAGACCCCTGATGTTGAACGACGGGAGCATCAACCGGTCCGCCAGCCGGCTGTCCGGGATCTCGGGGCCGGCCACTCCGACCCGTTCCAACAGAACATCCTCGACCGGCGGCAACGCCGCGAGGGCCGCGCGGTCGGCGTCGCCGGGCGGCGCCGTGTCATCGTAGAAGCCTTGCACCGTAACGTTTCCGTGCTCGTCCTTGAACGTGGCGAGCAGGTGCGCGAGGGTGAGCGCCGGGTTGGGCACCCAGTTGCCGAAGTGTCCACTGTGGAGCTCGCGGGTCGGCCCGTGGACGGTCAGCTCAAACCCGCAGTACCCGCGCACGCCCAGTACCACCTGCGGCGCGCCGGAGTGGTGCACCGGCCCGTCGAAGACCAGCCACGCGTCGGCGCGCAGCCGTCCGCGCAGCGCGTCCAGGTACCCGGCGAGGTGCGGCGAACCCGACTCCTCCTCGCCGTCCAGGCAGAAGACCAGGTCGACGGCGGGCTCGACACCGGCGTCCCGCAACCCGTCGAGCGCCGTGGCGAGCGCGATCAGCGGCGCCTTGTCGTCGGCGGCCGCCCGCGAGTACAGCCGCCAATCGTCGTGCACCGCGTCACCCGGCCCCGGGAACGGCACCTCCCGGTCGCCGTCGCGCAGCGTCGGCGTGAACGGCGGCGAGTGCCAGCCCGTCCCGACCGGCTGCCCGTCGTAGTGCACGTACACGCCGAGCGTGGGCCTGTCGCCGGTACCCAGCCGCCCGGTGACCAGGGGAGCGGCGCCGGCGTGCTCGACGACCTCCATGCGGGCGCCCCGGGCGGTCAGCAGGTCCGCCACGGCGGCCGCGTTGCGGCGCAGCGCCGGCAGGTCACCCGTCACGTTCGACAGCGCCAGCAGCTCCCGGAACTCCGCCAGCACCCGCCACGCGTGGCGGGCCCGGTAGGAGCGCACGGCATCGAGCGGTTCCCTGTGCATCTCATCAGCCTTCCCCACCGGTCGGTTTCGCGCCACGCCCCGGCCGGATCCGTGGGTTAGGCTTGCCGCTTTCGTGCACCCTGCGGAAACGAGGCGACATGCGGTGGTTCCGGCGGCGGGGCGGTGGTCCTTCCGATCTTGACCCGGCCCGTCAGGAGGAGCTGCTCCGCGAGGTCCGGCGGTTCGGCACCGACGGGCGGGCCCGTCCCGCCGACGAGGTCGCCGCGCTCACGCCGCTGCTCACCGAGCCCGACGGGCTGGCCGTCGCCGCGCGGCTCGTGCAGGAGGCCGCCGGCGAGGCGTTCGCCGGGGTGCGCGCCCAGATCAGCGCCGGCTACCCGGTCGACCGCCGCAACTACCGCGTGCTGTGGCGCGCCGCCGGCGCCCGACTGCGCACCCCCCTCTTCGAACTGCCCGGCCGGCTGCACCCGTACGTGCACCTGACGGCCGCCGCGGGCGCGCTCGGGGACCACGCCGACCGGGTCTCGAAGCTGATCGCCCCGCAGCCCGTCGTCGACGCGCTCGTCGAGCTGCTCGACCTGGTGACGGCGAGCTGGGAGTTCGGCGGCGTGCCGGCCGACCCCGACGGCGCCGACCTGGTGCGGGCGCTCATCCACGCGGCGGGTCAGATCCGCGCGGTCATGCCGGACGAGCCGGCCCCGCTGCCGCCCGGGATCCGGGAGCTGATGCGGCGCAACAACACGACCCCGGTGGTCGATCCCGCCGCCCATCGCGTGGTCGGCGGGATCAACGTCGGCGCCGAGATCCGCCCGGCCTTCCTCACCTGACGCTATGCGGCCCCGGGGCCGACGTTGCGGTACTCGTGGAGCCGGTTGAACGCCGGGTCGTCCAGGTTCCGGCCCGGTGCGACGTTCCCGCTGAACGGCCGTGCCGTGGTGGCCGCCGCCGCCCAGGGCGCATCCGTGGCGAAGCCGTCGCCGATGACGCTGTCCCGGATGACCAGCTGCCCGTTCGGGGAGACGCCCGGGACGTACCCGGTCGAGCCCGCGCCCTGGTCCCAGGCCCGGCCGAGGTGCGCGGTCGGTGCGTCGTCGTAGCCGCTGTCGGTGCTGATGACGCTGTGCCGCACCAGGAACCCGAACGGGTACAGCGGCGTGGTGCTCGGCGCGAAGACGACGCCCTCGGCCGGTTTGCGGGTGGAGACCACGTGGAACCGGCAGCGTTCGAAGACGGCCTGCGCGCGGCCGAACACGAAGTCGGTGTCGCCCTCGATGTAGCTGTCCCGCACGAGCACACGGGCGATACGCGTGGCGTCGCTCGTGTTGGGGTGGAACGTGTCCTGCCGGCTCACCAGCCGCACCCGTTCGACCTGTTGGCGGTCGGCGTCGGTGCGCAGCGCCAGGGCCTGGTGCGTGCCGGGCAGGTCGGCGAGCGTGTTGGTGAGCGTGAGGCCGGCGATCTGGAGGTCCGGCGCCTGCGACCAGACGACCGTGGCGCACAGGCCGGCGGTGGCCTGGGTGCGCGTGGCGCACGAGCGGAACATGCTCCAGGCGGGATCGCCCTCGGCGTACCGGGTGCCGCCCGGGTTGACCAGTGCGGCCCACTCCGCCGGCGGGACGGCCGCGTCGATCGCGAACTCGATCCGCGCGTCCCCGATCCCGTACAGCGTCAGCGGCGGCCCGCCGGCCGGGACGAACACGGTGCCGGTGTGCGTGCCCGGCCGCAGGGCGATGTAGCGGCGTGCGGTGCCGCCCCGCGCGTAGGCCTCGTTGACCGCCGCCTGCACGCTCTCGCCCGGCCGCACCACCGCGTCGGGCCGGACGCCGACGGTCCGGATCGGCCCGGGGTGCCACGGGTCGGCGACCGGTGCGGCGTAGGGGCCGGAGACGTCGAGGTACGCCGACGGGGTGTACCTGGCGGCCTCCACTGTGGACAGTACGGGCCGCTGCGGGGTGCCGGGGGCCCGGTCGCGTTTCGCCTCGGCGACGGAAGGGGTCGCAAGGACGAGAGCGGCCGCGATCGCGGCGAGCGCGAGATCGTCCACGGTCCGGGCTCTGCGCACGGGTGGCCTCCTGGGGTGGCAAAGTGCTGAGGTAAGCGCTTTCCTGAGCTTCGGGGAGGCCGCGATCGATGTCAAGCGCGCGCGTGCGGCTGCCCGGTATCAACGCTTTCGCCGGTAGTTATCCACAGAAACCATTTGGGTCTGGTGGCCCCGCGCGCACCACTGGCACGGTCGATGGCCATGGGACCTCCGGAGAAGGAAGACGCGATGCGGGTGATCCGCTGGTACGTGAGCGGATGGCTCGGAGTGCTCCGCTACCGCGGCCGCGCGCGGCGCGGCGAGCTGTGGAGCTACTACCTGATCAACCAGGTGATCATCGGATTCACCACGTACCTCGTCGGCGATGTGCCCGCGACGGTCTTCGGCCTCGTGCAGGCCCTGCCGCTGTTCGCCCTGGCGGTGCGCCGGCTGCACGACACCGGACGGGAGGGCGCGACCCTCGTGGTGGTGCTCCTGCCGATCGTCGGCATGATCATGCTGATCGTCTGGCTGGTGCGCCGCGGAGACATCGGGCCCAACCGGTACGGGTCGGACCCGAGGTGGGAATCGCTGCGCGTGCCCGCCGGGTCGGTGCACGGATGAGGGGCGTTCCCGCGGCGGCCGGTTGTAGCGGACCGGCCGCCGCCGGGAGCCCGACCGGCCCATCCGTCGCGTCGGACCAACTGGAAGTCCGCGCACGACGCGATGTCCCCCGTGGCGCGGGCCGGTGCGGAGGAATCGTAAGGAGCGGTCCTTTCGCCGACCTTGAATTTTTCTTGAACGCCCTGGTCCCGCCGTCCTTTGTCCGCAAATGCCTAGGTGCGCAGGGGCGCGGAGCCGGCCACGGTCGCCGGCGCGCAGTCGCAGCCCCAGCGCGCCCGCCACTCGTCCATCTCGCCGGCCTCGCGCGTGCCGAAGAGCGCGAAGACGGGCAGCGCGTTGCGCCAGGCGGCGTGTGCGGCGTCGCAGTTCCCGGCCCGCGCGTGCACGGCCCCGAGGTCGCGCAGCGTCCGGGCCCGGTTGAGGTCGTGGTCGAGCGCGCGCCACTCGCGCAGCGCGCGCTCCAGTTCGCGGCGCGCCTCGTCCAGGCGGCCGGCCGCCAGGTGCATCTCGCCGAGCGTGCGGCGCACCAGCGCGGCGCCGAAGCGGTCGTTGCGCTCGAGGCAGACCCGGCGGGCGTGCGCCAGCGGCGCGGCGGCGCGGTCCGGATCGCTGCGGCGGATCCACAGCTTCGCCAGGCTCTGCGTGGTGTAGCAGTTGAGCAGCGGGTCGTCCTGCCGGCGCACCATCGCGTGGGCGGTCTCGCCGTAGGTGGCGGCCGCGTCGAGTTCGCCGCGGGCGCGGTGGACCAGGCCGATGCCGCGGATCGCGATCGCCTCCCCGCGCCAGTGCCCGAGCGAGCGGTACAGCCCGGCGGCGCGTTCGAGCTGGGCGACGGCCGCGTCGTCGTTGCCGAGTTCGCGGTGCGCGAAGCCGAGCCCGTAGCAGGCGTGCGCCGCCCCGTCGGTGTCGCCGAAGCGGGTGAACGCCTCCAGTGCCAGCGTGAGCAGCGGGATCGCGCGCCGGTGGTGCCCCACCTCGCGCAGCACGGTGCCGAGACCGCTGCGCGCGGCCGCTGTTCCGTGGTCGTTGCCGGCCTCGCCGAAGAGCGCGACGGCGGCCGAGAAGTGTTCCTCCGCCTCGGCGAAGCGGTCCTCCTTGTAGCGCAGGAAGCCGATGCCGCACTCGATGACGGCCTCGGCGTCGCGGTTGCCGGCCTTGCGGGCGGCCCCCAACGCGGCGGCGTGCGCCCTGTTCCAGCCCTCGAAGTCGTTGCGCAGCCCGAAGGAGGCGAAGACCAGCCCGTCGGCCAGGACGCTCGCGACGTCGTCCATGCCGAGCGCGGCGGCGCGTTCGACGGCGGCGACGAGCGTGCGGCTCTCCGCGTCGAGCCACCCCGGGCCGCCGGCACCGTCCACGATGGACGGATCGACCGGCATTGGCGGCGGGCGCAGCCGGTAAAGCCGAGGCACGGCAAACGGCAACTGCACGGCCTGCCGTTCGACCAGCGCGATCGCCGCCGACAGCCCGCGCGTCGCCGCGTCGCGCAACTGCGGCTCGGTCTCCTCGGCGTCCGCCCGCTCCTGGGCGAACAGGCGCACCAGGTCGTGCATCCGGTAGCGGAAGAGGCCCAGCACCGGATCCTCGACGACGTCCACGAGCCGCGCGTCGACCAGCTGCTCCAGCAGGTCCTCGGCCGCACCGACGGAGGTGTCCGCGACGGCCGCCGCCAGCCACTCGGCGAAGTCCGGGCTGCCCAGGTGCCCGAGCAGGCGAAACATCCGCTTGGCGGCGTCGTCCAGCGCCCGGTAGCCGACGGCGACGCTGACCCGCACGGCCAGCCCGTCGGCCGTCATCTCGTCCAGCCGGCGCCGCTCGTCGGCCATCCGTTCGGTCATCCGCGCCATCGTCCAATGTGGACGGGCGGCCAGCCGGGCACCGACGATGCGAAGCGCCAGCGGCAGGTCGCCGCAGATGGCGGCGAGGGTGAAGATGGCGCCCGGTTCGGCGTCCACCCGGGCGGCGCCGACGATGCGCCGCAGCAGGGTCATCGACTCGTCGCGGGAGAAGACGCCCAGCTCGATCTGCTCGGCGCCGGGGATGGTGGTCAGCCGCGCCCGGCTCGTGACGATGAGCGCGGAGCCGGGCGTCGCCGGCACGAGCGGGCGGATCTCGCCGGCGCCGGCCGCGTCGTCCAGGACGATGAGGACCCGGCGGGTGCTGATCTCCTGGCGGTAGCGGGCCAGCCGTTCCGCGTCGGACGTGGGCTGCTGCGGGCCGGCGACGCCGAGCGCGCGCAGCACCCAGCCGAGCGTCTCCCCGGAGCCGTCGCGGCCGCCGAGGCTGACGAAGACCTGGCCGTCCGGATAGGACTTCCGCAGTTGGTGCGCCAGGTGCACGCTCAGCGAGGTCTTGCCCACGCCGCCCGGGCCGGACAGCACCACCACCGGCGTGCTGCCGTCGGCGAGCGCGGTCGTCGCCTGTGCGATCTCCGGCTCGAAGCCGGTGAGGTCGGGCAGGTCGGCCGGGAGCTGGCAGCCGAGCGCGCCCGGGTTCTCGGCCTGTTCGGGCGCGCGCGGCTGCGGCACCGACGGCCCCGTCTCGCGCAGGAACTCCGCGTGCAGCGCGCGCAGCTCGGCACCGGGCTCCACACCCAGCTCGTCCGAGATGCGCCGGCGGGAGCGGGCGTACTGCTCCAGCGCCTCCGAACGCCGCCCGTCGGCGTGCAACGCCCGCATCAGGTGCGCGATCAGCGGCTCGGCGAGCGGGTACTGGTCGAGCGCGCGGGACAGCCGATCGGTGACGCGCGCGGGATTGCCGGCGTCCAGTTCGGCGGCGGCCCAGTCGGCGAGGACGCCGAGCAGCTGACGGGTCAGGCCCTCGCGGATGCGTGCGGCCCACTCGCCGGGCAGGCCGGCCAGCGGTTCGCCGCGCCACAGGTCGACCGCCTCGCGCAGCAGCGTCAGGCGTTGCGGGTCACCGGGTTGCGCGCGGCGGGCGCGGTCGGCGAGGTCGCGCAGCCGGTGCAGGTCGACCCGGCCGGCGACGCCGTCCAGCAGGTAGCCGCCGGGCCGTCGGGTCAACGCCACCGCGGGAGCGTCGGTGGCGGGGGAGGCCGCGGCGATGATGCGCCGCACGCGGGTGATGTACGTGTACAGGACGTTGCGCGCCTCGGCCGGCGGGGCCTCGCCCCACACCCGGTCGACGAGGGTGTCGGCCGGCACGGGGCGGCCGGCATCCAGGAGCAGGGCGGCGAGCACGGTGCGCTGCTTGCGCGGGCCGAGGTCGACCGGTCGGTCGGCCACCAGCAACTGCAGGTCGCCCAGCAACCGGAACTCGCTCACACCGCTCCCGCCCATACGCGGATCAGGCCCGCTGCCACGGCCATCAGGGTAGCCGAGCGGCATTCCCGTTCCCGGTGGGCGAGATCCGGGCCTCCGGCGACTTCTCGGACTAAGGTCAGAGAATGGACGCCAGTCAGGTCGACCGGATCCGCCGGTTCAACCGCACCGTCACCCAGCGCATCGGTGCGCTCGACGACGCCTTCCTCTCCCGCAGCCGCCCGCTCGGCCAGGCGCGGCTGCTGTGGGAGATCGGCCCGGCCGGTAGCGAGGTCCGGACGCTCCGGGCCCGGCTGGCCCTGGACTCGGGCTACCTCAGCCGGCTGCTGCGCGCGTTGCAGGCCGACGGGCTGGTCACCGTCGACGCCGACGCCACGGACGGCCGCGTACGCCGGGTGCACCTCACGCCGGCCGGGCTGGCGGAGCGCGCCGAGCTCGACCGCCTCTCCGACGGCCGGGCCACCGAGATCCTGCGCCCGCTCGCCCCGGAGCAGCGCACCCGGCTCGTCGCCGCCATGGCCGAGGTCGAACGCCTCCTCACCGCGTCCACTGTGGACATCGCGGTCGTCGACCCCCGGCACCCCGACGCGACGTTCTGCCGGGAGGCCTACTTCGAGGAGTTGCGGCGGCGCTTCGAGGGCGGCTACGACCCGGCCCTGGCCATCCCGGCCGACGACGCCGCCCTCACCCCACCCGCCGGTGTCCTCCTGGTGGCCCGCCTGCACGACGAGCCGGTCGGCTGTGCCGCGCTCAAGCTGCCCGCCGGCGAGCCGGCACACCTCAAGCGCATGTGGGTCGCGCCGGCCGTTCGGGGCACCGGGCTCGGCCGGCGGCTGCTGCACGAGTGCGAGCGGGAGGCCGCCACCCGGGGTGCCCGCGTCGTGCGGCTGGAGACCAACCGCACGCTCACCGAGGCGATCGCGTTGTACCGGGCCGCCGGCTACCGCGAGGTGGCCCGGTTCAACGACGAGATCTACGGCGATCACTTCTTCGAGAAGGTGCTAGAGGTCCCCGGTTGACTCCCACGCCGCCATGCTGAGGCCGAACCCGCGCAGGTCGGTCTCGCCCAGCATCGACATGCGGTTCATCGTGTAGGCCATCGCGGTGCGGGTGTCGAGGTCGGCGACGGCGAACGCGCCACCCCGGCCGCCCCAGTACAGCGTGTTGGGGTGCGGCAGCATCCCGCCCTGGCCCGAGACGGCGAACCCGATCCCGAAGCGCATCGGCATCCCGAGCACCAGGTCCGTCCCGTCGACCTGCACCTCCAGCGCCTTACGGCAGCCCGCCTCGGAGAGGTACCGCCGCCCGCCGAACGTCCCGCCGTTGGCGAGGATCGCGTGGATCTTCGCGACGGCGTGGGCGTTGCCGTGCCCGTTGCCCGCCGGGATCTCCGCGGCCCGGTAGGCGCGGGTGCGCGTGACCGACACGGGGAACGGCGGGTTGACGGCCGCGTTCCGCTGGATCTCCGAGGCGGTGAAGAAGTCGCCGGGTGAGTCGTCCGCGATGATCAGCTCCGCGACCCGGTGGTCCTCGGCGGCCGGCAGGCCGATGTGGAAGTCCGCGGCGAGCGGCTCGGCGATCTCCTCCCGGAACACCGTGCCGAGGCTGCGCCCGGTGACCCGCCGGACCACCTCGCCCACCAGGTACCCGAACGTGACGGCGTGATACCCGGAGGCGGTACCCGGCTTCCAGAACGGCTCCTGCGCCGCCAGCAGCGACGTGCACTTCTCCCAGTCGAACAGATCCTCGGTGGCGAGCGGCTCGCGCCAGCCGGAGAGCCCGGAGCTGTGGCTCATCAGCTGGGCGACGGTGACGTCCGCCTTGCCCGCCGCGGCGAACTCGGGCCAGTAGCGCGCGACCGGCGCGTGCACGTCGAGGTCGCCGCGGTCGGCGACGAGGAGCGCGGTCAGCGAGGTGACGCTCTTGGTGACGGAGTACGTGTTGACGATCGTGTCGGCCGTCCAGGGCCGGGTGCGCTCGGCGTCGGCGTAGCCGCCCCACAGGTCGACGACGGTCTCGTCGCCGATCGTGACGCTGAAGGAGGCGCCGACGTCCGCCCCGCTCTCGAGGTGCTTGTCGAACATGTCGCGCACGCCGGTGAACCGCTCATCCATGCGCGCCAACGTAGGGGAGGCGTTACGCGGGGTCACCCGATTAAAAGCGTCTCCCGGACGTTCATGAGGGCGAAGCCGAGCAGGTTGCGCCCGAGCCATTCTCGGGGCCGGCCGGCGCGCGGGTCGTCGGCGGCGAGACCGATGCCCCAGACCCGGTCCAGCGGGCTGGCCTCCACGAGTACCCGCCCACCGGTCCCGAGCAGGAACGCGGAAAGCTCCTGGCGCTGGCGGAACTTGGCCTCGTTCCCGGCCACGACGATGTCGAAGCAGGCGGCCTCCCAGGCGTCGGCGTCGAACCCGCGCACCTGCCGCCCGACGGTCTTCGCCTCGTTGGGATGCGTGGCGGCGAGGACCCGTTCCGCGGCGTCGGCGTCGCCGAACAGCGTGGCCTTGCGCCACATCATGTAGTGCTCGGCGGTGGCAAATATCCGACCGTCCACCGAGAACGGAGCCGGCCACCACTGGCTGAGGCAGCCGGCGCCGACGCTGCCGTCGCGCTGGGGGCGGTGGCCCCAGAAGAACAGGTACTTGATCCGTTCGCCGGCGTCGGTGCGGCGGATGAGTTCGGCGACGTCCATGATCCAAAAGTATACGGTGTAGACGCCAGCGAATATTCATGTCTACGGTGTAGACCATGTCCCACACGGCAGAACGGATCGCCGTCACGGCGCGCGCCCTGCTCGACGCGGAGGGCTCCGCCGCCGTCAGCATGCGCCGCGTCGCCGCCACGATCGGCGTCACCCCGATGGCCCTCTACCGCCACTACCCCAACCGCGACGCCCTCCTCGCCGTGCTGGCCGAGCGGGCGTTCGGCGACCTGGAGAAGGAGTGGCGGGCCCGGCCGTCCGGCGGTGGCGGCCCCGAGGCCGAGCTGTTCGCCGCGTTCGACGCCCTCTTCGACGTCGCCGTCAGCCGGCCGCACCTGTACCGGTTCCTCTTCACGGAGGTGCGCGACCAGGCGCGGGTCTATCCGGACGGGTTCCGCGACGGGGGTTCGCCGACCCTCAACGTGCTCACCGGCATCGTCCGCGCCGGCGTCGACGCCGGGGTGTTGCGCGCCGCCGACGAGTGGGAGGTGGCGTTCACGCTCGCCGCGCACATGCAGGGGCTGATCCTGCTCTACCAGGGCGGCCGCACCGAGCCGGGCGAGGCGTTCCGCGCCCGGGCGCACGCCTCCCTCAAGCGGGTGCTCGATGGCCTCCGCGCATAGGGCCTGTCCCGCGGATCACGCCGGCCTACGGCGGACTCGGCTCGACGTGATCCGCGGGACAGGCCCTCGCGCCGTCGTCGCCGCGGCGGCGAGCGCGATTCTCTTCCGGTACGGGACCGGGCTCGCGCCGCTCTGGTGGTGCGCCTGGCTCGCCCCGCTTCCCGTGCTGCTGCTGGCATCCCGCACGCGGGCCCGGGTGGCGGTCGCGGCGGCGTTCGTGGCGTGGCTGGTGGGGGAGAGCGGACTGTGGTCCTACTACACGGGAAGCGACGGGTTGGCGCAGCCGATCCCTCTGGTGGCAGGCGTTTTCGTCGCACTGGCCGCGCTCTTCGCCGGCGTCGTCGCGGGATTCGGTTACCTGGTACCGCGAAATGCCGCCGCGGCCGCGCTGTTCCCGCCCGCCGCGTGGGTGCTCGTCGAGTACGCGCTCTCCGTCGCCACGCCCAACGGGCTCTTCTGGAGCCTCGCCTACACGCAGGTCGACGCGCTTCCCGTGGTGCAACTGGCCGCGATCACCGGGCCGTGGGGCCTGACGTTCGCGGTGCTCGGCCTCCCGTCGGCCGTCGCCGCCGCGTCCGCCGCCCCGCGCCCGTCCCGGATCAGGCTCGCCGCCGCCGCGCTCTGCTGCCTCGCCTTCATATGGGGGAACGGCCTCACCCGCCTGGCCGCTGCTGCGGAGCCCGCGTCGGGGCACACCGTCGGCGTGGTCGCGCTCGCCCAGCCGGCCGACCCCGTTGCACTGTCCACAGAGGAGGGTCGGCGGCTGCTCGACGGCTACGTGGCGCGCGTTCGCGCCGTGGGCGCGCGGACGGTCGTGCTGCCGGAGAAGGTCTTCGCCGCCGACGAGTCCACGCTGCCGCTGCTGGACGAGGCGTTCCGGACGGTGGCGCGGGAGTCCACAGTGGACATCGTCGTGGGGCTGACGCTCACCCGGGCCGGCACGACGCACAACGTCGCCCTGGTCTACCCGCGCGGCGGCGCTGCGGCGAGCGAGTATCGGAAGGCTCATCTCGTTCCCACACTGGAAGACGCGATGACGGCGGGCCGTGACCGGACCCTCGTGGCCGGCGACGACGGACGCCGGGGCATTGCCGTCTGCAAGGATCTCGACTACCCGGAACTGGTCCGGGCGTACCGGGCCGACGGCGCGCGACTGATGCTCGTGCCCGCGTGGGACTTCGACCGCGACGCCTGGCTGCACAGCCGCATGGCGATCCTGCGCGGCGTCGAGAACGGCCTGCCGATCGCCCGGGCCGCCCGCTCCGGCACGCTCACCGTGACCGACGCCTACGGCCGCGTCCTCGCCGAGGACCGCGCATCCGCCGTCGCGCCCGTCCCGCCCGCCGCCGGCCGGACGGTCTACTCGGTGCTGGGGGAGTGGTTCGTGTGGCTGTGCCTGCCGCTGCTCGCCCTCGGATGGCTCAGGCGACCGGGTCGGCCGTGACGTGGCGATGCGCCTCTTCCTGTCCGGGTACTTCGACTAGCTTCGGAACCGTGGCATTCACCGGGTGGCCGATCGAGGCCGTGGAGTTCTACGAGGGCCTGGAGGCCGACAACTCCAAGACCTACTGGACCGCGCACAAGCCGGTCTTCGACAACCAGGTGCACGCGCCGATGGCGGCCCTCGTCGAGGAACTGTCGGCGGAGTTCGGCGCCGGGAAGATCTTCCGGCCCTACCGGGACGTGCGCTTCAGCAAGGACAAGACGCCGTACAAGACCGGCATCTACGCGACGTTCGAGCGCGGCGGCTACGTGCGTTTCAGCGCGCGCGGGCTGACCGTCGGCCGCGGCTACTACATGATGGCGCCGGACCAGATCGAACGTTACCGGCGCGCGGTGGCGCACGACGTTACCGGGCCGCAGCTGGAGGAGGCGATCAAAGCGGTCGAGTCCGCCGGCATCACCGTCGGCGGCGCGCCGAGCCTGCGCAGTTCACCGCGGGGGTACGCGAAGGATCATCCGCGGATCGGCCTGCTGAGGCACAAGGGGCTCATCGCGTGGCGCGACTTCCCGGTGGCCGCGTGGCTCGGCACGAGGGCGGCGAAGAAGCGGGTGCTCGACACGTTGCGCGCCGCGCAGCCGCTGCAGCACTGGCTGGACGAGAGGGTCGGGGCGTCGGAATCACCTTCCCGGTGACGGCCGCACCATGACGAGGTAGGTCCCCACGAGCGCGACCGCCAGCACCACCAGCGACGGCCCGAGCAGCTCCAGGTCGACCCGGCTGAGCAGGACGCCGACGCCGGCCGGGATCAGCGTGCCGCCCAGCGCCCCGGCCGCCACCTGCAGGCCGATCACCCGGTCGGCGTGCACGGCCCCCACCCGGTCCGCCGTCGTCAACATCAGCAGGGGGAACACCGGAGCCTCGGCAAAACCGATCACCGCGAGCCCGACCGCCGCGATCCACCCACTCCCGGGAACGGCCACCAGCACGGCGCCGACCGCCATCCCCACGAGGCTGCCCAGCAGCACCTTCGGCGCCCCGAACCGCTGCGACACGACGCCCTGCACCAGGCGGCCCACGAACAACATCGCCCAGTACACCGACACGCAGACCCCGGCGACCGACTCGTCCATCCCGCGCCCACGCGTCAGCAGCAGGAACGCCCACAGCCCGGCCGCGACCTCCAGCGAGACGTACAGCACGAACGCGGCGACGCTCAACCACGTGGCCGGCAGCCGGAACGTCTCCCGCGAGCGCACCTTCACCGGCTCCGCTGCTGTCCCACCGCCCTCCGGCGAGGAGGACGGGGAGGAGCCGGTACGCCACGACCGCGCCGTCACCGCGAACGCGGCCGCCAGGGCGAACTGCGCGACGGCCACGACGCCGTAGCCCACCCGCCAGGACAGCCCGGCGGAGAGCGCGGCCGTCATGATCAGCGGCCCGAGGGCGACCCCCAGCCCGAAGAACGCGTGCAGCCAGTTCATGTGCCGCGGCCCGAACGCGCCGGCCGCGTACGCGTTGAGGCCGGAGTCGATCGCGCCGCCGCCGAACCCCGCCACGACGGAGCACGGCACCACGACCGCGAGCGCGGGCGACAGCGCGTATCCGGCCAGCGCCGACGCCGCGAGCACCGTGCTGGCGGCGAGCAGCCAGCCCACCCCGAAGCGGTTCAGGATGAACCCCGCCGACGCGCTCGACACGAAGTAGCCGCAGATCCCGGCGAACGTGATCACACCGGCCGTCTCGGTCGACACGCCGAACTCCGCGGCCATCGATGGCCAGCCGACGCCGAACAGGCCGTCCGGCAGGCCGAGACTGATGAACGCGAAGTAGGCGAGGACGAGCAGCGACGTGCGGATCGGGGCGAGAGCGACGGTCACCCGCCGATCATCCCGTGCGCGCGTTGCGCGTGCCGACCTACGCCATCACGTCGACGTGCGGCCCGTCGTCGGCCGACTCGACCTTCGCGACCGGCTCGACCGCCGGCGTCTCGGCCTTGGGCTCGACCGCCGGGACCTGGCGCTGCTGCACGTACTGGATGATGAACTGCCACGGGGGCAGTCCCTCGGGAGTGACCTCGCCGGTGGCCGAGACGTAGAAGCCCGTCGCGGAGGCCACGGCGGCGCGGTCGCTCGCCGACAGGGTCGACAGCGAGGCGGGTGCGCGCACCTCCCGCTTGACCTCCTGGGCCTCCTGCGCCTGCTTGGCCTCCGGAGTCTGTGCGGTACCCGTCCCGGTCACGCCGGTGCCGCTGGCGCCGATCCCGGTCACGCCGGTCACGGCCCTGGTGGTCGTGCCGTTCGCCCCGGTGTTCGCCGGGGAGACCGGAGCGGCGGGGGCGGCGCGGTTGGCCGCGACCATCGCCAGTTCGACCGGTTCCATGGTCATCATCGCGCGTTGTACCTGCATGATGGGTCTCCGTGTCCTGCAAGTGCCGTCCGTGGAATTCACACGTTCCCGGTGCTCGGTTGCAATGGGGACGGATCACGGGTGCGGTTCGGGTGCGGATCCCCGATGCGCGTCCGGCGCGGTGTGCGCGCTCGCGGGTTCAACTGTAGCGACGGCATCACTTAACGTACTGTCCGGCGGTCGGACACGTTCAGCAATCGACGAGCCATGCGGTGACGCCGGCGCGAAGCCGTTCCTTGACCCCGGGCGGCGCCGCCGACGCGTCGATGGAGTGGCCGGCGAGCGCGGCGTACTCCTCGTCGGTCAGGCCGAGGCCGGAGTACTGCTCGACCAGGCCGGCGCCGAAGATCAGCGGGTCGTCGGTGCCGATCGCGACGGGTACGCCGGCGGCCAGCACCGCGCGCACCGGCAGGCCGTCGGGGCGGTCCAGCACTCCCAGCGGAACGTATGAGGCGGGGCAGAGCTCGAGGGCGACGCCGCGTTCGGCCAGCAGGGCCAGGGTGGGTGCGTCGCGGGTGGCGGTCAGGCCGTGGCCGATCCGGCCGGCGCCCAGCAGCCGCACGCACGCGGCGACGTGCTCGGCCGGCTCGTAGAACCCGGCGTGCGGAGCGATCAACAGCCCGGCCTCCGCCGCGACCGCGCACGCGGGGACGAAGTCCTCGACCCGGCCGAGGCGTTCGTCGTTGGACAGGCCGAAGCCGACGACACCCCGGCCCGCGTAGCGGGCGGCGAGCCGGGCCAGCATCAGCGCGTGCTCGCCGCTGCGCGCCCAGCTCGACGCGACGATGATCCCCACCGGGATGGGGGCGGCGGCGGCCCCCGCCAGGACCGCCTCGACGACGGCCTGGTAGCCGCCGATCCGTTCCACGTACGAGGTCGGATCTACCTGCAGCTCGGTCCAGCCGCCGCCGGCCGCGGCGTCGTCCTGCGCCGCCTCGACCACGACCCGGGCGATGTCCTCAGGGCTTCGCACGGTGTCGCGGGCCGCGTCGTATCTCTGCTGGAACGCCGACCAGACGTGCCGGCGCACCGTGCCCATGGACAGCGGCGGGAGGGCGATCCCGTGCCGGGCGGCCAGCTCGGCGACGGTGGCCGGGCGCATGGACCCGGTGAGGTGCAGGTGCGGGTTGGCCTTCGGCAGCTTCGCGAGTTCACGCATCGACGGCCACTTTAGGCAGGTACGCCGCGGCGATCTGGGCCCGGTTGCGCAGCAGCAGCGCGACGACGGCACACCCGACCACGAACCCGGCGATGCCGGCCGCCGCGAAGACGGTCGCCACGTCGGTCGCGGCCGCCAGTGCGCCACCGGCGACGCCGCCGACCGGGATGCCGCCCCACACGAGCGTGCGCCAGGCGCCCTGCACGCGGCCGAACAGCTCCTCGGGGATGAGCGCCTGGCGCAGGGCCATCGTCAGGACGTTCAATATCATCACCGAGGCGGCGGAACCCCCGAACAGCACGGCGCCCGCGACCGGGTGCCGGACGAACCCCATGGCGGCCAGCAGCGCCGGGCTCACGACGGTGCCGAGGACCATGGTCGGCAGCCGGCCGAGGCGCGCGGCGGTCAGCGGCGCGACCAGCCCGCCCAGCAGCCCGCCGACGCCGCCCGCGAGCAGCAGGAACCCGTACCCGCGCGGGCTCAGCCCGAGCACGTCCAGGGCGTAGAGCACCAGCACGGCGTTGGCCGCCGACCCGCACGCCGAGGTGAGCCCGAACAGCAGCGTGAGCCCGCGCAGCAGCGGCTGCCTCGACAGCCAGCGCACCCCGTCGACGATGTCGGCCCGGATCGAACTCGTCGAGGCCAGCGCCGGCCGGAAGTCGCCGGCCACGGTGACCATGACCAGCGCGCACGCCAGGAACCCGGCCGCGTTGGCACCGAACGGCAGCGCCACGGCGAGCGTGAACAGCAGCGCGCCCACCGGCCCGCCGAGGAAGATCTGGCCGACGGCCTCTCCGGTGACCAGCAGGCTGTTGCCGCGTTCCAACTGATCCGGCCGCACGACCTGCGGCAGGAACGCGTTGGCGGCGCTGTCGTAGACGGTCTCCGCGATCCCCAGCGCGAACGCCACCACATAGAGCAGCGGGATCGTGGCGTGCCCGGTGGCGACGGCGACGGTGAGCCCGGCGACGAGCAGTCCCCGCACGGTGTTGGCGAGCACCATGGCCCGGCGCCGGTCGGTCCGGTCGACGAGCGCACCCGCGGGCAGCGCGCACAACAGCCACGGCAGGAACGCCAGCGAGTACAGCCCGGAGATCGCCAGCGGGTCGCGGGTGAGCGTGGCGGCCAGCAGGGGGAGCGCGGCGCGGCCGATCCCGTCGGCGAGATTGGACGTGGCGCTGGCGGCCAGCAGTTTCCAGAAGTTAGTCCCCATCGGGGTCTCCCAGCGGAAAGCCGACGAACTCGGTGCGCACCCGGCGGGTCTCGGGTCCGGGCGGCAGTCCGCGGTACCGGTCCACGACCGCCTCGATCTCGCGCTGGAGCGCCCCGAGCTGTGCGGCGTCCAGCTCCAGGTGGGCCTGCTGACGGATGGCGGCGACCTGCCACTGCGGCGACCACCGGGGCAGGTCGTGGGCGAACTGCCGCACGCGGCGGTAGGAGTTCTCCAGCAGGGTGCTGACGACCATGCCGGTCGCGGCGTCCTCGCGCTGGTCGTCCATGCGCATCGTCCAGCCGCCGGTGACCGGCCGCCACCAGCGCTCGCGGGTGGTGCCGACCTCGGGCAGCTCCTCGATGAACCCGTGCCGGGCGAGCTGGCGCAGGTGGTAGCTGGTGGCGCCGCTGGTCTCCCCGAGGTCCTCGGCGAGCTGGCTGGCGGTGGCCCGACCGCGCACGGCGAGCGCGTCGAGCAGCTGCAGGCGCAACGGGTGGGTGAGCGCCTTGAGCGCGGTGGGCCCCGGGATGTAGCCCGGCCCCTCGAGCGGGATCTCGGTCACGCATCGACCGTAGCGATGCAAAGAAAGTTTTGCAAAGGAATCTTTGCGACTCGGGATCCCTAGGATGGGCCGGTGACCGCACAGCACGAACTCACCGTCGGCCAGCTCTCCGCCCGGTCCGGCGTCGCGGTCTCCGCCCTGCACTTCTACGAGGCGCAGGGGCTGATCCACAGCCGGCGCACCAGTGGCAACCAGCGCCGGTTCAGCCGGGACACGCTGCGGCGGGTGGCGTTCATCCGGGCGTCGCAGCGGGTCGGCATCCCGCTCAAGGAGATCGCGGCGGCCCTCGACGAACTGCCCGACGGCCGCGTGCCCAACCGCAGCGACTGGGCGCACCTCTCGGCCACCTGGCGGGAGTCCCTGAACGCCCGCATCGAGGCCCTCCGGAAGCTGCGCGACAGCCTGGACGACTGCATCGGCTGCGGCTGCCTGTCGATCGACCGGTGCGCGCTGGCCAACCCGCGCGACGTGCTGGGCGCGCGGGGTCCGGGCGCCCATCGACTGTTCTGAACGTTTCAGCTTCGTTAACTGGCGGGCGCCCGGCTGACCTGCGGTGACCGGCTGTCGATCGCCCGAACGCTGTCCGGTGGGAGCGCTCCCGTGCAACGCTCCCGGCACCCCCGTCCCAGATGAGGAGTGCACCCGTGACACCCCTGCCAACGAGAACAAGGCGGCGGATAGCCCTCGGGCTCGCCGCCGTCCTCGGCGCGGCCGGCCTCAACGCCGTAGCGACCAGCGCCGCTTACGCCGCCCCGGGCTGCGACGTGCAGTACACCACCAACGACTGGCCCGGCGGCTTCACCGGCCGCGTCATCATCAAGAACCCGGGCGACCCCATCAGCGGGTGGACGCTCAAGTGGAAGTTCCCCACCACCACCCAGAAGGTCGTCAACGGCTGGCAGGCCAGGTGGAGCCAGTCCGGTCAGGACGTCACCGCCACCAACGAGTCGTACAACGGCACCATCCCTACCGGTGGTCAGGTGGAGATCGGCTTCAACGGCTCCTGGTCCGGCACCAACCCCAAGCCGACCGAGTTCTCGGTGAACGGCCTCACCTGCGGCGGGACCGCCAACCCGCCGCCCACCGTGGACATCACGGCGCCGACCTCCGGCCAGTCGTTCACCGCGCCGGCCGACATCACGGTCGCCGCGACCGCCGCGGACACCGCGCCGGGCACCGTGTCGAAGGTGGAGTTCTACCGCAACGGGCTGCTGGTCGGTGAGGACACCTCGGCGCCGTACAGCTTCGCCCAGACCAGCCTCCCCGTCGGCACCTACGTGCTCGGCGCGAAGGCCACCGACAACACCGGCCTGTCGGCCACCGACGAGGTCACCGTCACGGTCGCCGCCCCGGCCGGACCCGCCGTCGTCACCTCGCCCGCCGCGGTCAGCGTTCCCGAGGGCAGCTTCGCCGACGTCGCGGTCAAGCTCTCCCAGGCTCCCTCGTCGAACGTCACCGTGACGGCCACCGGCAGCGGCGACGCCGACGTCACGGCCACGCCGACCACGTTCACGTTCACCACGTCGAACTGGAACACCGCGCAGAACTTCCGGATCAGCGCGGCGGAGGACAGCGACTCGTTGAACGGCGTCAAGACGTTCACGCTCGCGGGCACCGGGGTCGCCTCGACCGCCGTCACCGCGACGGAGTCCGACAACGAGGTCTCCGACTACGTGCGGCTGTTCCGCGAGCAGTACCAGAAGATCAAGACCGCCGGGTACTTCAGCCCGGAGGGCGTGCCGTACCACTCCATCGAGACGCTGATCGTCGAGGCGCCGGACCACGGGCACGAGACCACGTCCGAGGCGTTCTCCTACTGGCTGTGGCTCGAGGCGTACTACGGCCGCATCGAGGGCGACTGGGCGCCGTTCAACCAGGCGTGGACGATCATGGAGAAGTACATCATCCCGTCCTCGGCCGACCAGCCGACCGCCGGTGTCGCCGGTGACGCGCAGTACGCGTCGGAGTACAACTGGCCGGACCAGTACCCGTCGGCGCTCAACGCGAGCGTTCCGGTCGGCAAGGACCCGCTGCGCAGCGAGCTCCAGTCCACCTACGGCACCGGTGACGTCTACGGCATGCACTGGCTGATCGACGTGGACAACACCTACAAGTTCGGCCGGTGCGGCAACGGCACCACGCGGCCGGCGTACATCAACACGTTCCAGCGGGGCCCGCAGGAGTCGGTGTGGGAGACCGTGCCGCACCCGTCCTGCGAGAACTTCAACTTCGGGGCCACCGGCTCCGGCTACCTCCCGCTGTTCATCAAGGAGTCGGGCACCTCGGCCAAGCAGTGGCGTTACACCAACGCCCCGGACGCCGACGCACGCGCCGTCGAGGCCGCCTACTGGGCCCTGACGTGGGCCACGGAGCAGGGTAAGGCCGCCGACGTCGCCGCCACGGTGGCCAAGGCCGCCAAGATGGGCGACTACCTGCGCTACGCGATGTTCGACAAGTACTTCAAGAAGGTCGGCAACTGCACCAGCCCGACCAGCTGCCCGGCGGGTAGCGGCCGGGACGCGGCGCACTACCTGATGTCCTGGTACTACGCCTGGGGTGGTGCGCTCGACACGTCGGCCGCGTGGTCCTGGCGGATCGGCTCCAGCCACAACCACTTCGGGTACCAGAACCCGATGGCGGCGTGGGCGCTGTCGAACGTGGCCGCGCTGAAGCCGCGTTCCTCGACGGCGGTCGCCGACTGGACCAAGTCGTTCCAGCGGCAGATGGAGTTCTACCTGTGGCTGCAGTCGGCCGAGGGCGGCATCGCCGGCGGCGCGACGAACAGCTGGGAAGGCGCGTACGGCGCCCCGCCGAGCGGAACGGCGACGTTCTACGGCATGGCGTACGACGAGAAGCCGGTCTACCACGACCCGCCGTCCAACGAGTGGTTCGGGTTCCAGGCCTGGTCGATGCACCGGATCGCGGAGCTGTACTTCCAGACCGGTGACGCCAACGCCAAGAAGCTGCTCGACAAGTGGGTGCCGTGGGCCATCTCGGAGACCACCATCGGCAGCAACTGGTCGATCCCGTCGACCATGGCGTGGAGCGGCCAGCCGACCAGCTACAGCGGTGCCACCGGAGGCCCGGGTGCCAACGCCAACCTGCACGTCGACGTGGTGGCCACCGGCCGTGACGTCGGTGTGGCGGCGTCGCTCGCCCGGACGCTGATGTTCTACGCGGCGAAGTCCGGCGACGCCTCGGCCAAGGCGACCGCGAAGGGCCTGCTCGACGCGCTCACCTCGCACGCCGACACGAAGGGTGTGTCCACGACCGAGACCCGCGAGGACTACAAGCGGTTCGACGACGTGTTCAACTCCTCGACCCGTCAGGGCCTGTACGTGCCGAGCGGGTACAGCGGCAAGATGCCGAACGGCGACGTGATCGCCCCCGGCAAGTCGTTCCTCGACATCCGTTCCTTCTACAAGACCGACCCGGAGTGGGCGAAGGTCCAGGCGTACCTGGACGGAGGTCCGGCGCCGACGTTCAACTACCACCGGTTCTGGGCGCAGGCCGACATCGCCATGGCGTACGCGGACTACGCGAAGCTCTTCCCCAACGGGTAGCGGCTAACCGCCGAGGGCCCGGGGCGGTCGTTACCGTCCCGGGCCTATTACCAGGTAGCGCGCGAGTCCTACGCTCCCGGGCATGGAATGGTTGTGGCTGCTGCCGGTCGGGATCATCCTCTTCACGCTGTTGCTGACGGGGATCATCCTCTTCGTGGTGACGCGCACGGTGCGACGCGCGGTCTCCGGCGTCTTCTCCGGGTTTCCCGGCGGAGGCCACCGGGTCTCGCGCGGCGGGTCGTCCTCGTCGTCCTCGCACGACTGGTCGTCGTGGACGCCGGACGGCTCCTCCGGGTGGTCCTGGAGCAACGACCCGCACCACCACAACCACCACGGCGGTCACGACCACCATCACCACTCGTCGTCGAGCTGCGGCTCGTCGTCCTCGTCCTGCTCCAGCTCGTCTTCGTCCTGCTCGTCGAGCTCGTCGTCGTGCTCCAGCTCCAGCAGCTCGTCCTGCTCGAGCAGCAGCAGCTAGTCGACCAGCAGGTCCGCGTAGGCCGGGTGGGTGTCGACGTACTTCGCGATGTAGGGGCACTGGGCCGCGAGGCGTAGCCCCCGCGCGCGCACGTCGTCGAGCGCGAACGCCGCGAGCCGGCCGGCGAGCCCGCGCCCGCCGTACGCCTTGTCGACCTCGGTGTGCGTGAAGATCAGGAAGCCGTCGCGGGGGAGATAGTCGGCGTGGCCCACAAGCGCGCCGTCGACGGTGATCTCGTACCGGTGCCGCTCGGGCTGATCTGAGATCGCAATCTCTTCCGCCATGCCCGCCTCATTTCCGATTACTCAATGAATTGCGGCAAGCACTGAATGTAGTGCGCGTGCGGCGACTTTTCAGAAACATAGGGAGGCCGGCACTCACGGGGGAAAGTGCCGGCCTCGATGGATAAGAGTATGGCTCCGGAGCGTCTCGTGCAATCGCCGGTCGGTTACCCGACGCGGAAAAATCGCCGCGAACCAGGATCCGGCCGGCCGACAACGCGGCTAATGCTACGAATGCCTGTTTCAGCTACGTATAACGGCGACGGTCCGGCTTGTACACGCGCTGTTGTCGCTCTGTGTGGCCGCGGATGCGATGTTCGGATGGCCCCCGACGGGACGATCGGCCGATGTATGGCATTCGCTGTTGACCGGTCCCTGTCCGTTACCCGTAGATTCACCCACGGTCGGGTAACACAGGGGACCCGGACTCAGCCCTGCCTCGTTACGTCCCGCATTTGGCGGCGCGGACCAACGACCTACGGCGGGCCGTCCGGCGAGCGGAGGCGACATTGGCAGCCCCGGATCGGGATTCCAGCGCGGGCTGGAGGAGGGCCGCGGGCGGCGACGGCTTGGCGGGCGTGCCGGTGGGTGCCCGGTGTTAGCCGGAGCGCGTCGACGCTTCGCCCGTCTGCGCGTCGCCTCCAGGCTTGCCCTCCTCGTGCTGATCCCGCTGCTCGCGGTGATCGGACTCGCCGTTCCGGTCGTGATCGAACGGGTGGACCAGGTCGAGGCGGCCAATCAGATCTCCGCCGAGACGCGGTCCCGCCAGGCGATCTCCGTCCTGATGGACGAGGTGCAGCGGGAACGCCTGCTCGCCATCGTCGACCTCGCCACGCGCACCGGCGACACGGTCACGCTGACCAAGCAGCGCCTGCGCGTGGACGCCGCGCTGGAGGCCGCCCGCAAGAGCGACCCGCGGCTGAAGGACGGCGCCGAGCGGCTCGCCGCACTCCTCGGCGTGGTGCGCCGGCTCGTGCTCGGCGGCGAGGTGTACGGCCAGACCGTGCACCTGCTCTACAGCCAGGCCACCGCCGCCATGCTGGACGCCATGCCGGCGCCGATCGGCCGGGAGGCGTCCGAACCGCCGCTCGCCCCGCTCGACGAGCTGCTGCGCGCCAACGAGCACGCCACCCGCGCCGGCGCCGCGGCGATCGTGGCCGTCACCGAGCCGCAGGGCGGCCAGCTGCTGTACGCCGACTCGCGCACCGCCGAACGCGTCAACACCGGCCGCTTCTCGGCCCTGGCCCGCAACGAGCACCTGCGCCTGCTGTCGGCCGCGCAGAACAGCCGCGCCGCCGAGTCCGTGGTCGAACAGGCACAGGTGATCTTCGCCGAGACCGCCGCGCCCACCGGTCCCCAGCGGAACTCCGTCGTCGCCGGCCTCGCGCAGGCGGTCGAGACGTACAGCAACCTGCGCCGCCAGATCGTCGACCAGGTCGCGCAGAAGATTCTCGACGAGTCGGGGGCCGCCTCGGACAGCGCACGCACCACGGCGATCCTGGTCGGTGGGCTGGCCCTGCTGCTGGTGCTGCTCGTCGCCGGTCTCGCGGCGGCCGGCGCGCGTTCGATCGCGGTGCCGCTGTCGCGCCTCAACGACGCGGCCGTCGCCGTGGCCGCCGCCACCGGCCGGGAGCTCGAACGGGTCAGCGACTCCGACTCCGACTCCGACGCGCCACCACAGCTCCGCGCGGTGCCCACCACCGGCCCCGGCGAGGTGGCTGACCTGGCGGCCGCGTTCAACCAGGTGCAGAACGCCGCCGCCGCCCTGCTCGAACGGCAGGTCACCACGCGGCGCAACGTGTCGGCGATGTTCGCGACCGTCGCGCGGCGCACCCGTAACCTGGCCGACCGGCAGCTCAACCTGATCGACGTGCTCGAACGCCAGCAGCAGGACCCGCAGCTGTTGGACCGGCTGTACCGGCTCGACCACGTCGCCACCCGCCTGCGCCGCAGCGCCTCCGCGCTGCTCGTGGTCTCCGGTGTGGCCGACGACAACCCGGCGAGCCCGATGCGCCTGGCCGACGCGGTGCGTGCCGGTGCGGCCGAGATCGAGCAGTTCGCGCGGGTACAGCTGACGGACGTCGTCGACGTGGCCGCCGTGCCGGGTGTCGTGCCGGACCTGATCCTGCTGCTGGCGGAGCTGCTGGACAACGCGGTGTCGTACTCGCCGCCGCCGTCGCCCGTGACCGTGGCGGTGGGCCTGACGGCGGACGGGTGCCGGTTGACGATCGTGGACACCGGCATCGGCATGGACGAGGCGCAGTTCGCGGCCGAAAATCGCCGGCTGGTCGAGCGCGAACGCCTGGACGTGGCGCCGACCCAGGTGCTCGGCCTGTTCGTGGTCGGGCGGCTGGCCCGCCGGCACGGGCTCGCGGTCACGCTGCGCCCCACCGCGCCGCACGGCGTCACCGTGCACGTCGACATCCCGGCCCGGCTGCTGACCACCGCGTCCGGCCCGGTGGCGCCGGTTCCGCAGGCGCGGGGTGTGCGACAGGCCGTCCGGCAGCCGGTGGGCGCGCTGCCGACGCCGGATCACACCACCCGCGCGATGCAGGCGACCTCGGTGCGTGGCCAGTTCGCCTGGTTCGGCGAGGAGGAGGTCGTGCCGGCGGCGGCGCTGCCGGAGCTGAGCCCGGCGCTGCTGGACGAGGCGGAGCCGATCGCCCTGCTCGCGCCGCTGCCCCCGATCCCCGCCGCGCCGCAGCCGATGGCGATCGCACCCCCGCCGCCGGCGACGGCCGCGCCGCTGACGACGACCGGCCCGCTGAACGGCGGGGTACCGGCGACCGGCCGGGCCGCGGTGCCGGGGCCGCGCCGTTCGCCGGAGTCGATGCCGGCCGACCGGGCTCCCGACGCGCCGCCGGCCGTCGAGTCCAGCCCGAGCGGCCTGACCCGCCGCGTTCCCGGACGGAACCTGCCGAAGGGCACGTTCGCGCCGGCGAGCGAGCGGGAGAACACCGTCGAGGTCGATCCGGCCGCCGCGCGGGCCGAGGCGGAGGCGTTCACCACCGGGTTCGCCCGGGGAATCGCCACACCGCCCGGCGGAGCGATGCGGCCGCCGGACCTCAGCCCACCACCCGCCGGGGCCGGTCGCCCGATACCGCCGATGCCACAGATGCCCGGGATCTTCGAACGGACGGCCGCACCGGCGCCGGCGCCGAACCCACCGGCGACGAACGCCCCGCCGCGGCAGTGGCCGCTGCCGGCCGGCGGCGCGCCCGCGGCACCGGCACCGCCGTCGGCCGGGCGGGCCGCGGTGCCGCCACCGGCCGCCGCCGGTGGACTGAGCCGGCGCGTGCCCGGCGCGAACCTCGCCGAGGAGCTGCGCCTGCCGGACGGCCCCGGCCGGGGCGGTCCCGCGGCGGGTCGCGGGTCGGCGGTCCCGCCGCCGCCGTCGTCCGGGCCGGTCGACCGGGACCCCGAGGCCGAGGCGCGGGCAATCGACACGTTGGTCGCGGGCTTCGCCCGCGGCGAGCAACAGGATCTTCAGCAACCAGAGTTCGTCGGGCGGGTCCAGGCAGGATCCGAGCCCCAGGATGTGGAGCGACGATGACCATCGCATCTCCGGAAGCCCGCAGCTTCAACTGGCTGCTCGACCGGTTCGCCGTGGAGACGGCGGGCGTGTCGGACGCCATCGCGGTCTCCTCCGACGGCCTGCTGATCGCCATGGCCACCAACAGCAGCCGCGACGACGCCGAACGCTTCGCCGCCATCACCTCGGCCATCACCAGCCTGGCCGGCGGCGCCTCGCGGCTGTACCAGCTCGGCTTCACGAACAAGGTGATCATCGACTTCGAGTCCGGTTACCTGCTCGTGGCGACGATCTCCTCCGGCTCCGCGCTGGGCGTGCTCGCCACCAAGCAGGCCGACCTCGGCACGATCGCCTACGAGATGGCGGTCTTCGCCAACCGGGCCGGTCGCGTGCTCACCCCGCAGCTCATCGACGAACTGAAGAACACCGTCGCGGCGGTCTGAGATGACCGAGGCCGACGGTGCAGGGCGGCGACTGCCCCCGTACATGCGACATGCGGACGCATCCCGTCCGCTGCCGGACGACCCGGGAGCCCAGGCGTACCTCGACGCGGACGACGCCCCGCGCCTGCGCCCGTACCAGATGACCGGGGGCCGCACGGCGCCGGTGGATCCGACGCTCGCACTGGAGGCGCAGGTGGTCGCCGACGGTGCCGTGATCGCCGCGCCGCACGCGCTGCGCTTCGAGCACCGCGAGGTCGTCAACCTGGCGCACGACCCGGTCTCGGTGGCCGAACTCGGTGCGCTGCTGCACCTGCATCTCCAGGTGGTCCGGGTGCTCGTCGCGGACCTGGCGGCCGCCGGGCACCTGCGGGTGCTGCGGCCGCAGCGGGCGGCGGCCACCGACCCCGCAATGATCGAAAGGGTGATCCGTGGGCTATCCGCAATCGCATGAGCCGGCGGCGCCGACTCCCATCAAGATCGTGGTCGCCGGTGGGTTCGGCGTCGGCAAGACCACCACGGTCGGGGTCATCTCCGACACGCCGCCGCTGACCACCGAGGCGGCGATGACGGACGTGGCCGCGCACGTCGACCGCACCGGCGACGTGCCGGACAAGACCACCACCACGGTCGCGATCGACTTCGGCACCATCCGACTCGACCAGGGGCTCAAGCTGTACCTGTTCGGGACGCCGGGGCAGGACCGGTTCGGGTTCATGTGGCACGACATCTGCGTGGGTGCGCTCGGCGCGCTGGTCATCGTCGACACCCGCCGGCTGGACGACTGCTACCCGGCCGTCGACTACTTCGAACAGGCGCGGATCCCGTTCGTCATCGCGGTGAACCTGTTCCACGGCCGGCTCGCGCACTCGCTGGAGGAGGTCCGCTGGGCGCTGGCCGTCAACGGCGACACGCCGCTGACGACGTTCGACGCGCGGTCGCGGCAGTCCGTCCGGGACGCGCTGCTCACCGTCTGCCGGCACGCGCTGCAACGGGCGACGGCCGCCGCCTGACCGGAGCACCCGGGAGGTTACCGTGGGGTAATCGAAACGGTGTGCCGGAGCAGTGGGGAGTGCGTGGGATGAGTCAGCGCGTCGCGATCGTCACCGGAGCGGCCCGCGGGATCGGGGCGGCCGCCGCGCGTCGCCTCGCCGCGAGCGGCCACGCGGTCGGAGTGGTCGACCTGACCGAGGACGGCGGCCGGGAGACCGTGGAGGCGATCACCGCCGCCGGCGGCAAGGCCGTCGCGGTCGGTGCCGACGTCAGCGATCCCGCCCAGGTCGACGCGGCCGTGAAGCGGGTCGTCGCCGAGTTCGGGCCGGTGGCCGTTCTGGTCAACAACGCGGGTGTGCTGCGCGACAACCTGCTCTTCAAGATGACCGACGACGACTGGGACACGGTCATGGGCGTGCACCTCAAGGGGGCGTTCCTGATGAGCCGGGCCTGCCAGTCGCACATGGTGGAGCAGCGGTTCGGCCGGATCGTCAACCTGTCGAGCAGCTCCGCCCTCGGCAACCGCGGGCAGGCGAACTACTCGGCGGCGAAGGCCGGCCTGCAGGGGTTCACCAAGACGCTCGCGATCGAACTGGGCCAGTTCGGCGTGACGGCCAACGCGATCGCGCCCGGGTTCATCGCCACCGAGATGACCGCCGCGACAGCGGCCCGGATGGGCGTGGACTTCGAGGAGTTCCAGAAGGCGTCGGCGGCGCGGATCCCGGTACGCCGGGTGGGCACGCCCGACGACATCGGCGCACTGGTGGCGTTCCTCGCGGGCGACGACGCCGGGTTCATCTCCGGCCAGGTCATCTACGTCGCCGGCGGCCCGCTCGACTAGGACACGCCTAGGCCGCGCGGGCGGCCAGGATGCAGGTGTCGTCGTGCGGGTTGGCCCGCGGCACGCCGTCGACCACGGCGGCCGCGAGGTCGTCGTCCGGGTGCCCGGGCAGCATCTCGACCACCGCCGCCGAGAGCCGGTCGATGCCCTCCTCGACGGTCTCCACCGGTCCCTCCACCAGCCCGTCCGTGTACATCAGCAGGAGATCGCCGGGCAGTAGGCCGGTCGTGGCCGTGTGGTACGTCGCGTCCGGGATGGCGCCCAGGACCACGCCGGCCGGGCGGGCCAGCCGGTGGCCGAAGCCGTCGCGGAAGAGCAGGCACGGCGGGTGGCCCGCCTGGGCCCACGCCAGCCGACGGGTGACCGGGTTGTAGCGGGCCACCACGGCCGTCGCGAGGGTCGGCGGCGACACCTGTTCGCACAGGACGGTGTTGAGCATGGTCAGCAGCTTGGCCGGGTCGCCGGTGGAGACGGCGAGCGCGCTCAGGGCGTGCCGGAGCTGGGCCATCACCGCGGCGGCCGGCAGCCCGTGCCCGGCGACGTCGCCGACGGCCAGCAGTACCGAGCCGTCCCGCAGCGGCATCGTGTGGTACCAGTCGCCGCCGACCCGGCCGACCCGTTCGGCCGGCAGGTACCGCACCGCTACCCGCAGGCCGGGCAGCGGCATGGGCTCCGGCAGCACCGGCAGGATGACCTCCTGGAGGCGGCCGGCCAGGGTCAGTTCCTCGGCCCGCAGGCGCTGCTGCTCCAGCAGTTCGCGCTGGGTCGACACCAGGCGGCGGTTGCTCATCCACAGCGACGTGTTGTCCTGCAACAGCCCGAACACCTCCGACGGCGCCCCGGAGCCGTCGCGGGCCACCTCCGCCACCACGCGCAGGTGGTGGTCGCCGTCGGGCAGGACCATGCGCACCTCCACGTCCAGGCGGTCCCCGTGCGTGAGAAGTGCGCCCATCCGCTCGTCGAACATGTGCCGGTCGTCCTCGTGCACCAGCGCGAGGAAGCCGTCGTAGTCCAGGGGTCCCTCGTCGGGGTGACGCTGGAAGATCCGGTACAGATTCTCCGACCACTCGTCGGGCATCCGGCCGTCGACGCGCCAGACGCCGTAGCCGAGCTTGCCCATCCGTTCGGTGTCGGCGAGGCGCTGTGCGGCCCGCGCGTCTAGGTCGATCCGGGTCCAGCTGACCATGAGCCCGCCCTCGACCCGGCCGAACCGCAGCATGCTCACGCCCGGTGGAGTGTCGCCGGTGTGCGGGCGGATCCCCGGGAACGGCCCGATCGTGCCGGCCACGCCGGTGAACCAGGTGCGCCGGTATCCCGCCAGGATCGGGGTGTCGTGGATGCCCGGGTAGGCGGCGCGCACCCGCCGCCCGATGAGGTCCGGGGCACGACGCCCGGACAGGTCCACGGCGTTCGGGGAGACGGCGGCCATCAGCCAGTCGACGGGCTCACCGGCGGGGTCGAGGATCGGCGTCAGGTAGCCCACGGAGCCGGGCACGACATCGAGCACCGCCTGCATACCGGCAACCAGGTCCGGCGGGCTGTGATCTCGTTCCGTAAGTACCGGCTCACTCACGATGCGTACCGTACTAAGGGCGCAACCTGGCTGAGTAGAGCACATCGGTCAGCAATGCTTGCCATAGTGGCGGGATGGAGCGGCTGCTGTCTTTGCTCCGTCCCGGCTGGCGGTACCTCGCTCCGCCGCTGGCCGTGTGGCTCGTGGTGATGCTGGGCGCGGTCGGCGGCGCGTTCTGGGTGCGCGGGGACAGCCGCGACGAGCTGGGTCATCGCTACGAACTGCGGGTCGGCATCGCCGCGAAGTTCGTCAGCACGTACGTCGAGGACCTCATCACCCGCGAACGGGCACAGGCCACCCAGTTCCTCGCCGACCCGAACGTGGACCAGGAGACGTTCACCCGGGCGGTGGCGGCGTTCGGGTATCCGGCGGCGGTGCTGCTCGACGGGCGCGGCCACCTGATGCAGGTGATCCCGCCCAGCCCGACGCTGCTGGGACAGGACCTGACGACGCGGTACGACCACCTGCGCGACGCCCTGCGGACCAACCGGCCGGCGGTCTCGGCCGTGGTGCCGTCGGCGGCGAGCGGGGAGCCCGTGGTGGCGTTCGCCGTGCCGTACGAGACGGAACGCGGGCGGCGGGTCTTCTCCGGCGCCGTCGAGGTGCGCTCCAGCCCGCTGGGGACCTACCTCACCCACGCGATCGCGCTCGACCGGGCCCGCATCTACCTCGTCGACGCGGCCGGCACGATCGTCGGTTCCAACCAGGGCATCGGCGCCGTCACCAAGCTGCACGAGCGGGAGCCGAACCTCTCCGGGGAACTGGCCCGCGCCGCCGACGGCACGTTCGCCGGCCCGGACCGGGAATGGCACTACTACTCGCGGGCCGTCGCCGGAACGCCGTGGCGCCTCGTCTCCACCGTTCCCACGGATGTCCTCTATCAGCCCGTGGCCGGCGCGACCCGGGGCGGCGTCGCGGCGGTGACCGGGATCGGCCTGGTGGGTCTGGTGGCGGCGCTCGCGGCCGCCGCCGGGGTCCGCGAACGGGCGCGGCTGCGCGACAGCGAGGCCCGATTCCGCGGCATCTTCGAGAACTCCCTCGTCGGCATGATGATCGGCGAACCCGGCTGGGGCCGGCTGACCCGCGTCAACCAGGCGCTCTGCGACATGCTGGGCCGCGCGGAGGGCGACCTGCTCGGCACCGACTGGCAGGAGCTGACCCACCCCGACGACCGCGAACGCTGCCGCGACCTGGTCCTCGACGTGCTCGAACGGCGCCGGCGCGGCTTCGTGACGGAGAAGCGCTACGTGCACGCCGACGGGCACGACGTGCCGGTGCTGGTGCACTGCACGCTCATCCGCGACGAACGCGAGCGCCCCGTCCACTTCACCACCCAGGTGGTCGACATCAGCGAACGCCGCCGCCTCGAACAGGAACGCGAACGCGGCCGCGCCGCCCTCGCCGAGCACGCCCGCGACCTGGAGGCCGCCAACCGCGAACTGCGCACCGCCCAGCAGCGCACCGCCGACCTGGTGGCGATGTTGAGCCACGACGTGCGGCAGCCGCTCGGCGTCATCAACGGCTACTGCGGCCTGCTGCTGGAGGCGTGGGAGCACGCCGACGAGGCGGAGAAGCTGCGCGACCTGAACCGGATCAAGGGGGCCGGCGCGACGATGATGCAGCTCGTCGAGGAGATCCTGACCCTGTCCGAGCTGGACAACGCCGACGTTCGCCCGCGGCAGGCGCCGATCCGGGTGGACGCCGCCGTCGCGCAGGCGCTCGCCGGGCTGTACACCGAACGCCGTCCGCCGGTGCCGGTCGACGCCGACGGCGGGCTGGCCGTCTTCGCCGACGCCCGGCACCTGCAGCGCATCCTCGTCAACCTGCTGAGCAACGCCCGCAAGTACGGCGGCGACGAGGTGGCGGTGTGCGCGCGGCGGGGCGGCGACCGGATCGCGATCGCGGTGTGCGACCGGGGCGAGGGTGTGCCGCCGGAGTTCGTGCCGCACCTGTTCGAGCGCTACGCCCGGGCCGAACGCGGGGTCGCGCCGACCCGTTCGGGGACCGGCCTCGGCCTCTACATCGCGCACCGGCTCACCACGGCGAACGGCGGCACGCTGCACTTCGAGCCGAACGAGCCGAACGGGAGCCGGTTCGTGCTGACGCTCGTGGCGGCCGAGGTGCCGGTGCGGCGGGCGAAGTATCTTTCGGCCACAAGCGGGTAGTTCTCCGCACGTGCTCGTCGACGACGTCAAACGCATTGCCGTGCTGCGCGCGAACGCGCTCGGCGACTACGTGTTCGCCCTGCCGGCCCTGGAGTCGCTGCGGGCGGCGTATCCGGACGCCGAGATCGTCCTGCTGGGCGCCGAGTGGCACGTGCGCGACCTGAGCGGGCGGCCGGGGCCGGTGGATCGGTTCGTGCTCGCTTCGGGGCCCGTCGAGGAGAAGTTCGACCTGGCGGTGCAGCTGCACGGCGGCGGGGCGCAGAGCAATCCGCTGGTCGCCGGGCTGGGCGCGCGGGTGACGGCCGGGCTGCGGGCGGAGGGGGCGCCGGCCCTCGACCGCACCGTTCCCTACATCTACTACCAGTCCGAGGTGTTCCGTCACCTGGAGGTCGTCGGGCTGGTCGGCGCGCCGCCGGTCACCTACCGGCCGCGGTGGGCGTTGACCGACCGCGACGTGGCCGAGGCGGCGCGGGTGGTGCCGGACGCGCCGTTCGCCGTGCTGCATCCGGGTGCCAACGATCCCCGTAGGCGCTGGCCCCCGGACCGGTTCGCGGCCGTCGGCGACGCGCTCCGCGCCGCCGGTGTCCAGGTCTTCGTCTCGGGAACCGGCACCGAGGCGCCGCTCGCCGATGCGGTGGTGTCGGCGATGCGGGCGCCCGCCACGTCTTTGGCGGGGACGCTGTCCCTCGGTGGGCTGGCCGCTCTGCTCGCCCGCAGCGCGGTGGTGGTCGCCAACGACACCGGCCCGTTGCACCTCGCGGCGGCCGTCGGTGCTCCGGTCGTCGGCCTGTACTGGGTGGGCAACTTCATCAACAGCGCGTTCGTGGACCGTTCGACCTACCGGCCGCTGATCTCGTGGACGAACGTCTGCCCGGAGTGCGGCGCCCCGGCCAACACCGACGAGTACCCGCGCCGGGGCGGGATGCCGACCTGCGGGCACCGGCCGTCGTTCCTGATCGACATCCCGGTGTCGGAGGCGGTCGGCGACGCGCTCGACCTGGTCCGCCGATGACGGTCGACCCGGCCCGCTGGCGCGGCGCGACTGTGGTGGTGCTCGGCGACGTGCTGCTGGACCGCTGGCTGAACGGCACCCCGACGAAGCTGGCCCGCGAGGCGCCGGCGCCGGTGGTGGATCTGGACGACGTGTCCGAGGCGTGCGGCGGCGCGGCGAACACGGCCGCGAACCTGGCCGCCCTGGGCGCCGCGCCGGTGCTGGTGGGCGCGGTCGGCGACGACGCGGCCGCCGAACGGCTGTGTCGACGGATCACCGCGGCCGGCGTGCGCGAGGCGCTGCACACGATCCCCGGCAGGCGAACGCTCACCAAGAGCCGCGTCATGGCCGACGGCCACATCCTGGCCCGGGTGGACGAGGGCGACACGGACCCGCTGAACGACACCGACGCCCGCCGCCTGTGTGCCGGCCTGCCGGCGGCCGACGCCCTGATCGTCTGCGACTACGGCGCCGGCACCCTTTCGCAGACCGTGCTGCGGCACCTGGTGGCCGAACGCGCGAGCCTGCCGCCGCTGCTGGTCGTGGACGCGCACACGCCGGCCCGCTGGTGCGAGCTGCGCCCGACCCTGGTGACGCCGAGCTTCGCGGAGCTGGGCGACCTGGTCGAGCCGCTCGACGGCCCCGAACGCGCGAACGCCGTCACCGCCGCCGCCCCGCGCATCCTGCACGCGACGGGCGCGCGGGTGGCCGCGGTGACGCTCGACTCGGACGGCGCGCTGATCCTGCGTGCCGGCCGGCCGCCGCACCGCACGTACACCCGCCCGGCCCCGCCGAGCCGGACGGCCGGCGCCGGCGACGCCTACGCGGCGGCGTTCACCCTGGGCCTGCTGGCGGGCGCGGACCCCGAGGCGGCCGGCGACCTGGCCCAGCGCGCGGCGTCGGCCGCGATCGATCGCCCGGGCACGTGCGTCTGCGACCTGAACGCCCTCCGCGCCCACCCCGCGGCCCCGCCCCCACTCACCCCGAACGCCCGCCCGCCGGCCCACGGCAGTGCGGTCAATATGCGTACCTAAGGGGTGAAGCGCGCGTATCGTGAGCCTGTTTCGCGATCTAGGGGGTAGTGATGCGCGCTCCGATCCCGAGCACCGAGCTCGAACGGCTCTCCGCCCTCCGGGAACTCGACCTGCTCCCCGAGCGCGCCGAACCGGACCTCGACGACATAGCCGACCTGGCCGCCGGCATCTGCGGCACGCCGGTCTCCCTGGTGACCCTCATCGAGATGGACCGCGCCGACGTGCTGGCCCGCGGCGGTGCCGACGCCCCGGAGGCGGAGCCGCCGCACGGCACCGACACGGGCAGCGCAGCCGTGCCGCGCGACGAGTCGTTCTGCGCGCACGCGATCCTCGGGCGCGGCCTGCTGGTCGTCCCGGACGCCCGCTCCGACCGCCGCTTCGCGGAGAACCCGCACGTCATGAACGACCCCGGCATCCGCTTCTACGCCGGAGCACCGCTGGTCACCACGAACGGCCACGCCCTCGGCGCCCTGTGCGTCGTCGACGCCGTTCCGCGCCGGCTCGCCATCGGCCAGTTGCGGGCACTGCGCGCCCTCGCGAGTCAGATCACCGCCCAGCTCGAACTGCGGCGCTACGCGAAGGGCGCAGCCGGCGAGGCCGCCCGGCGGCACGAGCTCGACCGGGTGCACGACGACCTGGGTGTGCTGGTCGGCTCCCGGCTCCGCGAACCCCTCGCCGAACTGCGCCGCTGCGCCGAGGTGCTGCGCGACGTGGAGTTCTGCCCGCCGGACGTCGCCGCCAGGGTCGGCGCGGCCGTCCACGCCCAGGCGCCCGACCTCGTGCGGCTCCTCGACGACCTGCTCACCATCGCCGGCCCGCCCGGCAGCGTGCCCGACCTGCAGCGGCAGGAGGTCGACCTGGTGACGCTCACCGAGTGGGCGGTGCGCGAGGTGCGGCCGATCGCCGACGCCAAGGACATCATGCTGTCGATCGACGCCGGAACGCCCGCGCCGATGTCGGCCGACCCGCGCCGCCTCGCCCAGGCGCTGGCGCACCTGCTGTTCAACGCCGTGAAGTTCACGCCGCGCGGCGGCAAGGTGCGGGTCCGGGTGCACGGCGACGGCGCGCCGACGATGGAGCTACAAGACACCGGCGCGGGCGGCGAACCGGCGAAGCTCTACGAGCACGTCTACCGGGGCGCGATCTCGCCGGCGGCGGGCGACCCCGCGGAGGCGCCGGACGCCGGGCTGGCGGCGGTGAAGGCTATTCTCGACGCGCATCACGCCAGCGTGGCGCTGTGCGACGGCTCGTCCGCCGGGACGGCGCTGCACCTGGTGTTTCCCCGGCGCTGAGCGGCGGAAGGGAGGGCCGACGGATCACTCCTCCCGAGTCGCCGGTCGTCGCCCGGCCGGTCATGTTCCAGCACTGGCGGCATCTGACGTTCCTGCACTGGCGGTACCCGGTCGAGGCGGTGCAGGCGTTGTTGCCGCCGGGGCTGACCGCGCAGGAGTTCGACGGGAGTGCGTGGATCGGCCTCGTGCCGTTTCTGATGGACCGGGTGCGGGCGCCGTTCGTGCCGCCGGTGCCGTGGCTGTCGCGGTTCCCCGAGACGAACGTCCGCACCTACGTGAGCGGCCCCGACGGTTCCCAGGGGATCTGGTTCTTCTCGCTGGACGCGGCCCGGATGCCGGCGGTGCTGGCCGGACGGTCGGCGTACCGGCTGCCCTACCTGTGGGCGCGGATGGCGCTGCGGCACGGCCCGGGGGAGTACCGCTACCGGTCGAGCCGCCGCTGGCCCGGCCCGCGGGGCGCCCGCTGCGACGCGACGGTGGTGCCCGGCGACCCGGTCGAACCGGGCGAGCTGGAGTACTTCCTCACCTACCGGTTCCGGCTGTACGCGGCGATGCGGCGCGGGCTGGTGGTGGCCGAGGCGGGGCACGGCCCGTGGCCGCTGCGCACCGGCCGCCTGGTGCACCTCGACGAGAACGTCGTCGAGGCCGCCGGCCTGCCGAAGCCCGAGGGCGAGCCGCTGGTGCACACCTCACCCGGGGTGGGTGTGCGGATCGGCCCCTGGCGCCGCCTGCTGTGAGCCGACCAGTTCGACGGCGGTCAGCCGGCCGTCGGTGATCTCCGCCCGCATGTGGGTGTGCCGGGGCTGGCGTCGCCGGTCGGTCGGCGAACCGGGGTTGAGCAGCCGCAGGCCGCCGTCGGCGGTGGTGTCCCACGGGATGTGGCTGTGCCCGAAGACCAGCACGTCCGCGTCGGGGAAGAGCGCCGCGCAGCGCGCCTCACGCCCCTTGGCCTGCCCGGTCTCGTGGATCACCGCGAGGCGCAGCCCCTCCAGCTCGACCCGCGCGATCTCCGGCAGCCGGGCACGCAGCGCGGGGCCGTCGTTGTTGCCGTAGACGCCGATGACCCGCTTCGCGCGGCTCTCCAGCGCGTCGAGCAGCCGCACGTCGACCCAGTCGCCGGCGTGGATCACGACGTCGGCGGCCTCGACGTCGGCCCAGAGCAGCGGCGGCAGGTCGCGGGCGCGGGGCGGCACGTGGGTGTCGGCCATGAGGACGAGCTTCACGGAACCAGTCTGCCCGCCGTCAACCGTCGTTGACAAGCGCGGTCTTGTCAACGTACGTTGACGCCATGGAAGCAGCGGACACCGCCGAAGCGGCCAGCAGCCGAGACCCCAGGGTGGGGCTGCGGGCCGTGGTGGCCCTGCACCGCCTCGCCGAGACGCTGGAGATCCTCCAGGTCGACAACGCCCGCGCCCAGGGCTGGTCCTGGCAGGAGATCGCCACCGCGCTCGGCGTCAGCAAGCAGGCGGTGCACAAGAAGCACGCCGGCCGCACGGCCCCGACCGACCGGAGGAAAGACTGATGTTCGAGCGATTCACCCAGGACGCCCGCAGCGTCGTGACCGCCGCCCAACTGGAGGCGCGCCGGCTCGACCATCGGATCATCGGCACCGAGCACCTGCTCCTGGCGCTGGTCCGCTACGGCGACCGGGCCGGCACGGTGCTGCTCGACGCCGGCGTGACGGTCGACCGGATCGACGCCGGCATCCGCGCCGCCACCCGCCCGCCGGTCGACCCGCCGGCCGCCGACTGGCTCGGCATCGAGGACGCCGACGCGCTCAAGGCCATCGGCATCGACATCGACGAGGTGCGCGCCCGCATCGAGCAGAACTTCGGCCCCGTCGACCTCGCACCGCCCACCCCGGAACGCCCGCGCCGCATCCTCGGACTCTTCCCGCGCGACGTCGACCAGCCCGGCACCGGCAAGGACGCGCCGATGGGCCGCCGGCCGAGCGGGCACATCCCGTTCTCGCCCAGGGCGAAGAAGGTGCTGGAGCTGTCGCTGCGGGAGGCGTTGCGGCTCAAGCACAAGCACATCGGCGCGGAGCACATCCTGCTCGGCCTGCTCCGCGAGGGCGAGGGCCTGGCCGCCCTGATCCTGAGCGAGCTGAACGTCGACCCCGCCGCCCTGCGCACCCGCACCGAAGCCGCGCTGCAGAAAGCCGCATAGGACCGCAGCTCCGAGACATCGCGGATCCTGGGGTCAGGCCAGCCGGGCCGCCAGGGTGCGTGCCCGCTGCAACTGGCCGGCGCGCGCCTGCCTGCGGGCGTAGCTGCGCACCGGCGCCGCCGCGGTCAAGGTGATCGTGTCGTCGGCCACGGACCCCTCGGGTGCGGGCGCCAGATCGGTCTCGACCTTCACCCGCACACCGCCCCGAGCGCCGACCTCCATGACGAACCGCGTGCCGCCCTCCTCGCTCCGGACCCGGACCCTGAGCGCGTTGTGGAAGTGGAACCCGAGGACGGGCAGCCGCTCGATCGCCGTGTAGGCGATGCTGCCCTCCTCCTCGCGGATGTCCCGAACGGCCACCACCAGTCCGTTGAGCCCCACGTAGCTGGCCGGCTCCAGCAGGTGCGAAAGCACCACCTCAGGCGGTGCGGGCACGGTGAACCGGTGGCGCAAAACATCACTTTTCACATCGACATACTTCCACCAACGGGTTCAGACCAGTCATCGGGCTACCGCCATTCGCGGCGTCGTCTGCCTCGCGCCGAAGCACTTCGGCGCAGCCCGTCGACAACAACCGCGAGCGCGCTGGTTCGTCCGCCGACATGATGGCCGACCTGCCGAAGCGCGTAGGCCGTTCCCACCATCACCGCGATGACAACGGCGGTGTCGACGTCCGGTCGTACCTGGCCGGAGCGTTGGGCGCGGTCAAGTAGGCGCCCGAGAGCGGCGTGCAGCGGGTGATCGGGACGGGTCGCGGCTGCCTCTGCGTCCTGTCCCGCTCGGGCAAGCGTGTCCGAGAATCGCTTGTCGGTGGGATTCTCGCCGACCATTCCGGCGAAGAAGTCGAGGAATGCCCGTCCCGGATCGGATTGCGCGCCGCGTGCTCGGCATGGTCGGTGAGTCGTTGCAGCCGGCCGGCGAATACCGCATCCCGCAGCGCCTCCCTCGTCGCGAAGTGCCGGTACACCGTGCCGACGCCGACTCCCGCGAGGCGGGCGACATCCTCGACCGCAGCGGCGGGACCCTTGGCGGCGAACACCGTCTCGGCGGCGACGAGGATTCGAATTCTGTTACGAAGCGCGTCGGCGCGCAGTGAACGCTCCGGCCACTTCGAGTCAAGGGTCATCGGCTAGCTCGTTATCGGTAGCAGTTCGCCGAGTGACGCGTGGAATGGCGATGCGACCTCTTTGTCCAGGAGGAATCGACCCGCTTTGCCGGTGACCGGATCACGCATCACCAGTTCGATCGAGACCGGGGCCAGCTCCAGCGGCTCGTCGATCACGCAGGAAAGCTGCATGGTGATTACGATCCCGCCGGCGCGATCTCCGCTTATTCGTCGGGGTGTACTCATATGGCAGGGGACAGGGTTCGACATTCCACAGTATCGGCGATTGCACCACCAAGGATGGTCAAAATTGCCTTGCCCGAGACACGGGTCGATCAGCTCAATCATGAGTCCCTCCTCATTGACTCAATTCTCGATTGAGGAGGGATCCGGGCGGAAGGGGCCGCTTGTGCCCACACCTAGGACTGCGGCCAGCAGATGGGACGTGGTGCCCCCGTCGGTGCGTGGGCTGTCCCTCCGAACGCACATAGGAGGGCGCAGTGTCCCAGCATGGTTTCTAGTTCGGCAGTCCGAGGTGTCGGGCCACATTGGCGAGTTGGTTGCTGTGGCGTCGCACCGGCCGCTGCCACAGATCCAATGTCACGTCCCGGGCAAGGCGGTAATAGCGCACCCATTCGGGTGCCACCTGGACCGCCTGAGTCAACGACGCACCGCCGATTGGTCCTTGTGGCGTTCGACCTGTGCCTGGGCCAGGCCGAGCAGATAACGCGCCTCCCACGTCGGCGGCATGGTTCCCCGCGTCTGGTCCACGGTTTCCGCCAGGTGTAGAGCCCGTTCGTAATCGCCGCCTTCGACCGCGTTCATGACCGCCGTATGCGCGAGAAGGCGGGGACCGAACACCGACCAGCGGTCGGTGTGTTCCCGTCCGAGCCTCGCAGCGGCACCGCGTGCGTAGGACAGCAACTCGTCGGCCTGCTCGGGCCGGTCCGCACGGGCTGCCGCGCCGGACGCGGTCACGAGCAGCCCGCCCCATACGGCAAGCTCGGCGTCACTCGCGCGCATCAGGCTCGGCTCGTGTTCTTCAGCGGCGCGGGTCGCCAACGAGACGCACTCGCCGTAGCGGCCCTGGCGGCGCAGGATCCAGGCCGCCCAATGGCGGGACGAGGCGGCGACGACGGAGGTACCGCTCTGCTCGCCGGCGGCGACGGCGCGTTCTGCGGCCAGCCACGCCAGGTCGTCCATGCCGAGCATGATGGCGACTCCCGCCGCAGTCTCATAGGCGGACGCGAGGTGGCCGAACGCCTCGACCCGATCATCACCGGCCAGGTCCCGGCAGGCATGACGTGCCTCGGCGACAAACGTCGGAAGCAGCGCCGCGACGGTGGAGTAGTCACCTCGCTGCCACACCCGCCACGCCGTCGCAGCGCCCTCGGCGAGAGTCGGGACGGCCGGCTCCGGCTCGTCTGGCTCGTCCAATCCGGGGATGCTGCCGCAGGTGACCGCCTGTCGGATGGCGTCGAGCGCCGGGTCGTGCTCGTCGAGTGGCGCCAGCCGGGTGCGTGGAGTGATCAACACAGACACATTGGCGTCCAGCGCTTCGGCAAGGCTCACCAGAGTCCCGATGCGGCATGTCGAGCGGGTGCCCTGTTCCAGCTTTTTGATGACGTCGACAGAGACACCGGACCGTTCGTGTAATTGCTCCTGCGTCAGACCGCGCTGGGTCCGTAGGCGTCCGAGTTGCTCGCCGATATTGGTCACGCCGGTCATCGCATGGTCTCCCTCGGTCAGCCGACGCGGCTGAGTCTAGGCTGCGGATTGCTGATCAGGGGTGACCGGATTGTGAGGGGAATCGATGACCGAGGGCGTGGACGGCGGCCGGATCTTCCGTGCGGCGTGGATAGCCGGGGTGCGTCGCCACTTTCCGGGTGAGCCGAAGGCGTCGTACGTCACGCCCTGGGAAGACACCCCGGAGTGGGAGCGCCGGGCCGCAGCAGCGGTGTACGAACAGGTTCGCTCATTCCTGGCGGTGACGGACGGTGCCGCGACGAAACTGAGCCGCGAGCAGAAGGGCAGATTCGTCGCACTCTGCTGGATCGGCCAGATGTACGCGCATTTCGGCGACCCGAAGCCCGCGTACGTCGCGGACTGGTCGGCGATGCCGGAATGGCAGCGGGAGACGGACGCCGACATCTTCGATCACATCGCGGTGTGACCGTACGCGGGCGTGGCAGCGCAGCGGTGCGGCCCGGGAGGCAGCGGTCGCGCCCCCGGCGGACCCGCGTAAAAAAGAGAGCTACGCGGGGACGGCTTCGCGGGCGTGGTTGGTGGCCCAGCGCTCCGCCACGAACGACAGCACCGGAATCGTCCCCGCCAACAGCAGCAGGATCGTGCGCTTGAGCGACCACCGCTGCTGCTGTGCCAGCATGAACGCCGCCACGATGTACACCATGTAGAGGAACCCGTGTACCGGGCTCACGAGCTGCACCATCGTCGGGTCGTCCCCGATGTACTTCATCGGCATCGCGACGAACATCAGGATGATCAGCACCACGCCGACGATCCACGCGATGTACCGGAACCTGGTCAGGGCCGAGCCCATCCGTCTACACGTCCCCTCGATAGTCCGACGGCCGCGCGTCGGGGTTGGCGGCCAGCCAGGCGAGATAGCGGTTGTACGCCGCGAGCTGCGGGTCCTCGTCGTCCGGCGCGGCCGGTACGGGCACGGGCCGCCGGGGCCGCAACGGGGCCGGGGCCGCCGGCACACCCGAGTCGCCGCGGGCGGCCGCGCGTTCGGCCAGCGCCCGCTTGACCTCCCGGTACCAGACGAACGCCACGAACCCCGCGAACACCGGCCACTCGACGGCGTACCCGTAGCTGAGGATGTTGCCCTCGGCGGCCCGGCCGACCTGCCACCAGCCCAGTCCGAGGAACCCGCCGATCAGGACGACCGCGAGAGCGTGCCGCAGCAGCCACCCGGGAGTCCAGAACACGCTGCGAGGATACTCGGGGGTGTGTCAAAGTGGCTGGCCGGCCTGCGGCGGCCTCAGGCGCCGCCTCGGCTCGACCGACCACTTCGACATGCCCCCGCTCACCATCCGGGGTGCCCGCAGGCCTTCCCCGCCGCGGCCGGTTCGACCTGCAGGGTGGCGTGCTCGATGTGGTACTCGTCGTGCAGCAGCTCCCGCGCGCCGTCGAGCACGTGCGCGAAGTCGGCGTCCCGGTCGATGGCCAGGTGGGCGCTGGCGACGTCCATGCCGGTGGTGAGCGTCCACACGTGCAGGTCGTGCACGTCGAGTACGCCGGGCACGGTGGCGAGGCGTTCGCGGACCGTCGACAGGTCCAGCCCGGCCGGGGCGGCCTGCACGAGCACCCGCACGGCGGCGCCGGCGAGCTTCCACGTGCGCGGCAGGATGAACGCCGCCACGGCCACCGCCACCAGCGGGTCGACCCAGCGCCACCCGGTCGTCGCGATGACGCCGGCGGCGACCAACACACCGACGGAGCCGGCGAGGTCGGCGAGCACCTCCAGGTAGGCGCCGCGGACGGCGAGGCTGTGCTCGGCACCCTGGCGCAGCAGCGCGAACGCCACCACATTGGCGATCAGCCCGGCGGCCGCGACCAGGGCCATCGGGCCGGTGGGCAGCTCGGGCGGGTCGCCGAAGCGGTGCGCCGCCTCCCAGGCGACCCAGCCGGCGACGCCGACGAGCAGCACGGCGTTGGCGAGCGCGGCCAGCACCTCCAGCCGGTACAGGCCGAAGCTGTGCCGGGCTGTCGTGCGGCGCGCGGCGGTCACGGCGGCGAGCGCCATCCCGAGCGCCAGCACGTCGGTGAACATGTGTCCGGCGTCGGAAACGAGCGCGAGAGAATCCGTGTACCAGGCCGCGACGGCCTCGATGACGGCGAAGGCGAAAACGATTCCGAGTGCCGTCCACAGGCGCGTCATCGAAGAGGCCGCGGCGTGCCGCGCATCCGCCCCGTGATCGTGACCCGCTCCCATTCCGCCGATTATCCGGTACGAACTCCAAAAGAAAAGTCGGCTATGACAACGGTTGTCGGCTTCGTGATCAGGCGCATATAGCGTAGGCGCGTGCGCCTCGCGACCTTCAACATCCTGCACGGCCGTTCGCTGCATGACGGGCTCGTCGAGCCGGAGCGGCTGCGCGACGCCGTCCGCGGGCTCGACGCCGACGTGCTGGGGCTCCAGGAGGTCGACCGCAACCAGCCCCGCAGCGGGGGACACGACCTGGCGGCCGTCGCGGCCGAGGCGATCGGTGCCGTCGCGCACCGCTTCGTTCCGGCAGTCGTGGGAACGCCCGGCGAGGAGTTCCGCGCCGCGACGGATTCCGAGTCGGCGCACGACCTGCCGCAGTACGGCGTGGCGCTGGCCTCCCGCTGGCCGGTCGAACGCTGGCTGGTGCACCGGCTGCCGGCCGCACCGGGGCGTTCCCCGATGCCGGTCGGACCGGGGAAGATCGTGCTCATGCCGGACGAGCCCCGCGTGTTGCTGGCCGCCGTGATCGGCACGCCCGCCGGCCGCTACACGGTGGCGACCACGCACCTGTCCTGGGTTCCCGGGTGGAACTTCCGCCAGCTGCGCCGCGTCGTGCGTGCCCTGCGCGCGCTGCCCGGCCCGCGGATCCTGCTCGGCGACCTCAACCTGCCGGCGCGCGTGGCGGGGTTCGCCACCGGCTGGCGGGTCGCGGCGGGGGGTGCGACGTTCCCGTCGCCGGACCCGCGCATCCAACTGGATCACGTGCTGCTCGACCCCACGGTCGACCGGCGCGTCGTGGAGGTGACGACGCCGGTGGTACCGGTCTCGGACCACCGCCCGCTGGTCGTACGTTTGGACTGATATTTGGCTGCGGTAGGCGTTCCCTCAGAATCGGCTCAAGCGGCTCGGTCCGCCTCCGATGGTCGAAGCATGGATCGGGACTACGCCGCGGCACCGGAGAACCGCGCCGAACGGCTCGCCCGTCTGATCCGGTGGCCGGCGGGCCCGCTGAAGCGCATCCGTTTCGTCAGTATCGCCGCGACCTCGACGATGGCGGTCGCGGTGGGGTGCTACGCGGTGCTCGCCACGGGGGAGAGCCTGCTGTACCTGGTCGCCACCGGCGCGGCGGTCGCGATGATCTGGCCGCTGGTCCGCCAGTACCGGCGGGGTCGGGTCACGAACAGCAGCCACCTCACCCAGCTGCTGATCATCGCGGTCGCCTCCGCCGTCGACGGGCCGCTGCAGGTCGGGCTGATCCTGGCGCAGACGACCGTGTTCCTGATGGGGCTCTTCGGGTCGGCCCGCCGCTGCCTGCTGCACTGCGTCGTCGTGCAGGCGATCGTCACGGCCTGCGTGATGGGCAAGCTGCGGTTCGGCATCGACCCGGGCACCACCGTCATGGAATCGGCGGCCGGGATCGTTGGGCTGCTGTGGGGCTGCCTGATCTCCTACGTGGTGGCCGCGATCGTCGGGCGCTACGAACGCCTGGTCGCCCGCGACACGATCGTGCTCCAGGCCGGGGTGGCGCTGGTCGCCGCGCACACCCGCGCACAGGTCTACGAGTCGGTGCACCGGGCCGCCACGGCGCTGGTGGAGACGCCCGCCGAGCGGATGGTGGTGGCCGTTCAGGGGGACGGGGGGTGGACCGTCGTCGCCCCGGCCGAGGGGGAGGCGCCGCCGGCGGACGGGTTCGCGGTGTCGCTGGGGCTGGAGGGGGAGCGTCCCGTGGTGCTCGCGTCGGTCGGCGGCCAGCGGCTGTCGAAGAACGTCATCCACGGGGTGCGCGCGATGCGGCCCACGGTCGAGCTGGCGCTGCGGACCGCGGACCTGACCGAGGGGTTGCGGCGCCAGGCGTTCGAGGATCCGCTGACCGGGCTCGCCAACCGGGCCGCCTTCACGGAACGTCTCGAGCACTCGACCGGTCCGGTGGCGCTGCTGCTCATCGACCTGGACGGGTTCAAGGCGGTCAACGACGGGCTGGGGCACGCCGCGGGCGACCGGCTGCTGATCGAGACGGCCACCCGGCTGCGTACCTGCGTGCGGGAAAAGGACCTGGTGGCGCGGCTCGGCGGCGACGAGTTCGTGGTGCTGATGGAACGGCTCGACGACCCGCGCCACGCCGTGCGGATCGCCGAACGGATCGTGACCGCGCTCGCCGGTGCCGTGCAGGCCAGCGTGGGGGTCGCCGTGAGCGCGTCGGGCGAGGCGGTCAGCGGCGATCAGTTGCTGGCCCGCGCCGACCAGGCGATGTACGACGCGAAGGCGCAGGGCAAGGGCTGCTATCGCGTGCACGGGGCGGTGCTACGGTCCGGGACATGAACGCGACCGGCGACGGGATGGGCGTCGTGAGTGCGTTGGTGCGGGCGTCGTTCCTGGTGAACGCCGTGTACGCCCGCTCGGCGCGGGAGTACGACCTGACCCCGCAGCAGGGACAGTTGCTGTGCGTGCTGATGGCAGGCCCGTACGGCATGGGCGACCTGGGTGCCGTGCTGGGGCTGGCGAAGTCGAGCCTCACCGGCCTGGTGGACCGGACCGAACGCAACGGGCTGGTCCGGCGCGTGCCGGACGGGCGGGACACGCGTGCCGTGCGGGTGTCGTTGACGCCGCGGGGGAGCCGGGTCGCGGGGGAGTTCTACGCGGCGACGTGCCGCCGGATCGCGGAGTTGCCCGCCGGGCTGGCGGATGCGGAACGGGACGCGCTGGCCGGTCTGCTGGGTCGGGTGGTGCTCGCCAACGACGTGCCCGAGGTTTTCGTCGACCCCGTTGAAGTTCGCACCACGAACTAATACAGTTCGCGCCACGAACTATCGCGGGGGTGCACACGTGGTCGTATTCGGATTCGGCGCGCACACGGGAATCGACGACGTTCCGGAACTGCTGCGGCTCGTCGGTCGGGCCGACGCGGACGGGCTGGATCTCGTGTCGCTGTCGGACCATCCCTACTTCGGCGGGCGCCTCGACGCCTACGCGGCCGTCGCGTTCGTGCTCGGGCACACCCGCCGGCTGAGCGCGTTCGCCAACGTGACCAACCTGCCGACCCGCCCGGCGCCGATGCTGGCCCGCACGGTCACCTCCCTTTCGGCGCTCTCCGGCGGGCGCGTCGTGCTGGGCATGGGTGCCGGTGGGCTGTGGGACCGCATCGCCGCCATGGGTGTCGAACGCCTCTCGCCCGGCGCCGCGGTGGCGGCCTTCGAGGAGGCCGTCGTGCTGATCCGCGCGCTGTCGGGCGGGGGCGGGCCGGTGACGTTCCACGGGAAGTACTACCGGGTCGACGGCATCGAACCGGCGCCCGTGCCCGCACCACCGATCTGGACCGGCTCCAACGGTCCGAAGTCCCTCGCCGCGACCGGCCGGGTCGCCGACGGCTGGATCCCCGGCCGCGCCGCCGACTGGCGTAGCCCCCGCTACCGCGAGTCCCGGCCGGTGATCGACGCGGCGGCGACCGCGGCCGGACGCGAACCCGGCGACATCGCCACGATCTACAACCTGCCCGGCCGTATCTCCGCCCGGCCGCTCGAACGCACCCGCGACGGCGAGGGCCGCTGGATCGGCGGCGACGTCGCGCAGTGGGTCGAGGAGCTGACCGGCGCGGTCCTGGAGCACGGCGCGGCCGGCTTCACCCTCTTCGCGCCCGGCGGCGGCACCCAGGACGAGACGTCCCTGCGGGTGTGGGCGACGGAGATCGCGCCCGCGGTCCGCGAGGCGGTCCTGGTCTAGAAGACCCCGGCCGTCTCCAGCGTCGCCCAGACCACCTTGCCGTCCGGCGTCGGCGTCGCCCCCCACGCGCGGCACAGCAGGTCCACCACCAGCAGCCCGCGCCCGCCTTCGACGGTCGGCGCCACCGGGCCGCCCGGCCGGGGCAGCGCGCCGCTGTGGTCGCGCACGCTGATGTCGACCGCCCCGGTACGCCGCGACAGCGCCACCTCCAACGGCGTGTGCGCGTGCCGGACGGCGTTGCTCACCAGCTCCGTCACCACGAGCCGGGCGTGGTCGCGCAGGGCGGCGAGGTCCCACTCCGCGCAGCAGCGGTCGACGAGCCGGCGGGCCCGCGAGGCGGCGGTGATGTTGGGCTCCAACGGCATCAGCACCCGGTCCGGCATCGGCGCCTTGGCCGGCACCAGCATCAGCGCCTCGTCCGCCGAGCGGTACATCGGCACCCGCTGGGTCAGCCCGGCGGCCATGAGCATCGCGGTGACGGCCGGTGCCGCGCCGCCGAGCACGAGGCGCGCACCCGGCCAGGCCGAGGCCTGGTCGGCGAGGCGCGCGAGCGCGCTGACGGCGTCCGTCGCCACGTCGGCCGCACCGAGGTCCAGCACGATCAGGCCGGGCTCCTCGGGCAGACACCGGTTGAACGCGTCCTGGAGCACCGGCGAGGTTTCGCTGTCCAGGGAGCCCGTCAGACGCAGGATCACCGGATCGCCCGGCTCGGCCGCCGTGGCATCGGCGGTCAGGCGGGTCATGGCGCGAACTTTACCCAACCGTCCTGTGCGGGCAGCGGGCTCCCGGCCGTTCGGTCCGTTCAGCGCGCCGAGGCGACCGGAACGGTGTCCCAGACCGAGTGCAGCGCCTCGAGCACGTCGTCGTCGGTGAGTTCCGGGATGTCCCGGTACCAGAGGCCGGTGGCGTTGTAGCAGCACGGGCAGCGCACGTGGACCAGCCCGTCGGCCTCGATCGCGAGCCGGTCCATCGACTCGGCGGCGCAGACCGGCGTGGCGAAGACGAGGTGTGCCGGCAGGTCGCCGTGGATGGCGCGCAGGGCGGCGCGGGCCCGCACCCCGGTCTGCATCCCGTCGTCCACGACGATGACGACCCGCCCGGTGACGGAGGGAACGCCGTGCCCGCCCCGGTAGCGTTCGAGCTGACCGATGATCTCCTCGCGCTGCATGGCGACGACCGGCGTCAGGTCGGCGACGGAGATGTTCGCCCTGGTGAGAGCGTCGTGATCGATGACGGCCGGGCCTTTCTCGGCGAGCGCCCCGACCCCGAACTCCGGCCGCCACGGCAGCCCGATGCGGGTCACGACGATCACGTCCAGGTCGGCGTCCAACTGCCGGGCGATCTCGGCCGCGACCGGTACCCCGCCGCGCGACATGCCCAGGATGAGCGGCCGTTCGGTGATCCCACCCTCGTCCAGGTAGGTCCGCAGGTTGGTCGCGAGCTCGGCGCCGGCCTCCCGCCGGTCGGCGAAGCGCTGTGACTCCTCGGGCCGCATCTCGTACCACCCTTCACAAAACCGACCACATGTCGGAACCACTACGGACGGTACGCCTAGTGATCGCTTTCAGTAATCGGTTCCCTGAAGTGTTTTCGGGTAGAGGTCACGCCATGACAGACGACGCGCTAGAGGCGTTCCTCGCTGGTCAGCGTGCCGCGGGGCACCGGATCGTCTTCACGAACGGCTGCTTCGACATCCTGCACGCCGGCCACGTCACCTACCTCCAGCAGGCGCGCGCCCTCGGGGACGCGCTCGTCGTGGCGGTGAACTCCGACGACTCGGTGCGCCGGCTCAAGGGCCCCGGCCGTCCCGTGCACCGCGCCGCCGACCGGGCGCTCGTGCTGTCGGCGCTGTCGTGCGTGGATCACGTGGTGGAGTTCGCGGAGGACACGCCGGTGCGCCTCGTCGCGCGGGTGCGCCCCGACGTGTACGTCAAGGGCGGCGACTACGACCTGGCCGACCTGCCGGAGGCGCCGGTGGTGCACTCGTACGGCGGTCAGGTGCGGCTGCTGCCGTTCGTCGACGGGCACTCGACCACCGGGATCCTGCAACGCCTATCGTGAGATCCCGTGCTGGCGGTCTTCGATGTGGACGGCGTGGTCGCCGATGTGCGGCACCGGCTGCACCACGTGGTCAACGCACCCAAGAGCTGGACCCGGTTCTTCGCCGGCGCCGCCGACGACCCGCCTTTGGAGACCGGCGTCGAGCTGGCCCGCCGCTGGTCGGCCGAACATGACATCGTCTGGCTCACCGGCCGCCCCGAGAGCCTCCGCCGGGTCACCGAGCGCTGGCTGCGCGACCAGGGCCTGCCCGCGCGGCGCGTGCTGATGCGCCCCGCGAACGACCGCCGGCCCGCCCGCCTCTACAAGGCCGATCGCCTGGCCGAACTGGCGAAGCGTTCGACCATCGCCGTGGTCGTCGACGACGATCCGGACGTGGTGGCGCTGCTCGAGGCGAAGGGCTTCCCGGTCTACCTGGCCGACTGGGTGCCGTACGCGGACGCCATGCGCCAGGCGCAGGAGTCCGACGGCCGCACCTGAGCACCGGCTTCGGATAGAGATCAATCACTGCTACGCTCGCTGCGGATCAGGTCCGCACGGGGGTGGTTATGACCTTGATCTCCCCCTGACACACGCGTGCGGCCTGACGGTCCCTGCTCATCCCTCGCAAGGAGAACCTGATGCGACGCGTCCTCGCGTTCCTCGTCATGTCGCTGTTCACCGTCGGCGTCGTGGCGGCCACCCCGTCACCGGCCTCGGCCGACACGCTGCAGGGCATCTACAAGCTGGTCAACGACCGCAGCGACAAGTGCCTGGACCAGAGCTGGACCGGCGGCACCGAGGACAAGAACGTCCAGGCCTACGTCTGCAGCAACCCGGGCACCAACCAGCAGTGGAAGTGGGTCACCACCGGCGACGGGCGGATCTACTTCATCAACGTCCGCAGCAACAAGTGCCTCGACCAGAGCTACAGCGGCGGCACCGCGGACAGGGAGGTCATCGCCTACCCCTGCAACGGCAACGCCAACCAGTACTGGCGCCTCGTCAACCTCTCCGGCAGCACGTTCAGCCTGCAGAACACGCGTAGCGGCCAGTGCCTGGACCAGAGCTGGAGCGGCGGCACCGAGGACCGTGCGGTGATCGCGTACGCGTGCGACGGGAGCAAGCTCAACCAGAAGTGGATCGCCCTCACGGTTTGATCCGCACCGTCGCGTCGGGGCGCCGGCACACCGGATGCCGGCGCCCCTTCGCGGGTCAGTTCGGGCCGGTGCGGCCGTCGACCGTCGGCCCGTCCGGGGAGGGGCGGCCGGGGCGCCGCGCGGTCGAGCCGTCGCCGAACTCCAGTTCCGCACCCGCGTCGTTACCGGTCGCGTCGTCGGCCTGACCGTCGTGCGAGTAGGTCGCCATCGCCCGGTCCAGCTCCGCCAGGGGCAGCCGTTCCTCGTCTCTCCACTGCGCTTCGCTCATGGAGCAATCCCTACCCGCTGTCGCGGCCAGGAATCATCCGGGTGCCGGAGAAGTGCGGCACCGGTCTCTCACTTCTGCCGGACGTGCCCCGGCCGAACGAGCCCTCCGTGGGTCGATTCGGTGAAGTGCTGCGGCAGTACAACGTCCGGCTGTGGGCCGGGGCGGACCTCGTCTCGGTGACCGGTACCTGGATGCAGGTGCTGGGCGTCAACTGGTACGTCCTGCAGGTCACCGGTTCGTCCACGCGCATGGGGCTGGCGATGCTGGTCCAGGCGCTGCCGGTGCTGCTGCTCGGCCCGTACGGCGGCGCGCTCGCCGACCGGCTGCCGGTGCGCCGGATCCTCGTGGTGACCCAGGTGCTGCACGCCGTTCTGGCCGCGGCGCTGGCGCTGGCCGTGTTCGCCGACGCCGGCCTGTGGGCGATCTACGCGGTGGCCGCCGTCTCCGGGGTCGTCTCCGCCGTGGACGGTCCGGCCCTGGGTCGGTTCGGGGGCATGGTCGCCGGTCCGGCCCGGCTCGGGACCGCGCTCGCCTTCGGCTCGCTGATCCACTCCACCGGCCGCATCGTGGGCATGGCCGCGGGTGGCGTCCTGGTCGCGTCGTTCGGTCCGGCACCCCTTTTCCTGTGGAACGCCGTGAGCTTCGCCGGCGTCGTCGTGGCGCTCCTGCGCGTCCGGGTCGCCGACCTGCACCCGCTGGCCGCCGCGCCGCGGGAGGCGGGAGCCGTGCGGGCCGGCTTCGCCTACCTGCTCCGGCAGCCGGTGGTGCTCGGGACGCTGGCGCTGTCGTTCGTGCTGGGCAGCCTGGGCCGCAACTACCAGGTGACGATGGCGGCGATGAGCGACGGGCCGCTCGCCGGGGGAGCCGCGGGCTACGGGCTGCTGTCGGCCGTCTTCGCCGCCGGAACGGTGCTCGGCGCGCTCGTCGCCGGCCAGCGGGCGGAGCTGACGACGCGGCTGCTGGTGGGCGCCGGGCTGCTGGCGAGCGCGCTTCAGGTGGTGGCGGCGTTCGTGCCGGGGCTGTGGGCGTTCGCGCTGGTGCTGGTGCCGATCGCGGCCGCCGCGGTGCTGCTGGACACCACCGTGTCGGCGCGGGTGCAGCTCGACACCCGGGAGGACATGCGCGGGCGGGTGCTCGCCGCGGTCGGCGTCGTGGGTTCGCTCTCCGGGATGGTGGGCGCGCCGCTGCTGGGCTGGCTGTCGGAGGTGGCCGGACCGCGGGCCGCGCTGGCGATCGGCGGCGCGGTGTGCCTGGCGGCGTGCGGGCTGGCCGGGGCGCGGCTGGTGCGCCGGAGCGAGCCGGCGGTTCCGGCCGCCCTCGCGACCGCGTAAAGGGCAAACCGGTTATTCTCTGCTAGTGCCGCAATCCGGAATTTCTGCTCAATCGGGCAAGATCATTCGTGGCGTGGCGGTGCTGCTCGTGCTCGCCGGCCTGGCCGTCGGTGCCGGTTCGGGGTGGCAGTGGGTCGGCAAGATCCGCCATGTGCTGGCGCAGCAGAAGGTCCTCGACCGGGCGCTGACCGAGCAGTGGGGCCCGGCCGGCGCCGGTGAAGGCGACGCGGCACCCGCCCCCAACGCCGCCCGTCCGGCCCCGGCGCACCGGCTCGCCGACCGCCCCCGGCGCGAACCCGTCACCCCCGTGCCGCCCGGCACCCCCGTCGCCCGGCTGTACCTGCCCAGCCTCGGCCTGGACTTCGTCGTCGTCGAGGGCGCCGAGAAGCCGCAGCTCAACATGGGGCCGGGGCGCATCGTCTCGACCCAGCCGTTCGGCTCCCCGGGCAACACGGCGATCGCGGCGCACCGCTACCCGAAGGTCTTCTGGGACCTCGACCAACTCCAGGCCGGCGATCCGGTGATCGTGGAGACCGGCACCAGCTGGCTCGTCTACCGGGCCGCCCGCACCGTGATCGTCGAACCCCAGGACGACACCGTGCTCGCGGATCCCGACAGCAGTCGGCCGACAGTCCTCACGCTGGTGACCTGCGAGCCGAAGTTGAGCACGGCACAACGTCTGGTCAAACAGGCGGAGCTGGTCCGCACCGACCCGCGCGCCGGCCCGGAACCCAAGGAGCTGGCGGTCACGGTTCGTCGCTGACTAACCACGCTCTGGGCAACAAGCCTCAGGTTGCGCCGAAACCAGCCGATACGGCGCACGGTGAAGGGAGGCAGCGTGGACGAAATGGGCGACATCGTCCAGGAGTTCCTCGTGGAGAGCCACGAGAACCTGGACCAGCTCGACCGGGACCTCGTCGCGCTCGAACAGGACCCCGGGTCGCGGGAGCTGTTGTCGAGCATTTTCCGGACGATCCACACGATCAAGGGCACCAGCGGGTTCCTGGCGTTCAACCGCCTGGAGCGGGTGACCCACGTCGGGGAGAACCTGCTCGCCCGGCTCCGCGACGGGGCGCAGTCCATGACGCCGCAGACCACCGACGCGCTGCTCGGCATGATCGACTGCGTGCGCGGCCTGCTCACCCACATCGAGGAGAACGGCAACGACGGCAGCGGGGGCGACGACTCCGACCTCGAACCCGTCATCCAGGCCGTCACCGCCTGCATCAACGGCACCGCCGCCCCCGCCGCGAAGCCCGCCGCCGCTGTCGCCGCGACCACGCCGGTCGAGGTCACCGTCACCGTCACCACGCCCGGCGAGGGCGATGGTGAGGGGGCCGAGGACGCGTCGGCCGGTGGGCGCAAGCCGCGCACGCGCAAGTCCGCGGCGAAGCCGACCGCGAAGGCGACTCCGGCGAAGGCGGTCCTCGGGGCGGCCTTCGGTGGCGAAGCTGACGACGTTCCCCCGGAAACTCCGCTCGCCGCGGCGGCGCCGGCACCGGCCGAACAGGTCGAGCCGGTCGGACCCGAGGACGAGACCGGCGGGCAGGCCCGCCGGAGCATCGCGGACAGCTCGATCCGGGTGGACGTCGACCTGCTCGACACCCTGATGCGCCTGGTCGGGGAACTCGTGCTGACCCGCAACCAGCTGGTCCGCGCGATCGGCGGGGCGAACGACCCGTCGATGACCCGCACCGGCCAGCGGCTCAACCTGATCACCAGCGAGCTGCAGGAAAGCGTCATGAAGACGCGCATGCAGGCCATCGACCACATCTGGGCCAAGCTCCCGCGGGTCGTCCGGGACCTCTCCAGCGGCTTCGGCAAGCGGGTCCGCCTGGCCATGGAGGGCCGGGAGACCGAGCTGGACCGCAGCCTCCTGGAGGCGGTGAAGGACCCGCTGACGCACCTGGTGCGCAACGCCGTCGACCACGGCATCGAGCTGCCGGACGACCGCCGCTTCAAGGGCAAGGACCCGGAGGGCACGCTCACCCTGCGCGCCTACCACGAGGGCGGCCACGTCATCGTCGAGGTCACCGACGACGGGGCCGGCCTGGACCCGGACCGGATCGCGGAGGTGGCCCTCGAACGTGGGGTCGTCACCCGCGAACAGCTCGCGCTGATGGACCGCCGGGAGATCCTCTCCCTGGTTTTCCGGCCCGGCTTCTCCACGGCCAAGAAGGTCACGAACGTCTCCGGCCGCGGCGTCGGCATGGACGTCGTCAAGACGAACATCGAGCGCATCGGCGGTGCCGTCGACGTCGAGTCCACGCTCGGCGTGGGCACCACGTGGCGCCTCACGATCCCGCTGACCCTGGCGATCATCCAGGCCCTCACCATCGAGTGCGGCGCCGAGCGGTACGTCATCCCGCAGGTCGCCGTGCACGAACTCGTGTACCTCGACGGCCAGGGCGGCCGGGTGATCGAGTACGCGATGGGTGCCCCGGTCTACCGGCTGCGCGGCAAGCTGCTGCCGCTGGTGCACCTCGACCAGACGCTCGAACTGCGCGACCCGTCCTCGGACCACAACCGCGACGTGTACGTGGCGGTGCTGCACGCCGAGGGTCGACGCTTCGGGCTGGTTGTCGACCGGGTGCTCAACACGGAGGAGGTCGTCGTCAAGCCGCTCACGTCGCGGTTCAAGGACGTGGGTGTGTACGCCGGCGCGACCCTGCTCGGCGACGGAAAGGTGGCGCTGATCCTCGACGTGGCGTCGCTGGCCCGCCGGTCGCACCTGGGCTCCGACAAGATCGAACGCGCCCAGGCCCAGCTCGACGCCACCACGAAGGCGACCTCCGGCACCATCGACCGGCTGCTCATCGCCGGCATCGGCGAACGCCGCGTCGCCATCCCGCTCGACATGGTCACCCGCCTGGAGGAGTTCCCGGTGGAGCGCCTCGAACGGGTCGGCAACCGCGAGGTGGTGCAGTACCGCGACCAGATCCTGCCGGTCCTGCGGCTGGCGCACCTGCTCGGGGCGTACTCGTCGGAGGACGGCGCCACGGTGCCGGTGGTCGTCTACACCGAACGGGGCCGCAGCGTCGCGCTCGCCGTCGAGAAGATCCTCGACATCGTCGAGGACGTGGTCGACGCCCGCAGCGACGTCGGCGACGACGGCATGATGGGCTCGGCCGTGATCCAGCAGCGGGTCACCGAGCTGCTGGACGTGCGCCGGGCGATCCTGGCGGCGGACCCCAGGTTCGACGCCGCGGTGGAGTCGGACCCGATCAGCTACGACATGGCAGGGATGTGACGCGGTGGCCAGTCGTCAGTACGCCACGTTCGAGGTGGACACCCAGCTGTTCGGGGTCCCGGTGGCGATCGTGCAGGAGGTGCTCTCCTTCCACGAGTACACGCCGGTGCCGTTGGCGCCCAAGGCGGTCGGTGGGCTGTTCAACCTGCGCGGGCAGGTGATCGCCGCGGTGGACCTGCGGGTGCAGCTCGGCCTCCCGGCGCGGGACTTCGACGGCCCCGCGATGAACGTCATCGTGCGCACCGACGAGGAGTCGGTGAGCCTGCTGGTCGACAAGATCGGCGAGGTGGTCGAACTGTCGGACGAGGCGTTCGAGCCGCCGCCGGACACCCTGCACGGTCCGTTGCGGGAGCTCATCAACGGCGCGTTCAAACTGGACGGTCGATTGATGCTCGCCTTGGACACGGCCCGCGCGACGGACACCGGCGGCGGTTCAGGCAGCGACTGATCCATTACAGCGAGTAATATTCAAGGAGCCCGGCCTGGGTCACCCGGCCGGGTTCTTTGTTGCTCAGGGTAGTGGATCTGGTGCGCAAAGGCTCGGCCTTGTCACACCTGTCCCGGTAGCACCTCTGCTGCCACGGCGCGTCGATTGCGGAGAGTGACTGCGAAACCGTTCGGTGGATTGCCGGTTGCAGGCAGGTTGCTGAAGACTGTGGGTGTGTACAGCCTGGTGAGTGCCCCCGTGTTGGGATTCGATCTGACCCGCCTCGACGGCGGTGCGGCAGTGGCCGACGTGCTGCTGCGCACCCTCGTCCTGACCCCCGAAGATCTGGACCCGATCGCCGCCGCCGGCGCGAACGAATGGGACCGGATCGCCCTCTGGCAGGATGTCGAGACCGCTGCCCGGACCCGCCGCGAGCAGGCCGCTCGCGCCGGTGCCGCCGGACGCGAGGAGGTGGACCCCGGACTGGAGGTCATCGACCTCGCCGGCGCCCTCGCGGTACTCGAACGCACCCCGATCGGCACCGTCGACGGATTACTGCACTGCCTGCGCCACGATGTCATGGACTGGACCTGGCGGCGTCACCCGGCCGGGGTGGTCCAGCTCAAGTCGGCGGCCCGCGCCGCATCCGTCCTGTGCGACGCGGCGGTCGCCGCCTACCTGCGCGAACTGCTCAGCGACGAGACGCGCCGCAAGCTCGCCGCGCCGTACGTGTCGGCCGTGCGCCAGCTCCCCGAGCGCCCCGTCGACCTGGGCCCGCAGGCGACCGCGCTGAACGCGTTCGTCGACCGGATCCGCCGGCTGACCCGCACCGATGTGCTCAAGCTCGCCGCCGTCACCGGTCAGGGCCGGCCCGGCATCGCCGACTGGGCGGGAGCCGTGCACTCCGCCTCGTGGGCGGTCTTCGTCTCCGGACGGGTGCGCGCCGCCGCGGCCGCCCAGCTCCTGCTGGTGCAGGCCGTCGACAGTGCCGCCGTGCCGGTGGCCGACCGCGCGGGCGGCGTGTGGAACCTGCTCAGCGGTGCCGCCCAGGCGCTGACCGTGCGCGACGTGCTGGACAGCGCGACGCTCTACAAGCTGCTCGACCCGGTCGTGACGGCCCTCGGCCCGATCGCCGGCCCGGAGCAGCTCACGGTCGATCGTGCCATTTCTGAGACGGCCGTCGCGGATCAGGTGGCGGACTCCGGGGAGTAACCGGGAGTTCTCCTTATCACCGAGGCGATTCCGCCGATAGTCCGGCTGGAGAGGACGGGCACCGTGCCCGTTCCCGGCGCTGGAGGCGGCTCGCGTGATCTCGGTCCTGGTGGTCGACGACTCGGTGGTCGTCCGTCGCCTGATCACCGACGCGCTGACCGACGACCCGGGCATTCGGGTCATCGCCACGGCGCCGCACGGCCGCATCGCGCTGCAGAAAATAGCCCAGCTCCGGCCGGACCTGGTCACACTGGACATCGAGATGCCGGTCATGGACGGCATCGCCACCCTGCGCGAACTTCGGCGCAGCGACCGGCGGCTGCCGGTCATCATGTTCAGCACCCTGACGGCTCAGGGCGCGGCGGCCACGCTCGACGCGCTCTCCGCCGGGGCGAGCGACTACGTCACCAAGCCGGCCAACGTCGGCAGCATCTCCGAATCCATCCGTAGCGTCCGCGAGCAGCTCATCCCGCGGATCTACGCGTTGTGCAACGGCAAGCCCGGGATGGCCCCGCTCCGACCGGGCGGCGCCGCCCCCGGGCCGGCCGCGCCGGCGGGCCTCGTGCCCCGGGTGCCGCACGCGCCCCCGGCGTCGTTCCGGCCCGGTCTCGGCGCTCCGCCCGCGACGGCTCCCACGCGTCCGGGCCCCGCCGCGCCGCCGTCCACCCCGCGCCCGGCTCCGGGGACTCCCACCCCGGCGCCTTCGACGCGTCCCCGTTCCCGGAACGAACGGGTCGACGTCGTCGCCATCGGCTGCTCCACCGGCGGCCCCGACGCGCTGTCGCGGATGGTGCGCAACCTGCCCGCCGGGTTCCCGGTGCCGATCGTGGTCGTGCAGCACATGCCGCCGGTCTTCACGAAGATGTTCGCCGAACGGCTCGACCGTACGAGCGCGCTCACCGTCGTCGAGGCGACGGCCGACATGCCGGTCACGCCCGGCTCGGTCTACATCGCGCCCGGCGACTTCCACCTGGAGGTGCACCGAAAGGGCACCTCGATCATCACCGCCCTGAACACCGCCCCGCCGGAGAATTTCTGTCGGCCGGCGGTTGACGTGTTGTTCCGGTCGGTGAACCGCACCTACGGCGGCGCCACCCTCGCGGTGGTGCTGACCGGCATGGGCCACGACGGCAAGCGTGGTTGTGAGGACCTGGCGAACTCGGGGGCGGACATCGTGGTCCAGGACGAGGCAACGTCAGTGGTTTGGGGAATGCCCGGGGCGGTCGCCACCGCCGGTCTCGCGTCCGCGGTCATGCCGCTCGACGAGATCAGCAGATATTTGATCACTCGCGTTAATGGCGGACGCGCTGCGCGGTCCATGGAGGTGACCCGATGACACTGACGGCCCAGGAGTTTGCATTCATCAGCAGCCTGGTCCGGCGCGATGCGGCAATTGTCCTCGAACCCGGCAAGGAGTACCTGGTCGAGGCCCGTCTGATGCCGCTCGCGCGGCAGACCGGGGCGTCGACCGTGTCGGAGTTCGTGCTGCGGGCGCAACAGCGTCCCGAACCGGACGTGCACCGCCGCATCGTCGACGCGCTGACCACCAACGAGACGTCGTTCTTCCGGGACGGCGAGCCGTTCACGGCGATGACCTCGATGGTTCTCCCCGAACTGCTGGAACGCCGAGCCGCCGCGCGTCACCTGCGGATCTGGTCGGCCGCGTGCTCCAGCGGACAGGAGCCGTACACGCTCGCCATGCAGATGCAGGACAACCTGCCGGCAGGCTGGACGTACGAGATCCTCGGCACCGACATCTCCACCGAGATGCTGGCCCGTGCGGAGGCCGGCCAGTACACCCAGCTGGAGGTGAACCGTGGCCTGCCGGCGGCGTCGCTCGTACGCCACTTCGAACGGGTCGGCGCGCACTGGCGGGTCTCGCCGCAGCTGCGCCGCAACGTGTCGTTCCGCCGGCTGAACCTGGCGGCGCCGCTGCCACCGCTGCCGTCGTTCGACGTGGTCTTCCTGCGGAACGTGCTCATCTATTTCGACGTGGAGACCAAGCGGTCGGTGCTGCAGCGGGTGAGTGCCGCGCTGAAGCCCGACGGTTGGCTCTTCCTCGGCTCGGCCGAGACCACGATCGGGATCGACGACCGGTTCGAGCGGGTGGTGACCGGGCGTACCTCGGCCTACCGGCTCAAGGCCGCGACAACAGCGCCCTTGGGCGCCTACGGAAAGGGGTGACGCCGTGCACGCCATGGTGATCGACGACTCACGCGCGATGCGGCTCATTCTGACCCGTATCGCCACTCAGCTGGGGTTCACGGTGGTCGAGGCCGGCAACGGCCGCGAGGCCCTGGACAAGCTGGCCGAGATGAGCGAGGTGCCGCAGCTGGCCCTCGTCGACTGGAACATGCCCGAGATGAACGGCCTCGAGTTCGTGACCGCGGTCCGCGCCGAGGCCCGTTACAAGCCCATGACGCTCATGATGGTCACCACCGAGAGCGAGCAGAGCCAGATCGTTCGCGCGCTGGCCGCGGGCGCCCACGAGTACGTCATCAAGCCGTTTACGCCGGACGCCATCGTGGAGAAGTTGGCGCTTCTCGGCCTGGTTCCGAACGGAGCAGCCGCATGATCGAATACCCGTCCCCGACAGCGGACGACCTTCTTGTCATCGCCGAACAGGTGTGGACCTCGTACCTCGATCCCGAGGGCGTCAACCCGCTGATCCAGATGCCGCCGGGCGAGACGCCGAAGGAGGTGTCGGCGGCCGTCTCGGTCACCGGCGCCTGGCGCGGTCACGTCGTGATCAGCTTCTCGGCGGCGGCGTCCCGGCACGCGGCGGCCGGCCTGCTGGGCATCGGCTACGACGACGTGAGCACCGCGGACATCACCGACGCCGTGGGCGAGCTGGTGAACATCATCGGTGGGAACGTCAAGAGCCTCCTGCCGGAGCCGTCCGCGCTGTCCCTGCCGCACGTGCAGACCGGCGGCAGCGGTCACTGGCCGAACGTCAAGGAGGTCTGCTCCCTGTTCGGCCTGTGGCACAACGAGCCGTTGACGGTGTCGGTGCTGGAGGGCACCTCCAGTGCCGCGGAGGCCGGTGGGGTGGGGGCATGAAGATCCTGATCGCCGACGACAGCCGGGTGATGCGCCAGATCGTGACCCGGACGCTGCGGCAGGCGGGCTACGAGGGGCACGATCTGGTCGAGGCGTCGGACGGCCGGGAGGCCTACAACACCGCGAAGTCCGAGAAGCCGGACCTGGTGCTGTCGGACTGGAACATGCCGGAGATGACCGGGGTCGAGGTGCTGCGCCAGCTGCGCTCGGAGGGTGTGCAGGTGCCGTTCGGCTTCGTCACCAGCGAGGGCACCCCGGAGATGCGCCAGGCGGCCGAGGCCGCGGGTGCGTTGTTCCTGATCACGAAGCCGTTCACGCCGGAGTCTTTCAAGGACGCGCTCGACTCGATTCTCGGGTGAGCGAGGTCCCTTTTTGGGACGATATATGGCATGACAAGGGAATTGCCGGCCCCCAAGGCGGTCAAGGACATGTTCGAGGAGCTCCTCGGCCGCTCGGTGTCGGTAAGCCCCGGTAATCCGTTGAAGGTCGTCGACATCGGGCAGAAGCTGCTGGTCAGCGTCTATGTCGACGACCGCAAGGTGATGCGCGCCGTGGTCGGCATGGACGTCCCCCTGTCCGTGTACGCCGGCGCCGCGATCGGCCTCATCCCGGTTGCCGGGACCGAGGAGCCGATCGAGAAGAAGGAACTCACCTCGATGCTCGCCGAGAACGTCACCGAGGTCTGCAACATCTGCAGTTCACTGCTCAACCAGGAGGGCGAGCCCCGCCTGAAGATGGACAAGGCGTTCATGCCCGGCGAGATGCCGCCGCCCGACGCGATCGGCTACCTGCTGGCGCTCGGGCGGCGACTTGACCTCAACCTCGAAGTCCAGGGGTATGGATCCGGGCGCTTCGCCATGTGCCTTGCGAACTGAGAATCCTTAGAGGCTCTATTTCACGGGTGCGTCGGGGGCCCTACCGTTGCCTCCCGGGCTGCACCGCTGGGCCCTACGGGCCTACGCTTTCCCGTCCGCGTGTAGTCGCGCCGCCTCCGGCGGGGCGGATAAACCATGTCACCGCCCGTCCGCCCGTCGGCCAAGGGGCGCGCTGGATCTCTCCGGCGCGCCCCTTGGCTCTTGGCTGTTCTTCTTGGTCAGTAGCGGAATTGGGAGACGACGCCGCGGAGTTTGTTGGCCATGTCGTTCAGGCGGGTCACGGAGGCCTGGGAGCGGTTCACGCCGGTCGTGGTGGTCTCCGCGGCACCGGCCAGCCCTTCGACGCTGTCGGCGATCCCGCCGGCGGCCACCGCGGCGGCCGTCACGCTGCGGTTCATCTCGGCGGTGGTGCTGGTCTGCTCCTCGACCGCGCTGGCGATGGTCGCCTGGAAGTCGTTGATCTGGGCGATGACCGAGCTGATCTGGTTGATCGCCGAGACGGCTCCCGTGGTGTCGGCCTGGATGGCGGCGACCCGCTGCGAGATGTCCTCGGTGGCGCGGGCCGTCTCCTGGGCCAGTTCCTTGACCTCGCCGGCCACGACCGCGAAGCCCTTTCCGGCGTCGCCGGCCCGGGCCGCCTCGATCGTCGCGTTGAGCGCCAGCAGGTTGGTCTGTTCGGCGATCGCGGTGATCGCCTTGACGACACTGGCGATCTCGGTGGACGACTCGCCGAGCTTGCCGACCTGAGCGGTGGTCGCCTCGGCCACGTCGACCGCGTGGCTGGCGACCCGGGCCGCCTCGTTGGCGTTCTCCGCGATCTCCCGGATGGAGGCGCTCATCTCCTCGGTGCCGGTCGCGACGGCGCGGACGTTCTCCGAGACCTCATTGACCGAACTGGAGACGTGCGCCGCCTGACTCGAGGCGTGGCGCGCCGACGCCGTCATCGACTCGGTCGTGGACGACATCTCCTCCGCGGCCTCGGCCACGGCGGACGCCGCACCGGCGACCGAACCGATCGCGCCCCGCATGCCGCGCTGCGCCTCCTCCAGCGTGCGGGCCATCTCGCCGACGTCGTCCTTCGAGCGCACGTCGATCGGCACCGTCAGGTCGCCGCCGGCCATCGCGCGCAGCGTGCTGTTGATCCGGCTCAGCGGGCGGGTGATCGACAGGACGACGATCCGCGCCAGCGCGCACAGCAGCAGGCCGACGACCAGAACGGTGATGCCGAGGATCATGTTCGCGCCGTCGCGTGCCTCCTCGGCGTCCTTGTTGATGGCCTTGATCATTTCGGCGAACAGCGTGCGTTCGTTGGCGACGACGGCGCTGGTCAGGTAGTTGTCCACGCCGATCTGCTCCCACGCGAGGCGGCTCGCCGTCTGGTCCGCCCCGGCCGAGTCGACGAACCGGGTGACCACCGCCGTGTAGTCGGTGTACGCCTCCTTGATCCGCCCGACCGCCGAGTCGAGCTGACTCGGCAGGTCGATCGCCGCCAGCTCGGCCAGCGCCGCCTCGGTGGCGGTGATGTTCTCCTTGAGCAGGTCGACCTGCTCCTTCGGGTCGTTTCGGATGACCGCCTCGAGGCCGCTGACCTTCAGCTCGCTGGCGAGCCGGTCCAACTGCAGCACGAGCGCGCTGGCGGCGTTGACCCGTTCGAGTCGGGCGTCCGCGGTGCTCGTGGTGTGGTTGTTGTTGAGCGTGACCGCGAAGCTGGCGGCGAGGGCCACCAGGCTGGCGCTCACCAGGGCGGTGAGTTTCCACCGGATGGGCAGGTCGGAGAACATGAGGGGCCTCCAGCGTCCGTGCGTGGGGTGGGTCTGCTTGTGGAAAGGGCTACGCGGTGGGGGCGGGGGACTCCTCCGGGGGCGGGGCCTTGTCGGTGCCGCGCCGTTCGGGGTGACTCGGGCCGAAGCTTCGGACGACGGTGCGCAGCAGCCAGAGCATGACCGCCGCGGCGGGTACGCAGAACAGGTACCGCAGAGCCGCGTCGGTGTAGCTGACCTGCTGCGTCACGAACGCCGTCCACAGCGTCGGACTCGCCAGCACCGCCGCCAGGAGCAGCGTGGCCGGACTAGTGATCAGCACGCGCGCGTTCCTCGTAGAGGCGACGGCAGAGCAGCGCCGCCCACGTGTGCGGGCCGGCCGGCTGGCCGTCCAGCATCGCGATGGGGATCTCCAGCGCCAGCGGGCTGGCCGGGTCGGCGGTCGCCTGCACGCCGTGCACCGCCAGCGCGTCGACCCGGGGCAGGATCGCCAGTTGCCGCGCCACGTCGGCCGTCTTGCGGGTGGCGTCGACGGCGTACCAGATCGCGTCCGGGCGGATCGCGTCGAGCACGCCGCAGGCCCAGGCGTTCGTGCCGGTGGCCGGGACGTCCACGGCGATGAGCCGGGGCTGGTCGCCCTGGCGGGCGCGGTGTGCGCGGCGCAGCGCGTCGTCGACGTCGCCGATGTGGCGTTCGAACGTGGCGTTGTCGGTCGCGATCAGTGTGCGCTGCGGGTCGAGGCGCATCGTCTTGGCGAGTTCGTCCGCGACGGCCAGGGCGCCGGCCAGTTCGCCGATGACGGCGATGATCGCGCCCGGCTCCTCCGGCAGCGGCGGCGGCCCGGCCTCCGCCTCGAACGCGTGCGCGATCGCCGGATAGGCCTCGTCGGCCGGCAGGCGGTGCAGGACGCGTGCCGGAACGCCCAGGTGGGCGAGCCGGTCGATGAGACCCATCCCGCTGCTGGGCCGGTACGCCGGCGACTCGAACCCGACCTCGCCGGCCGCCTCGTCGGTGTGCACGGCGCCGGCCAGGTAGGCGTGCCCGCTGGGCAGGTCGGGGTCGGTGTCGTCGCCCGCGGCCCAGGTGGCCCGCAGCCCGCCGGCGACCGGGTGCCCGCCGCCGTGCGGGAACTCCACCCGCACCTCGCCGGCCCCGAACCCGCCGAGCGCGGCGCTCAGGTTCGGCGGCGCGTCGTCGTCATCGCCGTGCAGCCCCGGCCCGCCGCTGATCGGGAAGGCGGGCGAGCCGCTCACCCCGCTGACCGGGAACGCCGCGCCCGGCACGTGCCCGGCGACGGGGTAACCCTCGTCGGCGTAGTCGAACCGGTCGTCGTAGGGCAGGTCGCCGTCGGTGGCGAACGGCGGTTCGAGCGCGTCCAGTTCCTGGTCGAAGAGCGGGTCGTCGGCGTAGGGGTCGGCCGTCGGCAGCACCGGCGTGCCGTTGATCGCCCGCGGCGTGCGTGGGGGCATCGTCGGTCCGTAGTCCCCGAGCGGGGTGGCGGCGTTCAGGAACTCCTCCGGTGGCAACTCGTCGTGGAGGGGGTCGGAGACATCATGTGCCGCCACCGGCGAGGGCACCTCGGGTACGGCCGAGAAGTGCGGATCCAGCCGGAACTCGAACGTCTCGTCCGCGCTCGGCGCGGCGGCGGTGGACGGCCGGGTCGCCTGCGCCGGTGCGCGCGACGGCGGCGGGGCCGGGGTCTCGGGCGCCTCGGGGGCCTGGTGCCGCGCCTCGGACAGGGCCTGCGCGAAGGAGGCGGCGGGCGTCGAGGCGGCGGGAGCCGGCGGTGCCGAGGCGGGCGCGGAGTCCGGCTGGCGCGCCTCGCGTTCGTTCAGCAGCGCCAGCAGGCCGTCGATCGCCGGTGTGCCGGTCTCCGGCCAGGCCGCGTCGGCACCGGCCTCCGGCGGGTCGGCGGCCGGCGGCGGGTCGTCCTCGTCGGGAACCTCGACCGTCAGCTCGAAGCGTTCGGCGCGCAGCAGGCCGGTCAGCCCGCCGGAACGCACCCGCTCCGCGGAAACGATCTTCGCTTTGGGCCCGTGCTCGTCGCGCACCTGCGCGAGAAGCTCCTGGAGATCCCCACCTTCAAGCAGCAATCGGGTAGGCACCGCTCACCACCCCCACGGTCTCGATGCGGAACGTGCACTTCGCGATCTCGGCGTACGACAAGATCGGCAACCGGGGGACTGCGACGGAAATCAGCCGCCGGAGCGGCATGCGTAGCTGGGGCGAGACGACCACGACCGGCGTGGCGCCCTGCTGCTCAGCCTGTTCGAGCAGGCGACCGAGGTCGCTGATCAGGGACTCGGCCCGCTGGGGGTCCACGAGGAGCTGCAGCCCGGAATCGGTGGGCCGCAACGCCTCCAGCAGCGACTGCTCCAGGCGCGGTTCGAGCGTGATCGCGTACAGCGTACCGTCGCTGACGAACCGTGCGGCTATAGCCGGACCAAGTGCTCCCCGGGCCGATTCGAGCAGCATGTCCGGGTCGGTGGTGGTCTTCGCGGTCAGCGACAGCGCCTCGAAGATGCGCACCAGGTCGCGGATCGGGACGTTCTCGTCCAGGAGTCCCTGGAGCACCTTCTGCACCTGGCCGAGCGAGAGCAGGGCCGGGGTGAGTTCCTCGACGACGACCGGGTTGCCGCGGCGCACCATCTCCACCAGGGAACGCACGTCCTCGCGGCCGAGCAGGCGGGCGGCGTTCGTGCGCACCACCTCGGCCAGATGCGTGATGATCACCGACGCCCGGTCGACCACCGTGGCGCCGGTGAGTTCCGCCTGGTGGCGCAGCTCGGCCGGGACCCACTTGCCGGGCAGGCCGAAGACGGGTTCGACGCCGGCGCGGCCGGGCAGGAAGTCCAGGCCGTCGCCGATCGCGAGCACCGTGCCCGGCGGCGCCTGTCCCGCGCCGACCTCCACGCCGCTGATCCGGATCGAGTAGGCCGACAGGTCCAGGGCCAGGTCGTCGCGGGTGCGCACCGGGGGCATCAGGATGCCCAGTTCCAACGCGACCTTGCGGCGCAGTGCCCTGACCCGTTCCAACAGATCTCCGCTGTTGGTGTCGACCAGATCGACCAGGTCCGGGGCGAGGGCCAGCTCCAGGGGGTCGACGCGCATCTCGCCGATCAACGCCTCGGGCGAGTCCGGGCTCGGCACGTCCTCGACGATCTCGCCCTCCAACGCCCTGTCGGCGATGTCCTCGGGGTTGGGCAGGCGCTGGGCGATCAGCAGCACGCCGGCACCGACGAGGATGAACGGCAGCTTCGGCAGCGACGGGATGAGACAGAGCGCGAGCGCGGCGCCGCCGCCGATCTGCATCGCCCGCTTCTGCTGGCTGAACTGGTACAGCACCTGGCTGCCCATGTCCCCGTCGCTGACCGAACGGGTCACCATGAGGCCGGTCGCCACCGACAGCAGCAGCGCCGGGACCTGCGAGACGAGGCCGTCACCGATGGAGAGCAGGCTGTAGGTCTCGACCGCGTCCATCGGGTCCATGCCGCGCTGCACGATGCCGATGACCATCCCGCCGATGAGGTTGATCAGCGTGATGACGATGGCGGCGATGGCGTCGCCCTTGACGAACTTCGACGCACCGTCCATGGACCCGTAGAAGTCGGCCTCGGCGGCGACGTCCGAACGGCGTTGCTTGGCGGTCGCCTCGTCGATCAGGCCGGCGTTGAGGTCGGCGTCGATCGCCATCTGCTTACCCGGCATGGCGTCGAGGGTGAACCGGGCCCCGACCTCGGCGACCCGTTCCGCGCCCTTGGTGATCACCAGGAACTGGATGACCACCAGGATCATGAAGATGACCAGCCCGACGACGAGCGAACCACCGACGACGAAGTGGCCGAACGCCTCGATGACCTTGCCGGCGTAGCCGTCCAGGAGCACGAGCCGGGTGGCGCTGATGTTGAGCGCGAGCCGGAAGAGCGTCGCGACGAGCAGCACCGAGGGGAAGACGGAGAAGTCCAGCGGCCGGCTGACGAACATGCTCACGAGGACGGTCAGCAGCGCGACGGTGATGTTCAGCGCCAGCAGCATGTCGATCAGGAACGACGGCAGCGGGACGACCATCATCACGATGACCAGCACGACGCCCATCGGCACCACGAACTGGCCGAACCGCCCCTTTGCCACGAGCACCTTCCCCGGTCAATTTCATCCGTGGTTCAACTCCGGTGCCGTCCTGGCAATCGCCCATTCGGCCGACACGCCGGTGGCCTGAGGTTTTTCTTGAGTGCGTGCATCCGGTGCCGATGTGTGCATCCGTGACCTCCGTAACCTCGACCGGCAACGAGTCCCAGTTGGTGCACATCGGCCGGCAGGCGATCTACGACCGCACCGGCGAGGTCGTCGGCTACGAGCTGCTGTTCCGGGGCGGGTCGGAGGCGACCGAGGCACACCGGCGCAACGCGTACGCCACCTCGCAGGTGATCGTGAACGCGTTCGCGGAGTTCGGGCTCGAACAGCTCGTCGGCGATCGCCCCTGCTTTCTGAACCTGACCCGCGAGTTCCTGGTCGGCGACCTGCCGCTGCCGTTCGGGCCGGAGCAGGTGGTGCTGGAGGTCCTGGAGACGGTCGACGTCGACGACGACGTGTACGCCGGCGTGACGATGCTCTCCGAACAGGGCTACCTGATCGCCCTGGACGACTTCGTGCTCGGCGAGGGGCACGACAAGCTGCTGGGCCTGGCGTCGTTCGTGAAGCTGGACCTGCTGGACGTCGAGGCCGACACGGTGGCCTCGACGGTGGCGGAGGTGCGCAAGCACAAGCACATCAAGCTGGTCGCCGAACGCATCGAGTCCTCGCACCACCGCGCGCTCGCGCACGACCTCGGGTTCGACCTGTTCCAGGGGCACATCTTCGGCCGGCCGCAGACGCTCACCGCGGTGTCGCTGAACCCGTCGCGGATGCGGCGGCTGGAGCTGTTCGGGGCGTTGACGGCGTCGGACATCCAGATGCAGCAGGTGGTGCAGATCGTCACGACCGACCCGGCGCTCTCCTACCGCGTGCTCCAGGCGACGAACTCGGCCTCGGTGGGCCTGGCCCGCAAGGTCTCCTCGGTGCACGAGGCGATCACCATGCTGGGCATCGACCGGATCCGCCAGTGGGTCGCGTTGATGCTGGTCAGTGACATCTCGGAGGCGACCGAGGAGCAGCTGTCGACGATGATGTCGCGGGCGAAGCTGTGCCAGATGATCGCGGAACGGCTGGACGTGCCGACCGATTCGGCGTTCACGGTGGGGCTGCTCGCCGGCGTCGCCGAACTGGTCGCGGAGCCGTTGGGCGAACTGCTGGTGCGCCTGCCGGTGAGCACCGAGATCACCGACGCGCTGCTGCACGGGCGGGGCCGGCTGGGCCAGGTGCTGTCGATGGTGCGCGCGTACGAGCAGTCGGACCTGCCGGCGTTGAAGACCGGGCCGGTCTCCTCGGCGGAAATGGCGCGCGCCTACCTGTCGGCGCTGGGATGGTCGCAGCGGACGATGGCGGGCGCGCTGTCCACCCAGCGGCGCCGGCCGCCGAGGCCCGCTTCCGTGGCCGGATCCTGACGCATGTTGTCGTTCGGGCCACTCGTCTGAATCATGGTGCGGCCGGCAGGCTGAAGCGGTGACTCGCACCCGCATCCATCCGGCCTGGTACGTGGCCGTCGTGACGTTCGTCGTCCTGATCAGCTCCGCCGGTTTCCGGGCCACGCCCTCGGTCCTGATCCGGCCGCTGCACGACGAGTTCGGGTGGCCGCTCGCCACGATCTCCGCGGCCGTGTCGATCAACCTGATCCTCTTCGGGCTGACCGCGCCGTTCGCCGCCGCGCTGATGGAGCGCTTCGGCATCCGGCGCGTCGTGGTCTTCGCCGTCACGCTGGTCGCCCTCGGCAGCGGGTTGACCGTCTTCATGAACGCCTCGTGGCAGCTGCTGCTCTGCTGGGGCGTGCTCGTCGGGCTCGGCACCGGCTCGATGGCGATGGCGTTCGTGGCCACGGTGACGGGGAAGTGGTTCGTCGAGAAGCGCGGGCTGGTGACCGGCGTGCTGACCGCCGGGGGAGCGACCGGGCAGCTGATCTTCCTACCCGGCCTGGCCGCGCTCACCGAACACGCGGGCTGGCGCACGGCCGCGCTCGTCGTCACGGCGGCCTCGCTGGCCGTGGTGCCGCTGGCCTGGTGGCGCCTGCGCGAGCCGGCCGACCTGGGCGTCCTGCCCTACGGCGCGACGGGGCCGGTGCCCGAGGTGAAGGTCGCGAACCCGGCCCGGCGCGCGCTGAGCGCTCTCGGCGGTGCCGCGCGGACCGGCCCGTTCTGGCTGCTGGCCGGCGGCTTCGCGATCTGCGGCGCCACCACGAACGGCCTCGTCGGCACGCACTTCGTCCCCGCCGCGCACGATCACGGGATGACCGAGACGACCGCCGCCAGCCTGCTGGCCGTGGTGGGCCTGTTCGACATCGTCGGGACGATCGCCTCGGGCTGGCTCACCGATCGCATCGACAGCCGTTACCTGCTCGGCATGTACTACGCGCTGCGCGGACTCTCCCTGCTCGTGTTGCCGGCGCTGTTCGCCGCGACGGTGCGCCCGAACATGCTGCTGTTCATCGTCTTCTACGGGCTCGACTGGATCGCCACCGTGCCGCCGACCGTCGCGCTGTGCCGCGAGTACTTCGGCGACGCGGGCCCGGTCGTCTTCGGTTGGGTGTTCGCCTCGCACCAGCTCGGGGCGGCGTTCGCGGCGACGGCGGCGGGGCTGGTGCGCGACACGATGGGCGACTACCGGCTGGCGTGGCTCGGGGCCGGGATCCTGTCGATGTTCGCGGCGGCGCTGTCGCTGTCGCTGCGCCACCGCAAGCCGATCGGCACCCCGGCCCCGGAGCCCGCACTGGCCTAGGTCACAGCCGTTGGAGTTGGGTGACCACCATCGCGATCGCGAAGAACCCGTAGAAGCCGATGGCGAGCACCATCGCGCAGAGCCGCCAGCCGCGCATGCGCAGCGGTGCGGGCAGGTCGCGGGTGTTCAACCGGACCAGCAGGATCGAATAGAGCAGGGTGACGACCGAGGCGGCGCAGGTGGAGACGACCAGCAGGCCGAGCGGCTGGGTGAAGCCGGCCAGCAGGATGATCGAGCCGAGGACGATCTCCGCCCAGACGACCGTCAGGTAGAGCCGGGGTTCGGTCCAGCGGGTCGAGTCGAGGAGGTAGTTGCGGCGCAGGAAGTCGGCGGCGACCCGGCCGATGATGTCGAGCAGGCCCATCGCCGCCGCCCACAGCGAGACGGCCGCGACGGCCAGGAAGAGCACCTTCAGCCAGCCGCCGACCTCGTCGGCGAAGATGTCGCCCTGGATGCGCAGGAACGACGGGTCGCTCTTGAGATCGTCGCGGCCGAACAGCGTCTCGTAGGCGAGCAGCGTCATCACGCCGATCGTCACGAAGCACACCGCCACGAACGTGACCAGGTGCTCGACGTTCGCCCGCCGCCACCAGACGCGCCAACGGCGAAGCGACGCCTCGTCCAGCGGGAACGTGTACCGGTCGGTGCCGCTGGCCTCCTCCCGGCCGGTGATGGGGGAGATCAGCCGCGGCACGTGGGCGCCCATGCCGTAGCGCTTGTCCCGGATCCAGTTGCTGAGCACCAGGTTGTGCACGCCACCGGCGCCGGCCGCGCCGATCGCGCTCAGCAGCATGGTGAAGGTGATCCCCTCGGGGATCCGGCCGAACCCGGTCACCGTCGCCGCCGCGCCCTCGCCCCATGTGCTCAGGGAGATCACGAAGACGACCACCACGAGGAGGAAGAAGAGGGTCAGGGCGACCTTGAGCGTCTCGACCCGTTCGACCGCCGTGTAGGTGACGCGGGAGAACGTCAGGAAGACACCGATGGCGGCCAGCACGGCCACGGTGATCCAGACCGGGTCGCCGCCGCCGCTCAGGTAGGTGAATACGGTGGATCCGCTCGTCGCCCAGCCGGGCCAGACGTACTGAAAGGCGCCGGCCAGGCAGATCAGCACGCCCCAGCCCTTCCACCACCGGGAGAACCCGGCCACGGCGGTCTGCCCGGTGGCCAGCGTGTAGCGCTCGATCTCCAGGTTGATGACGTACTGCACGGCCAGCGTGGTGAACGCGAGCCAGAGCAGCCCGAGACCGCCGATCGCGGTCAGGTACGGCCAGAGGATGATCTCGCCGGCGGCCATGCCGATCCCGACGGCCACGACGCCGGGGCCGATCATGCGGCGGTAGGGGAGGGGCTCGGGGAGTTCGCGGGTGACGGCGGTGTCGTCGGAAGTGGTTCGTGCACGCATGGAACGCTCCTGGGGCGGGGGTTCACGCGGCATGGTGGTTGCCTCGTTCGGCGAGCAGCTCGTCGAGGTGACGCAGCATCCGCGCGGTGTCGGGGGTGTGTCCGGTGAAGAGCCGAAAGGCCGCGGCGGCCTGGTAGACGCACATGCCCGCGCCGCCGACCGCCCGCGCGCCGGCGGCCCGGGCGGCGCGCAGCAGCTCCGTCTCGACCGGCATGTAGACGATGTCCACGACCCAGAGGCCGCGGCGCAGGAGTGCGGTGGGCAGCGGCGAACCGGGGTGGGCGGCCATGCCGACCGGGCTGGCGTTGACCACGCCGTCGGCCTCGGCGACCACCGCCGGGAGGTCGTCCGGGGCGGCGACGGCGACGCGCCCGGCGTCGAAGTGCCGGGCCAGTGACGCGGCGAGCGTCCGGCGCCGTCCCGCGTCCGGGTCGACGACGGTCAGGTGGCCGGCGCCCATACGCAGCTGCGCGTACGCGCAGGCGGCCCCGGCGCCGCCGGCACCGAGCTGGACGACCCGGCCGGTCGCCGCGTCCGGCAGGCCGTCCCGGAACGCGGCGGTGAAGCCGTGGGCGTCGGTGTTGTGGCCGTGCCGGCGACCGTCGCGGAAAACCACGGTGTTGACCGCGCCGATCGCGTGCGCCTGCGGCGACAGGTGGTCGAGCAGCTCGATCACCTGCTGCTTGAACGGGTGGGTGATGTTGAGGCCGGCGAAGCCGTCCCGCTCGGCGTCGGCCAGCAGTCGACCGAGCGCCGCGCGGGTGTCGGGCGGGTCGACGTCGAACAGCGTGTAGTCCAGCGCGAGTCCCCGGTGGGCGGCCTCGACCCGGTGCAGGGCGGGTGACAGGGACGCGCCGATGCCCGTTCCGATCAATCCGCACCGGCAGGTCGACATGGCCGCTCCATCGATGGCAAGGTATGTACGAACTGGTACGTTAGTTATCGACCGTGACGGCCGTCACTGTCAAGAGGCCGGGCAGACTTGCCCGCATGACGCGCACGCCCGAGGAGAAGCCGATGACGCCGGCCGTGGCACCCGTCGCCGAGCGGAGGCGCGACGCCGAGCGCACCCGCGCGGAGATCCTCGACGTGGCCACCGACGAGTTCGCCGAACGCGGCTACAGCGGCGCGCGGGTCGACGAGATCGCGGCCCGCACCCGCACCACCAAGCGGATGATCTACTACTACTTCGGCGGCAAGGAGCAGCTCTACCTGGCCGTTCTCGAACGCGCCTACGCGCAGATCCGCGCGGCGGAGCGCACCGTCGACGTCGACCACCTCGACCCCGTGGCCGCGCTGCGGCGCCTCGCCGAGGTGACCTTCGACCACCACGCCGCGCACCCGGCGTTCATCAAGCTCGTCGGCGTGGAGAACGCCCAACAGGCCAGGCACATGACCCACGTGGCCCGCCTCGTGGACCTCAACAGCTCCGCCGTCGACCTGCTGCGCGGCGTCCTCGAACGGGGCCAGCGCGACGGGACGTTCCGCACCGACGTCGACGCCCTCGACGTGCACATGCTGATCAGCTCGTTCTGCTTCTTCCGGGTCGCCAACCGGCACACGTTCGGCGCGCTCTTCGACCGGGACCTGCTCGATCCGGCCCGCCGGACGCACTACCGCACCATGCTCGGCGACCTGCTCACCGGCTATCTGAAACGATCCTGACGGGGAGGCCCGATGAGGAGAGGACCGCGCCGGTCGATCGCCACCGTCTGCGTCTCCGGGACCCTGGACGACAAGCTGAGCGCGGCCGCCGCGGCCGGCTTCGACGGCATCGAGCTGTTCGAGAACGACCTCGTCGTCTCGCACCGGTCGCCGGCCGAGATCCGTTCCCGCGCGGCCGAGCTGGGCCTGACCATCGACCTCTATCAGCCGTTCCGCGACTTCGAGGCGGTGCCGCCCGAACGGCTGCGGGCCAACCTGGCGCGCGCCGAGCAGAAGTTCGCCGTGATGGCCGCGCTCGGCGTGGACACGATGCTGGTGTGCTCGAACGTCTCACCGGAGGCGGTCGACGACGACGACCTCGCGGCCGAACAGCTCGCGCTGCTGGCCGACCGGGCCGCCGCGCACGGGCTGCGCATCGCCTACGAGGCCCTCGCCTGGGGGCGGCACGTCTCCACCTGGGACCGCTCCTGGCGGATCGTCCGGCGGGCCGGGCATCCCGCGCTCGGCCTGTGCATCGACTCGTTCCACGTGCTCTCCCGCGAGGTGCCGGCGGCCGGCATCGCGGACGTGACGCCCGGGAAGATCTTCTTCCTGCAGCTGGCCGACGCCCCGTACCTGCGCATGGACGTGCTCCAGTGGAGCCGGCACCACCGGCTCTTCCCCGGCCAGGGCGCCTTCGACCTCCCCGAGCTGATGCGTGCGGTCCTCGCGACGGGCTACGACGGCCCCCTGTCGCTGGAGGTCTTCAACGACGTCTTCCGCCAGTCCGACCCGCGCCGCACCGCCGTCGACGGCATGCGTTCGCTGGTGGCGCTGGAGCATCGCATCCCACCGGTGCCCGGCCGGGAGGACCTGCCGCTGCGCCGGCTGCCCGCCGCGCCGCGGCTGCGGCGGCACGCGTTCACCGAGTTCAGCGTGGACGGGCGCTCGGGTCCGCAGTTGCGTGCCGCCCTGCGCGGCCTCGGGTTCGCGCACACCGGCCAGCACCGCACCAAGCCGGTCGAACTGTGGCGACAGGTCGCCTGCGAGATCGTGCTCAACAGCGCCGTCACCCACCCGGGCCCCTCGGCGATCAGCGGCTTCGCGGTCGTCAGCACCGATCCGGGGAGTTCGCTGCGGCGGGCGGCGGCATTGCTCGCGGCGGCGCACCCCAACGAGCGCGGCGCGGGGGAGGCCGAGCTGGCCGCCGTCACCGCCCCGGACGGCACGAACGTCTTCCTGACCGGGCCGGACGACGACTGGAACGCCGACTTCCTGGACACCGGCGAGGCGCCCGGCCCCGGCGCGGGGCTGCGCGGCACCGACCATCTCGGCCTCACCCAGCCGTTCGACCACTTCGACGAGGCCGGCCTGTTCTACCGGACGGTGCTCGGGCTGGCGGACGTCGCGGCCGAGGAGTACGCGGCGCCGTTCGGCATGATGCGTTCGCGCGCCGTCGCCGACTCGGCCCGCGGGGTGCGGCTGGCCCTCACCGTCGCGCTGCTGCGCCGCGGCACGTGGGCGCCGGCCGTCGTCGACCCGCAGCACGTCGCGTTCGGCACCGACGACATCGTCGCGACCGCCGCGGCGATCGGCGCCCCGGTCCTGCCGGTGCCGGCGAACTACTACGCCGACCTGGCCGCCCGCTTCGGGCTCCCCGACGACCTCGTCGCGACCCTGCGCCGGTACGGCATCCTCTACGACCGCGACCCGGCCGGCGGCGAACTGCTGCACCTGTACACGCCGGTCCTCGGCGGGCGGGTCTTCTTCGAGATCGTCGAGCGCAGGGGCGGCTACGACCGCTTCGGCGAGGCGAACGCCCCGGTGCGGATGGCCGCCCAGCGCCATCACCGGCTCACCGCCGACTGACCCCGTCGACTACGCGAAACACGGGATCTCGTGCAGTCGATGGAATCGGCACCTCGGCGTCAAGTAGCGTCCCGGCGGCCGGGCCCGACCCGGTTCGAGAGGAAAAGGTATGGCTGCCACGAGCCGCAATCTCGCGCAGGCGCTGGTTCTGGGGGTGGGCCGCCCCGTCTTCCGGTTGCTGGAGCGCGTCGCGCCGAACGCGGGTGGGACGCTCGTCCGGCGACTGTGGTGCACGCCCCCGCGCGCCTACCTGCCCCCGGGTGAGCCGCTGCCGCCCGGCCGCCGTTCCACCGTCGCGGTGAAGGCCGGCCAGGCCGCGGTGGAGGAGTGGGGCGACGGCCCGACGGTCTACCTCCTGCACGGCTGGGGCGGCCGGCGCGGCGACCTGGACGCCTTCGTCGCTCCGCTCGTCGCGGCCGGCCTCCGGGCGGTGGCGATCGACGTGCCGGGGCACGGCGCGGCCGGTGCCGGCAGGTTCGGCGGCCGGCGGACCGTCCTGACCGAGTTCAGCGACACCGTGGCGGCCGTGGTGGCGGCGAACGGCCCGGCCTTCGGGATCATCGGCCACTCCGCCGGTGCCACGGCCGCCGCCGTGTCGGTGCTGGACGGCACGCCCGCGAGCCGCCTCGCGCTCATCGCGCCGATGGGCCGGCTGCAGTACTACACCGGCCAGTTCCGCACGGCGTTCGGCTACGGCGACCGCGTCGAGGCGCAGTTCCACCGGCAGTTGGAGGTCTGGTCCGGCCGCCCCCACGACGACTGGGACATCGCGGGGTACGCGGCGGACCGGGACGGCCTCCCGCCCGTCCTGGTCGTGCACGACGAGAAGGACCGGCGCAACCCGGCGGCCCACGGGGAGGCGATCGCGCGGGCCTGGCCCGGCGCCGAACTGAGGCTCACCACGGGGCTGGGGCACAGCCGGATCCTGCGGGACCCGACCGTCGTCAAGAGCGTGGTCACCTACTTCACCGACGCCCTCGACGACCTCGGGAGCTAGAGGGACGGGAAGACCCGGGGTGCCGGTTCGTCGGCGTCGAGCCCGAGGTTGGTCGCCCCCACGATCTTCGGATCCGGGGTGCCGACCACCTCGGGGTCCTTGTTCTCGTAGTCGAACTTGTTGAGCACGAAGCGCATCGCCTCGACCCGGGCCCGCTTCTTGTCGTTGCTCTTCACGATCGTCCACGGTGCGTCGGCCGTGTCCGTGTAGAAGAACATCGCCTCCTTGGCCTCGGTGTACTCGTCCCAGCGTTCGAGGGAGGCCAGGTCGGTCGGCGAGAGCTTCCACTGGCGCACCGGGTCGACCTGCCGGATGGCGAAGCGGGTGCGCTGCTCCGAGCGCGACACCGAGAACCAGAACTTCACCAGCCGGATCGGCGCACGCGCGAGCATCCGTTCGAGTTCGGGGGCGGTGCGCATGAACTCCAGGTACTCCTTGCGGTCGCAGAAGCCCATGACCCGTTCGACGCCGGCGCGGTTGTACCAGGAACGGTCGAACAGCACGATCTCACCGGCCGCGGGCAGGTGTTCGATGTAGCGCTGGAAGTACCACTGGCCCTGTTCGCGTTCGCTCGGCTTCTCCAGGGCCACGACGCGGGAGCCGCGCGGGTTGAGGTGCTCGATGAAGCGCTTGATGGTGCCGCCCTTGCCGGCCGCGTCGCGCCCCTCGAAGAGGATCACCAGCCGTTCGCCGGTCTTCTTGACCCAGTTCTGGAGCTTGAGCAGCTCGATCTGCAGCAGCCGCTTGTGCCGGTCGTACTCCTCGCGGGACATGCGCTCGTCGTACGGGTAGCGCTCGCGCCAGGTGTCGACCGGCGTGCCGTCGGGCTTCAGCAGCACCGGGTCGTCGTCATCGTCGACATCGACGGTGTACCCGTCGAGCGGGTTGATCACGGTCTCCGTCATGCCGGCACTATGCCCCGAGGCGGTGAAGACCACACGTCCAACCGTCAAACGGAGGAAGGCGTGCGGTGCAGGCCGGCCGCGGAGCCGCGCGATCGCAGCGACATGATGAACGCCAGCACCCGCGCGACCGCCACGTACAGTTCGGGCGGGATCTCCTGGCCGATCTCGACGGCCTTGTAAAGGGTGCGCGCCAGCTGCACGTCCTCGACCATCGGCACGCGGTGCTCGGCCGCCGTCTCCCGGATCCTCAACGCGATCAGGTTGACGCCCTTGGCTACCACGCGGGGCGCGCCCTTCGTGGGTTCGTACCGCAGGGCGACGGAGACGTGGGTCGGGTTGACCACGATGACGTCGGCCTGCGGGACCTCGGCCATCATGCGGTTGCGGCTCATCGCCATCATCCGGGACCGGATGGCGTTCTTGACGTGCGGGTCGCCCTCGCTCTGCTTGTGCTCCTGCTTCACCTCTTCCTTGGTCATGTAGATCTGCTTGTTGATCCGGCGGCGGGCCATCGCGTAGTCCGCGGCGGCCATCGCGAGGCCGGCCCCGGCGGCGTACCGCATCAGTTCGACGGACTTGTCGGCGACCAGCGGCATGATCGAGGTCAGCGGCATGGTGCCGGCCGCCATCAGCGTCGGCACGAGGTCCTTGGCGACGGCGTAGAGCACCCAGCCGACGACCGCCGTCTTCACCGTGATCTTGAAGCTCTCCCAGAGGGCCTGGCCGCCGAAGGCGCGCTTGATGCCGGGCAGCGGGTTCAGCCGGGAGAACTTCGGCATCAGCAGCTTGCTGGAGAAGTGGATGCCGCCCTGCGCCCCGCTGGCCGCGACGCCGATCACGAGCATGCCCAGTGCCAGCGGCGCGACCGCCGCCGCCGCGCCCAGCATCGCCGTGCGCAGCAGTTCCAGCGCCTCGGCCGGATCCGGATCCTCGGTGAACCTCGTCGCGGTGCGCAGCAACTCGGCGCCGCGTTCCATGGTGGAGCGCAACGCCATCGGCACGAGGAAGCTCGCGGCGAGCATGCCGGACCACGCGCCGAGGTCCGGGGTCTTCGGGATCTGTCCTTCCTGGATCGCCTTCTTCTTGCGTTGCGGGGTGGGCTTCTCGGTCTTCTCCCCGGCCACGGATCACCTCCCCTAACCTGCGCCGATGACCTGCAGGACCACCCGCACCGCGCGGTCGACCAGGAAATCGAAGGCCCGCGGCAGCAGCGTGATCGCGGTCCCCGCCAGGCCGATCGTGATGGCGATCTTCAGGGGGAACGCGATGTTGAAGACGTTCAGCTGTGGTGCGACCCGGGTCAGCAGGCCGAGCCCCACGTCGGTGATGAACAGGACGGCCACCAGCGGCCCGGCGATCTGCACGGCCGCCACGAGCATCTGGTCGGCGCCCTCGGTCAGCAGCTTCGCCAGCCGGTCCAGCGAGATCGTGTCGGTGAGCGGCAGGCCCTTGAAGGAGTTCGCGAAGCCGCGCAGGATCATCGCGTACCCGTCGGTGGCGAAGAGCAGCGCCGTCGCGACGACGTTGTAGAACCGGCCGAAGACGGCGTTCTGGGCGCCGGAGAGCGGGTCGTACATCGAGGCCATCGAGAAGCCGCCGAAGATGTCGATGATCGCGCCGGCCGACTGGACCGCCGAGAAGAACAGCGCCGTGACGAAGCCGAGCCCGGTGCCGACGACGACCTGCTGCGCGGTGGCCGAGATGAGCCCGCCGCCGCTGGTGGCCGGCACCTGGTCGAGCACGTTCGGGGTGATCGGCAGCGCCATCGCGACGCTCAGCAGCGCCTTGACCCGCATCGGCACCGACCGCGAGTTGAACGGCGGCACCACGATCAGCCACGCCACCACCCGCACCGAGGTCAGCAGCAGCGCGGTGAGGAACGACAGCGACAGCTGGACCTGCAACGGCTCAACTCCCGAGCAGCGTCGGGATCGACTGGAACAGCCGGGTGGTGTACGTGGTCATCTCGTGCAGCATCCAGTTGCCGGTGAGCAGCAGCGCGACCCCGCAGCCCACGGCCTTCGGCACGAACGACAGCGTGGCCTCCTGGATCTGCGTCACCGACTGGAACAGCGACACGATGAACCCGAGGATGAGCGCGGTCAGCAGGACCGGCGCCGCGATCTTCATCGAGATCTCGAACGCCTGCAGGCCGATCTGCACGACCTGGTTGTCTGTCATCGGAAGACTCCCGAGCTAGGTGCGGTAGCTGGCGACCAGGGCCGTGATGATCAACCCCCATCCGTTGACGAGCACGAAGAGCAGCAGCTTGAACGGCAGCGACACGGTGACCGGCGGGAGCATCATCATGCCGAGCGACATGAGCGCCGCCGAGACGACCATGTCGATGATCAGGAACGGGATGTAGATCACGAACCCGATCACGAACGCCGCCCGCAGCTCCGACAGGACGAACGCCGGTATCAGCGTGGCGAGCGGCACGTCGTCGCGCGTGCGCGGCAGCGGCCGGTCGGCCACCTTCGTCAGCAGCGCCAGCTCTTCCTCGCGCGTCTGCTCCAGCATGAACTCGCGCAGCGGCTTCACCCCGTCGTCGAACGCCACCTGCTGGGACTTCTCGCCCTTGAGGTAGGGCTGGACGCCCTGGTCGTTCACAGCGGACAGAATCGGCGACATGATGAACAAGCTGATGAAAAGCGCGAGTCCGGCAATGACCTGATTCGGCGGCACGTTCGCCAGGCCCAGCGCGTTGCGGGTGATCGACAGCACCACGAACACCTTCGTGAACGCCGTGCACAGCAGCAGCAGCGCCGGCGCGACCGACAGGACGGTCAGCGCGATGAGGATGACGACGGACTGGCTGGGCTTGCCGTTGTTCGAGCCGCCGATGTTGATCGTGACGGTGCCGTCGGGGGCGGGGGAGCCCGGCGGGGCCGGCGGAGCGGGCGGGGTCGGTGCCCGCACCACCGCCGCGGCCGCGGCCGGCGCCTGGGTCGCGACCGCGCACCCCAGGGCGATCCCGAGGGCGAGCAGCACGCGCGCGATGACCGTGCTCATGGCATCCGACCGCGCCGGAGCGCCGCCACCGCCTGTCGCCACGTCGCGGGGGAGAGCGCCGAACCCGCCAGGCGGCCCGCCGGGGTGCGCCCGGCCGCCGGAGCCGCGCCGGCGAGGTCGGCGAGCGAGATCTTCTCCCGCAGTTCCGGTCCCTGCGCGGGAACGCCCACCGCCTCCGGATCGGTCTCGCCGAGCAGCGTCACCTGGTGCTCGGTGACGCCGACGACCAGGGCCCGTTCGCCGACGCGCACGACGGCGACGGCCGCGCCACGGGTCAGCTGCTGGCGGGCCAGCACGGTAAGCGCGCCGCCGCCGCGGGTCAGCGGGCGCCGGACGAGGCGGGCCAGCAGCCACATCATCCCCAGCACCAGGGCCAGCGAGAACAGCACGTTCAGCGTGAGCCCGATCATCTCAGCCTCCCCGTCACGCTGTGCCGACGATCTCGGTGATGCGGATACCGAAGTTCTCGTCGATGACGACGACCTCGCCGCGGGCCACCAGGCGGCCGTTCACCAGGAGGTCGGCGGGGCCGCCGGCGAGCCGGTCGAGCTCGATCACCACGCCCGGCGCCAGCGACAGCAGCTCCCGCACGCTCATCCGGGTGCGGCCCAGTTCGGCGGTCACCTCCATCTCGACGTCGTGCAGGAGGTCCAACCCGCCGCGCATCTGCGTGGCGCCGCCGCGCGGGCCCGGGGTCAGCGGGGCGAACCCGGCCGGCACCGGGGTGCCCACGCCGCCGCCCGCGTCCGGCGCGGCCGCCCCGGCGGGGGCGTCCGGATCGGTGGCTGTCGCGTCGGCCGGCTCTGCTTCGGGCGTTCCACCGATCTGAACGTCGACCGCGAGGGCGACGAGCGCGCGGACCTGGCCCTCGTCGGTCAGCGGCACGAGAAGGCCGCCCGCCTCGAGGATCGCCTCCATCGCCTCGGCCGGATCGCCCTCGGAGCCGGGGTCGACGACGACCGGGCCGAGGGTCTGCGCGGCCGCCTCCAACGCCGGGCGCACGGCCTGGCTCATCTCCAGCGCGCCCATCGGGCTCATGGCCAGCGCCCCGACCAGCTCGGGCCCGACCACGACGACGACCGTCCCCTGCGCCGAACCCGCGAAGCGGGCACTGACCGCCTGCCCGTGCAACGTCACCGGCTCGTTGGTCGGGGTGCCCACCGTCAGCGGCGTGGGCGCGGGCAGCAGCCCGACTGCGGCCTCCGCGGCCGCGCTCGCCCGCGCGTCGGTGAGCGTGCTCGTCATCGGTCGTCCTCCTTGGGGGTGGGAACCACCAGGCAGGCCAGGCGGCGGCCGGAACTACCGGGCACCGCGTGGGCGAAGGTGATGCCCGCCGAGGTGACGGCGAGCGGCGCGGTCACCGGATGGCCCAGCGGAACCACGTCGCCGGGGCGCAACATCACGAGCTCGGAGGCGGTCAGCGTGACCGGGTCGAAGCGCACCGAGATGTCGATCGGCGTGTTGCTGAGGCCGGCCGTCATGTTGCGCAGCGCCGCCTCCTTCGCCTGGCGTTGCGCGTCGGTCAGCGTCGAGCCGAGCCCGTCGCCCTGGAGCTTCGAGAACAGCGGCCCGAACGGCATGCAGATCGTCGCCACACACTCCTCCGTGCCGACCCGCATCTCGAACGAGGCCACGATCATCGCGTCCGACGAGCCGGCGGCCTGCACGAACTGCGGGTTGTACTCGATGCTGCCGAGCTTGGGCCGGATCTCGGTGATCGGCTCGTACGCGTAGCGCAGTTCGGCCAGCACCCGCGTGAGCAGCCCCTGGATCAGCGGCGTCTCGATGTCGGTCAGCGGCCGCTGGGGCTGCTTGCCGCCGGGCCCGCCGAGCATGTGGTCCACGCAGACGAGGGCCGTGCTCAGGGAGAATTCGAAGATGTTGATTCCGGACAGCGGCTCCATCTCCACCATCGCCATGACGGTGGGGTTCTCCAGGGCGGTGATGTACTCGTCGTAGGTCAGCTGCTCGATGGAGATCAGGGTCACCTGGGACACGACGCGCAGCGTGCTGGTGAGCACGGTCGCGTACTGGCGGGCAAAGGTCTCGTAGGCGATCTGCAGGGTCCGTACGTGTTCCCGGGACAGCTTTGTGGGCCGACGGAAGTCGTACGGAACGGGTCCGGCGCTCTTGCGCCTGCTCATCCGGCCCCGGGTGGGGCCTGCTTTCGGGGAGGACGGTTGACTCATCTCACCGCCTCACCGCACCCGGCGGTTCGTTCGTCCACACCCGCCCCATCGGCTCCGCACGCGTTCACATGAAAATAACCATATAAGAGGCTATTGCATCACGAACTCCGTGAAGTACAGATCCATCACCTCACCTTCATAAGCCTCAGCAACCGCCTCCTTCAGCTTCTTCTTTGCTTCCTCACGCGCCTCGTTGGACGACAGCTCAGCCACGGACTTGTTGCTGAACTGGCTGATCATCAGGTCCAGCGCCTTACTGCCGTCCGGCTCCTCGTGCGCCTCCGCGGTCGCCTGGAGCGCGATGCTGACCTTCAGGAAGTGCCCGTCGGCGAGGTTGATCGTGATCGGTTCCAGCGCCACCACGATGCCGGGCTCCGGCGCCGGTGCCTCCTCCTCGCCGCCGGCGAAGTAGAAGTAGCCGCCGGCGCCACCGCCGCCGAGCAGCAGGACCACCACCACGATGATGATGATCAGCTTTCCCTTGCCCTTCTTGGGCGCATCGCCCTCAGCGGGCTTGTCCTTGGCCATGACGCTCTTCCCTCAGTTCTCGCCGGCCGCGGCGGGCAGCAGCGCCCGTTCCTCGGCCGGCAACGTCGACAGGACGACCACCTCGACGCGCCGGTTGAGGGTGACCGCCCGCGGATCGGAGGCCGGCAACAGCGGCCGGGTGTCGGCGAAGCCGGTCGCGCTCAACCGCTCGTTGGTGATCCCGAACCGCTCGTGCAGGTAGCGGACCACGCTGGAGGCGCGCGCCGACGACAGCTCCCAGCCGCTCGGATAGTTCGACGTGCCGATCGGGAGCTGGTTGGTGTGGCCGTCCACCTGGATCCGGTTCGGGATCGCGCCGATCGACGGGCCCACGCCGTCCAGGATCTGGCGGCCGGCCGCCAGCAGCACCGCCCGGTCGCCCTCGAAGACCACGCCGCTCGTCACGATGGTCACCACGAGCCCCCGTTCGTCGATGGTGAACCGCACCGCGTCGGCCAGGCCCTGCGCCTCCAGCGCCGCGAGGATCGCTTTCTTGATCTCCTCAAGGTTCTCCACCTCCTTCTCGGCGTGCTGCGCCATCTGCGACTGCCTGGCCCGGTCGGCGTTCTGGACGGCCTCCTGCAGCTCCTTGTCCTGCACGGTCTGCTTCTTCGGGACCTCCTCCATGGGGTTCGGAGCGGAGTCCTGCGCCTCCTGCACCTGCTCGCCGCGCCCCTGGAACGCCACGCTCTCCCCGCCGAAGCCGGCCGAGAGGCTCTGTCGCAGCTGGTTGAACTTCGCCTTGTCCACCTGGCTCATCGCGAACAGCACGATGAACAGCACCATCAGCAGCGTCATCATGTCCGCGTAGCTGACCAGCCAGCGTTCGTGGTTCTCGTGTTCCTCGTGTTCCTCGTGGTGCTTTCTTCGGCGCCCGCCGCCGCCCCCGTGGCCGCCGGACATCAGGCCGCCTTCTTCTCTTCCGCCGGTTCCGAGCCGGGCGGCAGCAGGCTACGCAGCTTCTGCGCGACGAGGCGGGGGTTCGCGCCGGCCTGGATGTTGATGATCCCGGCGACCACCATCTCCATCAGGCCGGACTCGATCTCGGAGACGCGCTTCATCTTGTTCGAGATCGGCAGGAAGATCATGTTGGCGCTGAGCAGGCCCCAGAGCGTCGCCACGAACGCCGACGCGATCAGGTGACCCAGCTTCTCCGGCTGCGCCAGGTTCTCCAGGGCGTTGATCAGGCCCAGCGTCGTTCCCACGATGCCGATCGTCGGCGAGAACGCCCCCATGTCCGCGAACGTCTTGGCCGCGAACTTGTCCGCGTTCTTCTTCGCCTTGACCTCCGCCTCCAGGATGTCCGCCAGCTCCTCCGGGTCGGTCCCGTCGATCGCCAGCTGCAGCCCCTTCTTGAGGAACGGGTCCTCGACGTCCTTCATCGCGTCCTCGAGCGCCAGCAGCCCCTCCCGGCGGGCCCGTTCGGCCAGCTTCACGATCTGCTCCACCAGCGCGTCCGGCGGCGTCACCTTCGTCGTGAACGCGCGCACCATGATCTTGCCGATGTTGACGGCGTCCTTCATGTAGCCGCCGGCCATCGTCACGCCGATGGTGCCACCGAAGATCAGGATCAGCGGCGGAATCAGGAAGATCGATCCGATGCTGCCGCCCTCGAGAATGATGAGCAGGAACACCGAGCCGAACGCCAGCGCGACGCCGATGAGAGAAGCCGGGTCCATCAACGCTCCCTGCGGTGCAGCGGTACGACGTTCGTCGGCTCCGCGTCGTTGTCTGAGGCGGGGGGCTTGTCGGGCACGGGGGAGGGCGGCTCCGGTCGGGAGGACGGCCTGGTGGACGGCCGCTCGTTCGCCAGGTGCTGCGCATCGGCGATGACCGACGCGCGGAACTGGCGGATCAGCGCGATCACCTCGGGCAGCGACTCCGCGACGACGTGCTTCTTGCCGTCGACCATCGTGATCACGGTGTCCGGGGTGCAGTCGGCCCGCTCGATGAGGTCCGGGTTCAGGGCGAACACCGGGCCGCCCAAACGGGTCAGAAGGATCACGGGAGGCCCTTCGAGGTCGGGCCACCCGGCCCCGCACGGGACCGGGTGACCGGGTCAGGACTGGACCTAGCGCTTCATGTTGACCAGTTCTTGGAGAAGCTCGTCGCTGGTGCTGATCACCTTCGAGTTCGCCTGGAAGCCGCGCTGCGCGACGATCATGTTGGTGAACTCCTGGCCGAGGTCCACGTTGGACATCTCCAGCGTCTGGCTCTGCAGGAAGCCGCGACCGCCCGTACCGGCGGTGCCGAGCTGCGGCTCACCGGAGTTGTTCGTGTTGCGGTACACCGACTCGCCGACCTTCTCCAGACCGGCCGGGTTGTTGAAGCTCGCCATCGTCAGCTGCGCCAGCGGCTGCTTCAGACCGTTCGAGAAGACGCCGATGACCTGGCCGTCCTTCGAGATCGAGAACGCCGACAGCGAACCCATCGCCGAACCGTTCTGGCCCTCCGGCGCCACCGTGTTCTGACCCGCGAACGACGTGATCTGGCTCAGGTCCACGGCGATGTCCGACCAGGCGGCACCACCGGCGGCCGGACCGTTGCTGTCGCGGCCGGTGAGGTTGATGATGCTCGGCCCGATGAGCGTGCCGTTCGGGTTGAACGTCATCAGCGTCGTCGCCGCCGTCGTGTTGAACCCGTCGGTGATCGAGACGTCCCAGCCGTCCGGCGCCACGGGCAGCCACGGCGCGGTGACCGACGCGCGCGCGAAGTCGCGGGTGAAGGTGACGGCCAGCGTCAGTTCGGTGCCGTCCGGCGTGTACGCCTTGATCGACCGCGTGGTCTGCACGGTGCCGGTGAGCGCGCTCGGGTTGGCCGGCGTCGGCACCGCGTCCGACGGCAGGTTACCGGTGAACGAGGCGCTGTTCGTCTCCGCCGGCGGGAAGAGCGTGCTGATCGGCAGCTGCACGTCGTCCGGGATGGTACGCGTGTCGACGACGCCGTTCACCGCCGCCCAGCCCTGCGCCACCATGCCGGACGGGTTGACCAGCCGCCCGTCCGCGTCGAACGAGAACGCGCCGGCCCGGGTGTACATCTGCACACCCTTGTTGTCGACCACGAAGAAGCCGTCGCCGCTGATCATCAGGTCGGTGTTCTTGCCGGTGACCTGGGCCGAACCCTGCAGGAAGTTCGTGGTGATGCCGCCGAGCTGCACACCGAGGCCGACCTGGGCCGGGTTGGTGCCGCCGAGCCCCGCCTGCGGCGCCGACGAACCGGTCACCATCTGGCTGAGCGTGTCCTGGAAGACAGCGGTCGACGACTTGAAGCCGGTCGTGTTGACGTTCGCGATGTTGTTGCCCGTCACATCCATCATCTGCTGGTGTGTCCGCAGACCACTGATGCCGGTGAAAAGGGAGCGGAGCATCTATTTCTGCCTCTCTACGGGGTTGCCGCTCGGACTTCCGTGACCGAAGACAGCGGCACGTCCGTGTTCCCGACCCTCACGGTCGGGCTGCTGCCCGAAATGGTTGCCGCGGTGACGACACCCGATCCTTGGCCGCCGTTGCCGTCGACAAAGCTGACCGTGCGACCCACCAGACCGGCGGCGGTGGTCATGAGCTGGGCCGTCAGCAGCTGCTGCTGGGCCTTGTTCGACTCTTCGACCTTCTCCACCATCGTGAACTGCGCCGTCTGCGCCAGGAACTGCGTCGAGTCCGCCGGCTTCGTCGGGTCCTGGTACTTCAGCTGTGCGACGAGGAGCTTCAGGAACAGGTCCTTGTCCATCTCGGTCTTCGACCGGGGCTGGCTGCTCTTCGTCGTGTCGCTCGTGACGCCCAGGTTGCCGGCGACGGGCGCGTCGGACCTGACGGCACCCGGCGCGCTCGTCGGATCGGCGGTCGCCATCCGGTCGAACCTCGATCCGTCCGTGGACGGCGCCGTCGAGCCGGAGATCGGCGTGGTCATGATGTGTCTCCCTCCCGTCTTACAGCTGCAGGTCGAGTGCGGTGTCGGACCGGCTGCCTCGACCCGCGGTCGACGGTCCACGGTTCTGGTGCCGGTCGGGCCGCTGCCCGTCACCGGCCCCGTCGGACCGTCCACCGGTGCCTTCGCGGGGGTTCCCGTTGCCCGTTCCCCCGTTGTCGAGGGACCAGGCCGGGCGTCCGGAACGGTCCTGCTGCTGCGCGCCGTCCTGGCCCACGTTCAGGGCCAGTTGGCTGAATCCGCCGTCCCGCAGCTCGCGTTCGAGCTCGGGCAGGGCCGCCCGCAGCGCTTCCGTCCCGGCGTCAGAGGCACCGGTCAGGTGCACCGCGAGTTCGTCGCCGCGCACCTGCGCTACAACGCTGATCGGCCCCAACTCGTCCGGGTTGAGGTGGATCGTCATCTGATGTGTGCCGTCCGGCGCCGTTCGGAGGATCGCCAACCGCATGGCGATCTGCGCCGCCGGTGGCAGAGGTGGTGGCCCGCCGGTGCCGCCCGCCGTGGGCTGTGGCGCGGCCACGGGGGCCGTGGCGTCCGTGCGCGCCGTCGCCAGCGTCGAGGCCCATGCCGATTCGGTGGAACCGGCACCGCCCGCGCTGTCGGCCGGTTCGACACCGTTCGACGTGGATCCGATCCCGCTTCCCGCGTGCCGGCCGTGCTGCCCGCTGTTACCGGCACCGGCCCCGCTTCCGCCGGCCTGCGCCGCAGCGGCCAGCGCCGACCCCGCAGCCCCCACGAACCCGGCCGCTTGCTGCTGGGCGCCCTGAGCCTGCGCGTTCTGGCCTTGCACGTTCTGCTGCCCCTGCCCGGCCTGAACCTGTCCCGCCTGAGCCATCGCGGCGCCCTGAGCCTGCGCGGCGGCCTGAGCCTGCGCGGCCTGGGCGTGCGCGGCGGCCTGGGCCGGATCGATGCCGGCGGCACGCGCGGCGTCGGCGACCGCCTGTGCGGCGACGGCGTTGACAGTCGCCTGATCACCGATCGGAACGCCCGCCGGCAGCCCCGCCGCCCCGATCGGCACCGAGGCTCCCGAACCCGCGGCACCCGGACCTGTGGCGCCCGGTACCGCCGTGCCCGGCCCGCCGACGGCCGAACCGTTCGTCGGTCCGGCGGCTGTCCCCGACGCCCCGACGGCCCCGGCCGGACCCGCGCCCGGTGCGCCCGCGCCCGTGGTGCCCGCTACCGCCGTGCCGGGGACGGCACCCGCTGTTCCCGCGGCACCCGCTGTTCCTGGGGCACCGGCTGTTCCTGCAGCACCCGCGGTTCCGGCGGCGCCCGGCGCGCCCGCGCTACCCGGGGTGCCCGCGGCCGCGCCGGTGCCCGGCATGGCTTGGCCACCCGGCACGCCCGGGCTGCCCGGCGCACCCGCGGCGATGCCTGATGCGCCCGCCCTGTCCGAGACTCCCGCAACCGAGGCGGCACCCGGCACGCCAGTCCCGGCTGCCCCGGCACCGGCTCCTGCGGCGCCTGCGGTCCCGGTGGCGCCTGACGCTCCCACGCCACCTGTAGCGCCGGCACCGCCTGTCGTGCCCATGCCGCCTGCGGCGCCCGCACTGCCTGTCGTGCTGGCACCGCCTGTAGCGCCGGCGCCGCCTGTTGTGCCGGCACCGCTTGTTGTGGCCATGCCGCCTGCGGCGCCCGCACTGCCTGTTGTGCCCGCACCGCCTGTAGCGCCGGCACTGCCTGTTGTGCCCGCACCGCCTGTAGCGCTGGCACCGCCTGTTGTGCCCGCACCGCCTGTAGCGCTGGCACCGCCTGTGGCGCTCGCGCCTGTTGTGCCCACGCCTGCGGCTCCTGCGCCGGCTGTTGTGGCGGCGCCGCCGATCGTGCCCGCGCCCGCCGTGGCGCCTGCGCCCGCC
>NZ_BOPF01000021.1 GCF_016863615.1 Virgisporangium aliadipatigenens | reverse complement strand
ACCGCGCCCGCACGCGGACGTGGCAGCGCAGCGAAGCGGAGCGGTCCGGCCCGGGAGGCAACGGTCGCGCCCCCGACGGCCCGCGTAAATAGAAGTCCGTAAGAAAAGGAAGTGCCCCGCCCCTCAGCGGATCCGGAGTGACCGGCCGAATCCGTAAGAGGGGCGGGGCTTTTACCTGTGCTGCGGGAGGGGACGCCGGCTAACCGACAGCGGCAAGATAGTTGTCGCGTCGGAGCCGCTCCCGCGGCACCGCGGCAGGCACCGGGGCCGGAAGGACAGCGGGCTTGTCCATCAGCATCATGCGCGCGATGGCCGTGAACGGCCGCGGCGCGTTGACCGCCACCGCCCCGATCAGCCGACCGTTGCGCGTGTACTCGGCGAGCACGCCCGACATGGCCGGGTCCTTGCGGCCCGGACGCAGCTCGTTGATCTGCACCTCCGCGTTGTTGTCCAGCTCGCCGACCACCTCGATGCGCAGCCCCAACTGGTGCGTCCAGTAGCGGGGCAGGATCGAGCAGGCCTCGGCCGGGCGGCCGTTGGCGAGCAGCGTCCGCGCGGCGTGCATGCCCTGCTCCACCGCGGCGATCCACTGGCCGAACCGCATCGGCTTGCCGGGCTGGCGGGCGTTGGGCCAGCGGGCCAGCGAACCGCAGGCGACGACGCCCTCGACGACGTTGCCGTTCTGGTCGAGGACGCGCAGCGCCTCGTCGCAGAGCACACCGTCGCTGATGTCGATGCCGGTGTCCGCCAGCCAGTCGAGGTCCGGCCGTTCACCCATCGAACCGACCACCAGGTCGGCCGTGACGATCGAGTTGTCCTTGAGCGTCAGGTGCCACTTGTCCCGGTACTTCTCCAGGCCGAGAACGCGGCCGCCGGTCGCCAGCTGGATGCCGTTGCGCTGGTGCGACGCCGCCACCATGTGCCCGACGACGCTGCCGACCGCACGCCCCATGACGAACGGCCGCGGCTCGATGATGACCGACTTGCGGGCCAGGTCCTTGACCGCGCAGGCCACCTCGCAGCCCGTCACACCGCCGCCGACGACCGCCACCTTGCGGGCGCCGCGCAACGCCTTACGCAGCGCCCACGCGGCCGGCAGGCTGGAGAGGCAGTGCAGGCCCTCCTCGTCCGGCCAGTCCGCGGGCAGCATCGCCCGGCAGCCGCTGGCGATGATCAGCCCGTCGAAGTAGACCCGCTCGCCGGTGTGCGCCTCGACGAAGCGCTGCTTGAGGTCGCAGGAGACCGCCCGGCGGCCGATCCGCCAGATGATGTCCAGGTCCTCGTCGAGCGCGGAGATGACGTCGCTGGGCCGCTTGTGCCCGGTCAGGATCCCCTTCGACAGCGCCGGCCGGTCGTAGTGGCCCTCGGGCTCGTCGCCCATGACGACGAGTTCGCCGTAGAAGCCGTTGCGGCGCAGTTCGCGGGCCGCCGCCATACCGGAGGCGCCGCTGCCGACGATGAGGATCCGGTCACGCACGCCGAAGTCCCGGTACTCGCGAAAGAGGTTGCGGGCCATCAGTTAGCGCCTCCCGTTGGTGCGAATGCGACTGAACTCGTTGGTCGGGTAGTTGCCGTTGGTCTGCGGCGCCGGGGCGGCCGCCTGCTCCTGCATGGCCGCCCGCAGGCCGGACATGCCGACGCTGGCGGACGTGCCCATCTCGATGGAGATGGCGCGGGCCGGGCAGGCCCGCACGGCCGCCACGGCGGCGTCGACCTGGTTGTCGGCCACGACGGTCTGGTACGCCAGCTGCCCGTCGCCGCGCAGCTGGAAGACCTCGGGAGCCTCCTGTTCACAGAACCCGAAGCGGGCGCAGACGATCGGGTCCACCTGGACGGTGGTCAGCTTGCCGCGCAGGCGGGTGGTGAACTTGTCGGCCATCCCCTCCTTGTCCTCCTTGCTGGCCGTGCCCGTCATCCAGAGGCCGACCATGATCAGCCACGGGATGAGCACGATCACCGTGATGACCGGGCCGCCGGTCTCCGAACCGGAGATCAGGATGTGGCCGGTCGCCAGCGTGTAGGCCGCGTACGCCAGCGAGTGCAGCGCCCGCCAGCGGTGGAACCCCATGAGCTTCTGCATCGTCATGGAGATCGCCAGCGCCGTCATGATCTCCAGTGCGATCACGCCGACACCGATGCCGAACGGGTCGACCGCGTTGGTGAACGGCACGACGACGTCGATCAGGTGCACCGTCTTGTCCGCCGGGGCGAGCTGCGCGAAGCCGTGCACGATGCCCAGCGTCAGCCCGATGAGCGCCATGCTCCCGTGCAGCGCCAGCAGGCTGCTGTGCTTCATGGAGGTCATGGTCCAGCCGCGGGCCAGCGAGAGACCGAGGATGATCGCCAGCCACAGGAAAAACATCGACGCGAAACCGACAGCGGCCGCGATGGTGTGAATCGGATCAATAACCATGGTTGAGCCAGTCCTCCGGTCAGACGGCGCGGAGTGCCCGGGTGACACTCGCGACGCCGATCGCGCCCGCGACAGCGAGCAGCGCGGCCAGGAACAAGGGTTGCTTCTTCTCGGCGGCACGGAGGTTTCCGATGGCCACCACCGGCGGCGGAAGCGCGTCGTAACGCACGTCGCCGGTGCTCTCGAGAAGAGACATGTGCCGGTGCACGAAGATCTCGCACTGCTTCGCGAACGCCCGCATCAGCGCGTTGCGGGTGCTGGCCCGGGTCTGCGCGATGGCCGAGTAGACGGCGCCGTGCGCGTACCGCAGGTTCTGCGCGAACGCGTCGTCGAACGCCGGACCCGTCTTGCGGGTCAGCTCGTCGACCCAGAGCTGCTGCTGAGCGGTCATCTCGTTGGGCAGCGGAACACCCAGCTTCGCCGCGACCCTGCGGACATCGTCGTCCAGCGTGGCGTGGTCGGCGGCGATCAGGCGGCCGACCTCCTTGGTGCGCGGGTTGGTGCCCTTCTGCGCGGCGAGCTGCCCCGCCGGGATCTCCCACAGGCCGGCCTGGCGAACCTTCTCCAGGAAGACCTTGTCGGAGTCCATCAGCGGGCCGCTGGTGTCGTTCGGCAGCAGGAACGGCGCCGGAGCGGGATCGTCCCCGGGAGCAGCCTGCGCCGGCGTCCCACCGATCAGCAGAGCGAACATGATGCCGAGCCCGGCGAGAGCGAACAGACGGCGGGTCACGACACCCCCTCGGGAGTTCCCATGGTCAGCAGATAGATCATCTGGGACAGCCAGGCCAGATCGTCCAGGCACGCCCCGCAGGTGCGCAGGTGACACTCGAAGTGTTCGGCTTCCTCGACGGCCAGTGAACCGATGGCGTACGCCGCCACGTCCACGTGCGGCGCCAACTCCACGCTCATCGGGCCACTTCCACACCCTGCTGTTCGAGCGCGGTCTTCAGCACCCGCAGCGCGCGGTAGACCCGGGACTTGATCGTCCCGACCGGCACGTTCAGCGCGGCGGCGGTCTCCTCGCCGTTGCCGCCCCGGAAGTACATCTCGAACAGCACCTCGCGGTGCGGGTGGCCGATCGACTTGAGCGCGTTCTGCACCGCCACCACCGAGGCGACCCGCTCCAGCTCGTCCGGGGCCGGAACGGTCGCCAGGACCGCCTCGTCGACCTCGGTCGGCCGGGCCTTCCGCCGGCGGTGGTTGTCGATGACGATGCGCCGGGCGACGGCGACGAGCCAGGGACGCAGCGACGTCCCGGCGTCGGTGTTGAGCTTGTCCGCGTGCTTCCACGCACGCACGAGCGTCTCCTGCACGACGTCCTCCGCGCGCTGCCGGTCTCCACCGGTCAGGCCGAGCGTGAACGCCAGCAACGGGCCGCTGTGCTCCTCGTACAGGCTCCGGATCAGCTCTTCGGTGTCACGCGACTGGGGGGTCCGCGCGTCAGAAGAGGTGTGGGACTCGGAGGCGGTACGGGGACGCGAGTTCGTGGACTTGCTCTGGAGCGGGGTCCCTTCCGTGATGTTCCGACGCGCGACAACCGGGGTTTCGACTTCGCACGCGGCGCTGGATGAGACCGGCATGTTCGTCCTCCCATCCTGGACGTGAATATTTCGTTCCAGACACAAGTACGCGCTCTCGGGACGTGAGTGGGGACTGCTGTACCGGACTTAAGGCGAATAAAAGCGCTCCGAACGAAAGCGGCCCGACTCCCGGAGGAGTCGAGCCGCTGCGTATCTTGCTTGCTAACTCACTGTGAGGGCGGAACGGCCCCGGCGGGGAGGCAGCTGAGGTTGCGCGCTCCGGTCGGTGCGATCACGTACCAGACGTTGCCGACGGCCTGCCCCTTCCACTTCCCGGCCGTCTCGTCGGCCGCGAAGCGGTACAGCGGCCAGCCGCCGATGGTGAGCTGCTCGCCACCGTCCTTTCGCTTCACGGTGCCGAGCTTCGAAGCATCGATGCCCGTGGCGGTGAAGCCCTCACCCTTGAGAACCGGCGGCCACTTCGTGGCGCAGTCGCCGTCGCAGTTGGTGGTCGGCGGGTTGGCCACGTCCTGGTCGAACCGGTACATCGTCCAGCCCTTGTCGTCCTGGACGACCGTGCCCATCTTGGGGATCTCCTTGGCCACCAGCTTGGTGGTCTTGTAGCCCACCGGCTCCGCGGCCGGGGCGGCCGGAGCGGTAGTGCCGGTCCCCCCGGGAGCGGCGGGCGGCGCGGCGGGCTCGGTCGCCGGGTTCGTCGCCGGGGCGGTGGTGGCATTCTGCGCGGGCGCCTGGGCGGCCGGTGCGTTGTTGCTCGCCGGCGAGGCGTTGCCGGACCCGTCGTCCAGCCGCGTGTGAATGAGCCACGCGGCGAGCGCGATGGCCGCCAGCAGTACCACGACCGCGTAGCTTCTGCGAAGGGCTACGCCGCTTCCAATCATTGCCTTCTCCTTGGGCTCGGGTCTCCGGCTCCGATTCCGCCCATGCCAAGTAGCAGCCTGTTTGGGCTGCTCACGGTATGTCTGGCGAGATCTTGTCCGGACGTCCGGTCACAGGGAAGTACGCAGGATCAGCGAAAGTGGTTCACGGGTGTTGTCAAGACTTGCTGAGCCGGGTCAATGCCGCCCGGACCACCTCGGGTTTGGTCGTGTACCAGAGCGGCGGCAGGGAGTCCCTTAAGAAAGACGCATAGCCGCGTGGGGTGGCGAGCCGGGAGTCCAGGACCGCGACCGCCCCCTTGTCCCCGTGGGAACGGATCAGCCGGCCCACGCCCTGCGCCAGCCGCACCGCGGCGATCGGCACGCTGACCGACGCGAAGCCCGAGCCGCCCGACGCGTCCACCGCCGCCGCCCGGGCCGCCGCGAGCGGCTCGTCCGGTCGGGGGAACGGCAGCCGGTCGATCACGACGAGCTGACAGGCCTCGCCGGGAACGTCCACGCCCTGCCACAGCGACATGACGCCGAACAGGCAGGTGGCCCGCTCCTCGCGGAACCGGCGCACCAGGATGGGCAGCGCCTCCTCCCCCTGGAGCAGCACGGTCAGGTCGGTGCGCGCCCGCACCACCTCCGCCGCGCGTTCGGCCGCCCGGCGCGAGGAGAACAGCCCGAGCGTGGCCCCGCCGAGCGCCTTCACCAGGTCGACCAGCTCGTCGGCCGCCCCGTCGGGCAACCCGGAGGCGGCCGGCCGGGGCAGGTGCGCGGCGACGTAGAGGATGCCCTGCTTGCGATAGGCGAACGGCGAACCGACGTCCAGCGACGTCCAGGGCTGCTTCTCGCCGCCGTCGTTCTTGGTCTCCAGCCCGAGCCCCTTCGCGACCACGTCGAACCGGCCGCCCAGGGTCAGGGTGGCGGAGGTCGCCACCACGGTCCGCTCGTCGTAGAGCCGGTTGGCCAGCGTGCCCGCCACCGACAGCGGCGCCACCACCAGCGAACGCCGCCCGCCCCGCCCCACGGCCGACGGGCTGCCGGAGATCCACGCCACGTCGTGCGGCGACTCGGTCAGCAGCCGCTGCGCCGTCGCGCTCAACTCCGTCAGGCTGACCTTGACCTGCTGCTTGCGCACCGGGTCGGAGTCGTCGGCCCGCACCTCGCCGATCCGCTCCAACGCGCGGCGGGCGGCGGCGTCCAGCAGCGTCAACGGCTCCCGCAGAACGGCCGGCAACCCGTTGGTCAGCCGCCCCTCCGGCGCCTCGACCAGGGCCGTGCCCAGCGCCTCGCCGGTCTGGCTCAACGAGTCGGCGTCCTCGGTGTCGACCAGCGTGCGGGCCCGGCGGGCGACCCGGTCCACCACGTCCGGCGCCAGCTCGGCCTGTGCCGCACCGGAGACCCGGTCGGCCAGCTCGTGCGCCTCGTCGATGATCAGCAGGCTGTGCGGCGGGATGATGTTGCGCTCGCCCAGCATGTCGAACGCCAGCAGCGAATGGTTGGTCACCACGATGTCGGCCGCCCGGGCGCGCACCCGCGACGCCTCGGCGAAGCACTCGGTGCCGTAGGGGCAGCGCGACGCGCCGACGCACTCCCGGGCCGGCATCGACACCTGCCGCCACGCGGTCTCGTCGACCCCCGGGTCCAACTCGTCGCGGTCGCCGGTGTCGGACTCCAACGCCCAGTCCTGCAGCCGCTGGATCTGCTTGCCCAGCCGGCCCGCCTCGCCCAGCCACTTGGTGCCGCCCGAGGAACCCGTCTCGAAGAGCGCGTCGTCGGGCTCCTCCTCGGAGCTGGACTCCAGCTTGGCCAGGCACGCGTAGTGGTGGCGCCCCTTCAGCACCGCGAACGTCGGCCGCCGCCCCAGCAGCTTGTGCGTCGCCTCGGCGAGCCGCGGCAGGTCGTGCTCGACCAGCTGGTTCTGCAGAGCGAGCGTGGCGGTGGAGACCACCACCGGCCCGTCCACCAGCAGCGCCGGCACCAGGTAGGCGAGCGACTTGCCGGTGCCGGTGCCGGCCTGCACCAGCAGATGGTCGCCCGACTCGGCGGCGGCGTGCACGGCCTCGGCCATGGCGCGCTGGCCCGGGCGCTCGGCACCACCGGGCACCGCGCCGACCGCGGCGGCCAGCAGCTCCTCCACGGATGGCCGGCCCTTGCCGTCGCGGGCGGCGGGAGCGGAGTTGCGGGTGTCGGTGGGGGCGGCGGTCACGGAGATGCACGGTACCGGGAGGGGCCGACGAAAACCCGTTCGTCCACAGGCGACATGAGTTATCCACAGGCGCGACACGCGTCCGTCCGACAGGATGTGTCGATGGATCGGGTCAGGGTGGTGTTCCGCAAGTACGACGGGTCGTTGCACTGGAACCAGTACGGGCTTCTGCTCGGCGAGGACGAGCACGGCGTGTGGGTGGGCTGCCGGGCCGACACCCCGCTCTGGAAGGGCGAGGTCGAGCGGGAGACGGCCGAGGCCGCGTACGTGATCCTGCTGCCCCGGGACGCCTGGTGGACGGCGACGTTCAACGCCGCGCCGCACAAGACGGAGATCTACTGCGACATCAGCACCGTGCCCGGCTGGCCCACCCCGCGGGAGGTCACGATGATCGACCTCGACCTGGACGTGCGCCGCCGGCGGGCCGGTGAGACGGAGCTGCTCGACGAGGACGAGTTCGCGGAGCACCGGGTGCGCTACGACTATCCCGACGAGGTCGTCGCGGCGGCGCAGGAGGCCGCCCGGTGGCTGCTCACCCGGGTGCGGGAGCGGGTGGAGCCGTTCGGGGAGGGGTACCTGCCCTGGCTCGCGATGGTCAGCTGACGAACACGTTGCGGGCCGGGTCCGGCTCCGGAACGGCGGTCAGCTTCGCCGGGTTCACCTGGTCCAGGACCGCTGTCACGCGGCCGTCCTCGATGCCCAGCGCCATGACGACGAGCTGATCCTCGACGCGCACCGACAGCCCGAGCGAACCGTTGACGAGCACCACCTCGGCGACCGCGTCCCGCTTGGCGATCTGCCGGAAGATCCCGCACATGAAGCGGGCCACCTGCAGCGCACCCGTGACCGGCTTGCCGCCCGCGGGTACCACGCCGCCGCCGTCACCGATCGCCACGACGTCGGGCGCCAGCAGGTCCATCAGGCGCTGCACGTCGCCGCCCTGCGCCGCCTTGAGGAACGCGTGCAGGACGCGTTCCTGCTCGGCGCGGGTGGCGGAGTGGCGCATGGGCCCCTCGGCGACCGCCCGCCGGGCCCGGGACGCCAGCTGCCGTGCCGCCGCCGCGGTGGTGCCGAGCGCCTCGGCGACCTCGTCGAACGGCACCGCGAAGACGTCGTGCAGCACGAACGCGGCGCGCTGCTCCGGCGTGAGGCGTTCGAGAACGGTCAGCAGCGCGAGGCTCACCTCCGCCGCACGGCTCACGTGGATCGCCGGATCGCCGCCGCGCGCCGGGTCGGTCGGGTCGGGGAGGCGTTCGACGACCGGCTCCGGCAGCCACTGCCCCACGTACGCCTCCCGCCGAACGCGCGCCGAGCGCAGCACGTCGATGCAGATCCGGCCGGTCGTGGTGGTGAGCCAGGCGCGCACGTCGCGGATGGTCGAGCGGTCGGCCGTGGCGTAGCGCAGGTAGGCCTCCTGGACCGCGTCCTCGGCATCGCCGCGGGTACCGAGCATCCGGTACGCGACGGCCGTCAGGTGGTCCCGGTGCTGTTCGAAGTCCTCGGTCATGCATCCCCCCGCTGCCAGGACGACGCGAGCCCCGACTTTGTGACAATGCCCTCGATAATTCGGACTTTACGGCACAATTAACATATGTCAGGGCTTATGGTCGCGGGCGCCCTCGCCGGACTCGCCAGCATCGGTGCCACCACGGCCGCCGCGACCACCGTCGTACGGCGCGAGCGTACGTTCCTGCCCAGGGGGCACGCCGCACGGGTCGACACCCGGCGCGATCCGGTCGACGTGGCGCTGCGGTACGGCTGCGCGGGGCTGACCGTCGGCATCGCCGTCGACGCGCAGCGGCGGGTGGTGCTCGCCGGCCCCTCCGGGCGGTTCCTGCGCCAGCACGTTCTGGAACCGCTGGCCGAACGGGTCCGCCGGCGCGGCCGGGTGCACGCCGCCCAGCACGAGGCGTTCGGCGTGGTGCTGGAGGCCGACCCGAACGCCGGCGCCGACCTGCTCGACCGGCTGGAGGACGCCCTCGTCCCGTACGCGGACCTGCTCAGCGCCGTCACCGGCGGGGCGCTGCGGCACGGCCACGTCCAGATCATGCTCGCGGGCGCGCACCGCCGGGCCCTGGAGGCCCGCGCCGACCGGCTCTTCTTCGCCGAGGGAACGCTCAACGACGTCGGCCGCGACGTGCCCACCGACGTCGTGCCGGTGGTCGCCGAGCACGTGGCGTGGCGGATCGGCTGGGACGGCCGGGGCGAGATCGCCGCCGAGGAACGCTACCTGTTGCGCAGCCTGATGCGGGCCGCACACCTGGAGGGCAAGCGGGTGCGCTTCTACGGCGTGCCCACCGGCCACCGCATCCGCCGCGCCTTCTGGACTGAACTTCATTCAGCCGGCGCCGACCTCATCAGCGCCGAAAATCTGGGCGCTTTGCGCCGCTTCCTGCGGGGACGGCATGCCCACCGGACCACATACGGACCGGCCCCCGGGCAGCTCTGGTTACCAGAACGTAAAGTGAGGGCGAATGATCGTCCCGCTCGCCGCTAAGGTAGCCCGCCGTGCGCTTCTCACTCCGTCCTCAGGACAGTGTGTTCTACGAGTACTTCACCAAAGCAGCGGAGAATTTGGTGCGCGGCACCGAGCTGCTGATCGAGCTGTCGGTGCCCAACGCCGACGTGCAGTCGGTCAGTGAGCGGCTGGTCGAGGTCGAACACGACAGCGACGCCATCACGCACGAGTTGTACAACCGGATCAACTCCACGTTCATCACGCCGTTCGACCGGGAGGACATCTACCGGCTCGGGTCGCAACTCGACGACGTGATGGACCACCTCGAAGCCGTGGGCAGTCTTCTCTACCTCTACGGCCTCACCAGCCTCCCGTCGCTGCCGCGCGAGATGCACGACCTCGTGGCGATCCTCGACCAGCAGGCGCGGCTGACCGCCGAGTCGCTGCCCCGGCTCAAGGCGATGAAGGACCTCAAGGAGTACTGGGTCGAGTGCAACCGCCTGGAGAACGAGGGCGACCGCGCCTACCGCATGCTGCTGGTGCGGCTCTTCTCCGGCGAGTACGACGCGCTCACGGTCATGAAGATGAAGGAGGTGGCCGACGAGCTGGAGGCCGCCTGCGACGCCTTCGAGCACGTCTCCAACACGGTTGAGACGATCGCGGTCAAGGAATCGTGAGCACCGAGCTGATCGCCGTTCTCGCGGTGGTCCTGGTGGCGATGGCGTTCGACTACACCAACGGCTTCCACGACGCCGCCAACGCGATCGCCACCTCCGTCTCCACCCGGGCCCTGACGCCGCGCGCCGCCCTGGCGCTCGCCGCCGTCGGCAACCTCATCGGCGCCTACCTCGGCCAGGACGTCGCGAAGACCGTCGGCGAGGGGCTGATCACCCCGCCCGGCGGCGTCTCCGGGCTCGGCGTGATCTTCGCCGGCGTCGTGGGCGCCATCGCCTGGAACCTCACCACCTGGTACTTCGGGCTGCCGTCCTCGTCGTCGCACGCGCTTTTCGGCGGGCTCGTCGGTGCGGTGCTCTTCGCCAGCGGCGGTTCGGTGCACTGGGACGTCATCGTCAGCAAGGTGCTGATCCCCATGGTGCTCTCGCCCATGGTCGGCCTGATCCTCGGCTACGTCGTGATGCTGGCCATCATGTGGATCTTCCGGCGGGGCAACCCGTCCAAGCTGCACCGCGGCTTCCGGACGGCGCAGAGCATCTCGGCGTTCATGATGGCGCTCGGGCACGGCATGCAGGACGCCGCCAAGACCATGGGCATCGTGGTGCTTGCCCTGTACACCGGCGGGTTCCAGGAGAGTCGCACGCACATTCCGGTGTGGGTCTTCCTCACCTCGGCGGCGGTCCTGGCCGCGGGCACCTACGCGGGCGGCTGGCGGATCATCCGCACGCTCGGGCGCAAGGTGATCGACCTCGGGCCGGCCGAGGGGTTCGCGGCGGAGACCGTCGCCAGTTCGGTGCTGTACTTCAACTCGCTGGTGCTGCACGCGCCGATCTCGACCACGCACACGATCACCTCGGCGATCATGGGCGTCGGGGCCACGAAGCGGCTCAAGGCCGTGCGCTGGGCGGTCGCCCAGAGCATCGTGGGCGCGTGGATCATGACGTTCCCGGCCGCCGCCGCGATCTCGGTCGTGATCTACATCGCGGTCCGACCGCTCTTCGGATAGGCATTCGGGGGAACGCCACCCGCGTACGCGCCGTAGCGGCTGTTGCGCAGGATCGTGGTGAGCTGCGTCGACGCGGCGCGCAGCTGGTCCAGCGCGTCGGCGAGCATGGGATCGGACTCGGCCACCCCGTCCGGCCGGTCCCGCCACGCCGCCAGCAGCTGCACCAGCGCGGTCAGCGCCGTGGTGGTCGTGTCGGCGACGGGGTGCCGGCGCTCGTGCAGGGTCACGTCGCGGGCCCACTCGAGCCGGGCGACCTGGAGGTCCACCAGCGCCGAGCCGTCGGCGAGCGCCGCGTCGGCCGTCCGGTGCAGCGCCACCCGGTCCTCCGCGGACAGGTCGGCGGCGCGCTCGGCCCGCTGCAGGTGCGCGACCGTGCCGGCGGCCAGGTGCGCCAGCAACTCGGCGCGGCGCACCTCGTCGGGACTGTCCCGCAGCAGCGCGAGCGGGTCACCGGCCACGCCGAGCGCGGCCATCGCCCGCAGGAGATCGCCCACGTCGGGGAGGGGCGGGGTCATGCGTCGTACGTTAGTCCAATCTCGGCGCGCACCCGATCCAGCGTCGTCATCACGGCGAGCGTCTCGGCGTGCGGCACGAGCGGGCTCTCCAGCAGCCCCGCGCGCAGGCAGCGCTGCACCTCGGCGGCCTCGAAGTGGTAGCCGTTGCCCTCGTGCGGCAGGTCGAACGTCTCCGGCTCGCCGTCGCCGCGGCGCAGCACCAGGCCGCGCGGCATGAAGAAGTCCCGGGCGAACTCGATCCGGCCGGCCGTCCCGGTCACCGCGGCCGTGCGCGGCGTGTCACCCACGAACGAGCAGGTCAGCGACGCGAGCGCGCCCGACTCGTAGCCCAGGATGATCGCCGTGTTGCGATCCACCCCGGTCGGGCCGAGATCCGCCCACGCGCGCACGTGATCGGGTGCCCCGAGGAACAGGTGCGCCATCGTGATCGGGTAGACCCCCAGGTCCAGCAGCGCGCCGCCGGCCAGTTCCTTGGCGTTGAGCCGGTGGGTCGGATCATCCGGGCCGACGAAGCCGAAGTCGGCGTGCACACCGGTCACGCGGCCGATCGCGCCGTCGGCGACCAGTTCCAGCGCCTTGGCCACGGCCGGGAAGCACCGGGTCCACATGGCCTCCATGAAGAAGACGCCGGCCCGGCCCGCCTCGGCGATCAGCGCGCTCGCGCCGGCCCGGTCGATCGTCACCGGCTTCTCCGTCAGGGCGGGCTTGCCGGCGCGCAGGCAGGCGAGGGTCGCCTCGTGGTGGGCCGAGTGCGGGGTCGCGACGTAGATCACATCGACCTCGGGGTCCTCGGCCAGCTCCTGCCAGCTGCCGTGCGCCCGCGGGATCCCGTGCGTGTCGGCGAACCGGCGCGCCGACTCCGCGGTGCGCGAACCCACCGCCACCACCTCGGCGTCGGGCAGCAGCCGCAGGTCGTTGACGAACTGGACGGCGATCCCGCCGGTGGCCAGGATTCCCCACTTCACGGTGCTCGACATGCCGGCACCTTAACCGATCAACCCCTGGTCGATGCCTGCGCGTTGGGGCACCGGCGACTTCCCGTTGAGTACGCGTTGAGCGGGCGGTGAGGGCTGCCCGGCAGGCTGCTCACATGGACCAGATAACGGTGTACGTCCATGCGGACGACGCGATCCTGCAAGCCGGACTCGCCAGCCAGCTGCGGCCCCGCCCCGAGGTGCGCGTGGTCGAGGCGGCCGAGGCCGAACGGGCACAGGTTGCCCTGGTGGTCAGCGACCGGGTGAGCGAACCCGCGCTGCGCCTCATCCGCACGCTCCAGCGCAACGGCACCCGCCTCGTGCTCGTGGTCGCCGAACTCGACGACGCCGACCTGGTGGCCGCCGTGGAGGCGGGTGTGGCCGGCGTCGTCCGGCGCACCGAGGCCTCCCCGGAACGCCTCATCGGCGTCGTGCGTTCGGCCGCCGCCGGCGAGGGCGCGCTGCCGCCGGACCTGCTCGGCCGGCTGCTCAACCAGGTCGGCAAGCTGCAGCGGCAGGTGCTGTGGCCGCGCGGCCTCACGTTCGGCGGGCTCGCCGACCGCGAGATCGAGGTGCTGCGGCTCGTCGCCGACGGGCTCGACACCGCGGAGATCGCTGCCAAACTGTCCTACTCCCAGCGCACGATCAAGAACATCCTGCACGACGTGACGAGCCGGCTGCACCTGCGCAACCGCTCGCACGCCGTCGCCTACGCCCTCCGGCAGGGCCTGATCTAGGTCCGGTTCTCTCCGCCGTTGACGCCGCTGACGTGTCCCACCGTCGCGGCGTCGAGCCCCAGGTCCGTGAGCATCGCGGCATATCGCTTGCGGACCTGCGCAGCCTTCGCCGGCGCGCCCGCGCGTTCGTAGCCCTCGAGCAGCACCTGCCAGGCCTTGTCGTCGGTCCGGTCCAGCGACAGGGAGTGCTCGGCCGCGGTGATCGCCTCGCCGACGTGGCCGCGGGCCAGTTCGGCCTCCGCCAGTGCGCGGCTGGCCTCGGTGGCCTGCCGGTCGACCTGCTCCCGCGCCGCGACCGCCCACTCGGCCGGCCCCTCCTCTGGTAGCAGTTCCGCCCCGTACGCCGCCAGGGCCTCGCGCAACGTCGCGATCTCCGCCGCCCGGTCCGGGCCGCCCCGCAGCCGCCGCCAGCGGCCAACCGCGTCGTGGAACGCCACCACGTCGCAGTACCCGCCCGGTGGCAGCGCCAGCCCGTAGGAGCCGCCGGAGCGCACCAGCAGCGACGGGCGTCCCGGCCCGGTGGCCCGGTCGAGCAGCCCGCGCAGCGCGGAGATGGTCACCTGGAGGTTGCGCGTGGCGGCCGCCGGTGTCAGGTCCGGCCAGAGCGCCTCGATCAGCACCTCCCGGTGCACCTGCTGGCCGGCGTGCGTCGCGAGGAGCCGCAGCGCGCTGCGGGCCCGGGCCCGCACCCCGGACAGGTCCACCGGCCGCCCGTCGATCTCCAGCCGGAAGCTGCCGAAGCAGGTGATGTCGAGCCAGCGCGCGGCGGGCGTGTGCGGGACCTGCGCGCTCGGCCGGCGGGGGATCAGCGCCTGCGCCGTCGCCACCTCGTAGCGTTCCAGCACGCAGCTCATCACGGCCTTCGCCGCCGGAACGCCCGCCGCGTCGGCCGCCTCGAACAGCTCGCGCACCCGTTCCACGGAGTCGGGGGCCTGCTCGGCGACGCTCGCCAGCGAGAGGCTCACCCGCGCCCACGCCTGCATCACCGGGGCGTTGAGCTCCTCGCAGCGTTGGAGGAGCTGCAGCGCGGCGGCGGTGGTGAGCCGGCCGACCCGTCGGTCGTGCAGCAGCCCCAGTGACTGGGCGACGGCCGCGCCCCACCTGTCGCCGCGCCGGTCGCACTCGTCGGCCACCGTGCTCGCCTCGGCGCCGAGCACCGGATCGCCGGAGAGGCCGGTGGCGGCCCGGGCCACCCGGCTCAGCCACGGCCAGCCCGCCGCGTCCGCCTCGTCGGCCAGCTGCACCAGGTCGAGCGTGCACTGGGCGCGCAGCTGCGGGTCGGGGCCGTGCATCACCTGGATGGCGGCGCGGGTGACCCGCAGCGCCAGCCCGGCGAACGAGTCGTCCGGCCAGGTCGCCGTCATCGGCCGGCTCGCGCGGCGCATCGCGCTGGACGTGTCGCCGGCCAGGAAGTCGGCGAGGATGCGCACCAGCTCGCCCTCGGGGCCGGTGAGCACCGCCGCCTCGACGCCGACCTCGTGCGGGTGCGCGAGGGTGAGCGCGCGCACCCACGAGGCCCAGTGGGTGCGCCCGGGCGGCGGCTCGGGCATGAAGATCGCGGCGAGCTGGCGTTCGTGCTGGGAGGCGCGGCCGGCGTCGTCGCCGAACAGCTCCGCCGCGCGCAGCAGCCCGTCCCGGGCCGCCTCCAGCTGGCCGTCGTACAGCCGCCGCTTGGCCTCCGCGTAGGCGAGCCACGGGTCCTCGGCGAGCAGCCAGGCCGGCAGCAGGTCGGCGAGCGGCTCCTCGGGCGTCTCGGCGACCTCCGCGCCGAGCGTGGACAGGAGCGTGCCGACGCCGCGCCAGTCGCCGGCCCGGGCGAAGCTGCGCGCCGCCTCGGCGTGGGCCGGCTCGGCCACGAGCAGCTGCGCGGCGCGGTGGTGCCAGGCGCGCGCCTGCTGCTCACCCAGGTCGTCGACGAGCGCGGCGAGCAGGTGCGAACGCAGCACCTGGTGGTACTGGTACTCGCCGGCGTCGGAGGTGACCGGCAGCGCGTGGTGGCTGCTCAGTTCGTCGAGCACGCGGGCGCTGCCGGTGGTGGCGAGCAGCCGGTCGCAGCGGCTCGCGGTCACCACGTCGAACACGCTCGTGCGCACCAGGAACTCGCGCAGTTCCGGCCGCAGCTCGGCGAGAACGGTCCGGGCGAGATAGCCGCGGGTCAGGTCCCACCGCTCGGACAGGGCCGCCACGGCGCGCTGCCGGGCCTGCAACGGCCGCCCACGCGTCGACACGTGGAACATCGCCAGCCCGGCCGCCCAGCCGCCGGTGCGCCGGGTCAGCAGGGCCGCGTCGTCCGGCGGAAGCGCTTCTCCGTACACGTCGGCGAGGAGGCGTTCGACCTCCCAGGGGCGGAAGCGCAGCTGCTCCGGGCCCAGCACCTCGAAGTAGCCGGCGACCTCGTGGCGCAGCAGGCTGTGCGCCGGCAGCTGACGGCCGGCCAGCAGGACGTACGTGTTGTCCGGCGTGAACGACGCCAGCTCCGCGAGAATCGTCTCGTCCGGGGTGCCGAGCGCGTGGTGCGCGTTGTCGATCACCAGGAGCAGGTCTCCGGAGTCGGCGGCGAGCGCCTTGGACACCGCGGCGGCGATCAGCTCGGTGAGCCGTCCCTCGGCCGCGTCGGCCGGGGCGATGCTGAGCCAGGCGACCGGACCGGTGTGCCGGTGCGCCGCCTGCGCGAGCAGCGTGGTCTTGCCGAAGCCGGCCGGAGCGGCGATCACCGCGAGGCCCGCGCCCCGGGAACGATCCAGGCGCGCGAGGAGTCGGGGTCGGATGAGGCCCAATCGTTGAGTGGGCACCGTAGTAGCGGTCCGTGACGGAGGGCGCCCCGCCACGATCATGCCGTCGATATTCATGATGTCCTCGAAACCACGAAGGTGGGGTGGCCGGTCCTGTCCCGAGGTATTCGGAGCAGACCCGGCGCTGGCTTCTGTGATGACTGAAATCGATAGTAGTAAACCGCGGCACGCCGTTACAGGGCTGCTTCTGTTACTTCCTGGGAACACGCTGAAGCGCCTGAGCTGCGGCTTAGGGGAACCTGAAGTCTGAGTTATCGATGCCTGCGATCACGGGCGTACCCTCGCCTGATGGACAGCGCCCGCACGAACGCTTTTCGTGTTCCTTCCGCGTTACTGAGCGCCGCGCGCGCGTTCGCGGAGGCGGGTCGCGAACCCGTCGAACCGCGCCTCGCGAGCACGGTCGTACTGATGCGTCCGATTAATAGGGACGCGCGGAACGACTTCGAGGTGTATGCGTTGCGCCGCGTCGCGACGATGGCGTTCGCCGCGGGGATGTACGTCTTCCCGGGCGGCGGCGTCGACCCGCGGGACGCGACTGCGGAGATCGGCTGGGCCGGCCCGACGCCCGCCGAGTGGGCCGAACGGCTGGACCTGCCGGAGGCGCAGGCGCGGGCCGTGGTGTGCGCGGCCGTGCGGGAGGTGTTCGAGGAGTCCGGCGTGCTGCTGGCCGGCCCGGATGCCGCGACGGTCGTCGGCGACGTGAGCGGGGCCGAGTGGGAGGCCGCCCGCGTCGCGCTCGTCGGCCGCGAACTGAGCCTGGCCGAGTTCCTCGCCGCGCGGGGGCTGGCGCTGCGCGGCGACCTGCTCGCCCCGTGGGCCCGTTGGGTGACGCCGGAGTTCGAGCCGCGCCGCTTCGACACGTACTTCTTCCTCGCGCGCCTGCCCGAACGGCAACGCACCCGGGACGTCGGCGGGGAGGCGGCACTCGTGCGCTGGGCCACCCCGGCCGAGCTCGCCGAGGAACGCCCGATGCTGCCGCCGACCGAGATCACGCTGCGGCAGCTGGCCCAGTTCGACCGGATAGACGATGCCCTCGACGCGGCGGGAGGCCGCCGACCGCCGACGGTGCGTCCCTGGGTGGATCTCAGTGACCCGGACGACCCGCGCTTCATCGCCCCGGACATTTCCGGCTAACGGTGACTAATCGTCCCTTTTAAGCTACTTTTAGTGGTGTGCGGCATTTGTGGTACTGGCAGGGCCTTCGGTGGGCGCCCGGCGGCCTCCTGCTCCTGGCCACGGCCGGGGCCCTCACCGTGCCGTTGCCCGCGCCCGTGCGCTGGGTCGTCTGGACGCTGATCCTGGTCGGCGCCGCCCGCATGCACGGCGTCGCCGCCGCCTACTACGCACGCCGCTTCCCGGCCCTGCGCCCCGGCGCCCGGACCGCCGGCGGCTATGTCGCGAGCGCCCTACTGGTCTGCGCGCTGGCGGCGGACGTCCACTGGACCCCGCCGGTGCTCGTGACCGCGCTGGTCGGCGTGCTCGCGCTGCTCGGCTACAGCGTCGGCACCGGCGGCGGCCGGCCGCACCACGCCGGGGTCCTGCTCGTCCTGCTGGCCGTGGCGGCGCTGCCGGCGTTCGGCGTGCTGGCCGACGGGCGGCCGCGGGTGCTGCTGTGGCTCGTCGTCAGCGGCGCCCTCTACCTCGCCGTCGCGATCCTCGACCACCGCGAGCTGGCCGTCCGCAAGCGCCACCTGATCCCGCACGCCCACGCGCCGCGGCCCGCGCCGGTGCGCCGCGTGCATGCGCGCAGCGCCCCCGTGCGCCTGATCCACCGCGCCGAACCCACCGGGTACGACGCCGCCGGGTACGACGACTGCGAGGACGAAGAAGCGTGGGAGCCGGTGCCGGCCCCCACGCATCGCACCCGCCGGGCGTCGTAGCCCGGGCGTTCACCTCAGCCGAAGCGGCCGGTGATGTAGTCCTCGGTCTTCTTCTCGGACGGGTTCGTGAAGATCTTGGACGTGTCGTCGTACTCGATCAGCCGGCCCGGGTCACCGGTCTGGTCGATCGAGAAGAAGCCGGTGCGGTCCGAGACGCGGGCCGCCTGCTGCATGTTGTGCGTGACGATGACGATCGTGAACCGGTTCTTCAGCTCGGAGATCAGGTCCTCGATCTTCAGCGTGGAGATCGGGTCGAGCGCGGAACAGGGCTCGTCCATCAGCAGGACCTGCGGTTCGACCGCGATCGCGCGGGCGATGCACAGCCGCTGCTGCTGACCGCCGGAGAGACCGGCACCCGGGCGGGGCAGCCGGTCCTTGACCTCGTTCCAGAGGTTCGCGCCGCGCAGTGCCTTCTCGACGGCGTCGTCGAGCGTGGACTTCTTGCGCACGCCGTTCAGGCGCAGGCCCGAGATCACGTTGTCGTAGATCGACATCGTGGGGAACGGGTTGGGCCGCTGGAACACCATCCCGATCATGCGCCGGACGGCCGTCACGTCGACGTCGTTGTCGTAGACGTTCTGGCCGTCGATGAGGAGCTTGCCCTCGTTGCGGGCGCCCGGCAGCACCTCGTGCATCCGGTTGATCGAACGCAGGAACGTGGACTTGCCGCACCCGGAAGGTCCGATCAGGGCCGTCACGGACTTCGGCTCGATCGTCATGTTGATGCTGTCGATCGCCTTGAACGAGCTGTAGAACGCGGTGACGCCGTGCGCTTCGATCCGCTTGGCCATTGGAATCTCCCGGGGGTCTATCGAGCGAGCTTGTTGCGGCGGGCCAGCAGCTTCGCCAGCACGGTGAGGGTGAGGACGATGACGACGAGCGTGAGCGCGGCGGCCCAGGCGCGCGCCGGGGCGTACTGCGACGCCACGCCCGCCTGCTCGAACACGTACAGCGACAGCGAGGACTGGTTGTCGCTGAACGGGCTGAAGTTGATCGCCGGGTTGCCGCCCGCCACGAGCAGCACCGGCGCGGTCTCCCCGGCGGCCCGCGCGACGGCCAGCATGCACCCGGTCACGATGCCCGGGCCGGCCGTCGGCAGCACGATCTTCATGATTGTCTTCCACTTGGGGATACCGAGGGCGTACGCACCCTCGCGCAGCGCGCCCGGCACCAGCCGGAGCATCTCCTCGGTGGAACGCACCACCGTCGGCAGCATCAGCACCGACAGCGCCAACGCCGCCGCGAAGCCGGAGTAGCCGGGGCGGCCGTCGTTGAAGATCGGCGTCACCACGAACACCCAGAACGACAGGATGAACAGGCCGGCCACGATCGACGGGATGCCGGTCATGACGTCCACGAAGAACCGGATCGCGTTGGCCAGGAAGCCCCGGCCGTACTCGACGATGTAGATCGCGCCGGCGATGCCCAGCGGCACCGTGATCAGCGTGGCGATGCCGGCCTGCTCCAGCGTGCCGATGATCGCGTGGTACGCGCCGCCGTTGGCGTCGAACGCGCTGATGTTCTTCATCGAGGTGCCGAGGAAGTTGCCGTCCAGGCGTTCGAAGCCCTTGGTGACCAGCACGAACGCCACCGACAGCAGCGGCGCCAGCGCCAGCAGGAACGCGCTGTAGATCAGCGTCGTCGCCACCCGGTTGGAACCGGCGCGCCGCCCCTCGACCACGCCGCCGGCCACCCCGAGCCCGACGATGAACAGCACCGCCGCGACGACGCCGGTGAGCACCGGCCCACCCCAGCCGGTGCCCATCACGAGGCCCGCGGCGAGCACGATCGCGGCGGCGGCCACGGCGACCGGTGCCCACGTCGGCAGCCGCTTCGCCTTGAGCTGGTCGCCGCTGGCGATGACGACCGGCCGCTCCGTATCCACTTGAGCCGTCATCAGGCGGAACCTCCCACGAACTCCCGCCGCCGGTACACGATCGCGCGGGCGATCATGTTGACCACGAGCGTGATGGCGAACAGCACGAGACCCGAGGCGATCAGCGCGCTGCGGCCGACCTCGTTGGCCTCGCCGAAGCGGGTCGCGATGTTGGCGGCGATGCTGGTGCCACCGGGGCCGATCAGGTCGAACGACACCTTGTACACGCCGCCGAGGGTGAGCGCGAGCGCGATCGTCTCACCGAGTGCGCGGCCGAGGCCCAGCATGACCGAGGCGATGATGCCCGGCCGTCCGAAGGGGAGGACGGCGGTGCGGATCATCTCCCACTTGGTCGCGCCGAGGGCGAGCGCCGCCTCCTCGTTCTGCGCCGGCGTCTGCATGAACACCTCGCGGGAGAGCGAGGTGACGATCGGCAGGATCATGATGGCCAGCACGATCGAGCCCAGCAGCACGGACTTCCCGTACGGGCCCTCGCTGCCGAAGATCGGGAGCCAGCCGAGGTTCTCGTGCAGGAACCGCGACAGGCCCTGCACCGGCTCGAAGAAGTAGTCGCGGCCCCACAGACCGAACACGACACTGGGGACGGCCGCGAGCAGGTCGATGATGAAGCCGAGCGGGGTGGCCACCCGCTTGGGGGCGTAGTGGGACAGGCAGAGCGCGATGCCCAGCGCGACCGGGACGGCCAGCAGCAGCGCGATCACGGCGGTGAGCACCGTGCCGAACGCCGTCGCCGCGATGCCGAAGCGCGGCGGGTTGTCGTTGGCGTACCAGTTTTCCTCGGTGAGGAAGTTGGCGTCGTTGTCGGTCAGCGCCGGGACGGCCTGCCAGATGAGAAAGACGGCGATCGCCACGATGATGACAAGAACCATCGTGCCGGCCGCCGTCGTGGTGCCACGGAAGAGCATTTCGGCGCCGAGCGGGCGCTTGCGGGGGAGGGAGCCCCCCTCCCCGGGCCCTGCGGCCGGGGGAGAGGGGACTCCGGTGGTCGTGGCCACGTTGGTCAGGCCAGGGTCTTCGCGGCCGCTTCGACCTTTGCCCGGGTCTCCTCGGGCAGCGGCGCGTAGCCGAGCTTCTCCAGCTGCTTCTGGCCGGCGGAGCTGGCCGTGAAGGTGAGGAAGCTCTTGATCAGCGGCAGCTTGTCGGCCGGGTTGCCCTTGCTGCAGACGATCTCGTACGTCACCAGGATCAGCGGGTAGGCGCCGGCCTGCTTGGTGGTGTAGTCGATCGTGAGCTTCAGGTCGCTGCCGGTGCCGGTGACCTTCGCGCCGCTGATGGTCTTGCCGGCGGCCTCGCCGGTCAGCGCGGTGTACTCACCGGCGCCGTTCTTGACCTTGGCGATGCTCAGGGCGTTGACCTGGGCGAAGGAGAGCTCGACGTAGCCGATGGCGCCGGCCGACTTCTTGATGGCGCCGGCGACGCCGTCCGACTTCTGCTCGGCCTGGCCGCCCGGGGCCTTCCAGTCCTTGCCCTTGCCGAAGGTCCACACGTCGGGCGCGGTCTTGCCCAGGTAGTCGGTGAAGTTCTCGGTGGTGCCGGAGGAGTCCTGGCGGTGGATCGCGAGAATCTGCGTCGACGGCAGCGTCGCGCTCGGGTTGTCCGCCTTGATCTCCGGGGCGTCCCAGGTCTTGACGGCGCCCGAGAAGATCTTCGCGATCGTGGCCGGCGACAGCTGAAGGTCCTTGACGCCCTCCAGGTTGTACGCCATGGCGATCGGGCCGACGACCATGGGGAGGTGCAGCGGCGCGTTGCCGCCGCAGCGGGTGGTCGCCTTGGTCGTCTCGTCGCCGTCCTTCAGCGCCGCGTCCGAACCGGCGAAGTCGGCGGTGTTCCCGGTGAACGCCGTGATGCCGGCGCCCGATCCGTCACCCTGGTAGTTGATCGTCGCGCCGCTGCACTGCTGCTGGTACGCCTTGATCCACTCGTCCATCGCGTTCTTCTGGGCCGACGAGCCACGCGCGTTGAGCGAACCCGTGGCGCAGTCAGCCTTGGAGGCGTCCACGCCCGAACCACCCGGCTCCTCATTGTCGGAGCCACACGCGGCGAGCGCGAGCGTGGCGCAGAGCGCAACGCTGGCGAGAAGGCCGTGCCGCTTGAGCTTCACCTGCTGGTCCCTTCAGCTTTTGACCGGCCGGCGGGTGGCCGGCTCGATTCGAAAGCTAGGGGCGAGAGGTTGCCGGCCCCCCGGGCCTAGGTGAACGGGCGTTGAACAGGTAAAAGGCTTCAGGGTGCGCAGGGCCGAATGGGGGATTACGAATCGGTAAACACGTCAGTCGATCAAACCGATCGGTTGACAAGTCGCCTTCGGTAGGCCACGTCGGTCGACCACAGGGCAAACCCGAGCTTTCGGTACAGCGTCACCGCGCCGGGGTTGTCCTCGTCGACGTAGAGCATCGCCCGTTCGAGCCCGCGCCCGCGCAGGTGGTGCAGGCCCACGAGGGTCAACGCCTTGCCGAGCCCGCCGCCGTGCGCGTCCGGATCGACGCCGAGAACGTACACCTCGCCGATGGGGTCGTGGCCGTGTTCCCCCGCGCCGTGCACCTTTGTCCAGTGAAAGCCGACCAGCTGACCGTCCCGCCACGCCAGCAGGAAGCCGGCCGGGTCGAACCACGGCTCGGCCATCCGCGTCCGCAGGTCCGCCAGCACCCACTTGCCCTGCTCGGGGTGGTCGGCGAAGGCGCGGGCGTTCACCCGGAGCCACGCCTCCTCGTCGACGCCCGGGACGAACGGGCGGACCTCGACACCGGCGGGCAGCGTGGGCTCCGGAAGGGGCGGGTCGAGCAGCGAGCGGCGCAGCTGGAAGAGCACCCGGTAGCGCTCGAAACCCAGCGACAACGACAGCGCGCTCGCGGAGGGATGGTCGCCGTGGGACCACAGCCGCAGCCGCCCGTCGGCGCGCTCGTCGGCCACCGCCAGCGCCGCGCGGACCAGCGCCCGACCGAGGCCGCGCCGCCGGTGCAGCGGATGGACCGCCAGCTCCGCGGCGGCCCCGTCGACCGCGTCCGTCGTGTCGACGTGCGCGTATCCCACCAGGTCCGCGCCCTCTTCGATCAGCAGGTGAACGGCCGGAGCCTCGCCACCGTGCCGCACGTGCAGCACGGTGTGCTCCGACAGCGGGGCGGCCCCGTCCGCGATGCCGGCGGCGTCCACCAGCGCCAGCACGGCGCGAACCTGGTCAGGAGTGAGCCGCTCGGCAGCCGTTACAGGAATCCCCACGGGGAAACCGTAGTGGCTCAGACGCGGACGGGCTCGTGCTCGGGGAGCGGACGCGAGGGCGGCGTGACGAACTTGTAGCCCACCTGGCGCACGGTGCCGATCATCGACTCGTACTCCGAACCGAGCTTGGCGCGCAGCCGCCGCACGTGCACGTCCACGGTGCGGGTGCCGCCGAAGTAGTCGTAGCCCCAGACCTCGCGCAGCAGCTGGTCCCGCGTGAACACCCGACCCGGGTGCTGCGCCAGGAACTTCAGCAGCTCGAACTCCTTGTAGGTCAGGTCGAGCGGGCGACCCTTCAGCTTCGCGGCGTACGTGTCGGGGTCGATGCTCAGCTCGCCCGCCTTGATCATGCCGCTGCTGGAGGCGGTGGCCGCGTTGAGCCGACCGACGGCGAGCCGCAGGCGGGCCTCCACCTCGGCGGGCCCGGCGGTCGCCAGCAGAACGTCGTCCAGCCCCCAGTCGGTGTGCAGGGCCACCAGACCGGCCTCCGTCACCACGGCGACCAGCGGCACACCCAGTCCGGTCGCGCGCAACATGCGGCAGGTCGAACGGGCCTCCGCGAGCTCACTGCGCGCGTCCACCATCACGGCGTCCGGCGTCGGGCCGGACAGCAGTGTGCGCACGTCGCGGGGAGCGGTGCGCACGGTGTGGGGCAGCAGGTCGAGCGCCGCGAGGACGGACGGGGCGTCGGCCCGCGCCGTCAGCATGAGGATTTCCACACGTCACCTCCGGTCCCACTCCGGCGCCGGGCGAGCACCGGAGGTCGGGTCTGATACCCGGCTTCACTGACGGGTGGGGGCGCCAGCGTTGGCGGCCGCCACGGGATCCACATGATGAGGATAGTGCGACATCTGACCATTCCGGTTCGGATGTTCGTACCAATCCCGCCACGTAGGCGATCACCAGCGTTGATCCTGCCGGAACGGCGTTCCCCGCGAAAGTACCGTTCACCGTGATTGGGCTCTCGCGGCGGTGTTCTGGCACCATCGTGGCGTGCCCGCGACCCCTACCGACGCCGACGACGACTGGGCGCGCTTCGGAGGTGATCCGGCCGAGCGGCGCGGCGGTCCGCGACGGGGGCCGGAGCCACACGAGCCCGCGCCTCGCCGGGGGCGTTCCGCGCCGGTCGACCTGCGCGACGAGCTGCCGCCGGAGGAGTACGACCCGGAGCTTTCCGACGAGGTCGCGGCGGCGCGTTCCCGGGAGCTGCCCACCGTGCCGGTGCGCCGGCTGCTGGCGCTCGCCATGGCCGGCCTGTCGTTCGTGCTGACCGTGGCGATGGTGGTCGGCTCGCAGCTCGCCCCGGCGCCGTACGCGTTCGTGGTGTTCGCGGTGCAGTTGGCGTTCGTGGTGATCTGGACCGTCGCGAGCCAGCCGCCGGCCCCGCGCATCGTGGCCGTCGTGGCGATCCTCGCGGCGCTCGGTGCCGACCTGGTCGCCGTGTCGGCCAACCCGGCGTCGCTCGGGCCGCTGGTGTACGTCACCGCGGGCGGGTTCGTGGCCGGGGTGCTGGGGCAGATGATCCGGCCGGCCGGGCGGGTCCGGGTGACCGAGTCGCTCGGGTCGAGCCTGGTGCTGGTGCTGGGCGTGGTCTCCATCGCGTCGCTGGTGGTGCTGAAGCGCGAGCCGCTCGGCACCCAGGTGATCAACGCGATCGTGATCGGCGCCGGCGTGGCGCTGGTCGCCGCGCACCTGTTCGACGCGGGTCTGCCGGTGCCCCGGGTGGCGCCCACGGTGCCGCGCGGCGGCCTCGGGATCGTGGTCGGCGGGATGCTCGGCACGGCCGCGGCCGGTGCGGCCGGCTACTTCCTCGAAGGGCTGGAGCCGCTGCCCACCGCGATCGCCGGACTGGCGGCGGCGGTCATCGCGCTCATGGTCGACCTGTCCGCCGACTACTCCGAATCGAGCCGTCAGCTCGCCGGGATCGCACCCGCGTTGTGGCTGGTCAGGCACATGGCCGGGCCGCTGTCGGCGTTCACGCTCGCGGCGCCGGTGGCCTACGCGGCGAGCACCGTACTGGCGCGAGGGTTGTAAACCCGAAGCTTCGGGGATAAGACACGCGGCGTACGAGGCGTTCGGGAGGGGCTGTCATGAGTCGTGGCCGCAAGGTGGGCATCGGTCTGCTGGTGCTGCTGGTGCTTCTCCTCGGGCTGGTCGCGATCGCGGACCGCGTCGCCGTGGGCATCGCCGAGGACCGCATCGCCGAGCAGGCGGAGACGACCATCAAGAACGAGGGCGGCACGGTCGAGGGCCGGCCCGACGTCTCCATCGGCGGCTTCCCCTTCCTCACCCAGGTGCTCGGCGGCAACTACGACGAGATCACCATCAAGGCCAACAAGCCGCAGACCAACGGCGTCAAGCTGGAGAACATGACGGTGGTGGCCAACGACGTCGAGGCGGCCACCAGCGACCTGATGAACGGGCGCGGCCCGGTCACGGCCCACCGGGTCACCGGCAACGCGTTCATGACGTGGGAGACGGTCAAGTCGCTGGTGCAGCTGTCCGGGCTGCCGGTGCCGATTGACCTGTCGAAGCTGACGATCACGGTCGTCGACAACCGGATCGACCTGAAGCTGCCGATCGACATCCAGGGCTACAAGGCCGTGCTGACGGCCAAGGGCACGATCAGCATCGCCGACGGCAAGGTGCTGCTGGCGCTCTCCGACGTGGCCACCGAGGGTGGGCAGCTGACCGGGGTGGCGAAGACGGTGTTCGACGCCAACAAGGACAAGCTCAAGGCGACCATCCGGACCCCGCAGATGCCGTACAAGCTGGTGATCAACAACGTGACCAGTTCGGCCCAGGGCGTCACGGTGACGGCCACCGCCACCGACGTCGCACTTGTTCAGTAAGTTCCATTTGGTGGGAACGCCGTCCCAAACTCACGGGTGACCGGCGTCTCGCGACCCTGGGTCAGCGACCACCGCCGGTGCTAGGCTCGCTCACCATGAGCATGCTGCTCACCAAACGGCGCGCGATCGACCTGTGTCGCGTGGCCACCTGCCTGTGTTGCGCCGCCTGACGGTGCGGTAGGCCGCCCGCGCTCCTTGTGAGCAGATCGGGTACCGCCGCCTCCCGTCCGGTGGCGTGTCAGCGTGCCCATTCTTTCGGCATCGACGCCGTCGCCGCTCATCCCACCGCTTACGCGCTCCCACGCGTGCGGCCGGCGACACGAGCCGTCGCGGGAGCCCTCAAGACCCGAACCCGCCAGTGGCCACACAGGAAAGGACCCGCACGATGAGTCGCGAAGATGTCTTGGTCTCCGCCGATTGGGCCGAGAAGAACATCGGCGCCGACGGGCTCGTCTTCGTCGAGGTGGACGAGGACACGACCGCCTACGACGGTGGACACATCCCCGGAGCAGTCAAGATCAACTGGAAGACCGAACTGCAGGACGCCGTCCGTCGGGACTTCGTCAACAAGGAGCAGTTCGAGGCGCTGCTGAGCCAGAAGGGCATCGGCAACGACGACACGGTCATCCTGTACGGCGGCAACAACAACTGGTTCGCCGCCTACGCGTACTGGTACTTCAAGCTGTACGGGCACCGCAACGTGAAGCTGCTCGACGGTGGCCGCAAGAAGTGGGAGCTGGACAACCGGCCCTACAACACGGACGTTCCGGAGCGGGCGGCCACCACCTACACCGCGCAGCCGCAGGACCTCAGCATCCGGGCGTTCCGCGACGACGCCGTCAAGGCCATCGGCGTGCAGAACCTGATCGACGTGCGCTCGCCCGACGAGTACGCCGGCCGGCTGCTCGCCCCGGCGCACCTCCCGCAGGAGCAGGCGCAGCGCGCCGGTCACATCCCGACCGCCCTGTCGGTGCCGTGGAGCAAGACCGCCAACGAGGACGGCACGTTCAAGAGCGACGACGAGCTGCGCAAGATCTACGCCGACGCCGGGCTCGACGAGAGCAAGGACACCATCGCCTACTGCCGGATCGGCGAGCGTTCCTCGCACTCGTGGTTCGTCCTGAAGGAGCTTCTGGGACACCGTAACGTCCGCAACTACGACGGTTCCTGGACCGAGTACGGCTCGCTGGTCGGCGTGCCGGTGGCGCTCGGCGACGAGCCCGGGGAGGCCTGAGAGATGAGCACGACCAACGTTGACGGGTGCGGCGCGCCCGACCAGGCGGCACCGCTGCCGGCGAGTGTGGACGTCGAGAAGGAGACCGTGATCACCGGCGTCGTGCAGGCCGGCGAGGCTCCGGTCGCCGGCGCCTACGTGCGGCTGCTCGACGCCACCGGCGAGTTCACGGCCGAGGTCGTCACCTCGCCGGCCGGGCACTTCCGCTTCTTCGCGGCACCCGGCACCTGGACCCTGCGGGCGCTGTCCCGGCAGGGCAACGGCGGCACCACCGTCGCGGCCGACCGCGGCATCAACACGGTGGCGCTCGCCGTCGCGTAACAGCGTTCCCACGGAGGCGGCCCTGGAGGGATCCAGGGCCGCCTCTGGCATCATGGCGCGGTGATCCGCCGCCCGTCCCGTCGCGTGTGGCTCGGTTCCGCCGTCGCGGTGTGGGCCGTGCTGCTGCTCGTGCTGGCCGTCTGGTCCGCGCAGCACGGGCGGCCGACCGTCCGGGAGCAGACCACGATCGTCCAGGCGCTGCCCGTCGTGGACCGGGCGATCGCCGCCGTGGTCACCGCCGCGTCCGGCGACGAGGTCGTCGTGAGCGTCACCGGCTTCGGTCGAACTCGGGCCAGGTGCGCGGCCGGCAATCGGGACGGCGAGTCGTACAGCCGCGTCGCGATGCTCTACACCCGGCCCGGCACCGAGGGCGCACTGGTGGAGCGGATCGCCAAGGCGCTGCCCGGGTCGTACGACGTCGGGGTGCGCCACGCCGGCGACCTGCACTCGCTGCACGGCGACGCCGGGTTCTACGTGAAGCTCGCGGGCACCACGGTCGGCGCCGGCGAACTGCGGTTCAGCGCCGACACGGGCTGCCGGGTGCCGGGCGGCGACGTGCCGGGCGATCCCGCGGTCGACGACGCGCCGGCCGCCCTGCGCACCGCCGCGGAAGCCGCCGTGGGGCGGGTCGGTGCCGTGCCGGCGGAGCGTAAGGCGTTCCACCTGAAATGCCCGGACGGGGGGACGGCCTGGACGGTCGAGGTCTCCGGCGGCGGGGCGACGGTGCTGGACGGGGCTCGACCCGACGCGGCGACCGAGGTGATCGGGCGCGAGAAGGTGGCCGCCTACCGCGACGGCGGCACGGGCGTCGCGCTGCGACTGCGCGACGACCGGGTGGTCGCCACCGCCGGCACCGGCTGCGCCTAGTAGACGAGCGCCTGGGCGCCCTCGGCCATGGCCTCCTCGACGAACACGGCCGCCCCGGCGATCCGCACCCCGTCGATCACGTCCGCGGGGCCGATCTCCCGCCGGGCCGCGCACTGTGTGCACAGCGTCACCGTGCCGGCGGCCAACACGCTCGCGAGCAGGTCCGTCAGCGGCGCGGAGTGCGGCAGGTCGAACTCCGCCGCCCGGCCCGGCAGCGCGAACCAGGCCGATTCGCCGGTCAGCCAGAGCGACACCGGCACACCCGAGGCGGCCGCCGTCGCCGCGACGGTGAACGCCTGCGCACAGCGTTCCGGCGCATCCGCACCAGCGGTAACTTTGACGACCAGAGAACGGCTCATCGGCGCAGCATAGGATCGTCGGTGATGGTCACCGTGGTCGGGTTCGTGGGCCTGCTCGTCGCAGGCTTCGGGGCGCTGGCCGGTGGCCTTGTCTACCTGGCCGTCCGGCTGTCGAGAGGGAACTGGTGAGCATCGATCGTGCCCCGTGGGAGGGGCTGGCCCCCGTCGATCCGTACCCGTACGAGGAGACGCACGACCTGCGCAGCGGCCCCGACCTGCACCCCCGGCTGCTCGGGCTGCTGCCGTTCGTGGGGGTGTGGCGGGGCCGGGGCCGCGGCGGCTATCCCGACATCGAGGACTTCACCTACGCGCAGGAGATCCGGTTCAGCCACGACGGGCGGCCGTTCCTCTTCTACGAGGCGCGGGCCTGGATCCTCGGCGACGACGACAAGCCGGTGCGCCCCGCCGGCCGCGAGGTCGGTTGGTGGCGGCCGGTCGGGGAGACCGACGAGGTGGAGCTGCTGCTGTCGCACCCGACCGGGATCCAGGAGCTGTACTACGGGAAGGTCGAGGGCACCAAGGTCGAAGTGGCGACCGACGCGGTGCTGCGTTCGCCGACGGCCAAGGAGGTCGCGGCGGGGCAGCGGCTGTACGGGATCGTCGATCGCGCCCTGCTGTACGCCTACGACATGGCGGCCATGGGCCACCCGCTCCAGTCGCACATGTCCGCCCGCCTGGAACGGGTCGCCGGCTAGTTTTATATCTGCGATGAGCTTTATTGCGACGGTCCGTCGGGGGCACGACCGTCGCTCCCGCCGCACCGCTCCGGGTCGATCCGCTCCGCGTGATCGACCACTCCGCTGCCAGGTCCGCGTGTAGCCCACTTGCGCCGATCTTGCAGTTGTGGTGCCCGGTGTGCCTCATTGGGTGCTGCTATGTCCGCGCCACAACTGCAAGATCGGTGCCGTCGTCAGGCGATGCCGCCGTTGGCGCGGATGACCTGGCCGTTGACCCAGTGGCCCTGGGGGCCGGTCAGGAAGTCGACGACGCCGGCGATGTCGTCCGGCTGGCCGAGGCGTTCGAGCGGGGGCTGCTTGGCGAGGCGTTCGATGGTGGCCTCGTCCTTGCCGTCGAGGAAGAGGTCGGTGGCGGTGGGGCCGGGCGCCACGGCGTTGACGGTGATCTGCCGGCCGCGCAGCTCCCGGGCGAGGATCATCGTGATGCCCTCGACCGCGCTCTTGCCGGCCACGTAGCCGGCGTACGTGGGGAACTGCAGGGCCACGACCGAGGTGGAGAAGGTGACCACGGAGCCGCCGTCGCGCAGGCGGCGCGCGGCCTCGCGGGCCACCACGAAGGTGCCGCGGATGTTGGTGCGGTACATCCGGTCGAGGTCGTCGAGGTCCAGTTCGGCGATCGGGGAGAGGACCATCAGGCCGGCCGCGTTGACCACCACGTCCACGCCGCCGTAGGTCTTCTCCGCGAGGTCGAACGTCGCGGCGACCGCGTGCTCGTCGCCGACGTCGGCCTGGGCCGCGACCGCTGTGCCGCCGGCCGCGGTGATCTCGTCGACCACCCGGGCGGCGGCCTCGGCCCTACCGGCGTAGCCGACGACGACGGCGGTGCCCGACGCGGCAAGTCTGACGGCGACCGCGCGGCCGATGCCCCGCGAGGCGCCCGTGACGATCGCTACCCGTTGCCCGCTCATGGTTCTACCTCCGGATCGAATCGTTGTTATCGCCATTTCGTAGCGGCGATAGTTCGACCGTAGCACAGATCTGTAGCGGCGCTAGTGGTGTCGCGTATCATTGATTCCATGACCACCATCAGCCCCGACGTGCGGGCCGCGATGATCGCCGCCGCCGAACGCCAGCTCGCGGCGTCGCCGGACCGCGACATCGCCACCCGGGCCGTGTGCGAGGCGGTCGGCGTCACCCAGCCCGTGCTCTACCGGCTGTTCGGCGACAAGAACGGACTGCTGGACGCGTTGGCCGACGACGGGCTGCGCCGCTATGCCGAGCAGAAGGCCGCCCAGCCGAGGACCGCGGACCCGGTCGCGGATCTGCGTGCCGGCTGGGACGACCACATGGCGTTCGCGCGGGAGAATCCGGCGCTGTACCAGCTGATGTTCGCGCCGCGGCCGAGGTCGCACGCGCAGGCCCGGCGGAAGATCATGGACCTGCTCGAGGCGACCCTGCTGCGCTGCGCGGCCGTCGGGGCGCTGCGCGTCGCGCCGCAGGTCGCCGCGCAGCTGATCCTGCCGGCCAACGTCGGCCTGGCGTTGAGCCTCATCGCGCAGCCCGAACTCTTCGCCGACGCCGGCCTCTCGCATCGCATGCGGGACGCCGTGTTCGCCGCGGTGCTCACCGAGCCGGCCGGCGACGCCGAAGCCGACCCGGTGGGCACCGCGGCGCTGCGCCTGCGCGCCCAGCTCGCCGTCTCGGGGACCGCGGCGCTCGAACCCGTCGAGACCGCGCTGCTCGACCGCTGGCTAGAGCGCCTGCAGGCTCCAGGTGCGGCTGGACACGCGTAGCCCGACCGCGACGGCGTGGCACCCGCGCCTGATCCAAGCGATCATGACCGCCTCCCTTCGTCGAACCGTTCCGCCACCGGCTGTAACGGCACCGAACCCGACCGTTGTAGGAAGTCGGGGCGAACTTCGGCCGAAAGGCGGAGAGAGCGGCACGTGTGACCGACAGGTGTCAGATGATGACCGAGTGGAGTCGTTCACCGACGAGCTGACCGGAGCGTACGCGCGCGGCCTGCTGACGCCCCGCCTCGCCGAGGAACTCGCCCGGTCGGGTCGCTCGCACACCGGCTGTGCGCTGCTGATGTTCGACGTGGACTACTTCCGCAGCGTCAACGACGCCTACGGCACCGAACGCGGCGACCAGGTGCTGCGCCACCTCACCGAACGCATCAACGGGCTCAGCCGCGGCTACGACGTCGTCTTCCGCACCGGCCCCGACGAGTTCGCGCTGCTCCTGCCGGAGACCGGCAAGGCGGAGGCGGCCCGGGTCGCGCACCGGCTCACCGAGGCCGTGAAGCTCGTGGAGTTCCCCGGCGAGCCGCCGCTGTCGATATCGGTGTCGCTCGGCGCGGCCGTCTTCCCCGAGGACGCCGAGGAACCGGCGGGCCTCGTCGAGGTGGCCCTGCGCCGGGTCGCCGCCGCCCGGCACCACAACCGCGGCGGGGCCGTCACGGACGACTCGGCCGGGAGCGAGGCCGTTCCCCGCCCCGCCTCCGCACGTCTCCTCGAACGGGACGTGCCCATGACCGCCGCCCGCGACTTCCTCACCCGGCTCGCGGGCGGCCAACGCGGCACCCTCGCCGTCACCGGCGAACGGGGCGCCGGCCACAGCCGGTTCATGGCCGAGGTGGCCCGGGCCGGGCGGCTGCGCGGGTACGACGTCATCGAGTCGCCCGAGTCGGCCAAGTATCCCGTGCCGGCCGGCAGCCGACCGGTTCTGGTCGTCATCGACGGAACGCCCGACGACCGGCTCAACGCGCTGGCCCGGGCCGTCCCGGGTGCGCTCGGCGCGGTGCACCACGGCAGCCGCGGCGTGCCCGACCTGCCCGTTCTGGACACCGTCGAACTGCTGCCCTGGTCCGCCGCGGCCATCCGGATCTGGCTGCGCACCACGCTGCAGAGCGAACCGAGCCGGGTGCTGGTCGAGTGGCTCGCGGCGCGCACCGGCGGCCTCCCCGCCCGGGTCGAACGGGAGGTCGACCGGCTCATGGCCGGCGGCGGCCTGGTGCGCGAACCCGAGGGCGGCTGGACCGTGGCGCCGGCGTTCCTCGCCAAGAGCGCGCCCGCCCGCCGGCCGCTGCCCGTCCCGCTGACCGAGCTGGTCGGCCGCCAGAACGAGACCGCGCAGGTCACCCGGCTCGTCGGCGCGCACCGGCTGGTGACCCTCGTCGGGCCGGCCGGCGTCGGCAAGACCCGCCTCGCGCTCGCCGTCGCGGCGGCCGTCACCGACGCGTTCGCCGACGGGGTGGCCTTCGTGCCGCTGGCCGCCGCCCGAACGGACGACGACATCCTCGCCACCCTCGCGCACGCCGTCGACGAACCGGCCGACCACGCGCTGCTGCTCGTTCTCGACAACGTCGAACAGGCACCCGGCGCCGCGCGGGTCATCTCCGACCTGCTCGCCCAGGCACCCGGCGTCTCCGTGCTGTGCACCACGCCCGACCGGCTGGGCATCGAGGCGGAACAGGTCTACCGGGTGCCGCCGCTGGGCCTGCCCGACCGGGGCACCCTGCCCCCGGGACCGGCCGGGGTCTCCGTGGCGCTCGCCGGTTCGCCGGCGCTCGGACTCTTCGCGGCGCGCGCCCGCGTGGTCGCCTCCGACTTCATGCTCACCGGCGCCAACCTCGGCACCGTCATGGAGATGTGCCGCCGCATCGACGGGCTCCCGCTCGCCATCGAACTGGTCGCCGCCCACCTGGACGACCTGTCGCCGACGGAGCTGCTCAACAAGGTCTCCGAACGGCTCGCCGGCCCCGAGGGCGGGCGCGGGCGGCGCGGCGCCACCGGCCGTCAGCTCACGCTGCGCCGCGTGATCGAGTGGGCGTTCGACCGGCTCGCGCCGGAGGAGCGCGAACTCTTCCTGCGCCTCGGCGTCTTCCGTGGCGGCGCCACCCGGGCGGCCGTCGCGGCGGTCTGCCCGGCCGTCGAGGACCTGCCGAAGCGGCTCGGCGCCGTGGTCGACCGCAACCTCGTGCGCGCCGAACCCGACCCGCACGACGAGGTGCGTTACGTGCTGCTGGAGCCGCTGAAGGCGTTCGCTCTCGAGAAGCTGCCCGTCGACGCGCGCTCCCGGCACGCCGAGCACTTCACCGCCCTCGCCGAGGAGGCCGGGCGCGAACTGGCCGGGCCCGCGCAGTCCGAGTGGATCGCCCGACTCGACCGGGAGTACGCCAACCTCGGCGCGGCGTTCGAGTACCTGCTCGACACCGGTGATCCCGAACGGGCCGCCGCCCTCGCGCTCGGGCTGTGGCGGTTCTGGCGGGGCGGCACGTACCTCGACGACGGCCGCCGCAAGCTCGAACGGCTCCTGTCCGTCAGCCACCTGCGCGGGGCGCAGCGGGCGCAGGTGCTGCACGCGGCCGCCGTTCTGGCCGGTGCGGTCAACGACCACGAGACCGCCGAACGGTACGCCCGGCGCAGCCGGGAGCTGGCCATGTCCGAGGGCGACGCGCGCACGGTGGCCCACGCCTCGGATGCGCTCGGGGCGGCCGCGCTCGGCACCGGCGACCTCACCGGCGCGCACAACCACTTCGCCGACAGCCTCGACCGGTGGACCGGGCTGGCGGAGCCGTTCGGGATGGCGACCGCGCACGGCAACCTCACCAAACTGGCGCTGCGCAGCGCCGACGTCGACACGGCCAGCGGGCACGCCGACCGGTCGCTCGAACTCGACCGCGCCGCCGGCAACACCCGCGGGGTCATGCTCGGGCTGCTGTGCCTCGGCGAGATCCGGCTGCTGCGCGGGGACACCCGGGCGGCCGCCGAGGCGCTGCGCGAGGCCCTCGACCTGGCCCGATCGCTGCGTGAGGTGCCGGGCGAGGCCATGGCACACCACCAACTCGGGCTGGTGGCGCTGGGCTCCGGGCGTTCCACCGAGGCTCTGACGCACGTGGCCACCGGGGCGCGGATGCGGCGCGACGCGGGCGACCGGGACGACCTCGCCGTCTCCCTGGACACGCTGGCCGCACTGCTCGCGACCAGCCATCCCGCGGCGGCCGGGCGCCTGCTCGGGGCGGCCGAGGCGCTGCGCGCCCGCTACAACCTGCCCGCGCCCGACGAGGTCGCCGGGACGACTCGCGACGATCTTCTGGACCGGCTCGCCGTCGGGCTCGGCGGGGACGGGCTGTCGCTCGCCCTGGCCACCGGCCGCTCCACCGACCTCGACGAGATCGTCGACGAGGCCCTGGAGATCGCTAGCCTTTGAGTTCCTCGGGGTAGAGGAAGTGGTTGGCGGCCGACGCCGCCTGCGCGCCCTCGTGCACCGCCGTCGTCACCTGGTGCGAGTGCAGCGCCGTCACGTCGCCCGCCGCGAAGACACCCGGCAGCGAGGTCTTCTGCTCGGTGTCCACCGCGATCCAGCCCGTCGGCTCCAGCTCCACCCCGAGCTGCGCGGCCAGGTCGGACTGCGGCGTCGCGCCCTGGATGCTGAAGACCGACTCGCACGGCAGGTCCACCCCGCCCGTGGTGTGCACGATCTGGATCAGGCCGCCGTCGGCGCAGGAGACGCTCGCGATCAGGTCCTCCACGACCGGGATCCCCGCACCCGCCAGGCGGCGCCGGCTCGTGGTGCCGATCTCCGGCTTCTCGTGGTTCGTCAGCAGCGTGATGCGGCCGGTCAGCGACTGCAGCTGCAGCGCCTCGCCCGCCGCCGCGTCGGTGTGCCCCACCACCAGGACGGTGCGGCCGCGGTTCTCCCAGCCGTCGCAGGTGATGCACCAGAACAGGCTGATGCCGACGCACGGTTCCCAGCCCTCGAAGCGCGGGTAGTGGTCGACGACCCCGGTCGCCAGCACGACGGTCCGGCCCCGGTACGTGCCCTGCGGCGTGACGGCCGCGAAGCCCCGCTCCGCGTCGCCCGTCAGGCGCTCCACCGGCACCTGGAGGAGCCGCACGTGCGGATAGTGCGACAGCTGGGCGCGGCCCAACTCGCGCAGGCGCTGGATCGGCACGCCCTCCGGGAAGCCGAGGTAGTTGTGGTTGGTCTGGTGGTGCGACGAGCGCCCCCGCGCCGTGTCGAACAGCACCACGCTGCGGTTGTAGCGGGCCAGGTAGAGGGCCGCCGACATGCCGGCCGGCCCGCCTCCCACGACGAGGGCGTCATCCATGGCCCTGGGTTTAACCGGGGAGCGGAAAGCGAAACGCCCGGCCCCGTTTCCGGGGCCGGGCGCTCACCTACCGGTTGATCAGACCCCGCCGGCCCGGGTGTTGCAGCCACCGAACGGCTTCAGCGCGAAGTCCTGGGTGAGCACGATGCCGGGCTCCACCTTGACGCGCTTGACCTGGGCGACCCAGCCGTCCTTCGACACGATCAGGTCGTAGCGGCCACGCGGCAGCCACAACTGGTACGTGCCGTCGGCCTTGGCCTTGACGGAGTAGCCGGTACCCGAGTCGTTGACCAGGGTGAACTGCAGCTGTGCCGGCAGCGGCACCGTCGAACCCGAGCACTGCAGGCCGGTCACCTTGCCGGTGACCTTCCCGTAGTTGTCCGGGGGCAGGACGTGCAGCTTGACGTCCACCGTCGGCGCCGCACCCGTCTGCTGGGCGCGGAAACCGAGCTGCGCGGTGTAGTCACCCGGCTGGTCGATGCCCGCCTCCGGCGTCGCCGTCAGCGTCACCTGGACCACCTGGCTCGCGCCCGGGGCCAGCGTGAACGTCGCCGGACGCTCGGACAGCCACGGCACGTCGCCGTCAGCCGCCGAGCAGTCGCCGACCTCGCTCAGGAACTCGGCCTGGGCGGTCGGCTGGTTGCCGCCGTCCCGGCCACCGACCTTGTAGAACGCACACGCACCGCCGGCGCGGTAGCGCGTCTGGTTGGCGTTCGGGAGCTGGGCCCAGCTGTCCGACGCGGGGTCGTAGGCCTGGGTCCGGTTGGTGACGACAGTGGCGTCGTCGGCGATGCCCGCCGAGAGGATCAACTTCCCGCCGGAGACGGCGTCAGCGGCCGCCCACTGGTCGGTCGGCAGGTCCGCGATCGGCGTCCAGGCGTTCGCCGCCGGGCTGTAGGCGTAGCCCTTCTTCGGCGAGTTCTGGCCGTCGAAGCCACCGGCGCAGTAGACCGAGCTGCCGATGCCGCCGCAGGAGATCCAGGAGATCGCCGACGGGTACGGCGCCACCTGGCTGAACGTGCCGGCCGCCGGGTCGAAGACCACGACGTTGCTCGACGCGGTGCAGTTGCCGTCGGTGCAGCCACCCACCAGGTAGAGCTTGCCGTCCACGACGCCCACACCGGCCGCCGAACGCGGAGCCGGGTTCTGCGCCGCCAGCGTCGTCCAGGCGTTGGTCGCCGGGTCGTAGACGTCCACGGCGGGGTTGGGTGCCCCGCTGGTCGTCCAGCCGCCGATGGCGTAGATCTTGCCGTCGAACGCCACCGCGGCGCCCTTGGCGTGACTCGTCGGAGCCGCCGGGCCGGCGGTCCAGGTGTTGCTGGCGATGTCGTAGATGAACAGCTGCTTCTCGCTGCCGCTCGGGACACCGCTGCCGCCGACCGAGTAGAGCTTGCCGTCGAGGTTCACCACGGCGTTGTCGAACAGGGTCGTCGGCACATTGGCGATGTTGGACCACGTCGCGTCGACCGACGTCGGGTCGAACGCCGTCACACCGGCCCGGGCCTTGGAGTTGGCCGGGGTCGCCTGCTTGGCGGCGTTCTTGGCGTCGTCACCGGAGATGGCCACGTCGTGGCGCGCCACACCCGGCTTGCCGAGCGCGGTGAACGTGCCGCCCCGCTCGACGACCTCGACCTCGGCCGGTGCGGTACCGGAGTTGGTCACGGTGACGTTGGTCTTGCGGCTTCCGCCCAGCGTCACGTAGGCCTCGATCGACGTCGGGGCCACGGTCAGCTTCGCCGACTTGAGGCTGAAGTCGGCCTGGGTGGTCGTGTCCGCGCCCACGCCGACCGTCTTCGTCTCGCTGGCGTACGGGCTCTTCGACGCCGTGAACGGGTGGTCCCCGGTCAGGCTCGAGAACATCCAGTAGAAGCCGTCACCGATGTTCGGGTCGTCCGGCGTCGCGATCGAAACGGTCTTGTCGGCCGGCTTGTCGACGCTGGTGACCGTCACGCCGTTGAGCGCCGCGCCGGTGTTGAAGTCCTTCGTGAAGCCGGCGACGATGCCACCGGCGACCGGGGTGCAGAACTTCTGGACGATCGACACGTTGTCGACCTGCCACCACCAGTCGTACGTGCCGCCGTAGCTGAACTTCAGCTGCACGCCGCTCTTGTTGGCGGCCGCGGTGAGCGGCACCTCCTCGACGCGGGGACCGCGCTTGGAGGCCGTCTCGTGGTAGACCCGGGTCCACGTCGCGCCGCTGTCGGTGCTCAGCGAGATGTCCGCGAAGTCCTCTTCACCGAGGTCCCGGAAGTCGCTGTTGAACCGCAGGAGCGGCGCCGCCGCCGAGCTGAGGTCGTACACCGGCGAGATCAGGTCCGAGTCGAACGTGGTGCCGCTGCCGGCCGCGTCACTGTCGGCGTCGGCGAAGTTGCCGCTGCCGCCGGTGAGGTTGCCGGTCGCCTTCGGGTCGTTGAACTGCCACCCGAGCACACCCCGGTTGACCACGGTCCACCCGGCCGGAGCCGTCGTGGCGTCGAACGTCTCCGTGGCCAGCGACGGCAGCTGGAGCTGGTAGCCCTTGGCCGTGCAGTCCGTGGAGACCGGCACCGAGATGTCCCGGGTGGCGTTGGCGCCGCCGAGAACCACGGTCTCCGTCTTGGTCTGGTAACCGGGGTAGATCGGCGTGACCGTCAGCGTGTACGTGGTGTTGGCCGGCAGGCTGACCGAGTACGCGCCCGTGAACGGGTTGGTGTACAGCGGGCCACCGGGCCGACCGGAGATCTCGATCTTCGCGTAGAGCGGCCAGCCGTGGCCGGAACCGTCCTTCACCGTGCCGCTGAGCGTGGCCTGGGCCTGCGGCTCGAGCGCGAAGTTGAGGGTCACGGTGCCGCCCTGCGGGAGGTCCACCGTCGCCGTCTTCGTCGCGTAGCCGAACGCCGACACCGTCACGGTGTTCTCGCCGGACGGCAGGGTCAGCGAGTAGGTGCCCGCCGCCGTGGTGGTGGCGCTGACCGCACCCGACGTGACCGTGGCACCCGCGACGGGCGCACCGGTGGCCGAGTTCGTCACGGTGCCCTGCACCTTGCCGGTCGGGCCGCGTGGCGAAGCGAGAACCGCCTCGTACGCGTTGACCCGGCCCTCACCGAAGACGTTGTTGAAGTCGTCGGTGCCGCCGCACTGGCTGTTCGGTGTGTCGGTGGCGGTGTCGTCGATCAACTGGCGGATCGCCGACTCGTTGCCGCGCAGTGCCGGTGCCGCCGAGATCAGCAGCGCGATGACGCCGGAGATGTGCGGTGCCGCCATCGAGGTGCCGCTGAAGTTGGCATAGGTGTTGCCGACGACGCTGGAGCGCACGTTCGCGCCCGGCGCCGAGATGTTCGGCTTGACCTCGCCGTTCGCGGCCGGGCCGCGGCTGGAGAAGCTGGCGATGTTGTTGTTGACGTCGTACGCACCGACCGCGTAGACGCCGGGCTGCTGACCCGGGGAACCCACCGTGCCACAGGACGGACCGGCGTTGCCGGCCGAGAAGATCGGGACGATGCCCGCGGCCTTCCAGGCGGCGATGGTCTCGTTGTACCAGGGGTTGTTCCCGCCGCCGCCCCACGAGTTGTTCACCAGGTCGGGGCGCAGGTCGGGACGGGGGTTCTGGCCGTTGAGGTCCTTCGGCGCCAGCAGCCACTCGCCGGCGCCCAGGAGGGCCTCCTCCGAGCAGTCGCCGAGCGCGGTGAACGACTCACAGCCCATGGCCGCGATCCACTTGGCGCCGGGCGCCACGCCGATCTGGTTGCCCGCGCCGTCGTCGCCGACCATGGTGCCCATGGTGTGGGTGCCGTGGTCGTTGAAGTCGCACGGGGCCACCGACGGGTTGCCGCAGCGGTTGACCGTGTCGCCCCAGTTGTAGTTGTGGTTGACCGTGCCGTCGGCCAGCTTGCCCCGGTACTTGTTGACCAGGGCGGGGTGGTCCCACTGGACGCCGGAGTCGACCGAGCCGACGACGACACCCTCGCCGCGCACACCCAGTTCGTTCCAGACCCGGGGGGCCTGGATGTTCTGGAGGCCCCACTCGGTGGCGAGCGGTGCGACATCGCCGTCGGTCTTGGCGGTGGGCTGGACGATGTACTGGGTGCCGACCAGTTCGACGCTCTTCACGTCGGAACGGGCGGCGATGCTGTCGACCAGCGCCTTGTTCGCCTCGACGACCATGACGTTCGAGATCCAGAACTGCTTGAAGCTGGTGCCGTTCGCCTTGAGGGACTCGGCGAGAGCGCGCTGGCTCTCGGAGGCCGTGGACGCGAGCTGGTCCATGACGTACTGGCCCTGGGCGGCCTTGCCCGGCTGCTTGGCGGCAGCGCTGAGGTCGGCCTTGGCGTTGAGGTAGACGAAGACCTTCGCGCTGCCGGACTTGGCGAGCGCGTCGGTGACGTCCTTCTCGATCTTGTCAGCGCCGCTGGGTGCCGCGTTGGCGGGCGTGGCGACGGTGGCGGCCGTCAGTACGCCCATCATGAGCGCGGCGCCCGCGGTGAACGCCCGTCGCAGCGGCGACGGCCCCCGGACACCAGGTGAGCCGGACGGCCCACCCCGTGAGTGCTGCATAGCTTCCTCCCCTAGTTCTCCCCCGGCCGGGATTTCCGACCGCGGGGAAACCCCGGGACGACGCGTGCGCGTGGTCGGACGCGTCACGCGGAGTCCTGTGAGCCATGCTCTTTGTGGTGTTGATTTGGATCAATGGCGTGCGGCGAGCAGTTGTCGGTCCGGTTGCGGGCCGATTTCTGTCAGCCGTCGGGCACCCTCGCGGGCATAGACGGACGTCAAGGGTTGACCGGCCTGTTCGCGGGCGGTTGGCTGTCATTTGTCATCGTCAAAACGCCGTAGCTGTCGCAAAACTCACAGCTCGGAGTCACGTGGGGTGGTGAAGTTTGACGATCGTCAGCGTCGATGAGGTCACAACCAACACGAGCCTGCCAATCGTCGTCTGCGTCTCGCCCGACCCGATGGTCCGCGAGCGCCTGGCCCGCCAGCTCGACGGCCGTGGGGTCGTCGTCATGTGTCCCGACCTGCCGGCCCTGCGCGCGCTGCTGAGCGGCGGCAACACGTCACTCCTGTCCGCCGCGCCCGCCAAGGCGGAGGTGATCCCGGGGGTCGTCACCTCGGCCGAGCGGGCACCCGAGCTCACCATCGACGTCACCGATCACCTGGTGCGCTGGCGCGGCGAGCCGCTGCCGTTGACCCGGCTGGAGTGCGAGCTCGTCGCCCGGCTGGGGAGCGAGCCGGTGCGCCTGTGGACCTACGAGAAGCTCTTCGCCGCCGTGTGGGGCGGTGCCTATCTCGGTGACAACTCGATCCTGCATTCGGCCGTGAAGCGGCTGCGCCGCAAGTTGAAGGCCGTGGACGGTGGTCTCGGTATCGAGACCGTGCGGGGGATCGGGTACCGGCTCGTTACGCCGTAAAGCCCAAAAGCTTCTGGATCCGTGCGGTCTCCGCGGACGGGCCGAGCGGCTTCTCGTCCAGCGAACGGATCTCGACCGCGCCGCGCACCGACGAGGTCAGCCACACGCCGTCCGTCGCCGCCAGTTCCTCGGGGCGGATCAGCCGTTCGTCGGTGCGGTAGCCCAGCTCGCCGGCCCGGTCGAGCAGGTGGCGGGCGGTCGTCCCGGCCAGGATGCCGGTGCGCTCGGCCGGCACGGTGCACAGCGTCCCGTCGGTCAGCCACACGAGCGTGGCCGTCGGCCCTTCCAGGGCGTAGCCGTCGGCGGAGACCCACAGCGCGTCGTCGGCGCCGGCCGCACCGGCGGCGCGCAGGGAGGCCATGTTGACCGCGTACGAGAGGGTCTTGGCGCCGGCCAGCAGCCACGGCGAGGAGACCCGCGCCTCGGCGTCCACACCGAGCGGCAGCGTGCGCACCGCGATGCCGTCGCGCCGGCCGCGCAGGATCGCCTCGCCGACCGGCCCGAGCGTGGCGTAGACCGTGGGGTCGCCGCCGGAGTCCGGCCCGCGCGTGCAGATCAGCCGCAGCGCGCCCTCGACGGCCGGGTCCCACGCGGCGCAGGCCTGCGCGGCGAGGGCGGTCAGTTCCTCGGTCGAGGGTAGGGAAATCGCCAGTCGTGCGGCCGAACGCCCCATCCGGGCCAGATGTTCGTCCAGGAGCCAGGGCTCGCCGCCGCGCACGTGCATGGTCTCGAAGACGCCGTCGCCGCGCACCGCCCCCAGATCGTCGGCGCGGAGGATGGGTGTTTCGGCCGGAACGACCCCGGCCCCGAGCAGAGCGACGATCACAATCGCGCAGCCTAGCGGCTCTCCCTGTGCGGCATAGGATCGGACCGTGGCCTCCGAATCCCTGGCGCAGGTGCTGCGCGAACGCGGCCTCCGGCTGACCGCCCAGCGCCAGTTGGTGCTCGAAGCGGTCTATGACCTGGGGCACGCCACCCCGGACCAGATCCACGCCGCGGTCTCCAAGACCGCCGCCGGGGTCAACATCTCCACCGTCTACCGGACGCTGGAGCTGCTGGAGGAGCTGGGGCTGGTGTTGCACACGCACCTGTCGCACGGCGCGCCGACGTATCACGCGGCGACCGGCGAGGCGCATGTCCACCTGGTGTGCCGGGTCTGCGGCGGGGTCGACGAGATCACTCCGTCGATCATGGACGGCGTCGCGGAGCGGTTGCGGCTCGACCGGGGGTTCCGGGTCGACGTCGGCCACGTCTCATTTTTCGGAACGTGTGGAGCGTGCTCATCATGACCGTAGCCGTCTCGGCTTTGGATCCCGCCAGCGTCGACGCGGGTGCGACGGCGCACTACGGCGACCCCGTCCGGGAGCAGCGGCTGCTGACCGACGCGGCCGGGCTGGTCGACCGTTCGCACCGGGGCGTGCTCGCCGTGCCGGGCGCGGACCGGCTCAGCTGGCTGCACAGTCTTACTACGCAGCACCTCGAACGCCTCGCCCCGATGACCGGCACCGAGCTGCTCGTGCTCTCCCCGCACGGGCACGTCGAGCACCACGCCGGCGTGCTGGACGACGGGACGACCACGTGGCTCGACGTCGAGCCGGGTTCCGACCTGCTGGGATACCTGCAGCGGATGGTCTTCATGATGCGGGTCGAGCCCGCCGACGTGACGGCCGAGTGGGCGCTGCTCTCGCTGGTCGGTCCGGACACCGACGCGGTGCTGGCCGCCGCCGGGGTGCCGCCGCTCGCCGCGCCGGACGTGCTGCCGGTGCCGGACGCGAAGTTCGCGACGGGGACCGTGGGTGCCCGGCCGACGGCGATGTACGCGGCGGCTCCCGCCTTCGGCGGCTGGGTGCGGCGGGTGCCGGGCGGCGCGGATCTGCTGGTGCCGCGCGCCTCCGTGGACGAGGTGGCCGCCGCGCTCGGCGTGCCGTGGGCGGGAATCTGGGCGTTCGAGGCGATGCGCGTGGAGGCTCGGCGGCCGCGGCTCGGCTTCGAGACCGACCACCGGACGCTGCCGGCCGAGGCCGGTTGGACGGCGCCCGGAGTTCACCTGGAGAAGGGCTGCTACCGGGGGCAGGAGACGGTGGCGCGGGTGCACCACCTGGGCCGCCCGCCGCGCAAGCTCGTCCTGCTGCACCTCGACGGCGTGACGACCGACGACCTACCGGCCCCGCAGACGCCGGTGCTGAACGCGGACGGCCGCACGGTCGGGTTCGTCGGGACGGCGGTGCGCCACCACGAGCTGGGCCAGGTCGCGCTCGCCCTGGTCAAGCAGAACGTCGCCGCCGGCACCGTGCTGCACGTCGGCCCGTCGACCGCGCAGGTGGACCTGTGAGCGAGCGGGAGGGGCGCGCGGTGCCGCCTGGACTGAGGAGCGGAGCGACGAGGGAAGGCGGCACCACGGGCGCGGCCCGGACGCTGAGCGGGGAGCACCTGTGAGCACGCTGATCACCGTCGCGCCGACCGGGGCGGAGGTCGACAAGGCCGCCGTGCCCGCGCTGCCGGTGACCCTGGACGAACTGGTCGCGACCGCCAAGGAGTGCGAGTCCGTCGGCGCGGCCGTGATCCACGTGCACATCCGGGACGACGCGGCGAAGCCGACGCTGGACCAGGGGCGGCTGCGCGCGACCGTTCAGGCGCTGCGGCAGGAGACCGGCCTCATCGTGCAGCTCTCGACCGGTGGCGCGGTCACCGACCCGGAGGACGCCCGGCTGGCCGTGCTCGACGCCGCGCCGGACATGGCCTCCTGCACGATGGGCACGGTCAACTTCGGCGACGACGTCTTCCTGAACCGCTGGGAGTTCATCGTCGAGCTGCACACGCGCATGCGGGACCGGGGCATCGTGCCGGAGTACGAGATCTTCGACGTCGGCCACCTGGCGAGCCTCGCCCGGCTGCTGGACAAGCACGGGCTGCCGGCCGGCGGGCACGTGCACGTCGACTTCGTCATGGGCGTGCCGGGCGGCATGCCGGGCACCACGGAGACGCTGGTCGCGGCCCGCCAGGCGATGCGCGACCTGCCGGCGGGCACGACGTTCGCGGCGACCGGGATCGGCCGCTCGACGCTGCCGGTGCTGCTGTCGACGCTGGCCGCCGGCGGGCACGTGCGGGTGGGGATGGAGGACACGGTCACCTACGCCAAGGGCCAGCCGGTCGAGAGCAACGCGCAGCTGGTGGCCCGCGCGGCGGGGCTGGCGCGGCTGGCCCAACGCCCGCCGATGTCCGTCGCCGACGCCCGCACCCTGTTGGGGATCGCCGCGTGAGCGATCTTTATTCGGGTGGGGTGCTGCTCGCCGAGGTGGTGCGTTCGGGCTTCGTCGAGAGTTGGCACCGCGGGTCGGTGGTGGTGCTGGACGCCGCCGGTGCGGTGGTGCACGCGGCCGGCGACACGACCGCGCCGGTCTTCCCCCGCTCGTCCAACAAGCCGTTCCAGGCCGTGGGCATGCTGCGGGCGGGCCTCCCGGCGCGGGGCGCCGACCTCGCGCTGGCCTGTGCGAGCCATCGCGGGCAGGAGATCCATCTGGCGGGCGTCGGCCGGCTGCTGGCCCAGGCCGGGTGCACCGTCGACGACCTGCTCTGCCCGGTGGACAGCCCGATCGCGGAGCCGGGCGGGCCCCGTTCGCGGGACCGGCACAACTGCTCCGGCAAGCACTCCGCGATGCTGCTGACCTGTCGCGACGCCGGCTGGCCGATCGAGGGCTACACCGACCCGGAACATCCGCTCCAGCGCGCCGTCGCCGAGGCCGTCGTCGACGTCGTGCGCGAACCGATCGCGGCCACCGGGGTGGACGGGTGCGGGGCGCCGGTGTTCGCGTTCTCGCTGCACGCGCTGGCGCGGGGGTTCCTGGCGCTGGTGCACGCCGCCGAGGGGAGCCACGAACGCACCGTCGCCGACGCCATGCGGGCGCATCCGGAGATGGTGTCCGGGATCGACGAGGGGGCGCACGACACGCGGCTGATGCGCGCCCTGCCGGGGCTGCTGGCGAAGGGCGGCGCCGAGGGTGTGCAGGCGGTCGCCGTTCCCGGGGTGGGGGCCGTGGCCATCAAGATCGATGACGGGCAGAAGCGGGCGCTCATGCCCGTTCTCCAGGAAGCCCTGAAAAGGGTGGGGACGACGCTGGAGGTGCCGTCGGAGCCGGTGCTCGGCGGCGGCCGGCAGGTGGGGGTCGTGCGTCCGGTGGTGTGACTGTGCTAACTGGAGCTAGCGTTATGCTTGCAGGAGTTAGCAGGCGCGGGTAGCGTCGTTGACGTGACCGAGGAGCCCAAGGATCCGCCACGCGACATCGGTGGGTTCATCCGAGACCTGAGGCGTGGTGCCCGCATCTCCTTGCGGCAGCTCGCGGAGCAGGCCGGGGTCTCCAACCCGTACCTCAGTCAGATCGAGCGGGGCCTGCGTAAGCCCAGCGCGGAGGTGCTAGCCCAACTCGCGAGCGCCCTGCGCGTGTCGACCCCGGTCATGTACCTGCGGGCCGGACTGCTCGACGCGAAGGACAACCCGGGCGTGCTGGCCGCCATCGCGGCAGACGCCGACCTGACGCTGGCCCAGAAACAGTCGCTGACCCAGATCTACGAGACATTCCGCCGGGAAAACGCCCGGACGAAGGAGGACCAGGATGTCCACGGACACGAGCCTGAAGACGAAGACCGCTGACGCCAAGCGCATCCCCAACCCGCTCTACGCGGCCGCGGGTGCCGGTGACCTCGCCTACGAACAGCTGCGCAAGCTGCCGGCCCGCGCGCTCGAGCTGGGCGCCGTGCTGCGCCCCGTCGTGACCGAGACGGTCAAGGAGCAGGGCCGCAAGGTCGACGTCGACAAGCTGCGCGCGATCGCGATCCGCAACGCCGACCTGCTCAAGGAGCAGGCCAAGACCGCCCAGGAGAAGGCCGTCGCCGTGTACGCCGAGCTGGTGGCGCGCGGTGAGAAGGTCGTCGGCGGGGACTACAAGCCGATGAAGCCGGCCGGCGACGTCGTGCAGGCGACCGTCGAGCGGCAGGACGCGCCGAGCGCCGAGACGCCCAGCGCCGCCGCCAAGAGCGGCCCGGGCACCGGCAAGAGCCCGGCCAAGGCCGCCAAGAAGACCACGCCGACCGCGGTCAAGTAGTAAGTGGGGCGCGGATCCGGTGCCGTGGGACGGTGCCGGGTTCGCGGCCTAGGATCGTTGCATGCTGTTCTACCTCGACGTGCGGATCGCGATCGAACTCGCGCTGTTGGTGGTGGCCCTCGCGATCGAGGCGTTCGCGTTCGTCAACTGCCTGACCCAGCGGGCCGACGCGTTCGGCGTCATCGGCACCCTCTCCAAGGGGGTGTGGCTCGCGCTGACCGGCGGCGCCCTGCTGGTCACGCTGCTCGTGCAGGTAGCGCTCGGCATACTCGGCATGATCGCCATCACGATCGCGGCGATCTACCTGCTCGATGTGCGGCCCGCCCTGCGTGACGCGGGTGAAGGCCCGAACTATCTGTAATGGATTTTCGCTGGCCACCACCGCCTGACGGGCGCCCCGAGCAGCCGCCGGTGAGCCGCGGCCCGCGCAGCGGCCGGCCCACGATGCCCACGCCGCCCACCGAACTGGTCGCCACCCCGCACGGGGTGGAGCTGGAGGTGCTCGACAGCGGCTCCGGGGCGCCGGTCACGGTGTTCGCCCACGGGCTCGGGCAGGGGATCACCGAGACGCGGCCGCTCGGCAGCGGGGTCATCGGCCGCAAGATCTTTCCGCATCTGCGGGGGCACGGGCGTTCCGGGGCGCCGGGCGGCACGTGGACCTACGCCGACCTGGCCCGGGACCTGCGCGCCGTCGCCGACCTGACCGGTGCGACGCGGGCGCTCGGGATCAGCCTCGGCGCCGCCGCGCTGGCCCGGCTCGTCGCCGACAACCCGACCCGGTTCGAACGGCTCGTCTTCTTCCTGCCGGCCGTGCTGGACAAGCCGCGGCCGGCCGCCTCGCGGGCGCGGCTGGAGGCGCTGCTCGCCGCCGTCGAGGAGCAGGATCCGAGCGCCATCGCCGAGGCGGTCACGCCGGAGATCCCGGCGCCGATGCGGGGTTCGTCGGCGAGCTGGGCCTACCTGCGCCAGCGGGTCGACCACCTGATGCACTTCGGCCTCGGCGCGGGGCTCGCGTCGTTGCCGGACGAGGTGCCGGTACCCGACCCGGCGGTGCTGTCGGCGGTGACGGTGCCGGCGCTGGTGATCGGTGCGCGCGGCGACGACCTGCACCCGCACGAGGTCGCCCGCGCGCTGGCCGACGCGCTTCCGCAGGCGGAGCTGCACATCTACGACCGCCCCGGCGTGCTCTGGACCGAACGCGCCGACCTCCGCGAACGCGTCGCGTCCTTCCTGAACGCGTAGGCTTCCCGCGTGGGTGTCACATCGCATGGGCGCACCAGCCGCCTCGACCTGCTCGACCCGTCGCTGCGCGAGTGGGAGTGCACGGTCCTCGCCGCCGCCGCCGAGCAGGGGATCGTGCTGGACCGGTCGGCGTTCTACCCCGGTGGCGGAGGCCAGCCGCCGGACCACGGGGTGCTGCTGTGGCAGGGCGTGCAGACGCGCATCGTCGGTACCCGCAAGGGCGACGACCTCTACCTGCTGCCGGCCGAGGGGGATCCGCTGCCGCCGCCCGGCACCACGGTCACCGGTGCCGTCGAGGACGAGCGCCGCACCCGCCTGATGCGCACCCACTCGGGGCTGCACGTGCTGTGCGGCGTGGTGTTCCGCGACTTCGGCGCGCTGGTCACCGGCGGCAACATGGAGCCCGGCGAGGCGCGCATGGACTTCAACCTCCCCGAGGTGCCGAGCGACTTCAAGGCCCGGCTGGAGGAGCTGGTCAACGCCGAGGTGGTCGCCGACCGCCGGGTCGACGTGCGGGTTCTCGGGCGGGAGGAGGCGCTGGGCATCCCGGACATCATCCGCACCCAGTCCAACCTGATCCCCGCCGACGAGCAGGAGATCCGCATCGTCGACATCGTGGGGCTGGACGTGCAGGCCGACGGCGGGACCCACGTCGCGTCGACCAAGCAGATCGGTCGGGTCCAGGTGGTCAAGGTGGAGAGCAAGGGCCGCGCCAACCGCCGGGTCCGGGTCCGCCTTGCTGATTGAACTCGCGCAGGGCGACATCACCGCCGAGACGACCGACGCGATCGTGAACGCCGCCAACTCCTCCCTGCTCGGCGGCGGGGGAGTGGACGGCGCGATCCACCGCAGGGGCGGCCCCGAGATCCTGGCCGAGTGCAGAGCCCTGCGCGCCGGCCATTACGGCCGCGGCCTCCCCACGGGTAAGGCCGTCGCGACGACGGCCGGCAGGCTCGCCGCCCGCTGGGTGATCCACACCGTCGGCCCGGTGTACAGCGCCACCGAGGACCGTTCGCCGCTCCTGCGCGACTGCTACGTCAACTCGCTCGCGGTCGCCGACGAACTGGGCGCGGAGACGGTCGCCTTCCCGCTGATCTCCTCGGGCGTGTACCGCTGGCCGGTCGACGACGCCGTGCGGCAGGCGCTCACGGCCCTGCGCGGCGCCGACACCCGGGTACAGACGACCCGCCTGGTCCTCTTCGACGAGAAGACCCGACGGGTCGCGGAGGAAGTGCGCTCAGCCGGTCCGTAGCGCCTCGAGCAGCCGCATGTCGCCGGCCGTCTCCAGCACGTCGTACGGCACCCGGCCCCACAGCGCGAGCAGCAGGTCACTGGCCGAACCGGTGGCCTGCGCGCGCTCGTGCGTCGGGTCGTTGTCGAGCACCGTGTCGGTGTCGAGCAGCGCCAGCCCTTCGCCGCGCAGCCGCACGTACCAGACCTCGGCGATGTCCGACGCGTGCAGCGCCACGACACCGCGCACGCCCTCCGTCGAACCCTTGCGCCGGCCCGCGGCGAGCCACGTGTCGAGCACCTCGGTGATGCCGTCGACGGCGAGCTTCGTCTCGATCGGCTCCGACAGGCCGTGCGAGGTCTGCGCGTCCCACCGGTGAACGGCCGTCTCCTGCGCCATCCGGCGGGGCCAGAAGATGGCCTTCTTCGGCTGGGGGGCCCAGTTCCACGCGGGGAAGTCGGGGTCGAGCCCGTCGAGGGTCGTCAGCAGCTCGCCGAACCGCGACTCCCACCAGGCGACCGCCTCGCCGGCCGGCGGCGTCTGCGGCGCGGGCCGCTCCGGCCGGTCGGTGACCCCGCGCGTGACGTGGTTGAGCACGAACCCGTACACGTTGCCCAGGTGGTGCACGAGGTCGAGCACTGTCCAGTCGGGGCAGGGCGGAACCGGCGCGCCCGGGTCGACGTCGGCGACCGCGGCGCGGAACGCCGCCCCGTCGGCACGCAACGCCGCGAGCCAGAACTCTTTGGTGCCGTGCGGTTTGCTCATCGTGCGTCCTCCGCCATCCCGACGGGCTGCCCCGTAGCCTCCAAGCCTAGGGTGGAGGCCGTGCGCGACAGTACCCGAGATCGCCCAGCCGCTCCGGATCGCCCGGCGGGCGGACCCATCGGCGGGTACACAACGCTACGCCTCGGGGGACCGGCCGGACACCTTGTGGTGGCCGACGACGAGGCGACCCTGCTCGAGGTGCTGCGGGCACCCCACCCCGAAGGGCTGTTCGTGCTGGCCGGCGGCAGCAATGTCGTGGTGGCCGACGAGGGCTTCCCCGGCACGGTGCTGCTGCTGCGCACGCGTGGCGTGCGGGCCGTTGCGGACGGCGCCGACCGGGTGCGCCTGACGGTCGCCGCGGGCGAGCCGTGGGACGAGGTCGTCGCGCGTGCCGTCGCCGACGGGCTCGCCGGCATCGAGTGCCTCTCGGGCGTGCCGGGCTCGGCGGGCGCCACGCCGATCCAAAATGTCGGCGCGTACGGGCAGGAGGTCGCGGAGACCATCGTGTCGGTGCGGGCGTTCGACCGGGTGGCCGACGCCGTCGTGACGTTGGCACCGGACGAGTGTGCCTTCTCGTACCGCACGAGCGTTTTCAAGCACAACGACCGGTTCGTCGTGCTCGCCGTCGACTTCTCACTCACGGTGTCTCCACTGTCCACCCCGATCCGGTACGCCGAACTGGCGCGCGCCCTCGGCGTCTCCCCCGGAGATCGGGTACCCCTCGGGGCGGTGCGCGACACCGTCCTCAAATTGCGGACCGGCAAGGCGATGGTGCTGGACCCGGCCGACCCGGACACGTACTCGGTGGGGTCGTTCTTCACCAACCCGATCGTCTCCTCGGCCGTCTTCGCGGGGCTGAGCGAACGCCTCGGCGACGTGCCGCACTGGCCGGCACCCGACGACGCGGTGAAGCTGAGCGCGGCGTGGCTGATCGAACGGGCCGGTTTCCCGAAGGGGTTCACCCGGGAGGGGACCGGCGTGGGCATCTCGACGCGGCACACGCTGGCGCTGACCAACCGCGGCGCGGGCACCACGACGCAGCTGCTCGACCTGGCCCGCGAGATCCGCGCCGGCGTGGCCGAACGCTTCGGCGTCGACCTGCACCCGGAGCCGGTGCTGATCAACTGCGCGCTCTAGCGAGGGGGACACACTCTCAGGACGTTCCGTGGTCGTCGCGCGGTTGCACCGCCGCCCACGCGAGGGTCAGTTCGCCGTGGCGCCAGCGGGCCGGCCGGTCCAGTACGGGCCAGCCGTCGGCGCGCAGCCCCGCGACGGTGTGCACCCAGCGCTGCCGCGCGCCGAACGCGGCATACGGCGCGGCCCTCGCCCAGTGCCGGTCCAGGGCGAGGAAGAGGTCGTGCACCCGCTCGCCCGGCACGTTGCGGTGGATGAGCGCCTTCGGCAGCCGCTCGGCGAAGATCGCCGGATCGTCCAATGTGGACAGTCGGCCGGCGAGCGTGAGCGTCAGCGGCCCGCCGGAGGAGAGCGTGACCCACGAGGCTACCCGGCCCAACTCGTCGCAGGTGCCCTCGACGAGGACGCCGCCGGGCGCCAATCCCTTGCGCAGCAACGCCCACGCACTGTCCACTTCGGACTCGTCGTACTGGCGCAGGACGTTCATCGTCCGCACCAGGACGGGGCGCAGGCCGGCCAGCTCGAAGCCGCCCCGGGCGAAGGTCAGCCCCGGCGGTCGCGCGAACGGCTGCGCGTCCGCCACCCGCACAGGGTCGATCTCCAGGCCCACCACGCGGGCGTGCGGCAGGCAGCGGTGCAGTTCCACCGTCGTGACCGGGGTGGCGCCGTAGCCGAGGTCCACGACCGTGCCGGTGCCGACCGTGCGGCCGAACCGGGACGCGATCCACCGGTCCACCCGGCGCAGCCGGTTGGGGTTGGTGGTGCCCCGGGTCAGCCGTCCGACGATCACGTCACCCGGTGCACCTTGTGCTGGGCGGCCTGGGCGAGCGGCCGCACGACGAGCCGGTCGACGTTGACGTGGTGCGGCCGGGTGGCTGTCCAGGCGACGATGTCGGCGATGTCGTCGGCGACGAGCGGTTCGGCCACGCCCTCGTAGACCTTGGCGGCCCGCTCGGCGTCGCCGCCGAAGCGCACCAGCGCGAACTCCTCCGTGCGCACCATGCCCGGGTCGATCTCGATGACGCGGACCGGGCGGCCGCACAGTTCGAGGCGGAGCGTTTCTGCGACGGCCGTCTCCGCGTGCTTCGCCGCCGTGTAGCCGCCGCCGCCCTCGTACACGCCGAGCCCCGCCGTCGAACTCAGCACCACGATCGTGCCCGCCCCGGAGGCCTCCAGTTGCGGCAGCAGGGCCTTGGTCACCCGCACGGTGCCCAGGACGTTCACGTCGAACATCCACTGCCAGCCGGCCAGGTCCGCGGACTCCACGAAGTCGGTGCCGAGCGCCCCGCCGGCGTTGTTGACCAGCAGCGTCAGCGCGCCGGGAAGGAGCGTGACGGCCTCGGCAAGGGCCGCGACGTCGGCGTCGGAGGTGATGTCGCAACGCACCGGCACGGCACCGGTCTCGTGCGAGAGCTCCAGCAGCCGATCGACCCGCCGGGCGGCCGCCACCACCGTGAACCCCTCGGCCGCGAGCCGGCGCACCGAGGCCGCCCCGATCCCGCTCGACGCTCCCGTAACGACCGCGATCCCTCTACGACCCATGGATCACATCCTGCCAGCCGATGTGTGCGAAGAACGTGAGCGGGAACACGACCGCTGGCTAAAGGCGTTGGGGTGTCGGGGACAATAGGGCGTTTGCCAGTCTTTCGAGGGGAGTCATCGTGGCGCGGGTCGACTCGCTGTACGGGTCAGGGTCGAGCCGGCGCACCACACTTCCACACCGGGTGGCGACCCTGTCGGTGCACACGTCGCCGCTGGACCAACCCGGCACCGGCGACGCCGGCGGCATGAACGTGTACATCACGGAGGTCTCCCGGCGGCTGGCCGAGGCCGGCGTCGCGGTCGACATCTTCACCCGCGCCACCTCCTCCGACCTGCCGCGGGTCGTCGAGATGCTGCCCGGGGTGACCGTTCGGCACGTCACCGCCGGTCCCTACGAGGGGCTGGCCAAGGAGGACCTGCCGGCGCAGCTGTGCGCGTTCACCACCGGGGTGCTGCGCGCGGAGGCGGCCCGGCCGCCCGGCTGGTACGACCTGGTGCACTCGCACTACTGGCTCTCCGGGCAGGTCGGCTGGCTCGCCAAGGACCGCTGGGGCGTGCCGCTGATCCACAGTGCGCACACGCTCGCCAAGGTCAAGAACCGTTCGCTTGCCGCCGGGGACAAGCCGGAGCCGATGTCCCGGGTGATCGGCGAGGAGCAGGTGGTCACCGAGTCCGACCGGCTGGTCGCCAACACGCCGACCGAGCGGCACGAACTCGTCGAGCTGTACGACGCCGACCCCGAACGGGTGGCCGTGGTGCCGCCCGGCGTCGACCTGGAGCGCTTCACCCCGCCGGCGGCGGGCAGCGGGGACCTGGTGCGGCGTTCGGCGCGGCGCTGGGTGGGGTTGCCGGAGGACGGCTACGTGGTGGCGTTCGTGGGGCGGATCCAGCCGTTGAAGGCGCCGGACGTGCTGCTGGCGGCGCTGGCCGAGCTGCGCCGCACCGATCCCGCGCTGGCCGATCAGACCACGGTCGCCATCTGCGGCGGGCCGAGCGGCAGCGGGCTGGAGCGGCCGACCGCGCTGATCGAGCTGGCCGCCGCGCTCGGGATCACCGACCGGGTGCGGTTCCTGCCGCCGCGGCCGCCGTCCGAGCTGGCCGCCGTGTACCGGGCCGCCGACCTGGTGGCGGTGCCGAGCCACAACGAGTCGTTCGGGCTGGTGGCGCTGGAGGCGCAGGCGTGCGGCACGCCGGTGGTCGCCGCCGCCGTGGGCGGGCTGGTCACGGCCGTCGCGCACGGCGTCTCGGGGGTGCTGGTCGACGACCACGACCCGACCCGGTGGGCCGGCGTCATCGGCGATCTTCTCGCGGCCCCCGCGCGCCGCGGAGTCCTCGCGCGCGGTGCGGCCGAGCATGCCCGTCGATTCTCGTGGAACGCCACCGCGAGCGGCCTCCTCGCCGTCTACCGCCGGGCGATGGTGGAGCACTGGGACCGCCGTGCCGCGGCCGTCCTGACGGCGGGTGCGTCATGAGCCCGTGTCGTGGCGGAGCGACGAGGGAAGGCGGTGCCGTGAGCGCCGCTACGGCACTGGGCGGGAAGCGATGAGAGATCAGGTGTCGAAGCTCATCGAGAGCGTCTGCGCGGAGCAGGAACTGCCCTGCGAGAGCACCGGCGAGCACTCGTTCGCGGTGACGCTGCCCGGGGCGGCGAAGCTGAAGACGGTGTGCAACCTGATCGTCGGCGAGCACGCGCTGCGCGTGGAGGCGTTCGTGATGCGCCAGCCGGACGAGAACCGCGAGGAGCTGTGGGCCTGGCTGCTCCAGCGCAACGCCCGCATGTACGGGGTGGCGTTCGCGATCGACGCCTCCGGCGACGTGTACCTCACCGGCCGGCTGCCGCTGCACGCCGTCACCGCCGACGAGCTGGACCGCGTGCTCGGATCGGTCGTGACGTACGCCGACGAGAGCTTCAACCCGATGCTGGAGATCGGCTTCGGCAGCGCCATCCGCCGGGAGTGGGAGTGGCGGGTCTCCCGGGGCGAGTCGCTGGCCAACCTCGCGGCCTTCAAGTCGTTCGTGGAACGCGCCCAGCGTCAGGACTGAGCGGGCTCGGCCGAGTCGCTGACCTTGATCCCGGCGGCGAACCGGATCAACTCCGCGTTGTCCACCCGGTAGCCGTCGCCGACGGTCACCTCCAGCGTGAACCCGTCGATCGCCACGCTGAGCGTGCTGCCGTTGACGACGCCCCGGTGCTCGCCGACGGCGACGGTGGGCCCGGTGAGGGCGCGCGGCTTGCGCAGCACCACGCTGATCGCCGACTTCTCGGCCGGCCCGAACGCCAGCGTCGACGGCGTCGTCGTGCGCACCGGCAGGCCGTTCGGGATCCGGTCGGGCCGCAGCGTCAGCACCGCCGGCAGGCCGGCCGCGCGCAGCGACTCGCCGATCTCCAGCACCTGCGTGGTGGTGTACGTGTCGTCGGTGTCGATCCGGATCCACTGGGTCGCCGACTCCTGCCAGTACAGGATGTGCAGGTCGGTCTGCGCCTTGTCGACGGTGCGCAGCACGGCCGTCTTGCCCCGGACCCGTTCGCTCGACTCGGAGACCGCCCCGCCGCCGTCGAACGTCGGCTTGCGCGAACCCACCCGGATCGTCACGTCGGCGCCCCGGTCCCCGTCGACGGCCTCGAAGAAGCCGACGAGGTCGCCGTTCTCCATCGTGATGAGCGGGGTCTGGAAGCCGCCGCCGACCGGCGCGAACCCGGGCCGGTACGGGAACTGCGGCGGCGTCACCGCGCCGTCGGCGAAGGTGACCTGCGTGCCGGTCCCGATCGGCGGGCCGCTTTCGGCCGACGGCGGCGGCGGGATGATCGTGACGGCGCGGGTGGTCGTCGGCTCAGGGGAGGCGGCGGCGGTCGTTTCGGTCTGGCGGGCGGCCGGCGGGGGGCCGTCCTGCCGGCCGGTGTTCATCAGCACCGGAGCGGCGATCCCCCCGCTCACGAGCACCGCGACGGCGGCGGCGACGGTGGTGAGGCGGCGGCGCCGGCGGACCAGCCGGTCGGACCGCTGGTGCACCTTGCCGAGCAGGTCCACCGCCTGCGGGGCGCGCTCGGCGTTCTCGTGCATCGAACCGCGCAGGATCCGGTCGAGGTCAGCCATGCTCCACCTCCACCCACGGCCGGCCCATCGCCGCCCGGAGTCGGGTCAGGGCACGTGACGCATGCGCCCGAACGGTCGCGTGCGCGCATCCGAGCGTCGACGCGATCTCCTCGTCGCTCATGTCGTTGTAGTAACGCAGCACCAGCACCGCCCGCTGCGATCGCGGCAGAACGCCCAGCAGCGCCCACATCTCGTCGCGGGCGGCCACGGCGCCGGCCGGGTCGGGTGCGCCGGCCCGGTCGGGCAGGTCCGCGAGGACGCGTTCCGTGCTCGACCGGCGCCGGCGCCACGACAGGAACTCCCGCACGATCGCCTTGCGGACGTACGCCTCGGGCGCGTCCATGACCTCGATGCGTTCCCACTTGCGGTGCGCCCGGGCCAGTACCTCCTGCACCAGATCCTCCGCCAGGTGAGCATCCCCGCACAGAACGTGTGCGAATCTCAGCAGCGCCTGCCCGCGCGCGAGGACGAACTCATCGAATCCGTCGCCCGCCCGTGCGGCATGCCGGCCGGGACGGCGCATGTCGGGGGACGCCTCCAGGGGTCTGGGAGCGGTACCAGTTGCCGGGCGCACCATAGCGTGGATCAGCAGGCCGCGTATACGCCGCCCGGCGTGACGTCCTCGTCACGCAGCACGACGGACACCTTCGCACCGAAGCCCTTGCACGTCTTGTCGAAGTTCCCGCGCGCGTACTCGATCATGATGACGCTGTCGCCGTAGATCGCGGTGAACTCGCCGCACTCGTTGAACTCGCCGCACTGCTCGGCGATGGCGAAGTCGAACCCGGCCTGCTTGCCGCGGGTGCCCAGTTCGAGGCTGTTCTTCTGGCCGATGGCGAGACCCTTGCCGTGCGCGTGGTCGATCAGCAGCTTCGCGTAGGCGATCGCGTGGTCGGCGGTGATCAGGCCCTGGGAGCGGCTGTACGTGTCCAGGTTGTCGATCTCGATCGCGTCGAACTTCTTCGTCTTGCAGTCGTCGATCTGCGCGTTGAAGATCGCGGCGAGCTGCTGGCGCTTGGCGTCGGTGGTGATGTCGAGGACGTACTCCTTCCACTTCGTGTCGCCGACCGGGTTGCCGTTCTTGTGCAGGACCAGGTCCTTGCGGTTCTTCAGCCAGTCCGCGGCGTCGAAGTCCTGCGTCTGGTAGGCGTTGACGTAGCAGATGTTGTAGAGGCCCGCGGCGGGTTGGGCCGTGTGATCGCGACTGACGATCTTGGTACCGGACGGCGGGGTGTAGGCCCCGCCGATCTGGTAGTCGAACTGCTGGTTCACCGGCAGCGGCTTGATCGCGCCGGCGGGCGTGGTCGACGTCGGGGACGGGCTGGTGCCGGTGCCGTTCGACCGGGTGGGCGAGGCCGACGCGGACTGGGACGGGGCGGGCTGCGTGGCGGTGCCGGTCGGCTTGGCCGAGGCGGAGGCGCTCGGCTTGGGGCGGGTCGGCCAGGGCCAGCGCTTGCGGCGGTCGCTGGCGTTGGCCGTGCCGACGCCGATGAGCGCCACGGTGGCCACCACGGCCACCGCGGCCACGACGGCGACTGTCCGGGGACTGCGAACCTTCACGGTTGATCTCCAGAGGTCGGGGGACTCTCACCTCTGGAATGCGCCGGGCCGCGAGGCGTGCTGCGTCGAACGCGAGAAAATCTTGCAGTAGTCGATGCGTCGCCGCCGGTGATCAGCGCGACCGCTGCGGAACGCGGACGCGGCAGCGGAGTGGTCGATCCTGCGAAGCGGATCGACCCGGAGCGGTGCGGCTGGGAACTGCGGTAGTGCGCACGACGGACATGCGCCATAGATCTATAACTAGTAATAAGTATGAGGTGTGAATGAGCTGACAGTGGATTGTGGTTAGTGCGGTCGGGCTAATAGGGTTTGTTCCGGGCCCGAGACCGACCAGGGGGTGGGGAGTCGACCGGCCCAGATGCGGTGGGCGCGGCCGGGCGGGGCGCTCCCACCGTTGTACGGCGGCAACGGGTGGTGCGTGCTGGGGGTGTGCGCCATCCGGGGCCGCCGTTTCTTTTTGCATTAATTGTTTCCACTCTGTTTCCGCATTACTTAAATGTGGTGGCCGACACACACCAATCCTTCGCGCAATGGCAACCTTCCGGATATCCGGGTCGCCGCCGCCGCGCCGAACGCGCTGCGGCAGGATGGCCACATGACCGGAGGTACCGTGGGCACCCTCGTCCTGCTGCGGCACGGCGAGAGCGAATGGAATGCCAAGAACCTGTTCACCGGCTGGGTCGACGTCGACCTGACCGCCAAGGGCGAGGCCGAGGCCCGGCGCGGCGGGGAACTCCTGCGCGAGCACGGGCTCCTGCCCGACGTCGTGCACACCAGCGTGATGCGCCGCGCCATCCGCACCGCCGAGCTGTCCCTGCACACCGCCGACCGCCACTGGATCCCGGTGCGCCGGCACTGGCGGCTCAACGAGCGGCACTACGGCGCGCTGCAGGGCAAGGACAAGAAGCAGACGCTGGAGCAGTACGGCGAGGAGCAGTTCATGCTCTGGCGGCGTTCGTACGACACCCCGCCGCCGCCGATCGCGGACGACGACGAGTACTCGCAGTTCGGCGACGCCCGGTACGCGGCGCTGCCGCCGGAGCTGAAGCCGCGCACGGAGTGCCTCAAGGACGTGGTGCACCGGATGCTGCCGTACTGGTACGACGCGGTCGTACCGGACCTGCTGACCGGCCGCACCGTGCTGGTGGCCGCGCACGGCAACTCGCTGCGCGCGCTGGTGAAGCACCTCGACGGCATCTCCGACGAGGCGATCGCCAAGCTCAACATCCCGACCGGGATCCCGCTGCGCTACGACCTGGGCGCCGACCTGCGTCCGACCGTGGCCGGCGGCGCCTACCTGGACCCGGAGGCCGCGAAGGACGCCGCCGCCGCGGTCGCCAACCAGGGGCGCTAGCGCCTACTCGCGGTCGAGGTTCTCGCCGGTGACCAGGAAGACGACGTGCTTGCCGACGTTGACGGCGTGGTCGGCGTAGCGCTCGAAGTAACGGCCGAGGAGCGCGGCGTCGACCGCCGCCTCCACGCCGGCCGGCCACTCCTTCTGGAACATCACGCCGAAGAGCCGGCTGTGCAGGTCGTCCATGGCGTCGTCGTCGCGGTCCAACTGGCCCGCGGCGACGATGTCCCGCTCCGACATCGCCTTCGTGATCTTCGTGGCGAGCGTGTCGGCGACGACCCCCATCTCCTTGAAGATGCCGTGCAGCGGCTCGGCGACCGCCGAACCGGGGTGCCGGCGCAGCGCGGAACGGGCGATGTGCGCGGCCAGCTTGCCCATGCGTTCGAGGTCGGCCGCCATGTGCAGGGTCGTGATCACCAGGCGCAGGTCGGAGGCGACGGGCGCCTGCCGGGCCATCGTGTCGTACACCCGGTCCTCGATGATGCGGTAGTAGGCGTCGACCTCCGCGTCGGCGGCGAGCACCTGCTCCGCATCGGTCTGATCCGCCTCCAGCAGGGCGGACGTCGCACGACGCATCTGATCGCGCGTCACCTGCGACATCGTCACCAGGGTGCGGCTGATCATCGACAGTTCGGACCGGAACTCCTCACGCATGACGTCACCGTAAGTGCTCTGCTCACCGCCCCTTTTGAACATTGAGCCTCCGGTGGATGAACAACCGGGTACGAGCCGCCCGTTTCGTTCATTTGCGGTCAGTATTTCGGTGACCGGACCAGGCCTACGATCATCGACGTGAACTGGGGTTACGTGGCCGCGCTCGCCGTGGGTGTCGCAGCCGGGGTGGCACTGCGGTGGTGGTGGCCGGACCGGGTGCACGACGCTCGACGCACCGTCGTCGACCCGCCCGTCGACCAGCCCTCAGCAGGGGAGCCGATGCCGCTCAACTTCGCCCAATCCAGCCTGAACGCGCTGAACGTGGGCGTGCTCGTGCTCGACAACGACGACGTGCCGGCGCTGGCCAACCCCGCGGCGCGGGCCATGGGCCTGCTGCGGGCGCGCGCCGGCGGGCAGTCCGGCGCGGTCGCGCACACCATCGTGCGTACGCTCGCCGGCCAGGTCCGCCGCAGCGGGGTGAGCCGCGAGGTCGAACTGGACGTGCCGCGGCCGGGCGGCGAGGGCGAACCGCTGGGCGTGCACGTGCGGGCGGTGGACATCGGCGGGGGATACGTGGCCGTGGAGGCCGCCGACGTGACCGAGGCGCACCGCGTCAACCGGGTCCGCCGCGACTTCGTGGCGAACGTCTCGCACGAGCTCAAGACGCCCGTCGGCGCCTTACAGCTGCTCGGCGAGGCGCTGCACGAGGCGCTGGACGAGGACGCGACGGACGTCGACGCGGGACGCCGGTTCGCCGCCCGGATCCTGCACGAGTCCGGCCGGTTGGCCCGCCTGATCAGCGAACTGCTGGAGCTGTCCCGCCTGCAGGGGGCCGAGCCGCTGCCCGAGCCGGAGCCGTGCCCGGTGGACCGGATCATCGCGGAGGCGGTCGACCGCACCCGCACACCCGCCGCGGCCAAGAACATCGAGGTGGCCGTCACCGGCACCCGCGGGCTGACCGTCTACGGCAACGAGAGCCAGCTCGTGACGGCCGTCGCGAGCCTCGTGGAGAACGCCGTCGCGTACTCCTCCGACGGGACGCGGGTGGAGATCACGGCCGGCAACGGCGCCGACACCGTGCAGATCGCCGTCCGGGACGAGGGGATCGGCATCGAGCCGCGCGACCTCGACCGGATCTTCGAACGGTTCTACCGGGCGGACAGGGCGCGCTCGCGCGCCACCGGCGGCACCGGGCTCGGCCTGGCGATCGTCAAGCACATCCTGACCAACCATGGCGGCCGCGTAGAGGTGGTCAGTACCGTCGGAGAAGGTTCGACGTTCACCTTGCGGTTGCCTGCGCGTTCCCTCGACATGGGTGGCAGGCCACCCGCGTCGGTTGGGATCGACCCCGATCCGGGGGATACCGGAGCGTAGAAAGGACCCCCCGTGGCCCGTGTTCTTGTGGTGGAGGACGAGGAGTCGTTCTCCGATGCGCTGTCGTACATGCTGCGCAAAGAGGGTTTCGAGGTCTCGGTCGCGGAGACCGGCACCGGTGCGCTGACCGAGTTCGACCGCTCGGGTGCCGACATCGTGCTGCTCGACCTGATGTTGCCGGAGATGTCCGGTACCGAGGTGTGCCGGCAGCTGCGGCAGAAGTCGCACGTGCCGATCATCATGGTGACGGCGCGGGACAGCGAGATCGACAAGGTCGTCGGTCTGGAGATCGGCGCCGACGACTACGTCACCAAGCCGTACTCGCCCCGGGAGCTGGTCGCGCGCATCCGCGCGGTGCTGCGCCGGCAGACCACCGACGCGATCGACCCGGGCGCGCCGACCCTCGCCGCCGGCCCCGTCCGGATGGACGTCGACCGCCACGTGGTGACGGTGGGTGGCGGTGCGGTGCAGCTTCCGCTCAAGGAGTTCGAGCTGTTGGAGCTGCTGCTGCGCAACGCCGGCCGGGTGCTCACCCGCGGTCAGCTTATTGACCGTGTGTGGGGCGCCGACTACGTCGGGGACACCAAGACGCTTGACGTGCACGTCAAGCGGCTGCGTTCGAAGATCGAGCCGGAGCCGTCGGCGCCGCGATACATCATCACGGTGCGTGGTCTTGGCTACAAGTTCGAACCGTGACCAAAAGTCCGATTGTCCGCAGGTTGCGATCCGGGTGAAGGTACCCCTCGTGTCCTAATGAGGGGCACCCGATCGCACGATGGAAGGGCATGGACTTGGACCTCGACGTCAACTTCTACTGGACCATGGCCGACACCGTTTCGGCGCTGATCTCAGCCGGAGCAGCGGTGGCGGTCATGTCGGCGGAGAAGATCTACCGTCGCCTCAAGCCCGCGACCGACCGCTAACCCTCCTGCGGTGGGCTCGCCGGGTGCGGGGCCACCAGACCCAGCTTCGCCCGCGCGGCGCACAGCTCGGCCAGTCGCGTGAACGCCTTTTTGCCGATGAGGGCGGTCAGCTCCGGCTCGTACTCCAGGTAGAGGTGTTTCGAGCCGACGTGCGCCTCGGGCGACGAGGTGCACCACCAGTGCAGGTCGTGACCGCCCTCGCCCCACCCCCGGCGGTCGAACTCGGACAGCGTCGTCAGCAGGATCCGCGACCCGTCCGCCCGGTTGGTCCAGTCCTGGTCCCGCCGGATCGGCAGCTGCCAGCACACGTCCGGCTTGTACTCAAGGGGATGGACGCCGTCCCGCAACGCCTGGGCGTGCAGGGCGCAGCCGCCCCCGCCGACGAAGTCGATGTCGTTGTGGAAGACGCACGGGCCGTCCTCCCGCGTGGCGGTGCGCCGCGCCGGGGAGTCGCCGTCGATGGTGTCCATCTCGGTCCAGTTGTTGAACCCCTTGCGATGGTGCTGCCAGGTCAGCGGCGTCAGCCTCTTGACGGCGGCCTTCACCCGCTTCTCGTCGTCGGAGTCGGTGAAGAACGCGCCGTGTGAACAGCAGCCGTTCTCGGCGCGGCCGGGCACGATGCCGTGGCAGCCACGCGCGAAGATGCACGTCCAGCGGGACAGCAACCAGGTCAGGTCGGCCCGGATCACGTGCGTGTCGTCGGCCGGATCGACGAACTCCAGCCACTCGCGGGGAAAGTCCAACGGCACCTCACGGCTACGGGGCTCGTCGGGATCCTCCACCGTCACGGCGATTTCCATCCGGCCAGCGTACGGCCTGAACGTGACGCGGTTAGGTTAGGCGCCATGAGACTTGGCGTTCTCGACGTCGGCTCCAACACCGTGCACCTGTTGGTGGTCGACGCGCACCAAGGCGCCCACCCGTGGCCGGCGTACTCGGAGAAGACCGAACTGCGGCTCGCGGAGAAGCTCGACGCCTCGGGCGAACTGACACCGGCCGGTGCGGACGCCTTGGTGGCGACCGTCGCGAAGGCGCGGGACTCGGCCGCCACGCGCGAGACCGAGGACCTGCTGGCGTTCGCCACGTCGGCGGTGCGCGACGCGAAGAACTCGGCCGACGTGCTCAAGCGGGTGCGCAAGGAGACCGGGGTCGAGCTGCGGGTGCTCTCCGGCGAGGCCGAGGCGATCATGACGTTCCTCGCCGTGCGGCGGTGGTTCGGATGGTCGGCGGGGCGCCTGTTGGTGCTCGACATCGGCGGCGGTTCGCTGGAGATCGCCGGCGGGATCGACGAGGAACCCGACCTCGCGCTGTCGCTGCCGCTCGGGGCCGGCCGGCTCACCCGCCAGTGGCTCGGCGGCGAACCGCTGTACCCCGACTGCTACGGCGAGCAGTCCGTCAAGGAGCTGATGGAGTACGTCGACGGGGCGATCGAACCGATCGTGCGCCGGATCGTCGACGCGGGTTGGGACCGGCCGGTGGCTACATCGAAGACGTTCCGGACGCTGGCGCGGGTGGCCGGTGCGGCGCCGTCGGGGGTGGGTCCGCGGGTGCGGCGCACCCTGACGGCGACGGGCGTGCGGCAGGTGCTGGCGTTCATCCGGCACATCCCGCCGGTGAAGCTGGCCCAGATGGACGGGGTCAGCGGGGGCCGGGCGCACCAGGTGCTCGCCGGGGCGGTCGTGGCGGAGGCCGCCATGCGCCAGCTCGGAGTGGACGAGTTGGACATCTGCCCGTGGGCGCTGCGCGAAGGGGTCATTCTGCGGCGGCTGGATGTCCTCGAGTCCGCCTGAGGCGTATCTGTTCGTGTCAGCCAACGGCGTGAAATTTTAGGAGTCTCCTGAGCGGTAGGCTCGGAAGGGTGAAGTCCCGCGTCCCGGTTCTCCTGTCCACGTCCTCGGTGTTTCCCGAGCCGACGGCCGCCGCGTTCGAGGTGGCCGCGACGCTCGGCTACGACGGCGTCGAGGTGATGGTGTGGACCGACGCGGTCAGCCAGGACGCGGGTGCGCTCAAGGGACTCACCGAGCACTACGGGGTGCCGGTGCGTTCGGTCCACGCGCCGTGCCTGCTGGTGACGCAGCGGGTCTGGAGCCCCAACCCGTGGGAGCGGCTGCGCCGGGCCGCGCGGCTGGCCGAGGAGCTGGAAGCGCCGACGGTCGTGGTGCATCCGCCGTTCGCCTGGCAGCGGGACTACGCGAAGGACTTCGCCGGCGGGCTGGCCAAGGTGCAGCAGTCGCACCCGGACATCGCGTTCGCCATCGAGAACATGTACCCGGTGCGGGTCGGCCGCCGGCAGATCGTGCCCTACGCCCCGGGCTGGGACCCGACGGTCGCCGGTTTCGACGCCTACACGCTCGACCTGTCGCACTGCGCGGCGGCGCGCAACGACGCGATGGCGATGGCCGACGCGATGGGCGCCGGGCTCAAGCACGTGCACCTGGGCGACGGCACCGGCGAGGGGCGCGACGAGCACCTGGTGCCGGGCCGGGGCACGCAGCCGTGCGCTCAGCTGCTGGCATCGCTCGCGTCGCGCGGGTTCACCGGTGCGGTGGCGATGGAGGTGGCCACCCGCCGGGCGGCGAGCCGCGCCGAGCGGGAGGCCGACCTGGCCGAGGCGTTGAAGTTCGCCCGCCATCACCTCGAGTCCACAGTGGACGTTTGAGTCAGGCCATCACCGCGGCTTTTTTCCGCGCGCGGTGCGCGGCGACGTGCGAGCGCGTGGCGCACCGCTCCGAGCAGAACCGGCGGCAGCAGTTCGACGACGTGTCCAGGTAGACGTTGCCGCAGCGCTCGTCGGCGCAGAGCCCGAAGCGCGGGCTGCCGTACTGGCAGAGCCACACGGCGAGGCCCCAGACGGCGCCGGCGATGTACTCGGCGCTGACCGACGCGCCCCGGCCGGTGACGTGCATGTGCCAGTCGTTGCGGTCGTGCCCGGAGATGCGCGGCTGCACCGGGTATGCCACGAGTAATGCGTTGAGTCCCTCGACGGCCTCGTTGTCGTGTCCGGCGGAGCCGTGCGCGAACACCTCGCGCAGCTTCTTCTGGGCCCGCTTGAGAATGACCAGATCCCGCTCCGTCATCTCGGACACCTGCCAGCTCTCCGAGCCGAAGAGGTTTTCTAGATCGGACATGTCGGCAAGGGGGGAATTCACCACGTCGACGGCTGTCCGGGCGTACGCCTCGAAATCCACGGAGCCCACCGTAGCCAATAGTCCTGGAGTAAGCGATAGGCAACTGTGTGTGCCTTACCCATCGCCTTGTGCCGACGGCCGTAATGATCGCGCGGTACGCTCCCGGCATGCTGCGCAAGGTAATTCTCGCCGCAGCCGGCTCCCAGCGGGTGGAGCGGCTCGTGGAAGGTGCTCCCGTCAGCCGCAACCTGGTGCGCCGGTTCGTCGCGGGCAACTCCAGTGACGATGCGTTGCGCTGCACCCGGAGCCTCTCCGATCAGGGCCTCGCCGTCACCCTGGACTTCCTCGGCGAGGACACCGTCTCGCCCGAGCAGGCGGAGGCGACGGCCGGCGAGTACCTGCGGGTCCTCGACGCGCTGCACGCCGCCGAGCTGACCCCCGCCGCCGAGGTGAGCCTCAAGCTCTCCGCGCTCGGGCAGGTCTTCGACGACAAGCAGGCCTACGAGCACGCCCGCGCCATCTGCGCCAAGGCGAGCGAGGCCGGCACGACGGTCACCCTCGACATGGAGGACCACACCACCACCGACTCCACCCTGGAGATCCTGCACCGGCTGCGGGTCGACTTCCCCACGGTCGGCGTCGCGATCCAGGCGTACCTGCGGCGTTCCGAGGCGGACTGCCGGGAGCTGGCCGTCGAGGGGCTGCGGGTGCGGCTGTGCAAGGGGGCGTACAAGGAGCCGGAGTCGGTGGCGTTCCAGAGCCGGCTGGACGTGGACAAGTCCTACGTTCGCTGCCTCAACGCGCTGATGTCCGGCCCGGGCTACCCGATGGTCGCCACGCACGACCCGCGCCTCATCGCGATCGCGGAGGACCGGGCGCGCTGGTTCGACCGCAGCGCCGACGAGTTCGAGTTCCAGATGCTCTTCGGGGTGCGGCCGGACGAGCAGCTGCGCCTCGTCGACCTCGGCTACACCATGCGCGTCTACCTGCCCTACGGCACGCAGTGGTACGGATACCTGATGCGGCGGCTGGGCGAGCGTCCCGCCAATCTGGGCTTTTTCCTACGGGCGCTGCGCTCCCGCGACTAGGTACCTTTGCGCCATGGCCCTCGCTCTCCGATCAATGCGTCGCGGGGTGGGGGTCGTCGTTCTGCTCGCCCTCGTCGGTGGATCGGTCTCGGCCGCCGGTGCCACGCCGGTGCGTTCGGCGCCGGTGGGAGCGCGGGCCGCCGTTGCCGGTCCGTCCCCGTCGGCGTCTTCCGCGCCCGTCTCCGTCCGGGATCTCTTCGAGGTCGAACTGGCGAAGCAGGCCACCGCCATCACCACCGGCGACGTGCGGGCCTACCTGCGGCCGGCCGATCCGGCCCTGCACGACCGGATGCTGCGCATCTACGGTTCGCTGCGCGCCATGAAGGCCGTGGCCGTCACGATGACCGTCTCGGGTTCGCCGCAGCGCGTCACCGAGGGCCAGGGGGCGCCGATCGCGGGCGGGCAGCCGTTCGGCGGGCGGCGCGGCGGCGACAACGGACCGCCGGACGGCCGCTGGCGCGCCACGGTCGAGCTGAGCTTCTGCGCCGCGGCCGACGGCTGCGTGCGCGCACCGACGAAGGTGCAGTCGGAGTGGACCGTCACCGGCACCGTCGCCAAGCTCGTCGCCTACCCGGACTCCACCGACCGGGGCCCGCGCCCCTGGGAGGCGAGCGACCTGCGCGCCGCCGTCGGCGAACGGGTCGTCGTGGCCGGCACGAGCCACACGTCGGCGCGGCTGCCGGCCGTCCTGGAGACGGCCGAGAAGGCGGCGAAGATCGCCGACCGGTACGCCCGCTGGCGCCCGGCCCCGACGCGCTACATGGTGTACCTGGCCGACCCGGAGGACTGGGCGAAGTGGTACGGCGGCAAGCAGGCCGCGTGGGTGGCCGGGTTCGCCATGCCGCTCGCGCCGGACTACACCGAGATCGTGCTCAACGCGACGCGCGTCGACGCCGCCGAGAGCCTGGACACGCTGACCCACGAGTTCGCGCACGTGACGACGTTGGCCGGGGTGTCGCGCAACTACTCCGACACGTGGGTGCTGGTCGAGGGCGTCGCCGAGTTCGCCGCGCACGCCGGTGAGGACCCGCGCAAGTACCGCTGGCTCGACGGCACCCGCACGTATGTCCGAAGTGGACAGTGGCCGGGCACGGCGGCGCTGTCGGCACCGGCCGAGTCCGCGTCGGTCGGCGACGCCACGGGCCGGTACGGCGTGGCCTACCTCGCGGTGCGCCGGATCGCCGACCGGTTCGGCGAGGACCGCATGTGGAGCTTCTTCGAGGCGGTCGTGCGCTCGGCCGAGTCGCCGGAGCGGGCGGCGCCCCGGGTGCTGGGCGCGGAGTGGTCCGACGTGGCGGCCGACTGCGATGCGTCGATCCGTTCGCTCGTTAACTGAGGGCCGTCGACACCCGGCATAGCATGGGCGAGGTGCGGCAACCCCCTCGCCGGATAGCACGGCCGTTGATCCTGGCCGTCGGTGTGCTCTGTGTGCTGGCGCTCGGCGCGGCCTCCTGTTCCTCGGACGACGACGGCATCGGCGTGGGCACCGCGTCCCGCGCCGACGTCACCGAACTCGTCGACGCTCCGGCGGCCGTGACCGCACGCGCCGTCGCCACCCTGACCGCGCCGGCCGACGGCACGCTGCGGTCGTTGCAGGCACCGCCGGGCAGCACGGTCAGCGCCGGGCAGGTCCTCGCGGTGATCGACTCGCCGGGTGCGCAGAAGCGGCTCGCCGACGCGGAGGAGGCGCTGCGGGCGCTTTCGGGCACCGGCGCGGTCGGCGTGCGGGACCTCTCCGGCACGCAGCGCAAGACCGACGAGGCGGCGGCGCAGGCGTTCGCCGTGGCGCGGGAGGCCGCCGCGAAGATCGCCGACCCGGGGGTGCGCGACGCGCTGCTGGCCCAGGTCGGCGCCGCCGAGGCGGCCTACCGGGAGGCCAGCGCGTCCTCGCGGGCCCTGATCGCCTCGGTGCAGAACGGCATCGCCAGTGTCAGCCAGGCCATGAACGCGCTGACCGCCGCGCAGCGGGCCCAGGCGAAGTCCGCCTACGAACTGGCGCGCACCACCGTCGACGCGCTCACGCTCAGGGCTCCCGTCGGCGGGGTGCTCCAGATGGGCGGTCCCGGCGCAGCCGGCGGCGGTGCCGGTTCCATCGAAGAGCTTTTGGGCATGGGAGCACCGGTCCCGAACGCCGCGCCCGCGAACGGGCCGGGAGTGGATCCGGCGCCGGTCGAGGGCGCGCGGGTCAGCGCGGGCACCGTCATCCTGACCGTCGTCGACACCAGCGAGCCCGGCCTGCTCGCCGAGGTGGACGAGACCGACGTGCTGCTGGTCTCCGCCGGGCAGGCGGCCGAGGTCGAACTCGACGCGGCCCCCGGCGCCCGCTACGCCGCCACGGTCCGCGCGGTCGACGTGCTGCCGACCACGTCGGCGCGCGGCGGCGTCTCCTACCGGGTGCGGCTGGCCCTGCGCGCCGGCACCTTCGCCGACGGGCGGGCCGCGCCGGCGCCGAGGCCGGGGATGAGCGCGGTCGCGCACCTGTCGGTCCGCTCGGCGGCCGGGGCGGTGGTGGTGCCGGCGGCGGCGGTGCTCAGCGCGGACGGCCGCGACGCGGTGTGGGTGGTGCGCGGCGGCAGGGCGCAGCGGGTGCCGGTCACGCTCGGGGTCGCCGGCACCGACCTGGTGCAGGTGGTCGACGGCGTCGCCGAGGGGGACCGGGTGGTGGTGCGCGGCGCCGACAAGGTCAGCGCGGGCCAGGAGCTCAAATGATGCCGGCGGTCGTCGCCCGCGACCTGAGCCGCACCTACGAACTCGACGGCGTCAGCGTCCCGGCGCTGCGCGGCGTCAGCCTGGAGGTGGCCGCCGGCGACTACGTGGCGCTGGTCGGTCCGTCCGGTTCGGGCAAGTCCACGCTGATGCACCTGCTCGGCGGCCTCGACCGGCCCACCGCCGGCGAACTCCTCATCGGCGGCCGCGACGTCAACCGCCTCGACCCGGCGGCCATGGCGACGCTGCGCAACGAGACCATCGGTTTCGTCTTTCAGGCGTTCCATCTGCTGCCGCGCACGACGGCGGTGGACAACGTCGCGCTGCCGCTCGTCTATCGCGGCGGGATCCGCGCCGCCGAACGCCGTCGCCGCGCCACCGCGATGCTCGCCCGCGTCGGGTTGGGGCACCGCCTCGACCACCGCCCCAATCAGCTCTCCGGCGGCGAACAGCAGCGGGTGGCGATCGCCCGCGCCCTCGTCACGGATCCGGTGGTGCTGCTGGCCGACGAGCCGACCGGCAACCTCGACACGGCGACCGGGCAGTCCGTCCTGACGCTGCTGGAGGAGATCAACGCGGAGCGCGGGGTGGCGCTCATCATGGTGACCCACGACCTGGAGGTGGCGGCCCGGGCGCGGCGCCGCATCACGATGCGCGACGGCGTGATCGTGTGAGGTTTGTCGAAGCGTGGCGCGTCGCGCTGACCGCCCTGCGTGCCAACAGGTTGCGCAGCGGGCTCACGATGCTCGGCGTCATCATCGGCGTGGCGGCGGTCGTGGTGCTCGTCGCCATCGGCACCGGCACCAAGAACGAGGTCGAGGAACAGGTCGAGGGGCTCGGCTCGAACCTGCTCGTCGTGGTGCCCGGTCGGGTGGATTTCGGTGCCGCCCCAACGGCTTCGCGGCTGCAACTGTCCGATGTGGACGCTGTCACGCGCATCGTCGGCGATCGCAGCCGGGTGGCGGTGACGGTGACGTCGGGGGAGACGGTGCGTGCGTTTTCCAAGAGCACCTTCACGAGTGTGTTGGGCGTCCTCGACACCACCCCGAACGTCTTCGTCCGTCAGGTCGGTCGCGGCACCTACTTCAACAAGTCCGATGTGGACACTCAGCGGCGGGTGGCCGTGCTCGGTGCCTCCGTCGCGCGGGCCCTCTTCGGCGACCGGGATCCCGTGGGCCAGCAGGCGAACATCGCCGGCGTGCGGTTCCGCGTCGTCGGCGTCTTCGCGCCGCTGGGGCAGAGCCTCGGCGTCGACCGGGACAACGAGGTGCACATCCCCGTCACGACGGCGCACCGGCTCTTCGCCACGAACCGCATCGACGCCATCGCCGTCAAGGCGCCCGACCGCACCTCGATCGACGCGCTCGCCACCCGCATCGTGGCGGAACTGTCCAAGCGGCATCCGGAGACCGAGTTCAGCGCCGTGACGCAGGAGCAGATCCTCGGCGTGCTGGGCGACATCCTGGGGGTGCTCACCGGTGTGCTGGCCGCGATCGCCGGCATCTCGTTGCTCGTCGGCGGGGTGGGCGTCTCCAACATCATGCTCGTCTCCGTGCGCGAACGGACCCGCGAGATCGGTCTGCGCAAGGCCGTCGGGGCGCGGCCGCGCGACATCGGGGTGCAGTTCCTGCTGGAGGCGGTGCTGCTCACGTCGCTCGGCGGGACCCTCGGGATGGCGATCGGAGTCGGCTCGGCCCTGCTCGTCGCCGCCGTCTCGCCGGTGCCGGCGGCCATCACGTGGTGGTCGCTCGTGCTGGCGTTCGGGGTCTCCGCGGCGGTCGGGATCGTGTTCGGAGTGGTGCCCGCGCAGCGCGCCGGGCGGCTGGATCCCGTGGTGGCGTTGCGCTCGGAGTGATCCAAAGTAGTCGAAGTCGCACGCGCCGTAACATCTGTCCCGCTACCGTACTAGTATTCTCACGGTCGGTATCGGAGGAATCATGACGGCAATCCCTCAGGGCGACGCCCGGCGCGCTGATGAACGGCTCGGTGACGTGCGCTTCCTGACGGTCGCCGAGGTCGCTTCGCTGATGCGGGTGTCCAAGATGACGGTGTATCGGCTGGTGCACTCCAACGACTTGACGGCGGTTCGCGTCGGTCGCTCGTTCCGGGTCCCGGAGCACGCGGTCCACGCCTACCTCCGCGGCGCCTTCCGCGAATCGGCCTGACCGCCGCCCAGGCCTGTCCTGTCGATCATGGCGAGTCTGCGGCGAGGTCCAGACGTCGCGTCGCCAGACGGCGAGGTGCCCGGATACCGGTGTTGTATCCGGGTGGCTCGCCGGCGCCGCGAGGCGGCGTCTGGAGCCGGCGCAGGCCGCTGATGATCGGCAGGAGAGGCCTTTAGGGCCGCTTCGCCGGGCTTTCCGGCTGACAGGCCGGGCGCTGGTTTTCCGATCACGCGGGCGGGGGGCTACCCTGGAGCCCGCCAATACACCGATGTGCCCCGGCGCATTCCCGCCGGGCACCGCGTGCGTACGTGTTTTGAGGGGAACTAATGGGCTCGGTCGTCAAGAAGCGCCGCAAGCGTATGGCCAAGAAGAAGCACCGGAAGCTGCTGCGCAAGACCCGCGTCCAGCGTCGTCGTCTCGGCAAGTAGTTCGCACCTTCAGCGAAGTGAGCTAGGGCTAGGTGAGCGAGTCGACCCCCGACGGAATCACGGTGCTGGTGACCGGCGTCAGCCGGTACCTCGCCGCCCGTCTGGCGGCCCGACTCGTCGCCGACCCGGCCGTTGAGCGTGTCATCGGACTCGACCCCGCCGCGCCGTCGGCCGAGGTCGAGCCGTACCTCACGGGCGTGGAGCTGTACGAGTCCGAGCTGCGCACGGCCGACCTGATCCGGCTGTTCGCGCGCAACGAGGTCGACGTCGTCGCTCACCTGGCCATCTCCACCGCCCCCGACCCCAACCGGGGCGGGCGCGCGGCGATGAAGGAAGCGAACGTCATCGGCACCATGCGCCTGCTCGCCGCGTGCCAGCAGGTGCCCCGGCTGCGCAAGCTGGTGGTGCGCTCGTCGACGGCCGCGTACGGCGCGTCCTTCCGCGACCCGGCCGTCTTCACCGAGGGCACCGAGCCGCGGGACCTGCCGCGCGGTGGTTTCGCGCGCGACGTTCTCGACGTCGAGGACTATGTGCGCGGGTTCGGCCGGCGGCGCAAGGACGTGCGGGCCACGGTGCTGCGGTTCGCGCCGTTCATCGGGCAGCAGACCGACACCAGGCTGTCGCGGTACTTCACCATGCCCCTGGTGCCGACCGTGCTCGGGCGCGATCCGCGGCTGCAGTTCGTGCACGCCGACGACGCGCTCGAGGTGCTGCACCGCTCGGTCGTCGAGGACCACCCGGGGACCTACAACGTCGCCGGGCGCGGCGTGCTCACGCTCAACCAGGCGATCCGGCGTGCCGGCCGGCTGGCGGTGCCGGTTCTCGAGCCGGGGCTCTCCGGTGTCGCGGCCGTCGCCAAGCAGTGGCGGGTGCTGGACTTCTCGCTCGACCAGTTGGACCTGTTCGTCCACGGGCGGGTCGTCGACACGGAGGCGCTGGTGAAGGAGTTCGGCTTCGAGCCGCGCAGCACCGCCGAGGCGTTCGACGAGTTCGTGCGCGCGCACGACGCCGGGCCGATGAGCGGTTCGCGGCTGCGGTTCGCCGAGAAGCTGATCCTCGAACGGATCCGGCAGGCCCGGGCGTCTCTCGGGGGCGACGATGACTGAGGTTCCGGAGCCCCGTAAGCCGGACGTGTGGGACGAGCGGGTCGCGGGCTTCCTTTCCGCCGTGCGCCAGCGGCTCACCGGCGACTACGAGGTCGACGAGTTCGGGTTCGACAAGCACCTCACCGACAACGTGTTCCTGCCGGCGCTGAAGCCGCTGTACAAGACGTGGTTCCGCACCGAGGTCACCGGCGTGGAGAACCTCCCCACCGAGGGCGGGGCGCTCGTCGTCGCCAACCACTCCGGCACGGTCGCCATCGACGCCGTCATGCTCGCGGTGGCCGTTCGTGAGGAGACCGAACGTTACCTGCGCCTGCTCGGTGCCGACCTGGTCTTCCGCATGCCCGGCCTGTCCGAGTTGGCGCGCAAGAGCGGGGCCACCCTGGCCTGCGCGCCCGACGCCGAGCGGCTGATGCGCACCGGCCACCTCATCGGCGTCTTCCCGGAGGGGTTCAAGGGCGTCGGGAAGCCGTTCAGCGAGCGGTACCGCCTGCAGCGCTTCGGGCGCGGCGGCTTCGTGTCGGCCGCCCTGCGCACCGGTGTGCCGATCATCCCGGTGTCGATCGTGGGCGCCGAGGAGGCCTACCCGATGATCGGCAACGTGCCGTCGCTCGCGCGGCTGCTCGGGCTGCCGTACTTCCCGATCACGCCGACGTTCCCGTGGTTGGGGCCGCTCGGATTGGTGCCGCTGCCGTCGAAGTGGCTCATCGAGTTCGGCAAGCCGATCGAGACTGCGTCGATCGAGGGCGACGCCGACGATCCGATGGTGATCTTCAATCTCGCGGATCAGGTGCGGGAGACGATCCAGCAGACGCTGTACGAGCTGTTGGAGCGGCGCCCGGATCCCTTTTCCTAGGGTTTCTATTTCGCGCGTCCGCCGGGGGCGCGACCGTTCCTCCCGTCGCACCTCTCCGCTTCGCTCCGTTGCCACGTCCGCGTCCGGTTTCTGGCATGCTGTCGCCGTGCGCGAGCCGTTGCCCGCCCCGCCGCCCGGAGCCCGGAAGCTCGACTTCTGCCGGCGGCTCGGCGGCGACTGGCGGGATCTCGCGGATCTGATCGACATTCCGGCATACGAGCGGGCCCGCTTTCCGGCCGGCGACGAGCCACGCGCCGTCTGGGACTGGTTGGAGCGGCGCGACCGGCTGCCCGAACTCCCCGGCCTGCTCGACCGGATCGATCGGACCGACCTCGGCGACCGGCTCCGGCCCTGGCGTCACGCCGAGCCGTCGATACCGCCGCCGCGACGGAGGGCGGGGCGGATCGGTCTCGCCGTCGCGGTGACCGCCCTGCTCGCCGTCGGGGTGGCGGCGGCGCTCAAGGTGATGACGCGGGACGGCGATCGGGCCACCGCCGCCCCGTCGCATTCGGCCGTCGCGACGCCGACCGCCGGCCCGTCCGATTCGTCGCCCCGGCCACGCTGACCGTGCTCGAACCGTCCGAGGCCGTGGACGTTCCGCTGGAGGTGTCGGTACTGGTCTTCTGGCGACCGATCCCCGGCCAGACGCTCTGGGTCCTCGTGGGAGTACACCCGGAACGCCCGGGCACGGACGACTGGTACACCACCCGGTGCTACCCGAAGAACGCCGCGCCGGACCGCTTCACCTGCGACCGCGTCCGCTTCGGCCGGAACCTGCAGCAGCACGGGCCCTGGGATCTCGTGGCGGTCCAGGTACCCGAGCACGAATACATGGAGCAGTACGTCGGAGTCGGCTATCTGAAGCCGATCGAGACGCTTCCGATCAGCGCGAGGTCGCGCACCTATCAGTACCGGCGCTGAGCCTCAGGCGAGGTCGTCTACGGCCAGGGCGGCGCCGAGGCCGAGAAAGACGACGCCCGCGCCGAAGTCGACCTTCCGCTGGGTGCGCGCCCGCACGCCGGTCGCCCCGATCCGGCTGCCGATCGCGATGTAGCCGAGCCCGACGAGGAGTTCCACGCCGAGGTACGCGATCCCGAGGAGGGCGAGCTGCCCACCCGCGTCGGCCGCCTGCCCGCCGGTGAACTGCGGCAGCAGCGCCGCGAAGAGCAGCAGCGCCTTCGGGTTGCTCATCGCCACCACGAACTCGCGCGTCACGATCGAACGCACCGCGCCCTCGGTCGCCGCGGGGTCCCGGCCGGCGAGCGGTTCGCGCGCGGCGCTGCGCAGGCTGGTGACGCCGAGCCAGACGAGATAGACGACGCCCACCCATTTGATCGCTTCCAGGGCGGTGGCGGAGGCGGCCAGCACCGCGCCGAGCCCGGCGACGACGAGCCCGATCAGCACCACGAACGCCGCCAGCCGCCCACCCACGCCGGCCAGCGCCCGCAGGGAGCCGTACCGGACGGCGTTGCTGAGCCCGAGCAGCTGGTTGGCCCCGGGGATCAGCGAGACGAACAGCGCGGCGGGCAGGAATCCGACCCAGTCGATCATGATCTCATGATGGCCGCCCGGGGTGGCGGCGACGAGCTCCGGCCGCCTTTTCCAGGGTTTGGCTCAGTCGTGGACCCGGCCGAACTCACCCATCGGGTCGCTGCCGGCACCGTGGATCGCCCGGATCCGCCCCGGCAGGTGACCCCCGATCGGGGTGCCGGCGAGCAGCCGCGCGGTCAGGTACGGGTCGAACCCGTCGTACCAGCCCAGCAGCCAGTCGACGTAACGCCCGTGCGCGGCGAAGTACGGCACGACGCCCTCGTCGGACTGAACGGTGCGCACCCGCGGGGCCTCGCCGGCGCGCAGCCGGGCCGCGTCCTCGGCACACACCGGCACCCGCCTGCGCGCGCCGCCGCCCGGCGCCCACTCGACCTCCGCGGCGGCGGGCCCGTGCACCGGGCTGAACAGGCACGGCGGCTCTTCGCGGCCGGCCATCGCACGACCGGCGCGGCCGGCCGCCGTGGTGGCGGCGCGCAGGTTGTCGGCCCAGCGCTCGTTGGCCGCGAACAGCTCGGCGGCCCGCTCCGCCTCCCGAAGGTGCGCGGCGGCCGTGTCACGCTTTTGCCCGGCGGCGTCGTGCTCTTGCAAGGCGGCGTCGGCGGCCGATCCGGCGGGCAGCTGGGCCAGCCGGGCGTGCAACACCCGCAGGTCCTCGCGCAGCACGGCGGCCATGGCGGCGCGTTCCGTCTCCCATTCGGCTGCGAGGTCGGCCATGTAGTTCTCGCGCACGGCGTGCAGAACGAGCGCCACGACGACGCCACCGGCGAGGAGCGCCCCGCCGACGACGCTCGCGAGGACCCAGATGTTCACGTGCGACCTCCCGGCTCGACCAGCGGCCGCCGAGCGTACCCGCCGCGCTCCAGCCCTGGTCAGCGACGCGCGAGCCGCCGCACGCCGGGTGCCCCGGTCGTGTACTGGAGGTTGTAGTGGGCGAAGAGGCCGGGCTCCTCGGTGGCGGTCAGTTCGCCGTCGAGGTCGATCGACGGCGCGGCGTCGACGAGCTTCTTGTCGTAGCGCACCCGCACCGCGTCGGGCTTGACGGTCGCGCCGAGGAGCGGCACGAAGACGAGCCGGTGCCGGCCGATGAAGCCGACGCGGACCGTGATGAACGACGGTTCGTCGGTGGCCGTGTCGACGTACACCGCCTCCAGTTCGCCGATCTTGGAGTCGTCCGGGTCGATGACCTTCTCGCCGCGCCAGTCACGCAGGTTCTCCGCTGGGAACATGCCGCCCGCATGCCCGGCAGAACCCGCCCGAAACTCAGCCGTCTGAGGCTAGGCGAGGTGCATGCCGCGATAGTAGGAAAGCGCGGAGAGGGACGGCCCATCAGTGATCTGCCGGTCGGCGGCAAGGCGCGGCAGCTCGGCGAGTGGGAGCCAGGCTACCTCCACGGTTTCCGCCCGATCGGTGGGTTCTCCGATGTGGATGAGCCCCGTGGCGAGGAAGACCGTGTAGCGCATGGTGCTGATACCGGCCAGCGGATGGTAGGTGAACATGTGCTCGACGGAGCCGGCTCGGTATCCGGTTTCCTCTTCGATCTCACGGCCGGCGGCGACCGCTGGGTCCTCGCCGGGGTCCACCCAGCCGGCTGGTATTTCCCAACCCCAGGTGTCGGTGATGTACCGATGACGCCAGATGAGCAGCGTACGGTCTCCGTCGACTGCGACGGCACCGACGGATGCTCGCGGAAATTTGATCACGTGGTGATCGATGCGATCGCCGTCGGGTAGCTCGACATCGTCTCGCCACACTTCGACCCACGGGCTTTGATACGCCGGTCGGGTGCCGTGGACCTTCCAGCGTGTCATCTCGCCCCTAAATCGCGGGTTGTCGGTGCAGGGATCGGAGGTGCTCCTGGATTGTGCGGACAGCATCGGTCGACCGCCAGCGTCCCATGCCGCTCAGGACCTCGCGCGCGCGTCCGACGATCGGATGCACGAGCTGCGTGTCAGCCATGGCGAGCGCATCGGTGATCAGGTCGCAGGCTGCTTCCGGTTCGTCATCACGGACCCTTACAGCGGCGAGATCGAGGGTCAGAAGTGCCCGCCCTTTGATGTCATGGGAGGGGCGTTCGGCCAGAGCGGTGTTCATGAGCGTGTTCGCGGTAGCGGTATCACCGACGAGCAGGTGGACCGTGCCGGCGAGCCCGTCTAGGCGTGCCTTGTCGAAGAAGTCGGTCCCGTCAGGAGGTTCGGCACGATCGAGGTCGGCGTACGCCTCGCTGAGGGCATCGTTGGCCGTTTCGTTGTCGATACCGGCATACGCGCGGGCACGTAGCGCGCTGATCCATGCGCGGCGGCGCCGACCGGCACGCCGACAGGCCAGGTGGGACGCCTGGTCGAGCAGGCTCGCGGCGTGATGCGCGTTCCCGCTGTAGAACGGCGCGATGCTCTCCAACGCGAGGACCCAGGCGGTAAGACTGCCGTCTTCGGACTCGTGGCCTGCCAGTCGACCGACGGCGAAATAGCCTGCGGCGCGATCGCCATGCCCCTGGTCGATCCAGACATTGCCGGCGATCCCTGAAGTCAGGCCGATCAGCGAGATTGCCCGACGGTGAATCGACAGCCGCTGCGGCCGGGCGGCGATTAGGTGAAGTCGGCCCAGATGCGCCGCCGTCATCGGCCAGATCGAGGTCGGCCCGGAGACCGGGTATCGCCTGGCGAGCAGGTTCACAGCCTGCTCGATGAAGTCCAGGTCGCGGTCGTCGACCGATGACTGACTGAGCACCCGGGCCAACTCGTCGGCATCGACGCCGGAGTCGGACCGGGGCGCCGCTCCTTGGCCGGAGCCGTCGGCAGCGAGGCCGAGTCGTCGTCGAGCGTCGCTCGGCAGGTGCAGGCCGTCGGCTATTCGGTGCAACACGTCCAGCGATGTAATGGATCGTTTGCCACAGATGATCTCGCTGACCGCGCTTTGGCTCATGCCGATCGCCGCACCGATCCGACTTTGACTGGCTCCGGTGTGGCGGCGGACAAGAGCGAGCAGCGAGCCCATCGCGCGGTTGTTGAGTGCTGCAATTACATCGACGCGCTTCCAGAACTCATCGGAAACCTGAATCGGTGCGAGCCCATTGGAAGCCACGAGTGCCCCTGTCATGTATCTCGATGATTCGTGGAGCGCCGTCCATCCCGTCTCGGGATAGCGCAGCGGAATAGGCGTCGGGCGCCGTGCGGTCGAGAGTAGACGACACGGCGCCGAGGCGGGTGCCGCCCATCGGAGCAGCGCCGATTCGCTGATCCGCCCGCCTCGGCGCCGCTCGCACACCGGCAGAAAGGGAAAGCGAGTGTCCGAAGTAATCGATCATCCCGTTTGGTGCGACGTGAGTGAGTGCGTCGCGTTCGATCCGTGGTCGCGGCACCGAAGCGCACCGTTCCGAATCGACAAGAGTGCACCTGGCGGAGTGGCAGTAATCGCTCGCCTGACGTCGACCTCCACCGATCCGACGGATTCCGCCGAGGTGGTGGTCGAACTGACGCTCGTGCATTCGCACTTCCTCGGCGGCCAGCCGGCCGTTGTCGAGGGACATCTGTTGGATCGGCGGACGGTTCGGGAACTGCACGCGCTACTCGGTCGGCTACTGCCGATGATGGCCACGCCGGCCACGGAGCTTCGCAGCGCGACTGCATGAACGCTGAACTCAGCCGTCGAGGTACGCCTCTTCGAGCCAGCCGCGCAGTTCGTCGTCGACCTGGTCCACGCTCGTCAGCTTCACCAGGTGCGCATGGCGGCCCGCCGAGGCACGTTCCGCCCGGCCGATCCGGGCCCCGGACAGCGGCCGCCCCAGCACGATCCACAGATTCACCGAACGCGCCACCGGCCGCACCTCGGCGAAGGAGCGCGACGCCTTGAGGAACACGCCGACGGAGACCGCGTCCTCGTGCACCGGGCCGAGCGTGCGGACGAAGCCGATGATCGCGTCGTAGATTCTCCGATACTCCGCCGGCCGCCCCGCGAACGAGTCGTCGACCGTGCACCCGGGCACGCAGACGTGGGCCTGACGGGCCCGGCCGAACTCCCGTTCGCAGGCGGGGCAGGTCCACCGGCCCGTCATGTTCACCGCCCGTCAGGTGAGCGTGCGCAGGTCCAGGGCGTGCAGCGTGGTCGCCTCGTTGTCGCCGGTCGACCACCACACCACCGGCCCGCGGGCCTGCACCGTGGCGGCGCCGCTCGCGAGGACGACGGAGCGGTCGGCGCCGGCGTCGAAGAGCAGCACCTTGAGGTTGCCGGCGGCTGCGGGGGCGTTTCCGGTCAGCGGCGCCGTCATGGAGAGGATCTCCCAGCGGTCCAGCAGCGCCACGTCGAGCACCGCCGCGGCCGTCCCACCGCCGGCCATCCGCAGGCGGCCGGTGCCGTCCGGCCGCATGAGGTCGGTGCGCGCGGGCTGTCCGGCCGAACCGAGCACCAGCACCCGGCACCACGCCGGTGCGCAGGTGACGAGTTCGCTGGGACTGCCGGGAACGGCGACCCGTCGGCCGTCGCGGACGTTGCGCAGCTCGACGTTGCCGGACTGGCCGCTGCCGGCGCTGGTGACCCAGGGCCACGCGGACGGCGCGTAGGTGCCGTCGAGCGGCTCGATCTGCACGGCCCCACCCGCGACCGGGATCGAACGCAGCTCCGTCGCCCTGGCCTCGGGGCGCGACGCGGCCCAGCGCACCCGCCCCTCGGCGACCAGCAGGTCGTACTGCGAGTTGTAGAAGATCACGTCGCCGGTGTCGGCGGTGAGCAGCGTGGCCGGGGCGCCGGTGCGCCAGTTCGCGGTGTGCAGGGTGGGCGCGGTGGCGACGTCGCCGGTGGAGACCATCCAATACAGGTTGTCGCCGTCGGCGGTGAACCCGTTGAACTGCGGGTTGGTCGAGACGGGCACCCGCATCAGCTCGCGCGGGTCGCCGGTCGGCGGCCGCACGAGGAGGCGCAGCTGTGCGCCGTCGTCGGTGAGGGCGGTGCCGACCGAGGTCTCGGCGTCGAGGTGGTACCAGGGCGTGTAGGCGCGGCCGTCGGGCAGGCGGCCGGGGGTGTCGACGATCCGCGCGTCCGGCCAGCGGTCCCGGACGGACTCCTCGGCGACGGCCTTTCCTTTGTCGGCGGCGGCGTCGGGCTGCGGCCGGGCGACGAGCCAGCCACCGGCGAGCAGGGCGACGACGAGTCCGGCGACGCCGGCGATACGAGGTTTCACCTGGTGGCGGTCCTGGCGGTGAGGCGGCGCCGGCGCAGGGCCAGCCCGACGAACGCGGCCCCGACGGCCGCTCCGGTGCCGAGCGCGGCGGGCAGGGCGATCTTCGCCGCCTTGCGGCCGGTGCGGAAGTCGCGGATCTCCCACCCGCGCTTGCGGGCCTCGCGGCGCAGCGCCGGGTCGGGGTTGACCGCGACGGCGTGCCCGACGAGGGAGAGCATCGGTGTGTCGTTGAACGAGTCGCTGTAGGCGGAGCACCGTTCGAGGTCGAGGCCCTCGGCCGCCGCCAGGCTGGAGATCGCGGTCGCTTTCGCGGGGCCGTGCAGCATGTCGCCGGCGAGCCGCCCGGTGTACTTGCCGTCCTCGACCTCGGCGACGGTGCCGAGCGCGCCGGTGAGGCCGAGCCGCTGCGCGATGACCCGCCCGAGCTCGATCGGGGCGGCGGTCACGAGCCAGACCCGCTGGCCGGCGTCGAGGTGCAGGCGGGCGAGCGCGTGCGTGCCGGACCAGATCCGTTCGGCCATCAGCTCGTCGAAGATCTCCTCGGCGAGCTGCTCCAGCTCGCCGACCGGCCAGCCGGCGACGAACGCCAGCGCGGCCGTGCGGGCGGTGGCCATGTCGCCGCCGTGCTCGGAGGCGAGGAGCCGGAACCGCAGCTGCTTCCACGCGAAGCCGGCCAGGTCCCGGGAGGTGAAGTAGTCGCGTCGGGCCAGCCCGCGGGCGAAGTAGTAGATGGACGCGCCCTGCATCATCGTGTTGTCGACGTCGAAGAACGCGGCCGATGTGGGGTCGGTGGGGACGGTGAGCGCCGCTTCGACCTCGGCGGCGGCCCAGCCCGCGGCCGAGGCGATCACCCGGGCGGGGCGCTTGCGGCGACGCTCGGTCTGCGCGCGCGACTGCTCGGCCATCACCTCTCCCTTCCCCCGAGAGCGTAGACGCCGCCACGACGACTCGGGGCGCCGGACCAGGTCCGGCGCCCCGATGGGGAGGTGTGACGGCTCAGCCGAAGATGCTCTCGAAGAGGTCCTCGACGCTCTCGCCGAGGCCGCCCTCCTCGGGCTTCTTGTTCTGCTTCTTCTTGGTGGTGGCGCCCGTCGTGCTCGGCGTCGGCGACGGCGACCGGACCTCCGTGGCGGCCGGTGCCTCGCCCGTGGGCGCCGGCGGCGTGGCCGTCGCGTCCGGTGCGTGGGTCGCTTCCGGCGCGGGGCCGGTGTGCTGTTCTCCGGTCGAACGGGCATCGGGACGGCCGCACAGCGTGGGCACGGCACCGAGCTCGTCGACCTGGAATTCGGCGTCCGAGCAGTCGGACATGCCCTTGAGCCCTTCGGCGCGCTTGCCGATCTCGTCCATCAGCGCGAGGGACTCCATGGCGCGCGTCTTGGCGGGGCCGTTCAGGCGGTCGACGAGGTGCGCCAGCACCGGCCGCTGCGTGACGACGAACTGCTCGACGGCGGTCAGCCCGGCCTCCTCGCCGCGTTCCACGGCGGTGGTGGTGAGCAGTCGGCTGCCCTGCTTCATCTCGCCGTCGAGGTCGCCGAGGACCGGCCGCAGCTTCGACTCGCTGGTCAGCGTCCCCGCCTCGGCCATGCGCACCTTGGCGAACTCCAGGTGCAGCTGCCCCTTGGACACGTCGGAACCGGCGAAGGCCAGCTGCGCGCGTTCGTTGGAGCGCTTGACCCCGTACAGCACGTCACCCGGAACGGCGTCACCGCTGGCGAACGACACCCCGGACACCGCGAGGGTGCCGGCGATGGCGGTGCCGATGATGGCGCCGCGGGTGCGACTGCTCGGCAGGAACGCCGCCAGGCTGCGCCGCGGCTTCGCCTCCGGCTCCGGCTCGACCATCGTGGAGCCGATGCCCTCACGTTCGATCCGGGCCATGAGGCTGGCGCGCAGGCCGCTTCGGAATTCGGGATCGACCTCGACGACCAGCGGCAACGTCGTAACCCGCTGGCTCACAGCAACCAGGTCGGTCAGATCGCCGTCGGCGTCCGACCGGACGTGGTGCCGGCGGGCGCCGGCCGCTTCGTCGAGCAACTGGGCAAAGCGCTCGGCGCGCCGACGGGAAAAGACGGGCGTGATCACCGGGAGCACCCCCCTTCGCTCGTTTGGACGGTACGGCGCGTCAAGACAACCCGTCGCCGTGCTGCCGGGACCGGAGGGCGCCAGGCCGCCGGTCGTATCCCGTCCAACGGAGCACGGGAGCCGGTGGTTACGGTGCCAATCGGACACATGGAACGGTGATTGCTACAAGTCACCCGTCGGTGCCGATGCGTGACAACGGCCCGGCGCCGACGGGTCATGACTTGAAGCCCTCCGGCAGCAGCCGGGCGAGGGCGCGCACCGCACGATACTGCAGGGCCTTGATGGCGCCCTCGTTCTTGCCCATGGCCTGCGCGGTCTCCGCGACCGAGAACCCGTGCAGGAAGCGCAGCACGATGCACTCCTGCTGCTCCGGGTTCAGCTGCTTGACGGCGGTGAGCAGGGCGACGTTGGTGATGTGGTCGACGACCGCCGCTTCGGGGCTGCCCTCGGGGCCGCGGTCCTCCCGGTCGGCGTCCAGAACGTCGCCGGTGGTGACCTCCAGCCGGTAACGGCCGGACTTGAAGTGGTCGGCGACGAGGTTGCGCGCGATCGTGACGAGCCAGGCGCCGGGGTCGCGCCCCTGCCAGGTGAAGCTGCCGATGCGCTTGAGCGCCCGCAGGAACGTGTCGGCGGTGAGGTCCTCGGCGAGCTGCCGGTTGCCGACCCGGAAGTAGATGAACCGGAACACCGTGTCCAGGTACCGGTCGTAGATCTTGCCGAAGGCCTCGGCGTCGCCGGCCTGGGCCCGTTCGACCAGCCCCCACACCTCGGCGGCGGCGTCGCTGGGATCGGGGCGCTGGCGGGGCGCCGGCGCGGGGCCGCCGGTCGTGGCGGGCTTCTCCTCGACGACCGTGTCGGCGGTGGCGGTCTCGGGCTCCGCGTCGGGTTCGGCCACCGGGGCGGGCTTGCCGAGCTGCTCCTCGATGATCTTCGAGTTGGTGCCGGGGCCGTACGTCGGCGCGGGGTCGACGGCGGGCTTGTTGCGGGTGCGGGGCACCTGCCCGTCGCCGCGCACCTGGATCGACATCTCCATCCAGTTACGGAGGGGGTCGCTGAAGCTGATGCTGCGGCGCAGGAGGTCGAGTCCTGCCGTCAGGGCCATGCGGGCGGCCAGCACCTCGGGGCTGACTGCCTGGATGGGGAACGCCGTCACGGATAAACCTTCCGATCGCGGGGGCCGTTCGCGGAAGGGTTCTGGTCCCTCAATACCGCTAAAGAGGAGGTTTTTAATTCATAACGGGGCACTGTGGGCCTCCTCAGGTAGAGGGGGTACGAGTCACAGCAAAAGGGGCGAGCCGACCCCGCTGATAGTAGGACCGACATCACCCCCGTGTGCGAAGTCCGATGCAGGGACGCACAGTATTTCCGGTTCGGGGGACGCAGGTGTCGCACTGTGAGTGCGTCATGACGCCGCGACACGCCGCTATTCCCGCGGGACACGCCGGTGGAAGCGTTCCCAATGTGCAGGTTGCGGCAGAATGGCACGGATGTACCTCGTGTGAGTGAACCGCCCGACCCTCCGGCGTGTCCTCCCGCCCCGGGCGTGCACATAATGGCACAGAAGTTACAAATCGGGCATAACGGCATGGGTCCCCGAACGGTGCACTCTGTGCCAGACTCGGTCACCGTGCAGCAGGTGAACGAACCACACGACAGCACCGGCGGCACCGTCGCCGACCTCGTGCGGCGCGCGGCGGCCGCCCGTCCGGAGCACCCCGCACTGCGCTGGCACGAACGGCAACTGACCTGGGCGGAACTCGACCGTGAGGTGGACGCCGTCGCGGCGGGCCTGCGCGCGCTCGAGCTGCCCGCCGACGCGCATCCCGCGCGGGTGGCCGTTGCCCTGCCCAACGTCGCCGAGTTCGCCGTCGCCCTCTTCGCCGTCCTGCGGGCGGGGCTGGTCGCCGTTCCGGTCAATCCCGGATACACGACGCGAGAGGTCGGACACATACTGCGAGACTCCGGTGCCGCCGCGCTGATCGGAACCGGACATACGGTCACGTCCGCCACCGAAACGGGTGCCGAGCTTCGGACGTTCCCCCTGAAAGACATGCCGCGCGGTGAATGGACCGCCGACGTGTCGGTGAGTCCGGCAGACCTCGCGGTCCTTCTATATACATCCGGATCGGCAGGTGCCCCGAAGGGCGCGATGCTCACCCACCGCGCTCTGCTGGCCAACCACGCGCAGCTCGCCGGCATCGACCCGCCGCCGGTGACCGGCGACGACACGGTCCTGCTCGCCGTGCCGCTCTTCCACGCCTACGGCCTCAACTCCGGACTGATCGCCGTGGCGTACCACGCCGCGACCGGGGTGCTGGTCGAGCGCTTCGACCCGGGCGAGTCCCTCGATCTGATCGAGCGGCACCGGGTCACCGTGGTCGCGGGCGTGCCGACCATGTACGTCGCCTGGTCCCTCATGGGGGAACGGCTCGCGCCCGCCTTCGCGGCGGTCCGCACCGCGGTCTGCGGCGCGGCGCCCCTGGACGCGTCGACCGCGCGCCGCTTCGCGGAGGGCGCCGGGCGTCAGGTCCACGTCGGATACGGGCTGACCGAGACGGCGCCGGTGCTGACCAGCACGCTCGCGAGCGAGACGGCCAAGGTCGGCTCGATCGGCCGGCCCATCCCCGGCGTTGGGCTGCGCCTGATCCAGTCCGATGGCGAACCGATCACGATCGACGGCCCGCTGGAGGAGCCGGACGAGGACGAGTACGCGCCCAACACGCCCGGCACCGACCCCGGCGAGATCGTCGTGCGCGGCGCCAACCTCTTCACCGGCTACTGGCCGGACGGGCGGGAAGGCCCGGGGGAGGACGGCTGGTGGGCCACCGGTGACGTGGCGTACGCCGACGCCGACGGCGACCTGTTCCTGGTCGACCGGCTCGGCGAGCTGATCCTGGTGAGCGGCTTCAACGTGTACCCGCACGAGGTGGAGCAGGTGCTCGACGGGCACCCGGCCGTCCGGGAGGCGGCGGTGCTCGGCGTGGCGCACCCGTACACCGGCCAGGCGGTGAAGGCGTTCGTGGTGCGCGAACCGGGCACCTCGGTGGACGCGGACGAGTTGACCGCCTACGCCGAGCGCAACCTGGCGCGCTTCAAGTGCCCGACGGCGGTGGAGTTCGTCGACGAACTGCCGCACTCGGCCACCGGCAAGGTCAGGAAGGCGGCGTTGCGTGACTGAACGGGTCGTCGTCTACGGGCGCACCGGCTGCCACCTCTGTGACGACGCGAAGGCGTCGCTGGAGCGGCTGGGCGTCGCGTACACGGAAGTGGACGTCGACACGGATCCGGAGCTGACGGCCGAGTACGGGGACCTCGTCCCGGTGATCACGGTCGACGGCAAGGAGCACGGGTACTGGCGGGTGGACGAGGCCCGCCTGATCAAGGAATTGGGTGGCGCGCCGCGCTAGATTTTCGCCGTGGCAAAGCACCTCGTCTGGGACTGGAACGGCACGCTCCTCAACGACCTCGATCTCGTCGTCGCCGCCACCAACGCGGCGTTCGCGTCGGTCGGCGGCCCGGTCGTGACCGCTGAGGAGCACCGGCGTGACTACCGCCGCCCGATCGTCGACTACTACGCCTACGTGCTCGGCCGGCCGGTCGCCGAGGACGAGTTCGTGCGGCTCGACGACGTGTTCCACCGGGCCTACCGGGAGAAGCTGGTCGACTGCGCGCTCGCCGACGACGCGCTGGACGCGATCCACGCCTGGGAGGGCACCCAGTCGCTGCTGTCCATGTGGTTCCACGACGAACTGGTGCCGGAGGTGACCCGGCGCGGGCTGGTGCACCGGCTGGCCCGGGTGGACGGCCTGCGTGCCGCGGTCGGTGGCGGCCACAAGGCCGAGCATCTCGCCACGCACCTGGCGGAGCTGGGCGTCGACGGGCCGGACGCGGTGCTGATCGGCGACTCCGTGGACGACGCGAACGCCGCCCACCAGGTGGGGGCGGCGGTCGTGCTCTACGCGGGCGGGTTCACCGACCCACCGCTGCTGGAGGCGACCGGTCTCCCCGTCGCCTCCAGCCTGCTCGAAGCCGTTCAGCTCGCGGTGGCGCCCACCGGGACGGGCCGCTCGACCGGCGGGACCTGAACCGGCGCGGTGCCCGACGCCCCGTGCTCGATCTTCGGCAGCCACCGCAGCCAGCGGGGCAGGTACCAGTTCGCCTCGCCGAGCAGGGACATGACCGCCGGCAGCAGCACCGCCCGCACGATCGTCGCGTCCAGCAGAACGGCCACCGACAGCCCCACACCGACCTGCTTCATCGACGCCAGCGGCATCGTCGCGAACAACCCGAACACGATCACCATCACGACGGCCGCGCTGGTGATGGTGCCGGCGGTCCCGGCGATCCCCTCGGCGACGGCCGAACGGGTGCGCAGCCCCCGGTCGTAGCCCTCCCGGATCCGCGAGAGCACGAACACGTGGTAGTCCATCGACAGCCCGAAGAGGATGACGAACAGCAGCAGCGGCAGCCAGTCGGTGATGCCGCCCGACGACGTGAACTTCAGCAGGTCCTCGCCGTGCCCGTCCTGGAAGACCAGCACCAGCACCCCGTAGGCGGCGGCGACCGACAGCAGGTTCAGCACGATCGTCGTGAACGCCACCACGATCGACCGGAACGAGAGCAGCACCAGCAGGAACGTCAGCCCGAGCACGAACGCGAAGACCAGCGGCAGGCTCTTCTCCAGGGCCTGGTTGAAGTCGTACGACCCGGCGGTGTTGCCGGCGACGGCCACGTCCTTGACGCCGGCGACCGGGTCGAAGATCTTCGGCAGCACGTCGTCACGCAGGAGCAGGAGCGCCTTCTCGGAGGTCTCGTCGGTGCCGGAGCCGGAGAGGCCGACGGTGACGATCGCGAGGGTGTGATCGGGGTTGACCTGCACCGAGATCGGCTCGTGCAGCTGCCCGGTGGCCAGTGCGGTCTCCCGGAACTTCTCCAGCGCCTCGGTCATCGGTTCGGCCGTCACGTCGTCGGCCTTGATGACGACCTCGGCGGGTTCGCCGGCGCCCGGGTAGGTGCGCTGGATGTCCTGCATGGTGTCGACGGTGGGGATCACGCCGGCGGTGAAGTCGTTCAGGCTCTCGGACTGGGGGTTGAGGCGCAGCGCCGGGAACGCGAGCGCCCCGAGAAGCGCGGCCGCCAGGACACCGGAGACGAGCGGGTGCCGGGTGACGACGCCCAGCACGGCCCGCCAGGCGCGGCCGTCGCCCGTGTGCTTGCGGCGGCGGCGGATCCGTCCCAGGTCGATCTTGTCGCCGAGCAGGGAGAGCATCGCCGGCAGCACGGTCAGCGAGCCGATGACGGCCGTGGCGACCACGAGGATGGTGGCGGCGCCGAAGCTCATGAACGTCACGTCACCGGTGAGCAGCATGCCGGCCATGGCCACGATGACGGTCAGCCCGGAGATCCACACCGAACGCCCGGAGGTCTGCGCGGCGATCATGAGCGCACGCTCGGGGTCGACCCCGCGGGCCCGCTCCTCGCGTTCGCGGCGGATGTAGAAGAGGCAGTAGTCGACGCCGACGGCGAGGCCGATCAGCAGCATGACGTGCATGGTCGCGTCGACGGTGGGCGCCGCCCGGCTGACGACCGCCAGCAGCCCGGCGGCGGCGATCACGGCGGTCACCGCGAGCACCACCGGCAGCAGCGCGGCGACGAGCGCGCCGAAGGCGATCAGCAGGATGCCCAGGGTCAGCGGGAGGGAGAGCAGGGCGAGCGTGTTGAGGCTCTTGTCGAGTTCCTCGCCGACGAACCGGTCGCCGCTGGCGTCGCCGGTCTGCCGGACGCTGAGGGTGGGGTGCGCCTTCTGCACGCCGGCGACCGCGTCGAGCGTCTTGTCGAGGTCGTCCTCATCGGCCATCGCGAAGGTGACCAGCGCGGCGGTGCCGTCGGGCGAGGGGATCGGTTCCGAGCGTTCGAGGACGACGCCCGTCTTGTCCAGGGCCGCGGCCAGCTCACCCAGCGCCGCGGTGATCTCGGGATCGTCGACGGAACGGCCGGCGGCCCGCACGAGCACCATCTCGCCGCTGCGCTCCGGGAAGCCGGCGTCGTCGATGAGCTTCTCGGCGCGGGCGGATTCACCGTGACCGCCGCCGGTCTCGTCCTCGATCACGCCCAACTGTCCACTGAGGACAACGGTGGCCACCACGAACACGAGCCACCCCAGTACGGCGAGCACCCGGTGCCGGGCGCTCCAGGCGGCCGTCCGGGCCGCGATCCCCTTGATTCCCATGGGGAGAACGCTATTTTTCGCAGCGTCCTCGATCGATCCGGCGAGCGTGCGGGTGCGTGGTAGGGCTAGCCGGAGGGCCGCAGATAGGCCAGCACCGCCAGCACCCGCCGGTGCTGCTCGTCGTCGGGCGGCAGGTCGAGCTTCGTGAAGATGTTGCGCACGTGCTTCTCCACCGCGCCCTCGGTCACCACGAGGTGCCGCGCGATGTTCGTGTTGGAACGCCCCTCCGCCATCAGCGCGAGCACCTCGCGTTCGCGCGGCGTGAGCGTGGCGAGCGGGTCGTGCCGGCGCCGCCGGGCGAACAGCTGCGCCACCACCTCGGGGTCGAGCACGGTGCCGCCGACGGCCACCCGCTGGAGCCCGTCGAGGAACGCCGACACCTCGGAGACCCGGTCCTTCAACAGGTAGCCGATCGCGCCCCGCCCGTCGGCGAGCAGGTCGTCGGCGTAGGAGACCTCGACGTATTGCGACAGCACGAGAATCGGCGACCCGGGCACCCGCGTACGCGCCTCGACGGCGGCCCGCAGCCCTTCGTCCGTATGGCTCGGCGGCATCCGAACGTCCACAATGGACACGTCCGGCTCGTGCTCCACCACGGCGGAAACGAGCGAAGGGCCGTCGCCCACAGCGGCGACGACCTCATGCCCGTTCTCTGCGACCAGCCGGATCAGACCCTCCCGGAGAAGTACGGCGTCATCCGCGATCACGATTCGCAAGGAAACCCCCGAGAGGTAGCTCCGCGGTAACCGTGGTCGGCCCGCCGACGGGACTGTCGACGGTCAGGATGCCACCAATCGCGTGTACGCGGTCGCTCAGGCCCGACAGGCCGTGCCCCTTGGCGGTGTGCGCGCCGCCGACGCCGTTGTCCGTGATCTCGATGATCATCGAGGCGAACTCACTGCGCAGCGACACGCCGCACTCGGTGGCGAGGCTGTGCTTGGCGACGTTCGTCAGCGACTCGGCGATCACGAAGTAGGCGGCGTTCTCCAGGGCGGGGTCGAGGCGGCCGAGGTCCGGCGCGTCGACGTCCACCGGCACCAGGCTGCGACCGGCGAGCGCGGCGATGGCGGCGGTCAGGCCCCGGTCGGCGAGGATCGGCGGGGCGATACCGCGGGAGAGCGCACGCAGTTCGTCGAGGGTCTCGCGGGTCTGGGCGAGGGCCTCGGCCACCGTGGCCCGCGCCGCCTCGGGGTCGTTCTCCAGCTGGTGCTGGACCCGGCCGAGATCCATGGCGAGGCGCACGAGGCGCTGCTGCGGGCCGTCGTGGATGTCGCGTTCGAGCCGGCGCAGCGCGTTGGCCTCCGCGGTCACGGCCGCGACGGTCTGTGCCTGCGCGGTGGCCTTCTCCTCCTCCAGGTCGTTGATCCGTCCGCGCAACCCGCCGACGGCGAACAGCAGCCACGACGCCGAGGCGGCGCGCAGGATCACGGCGGCGCGCAGCACGAGGGGCAGCGACGCGGCGGCGACCAGCCCGAGCCCGGTGTGCACGGTCACGTCGGAGAACCACGTGTCGGGCAGGCCGAGCAGTTCGGGGAGGCGGATGTCCTCGTCGCTGTCGGGAACGCTCCACGACCACAGGGCATAGGTGCAGCCGCCGAGCGTCAACACCCACCACAGCACCGCCAGGAAGAACGCGCTCAGCCCGGCCGGGAACGCGATCAGCCCGTGCGCCAGGTCGAGCCAGCACTGGCCGTCGGTGAGCGGGGTGATGATGCGCCGCCACACTCCGGCGCCCGGTGGCACCCGCTTGTACTCGACCGGCTCGTACGGCAGGCCGCTGACGGCGGCGAGCGCACGGCGTTCGCCCTCGGCGAAGGCGCGCGCCAGCAGCAGTGTGCCGGCCAGGATCGGCACGCCGACAACGGTCACCAGCGAGGCGATCCCGATGGCGGTGCCGGCGATCAGAACGGCGAAGCTGACCAGCCCGTACGGCAGGCCGGCGAGGGCGTATACGGAGTCCGGGAGTACCCGGCGACGCCAGTCGGCTGCGGCGGCGGGCGGTGCGAGCGTGGTCATGCCATTGACCGTAGGCAGCGCGGGGCCGAGGGCCTATCCGGATGTCGTGCGTCTTGGTGGTAGTGCCAGCACTACCGGGCCGTCCGTTTCGGGAGTTTTCATGCCTAAAATACCCTCGTATGCCCATAATGATGAACGGCGCCCATCCGCACCGACGGGGTCGAGAATGAAGGGCACTCAGTGCCGCGGGGGCATCTCTCGACCACGCCGGGTTGCGGGTGGGCGTCTACTCGTCGCGACGGCTTCTCTTTCAAGATCGCGATTTGTGCAAGTCTTCACAAATGCCTAGGCTTGCAGTGCGTCGAGCCTGAGGGCCTGTCGGACCGCACCGGCCGAGCGATAGTTGTCAATCTCTATCGCATATGGGCTCACTACCGCCCGTACACACGGAGTCATATGAGTCAGCAGCGTGCTCAATCGTCCGGCGTCGCGTCCGGAGGTGGTCCGGGGTTCCCGGACCTGCCCGAGGCTACCGTCGCCCGGCTGCCTGAGTACCTGCGGGCCCTGCACAACCTCGCCGACGCGGGCCACGACACCGTCTCCAGCGAAGGGCTCGCCACGGCCGCCGGGGTCAACTCGGCGAAGCTGCGCAAGGACCTCTCGCACCTCGGTTCGTACGGCACCCGCGGCGTCGGTTACGACGTGACGCTCCTCATCGAGCAGATCGAGCAGGTGCTCGGACTCCACGAGACCCGCGCCGTCGCGCTCGTCGGCATCGGTAATCTCGGTCACGCACTGGCCCGTTACGCCGGGTTCGCATCCCGCGGTTTTCACATCGCCGCGCTTTTCGACGCCGACCGCGACCGCGTGGGCGAACTGGTCAACGGCATGGCCGTCCGTCACATGTCCGACATCGCCGCGGTGGTCGCCGATGAGGGAATTTCGATCGGTGTGATCGCCACCCCGGCCGACGCCGCACAGGTGGTGGCCGACGATCTGGTCGCCGCGGGGGTCACCAGCATCCTAAACTTCGCACCCTGCGTCCTCGCGGTGCCCGACGGGGTCGACGTGCGCAAGGTCGACCTCGCCATCGAGTTGCAGATCCTCTCGTTCCACGAGCACCGTAAGTCGACGCTGACCGCGTTGCCGGCGAAGGTGGTGGGGCAGTGAATCTCCTCGTGGTGGGCATCTCCCACCGGACGGCCGACGTCGCGCTCCTGGAGAAGTTGGCACTGCGGGCCGGCGAGCTGCCCGACGTGCTCGCCAAGCTGCTCGCCCAGCCGTACGTGCGGGAGGCGCTGGTCGTCTCGACCTGCAACCGCGTCGAGGTCTACGCCGTCGTGGGGTCGTTCCACGGCGGGCTCTCGGACGTCGGCACCGTGCTGGCCGAACGCGCCGGCGTCAGCGTCACCGACCTCGCCGGACGCCTCTACGCCCACTACGGCGTCGAGGCCGTGCGCCACGCCTACCGGGTCGCGGCCGGCCTCGACTCGATGGTCGTCGGCGAGAGCCAGATCCTCGGGCAGTTCCGTGACTCGTACAGCACGGCCGCCGAGCTCAGCGCCACCGGACGGCTGCTGCACGAGCTGGCCCAGCAGGCGCTGCGGGTCGGCAAGCGGGTGCACGCCGAGACCGGGATCGACCGGGCCGGGCAGAGCGTCGTCAGCGCCGCCCTCGAACTCGGGCTGACCGAATCGGGGCTGGAATCCGTCAGCGGCCGCCAGGCGCTGGTGATCGGCGCCGGCGCGATGGGTGCGCTGTCGCTGGCCACGCTGCACCGTTCGGGCGCGGGTGGGCTGCTGGTCACCAACCGCAGCGCGGCCAAGGCCGTTGCGCTGGCCGGCGCGTACAACGCCATCGCCGCGCCGATGGCCGACATCCCCGACCTGCTGCGCACCGTCGACGTGGTGGTGTGCGCGACGGCGTCGCCCGGCACCGTGCTGGAGGCCGTTCCGGGGCGGACGGCGCCGCTGCTCGTGCTCGACCTGGCCGTGCCGCACGACGTGCACCCGGGCGTGGCCGACCACCCGGCCGTCACCCTGGTCACCATCGAGCGGCTGCGCGCCGCCGGCAGCCACGTCTCCGTCGACGACGTCACCGCGGCCGAGGACATCGTCGCCGCCGAGGTGGACGCGTTTACCGCCTGGCACCGGGGCTCCGACGTGGCCCCGACCGTGGCCGCCCTGCGGGCCCGCGCCGAGGACGTCGTCTCGACGGAACTGCGCCGGCTGGCCGGCAAGCGCCCCGAGTTCGACGACGACCAGCGGGCCGAGATCGCGCGCACCCTGCACCGGGTGGTGCAGCGGCTGCTGCACGAGCCGACCGTGCGGGTGCGCCAGCGCGCAAGTGAGCCCGGCGGCGAGGCATACGCGAGCGTTCTGCGGGAATTGTTCGACCTTCCCGCACCGACGCCGGTCGACGTGCCCGGTGCCCTGGACTTCGATCACCGAGGTGAGCTGTGAGCGCGTGGCGGGGCGGTGCGGCGCCGTCTGGACTGAGGAGCGCAGCGACGAGGGAAGACGGTGCCTCATGCGCCGTTTCGACACTTGCGCGGGAGGCGCTGTGATCCGACTCGGGACCCGGGGCAGCGCGCTCGCGCTCGCCCAGTCCGGCACCGTCGCCGACGCCGTCCGACAGCTCGGCCACCAGGTCGAACTCGTCGAGATCTCCACCGCGGGCGACCGTTCGTCGGCGCCGGTGGCGCAGCTCGGCGTGGGCGTGTTCGTCTCCGCGCTGCGCGATGCGCTGCTCGCGAAGGAGATCGACTTCGCGGTGCACTCGTTCAAGGACCTGCCGACGGCACCCGCCGACGGGCTGAGCGTGGTGGCCGTTCCCGGTCGGGCCGACCCCCGGGACGCGCTCGTGTCGCGGGACTCGCTCAGCCTCGCCGAGCTGGGCCCCGGTGCCCGCATCGGTACCGGCGCGGTGCGGCGGATCGCACAGCTCAACGCACTCGGGCGCGGGCTCATCGCCGTTCCCATCAGAGGAAATGTGGACACGCGACTGCGGAAGGTCGCCGACGGCGAACTCGACGCGGTCGTGCTGGCGCGGGCCGGCATCGCCCGGCTCGGCCGCGCGGACGAGATCACCGAAACGCTCGACCCGCTGCTCATGCTGCCGGCCCCCGCCCAGGGGGCCCTCGCCGTGGAGTGTCGCGCCGACGACGTCGAGCTGCTCGAGCTGCTCGCCGCCCTGGACGACCCCTTCACCCGCGCGGCCGTCACGGCCGAGCGGACCCTGCTCGCCGAGCTCGAAGCCGGCTGCTCCGCCCCCGTGGGCGCGCTCGCCGAGGTGGCCGAGGGCGACGACGGGCCCGAGATTTATCTGCGCGGTGCGGTGTTCAGCCCCGACGGATCACAGACGATCCGGCTGTCGCGCACCGGTACGCTCGCCGACCCCGCGGAGGTGGGCCGCGCGCTGGCCCGCGACCTGCGCGACGAAGGCGCCGATCAGGTAATGGGAGAATCGCAATGACCCGCACTCGTAAGACCGTGGGCCACGTCTCGTTCGTGGGCGCCGGGCCGGGGGACCCGAGCCTGCTCACCCGACGCGCCTTCGACGCGCTCCGGTCGGCCGACCACATCGTCTACGACCGGGACGTACCTGACGCGCTCCTCGATCTCGTGCGGGCGGAAGCGGAAGAGGACACCCAGTTCAGCCCCGCCGAGGGCGGCTCGGGCGACGTGGCCAAGGTGCTGATCTCCGCGGCCCGCTCCGGACTGTCCGCGGTGCGGCTGGTCGGCGGGGACCCGTTCGCGGTCGAGCCGGTCGTCAAGGAGGTGCAGGCCGTCGCCCGCACCAACGTCCCCTTCGAGGTGGTGCCGGGCGTGAGCCGGGCGGCCGGGGTCTCCACGTACGCCGGCGTTCCGCTGTCGGGCGTGCGCGTGACGGCCGACGTCGACGACGTGCACACCCTCGACTACGAGGCCCTCGCGCCGGCCATCGCGCGCGGTTCGGTGGCGCTCTCCGTGGACGCCGGCGACCTGGCTGCGCTGCGCGACGGGCTGATGGCGGCCGGCGTCGAGCCGTCCACCCCGGTCACGGTCACCGGCGACGGCACCGGCGACACCCAGTACACGGCCACCTCGGCCGTCGACAGCATGGTCGCCGCGGCCCTCGGGTTCGCCGGCCGCATCGTCGTGCTGATCGGTACCGGTGTCAGCAGCCGGGACAAGCTCTCCTGGTGGGAGAACCGCCCGCTGTACGGCTGGAAGGTCCTGGTGCCGCGCACCAAGGAGCAGGCCGGCGCGATGAGCGAACGCCTGCGCGCCTACGGCGCCATCCCGTGCGAGGTGCCGACCATCGCGGTCGAGCCGCCGCGCACCCCGGCCCAGATGGAACGCGCCATCAAGGGCCTCGTCGACGGCCGCTACGCGTGGACCATCTTCACCAGCGTCAACGCGGTGCGCGCCGTGTGGGAGAAGTTCGCCGAGCACGGGCTCGACGCGCGGCACTTCGGCGGCGTGAAGATCGCGTGCGTGGGTCAGGCGACCGCCGACGCGGTGCGGGCGTTCGGCATCCAGCCGGAGCTGGTGCCCGCCAACGACCAGTCCAGCGACGGGCTGCTGGCCGAGTTCTCCCCGCACGACGAGATCCTCGACCCGGTGGGGCGGATCCTCCTGCCGCGCGCGGACATCGCCACCGAGACCCTGGCCGCCGGCCTGGTCGAGATGGGCTGGGAGGTCGACGACGTCACCGCGTACCGCACGGTGCGCGCCGCGCCGCCGCCGGCCGAGATCCGCGATTCCATCAAGTCGGGTGGCTTCGACGCCGTTCTCTTCACGTCGTCCTCCACGGTGCGTAACCTCGTCGGCATCGCCGGCAAGCCGCACGCCCGCACGGTCGTCGCGGTGATCGGTCCCAAGACCGCCGAGACCGCCGCCGAGTTCGGCCTGCGCGTGGACGTCCAGCCGCCGCACGCCTCCGTCCCCGACCTGGTCGAGGCGCTGGCGGCCTATGCGGTCGAACTGCGTGAGAAGCTCGCCGCCATGCCGGCGAAGCAGCGGCGCGGCTCGAAGGTCCAGGGGCCCACGGCTCTGCGTTTCCGCTGATTGTTGGAGGCCCGTCATGGGATTTCCGGACGTTCGGATGCGGCGGCTGCGGCGCACACCCGCGCTGCGCCGCCTGGTCGCCGAGACGCGGCTGGATCCCGCGCAGTTCATCCTGCCGATGTTCGTGAAGGAAGGGCTGAGCGAGCCGCGGCCGATCTCCTCGATGCCGGGCGTGGTGCAGCACTCGCGCGACTCGCTGCGCAAGGCGGCCGTCGAGGCCGTGCAGGCGGGCATCGGCGGGCTGATGCTCTTCGGCGTTCCGCAGGAGAAGGACGAGGACGGCTCCGCGGGGTGCGCCCCCGACGGCATCCTCAACGTGGCGCTGCGCGACGTGCTCGCAGAGGTCGGTGACAGCACGGTCGTGATGAGCGACCTGTGCCTGGACGAGTTCACCTCGCACGGGCACTGCGGCGTGCTCGGCCCGGACGGCACCGTCGACAACGACATGACGCTTGACGTCTACGGCGAGATGGCCGTCGCCCAGGCCTCCGCCGGGGCGCACGTGCTTGGCCTGTCCGGGATGATGGACGGCCAGGTCGGTGCCGTGCGGCGCGCGCTGGACGAGGCCGGGTTCGGCGAGACGGCGATCCTGGCGTACGCGGCCAAGTTCGCGTCGGCGTTCTACGGGCCGTTCCGCGAGGCGGTCGAGTCGTCGCTGAAGGGCGACCGCAAGACGTACCAGCAGGACGGCGGCAACATCCGCGAGGCCCTGCGCGAGGTCGCCCTGGACGTCGAGGAGGGCGCCGACATGGTCATGGTCAAGCCGGCGCTGCCGTACCTCGACGTGGTGTCGGCGGTGCGCCAGGCGGTGGACGTGCCGGTGAGCGCGTACCAGATCTCCGGCGAGTACGCGATGGTCGAGGCGGCCGCGGCCAACGGCTGGATCAACCGCGAGGCGGCCATCCTGGAGACGCTGACCAGCATCCGCCGCGCCGGCGCCGACCAGATCCTGACCTACTGGGCCGTCGAGGCGGCGGGCCTGCTCCGCCGGGTGTGAGGCGCGCGTGACGGGGTAGCCGTCTGCTCATGCGGATCGGTTACTTTCTGTCGTCCGAGGACTTCGGACCTACCGAACTCGTCGAGCAGGCCAAGCTGGCCGAGGACGCCGGCTTTGAGGCCCTGTGGATCTCGGACCACTATCACCCGTGGGTCGACGCGCAGGGGCAAAGCCCGTTCGTGTGGTCGACCATCGGCGCGTTGAGTCAGGTGTGCCGGCTGCCGGTCACGACTGCGGTCACCTGTCCCACCGTGCGCATCCACCCGGCCGTTCTCGCCCAGGCGGCCGCCACCAGCGCGGTGCTGCACGAGGGGCGGTTCGTGCTCGGGGTCGGCTCGGGCGAGGCGCTGAACGAACACATCCTCGGCGACCCGTGGCCGAGCGCGCAGATCCGCCTCGAAATGCTCGAAGAGGCCGTCGAGGTGATGCGCAAACTGTGGGAGGGCGACTTCGTCAACCACTACGGCAAGCACTACACCGTGGAGAACGCCCGCATCTACACGCTCCCGCAGGAGCCCGTGAAGGTGTACGTCTCCGGGTTCGGCCCCAAGGCGATCGAGCTGGCGGCGCGCATCGGTGACGGCTTCTGCTCGGTGGCACCCGCCGCGGACGCGGTGGAGAAGTTCCGCAGCGGCGGGGGCGGCAACAAGCCCACGCAGGCCGGGTTCAAGGCGTGCTACGCGCCGACCGAGGACGAGGGTGTGCGCATCGCCCACGAACGGTGGCCGAACGCCGGCGTCCCCGGCGAACTGTCGCAGGTGCTGCCGTCGCCGAAGCACTTCGAGCAGGCCGGTTCACTGGTCACGCCGGACATGATCAAGGAGTCGTTCGCGTGCGGCCCGGATCCGGAGAAGCAGCTCATGATGTTCGACCAGTACGTGAAGGCCGGCTACGACGAGATCTACGTGGCGAACACCGGCCCGTACGTGCGGGAGTTCTTCGAGCTGTACAAGACGCAGGTGATCCCCGCGCTGCGCGCCAAGTAGCGCCTACAGGACGGCCGGCCGGAGCCGGTGCAGCAGGTCGACCACCTCGACCTCGTACTCGCGCCACTCGCGATCGGGCTGGAACCCCAGCTCGGCGTTGACCTTCAACAGTGGCTCGTTTTCGGCGTCGTGCCAGGTCTGCACCTCGCGCAGCGTCGGCTCCGCCGCCTTCAGCTCGAACAGCATGCGCGCCTTCAACGCCCGCCCGAGCCCGTAGCCCCGGTGTTCCGGCACGACGACCGTGTCGTACTGGTCGGCGCGGCTCGGGCGCTGGCGCGGCACGACCACCTCGGTCAGGCCCGCCACCGTGTCGGTGGACTCGTGGATGGCCAGCACGATGTAGGGCTTGAGCCCGCGCGCGTGCAGGGTGGCGAGGCTGTCGCGCAGCCGCTCCGGATCGTACGAACTTGGCCGCAGTTCCAGGTCGGCCGGATCGTCGCCGCGCACCGACTCCTTGGCGGCGGCGTACGCGGCGTACAACTCCTCGGGCGGCCCGCCCGGATAGGCCTCCACCCGGTACCCGGAACCGATGCCGCGCGCCATCTCGTCCAGCCGCTGCCAGTCCACAGTGGACAGATCGAGCACGTTTCGCATCTCGGCGTACGCCCACCGGAAGCCGTGCCCCTCGTAGAACGGCACCGCCGGCGTGTCCCCGACGACCTCGATGCCAAGCGACGGGATGCCCTCGTCGCTGGCCCGGCGGGCGGCCGCGAGCAGCAGCGCGCTGCCGACGCCGTGCCGGCGCGCCTCCGGGTGCACCGACAGCTCGAAGACGCCCATGTCGTCCATCAGCAGCATCATGGCGTAGCCGAGCAGGGGACCACCCTCCTCGCCGACGACCCAGGCGGCACGCCGCTCACCCGGCATCGTGGTCGCGACGTACTCCCGGAAGCCGTCCACGATCCAGGGTGGATCACCGGGCGTGTCCACCTCGACCGCGGCGTTGAGCAGGTCCACCACTGCCGCCACCTCGGCGTCCGACGCCATCGACGGCTCCCACTCGCGCACCATCACCCGTCTAGCTTGCCGATGAACAGCCCGTTGCGGAAGGGTCACTGACACAGAAAGTCCACCAGGTCACGCCGCATGTGGATGATCAGACGCGACTCTTGGCCCCATAGTCATTGGCCGCCGTGAACACGTTGTCCACATAGGTCTGAACGTTGTTGTACGAGAGGATGGCTGCTTTCCAGCCCTCGGCGGTGTCCAGGTCCCGGTTGCCCGCGCACAGGTAGCGCCCTGCGGCCAATGCGGCGTCGTCGATGTCCTGCGGATCTGTCACGCCGTCGAAATCGCCGTCGGCGGCGAATCGCGCCCACGTGCTCGGGATGAACTGCATCGGTCCCATCGCGCGGTCCCAGGTGCGGTCGCCGTCGAGTTCCCCGCTGTCGGTGTCGGGTATTGCACGCCGGTTGCCCTGGCCGTCGAGCGGGAGGCCCATGATCGCCGGGTTGACCCGTCCGTCGTTCGCGAGGCTCGAACCGTTGCCGCGCCCGTGGTCCGACTCGATCTTGCCGATGCCGGCGAGGGTGGTCCAGCGCAGGTGACACGTGGGGGACTCCTGCGTGACGACCAGTTCCGCGAAACCGTACGCCTGGAGCGCGATCACCGGGACGCCCGTGCGGACCGCCATCGGGGAGGCCCAGGTGGCCAGCGAGTCCGCGGGCCGGCGGGCCGGGACGAACCCGGCGTCGGAGTCGGGCCCGCCGCTCGGCAGGCCCGCGCTCGGGTCCTCCGCACCGGCGTCCGGCGCCGGCTCCTCGGACTGCGAGGGGGACGCCTGCGGGGCGGCGACCGGCTTGCCCTGGGTGCGCTCGACGGCGAGGCCGCCGCCGGCGACGGCCACCACGAGCGCCAGCATGAACAGGCCCGGCAGCACCATCCGGCCGGACGGCCGGCGGGACCAGGCGCGGGTGCCGCGGGCGCCGCGGCGGGCGGCCCGGCCGATGGCCCCGGCCGCGCCGCGCATCGGCCGGCGGTGCGCGCCGGTGGTGTCGGTGCGCAGGTGGGCGGGGCTCGGGCGGCGGGTCACCTTGACCAGGTCGACCTTGGTGGAGGCGCCGTCCTTGGCCGCGGCGGCGCTGTCGCGCTTGACGAGATCCACCTTGCCGTCGGCGGGCTTCTCCGCTTCGGCCGTCTTCCCGTCGACGGTCTTGGCCTCGGCCGTCTTGGCCTCGGCGGTCTTGCTGTCGGCGGCCGGCCCGGCCTCGGCGGCAGCGGCCTTCGTGGACCCGTCCGATTCGGCGGCCGTCTCGGGGGCCTTGCCGCCGGTGGGCTGGCCCTCGGCGTCGGCGGACTTGTCGGCGGCTGCGGAGTCCGCGGCGGCCGTCTCCGCGGGGGAGTCCCCCGTATCAGCGGCGCCGTCACTCGTTCCGGTGGCGGCGTCGCCCGCGCCCGCGGTGGCCGGCGTCGTGGTGGACGCTGGTCCGGTGGAGCCGCTCGCCACCGCCGCATCGGTCGCGTCGACCCCCGCGGGAGCGGAGGAAGCGGTCGAGGCGGCCGCGTCAGGTGTGTCAGGCGTGACCGGTAAGCCCGGATCGCCCGGCTTACGGGGTGCCGGCACCGCCGGACGCAGTCTGGTCCGCTGTTCGCGATCGCGTCCGACCGCCTCGCTCGCCTCGCTCACGCCGTCGAGTATTGCCGATGTCGGCCCATAATCTGTAACCATGCCCCGCTACGAGTACCGATGCCGCGCCTGCGGCGAGACGTTCGAGCTGAATCGCGCCATGAAGGACGCCAACGCACCCGCGGCGTGTCCCTCCGGTCACGACGACACCGTCAAGCTGCTGTCGACGGTGGCCTTCACCGGACGGGGCCAGGCGGTACCGTCCCCCGGTGCGGGCGGCGGCTGTTGCGGTGGTGCGTGCGGCTGCTGACGACGGTTACCGCTGTCGAGCCGACCATCCCCGCGTGATTCACCGGTCGGCTCGCTGACGCAGGACGAACGGCGTCCCGAACCGGGCGTCCGGGCCACATCCGAGGCATGCCGGTGTCGTTCAGTCCGATGTACGGCAGTACGGTTGCGCGCCTGGCAGGGAGGCGGAGGTCCTGGGGTGTCGGTTCGGATGCGTCTACCCGCCGGATTGGTGACGTTCCTCTTCACGGACATCGAGGGCTCGACGAGGCTGGCACAGCTGCTCGGTATCCGGTACCGGGACATGCTCAGCGAGCACCGCAGGGTGCTGCGGGCTGCGCTCGCCGGCGGGTACGAGCTGTTCAGCGAGGGTGACTCGCTCTTCTTCGCCTTCCCCGACCCGGGTGCGGCGCTGGCGGCGTGTGCCGAGGCGCAGCGGCGGCTGGCGGCTCACGAGTGGTCGGTGCCGTTCCCGCCGCAGGTGCGGATGGGGCTGCACACCGGCCCGGCCCGGCCGTACGGCGGGGAGTACGCCACGGCCGAGGTGCACCGGGCGGCCCGGGTGGCCGGCAGCGCGCACGGCGGGCAGGTGCTGTGCTCCTCGGCGACCGCCGCGCTCGCCGGGGAACTGCCGAGCGGGATCTCCCTGCGCGATCTGGGCCTGCACCGGCTGCGCGGGTTCGACTCGCGGGAACGGCTCTTCCAGCTGGTCGGCCCGGGACTGGTGCGGGAGTTCCCCCGGCCGCGGGGGACCCTGGTGGCGCCGCACAACCTGCCGGCGGCGCTGGAGTCGTTCGTGGGGCGGGCGGCGGAGCAGCGGGAGCTGGCCCGTCTCGTCGAGGAACGCCGTCTCGTGACGGTCGTCGGCCCGGGTGGTGCCGGCAAGACGCGGCTGGCCGTCGAGGTGGCCCGCCGGCGCGTGGCGACCTGCCCGGACGGCGTGTGGTTCGCCGACCTGGCGGACGTGGCCGATCCGGCCGGGGTCGAACGCAAGGTGGCCGACGCGCTGGGCCTGCGCCCCGAGCCGGGACGGCCGCTGGGCGACACGATCGCGGACTACGTGGCGGCGCGCCGGCTGCTGCTCGTTCTCGACACGTGCGACACCCATCCGGAGGCGGCGGCCGCGCTCGCGACGCGGGTGCTCGGCGGCGGCGCGGGAACGGTCGTGCTGGCGACCGGCCGCGAGCCGCTGCACGTGCCCGGGGAGGTGGTGTGGCGGATTCCGGCGATGGAGCTGGGCGACGCGACGCGCCTGCTGGCCGTGCGGGCGGCGGCGGCGCGCGGGGATCGCGCGGTGCCCGCGTCCGAACTGCCGGACCTGACCCGGGTGGCCGCCCGGCTGGACGGGTTGCCGCTGGCGCTGGAGCTGGCCGGCGCCCGGATGCGGCTGCTGCCCGCGGCGCAGGTGGCGAAGCGCCTGTCGGATCTGCTCGGCCTGCTGGACGCGGGACGCGCCGGCACCGGCCGGCACAGCACGATGAGCGCCTCGCTGGAGTGGTCGTACCGGACGCTGCCGCCGGGTCCGGCGCGGCTGCTGCGCCGGTTGTCGGTCTTCCACGGCCCGGTCGAACTGTCCACTGTGGAGGCCGTGCACGGCGACGACCCGCTGGACCCGTTGGCCGTGCTGGTCGACAAGTGCCTGCTCGACCGCGGCTGGAACGGCTACCGCGTACCGGAGACGGTGCGCGGCTACGCGGTGCGGCTGCTGCGCCAGGCCGGCGAGGAGAACGCCGCCCGCGACCGGCACGTCGCCTGGTGCCGGCACACCGTTCGGGCCGCGCCGCCGGAGCTGTACCACCTGGATCCGTTCGCCGACGAGGTGCGCGCGGCACTGGACTGGACGACGTCGGGCGGCAGCGCCCGGGACGGCATCGCGCTGGTGGACGCGTTCGCGCAGTGGTGGCACGAACGGGGTCTGGCCCGCGAGGGCCGCCGCTGGCTGCACCTGGTGTACGAACGCGCATCCGCGACGGCCGAACACATCCCCGACGTGGAGATCGCCGGCGCGCACCGGATGTACGCGGCGTTCGTGGGTGCCGAGGGCGGCTACGCGGAGCAGTTGTCGTTCGTGCGGCGCGCGGAGGAACTGGCGCGAAGGGCCGGCGATCCGGCGGAGCTGGTGCGCGTTCTGGCCGCACGGGGTGCGCCGCTGCGCGATCTGGGCCGCGACGCCGAGGCCGAACGCGCCTGCCGGGAGGCGATCGACGTGGGTCGCCGCGAGGGTGTGCCGGTGGAGGCGCTGCCGGCGGTGTACTGCCTGGCTCAGCTGCTCTGGCGGCAGGGGGCCTGGGACGAGGCGGCGGACGTGCTGGCGGCGGCGCGGCCGTGGGAACAGTCGCGTCCGGCGGATCGGGCCCGGCGCACGGTCGACCTGCTGCTGGGCCTGGTGGCGGTGGAACGCGGCGACGTGGTGGCGGCGCACGACCATCTGCTGGTGACGTTGCGGGCGCGGATGGCGCACGGGTTCCACGCGGGCGTGTGCGAGACGGTGGCGGCGTTCGCGGTGCGGTGCGCCTCCGGCGGGCAGCCGTTGGTGGCGGCGCGGCTGTTCGGCGCGGCGCAGGCGGGGCGCGCGGCGTTGCACCTGGTGCCGGGCGCCATGGGCATGTACTGGAGCCGCCGCGAGAACGACCTGCGGGAGAGGCTGGGCGATCGGGCGTTCGACGCCGCCTACGCGGAGGGGTGCGCGCTGCCGCTGGCCGAGGCGGTGACCTCGGCGATGGCGGTCGAGCATCCGGATCTGGTGACGGACGCGCCGTCGTGGACGCCGCGCCGGCTGGACCTGTCGACGCGGATACTCTGACACCGTGGCGCTGACCCTGGTGCGGGCAAGGCGGTCGGCGACGGTGCTCGCCCTGGCCGTCGCGGTGTTCGGTGCCGTTCTGGGTGCGCTCGCGGGTGCGGCGGTCGCGGAGCGGGCGGCGTGGCAGGCGGCCGGGCCGTTGCCGTCGGACCGGGAGGCCTCGGCGTTGGCGCGGCTGGTGATGGGCGCTGCGGTGCCGCCTCCCGAGCGTTTCGACGTCCGCTTCGGTTACGACCCGAGCGGCGCCTACGGTCCGGGCCGGGTCCGGTTCCGGATTCCGGGGGAACGCCCTGAGCCCGCCCTTTCCGATTCGCGGGTGCGCCTGGCGACGGCCGGCTGGACGGTCTCCCCGACGGCGGGGGGCTTCTCCGCGGTGAAGGGGCCGTGGCGGGTGGAGTTCGCGCCGGACGGGGACGCGTTCGTGCGGCTGGACGTGCTGCGGGCGCGGCCGATGTGGGTGGCGCCGGTGGCGGCGTTCGGCGGGCTGCTCGGGGCGCTGTGCGGCTGGCTGGTGACGCTGTGGGTGTGGCGGCGGGGTGTGCGCCTGCCGGACGGCGCACCGCGTCGGGTGGCCCTGGGCTTCGCGGCGGCGGGTGCCCTCTGCGCGGTGCCGGTGCTCGCCGTGACCGGGTACACGCAGCTGCCGACGCCGTTGGATCGTCCACTGTGGACGGCGTTGACGTATCAGGCGGTGGGCCTCGCGGCGGCGGCGTCGCTGGTGCTGCTGGCCGCCGCCGCGCTTCTCGTGACGGTGCGTTCGCTACTTCGCCGCTAGCGCCGTCATCGCAACGGTCGTCGCGCGGGCCAGCAGGGCGTTGTCGGACTTGGCGTCCTTGGCGTCCTTGGCGGACAGGACGGCGAGCACGACGGGTGCGCGACCGTCCGGCGGCCACAGCACGGCGATGTCGTTGCGGCCGCCGTATCCGGCGCTGCCGGTCTTGTCGCCGACGCTCCAACCGGCCGGTGCACCGGCCCGGATCGTCTGATCGCCGGTGGTGTTGCGCTTCAGCCAGTCGATGAGGACCGGGCGGTCCTCCGCGTCGAGGGCGTCGCCGACGACGTAGGCGCGCAGGTCGGCGGCGAGCGCCCGCGGGCTGCTCGTGTCCCTGACGTCTCCGGGGGTGGCCTCGTTCAGGTCGGTCTCCCAGCGTTCGGGGTCGCTCACCGTGTCGCCGAGGTCCCGGAGTCCCTTCTCGAACCCGGCCGGCCCACCGAGCTTGCGCAGCATGAGATTGCCGGCGGTGTTGTCGCTGTAGCGGACGGCCGCGTCGCAGATCTCGCGCAGCGTCATACCGGACTCGACGCGCTTCTCGGTGACCGGCGAATAGGTGACGAGGTCGGCGGCCGTGTACCTGACGACGGTGTCCAGTTCGGCGGCGGTCGTGGCATCCAGAACCTGCGCGGCGGCCAGCGCCTTGAACGTCGAGGCGTACGCGAAGCGTTCGTCGGCGCGCCAGGTGACGGTGCGCCCGGAGCCGGTGTCGACGGCGTACAGCCCGAGCCGCGCCCCGAACTCCGTCTCCAGGGCCTTGAACCCGGGATCGGCCGCGGACGGTGTCGCCGAGGGCGGTGTGCCGTCCCGGGCGGGCGTCGGGTCGGTGGCGCAGCCGGCGAGCGCGATGCCGGCGACGGCGGCGGCCAGCAGCGGTTTGAGCATGGCGTTGTCCCATCTGCGGTGCATTGGGGGGAGCCTGCCAGCGATGCTCGATGCCGTCCAAGACGCGGATGTGCTCGTCGATGCCGTTCCGGCATACAGTGCGGTCGTGGATGTGGTGGCGGCGTGTCGGGCGTTCGTGGCGGTCAGCGGCCACGCCAGCTTCACCGTCGGGGCGGCCGCCGCCCGGATCCCGCAGTCGGTGGCGAGTCGCCGCATCGCCGCGCTCGAACGCCACCTCGGCGGCCGCCTCTTCGACCGTTCCTCGCGCAGCGTCACGCTGACGCCGTTCGGCCGCGACCTGCTGCCCTCCGCACGCCGCCTGGTCGAACTGGCCGAGACGCTGCGCCACGACGCCGAACGGGCCCGGTTGCGCCCGCTGCGCCTGGCCGTTCCGCAGGTGTGCGCACCGCGTGCGCTGGCCGCTCTGGTGGCCGCCGCCCGGGAGCACGACCTGGTGCTCGACCTGTGCCCGGCGGATCCGGCCGAACGCGTCGAGCTGCATCGCGCGCTGGAGGTGCGGGCCGCACTGCTGGCGGTGCCCGCGGACGAGGGCGCATGGCGTGTCCCCCTGGGCCTGGCGGCTTCGGCCGTTCCACCGACGCCTGTGATCCATGTGGAGACGCTGCGCGCGGGGCGGGCGGACCGCGACCCACGGCGGCGCGTCTGGATCCAGCCCGAGGACGACGTCCCGCACGTGCGCGACCCGCTGACCAGGCTGCGCGACGCGCTGGGGCTGCGGCCGGGGCAGGTGAGCGTCGCGGCGACGCTCTTCGCGGCGGCGGCCCACGCGTACGGCTCGGACGACCTGCTGCTGTGCTCCCGGGCGCAGGCGGCGGACTTCGGCCTGCACTGGCGGCCGCTCGGGGAGTTGGACCTGGCCCGGGGCTACGACGCGGTGGCCGGCGCCCGGGACGACGCGCGGCGCGTCCACGAGGACCTGCACGACGAGGTGGCGACCAGCCTGGGGGCGGCGTGAGCATCGCGGCGGTGCTGCGGGACGCGCGGGACGCGCTGGCGGAGGCCGGCCTGCGCGGCTCCTTCCTGGTGCGCGACCTCGACACCGGCGACGAGCTGGGCATCGAGCCGGACGTCGGGTATCCCGTCTCGTCGCTGGCCAAGATCCCGCTCGCGGTCGCCACCCTGGAACGCGTCCGCACCGGCGCGCTCGACCCGGCGCTGCCGGTCGTGGTGCCGCCCGGCCGGTCGGTCGCGATGCCGGGGCCGCCGGGGATCAGCCGGTTCCGCCATCCCGCGACGGTGGCGCTGGAGGACCTGCTCTACCTGGCGATGGCGATCAGCGACAACGCGGCCGCCGACGCGCTGTTCGGGTTCACGCCGCCGGAGGAGGTGACGGCGATGCTGCGCACCCTGGGTTTCGACGGCATCGTCGTGCGGCACGCGATCGACGTCCTCAACGACACCCCGGCCGAACGCTTCGAGCCGCGCAAGGGCCACCTCGCGCACTCGCTCGCGATCGGCGCCGCCACCGAGGGGCGCGGCCATCCGCTGCCGCAGTTGGACGTGAGCCGCGCGAGCACGGGGAGCGCACGGGCGTTCGTGGACCTGCTGGCCGGGCTCTGGCGACCGTCCACTGTGGACCCCGCGGTGGCGCGAGGGGTGCGCGACCTGATGGCGATGAACCTGCACCGCCAGCGCCTCGCGCCCGACTTCGCCTCCGACGCGGCGCGCTGGTCGTCCAAGACGGGGACGCTGCTCAACCTGCGGCACGAGGTCGGCGTGGTCGAACACCTCGACGGCCCGACCTACGCCGTAGCGGCCCTGACGGAGTCGAGCGTCCCCGCGGTGGTCCAGCCCGGGGCCGAGGCGGTCATGGCCCAGGTCGCGAGGTCGCTTCGCGACCGCCTCCGGGCGGGCTGACGGCCCATGGAACGACGGCGGCGCCGACCCCCAGGAGGGCCGGCGCCGCCGAACAACAGAGCGCGTTACAGGATCGTCCAGGTGTCGCCGGAGCTCAGCAGGCTCGCCAGTTCGGCCTCGGGCTCGGCCGTCAGCTTGGCCTTGGCCTCCGTCAGCTGGTCGGTGACCAGGCGGTCGTAGGACGGGCGGTCGACCGAGCGGAAGACCCCGATCGGCGTGTGCCGGTTGTCGCCCTCCGGCAGCCGCGACAGCGCGAACGCGTACGCCGGTTCGGAGATCGTCTGGTCGTGGATGACGATGTCGCTGGCCTCGGCCGACTCCGTCGGCACCACCTTCAGGCCGAACCCGCCGGGCGGGTGCACCACGGACCACTGACCCTGTGCGCCGAACGTGATCGGCTCGCCGTGTTCGAGGCGGATCAGGTAGTCCTCGCGGGTCTCGGGCTCCTTCAGGGTGTCGAAGGCGCCGTCGTTGAAGATGTTGCAGTTCTGGTAGATCTCGATGAACGCCGAGCCCTCGTGCTGGGCGGCGGCGCGCAGCACCGACTGGAGGTGCTTGCGGTCGCTGTCCAGCGTGCGCGCCACGAACGTCGCCTCGGCGCCCAGCGCCAACGAGATCGGGTTGAACGGCGAGTCCGCCGAGCCGACCGGCGTCGACTTGGTGATCTTGCCCAGCTCCGAGGTCGGTGAGTACTGACCCTTCGTGAGCCCGTAGATCCGGTTGTTGAACAGCAGGATCTTCAGGTTGACGTTGCGCCGCAGCGCGTGGATCAGGTGGTTTCCACCGATGGAGAGCGCGTCGCCGTCACCGGTGACGACCCAGACGGAGAGGTCGGGACGCGACACCGAGAGTCCGGAGGCGATGGCCGGGGCGCGCCCGTGGATCGAGTGCATCCCGTAGGTGTTCATGTAGTACGGGAACCGCGACGAGCAGCCGATCCCCGAGATGAACGTGATGCGCTCGCGCGGGATGCCCAGCTCCGGCATGAAGTTCTGGACCGCCGCCAGGATCGCGTAGTCCCCGCAGCCGGGGCACCAGCGCACCTCCTGGTCGGACTTGAAGTCCTTCATGGTCAGCTTGAGCGGCACCTCAGGCACTCTTGATCACCTCTTCGAGCATGGTCTCCAGTTCGTTGGCGGTGAACGGGAGGCCGCGGACCTGGTTGTAGCCGATCGCGTCGATCAGGAACCGGGCGCGGATGACGTGGGCGAGCTGACCGAGGTTCATCTCCGGGATGACGACCTTGTCGTAGCTCTTGAGAACGGCACCGAGGTTGGCCGGCATCGGCGACAGGTGCCGCAGGTGCGCCTGCGCGATGTCGATCCCGCGGGCGCGCAGCGCACGGCAGGCGGCACCGATCGGCCCGTAGGTCGAACCCCAGCCCAGCACCAGGATGCGCGCGTTGTCCGACGGGTCGTCGACCTCGACGTCCGGCACCGGGATCCCCTCGATGCGGGCGGCCCGGGTGCGCACCATGAAGTCGTGGTTGGCCGGGTCGTAGGAGATGTCGCCGGTCTTGTCGGCCTTCTCCAGCCCACCGATGCGGTGCTCCAGCCCGGGCGTGCCCGGAACGGCCCACGGCCGCGCCAACGTCTCGGGGTCGCGCAGGTACGGCAGGAACTGCCCGTCCGGCCCGTTGGGCGCGGTGGCGAACTCCACCTGCAGGTCGGGCAGCTCGGAGATCTCCGGCAGCCGCCACGGCTCGGAACCGTTGGCGATGTACCCGTCCGACAGCAGCAGCACCGGCGTGCGGTACTTCAGCGCGATCCGGGCGGCCTCGACGGCGGCGTAGAAGCAGTCCGACGGCGAGTTCGGCGCGATCACCGCGACGGGTGCCTCGCCGTGCCGGCCGAACAGCGCCATGTTGAGGTCGGCCTGCTCGGTCTTGGTCGGCAGCCCGGTCGACGGACCGGCGCGCTGCACGTCGATGATCAGCAGCGGCAGTTCGAGCGCCACGGCGAGCGAGATCGTCTCGCCCTTGAGCGCGACACCGGGGCCGGACGTGGTGGTGACGCCGAGCGCACCGCCGTAGGAGGCGCCGAGCGCCACGCCGACGGCCGCGATCTCGTCCTCGGCCTGCACGGTCGTCACGCCGAACTTCTTGTGCTTGGACAGCTCGTGCAGCACGTCCGAGGCGGGCGTGATCGGGTACGCGCCGAGGAAGACCGGCAGCTTGGCGCGCACGCCGGCCGCGACGACGCCGAGGGCCAGCGCCACGTTGCCGGTGATGTTGCGGTAGGTGCCGGGCGGCATCTGCGCGGGCTTCACCTCGTAGCGGACGGCGAAGTCCTCGGTGGTCTCGCCGAAGTTCCAGCCCGCCTTGAACGCCGCGATGTTGGCCTGCGCCAGGTGCGGCCGCGAGGCGAACTTGCGGTTGAGGAAGTCGAGCGTGGACTCGCTCGGCCGCGAGTACATCCACGACAGCAGCCCGAGGGCGAACATGTTCTTGGCCCGCTCGGCGTCCTTCTTGGACACCTCCAGCGCTTCCAGGGCCTTGATCGTCATGCTCGTCAGCGCGACCGGGTGCAGCGCGTAGCCGTTCAGCGAACCGTCCTCGAGCGGGTTGGTCGCATATCCGACCTTCGCGAGGTTCCGCTTGGTGAATTCGTCGGTATTGACGATGATCTCCGCACCGCGCGGGAGGTCCGGCAGATTCGCCTTGAGCGCGGCCGGATTCATCGCGACGAGAACATTGGGCGCGTCGCCCGGCGTGAGGATGTCGAAGTCGGCGAAGTGCACCTGGAAGCTGGACACCCCCGGCAGGGTGCCCGCAGGGGCACGGATCTCCGCGGGGAAGTTGGGCAACGTCGATATGTCATTACCCAGCTGAGCGGTTTCCGACGTGAACCGGTCACCGGTCAGCTGCATCCCGTCACCGGAGTCACCGGCGAACCGGATGACCACGCGGTCCAGCTGCCGGACCTGCTTGGACACGGACTTCTACCTCCTCGTGGCCGAGTGGCGCCTCCCCCTTCCACAAGGGATACGGCGTCATCGGCAGGACGGTTCGCGGGGGCGGGATGGCGGCGGTGCCGACCCGGCAAGTGAGTCTGCCCTTAGAGCGTACGTCGAAGGAATACACCGGCCGCAGTGTCCTGATCGCCGAACCGTGACGTCCCTCACCCGGACCGGCGACGGATCAACGACAGCACGACAAGGATCGTGAACGCGCCGGCGACGGCCGTGAGCAGGGGAATGATCGAAAGCGTGCGGCTCACCGGCGCGGTCGCGATCGGGCCGCTGTCCGGCAGTCGGTTGGCGCCCCGGGCGCCTTCGGCGGCCGCGGCCACCGGACCGTCGCCCTCGTCACCCGGCGTGACGCTGGCCGCGGGTTCCGGGATCCTGATATGGAACTCCGATTGCACGGTCAGGCCGTCCTGCACGGCCGGGGTGAGCGTGGCCTGCACGGAGCCGAGCAGTTCGGCCGCCGACCGCGCCGCGGCGGGCACCGTGAGCCCGAACACCAGCAGCAGTTGCTGGTCGGCGGGGATGCGGCCGAGTTCGCAGCGTTCGCCGGAGACGGTGCGGTCGCGGGCGGTGCACACGGACGGGACGGTCGCCACGGAGACGCCGGCCGGCGGTCGCACCTCGACGACGCCGCGCGCCGGAACGGCTCCCGAGTTGTGCAGCCGCACCTCCAGCTCGACGGTGTCGCGGCCGTTTTCGCGCAGCACGGGATCGTTGACCTCCAGCCCGATCCCCGGTGTCGGCGGCCCGGGCGGGAACGACACCGCATAGGTGTCCTCGGCGACGCCCGGCGTGAGGTCGCCCACCACCCGCGCGGTGGTCCTGACCCGGCCGCGCTGGGGCTGCCGCCACGCGCCGCTCGCGATCCCGACCGTGACCTCCAGCGCGACCTTGGCGCCGGCGGCGAGCGGGCAGGTGAAGCTGAGGCCGGCGACGGTGCAGCCCGCGGCCGGCGTGGCGTCGACGCGGGTCACGTCGGGCGGCAGGATCACGTCGGTCGTGGTGATCGCGTCCTCGTCGGACGGGTTGCCGATCGTGATCCGCAGCGCGAACCGCTCGGTGGTGCCCTGCCAGTAGCCCGGGTCGACCGCGATGTCGGCGGCCTCGACGGTCGGCACCACGGGCGGCGGAGCCGTCGGGGAGGGCGACGGCGTGGGGGTCGGCTCCGCTGCCGCGGGCGCACCGCCGACGAGGCAGAACAGGATCAACAGGAGCGAGACCGGTACGCTTCGCATCATGGACGGGTACCTCGGCTCGTACGCGACGCTGGGCATCACCCTACTCGCCGGCGCACTCGTTTTCGTGGGTGCTTTTTCCGCCAATCGTGTACTTCGTCCCCGTAGGCCGTCCGTTTCGTCCGGGAAGTTCGAGTCTTACGAGTGTGGGCTCGATCCGGTCGGCGGTGACTGGGCACAGGCCCAGATCCGCTACTACGTGTACGCATATTTGTATGCGTTGTTTGCGGTCGAGAGCGTGTTTCTCTTCCCGTGGGCCGTGATTTTCGACCGGCCCGGGTTCGGCGGCGCCGCAGTCGTGGAGATGGCGATCTTCGTGGCCGTGCTGGCGCTCGGGCTGCTGTACGCCTGGCGCAAGCGCGTGCTCCGCTGGGCCTGAACGGGTCTGAACCTTTCAGGCCAGGCCCCTTCGGCTGACCCTCGGCGGGCGGTCCCCGCGGATCGCCGCGACCGTGTCCAGCACCCGTCGGGTCTCGCGCACGTTGTGCGCCCGGAACACCCGCGCGCCCAGCCACGCGGCGATCGCCGTGGCCGCCAGCGTGCCCTCCAGGCGCTGGTCCAGCGGCACGTCAAGCGTCTCGCCGATGAAGTCCTTGTTGGACAGCGCCACGAGCAGGGGCCAACCCGTCGCCGCCAGTTCGTCCAGGCGCCGGCTCACCTCCAGCGACTGGAACGTGTTCTTGCCGAAGTCGTGCGCGGGGTCGATCAGGATGCCGTCCGGGCGCACACCGACCGCGACCGCGCGTTCGGCCAGGCCGGTCACGGTGCGCACGACGTCCGCCACCACGTCGTCGAACGCGGGCCGGTGCGGCCGGGTGCGCGGGGTCAGCCCACCGGCGTGCGAACAGACCAGGCCGGCGCCGGTCTCCGCGGCGGCCACCGCCAGTTCCGGGTCGGCGCCGGCCCAGGTGTCGTTGAGCAGGTCGGCCCCGGCGGCCACCGCCTCGCGCGCCACCCTCGCCCGCCACGTGTCGATCGAGATCACCACTCCCGGGAACCGCGCGCGCACCGCCGCCACCGTCGGCACCGTGCGGCGCAGTTCCTCGTCGGCGTCGACCTCGGCACCCGGCCCGGCCTTCACCCCGCCGATGTCGATGATGTCGGCCCCCGCCTCGACGGCCGCTTCCACCGCGCGCAGGGCGGCGTCCTCGGCGAACGTGGCGCCGCGGTCGTAGAAGGAATCGGGTGTCCGGTTGACGATCGCCATGACCGCGTAGTCCGTCGGCCCGAATGATTGCGCGCCGAGACGCAGTCCGGCATTTCGGTCACGGGCTTCTGGCCTCGGCACTTGGGGCCTCCGGGTGCGTTCTGGGTAGATCGTGCGGTCGTCTGCGGGGTGGCGGGGTCGCCCGCCACGGGTCAGCGTGCCACGATCGACCCATGGCGCTCTTCGTCCTCCTGGCCGCGTTGATCATCGGTGCGGTGGTTTTCGGTGTCGCCGCGCTCATGACCGGCGCGGACCCCGGCCTCGACCCGGCCGAGCCCGACGGTGCCGCGGCGCCGTTGCCGCTCGACCGGCCGCTCGCGGAGGCGGACTTCCTGCGGCTGCGGTTCGACACCGCGCTGCGCGGGTACCGGATGGCCCAGGTCGACGTGGCGCTGCGCCGTGCGGCCTACGACATCGGGTACAAGGAGGAGCTCATCGCCGTGCTCGAGGCCGAGGTGTCGGCGCTGCGGGCGGGCAACACCGCCGAGGCCGACGGGCTGCGCGAGGCCCGCTTCGCCGCGCTGAAGAGCGAGACCGCCACCGAGGGCGCCGACAGCGACGGCGCGGTCTCCCTCGCGAAGGACTCCTCGGAGGGCAAGCGTTCCGGCAAGTCCGACGACGAGGCCGCCGACAAGCCCGCGGCCGAGGTGGCCGTCTCCGACGAGGAACTGGTCGAGATCGCCGAGAACGAGGAGCCGGCCGTCGCGGACGATGACGCCGACACCGACGCCCCCGCGGACAACGCCGCCGAGAACGGCAAGCCCGCGAAGGAGAAGGCGACCGCCCAGGCGGATGCCTCATGAGCGAGCGGGAGGCAGTGAGCGGACCTGTCGAGGGAGGGGCCGCCGCGGGGCTCGGCGACGCCACCCGCCCCGGCTCCGGAGAGGTCACCGCCACGGTGATCGTCAACGCGCCGGCCGATCGGGTCTTCGCCGCGTTCATCGCCTGGGAACGCCAGGGCGAGTGGATCCCCTTCACGTCCGTGCGCGTCGTCGAGGGCGACGGCGGTCCGGGTTCCTCGATCGAGGCGGTCACCAAGGTCGGCCCGGCCGTCCTGCGCGACGAAATGCGGGTCGTCAAGCTCGATCCGCCGCGCACCGTGCACGTCGTGCACCACGGCAAGGTGCTGCGCGGGCCGGGCGTGCTGCGCTGCACGCCGATGGAGGGCGAGCGCACCCAGGTCGTCTGGCACGAGTGGTTCCACCTGCCCGGCGGGGCGGCCGGCAAGGTCGCGTGGCCGGTCGTGTGGCCGGGATCGAAGGTCAGCCTCACGCACGCGCTCAAGCGCTTCGCGAAACTGGTCGAGGCCGGCCGCCTGCCCTGACTCACGCCGCGGCGACGGGCCTCTCGGTCGCCATCGCGTCGCAGTGCCGCTGAGCGGCGTCCCGCAACGCGCGCACCGTCGCGCCGATCGCCGGGCGGTGCGCCGTGTCGGCCCGCCACACCGCGTAGAGCTGGCGCACCGGCGTCGGGTCCAGCGCCACGAGCCGCACGCCGGCGGGGATCCGTTCGCGGCCGAGGCGGGGCAGCACGCTGACGCCGAACCCGGCCGCCACCAGCGCCAACTGGCTGGAGTACTCGTTGGCGGTGTGCGTGATGCGCGGCTCGACGCCGTTGCGGCGCAGCGTCCGCGAGAGCCAGGCGTGGCAGTAGCCGCCGTCCGGCCAGTTGATCCACTCCTCGCCCGGCAGCTGGTCCAGCGTGATGGTGCCGGCGCCGGCGAGCGGATGGGTGGCCGGCAGCGCCACGTCGATCACGTCGTCCAGCAGCGGTTCGCGCAGCAGCCCCTCGGGCACGGCGAACGGCGCGTCCGGCAGGTCGAGCACGACCGCCACGTCGATCTCGCCCCGCAGCGTCAGCGGCACGGACTCCGGCGGCTCCTGCTCGGCCAGCCGGACCGTGAGCAGCGGGTGACGTTCCCGCAGAAGGGAGAGGGTGTCCGGGCCGAGACCGCGCACGGCGGAGGCGAAGAACGCGATGGTCACCCGCCCCGCGACCGTGCCGCGATGGGCGGCGAGGTCGGCCGCGGCCGCGTCCAGCGCGGCGATCAGCCCGCCCGCGTGACCCGCGAGCAGGTGGCCGGCGTCGGTCAGTCGGATGCCGCGGCCGCTGCGCTCGGTGAGCACCTGGCCGACCTCCCGCTCCAGCTTGGCGAGCTGCTGGGAGACGGCCGAGGTCGTCACGTGCAGAACGCCCGCGGCCGCGCTGATCGACCCGTGCCGCGCGACGGCGTGCAGGACGCGCAGCCGATCCATGTTGAACACTTCAGCAGTCCTACGAGGTTGTGTACAGATCAAATAAATTGTGCTTAACGTTGGCCCGCACCAGGGTAGAACGCATGAACACCACCGCGCCAGAGCCCACCTCGCCCACCTGGGTGCCCCGTTTCGTCCTGCTCGCCGCGATCTGGGGCGTGAGCTTCCTGCTGATCCGGCTCGGCGTCGAGGCGTTCCACCCGACGCAGGTGACGCTCGGGCGGGTGGCGTTCGGGGCGGCGGTGCTGCTCGCCGTGGTGGCCGTGCGCCGCGAACGCCTCCCGCGATCGCTCAAGGTCTGGGGCCACCTGTTCGTGGCGGCGTCCATCACGGCGTCGGTGCCGTTCACCCTGTTCGGATACGCCGAACGACACATCCCGTCCGCGCTCGCCGGCATCTGCAACGCCACCACGCCGCTGTTCACCGTTCTCGTCGCGCTGGCCGTGCTCCCCGACGAACGCCCCACCCGCACCCGCCTCGCCGGCCTGGTCACCGGCTTCGCCGGGGTCGCCGTGGTGCTCGGCGTGTGGCAGGGGTTCGCGGGCGGCGTGCCGACCCTGATGGCGCTCACGGCCGCCGCCCTGTACGCGGCCGGCTGGGCGTACGTGCGGCGGTTCCTCACCGGCACCGGCTACTCGCTCGCCGCGCTCGCCTGCGGACAGCTGCTCATGGCGACGCTGCAGCTGGCGCTCGTGACGCCCCTCCTCGGCGGGGTTCCCTCGGCGTTTCCGCTGCGTTCGACCCTCGCCGTGGCGGCGCTCGGCGTGTTCGGCACGGGCATCGCCTACCTGCTGCACCATTCGCTGGTGCGCGACGCCGGTGCCACGGTGGCCTCCACGGTCACCTACCTGATCCCGCTGGTCTCGCTGGCGGTCGGCGTCACGCTCCTCGACGAACGCCTGCACTGGTACCAGGTGCTCGGCGCGGGGATCGTGCTGCTGGGCGGATGGCTGTCGCAGCGCACCGTTGCCACGAAGGCGCCGGCCGCTCCGGCGGTGGAGGACGTCGTGCGGGAAAGTGTCGTACCCGCGCGCTAGCGTCTGCCCGTGCCGGATCTGGTGATTGGTGACGACGGGCTCGCTCGCTGCGGTTGGGGCGCGTCCACGCCCGACTACCGCGCCTACCACGACGACGAGTGGGGCCGGCCGGTCCGCGACTCCGCCGCGCTCTTCGAGAAGATCACGCTGGAGGCGTTCCAGTCGGGGCTGTCGTGGATCACGATCCTGCGCAAGCGGGACAACTTCCGGGCGGCCTTCGCGGGCTTCGACGTGGCCAAGATCGCGGCGTTCGGGCCGGACGACGTGGAGCGGCTGCTCGCCGACACCGGCATTGTGCGCAACCGGCAGAAGATCGAGGCCACGCTGCACAACGCACGCGTGGCGGCCGACCTGCCGGTGGACCTGTCGGGTCTGCTGTGGTCGTTCGCGCCGGAGCCACGGGAGGTGCGGCTGGCCGGCTTCGCCGAGCTGCCGGCGATCACGGCCGAGTCGACCGCCATGGCCAAGGAGCTGAAGAAGCGCGGGTTCCGGTTCGTCGGGCCGACCACCGCCTACGCGTTGATGCAGGCCACCGGCATGGTCGACGATCATGTGCTGGGGTGTCACGTCCCGGTCGGGGCGACGTGATGGGATAGCGGACATGGCACCTTGGGCACTGGTTCTGACCCCGGACGGGTACGAGACGGAGCGGTTGTACGCCCACGAGTCGGTCCCGCTGCCCGGCGCCGGGCCGTCCGCCGGCGATCCCGTGCTGCTCACCGTCGACAACGGGTCCAGGGCGGTGTTCGGCCTCGGACGGGTCACCCCGGACGGCCGGGTCGCCTACACGCACCGCCTCTTCGACGCCCCGCTGCCCGCCGAGGACCTGGCGGTCTCCGGGCCCGGCGTGCACCCGCTCGACCCCGGGACGTTCGCGCAGTACTCCGCGAAGGCGGGCGCCGAGCCGGTCAGGCGCACCTGGCTGGTGAGCGTGGACCTGCCCATCGAAGCGGCCACGCCGGCCGAGGCGGTGCGCGCCTTCTGGTCCTACGTGGCCGAGCTGGGGCCCCGGGAGCTGCCGGCGTTCGTCTCGCCCTCCGGGGACGAGCTGGCCATGCAGGCGTTCGTGCTCGGCGAGGAGACCAACCTCGACCCGGAGGAGGACGAGGACTGAGCTACGGCAGCTGGGCCATGCGATCGGTCAGTTCGCCGATGAACGCGTCCACCTCCGCGCGGCTGTAGCCCTTGACGCCCGACGCCGCGGGCCTGAAGCCGGCCGCCGCCGCTTTGATCCGTTCGGCCGGCACCGGCCGGCCCGCGTGCAGCGCCGCCACCACCTCGTCGAGGAACGCGTCCACGTTGCGCACGTCGTATGCGGGCGAGTCCGGGGCGAAGGCCACGTTGGTCACCCGGTCCACGAGATCCGCGTAGGCGCGTTCGCGTTCGGCCGCGGACGGGACGGACGAGAGCGCGGGCGACGCCGCCTGGGGCACGGCCGACGGCGTGGCGGCGGGCGGCCGGTCGGGGGACGAACGGCAGCTGGCCAGGCCGGCGAAGGCGACGGCCGCGCCGAGCAGGGCGACGCCGAACGTGCGCCACAACCAGGTGTTACGCATCAGTGCAGCAGCTCCGGAAGGCGGCCGGTCCAGCCGCCCAGGACCTGGGCCGGATCGGTGTCCAGCACATCGGCGAGCAGGGTTCCGTACACGTCGCGGAAGTCGGTCGTGTACTTCAGGTCGCCGTCGTCCAGGTCGGTGAGGCTCGGCGGTGCGCCGTAGAGGCCGCCGCGCACCGGCACCCCCAGCAGGAACATGTCGGACGCGGTGCCGTGGTCGGTGCCGTCGGAGGCGTTCGCCCGGACCCGCCGACCGAACTCGGAGTAGACGGCGACGACCACCCGGCGCCCGGCGGGCGTCCTGGCCATCCGGTCGAGGAAGCTCCCGACGGCCTTGTCCAGGTCGCGCAGCAGGGTCAGCTGCGCCTCGTGCCCGTCGGCGTGCAGGTCGAAGCCGCCGAGCGACGCCGAGTACACCCGCGGCGCGACCTCCGCCTCGACGCAGCGCGCGATGAGCCGCAGCTGCTGGGCGAGCGACGCCTTGCCGCCGCCGGTGGAGGTGGCGGCCGGCATGCCGTCCTCGGTCTCCTCGGTCTCCTCGTGCTCGGGCAGCCCGCGCACCATCTCGTCCACCCGCACCAGGTCGGCGAAGGCGCGCGCGGCCCGGGCCCGCAGCGGTGACTCCTCCTCCGGCCGGCCGAGGCCGGCGAGCATCGGCGTGCGGTAGCCGCTGGGCAGCTTGAGCCCGTTGGTGGTGACGGCCGCGCCGGCCTTCGAGGCGCCGGCCAGCACCGGCGGCAGCACCGGCTCGAACGTCACGGCCCACCGCGAGTCGGCGGCCCGGTTGGCGTCGAGGAAGCGTCCGATCCACCCGGTGTTGCCGGGCTGCACCGGGTCCGCCGTCTGCCAGATGTCCATCGAACGGAAGTGGCTCCGGTCGGGCTTCGGATAGCCCACCCCCCGCACGACCGCGAGATGCCCCGCGTCGAACTGCCGCTTGAACGCCGCCAGCGAAGGGCTCAACCCGACCGTCTGATCCAGCGGCAGCACGCTCTCGCCCGGGATCGCGAGATCGCCGCGAGCCTGCCGGTACGCCGGGTCGGCGTGCGGCACCACCGTCGCGAGCCCGTCGTTGCCGCCGTAGAGCGTGATCAGCACAAGGGTGCCGGTGCTGTGGCCGCTGCGCAGCTTCTCGGTCCGGAAGAGTTCGCGCCAGGTGAGCGTGCCGGCCCCGGCGGCGAGGGCGGTCCCGCCGACGACGCCGCTGGCGACCAGGAACCGGCGCCGGGTGACGGTGTCCATCCGTGCTCCCTCCTATTGCACGCAGTACTCGGGGCTGGCCAGGGCCAGCGCGATCTGCCGGCGCAGGTCGGCCTGCTTGCCGGAGTTGCCCGCGTCGAGCAGCACCGCGCGGGTCCGCGTGCTGAACGACTCCACGGCCAGCAGCCGCGCCAGCGCGTCCGGCCGCCCGGCGGCCGGTGCCGACGCGACGGCATCGAGCGTCGCCGGCGACACGTTGTTGGCGAACCGGTTGGCCAACCCGAGCCGCACCTGCGTCGTCGACGTGGTCAACCACGCGGCACCCGCCGGCCACCCGCCCACGCTCGGCGGCGCGAACGGCACCTGCCCCAGCGCGTCCAGCGCCGCGTTGAGCTGCTTGCGGTCGTTCTCCTTCCACGACCCGGGCTCGACGCCGAGCTGCCGCATCGCGCCGACCGCCCACTCGACCGGCTGCTTCACCAGCTGCCCCCGCGTCGCCGCGAACGCCGGATCGGTGAACATCGCCCGCAGCGCGGCCGTGATGTCGCGCTTCGCGCCGTACGCGGCGACGAGTCGTTCGTGCGTCTGCGCGGGAACGGGCTCACCGGAGGCATAACGGAACCAGAGCCGCGCCGTCACGAACTTCGCCGTCGCCGGGTGTGCCAGCAGGAGTTCCACGAAGTCGTCGGCGTCGTGGTCGGCGCGCTTGCCGAGGATGGTCTTCGGCTTGCTGTCGAACCTCTTCGGGCTGAACGACGCCGTTCCCTCGACCCGGTCGAGCTGCCAGCCGGTGAGCGCCCGCGCGCCCTCCTTCACGTCGGCCTCGGAGTAGTTGCCGATGCCGAGCGTGAACAGCTCCATCAGCTCGCGGGCCAGGTTCTCGTTGGGGGCGGCGGCCGAGTTGCGCTGCCCGTCGAGCCAGTAGATGAGGGCCGGGTCGCGCACCATCGCGTGCACCATGGGACCGAAGTCGCCGCCGGCGAGCCGGTACAGCGTCTGCTGCTGGGTGCGCATCAGGTTGGCCGAGCGGACCTTCTGCGCCGACGTGGCCCAGTGGCCGTGCCAGAAGAAGGTCAGCTTCTCGCGGGCCTGGTGCTCCGCGCTCACCATCCGGTTCACCCACCACGAGGTGAGCGCCACGACCTGCGCCTTCTGCGCCTTGACCGCCGCCGCCTTCGCGTCCCCGTCGGCGTTTTTCGGGAGAACGGCATAAGGGTCCCGCTCCGCCGGCGGCACCGGTGTCCGTTCGGCCCCCGGGTCGGTCCCCGGCGTGGGGCCGGTCTGGGTCAGCAGCCCGTCGAGGGTGGCGCCGAACCCGATCCGTTCGGCCTCGTCCAGGTCCATCGCCCGCGGGCCGAACGTGGCGCGCCGCAGCAGGTGTGCCACATCCTCACGCGTTGTCACGGGCCCCACTGTATGACTGATTTATGCGTGATTCGTGGCGGCGCGAGTGTTTTACGTCGTTCGTACGAAACGCTAGCGACCCTCGTACACCGGCCGCTGCTTGTTGACGAACGCCATCGTCGACGCCGTGTGGTCGTGGGTGCCGCCGCAGAGCGCCTGCGCCTCGGCCTCCCGTTCCAACGACTGCTCCAGCGTGGCGGTGGCCGCGACCGACAGCTCCGCCTTGATCTGCGCGTACGCCACGGTCGGCCCGGCGGCGAGGCGGGCCGCCAGCTCCTGCGCGGCCGGCAGCACCTTCTCGTCGTCGTCCACCAGCCGCGTCAGCAGTCCCAGCCGGAACGCCTCGGCGGCGTCCACGGGCTCCGCCAGCATCAGCATCTCTGTCGCCTTGGCCGTGCCCACCAGGCGCGGCAGCGTCCACGACGCCCCCGTGTCGGCCGCCAGCCCCACGTTGGCGAAGGCCATCAGGAACGCCGTGCGCGGCCCACCGACCCGCAGGTCGGCGAGGAACGCCAGCGACGCGCCCGCGCCCGCCGCCATCCCGCGCACCGCGGCGACCACCGGCTTGCCGACGCCGGCCAGCGCCAGGGCGATGGGGTTGTAGTGCTCCCGCACGGTGTCCAGCTGCTGACCCTCGCCGGACTCCAACGACGCCACGTGCTCGCGCAGGTCCTGCCCGCCGCAGAACGCCCGCCCGGCACCGGCGAGCACCACCGCCCGGCACGTCGGGTCGGTGCGCAGCTCCCGCAGGGCCTCCAGGAGCGCCACCTTCAGCGCGGTGTCCAGCGAGTTGAGCGCGTCGGGCCGGTTGAGCGTGAGCGTGACGACCGCGCCGTCGCGGTCGACGAGAAGGGGTGCCATGTGGGCCTCTCTCAACGAACGGGTATCGAGCTGCGCTGGGCGGCGTGCTCCAGACAATGGTCGACGAACCGGTCCGCCGCCGGGCGCAGCTTCGTCGCATGCTGGTCGAAGAAGATCGCCGCGGAGGTGCCCGGCCAGCGGCGGGGGAGCAGCACCGACGGCAGCTGCGCGTCCCGGAACAGGAACGTCCGCCACGCGTGCACCAGCTGGAACCGGGCCGTGTAGCAGGCCTCGTCGCCCTCGTGCGCGGCCTCGACGATCGGCGTCAGTTCGGTCACGAAACGTTCGTACGCCTGCCCGATCTCCGTCAGGTCCCACGCCCGGCGCACCAGCGCGGCGGCGCCCACGATGCCGCCGGCGTGCGTGGCGGTGAAGCGTTCGAACTGCACACCGGCCTCGGTCAGCACCGTCTCGACCTCGTCGGTCGGCCGCGCGGCGACCCAGGTGCCCTGGTCGACGGCGCCGTAGCCGAGGAAGCCGAGCGTGGTGGCGAGGCGTTGCCGCTCGGCCCGGGCGGTCGGCGGCTCCAACAGCACCAGGTCGAACTTCCCGTCCCACGGCGTGCGGCCGGTCCGGTAGATGCGCGCGGCGGCGTCATCGAGCCGGCGGGCGGCCTTGGGGGTGAGCAGGTAGCCCGGGCCGGTGGACAGTCGCAGCGGATGCAGCCACCCCTGCCTGACCATGCGGGATACTGCGGTACGAACGGCCGGCGCGGCGATGCCCAGTGGTGCGAGCAGCCTTACCAGAGCGGCCACCGGGGCGCGTCCGCCGCGCGGGCGCAGGTAGTCGCCGTAGAGGTCAAAAAGTGCCGACCGTGCCTGCATCGGCGCTCATTGTGACAGTTTCACAGGAGTGTCGCCATATCACTGTCACAACAAAGTGGCGCCGGTTTGGGTCTTGGGCCCTTCATCAGCGAAAATCTAGAGCTGGCACAAAACGCGCCGGACCTGTATTTGTTCGGGGCGAGGCGGCGCGCCGCATGCGGGTGCGGATGGGGAACCGATGCGCCTGAAGGCTGACTGTGAGGGGAGACAACATGGCGGCCATGAAGCCGCGGACGGGTGACGGTCCGCTGGAGGTCACCAAGGAAGGCCGCGGCATCGTCATGCGCGTGCCGCTGGAGGGTGGTGGCCGGCTCGTGGTGGAGATGACGCCCGACGAGGCCAACGCGCTCAGTACGGCGCTCAAGTCCGCGACGGGCTGAGCAACGGCGTCCCGGGGGCGCGCGGCACCGCTGCCGCGCGCCCCCTATCGCCCCCACCCGCCGGTGTGCAGGGCCGTCTCGGACCTGCGTCGCACCGGCCCTTTTGCTGCCCATAGACCAACTCTGGAAGCCGGTGCCGGGAGTGATGGAGATGCTTGACGTTCGGGTCGCGGGCCGGTTGCCGAGGGGCGTCGCGGTCGTCGCGCTGCCGGTCGGGCCCGGTACCGAGGACAACGACCCGGATGCCGCGGCCGTCGCAACCCACGAGGGTGACAGCCCTTCCGTCGAACTCCTCGTCGACGTGCCGCACGGCGTCGACGCCGAGGAACTCGTCGGGTTCCTGGACGAGTCGGAGCACTCCGGCAAGGCCGGCTCGACGCAGACCTGGATCCGGCCGCTGCAACGGCTGGCGCGGCTGGTGTTCGTGGGCGTCGGCGACGGTGGCGAGGCCGCGTGGCGTTCGGCCGGGGCCGCACTGGCCCGCACCGCCAAGAAGGAAGAGGCCGTCGCGCTGGTCCTGCCCGACGGCGTCGGCGCCGAAGCGGTGCGCGGGCTCGCCGAGGGGCTGTGGCTCGCGTCGTACCGGTACCGGCTGGGCAACGACGACGACAAGCCGGCGCTGCGCCGGGTGACGCTGGTGTCGGGCGCGCCGTTCGACGAGGCGCTGGCGAAGGCGCGGATCACCGTCACGCAGATCCGGCTGGCGCGCGACCTGACCAACACGCCGAGCGACCGGAAGACTCCCGACTGGTTCGCCAAGCAGGTGATCCGGGAGGCGAAGGGCGTCGCCGACCTCACCGTCACCGTGCGCGAACCGGCACAGCTTTCCACCGAGGGCTTCGGCGGCATCCTCGCGGTCGGCTCCGGCTCGGCCCACGGCCCCCGCCTGGTCGAACTGGCCTACCGGCCGCGCGGCGCGAAACTGCACGTGGTGCTGGTGGGCAAGGGCATCACCTTCGACACCGGCGGTATCTGCATCAAGGGCCGCGACGGCATGAAGCTGATGCGCAAGGACATGGGCGGGGCGGCCGCGGTCGTGGCGGCCACGCTCGGCGCGGCAAACCTGCGCCTGCCCGTGCGCGTGACCGCCCTCGCCCCCCTCGCCGAGAACATGGTCAGCGGCACCGCGATGCGCCCCGGCGACGTGGTCCGCCACTTCGGCGGCATCACCAGCGAGGTGCGCAACACCGACGCCGAGGGCCGGCTCGTGCTCGCCGACGCCCTCGCCTACGGCTCCACCCGGCTCAAGCCGGACTACCTGATCGACCTCGCCACGCTCACCGGCGCGCAGAGCGTCGCCCTCGGCAAGCGCACCGCCGCGCTCTTCAGCGACAGCGACGCCCTCGCCAAGGAACTCGCCACCGCCGCCGACGAGGCCGGCGAGAAGGTGTGGCGGCTGCCGCTTCCCGAGGACTACGTGGAGGCCCTGGCCGGCGACGACACCGACCTGATCAACGCCACCGAGATCGGCGCCGGGTCGGTGACCGCCGCCCTGTACCTGCGGGAGTTCGCGGGCGTGCACCGGGACCGGTGGGCGCACATCGACATGTCCGCCCCGGCGTGGGCCGACGGCGCCGACGGCGAACTGGTCAAGGGCGCCACCGGCTGGGGCGTCCGCACCCTGCTGCGCTGGCTCTCCACGCTGACGCCCTGACCCTTCGGCGGATTAGGCCGCCGCGGCCGCACCCTTCGCGTCGGCCCTGCGCCAGGCGAGCGCCGTCCGGCACAGGTACGCCCACCAGCCGGTGTGCGCCCCGTACCGCTCGCGGATCTCATCCGGCGCCGGCGGGTGCGGCCCGTACACCCCCTCGCTGACGGCCGCGAACTGCGCCATCTCCAACGGCACGTCGTCCGGCCGCCCGAGCACCCGCAGCAGGATGGCGTTGGCCGTGAACACCCCGATCCCGCGCACCGCCAGCAACGCCTCCCGCGCCTCGGCGTACGGCGCGGTGCGCAGCATGTCCTCGTCCAGCCGCGCCACCCCCGTGAGCACCTCGTCGAGCCGGGCGGCCCGCTGCCGGTTGCCCCCGTAGGGCAGCAGCTCCTCCGCGCTCATCGAGGCGAGCCGGCCGAGCGACGGGAACGCGACATACCGCTGCCCGCCGACCTCCAGCGCGGGCCCGAGCGAGGTCGCCATCCGGGCCTTGCGCGCCGCGGCGGACCACTGCGTCGACCGCTGGCTGAGCGCGAAGTACGCCACCCCCTCCGCGAGCGACGGGAACCGCACCTGGTGCAGCCCCTCGACCGCGCCCAGCAGGGCCGCCGTGGGCGGGTCGCCGGTGGCCCGGTCGAGCAGCGGGCGCAGGTCGTCGGTGAGGCTGAGCCATCGGGACACGGTCAGCTCCACCGCGGCCGCCTCGGCGGGGGAGAGCGGGCTCGCGGCGTGCACGAGCAGGCTCACGCCGGGCGTGGTGTCCGGTCGCCGACTGACCTCCACCACGACGGCCTCGTCGTCGGCGCCCGGCCGCAGGAACGCCTTGCGCACATGCGCGGCGCAGACCTGCTGATCTCCGGCGCACGGCTGGAAACCGGCCATGGCCCGGCGTGACGCCTCGATCGAGAACGGCGGAACGGCGGACAGCAGCGTGTGGTGCACGGGTGCGATCGTCATGCCCCACACCCTGAACGAGGGGTACGACAGAATGCGCGCTACCGCTTCACCGCGCACATCAGCCCGTCGCCCGTCGGCACGAACGCCGGCAGCCACCGTTCGTCGTCGCGGAGCGTGCGCAGGATCTCGCGCAGCGCCACGGTGTCCGGATCCCGGGCGGCCGGGTCGATCACGCGGCCCTCGCCGAGTGCACCGCCGAGGGCGAGCAGCCCGCCGGGCCGCAGCAGCCGCGCCGCCGCCGCGACGGCCGACGCGTACTCCATCCGGTCGTGGTGCACGAACACCAGGTCGTACGCGCCGTCGGTCAGCCGGGGCAGCACGTCGGCGGCCCGCCCGGCGATGATCCTGGTGCGCGACTGCGGGAACCCGGCCGCCGCGAAGACCCGCCGGGCGATGCGCTGGTGCTCGCGTTCGAGGTCGATCGTGGTGAGAACGCCGTCGGGCCGCATGCCGCGCAGGAGCCAGAGGCCGCTCACGCCCGTTCCCGTGCCGACCTCGACGACGGCACGCGCACCGCTGGCGGCCGCGACCAACCGCAACGCCGCTCCGGCGGCCGGGCTCACCGGGGTGAGTCCCACCTCGATGGCCTGCTCCCGGGCGACCGTGAGCAGGGGATCCTCGGCGACGTACCCGTCGGCGAAGTCACGGGTGTGCGCGTCGTGCCGCACGGTGACCACACCTCCTCGTCGCATACCGATCCCGGGCAGAGCCTAAGCCCTGTTCCGTCGATCCATCGGTGACCGGCACCGTGGCCGGACGTGAGACTCATCCATGCCGGTGGGAAACGACTCGGGCCGACCCGTGCAATGCTGGACAGACCCATCCCCCGCGGGTTGGGCGGCGTGTGGTGGGCGAGCGGAGGAGTACCGATCGTGACGGACGGTTCGCCGTGGCGGCGAGGGGCCGGGCAGTCGGGTGAGGTGTGGTGGTCGGACGGCATCTCCGATCCCTGGCGAAACCCCCAGGCAGCGACCGTGGTCTACGCCCCGGTCCCGGCCGAGCCGCCCGAGTCGGCCACTCCGTTGGAACGGCCGCCCGCCGAGCCCCGCAAGGGCATCGGCCTGGTCCTGATGGTGTCCGTGATCACAGCGCTGCTGGCCGGCGCCCTGGGCGGCACGCTCGGATACGTCTTTGCGGTGCGCAGCGGCGGGGGCACGCTCGGTGGTGGTTCGGCGCTGGGCGAGGGGAGCGCCAACGGCGGCCTGGGCCAGCGCCCGCCGGACTCCATCGCGGGTGTGGTGAAGAAGGTCCTGCCCAGCGTGGTCACCATCCGGGCGCGCGTCGGCAGCAACGGCAGTCTCGGCTCCGGCTTCATCGTGTCGAACGACGGATACGTGCTCACCAACGACCACGTCGCCGGCGGGCCGGGCAGCCAGTTGAGCGTGACGTTCGCGGACGGGCGCACGGCCGATGCGAAGCTGGTCGGCACCGAGCCCGAGTCCGACGTGGCCGTCATCAAGATCGAGCAGTCAAACCTGCCGGCGGTGGAGTTCGCGGACTCGGACAGTGTGCAGGTGGGCGACCCGGTCCTGGCGATCGGCGCCCCGCTCGCGCTCAGCAACACCGTCACGTACGGCATCGTCAGCGCGCTCGACCGGCCGGTGGTCGCCGGCGAGGCCAGCAGCCCGCGCTACTACGCGGCGATCCAGACCGACGCGGCGGTCAACCAGGGCAACTCCGGTGGCCCGCTCTTCGACCTCAACGGCCGCGTCGTCGGCATCAACTCGGTGATCAAGTCGCTCGCCTCGGACGAGGAGACGGCCGGCAACGTCGGTCTCGCGTTCGCCATCCCGATCAACCAGGCCAAGCGGCAGGCGCAGGACATCATCGAACGCGGCAAGGCCCGGCGCACCGTGCTCGGCGCGACGACCGATCCCAACTACCGCAGCGCCAACGGCGGCGTGAAGATCAATTCAGTCGCTGCGGGCGGGCCGGCCGAACAGGCCGGTATGCGCGCCGGTGACGTGATCACGCGGTTCAACGACGACGCGGTGGAGGATCCGGGCGATCTGGTGGCCCTGATCCGCAAGTACGCGCCCGGGTCGGTGGTGCCGGTGACGTACCAACGCGACGGTTCGGAACAGAAGACGTCGGTGACCTTGGCCCAGGACGCGAACTAGTCCTACTCTTGGCCTCGTGCTGGACAACCTGGGTAGCTGGGAGATCATCGCGCTGATCCTGGCGGCCCTGTTCATCATCGGGCCGGAGCGGCTGCCCAAGGTGCTCTCCGACGCGATGGGACTGCTGCGCAAGGTGCGCTCGATGGCTCGTGGTGCGACCAGTGATCTCTCGCGGGAGCTCGGCACCAACATCGAGCTTGAGGACCTGCACCCGAAGACGTTCATCCGCAAGCATCTGCTCAGCGAGGCCGAGGAGGACGCCATCCGGCGCCCGTTCCAGGAGATCCTGAGCGACGTCAAGACCACGGCCGACCAGTTGGGCGTGGAGACGGAGAAGCTCGGGCTGGACAAGTTCGCGACGACCAAGCCCGATCCGGCGCCCGCCGTCGAGGCCCCGGCCGTCGACCTGGGCAAGCCCGCCGCGGCGGAGCCGGCCGCCCCGATCGCCGGCCGCTACGACGACGTCACGTAGGACCTCGCCGATCTTGCAGTTGCGGCGCCCGACTTGCGCCGTCTACGGCCGCTTCGTCGCAGCCACAACTGCAAGATCGCCGCTTAGCGGCCCGCCGGCTTGAGACCCAGCGAGCGGCCGACGATGTTCTCCTTGCGCACGGCCAGCCGGTCCGCGATCGACTCGAGCGCCGTCGCCGCACCGGACGTCGGCTCGGCGAGCACGATCGGGGTGCCGACGTCGCCGTTCTCGCGCAGGCGCGGGTCGAGCGGGATCTGGCCGAGCAGCGGCACCGTCGCCCCGATCGACCGGCTGAGCGAGTCGGCGACGGTCTGCCCACCGCCGGCGCCGAAGACCTCCATGCGGGTGCCGTCGGGCAGTTCGAGCCAGGACATGTTCTCGATGACGCCGACGACCCGCTGGTGGGTGTTCAACGCGATGGCCCCGGCGCGCTCGGCCACCTCGGCGGCGGCGGTCTGCGGGGTGGTGACGACGAGGATCTCGGCGCTCGGCAGCAGCTGCGCCAGCGAGATCGCCACATCGCCGGTACCCGGCGGCAAATCGAGCAGCAGCACGTCGACGTCGCCCCAGAACACGTCCGCCAGGAACTGCTGCAGCGCCCGGTGCAGCATCGGCCCGCGCCAGACCACGGCGGCGTTCCCCGGAGTGAACATCCCGATCGAGATCACCTTGATCCCGTGCACGGCCTGGGGCGGCATGATCATGTCTTGGACCTTGGTGGGCCCACCCTCGACGCCGAGCATGCGCGGCACCGAGTGCCCGTAGATGTCGGCGTCCACCACCCCGACGGACAGCCCGCGGGCGGCCAGGGAGGCGGCCAGGTTGACGGTGACGCTGGACTTGCCGACGCCGCCCTTTCCGCTGGCCACGGCGTACACGCGGGTCCGCGATCCGGGCTGCGCGAACGGGATCACCGGCTCCGCCCCGCCGCTTCCGCCGCGCAGCTTCGCCTGCAGCGCCTGCCGCTGATCCTGGGTCATCGCCCCGAAGTCGATCTCCACCGCGCGCACCCCGTCGACCGAGGTGGCGGCGGCGGTGATGTCGGCGCGCAGCTTGTCCTTGAGCGGGCAGCCGGAGACGGTCAGCAGGATCCCGATGCGGGCCACCCCGTCGGCACCGACGTCGACCGACTCGACCATGCCGAGGTCGGTGATGGGGCGACGGATCTCGGGGTCCTGGACGGAGGCGAGCGCCGCGCGAACGGCGTCGTTCAGCGTGGTGGCGGGAGCTGACATGTCGGCAATGCTACTGCCGGGTCGGGTGGGACCCGCTATCGGCGAGGCAGCGGCTCGTCCAGGGCGCTGTCGTCGTCGTAGCCGTCCTCGGCGGCGGTGGTGTCGAGATCGGCCTCCCGCACGACCCGCTTGACGTCCTTGCGGATCTCCTTGCGGTCGTGCTTGCTGCGCCGGTGCGCGGCGTCGTCGAGTTCCTCGGCGAGGCGGGCCAGCTCGGAGCGCAGGTAGTCCCGGGTGGCGACCTCGCCGATGGCGATCCGCAGCGCCGCGATCTCCCGGGCCAGGTACTCCGTGTCGGCCTTCTGCATGGCGGCCCGCCGGCGGTCCTCCTCCAGGGAGACGCGGTCCCGGTCGGCCTGCCTGTTCTGGGCGAGCAGGATCAGCGGCGCCGCGTAGGAGGCCTGCAGCGACAGCAACAGCGTGAGGAAGGTGAACGTGTACGGGTCGAACCGCATGCCGGCCGGCGCGAACGTGTTCCACCCGAGCCAGGCGGCGATGAACACGGTCATGTAGACGATGAAGCGCGCCGTCCCCATGAACCGGGCGATGCCCTCGGAGACGCGCCCGAACGTCTCCGGGTCGTAGCGCGGCAGGGAGATGCGCCGCGGGTCGCGGGGCTGATCCAGCCGCCGGTGGTCACTCATCAGCTGCACCGGCGTGTTCGCGGTCGCGCCAGTCGCGCGGCAGCAGGTGGTCCAGGACGTCGTCGACGGTCACCGCGCCCACGAGCCGGTCCTGGGCGTCGACGACCGGCCAGGCGACGAGGTTGTACGTGGCCATCCGCTGGGTGATCTCGGCCAGCGGCGCGGCCGGCTCCAGCGGGTCGATGTCGGAGTCGAGGATGCCGCCGAGCAGGGCGGACGGCGGTTCGCGCAGGAGCCGCTGGAAGAAGACCATCCCGAGGTAGCGGCCGGTGGGGGTGGCCATCGGCGGCCGCGCGACGAACACCTGCGCGGCGACCGCGGGGGCGAGCTGTGGTTCGCGGATGCGGGCGAGCGCCTCGGCGACCGTGTTGTCCGGTGCCATGATCACCGGCTCCGAGGTCATGACGCTGCCGGCGGTGCCCTCCGGATGGGCCAGCAGCTGCCGAACCGGCGTCGCCTCGGCCGGCTCCATCAGTTCCAGGAGCGCCTCCTGCTCCCCGGCGGGCAGCTCGGCTAGCAGGTCGGCCGCGTCGTCCGGGTTCATCTCCTCGAGAACATCCGCCGCACGCTCCGGGTTGAGCGCCGCGAGGATCCCGATCTGGTCCTGTTCGGGCAACTCCTCGAGGACGTCGGCGAGGCGTTCGTCGTCGAGCGCCGCGGCCACCTCGAAGCGCCGGCTCTCGTCGAGGTCCTGCAGCGCGTTGGCGAGGTCGGCGGGGCGCATGTCCTGGAAGAGGGCGAGCATCCCGGCGGTGCCCTGCTGATCGGCGTGGCCGCTGAGCCCGCGCACCTCGCTCCACTCGAGCTGGCGCAGGTGCCCGCGCCGGGTGAGCCGCCCGGTGTACTCGCGCACCGCCACCCGGGTCAGCGACCAGTCGCCGAGCCGGTCGGATTCCATCGCGACGTCGACCACGGTGGCGCTGGTACCCGATGCGGCGACGGTCACCCGCCGGTCGAGCAGTTCTTCGAGCACCAGCAGCTCACCGGGGCGCTTCTCGAACCGGCGCAGGTTGAGCGTGCCGGTGCCGAGCATCACCGCGTCGGCCTCGATGGCGGTGATGCGGCCGATGGGCAGGAAGATGCGGCGGCGCAGCGGCATCTCGGCGACCAGGCCGATGATGCGGGGGGCCAGGGTGCCGGTGCGTTCCCGTGCCACGGCGTCCCGCGTACGCCCGACCTGATCCCCGTTGGGGTCGAAGACGGGTATCCCGGCAATTCGGGCCACGTAGACACGAGTGGCTGTGCTCACCCCAAATACCTTAGAAGCCTAGGCTGAACACCATGAGTCGCCTGCACTATGAGATCGTCGACGTCTTCACCAGCCGGCCGTTCGCCGGCAACCAGTTGGCTGTCGTCTTCGGCGCCGACGAGTTGTCGACCGGCCAGTTGCAGGCGTTGGCGCGCGAGTTCAACTACTCGGAGACGGTCTTCGCGCTGCCGCCGACCAAGCCGGGCGCGGACTACCGGGCGCGGATCTTCACGCCGTTCGCGGAGCTGCCGTTCGCCGGGCACCCGAGCGTGGGCGTGGCGGTGACGCAGTGGCGGCGCGGGCTGGTCAAGGCCGGTGAGGTGGTGCAGGAGTGCGGCGCCGGCCTCCTGCCGGTGGTGGTGGACGAGTCCGGTTGCGCCACGCTGACCGGCGGCACGCCGACCCTGAGCCGCCCGTTCGACCCGGCTGAGCTGGCTGGTTCCGTGGGGCTCACCTCCGCCGATCTCGTGGGGACTCCGCCGCGCCGGGCCGGTTGCGGGCTGGAGTTCGACTACCTCCACGTCCGTCGCGACGCGCTCTCGCGCGCGACCCCCTCGGCCACCGCGCACGCCAGCGTTTTCGCGTGGGAACCGGCGGAGCGCACCGCGCACGCCCGGGTCTTCGCCGGCGCGTCGGGTGTCGCCGAGGATCCCGCGACCGGCTCGGCGGCCCTGGGGCTCGGCCTGTTCCTGGTGATCAACGGCCTGCTGCCGGGCGAGGGCACCTCGTCGTACACGGTGCACCAGGGGCACGACATGGGCCGCCCGTCGCGACTGGACTGCACGGTGACGGCGAGGGGCGGGGTGGCGGTCGGCGCGACGGTCTCCGGTCAGGTGGTGGCGATCGCCTCGGGCGAGATCGTGGTGCCGCCGTTCGTCGGGTGACCGTCTCCCGGACGGCTCTTGCGGGCCGACCCGAGCAGGACGATCAGCACCCCGGCCGTGAGCACGACGAGGCCGGGGAGGCTGCCCGGCTCGGGGAGCTGACCGAGCCACCACCAGGCGAGCAGCGCCGCGCCGGGCACCTCGAGCAGCATGAGCACGCTGATCGTGGTGGGCGAGACCTTGTCCAGCGTGAAGTTGATCAGCGAGTGTCCGAGCAGTTGGGCGCCGAGCGTGATGCCGATGATGGCGAGCCAGGCCGAACCGGGGTAGCCACCCAGCGGCACGCCGCCGACCAGGCAGCCGACCCCGAGGATCAGCGCGCAGGCGCCGTAGCAGACGGTCGTGTAGGTCGTGGTGGTGAGCGTGCTGCGGGCCCGTTCACCGAACGCGGCGTAGGCGGCCGCGCAGAACCCGCCGAGCAGCGCCAGCGCGTCCCCGGCCACGGCCCGCCCGGAGACGGTGAGGTCGGCACCGGTGGCGAGCACCGCTCCGGTGACGGCGACGGCGATGCCGATCCAGGTCGAACGCGGCAGCCGGTTCCCCTGGAACGTCGCGATCACGGCCGACCACACCGGCATCGTGCTGACCAGGGCGGTGGCCGTCGCGACGCTGGTCAGCCGGGTGCTGGGCAGCCAGGTGGCGAAGTGCGCGGCGAGGGCCACACCGGCCAGCAGACAGACGCCGGCGGTGCGCCGGTCGAGCGAGAGGAGCTGGGCACGTCCCCGGGTCACGGCCACCGGCGCGAGCACCGCCACGGCCATGGCGTTGCGCCAGAACGCGATCGCCAGCGCCGGCGCCAGCGCGTACGCCGTGAGCGGTGCCGACGACGAGACGGCGGTGACCGACACGGTCAGCGCGGCGATGACCGGGAATCCGAGATGACGCACGGCGCTCCATGCTGCCACCTTCCGGACGGTCGCCTGTTCGAGCAGGTAACTGGCTGGGTACGGTGCGTGGCAAATGAGTACCAAATTGGATCATCTCCAGCCGCGCGCTGTTCTGTTTGATTACTTCGGCACGCTCACCACCGCCGTGCAACGCGGCCCCGATCATCGCCGCATGGCCGTTGACCTGGGCGTGGACCCGGACGAGTGGATCGCAGCTCTGGACCGGACGTTCTACCGGCGCGCCACCGGCGCCATGGGGGAGCCGCTCGAGGTGCTGAGTGATCTCGCTCGCACCCTTGGCGGAAATCCCACCTTCCGGACCGTGTACTCGGTCTATGCCCGCCGGGTGGCGACCGTCGGGGCCGACGGCCCGCTGCGTCCCGGCGCCGTCGAGGTCCTGACCGCCCTGCGCGCCCGCCGCCTGCGCACGGCGGTCGTCAGCGACTGCTGGTACGAACTGCCGCGCCTGCTGCCCTGGCTGCCCGTGCACCCCCTCCTCGACACCAAGGTCTTCTCGGTCGAACTGGGCCGCCGCAAGCCCGACCCCGCCATGTACCTGACGGCCTGTGCCGCCCTGGACGTCTCACCCGAGGAGTGCCTGTACGTGGGGGACGGCGGCAGCACGGAGCTCACCGGTGCGGCCGCCCTGGGGATGGCCACGCTCCGGTTGGCGGCACCGGACCTGCGCGGGCACCTGACGTTCGGCCGCGACGTCACGTGGGAGGGTATCGAGATCGGCTCCCTGCCGGAGATTCTCGACGTGCTGACCCGCCGCCTGGAACCGGCGTTCTGATGCCCGGCGCTGCCCGGTTTTGCCTGGCGGCGCCCATGGGAAGGTCATACGCTCGAACGATGCAGCCCGCGCTGCAAGACGACGATGGTCGGGCCCTCGCCGAGTTGGCCGCCGAGGCCGTGGCGGCACGCCTGGAGGGCCGGCCCGATCCCGAACGCCCGGACTCCGGCCCGCTCGCGGCGCCGGGCGCGACGTTCGTGACGTTGGAGAGCCACGGGCGGCTGCGGGGCTGCGTCGGCACGATCGAGCCGGCCCGCCCGCTCTACCTCGACGTGATCCGTAACGCGCACCGCGCCATGCGGGACCCGCGGATGCCTCCGGTCACCGCCGAGGAGCGGCCGGACCTGGAGGTCAAGGTCTCGGTGCTGACCCAGGAGGGCGGGCTTCCCGCCGACACCCGCGAGCACCTGGTCGCGGCGCTGCGGCCGGGCGTCGACGGCGTTCTGATCACCGATGGGGAACGGCGTGCGACGTTCCTGCCGGCGGTGTGGAAGAAGCTCAACACGCCGGACCGGTTCGTGACGGCGCTGCTCGCCAAGGGCGGCTGGCCCGCGCAGTCCTGGCCGCACGGGCTGGTCGCCTCGCGGTACACCGCGCGGGAGTTCTCCACCACGATGCCGCGTCCGGCCTGAATCCTGGCAGGATGCGTGCATGGCGCATCCGCTGGTGACCGAGGCCGTCAAGAAGGCCGCCATCGCCTGGATCGACGGGCGCGCGGTGTGGTGCGCCTGGGTCGGCGACGCGCTGTACGTCGTGACCGGCGGCGGGGAGCAGGAGGCGCCGGCCCTGGCCGCCGGTGCCACGGTCCCGGTGACCCTGCGGGGGGACCACGGCGGCCGCATCGTGACCTGGCCCGCGGCGGTGTCCACTGTGGACCCGGCCGGCGAGGAGTGGAGCACGGTGGCGCCGCAGCTGGCCGGCAAGCGGCTCAACGCCAGCGGCGGCCCGACCGAGACGGCCGAACGCTGGGCCGCCCACTCGACCGTCTACGCCCTGCGCGAGGCGGCGCCGCCACTGGAGGCCGGCGAAACCCTGCCGCAGACCTCTCTGGCCGAGCCCCCGCGCCCGAGCGAGGCGGCCCGGGCGACGAAGCGCCCCTTCCGCCTGCACCGGGTCCGCAAGCCCCCGAAACCGAGCTGACCGGCAGGCGCTAGTGGCGCTGCCAGCCGATGCCGACCGCGGCCAGGCTGGCGTCCCACAGGCGGGCGGCGGTCGCCGGGTCGGCGGCGTGCGGGGCCGGCCGGGTCAGCGTGCGCTTGACGTAGTAGCCGCCGCGCTGCAACTCCGTCGTCGGCGCCGTCACCAGGTGCACCATCGTGTCGGCGCCCTTCTCCGGCGTCAGCAGGAACGGCTTGATGAAGAACTGCCCGGCCTTGATGAGCGTTCCGGTGCCGAAGCGCGAGGACACCACGCCCGGGTGGAAGCTCACCGGCACGATGTCCGGCCAGCGCCGCGCCGCCTCGAGGGCGAACAGGATGTTGGCCGACTTGCTCGCCCCGTAGCCCGCCCACCCCGTCTTGGCCGAGAGGTCGGCCGGGTCGATGGCGTGCTTGCTGTGCACGTCGGAGGAGGTCACCACGATGCGGCCGCCGCGCAGCTGCTCGCGCAGCAGGTTGGCCAGCAGGAACCCGCCGAGGTGGTTGACCTGTACGGTCGTCTCGTGGCCGTCCCGGGTCGTGGTCTTCTTCTTGCTCAGGCGGACGGCGCCGGCGTTGCTGACGAGCACGTGGATGCGCCGCAGCCGCTGCCGCAGTTGATCGGCCAGCAGATGAACGTCGTCGAGCCGGCTGAAGTCGGCGGTGTGTGTCAGCGGCGGGAACCCCGCCAGGACGGCCACCTCGTCGGCGGCGGCCTTGAGCCGTTCCCGGTCCCGCCCGACCAGAACGACACCGGCTCCGCGACTCGCGAGGGCCTTCGCCCCCGCCAGTCCGATCCCGGAACTCGCACCCGTAATCACGATCACCTGACCGGTGAGATCCCGCGCTGTGCCAGCCACGCACGGAGGTTACCCTCCAGGCCGATTGACCGACCGTTAAGGAGAGATCGATGCCTGCCGCCGGCCGTTCCCGCCGCTCGTGCCTGGCCGTGCCCGGCTCCAGCGTCAAAATGCTGGACAAGGCTCGGGGACTCGGCGCTGACCAGGTCTTTCTCGACCTGGAGGACGCCGTCGCGCCGCTTGCCAAGCCGGCGGCCCGCAAGAACATCGTCGCCGCGCTGAACGACGGCGACTGGGGCGGCAAGACGCGCGCCGTGCGGGTCAACGATCTGACAACCCCGTGGACGTACACGGACGTCATCGAGGTGGTCGAGGGTGCCGGTGCGCACCTCGACTGCGTCATGCTCCCCAAGGTGCAGAACGCCGCCCAGGTGCAGTGGCTCGACCTGACGCTCACGCAGCTGGAGAAGTCCCTCGGGCTGGACGTCGGCCGGATCGGTATCGAGGCGCAGATCGAGAACGCCGCCGGCCTGGTCAACGTCGACGAGATCGCCGCGGCGTCGCCCCGCATGGAGACGATCATCTTCGGCCCGGCCGACTTCATGGCCTCGATCAACATGCGTTCGCTCCAGGTCGGCGCGTTGATCCCGGACTACCCGGGCGACCCGTACCACTACATCCTCATGCGGATCCTGATGGCCGCGCGGATGCGCGACCTCCAGGCGATCGACGGCCCGTTCCTGCAGATCCGGGACGTGGACGCGTTCCGGGAGGCGGCGAAGCGCTCGGCGGCCCTGGGCTTCGACGGCAAGTGGGTGCTGCACCCGGGCCAGATCGACGCCGCCAACGAGGTGTACGCGCCGAGCCAGGCGGACTACGACCACGCCGAACTCATCCTCGACGCCTACGCGCACGCCACGTCCGAGGCGGGCGGGAAGCGCGGTGCCGTCATGCTCGGCGACGAGATGATCGACGAGGCGTCCCGCAAGATGGCGCTGGTGATCTCGGCCAAGGGCCGCGCGGCGGGCATGTCCCGCACCACGAGGTTCGAACCGCCTACCTACTAGGTGTGGTACGGGGTCGGGTCGTAGGTCGGCTCGTAGTTGGACGCCGCGTCGTACACGAACGCGATGAACGCCACGAACAGCAGCCCCATCACGAAGAGCACGTAGCCCACGATGATGCCGGCGAGGGCCAGCCCGTCCCCGGCGTCGCCGCGCTCGCGGATCTGCTTGCGGCCGACGTGCCCGAGGATCGCGCCGATGATGCCGGCCAGCCCGCAGGTGAGGAGGCTCATGATCGAGACGACCAGCGAGGCGATGGCGAGCCCGTTGTTCTTCAGCTCGGGCGCGGCCTGCGGGTAGGCCTGCGCCGGCGCGCCGTAGGCGAGGCCCGGGTCGTACGGCTGCGGTTGCTGCGGCGGATAGGCGTATCCGTAGCCGGGGTCGGCCGGTGGTCCCGAATAGCCGCCGTATCCGGGGTCGGAGTACGGCTGGTTGGCGGGCGGCCACGAGGGGTCGGACCAGCCGCCGGGCTGCTGGGGATAGGACATCGCGTGGACACTCCGCTACGGGACACGCCGACGCCTGCGGACGCCGGCCACGCCAGAGTAGCGGGTGCCCGCTCGCACAGCCGTCCGGGAAGTTCGCCGATGCCGGAACCGATGCCTGAAGGTGATTCGTCCCGTTGTCGTTGCCGGTGTGCGGTGCGCCAGGCAGGATTCTGCCTATGGTCTCCGATCCACGTAATCGCCGTCCGAACCTTCGGTCCGTTCCCACCGGCAGCGACGCGGCCGGCGGGGGTGCCGGCGAGGCGTCGCCCCTGGCCGGCGGCGATTCCTTCCCCGAACGGCTGGACGGCCGCGTCGCCCTGGTGACCGGCGCCGGCAGCCCCGACGGCATCGGCTACGCGACCGCCCGCCGCCTGAGCGCGATGGGCGCCTCGGTCGCGATCGTGTCGACCACGCGACGCATCCACGAGCGCGCCACGGAACTGGGCGTGACCGGCTTCGTCGCGGACCTGACCGTGGAGGCCGAGGTCGGTGCGCTCACCGACGCGATCACCGAGCAGCTGGGCCCGGTGGACATCCTGGTCAACAACGCCGGCCTGGCGAGCAAGGCGAGCCCGGAGGTCGTTCGGCCGGTGGCGCAGCTGACCTATGACGAGTGGCGCGCGGAGATCGACCGCAACCTGACGACGGCGTTCCTGGTGAGCCGGGCGTTCGTGGGCGGCATGACGGAGCACGGCTGGGGCCGCATCGTCAACCTCGCCGCGACGGCGGGTCCGGTCAACGCGCTGCCGGCCGAGGCGGGCTACGCGGCGGGCAAGGCCGGCGTGGTGGGTCTCACCCGCGCGCTCGCCATGGAGCTGGTGGCCGACGGCATCACGGTCAACGCGGTCGCGCCCGGCATCATCCACACCGGCGCGTCGACGCTGGTGGAGCTGAAGCAGGGCTACGGCAGCCCGATGGGCCGGCCGGGGGCGCCGGACGAGGTGGCGGCCGCGATCGCGTTCCTGTGCTCGCCGAGCGCCTCCTACATCACCGGCCAGATGCTGGTGATCGACGGCGGCAACAGCGTGCGAGAGGCGCAGTACCGGTAGCGGCTCAGGGGGCGGCGGGCGCGCTGAGGCCGTAGCGGGCGCGCACCACGGCCAGGCAGGTGTCCTCGACGTAGTCGATGCCGGCGGCCTCGGCCAGTCGCCGGCCCTCCGGGGAGAAGATCCCCAGCTGGAGCCAGACGGCCGGCGCCACCTTGGTGTCGATCACCTGCCGGACCACGTCGGTCGCCTCGCCCGAGGGCCGGAACACGTTGACGAAGTCCACCTGCTCCGGCAGGTCCGCCAGGCGCGGATAGGCCCGCTCGCCCCACAGTTCGTCGATCTCGGGGTTGACCGGGATGATGCGCCAGCCGTGCCGCTTGATCTGCAGCGGCACGGTGTGCGCCTCCTTGTACGCGTACCGGGAAGCGCCCACGACGGCGATGGTGCGAGCCTGGGCCAGGATTTCCTGAGCGGTCCTCACGTGTCCGAGGCTACTGGTCCCAGCCGGCCGAGGAGGGACCGCGCGGCGGCCAGCACCAGCGGGCGGTCGTAGGTGAGCGCGTAGTCGAAGCGCCGGTAGTCCTGCGCGCCGGTGTCGCCGATGTCGCGCGCGACCAGGGCGGCGCTGAAGTGCGGGCCGACGACGATGACGTTCCACTCGGCGTGCAGGGGGTCGCCCGCGGCCACGTCGGCGCCGCGCACCTTCGCCGCCGGTGCCGCGTCGAGGCCCGCGCCGAAGACTGCCACGAACGGCGAGCCCGAGGCCAGCCGGGTGTAGCGCCGCCGGACGCCGCCGGTGAAGTTGCCGGCGTCCTGGAAGCAGGCCAGCAGCACCGGCGGCTCGACCGGGTCCGCGACCTTGGACTCCAGGTAGCGGGTGGTCTCCATGAGCATCCGCTTGGTCGCCCTGGTCGTCGGCCGGTGTTGCGACACGATGTGGAACGGCGTGCGCCCGGCCGGCCCCTGATCGGTGACGGTCAGCAGGTCCAACTGCCGTACGGCCGGCCCGTCGCCGCGCGGCAGCGGCCCCGGCGCGCCGAACAGCCAGCCCTGCCCCAGCGTGGCGCCCATGGCTCGGGCCTGGGCGAGGTGTGCCTCCCGTTCGACGCCCTCGGCGACGATCGCGGCGCCGGTGCGCTCCGCGTGCGCGATGACGGCGTTGACCACCTGCGCGGTGGCGGGCTGCCCCGGCTCGTGCAGCAGCCGCATGTCCAACTTGACGAAGTCCGGGTGCACGAACGGCATCAGCGCCAGCGACGCGGGGTCGGCCCCGACGTCGTCGAGCGCCACGCCCCAGGCCGCATCGCGACAGCCCCGAACGGCGGCCAGCAGCGCGGCCGGGTCGTCGGCGAGGTGGCGTTCGGTCAGTTCGGTGACGACGCGCAGCCGCCCCTTGGCACGGTCCTGCACGTCGGAGAGGTCCGGCGGGCACGGCTCCCGCAGCGCGGCCGGCTCGACGTTGACGAACAGCGTCGTCTCCGGCCCCAGCCCGGCTTCCAGCGCGGCGCGGTAGGCGCTCATGCGGCAGATCCAATCCAGCTCACCGGCCCGCCCGACGGCCCGCGCCGCGGCGAACATGGTGCTCGGCCGCTGCCACGGCGTCCCCGCCGGCCCGCGGCTCAGCGCCTCGTAGCCGACGACCTCGCGGGTGTCGAGCCGCACGATCGGCTGGAACGCCGTCCAGATCGCCCGTTCGTCGATCACCTGGTGCACGTCGGTGTAGAGCCTGGGCCGATCCATGACCAGGGCACCGCCTGACGGGCGTGGGGCGAGGAGCGAGGGGCGCATGAACTCAAGTTCGGCACTGGATTCCCTCACAGCAGCGTCAACTGGGTGTCGCTCGGGAGCGGGGCGGGTGCCGGCGCGACCGGCTCGGGCTCCGGTGCCGGCGGCCGCAGCCCGTGCCGGCGCGCGGCGGCCTTGACCCTGGCGGACAGCTCCTTCTGATACGTCGCGTCGAGGTACGCCCCCGCGCGATACCGCTCCCGGTACATCGGCAGCAGGTGCGGGAACTCGCGGGACAACCAGCGCAGGTACCACTCCCGCGCGCCGGGGCGCAGGTGCAGCGGGATCGGCACCACGTTGACCGCGCCGGCCGCCACGATCCCGGCCACGGTGGCGTCGATCTCCCCGTCGGTGTCGGTGATGCCCGGCAGGATCGGCGCCATCAGCACCGACACGGCGAACCCGGCGTCGCCGAGCCGCCGCACCATGTCCAGCCGCCGCGCGGGACTCGGCGCACCCGGCTCGACCGAGCGCCACAGCTCCTCGTCCCGGAACCCGACCGAGACGGCCAGCGAGACGCGGGTGACCGAGGCGGCTTCCCGCAGCAGCGGCAGGTCGCGCAGCAGCAGGGTGCCCTTGGTCAGCACGGAGAACGGGTTGGCCCGGTCGCGCAGCGCGGCGATGATGCCGGGCATCAGCCGGTACCGCCCCTCGGCGCGTTGGTAGCAGTCGACGTTGGTGCCCATCGCGATCGACCCGCCGGTCCACTGTGGACGCGCCAGCTCCTTGCGCAGCAGGTCGGGCGCGTTGACCTTCACCACGACCTTGTCGTCGAAGTCGGCCCCGGCGTCCAGGTCCAGATAGGTGTGGGTGTTGCGGGCGAAGCAGTTGTGGCTGACGACGCCGGCGGCGATGAAGTCCCCGGTGCCGGTGGTGATGTCGTACATCGGCAGGTCGAGCCCGAGCGGCTCCACGCTGACCACCCGCAGGTCGGCGTCGCACTTGACGGCGATCCCGCTGAGGTCGCGCTTGTGCACGACGGCCGGGTCGGTGGTGTGGAAGAACCGCAGCCGGGCGGCGAGCCCGCCGAGCAGGCGCAGGTAGGTGGTGCGCCGCCCACGCCCCGAACGGTCCACCGACACCTCGAACCCGAACCGCGCGAACGCCTCCCGTGCGGCCTCGACGAGGCGTTCGCCGCTGGTGGCGATGCGCAGGTTGCCCCGGCTGCAGCTGCCGTGCGCGTCGAACATCCCCGCGAGCAACCCGGCGTGCCAGTCCGCCCCCGGTGCCTGCGGCCATGCCGCGGGACCCACGTGCACACCCGGCTCGGGATCCCGCGCACCGCTCTCGTCGTCGATCGAACGCGCCAGGTACTGCGCGGCGCGCAGCATCGCGTCGGGCTCGCCGTGGAAGTCGGCGGGATGCCGCCCGCCCGTGCCGACCAGCCCGCACAGGTAGCCGTGCCGGTAGTCCGCCGAGTCCTTGGGCGCGTCGGCGAAGTGGCCGACGCCGAGCAGCTTGCTGCCGACGGTGAGGTGCGGCCGGCGGTCGGTGCCCTGCTCGCTGCCGACGACGTGCTTCCACCCGCGCTGCGTCAGGAACCGGTGATCGGCGCTGGCGACGAGGGTGGTGCCGTCGGCGAGCCGGACCCGCCACGCGGGCTTGCGGGTCTGCCAGTGCGCGAGCACCTCCGTCACCACGTAACGGCGGTAGTAGCCGTCGCGCACGGTGCCGTAGATGCGCTCGCCCACCACGAGGTCGGCGAGCGGCTTGGTCCGCCCGTCGGCCATCAGGATCGGCGTGTCGCCGGTCAGGCAGTAGGTGCACGCGTGCGAACAGCCCCGGTACGGGTTGACCGTCCACTCGAAGTGCATGCGGGAGGAGGCGGGCACCCGGTTGATGATCGAGCGCGCTCGCACCTCGTAGAACGTCTTGCCCCGGAACTCGGGCGTGTCGAAAGTACGCACCGTCGCACCCGGGAGGGCGAGCGGCAGGGAAGTGTTCTGCCGCTCGCCATCGGTCCGGTCAGCGGAAATCAGCAACTGGTCCCAACGCACACAGACATTCGAACATACGTTCGATACGAAGTTCAACGATATGCGTGGGGCCAACTTTGCGTGTCGGTGCGATTACTCGCCGGCGGCCTTGACGCCGCCGGCTACCTACTCCTCGGTGGCCGCGTCGGTCGGGGCCGCCTTCGCGGCGGGAGCCTTCTTCGCGCCGGGGGTCTTCTTGGCGGTCGTCTTCTTCGCCGCCGCCTTCTTGGCCGGTGCCTTCCGGGGGGCGGGCGCCTTCTTCGCGGCGGTCTTCTTGGCCGGTGCCTTCTTCGCCGCCGGCTTCTCGGCGGCGGGCGACCCGGCGGCCGCGGGCTCCACAGCGCCGGCTTCGTCGGAAGCGGGTGCGGTGGCCTTCTCCGGCGCGGAAGGAGCAGCAGGAGCGGCAGGGGCAGCGGGAGCGGCCGGGGCCTCAGGCTCGGTGGCGGCCTTGACCTTCGCCTTCACCTCGTCCATGTCGAGCTCCCGCACCTGCGAGATCAGCGACTCCAGCGCCTTGGCCGGCAGCGCGCCGGGCTGCGCGTAGACCACGATCCCGTCGCGCACCGCCATGATCGTCGGGATCGACCGGATCTCGAACTGCATGGCGAGCATCTGCTCGGCCTCGGTGTCGATCTTCCCGAACGTGATGTCGGGATGCGCCTCGGAGGCCTTCTCGAAAATCGGACCGAACGCCTTGCACGGGGGGCACCACTCGGCCCAGAAGTCGAGGAGGGTGATGCCCTCACCCGTCACTGTCTCTTCGAAGGTGTGCTCGGTGACCTCAACCGTCGCCATATCGAACTCCGATCCTCGGGCGCGTCTCCGGGAGAAACGACACCGGCGTATCGGAGCATTCCCCACGTGGGCCGTCTCACGCGCGCCAATGCCCGTTCGAGCGGCAGAAAACTCGACATGGCGGCGAGATGCGGCGCGAACGAGATCGTGATCGTCGCGAAGACCATCACGTGGAAGGCGTACCAGAACGCGACGAGCCGCACCCGCCACTTCTCGTTCAGGACGAAGACGACGGGACTGAGCAGCTCGAACGCCATGATCCCGAACTGCGAGAGGATCATCAGGTACGGCACCTGCACCAGCAGGTCGGCGAGGAACGTGCCGCGCCGCACGACCGCCCGCATCAGCGTGGCGCCGGTGAGCCACTCCGGCCCGCCGAAGCGCAGCTTCGCCCACGCGGCCAGGAAATAGGTCGCCACGACGCCGAACTGCGTCATGCGCAGCGCCCAACCGCCCCGTTCCGTCAGAGTCTGATCCGTGTGACGCGCGGCCCCGGCGGTCGGCAGGACCGCGAGCGCGACGAGCAGCCCGAACCGGTCGTGATCGACCTTGCCGTAGCTCATCGCGATGATCATCCACTCGAAGTACAGCGCGAAGACGGTCCAGCCGAGCAGCCGGTGGGCGCGCCCGGTGGCGGCGGCCAGCGCGGCCGCGAGCAGCACCCAGAAGACGGTGAGGATCAGCGCGCGCCCGGGCGTGGGCAGGTGCAGCAGGCGCGCCACGAGAAGCGGCCGGTACAGGTCGCCGGGCATCCCGGTGTGCGCCCGCACCCAGCCGGTGATCACGGTGACGTCGAGCGCGACGAAGAGGTAGACGATCGTGCGGAAGATCGCGATCCGGGCCCGCGGCACCGGCGCCACCAGCCAGTCGCCGGCCGCGCTCAGGCGTCCCATGTCGCCACCTGCTCGTCGTAGTAGTGGCCCGTCGGCCCGCGCCGGCTGAGTTCGTGGTGTCTCAGATAGACCGCGACGGAACGGACTGAGCTGCCGCCCGGGTGGTGTGCCCGCCACGCGTCGGCGAGCCCGGCGAGGCGCTGCGGCTCCGCCTTGAACCGTTCGAGCTGCCCCTCGACCTCGGCCCGCCGGACGCCGCTGTTGGCCGGGGTCAGCTCGACGCGTTCGCCCGAGTCGAGCAGCACCTCCGCGCGGGCGATGGAGATCGGCTCGTCCCACCGGTTGGTGGTGGCGAACATCCGGAACGGCCCGAACGGGAAGTCGTCGTCGGTGCCGAAGATCGTGCCGCCGAACAGCAGCAGGAGGCCGAGCGCGGTCGCCACGAGCCGGGCCGTCCGACCGCGGTCGGACAACCGATCGGGACCGGCCTGTCGGGTGGCTGGCGTTTCCATTGACGGGGACCCTACCGCCCGTGTTCAGCGACGGAGTCTGCACGCTCAGTGCACGTTACGGAACGTAGTTTCGTGGAATCGCTCCCACGAGTGCCGAAACTTTCCGACCTTTGAGTCGGTGTCTCGATTCGGTAAATGTGACCTCCGTCTCTGTACGGAGTGTCCGGGATCACTCAGACTCTCTCGTAACAGAGCGTGGACGGCGGGTGCCGGGGAGGGCCCCGCCGTTCATTGCGTCCGGGTCCGGTTCTGCCGGGGCGCTCGAATCGTGATGCTTGCCTGATACGTCGGCATATGCTGCGTTCGGGAGGTCGTCATGGCCAGCCAGCCCGCACGGACCCGCGCCGGTGGTAGTTACGCCCGCTCGCTCCCGTCGCACGACTGGGAGCTGCTGATACGGCTGCCCCCGCGCGTCCTGACCGCTGTTTCCGTGGTCTCGCCGGAGCCGCCGGCCGTCACCGAGATCCTCGCCGGCGTCGCCGCCATCGCGGCCGGCCGCACCGATGCGAGCGCATTGGTCCGCGAGGTCGTCGCGGCGATCTACGCCGGCGACGACGTGTCGCCGGAGGCGGTGCCACCCGAGGTCGTGCACGGCGACTGTGTGCTCGCCGGGCAGGCGCTCGCCCAACGGGTCCCCACCGGGGAGGCGGACGGCTACCGCCGGTGGGTGCGCCGGATCGCGCTCGCCGCGTGCGGGCTCGGCGCGACGCCGCCGGTCGACGACCCCGCCGCGGCGGCCCAGCACCGCCTCCTGGACCGGTTCGAACACGCCCTGGCCGGCTGACCGGGCCGGTTCCCCCGTGATCGGTGCGCCGGTCGGGTGAGCTGCGTCCGTGCGTTCACCCGACCGGCCTGTACCTTCGGCGTCCGTGACCGCTTTCGTCTCCCTGCCCGAAGGCGCCGGACCGGAGTCCGAACCGGAGTCAGCGGTGGGCGTCGGACCGTGGGAGGGCCCCTGGCCGGACGACCCGCGCCTGGACCCCGAACTGCTCGCCGGCGGCGACCGTCGCAACGTCGTCGACCGCTACCGCTACTGGCGGCTCGACGCGATCGTGTCCGACCTCGACTCCCGCCGCCACGACTTCCACGTCGCCATCGAGAACTGGCAGCACGACTTCAACATCGGCACCGTGGTGCGCAGCGCGAACGCGTTCCTGGCGCGCGAGGTGCACATCATCGGCCGCAAGCGGTGGAACCGGCGGGGCGCGATGGTCACCGACCGGTACCAGCACGTGCGACACCATCCGGACGTGCCGGCGTTCGCCGCGTGGGCGGCGGGCGAGGGGCTTGCCGTGGTCGGGATCGACAACCTCCCCGGCTCCAAACCGCTCGAACGCCACGCGCTCCCCAGGCGCTGCGTGCTGGTGTTCGGGCAGGAGGGGCCCGGCCTGTCGGACGCGGCGCGGGCGGCGTGCACGGCGCTGTACTCCATCGCGCAGTACGGATCCACGCGATCGATCAACGCCGGTGTCGCGAGCGGAATCGCGATGCACGCCTGGATTCAGGAACACGCGGATCCGCCGGAGTGGCTTGACGGCGGGCGGTTCGACGACGCACCGTAGTGGGCATGGGCGTCTCCGTGAGTTGTCCCAGGTGCGGTGGCCCGGTGCGGCCGCCGGACCTGATGAACTCCGAATGGCGCTGCGACGTCGACGGTGGTGTGCTTCCCCTGCACGTTCCCGAACACATCGGTCCGGAGATCGTCGAGATGGTCCGCAGCCGGGTCGACGGCTCGGCCACGCCGCTCTGGTGCCCGTGGCCCCTGCCGCCCGGATGGACGGTGACCGGCGCGGGCTGGGTCGGTGACGACCACGACGGGACCCGCGGCACGGTGATGGCGATCAGCGGCCCGACCCCGCTGGAGGGCGGCCCCGCCGACCTGCTGCTCGTCGCCGAGGAGCCGGGCGTCGGCTTCGGCACCCGCCTCGCCGGCATCCCCGGGCCGGACCCGGGACCGTTCCTGGAGGGCGAGTCCACCGCCACCCCGCACGCGCGGGTCCGGGCGGCCGGCTGGCCCGCCTCGCTGTGGACCGTGAAGTCGGCGGCCGACCGCTGCGCCTACGTCGGCGAGGCGATGGGCATGTGGCTCTACCTGGTCGCCTGGCCCTCCGGCGCCGGTTACGTCTTCGCCGAGGACCTCAACCTGATCAACCTCGTGGACGACGTCCCCGGGCAGCTCGTCTACGGCGCACCGACGCCGTATCTGCACGGGCGGGTGTGAAAACCGCCCGGACGGGTGTGATTCTGCCGTCTACGACACGCGCGGCCCACGACTGGTGTTGTGCCGCGTTGCCCCCGTATCGTCACGGTGCGGTGTAGACCTATCGGTCTAGGATCAACGTCCGAGTCGGTCATCGCACGCACAATTCACCCTAAGCGGTCTGACTGATACGCTGAGTGTCCGCGGCGGGACAGGACCGTCGCCGTGGGGAGGGATGGGCCGAGATGGTCAAGAAAGTCCTTACCTGGGGCAGCATCGCGTTCTTGATCTTTTTCATCGCGTACCGGCCTCAGTCCGCCGCCAACGTCGCAAAGTCGATCGGCAGCGGAATCATGGACTTGGCCGGCGGTATCGGCGACTTCATGACCTCGCTCTTCAACTGACCCATGGCTGGGGAGGGGCCGCGTAGCAGCGGCGGCGAGGACGAGCACATCTGGCGGGACCGCGACACCGAACCGATCCCACGCGCGCGCTTCGACCCTCCGGCCGGACCCGATCGGCCGGACCCGGACGAGCTGACCGACGCCGACCTGGCCGACATCCGGGAGGACGAGCGGGCCTTCGCGGCGGATCCCGACCTCGACCGGCCCCGGCCGAGTCCCGGCGGACGCACCCCACCGCCCTATGTGGACGATCCCGAGTTCGACGACCCACGGTTCCGCAAGGATCCCGATTACGGCGACGACCTTGGCTTCCCCGAGGATCTCGCGGACGAACGCTACGACGGCTCCACGACCGTGGGGGCGTCGTTCGTCGTCGGGGAGCCGATCACCGAGGAGGAGCTGAGCAACCTCCGCGGCGGCGGCGGAGGCACCGGGCTCGTCGGCAGCCGGCGCGTCGTGCCGCTGGAGGACGAGCCGAGCCAGCTGGTGCAGAAGTACCTGTTCCCCACGGAGAAGTTCCGGGGGGAATGGCGGCGCCATCCGATCCAGCTCGCCCGCGAGGTGGGCATCGCCGCCGGCGCCACGGTCGTCATGGGCGTCGTCACCGGCCTGCTGACCCGCTACGACGCGCGGCCGGAGTTCGCGACGTTCCTGGTGCTCGGCTGGATCTTCGTGCTCATCTGGGTCGCCTGGCAGATCGCGGACTGGTGGTTCGACCGGTTCATCCTGACCAACAAGCGGGTCATGGTGGTCAGCGGCATCATCACCCGCAACGTCGCGATGATGCCGCTCCAGCGGGTCACCGACATGAAGTACGTGCAGAGCGCGCTCGGACGGGTGCTCAACTACGGCACGTTCGAGCTGGAGTCGGCCGGTCAGGAGCAGGCGCTGCGCCGCATCCCGCACCTGCCCAGCCCCAACGAGCTCTACCTGCGCATCGTCGAGGAGATGTACGAGCCGGAGGCGGTCGAGGCTCGGCTGGCCAACGCGCAGGACGTCGTGGACGACGGCACCTGACAACCGATTGACCTCCTTCGAGCGTCCTTACTTCGGGGACGTCCAGGGGGAGCACACGTGACCGAGACGATCGAGAAAACGATCGACGAGCAGTTCCGCGAGTTCGTGGCGGCCAGATCGCCCGCGTTGCTGCGCACGGCATACCTGTTGACCGGCGACTGGGGCATCGCCGAAGACCTGCTGCAGACGGCGTTGACCAAGACGTATCTGGCGTGGTTGCGTCTCGGTGTGATCGAGTCGGTGGAGCCGTATGCGCGCCGCGTGCTGGTCACCACCGCGACGAGTTGGTGGCGCCGGCGCTGGCACCGGGAGCGGCCGACCGCCGTGCTGCCGGACCGCGAGGCGACCGACGGCGTGGACGAGCGCGCCGAGCGGGACCTGCTGTGGCGGTTCGTGCAGGGGCTGCCCAACCGCCAGCGGGCCGTGCTGGTACTGCGGTTCTACGAGGACCAGACCGAGGCGGAGACCGCGCGGCTGCTGGGCGTCAGCGTCGGCACGGTCAAGAGCCAGTGCGCCCGCGCGCTGACCACGTTGCGCGCGCGCATGGCCGAGCAGGGCATCGAGCCGGCGGTGCGGCTGCCCCGGCGCCGGTCGGCGACCGTCGCGGAGGCGCCCGTCGCCCTCGCCGAGGCGCCCGCCACCTTCGCGGCCGTCGTCGACAACGAGCTTGCCGGTGCCCGGGTAGGACCGTGACCCCGCTGGAAGACGAGCTGAGCCGGGTTCTTCGGGACCTGGCCGGTGGTGCGCCCACCGGTTCGCACCTGCTCGCCGACGCCGCCATCGCCCGGGGTCGGGCCCGGCTGCGGCGTCAGCAGAGCATGGTCGGCGCGGTGGCGCTGTGCTTCCTCGCGGGTGCGGTGCTCATGGTGCTCTCCCTGCGGCCGCTGTCCGGCCAGGAGAACTCCGGCAACGATCCGTCGTTGCTGGCGCAGTTCGTCAACGAGCGGATGCCGGTCGACGTGATCAGCGGCGGAACGCTGTACACAGTGGACGGTCGCGCCGTGCCGATCGCGCTCGCCGGGACGGTCGAGCGGGCGTACCGTGCGCGCGCCGGCTACCTGCTCGTCGAGCGGCTGACCGAGGCGCCCGTCTACCGGCTGTCCTATCTGGACCCGGCGAACGGTTCGCAGATCACGGTGGTGCCGCGCGCCAACCGGCTCGCGGTCGGGCCGGAGGCGCGGGTCGCCGGTGTGCTCGACGGCAAGCTGTTCGACTTCCGGATGGAGTCCTCCGGGTCCCGGCAGGAGTCCACCGTGCCGGCCGGGGTGGCGCCGGTCGGGTTCGTGGGGGAGGCGGTGGTGCTCTCCGACGGCAGCCTCTCCGGTGGGGGCCTCTCCGCCGGTGGTGGGGACGGGTACCACCGGTACGACGTGTGGTTCCCGAAGCGGGGCGCGTACAAGCCGACCTGGTCGACCTCGAGCGTGCTCTTCGGGGCGTGGCCGGACGGGAAGTACCTCGTGGCCGCGCAGCGTGACCAGGGCGGTTCGCCGTGCCTGGTGTCGATCCGGGTCGAGGGGCTCGGCGTGGAGGAGTCGGCCTGCGACGTGTTCGACTCGGCCGTGGACCGGGGTTGGCTGTCGCCGGACGGTCGGTGGTTGCTCGCCACGGGACAGGTCGGGGCGCGCGTCTACGACCTGGAGAGTTCGCGGGAACGGCCGGCGAGCCACGAGTCGCCGGTGAGCGGCGTGGCGATGAAGGCGTTCTGGCTGGATCGCTCCACGGTGGTGCTGCGCGAGGGGAACAGGGTCGGCACGTGGCGGGTCGACCGCCCTAAGGAGACGGTGCGCTTCCACTCACTGCCCGGGGATGCCGTGGTGGTCAACCAGTAGGTTGAGCGCGTGCCCATCGATCTCCACACCCACTCGACAGCCAGCGACGGGACCTGCACCCCGGCCGAACTCGTTCGGGCCGCGGCGGATGCCGGTCTCACCACCGTCGGGCTGACCGACCACGACACCGTCGCCGGGTGGGCATCGGCGGTCGAGGCGCTGCCGGCGGGGCTGACCCTGGTCCCCGGCGCCGAACTGTCGTGCCGCTGGCACGGGCCGGGCCGGCCGATCGGGCTGCACCTGCTGGCGTACCTGTTCGACCCGGCGCATCCGGAGCTGGTCGCCGCGCTGGAGCGGGTCCGGCGGTCCCGGGACAGCCGCGCCGAACGCATGGTCGCGCTGCTGCGGGCCGACGGGATCGACGTCACGTGGGAGGAGATCCTGCACTACGCCAACGGCGGCAGCATCGGCCGCCCGCACCTGGCCCAGGCGCTGATGCGGCGTGGACTCGTGGGCAGCGTGTCGGAGGCGTTCGGCGAACGGTGGCTGGGCGCGAAGTACCGGCTGCCGAAGGAGGACCTGGACGTCTTCGAGGCGGTGCGGCTGGTGCGCGCCGCCGGCGGGGTGAGCGTCTTCGCGCACCCCCGGGCGAGCGTGCGCGGCAGGGTCGTTCCCGATGACATGATCGTCGATCTGGCGAAGGCCGGACTGCACGGTCTGGAGGTCGACCACGACGATCACTCGCCCGCGGAGCGGGAGGATATGCGCGCGCTGGCGACGGAGCTGGACCTGATCATGACCGGGTCGAGCGACTTCCACGGCACCAACAAGACGGTCCGGCTCGCCGCCAACACCACGGCCCCCGACCAGCTCGAACGCCTCCTCGCCACCGCGAGCCACGGCAAACCATTCACTCAGGGTGACAAACTGTCATAGGGCACTGGCAGGATGTCCGGTGTGCAGCAGCCCGGCCTTTTTGACGCCCCGCAGCGGTTGTTCTCGTGCACCCCGAGCCGGCTCGGGAGCTACGAGGACTGCCCGCGCCGCTACCGCTTCACCTACGTCGACCGGCCGCAGCCACCCAAGGGGCCGCCCTGGGCGCACAATTCGCTCGGCGCCAGCGTGCACACCGCGCTGAAGAACTGGTACGGCACACCCGCCGAGCGGCGCGGCCCCGAGCTGCTGCCGAAGCTGCTGCGCGCCACCTGGGTCAGCGAGGGCTACCGGGACCAGGAGCAGGAGCGGGAGGCGTACCGGCGGGCGCTGGCCTGGCTGGAGACGTACGTCGACGGGCTCGACCCGGAGGACGATCCGGTGGGCGTCGAGCGCACGGTGGCCACCAAGACGGCCACGCTCGCGCTGTCCGGCCGCGTCGACCGGATCGACCGCCGCGGCGACGACCTGGTGATCGTGGACTACAAGACCGGCCGCTCCGAGCTGGACGGCGACGACGCGCGGGGCTCCCGGGCGCTGGCGCTGTACGCGATCGCGGCGCAGCGGACGTTCCGGCGGCGGTGCGTGCGCGTGGAGCTGCACCACCTGCCCACCGGCACCGTGGCCGCGCACGAGCACACCGAGGAGTCGTTGGCCCGCCACCTGCGCCGGGCCGAGGCGACGGCCGCCGACGCCGTGGCCGCCGAGCGGGCGCTGGCCGACGGGGTCGCGCCGGACGAGGCGTTCCCGGCGGTGCCGAGTCCCCGCTGCGGATGGTGCGACTTCCGGCGGGTATGCCCCGAGGGGTCGGCGGCGTGGCCGGCCAAGGAGCCGTGGGCCGCGTTGGAGGGGCGGGCCGACGGGCCGGTGGGCGCGCCGTCCGGTGCTTCCGGGCCTGGCGGGGCCGCCACCACTGTCGCCGGCGGGGTGGACGAGGCCGGCGGTCGCGCGGCCGGTGCCGGTGTGCCGGGGGCGCAGCGGCGGCCGGCGGATGGCTAGGAGGACGGAGGCCGGGATGGCGAAGAAGGCGGACAACACGAAGAAGCCGGCGAAGGCGAAGAAGCCCGCGAAGCTGGACCGGGAGCTGTACGAGGCGGAGCTGCTGCGGCTGCAGGCCGAGCTGGTGGCGATGCAGGAGTGGGTGAAGGCGAGCGGCACCCGACTGGTCGTGATCTTCGAGGGGCGGGACGCCGCGGGCAAGGGCGGCGCGATCAAGCGCGTGGCGGAGTTCCTCAACCCGCGCGTCGCGCGGATCGCCGCGCTGCCGGCCCCGACCTCGCGCGAGCGGACGCAGTGGTACTTCCAGCGCTACGTCGAGCACCTGCCGGCCGCCGGCGAGATCGTGCTCTTCGACCGTTCCTGGTACAACCGGGCCGGGGTCGAACGCGTCATGGGCTTCTGCACCGAGGCCGAGTACCGGCGGTTCCTGCACCAGGTGCCGATCTTCGAACGGCTGCTCGTCGAGGACGGGATCCTGCTGCGCAAGTACTGGTTCTCGGTCAGCGACGCGGAGCAGGAACGGAGGTTCCGCTCGCGGCTGGAGGATCCGATGCGCCGCTGGAAGCTGTCGCCGATGGACCTGGAGTCGATCACCCGTTGGGAGGACTACTCCCGGGCCAAGGACGAGATGCTCGCGCACACCGATCATCCCGACGCGCCGTGGTACGACGTGGACAGCGAGGACAAGCGCCGCGCCCGGATCAACATGATCGCGCACCTGCTGTCGACGGTGCCGTACGAGCGGATCGACCCGCCCGCGATCGAGATGCCGAAGCGGCCGAAGCCCAAGGGGTACCGGCGGCCGCCCAAGGAGAGCGTGACGTACGTTCCTGACCATGCGCAAAAACTCGGGACCACTGATGCGTGAGGTCGCGATCGGCGGCGACATGATCCGCCTCGGTCAGTTCCTCAAGCTGGCCGATCTGGTCGAGTCCGGCGGCGACGCCAAGGAACGCATCCTCGCCGGCGACGTGCGGGTCAACGACGAGGTCGACGAGCGGCGCGGTCGGCAGCTGCACCCCGGCGACGTGGTGACCCTCGACGGCCGCGCCGCGAAGGTGGTCTTCTAGATCTTCAGGCCGGCGTCCTCGACCCGCTTCATGGCGGCCTTGTACATCGGCGTGCGCACCAGGGCCCACGGGAACGCCAGCAGCGACAGCCGCAGCATCCGGGCCGACAGGCTGGCGGCCGGGTCGGCCGCCTCGATGCCGGGCAGGCCGTAGAAGCGGCGCGCCCACGCCGGCAGCAGCCCGATCGCGAGGCTCGCCACGCCCAGGTAGGCGGCGCGCACCGGCGTCCACCCCAGCTTGAACGGCATCGGCGGCCAGGTCAGGAAGAACAGGGTGTCGGCCGCCTCCTTCGTCATCGCCAGGCGGGGCTGCATGTCCGCGTAGTACCGCTCGACCTCGGCGACCGAGCCCGGCACCGTCTCCGGGTCGAGGCCGAGGAGTGCGGCGCCGCGACGCTGTTCGTCGAAGTACCGGTCGGCCTCGGCGTCGGTGAGCCGCACACCGGCCCGGCGCGCCACGGTCAGGAACGACTCGACCTCGGTCACGTGCACCCAGCGCAGCAGCTCCGGCTCGTCCAGCCGGAACTCCTCGCCGGTGAACAGGTCGTGCGCGCGCATCCGGGAGTGGATGCCGCGCACCCGGGCGGCCGCGCGCTGCGCCTCCGGCGTCGTTCCGTAGATCATCGTGATCACGTAGTCGGAGGTCTGCTCCAGCCGATGCGCCGGGCGGCTCTTGTAGTCCGAGTTCTGGGCCACGCCGGCGATGGCGCGTGGATGCAACGACTGCAGAATGAGCGCCCGCAGGCCGGCGACGAAGAGGATCGGTTCGTCGTGAACCTTCCAGGTCACCGAGCCCGGGCCGTAGAGCCCGAAGTCTGTCACCCCACCCAGGCTACCGGCAGGTAGCGCAGAGTCCCCAGTACGTCACCTCGGCCTCGTCGACGACGAACCCGGCCGCGTCGATCGGGTCGAGGCAGGGCGCGGCACCGGTGGCGCAGTCGACGTCGACGATCGCGTTGCACGTGCGGCACACGAGGTGGTGGTGGTTGTCGCCGACCCGCGCCTCGAACCGGGCCGCGGCACCGGCGGGGGCGATGCGCCGGGCGAGGCCGGCCCTGTTGAGCGCGGCGAGCACGTCGTACACCGCCTGAACGGATACCGAGTCGAGCCGGCCGCGCACCCGGGCGGTGATGTCGTCGACGTCGAGGTGGCCGTGCGACTCGTGCAGGATCTCCAGCACCGCGACGCGTGGCCGGGTCACCCGTAGGCCTCTGTCACGGAGGAGTTCCGCTGCGTTCACGTGACCATCGCATCACGAAATAGCCGGCACGGACAACAATCTGTGAACCGCCCTGCCGCGGTAAACCGTGCGTATGGTTGGCCATCGCGATCAAGGAGGCGCCATGTTCGAGGAGATCTCGGGCCTGCCGATGCATCCGCTGTTGGTGCACGCTGCCGTGGTTTTCGTTCCACTGCTCGCACTCGTCGCCGTCGGGTACGCCGTGGTGCCGAAGGTCCGTCCGCACACCCGGTGGGTCCTGGGTGCGCTGGCGATCGTCACGCCGGGTGCGGCGCTGTTTGCAAAGCTTTCAGGAAATGCCTTCTACGACCGGCTGAACAAGCGCGGCGCGATCAGCGCGGAGTACTTCGACCGGCTCCAGGCACACGCCGACTTCGGCAACTACACGCTGATCGCCTCGGCCGTGCTGGCGCTGGTGGCGATCGGCCTCGTGCTGTTCGTTCCGCCGCCGGGGGGTGTCGCCGTCGGGGGCGGGGCGGGCGGCAAGGTGCTGCCGCTGGCGCTGTCCGGGCTGGCGGTGGTGCTCGCGATCGTGGCCGTGTACTACGTCGTTCGCACCGGTGACTCGGGCGCCAAGGCGGTGTGGGAGGGGCAGTAGGGGGTCCTCAGAAAAGGGCGCGGGCGCAGAGGATCAGCATCAGCACCAGCAGCACGGCGCCGGCCACCATGCCGATGCCCTGGGACAGGGTCCGCGCCGCCTGTTCCTCGATGTCCAGCCGGTCGTGATCCTGCTCCGGCAACTGCCGGGGCGGGACCGGCCGCTGCACCAGCGGGGGACGCCAGTTGGCCGGCGGCGGGTTGCTCGGCGGCGGGCCGCTGTACTCCACCGGGGGCCGGGTCGGGGCGGCCGGAGCCGGCTGCGCGGCCCGCTCGGAGTCGGTGCCGGCCGGAGGGCGCCGCCAGCCCGCGTCGTCGTCGGCTTTCGTCACAGGAAGAACCTATCCGGCGTCGCGCGAAGCTCCGGCGCTAACCTTCAGGAGTGGCGACGCACGACGAGGACCGCGAGGTCCTGCTGACCGACGAGTTTGTCATCCTGCCGGACCAGACCGCCGACGACACCGACACCGGGTGGGGCGAGCGTCCCAGCCGCAACGACGATCACCTGCTGGCCGAACGCCCGCCGCACTGGGACTGACGCCCGCCCCGCGCCCGTCTAGGAGGCGGCGGAGGTGGAGGCGCTCGACGTGGTCGAGGACGTCGTGCTCGACGAGGACGACGAGTCGCTCGACGAGGACGAGGAACTCTCCGACTTCGCCGTCTCCTTCTTGGGCGTGACCGTGCTGCTACCGCCGCTCCCGTTGCGGGAGTCGGTGCGGTAGAAGCCCGAGCCCTTGAACACGATGCCCACGCTGCCGTAGACCTTGCGCAGGCGTCCGGCGCACTCGGGGCACTCCGTCAACGCGTCGTCCGTGAACGACTGCACGGCCTCCAGGTTGTGACCGCACGCGGTGCAGGCGTACTGGTAGGTCGGCACGGCTCCTCCATGGCATTGGCACTCGCAGGATTCGAGTGCCAATGGTGCGCCATGATTGCCCCCGCCGTCCAGTCGGCTTCCCGGTTGTTATCTCACAAACGGGACGAGGCCGTCCTCGGTCACCGCCGCGTGCACCGGGCGGTCGTGCGCCTCGGCCGGCACCTCGGGAACGATCTCCACGGCGTACACCACCGCGACGACCCGCCCGGCGGCCCTGGCCAGCGCCCGGTCGTACGAACCGCCGCCGCGCCCGAGCCGCAGCCCGCGCCGGTCCACGGCGACGGCCGGCACGACGACCAGTTCGGCGTCGGTGATCGCGTCGACGCCGAGCCGGGGGCCGGAGGGCTCACGCAGGCCCCGGCCGGCCGGGTGCAGCGGCCCGCCGTCGTGCACCGCCCAGTCGAGGTCGTTGTCCGGCAGCAGGACGGGCAGGAGCAGCCGCCCCGCCCCGGCCAGAACGTCGCGGAGCGGGGCTCCGCCCGGTTCCCCCGGAATGGGGTCGAAGGCGCAGACGACCTTGCCGGCCACGAGGGGCGCGAGTGCGACGGCGATCGCGGCGTCGGCACGCTGCCGCACCCCGGGTGCGACCGCACGCCGTGCGGTGAGAACGGAGGCCCGCATGTCTCGTTTTGCACTGGCAAGACCACCGAAGAGGGGAAAAGCCCCCTCACGGCTGAAATTTGACACGAACTCCCTCACTGTCCGGCTCCGTTGGCTTACTGCTTGTGACAGCATCAGGTAGCTGAGCTACCCCCACGCCCCCCGGGAGGACGAGTGACGCTGCGCGCGCGGCTCACCGCTGCCTTCCTGGCGGTCGTGCTCGGCCCCGTACTCCTCGGGGCCCTCTTCATCGGTACCACCGTCCCCGCCATCGGCGCCGACCGGGCCCGCGAGCGCCTCGACCTCGCCGCCGGCAGCGTCCGCGCCGAGCTCGGGGCCCGCTGCCAGCGCCTCGCCGCCGCCGCGACCTCCGCCGCGCTCCTCGCCCAGGATCAAGATCTGGCGGAACGCCCGACGACCGCCGACGGCACCGGCGGCGGCCGCGCACCGGCGCGGCACGAGCCGCTGACCGCGCTCGACGTCGGGTTCGCGGCCACCGTGCTGCTGACCGGGCCCGACGGCACCGTCCAGGCCAGCGCCGGTGCCCCGCCGCCGATGAACTGGGTCGACTGCGCCGCACCCGGCCGCGGAGTGGGCACCTCGATCGCCGCCGTCGTCGGACGGCGCGACACCGCCGGCAACGACCTCGGCGCGGCCGTCGCCATCGCACCCGTCGACGAGGCGCTCGCCCAGGCGCTGGCCCGCATCAGCGGCGTCTCGGTCACCGTGCTCTCCAGCGGCGACTCGCTGCTGTCCACGGAGTCCCGCGCCGAGGCCAACGCCGTGCGGCGCACCGCGTCCCTGCACGAGGACGGCACGACCGGTTCGGGGCGGTACGTGCGGCGCCTCGACGCCGGGCCCGGCCAGCCGCTGCGGCTCGCCCTTGCCGTCGATCCGCCCGCGAACGGCGGCCTCTACGCCGTTCTCGTCACCGTGGTCATCACCGCCGGCCTGCTCGCCATGGTCGCCGCGTGGTGGATGGCGCGTTCGACCACGCGGCCGCTGACCGAACTGGCGCACGCCGCCGACCGGGTCGCCGCCGGGGATCTCGGGATCAAGGTGCCGGTGCGCAGCGTCGACGAGGTGGGGCGGCTCGCGACGACGTTCAACCGGATGACGCAGGAGATGCGCGGGTACATCCGGGCGCTGACCGCCAGCCGGGACCAGTTGCGCGGCTATCTGGCACTGCTCGGCGACACGCTCTCCGGCACCCACGACCTGTCGCGCATCCTGAACGTCACCCTGCACACCGCCCGGGCCGCCACCGGCGCGCAGGCCGGCGTGGTGCTGCTGTACGACCCGGTCTCCAAGCTGCTCGTCGCGCAGTCGGCGATCGGCTCGCTGCCGGAGAGCGACGTCGACCTGGGCGGGCTGCGGCTCAAGCTGGGCGAGGGGCTGCTCGGGGCGATCGCCGAGTCCGGTGTGCCCGAACGGGGTCGGTTCAGCGCGGTCACCCCGCTGGCGCCGCATGAGCCGCGGGCGCAGACGTACATCGCGGTGCCGTTCGCCGCGCCGGCCGTCACCGAGGGCGAAGAGGCGGCGCGCGGGCTGCTGGTGCTCTACGACCGGGTCGGGCCGGAGGAGTTCGACGTCGGGGACCTGGTGACGCTGACGACGTTCGCCGGGCAGGCCGCCGTGGCGCTGGACAACGTGCGGCTGCACGAGGAGGCCCAGCGGCTGTCGCTGACCGATCCGCTGACCGGCCTGTTCAACTACCGCTACCTGCGCGAGTCGCTGCGTCGCGAGCTGGAACGCGCCAACCGGTTCAACCGCACGCTCTGTGTGGTCGCCCTCGACCTGGATCACTTCAAGCACGTGAACGACCGGTACGGGCACGGGGCCGGTGACGCCGTTCTCGCGGAACTGGCCCGGCGGATCCGGGGGGTGACCCGCGAGGTCGACTTCGCGTTCCGCCGCGGGGGTGAAGAGTTTGTGATCTTGTTGCCGGAGACCGACGCGGCCGGCGGCGCGGCACTGGCCCGGAGGCTGGGCGCGGCCGTGCGCCGCACACCCGTCACCACCAGGAACGGCCCCGTCACCGTGACCCTCTCGATCGGGGTGGCGGTCTACCCGGAACACGGCACGACCGGCTCGGCGGTGCTGGAAGCGGCCGACATGGCCCTGTACGCGGCCAAGGCCGCAGGCCGTGACACGTGCCGGATCGCGATCGCCCCCGGCGCGGCGCGCGGGACACAACCGACACGGAGGGGCAGTGGCGGTTAGCCTTTCGAACATGCCTCAGGACGTGACCGGACCACGCGCAGTCAAGGCTGTCATCCCAGCCGCGGGTCTCGCTACCCGTTTCCTGCCCGCCACCAAGGCCGTGCCGAAGGAGTTGCTTCCCGTCGTGGACCGCCCGGTCCTCCAGTACATCGTGGAGGAGGCCGCCGCGGCCGGCATCAACGACGTCCTGCTGATCACCGGGCGCGGGAAAACCTCGATGGTGGACCACTTCGACCGGCGGCCGGACCTGGAGCAGCGGCTCGCGGACAAGGGCGACACGGAGCGGCTCGCCGCGGTGAAGCGTCCCAGCGAGCTCGCCGAGATCTACACCTGCCGCCAGGGCGAACCGCTCGGCCTCGGGCACGCCGTCTCCTACGCCGAGTCGCACGTCGGCGACGAGCCGTTCGTCGTGATGCTCGGCGACGAGTTCATGGACGACGAGGCACTACTGGTGAAAATGCTGGATCTCCAGGCGCGGACGGGTGGCATCGTCATCGCCCTGCTGGAGGTGCCGCAGGACCAGGTGAGCCGCTACGGCATCTGTTCCGTCGAGGAGGCCGAGGGCGACAACGTCGTGCGCATCACCGGCCTGGTCGAGAAGCCGAAGCCGGCGGATGCGCCGAGCAACCTGGCCATCATCGGCCGCTACGTGCTCCCCTCGACCATCTTCGCCGCCATCAAGAAGACCGGCCCCGGCAGCGGCGGCGAGATCCAGCTCACCGACGCCATGGCCCGTCTCCTGGAAGAGGGCACGCCGGTGCACGGCATCGTCTACCGGGGCGTCCGCTACGACACGGGCATGCCGCTCGGCTACCTGCAGGCGGTCGTTCAGCTCGCCTGCCAGCGCGACGACCTCGGCCCGGCGTTCAAGAGCTGGCTCACCGAGTTCGTCGACAAGGAGATCGTGTGACGTTGCTCGCCGACTCGCGTACACCGCTCGCCGACTACCTGGCGGCGGTGCTGCGTGCCGTGCGACCGTTACCGCCCCTGGACCTCGACCTCACCCAGGCGTACGGCAACGTCCTCGCCGAGGACGTGCACGCGCCCGGGCCGGTGCCGGCGTTCGACCGCGCCTCCATCGACGGCTACGCCGCCCGGCTCGACGACCTGATCGACGCGTCGCCGCACCGCCCCGTCCGGCTCAACGTCATCGGCGACCTCGCCGCGTCGAGCTGGCGGCCGGTGCGGCTGACGCCCGGCACGTGCTTCTCCATCGCGGCCGGCGCCGCCCTGCCCGGCGGCGCCGACATCGTGGTGCCCACCGGCGACACCGACAGCGGCATGGCCGTCGTCGAGGTGTACCGCTCGGGCAAGCGCGGCAGCGGCCTGCGCCGGGCCGGCGACGAGATCTCCGCCGGCGAGCCGCTCGCCCGTGCCGGTACCTACATCACGCCGGCGCTGGTGGCCGTCTTCGCCGCCGCCGGGATCGGGCACGTCGTCGTGCGGCCCAGCCCGCGCGTGGTGCTGCTCGCCACCGGCGACGAACTCGTCGAGGTCGGCCGCGCCAGCCAACCCGGCCAGGTCGTCGACGCGAACTCGCACGCGCTGACCGCCGCCGCCGTCGAGGCCGGCGCGCTCGCCTACCGGATCGGCATCTGCGACGACGACCCCGAAGGGCTGCGCGGGCTGCTGGAGGACCAGACGCTGCGCGCCGACCTGATCATCACGACCGGCGGCACCGGCACCGGCCCCGGCGACATGGTCCGGCGCATCCTGTCCCGGCGCGACGTGTCGTTCACCGACGTGTCGCTGTACCCGTGCGGATCGCTCGGCTTCGGGACCATCGGCGGCGCCGCGGGCGTGCCGGTCGTGTGCCTGCCCGGCGACCCCGGCGCGGCACTCGTGGGCTTCGAGGTGCTCGGCCGGCCGATCATCCAGCTGCTCGCCGGCGCGGATCCGGTCTTCCGGCCGAGCGTGCGGGCACACCTGCTGGAAACCGTCTCGTCGCCGGCGGGGCTGCGGGAGTTCCGGCCCGCGCACGTCGCCGAACGGCGCGGCGGCGGCTACACTGTTGCCCCGCTGCCGGGTGGTCCGTACACGCTGTCCGGGCTGGCCGCGGCCAACGCGCTGATGGTGCTCGGAGAACGGGTCGTCACCGCGGCGGCCGGGTCCACAGTGGACGTTCTGCTGCTGGATCGGCGCCGGTAGCCGGTTCTCTTTCTGTAGGCGGGTCTGATGTTGTGGTCTGGCGAGGCGCCGGGATGGCCGGTGGTGCTCGCGGACGGGCCGGTGGTGCTGCGGCCGTACCGGCGTTCCGACGCCCGGGCCTGGTCGCACGTGCGGCGGATCAACGAGAGCTGGCTCGCCAAGTGGGAGCCGACGCCGTACGGGTCGTGGCACGAGCTGAACTCGCCGGCGACGTTCCGGGCCGTCTACGCCGACCTGCGCCGGTCCGCGCGACGGGGGACCGCGATGCCGTTCGCCGTGTGCGTCGTCGATGACGGGCGGGAGCGGCTCGCCGGTCAGTTGACTCTGGGGAACATCGTGCGCAGGGCGTTCTGCTCGGCGTACGCGGGCTACTGGGTCGACTCCCGGGTGGCCGGCCGTGGGGTCATGCCGACGGCGCTGGCGTTGGCGGTGGATCACGCGTTCCGCTCGGGCGGCCTGCACCGCATCGAGGTGAACATCCGCCCGGAGAACACCCCCAGCCGCCGCGTGGTGGAGAAGCTCGGGTTCCGCGAAGAGGCGTACCACCCGCGGTACCTGCACATCGACGGCGCGTGGCGGGACCACGTCGGCTACGCGCTGACGTCCGAGGATGTGGCGGGGGAGGGCGGCCTGCTGGCCCGCTGGCACCGTCTGCAGGCCGCGGCCTCGTCCTCCTGACCCGTGGGCCCGTGGAGCCCTCGATGATCGGCGATTTTCCGTAAAACCTGTCGCTGGAGAGCGGATTCCCGCAAGAAGTGACGATCATCGCCGGTCGGACACCCGACGGATGGCGTGATCCATTTGTGAGGGGATTTCCGTACCCGGACGGGTACTGGTGTCCGTTTTGCGCTGAAAGTAACTTAAGATCGGCGCGTCGGACCGCTGCGCGTCGTGCGTGGAATGCGTGCCGCGCCCCGTAACCTCGGTGTTCACACGCATGCTTCGGGTAAACGCGCCGGGCGGGGCGGGACCGTCCGGCACATGATCGAGAGAGGGGTGAGGGTGCCGACCTCGGTGCTCCTCGCCGTCCTCGCCGCGGCCGGCCTGCTCGCGCTCGCTCCGGCCCTCGTGCGCCGGTACGACGCCACGGAGCGGCTCGTCGCCGAGCGGGCGCTGTCGACCGCGCGGGTACTGGTCCGCGCCGGTGCGCAGCCCGAGCGGCGGCGCCGGACGGTGCCGGGACGGCGGCCGGTCAACCCTCCCCGGGTTCTGGCTCAGCAGGTGGCGGGCGCTGCGGCGTTCGCCGCCGGGGCGGCCGTGTTCATGGCGTCGTCGGCGTTTCCCTCCGTGGCGTCCACGCCGGCGCCGCCGTCCTCGCGGCGTCCGCGTACGTCGTCCGATCCCGACGCCGACGCCGGCACGGGGTCGGCCGGGGCTGATGCGTCCTCGCCCGGGTCGGCTGGTTCGTCCGCCGGCTCTCCTGGCTCGGCTTCTGGCTCCCCGGGTGCGGGCTCCGCAGTCTCCGGCTCCTCGGTCTCCCGGTCCGGGCGGTCGGCATCCGCGTCCGGGGCCGGGTCCTCGGCTGCCGCATCCGGCTCTTCGGCTTCCGGGGTCGGGGCCGGCTCCTCGGTCTCCGGGTCCGGGCGGTCGGCTTCGGGGTCCGGGGGGTCCTCCGGCTCCGGGGTCGAAGTGGGGGCCGGTGCCGCCGCCGGTTCGGCGACCGCGGCTTCCGTTCGCCGGTCGCGGCGGTCCGGGGCCGACGCGCACGCGCGGATGATGCACCGGCGCCGCCGCACCCTGCTCCTGCTGACGCTGCTCAACCTGCTGGAGATCGCGGGCGCCTTCGTGCTCGGGCGTCCGTTCGTGGTGGCGCTGTCGGTCACCTCCGTCCTGCTGCTCGCCTACGTGGTGCACCTGCGCAACCGCGCCCTGGTCGAACGGCGCCGCCGCCGCGCCGAGGCGCGCTACCTCCGCTGGGTCGCCCAGCACCAGGCCGCCGTGCGCCGTGAGCAGGCCCGCCGGGCCGCCCAGCGCCGCGAACTGCTGGAGCGCCAGCTCGCCGCCCGGGAGGAGGAGCGGCGGGCGCTGACGGAGTTCCGGCCGACGTCACGACGCGCCGCGAACGAGTAGGGGGAACCGGTTCGCGGGCGGCGAAGGGGACCTGTTAGCCTTGTTGCCGGCCCACCGTGGTGGGTCAACTGGGGCTGTGGCGCAGACCGGTAGCGCACCTCGTTCGCATCGAGGGGGTCAGGGGTTCAAATCCCCTCAGCTCCACCAGTTTTCTGCCGAAGGCGCCCTTTGGGGGCGCCTTCTGTGCATGGTCGGCCCGTCTTTATGAGTTCGGGCATATACCGGTCGAACCGATACCGTTACCCGATCGTGCCTGCTCTCCTGGTATGGGCAACTAAGCAACCTCTGTGCATGGCGGTACGCTGAGCCGTTTTGGTGCTGCATTCTGGCCGCACCAGCAATCCCGCCAGTAGCACTGGGGCCGGAGTTACGTTCATAGAATGGAACAGGCGTTGGACAGTTCCTCGGAATGGGACACCGAAATGGTGGACCTGTCCCAGCTGACGCTCGATCAGCTGGTGTTGCGACACGACGAGCTTGATTGGCTGGTACAAGGGCTGCTGAAGCAGGTCGAGCGCCCCAGATACAACTTGGGCACCGGGCCTCCGGGACGTGCGGACTGACGACTCCGTTCTGACTGATAGGAATGCATCTCCCATGTATTCGGACAGGAGTTCGTCAGTGCTGGCTCGGCACACCCTGCCAATCGAGTGGTTCGATACCGTTGCCCAGGGTCGGGGCACGCCGGAGATAACCCGATACTTCTGGAAGACGGAGCGGAGCCGCCGACTGTTGCTGCTGCGCACCCTGCTCGACACGGTGACGGATGATCCGTCGCTGGCCGGTCCGCTGCCACCCGTCAAGGAACTCGCGGGAGTGTTCGAAGCCGCGCAGAAAGCCGAGCCGGAAGCGTTTCTGGACCTGCTCATGCATCCGCAGGTCGGCAGTTCCATGGCGTACGTGCTGCGCCGACATCGCGGCGGCGCGTCGGGATCGGTGCCGTTCTGGGTCGACCTCGGGACGATCCACCTCATCGCGTTGGTAGCCGCCGCGAAGTGTGGCGTCGACTGGGCCACTCAGGTACCTGGCCGGCACGGCACGGTGATGCTTCCGGGACTCGGCATGGCTCGCCTGACCGAGACGCCGGCGCAGGTGGTCGTGGACGCCTCGGTCCGGGGCGGTCGAATCGAGCTGCGGCACGACGGCCGAACGGTCGACGTTCCGCCGACGGCGGGAAGCGGCGACGACACGACACGACACGACGGCGATCGGTGGCTGCCGCTGCGAAAGGTGTCGGTCGGTGATGACCTGCGGCTGACCGTGTGGCTCGACGACCTCGACCCCTTCCGCGACCTGGCCGATCCTGAGCCACCGGCTCGGCTGGCACCGGACGCGTTTGATCGTTGGACCGGTCTCCTCGGTGCGGCGTGGAGTCTGTTGTGCCGCGACCATCGCCATAGCGCGGAGGCGCTTGCTGACGGCGTCGTGTCCCTCGTGCCGCTCAAACCCGAACCGGGTTGGGACACCCGAAGTGCGTCCAACGGCGAGGCGTTCGGCAGCGTGCTGGTGTCGGAACCGCCGGATGCGACCACGTTGGCGGTCTCACTGGTCCACGAGTTCCAGCACATCAAACTCGGCGCTCTCATGCATCTGTTCCACCTGACGGAGGAGGACGACGGAAGTCTCTATTACGCGCCCTGGCGGGACGACCCACGGCCGCTGGCGGGGCTACTACAAGGCATCTACGCCTTCTTCGGCATAGCCGAGTTCTGGCGACGTCATCGGCTGTCCGTCACCGGGCGGGACCGGCTGCTGGCCGAGTTCGATTACCTGTACGCCCGGGGGCAGACGGTCGAGGCGCTGCGGTCGGTACGACGCGCACCGGCGTTGACCGGCAAGGGTCGTGCCGTCATCGACGGACTCGAACGCTCCGCCGCGGACTGGGCAGCTGACCAAACCGACCCGGAGGTCGTTCGGCTGACGACTCTCACCGCGGACTGTCACCGCGTGGGCTGGCGGCTGCGTCACTTCGTCGCCGATCCGGCTGACGTGACCGCACTGACCCGGGCGTGGCTCGCGCGGGAACCCGCGACGGCTATCGCTCCGGCGATCAGCGCGCCGCATCCGGTACTCCGGTGGGCGCAGCGGATCCCGACCTTCGTGCGGCGACGGCTCTTCGACGACGACGGACTGTCCGGCAGCGCATCGCCGCTGGCAGCCGCCGACCGGTACCTGGTGATGGGTGAACCGTTCGCTGCTCGGGCGGCCTATCTCGAATGGATCGACGCCGGCCCCGAGGATGCCGACGACTCGATCCTCGCGTGGACCGGCCTTGCGTTGGCTCTCGGGCGCACCGGGGCGGACCGGGCGGCTGATGCGCTGGCCCAACGGCCCGACCTGGTCCGTTCGGTGTACGGCGCGCTTCGCGCGTCGGGCGTCGCGGCCGATCCGGTGGCGGTGGCCGGCTGGTTGGCTCCGGTGCTGTCCGATAGCGGGTCCTGAATGGAACGCGGTATCGGAACGGCGCACATACCGAACTCTTCAGCATACTCGCCGTTGTTTCCGTCGAACATCCTCAAGGCCTCTCCTAATGTAGTCCTGAGGGGTCGGGAGAACGCCTGGGGATCCGCTACGATGTTGTATTCGTCCGGATCAGATAATGATCGACCTGGATCATCTGGCGAGTAGGTGCGCTTGCCGAAGCGAGGGTGGTCGTGTGGAACACCTCACGACAAAAGCGCACCTCTTTACTTGGCCAGCGCCTGCCGGAAGTCGTTACTGGACCAGAATTAGGAAACCAAGAAAAGTGGCCTGCGGATCGGTCTTGCCCACCTTTCCGCAGGCCGTGGCAAGCATGTCCCTGCGAGAGAATGTGAAGGCCAATGCCGTCCGGTCCCGGAGCGACCACAACCCCGCGCCGCGCGGGTGGACGCCAGGCCGCCCTGGTTCACCTCGCGCCGGATGGTCGCCTCGGGAATTGCCGTGATGACTATGTGCGGCATCTTCCTGAGTGACGGTCCGGCATGGGCATGCCTCGTGGGGTCCGCGGTATACAACCGGATATGCGATCTGACGGCGAAGGAAGAAAAGTAGGGCGACATTCCGAATTTCGGAACGCGAAGGGCGCGATCAACATTTCGGTGGTCGCGCCCTTTTCTCTTAACGGCGATGTCAGAACGGCATCGGGTCGACGTCGCAATTCGCGCGCATTCCGGCGTGCGCCGCGGTGATTGCCGGGTGCGCCTCGCCGAGCACCCGTTCGTAAGTCTCGACCGTCTCGCGGAACAGTTCGGATGCCTCGTCGGTGCGCCCGAGCTTGTCGAGGTCGAGCGCGAGGTTGAGGGCGCACGCCAACGTGGAGGGATGTTCCTCGCCGATGATGCGGCGAGCAAGTCCCCAGGTGTCCCGGTCGAGGTTGTAGGCCTCCTCGTACCGGCCGGCCGCGGCGAGGTCGCTCGCCAGGTTGATCGCGCAGGTCAACGTCAGGATGTGCATCCTGCCCAGTGACTGTTCCAGCTTCTCGTGCGCCTCGCGGTTGTGCCTCAACGCCTCGTCGTGCCGATCGAGCAGTCGTAGGACGATGCCGAGGTTGGTGCGCGCATAGAGCGTGTACGGATGGTCCGGTCCCAGCGTGGCGTGATACCGCTCGGCGGTCTGGGCGGCCACGGCATGCGCACGGGGAAGGTCGTCCGACTCGCGGATGTCCACCGCGAAGTTGAGTGCCGCCGCGATCGCATCCGGCTGCGCGACGTCGAAACGGTCCTGCAGCCGGTTCATCGTGTCCTCGGCCAACTTGTAGGCCTTTTCGTGGTCACCGGCGCGCCGGCGGGCCACGGCGAGATTGCGGGCCACCCTGATGGTGTCCGGATGTTCGACGCCGAACAGGTTGACGTATCGCTGGTAGATCCGCTCGACGAGCTGGCGGGACTTGATGTACTCGCCGCACTCCCGTTCGTCGATCGACAGGTTGTTCAGGGTGCGCAGGGTCTCCGGGTGGTCTTCGCCGAGTACGGCGACCCGGCGACGATAGGTGTCCCCGTCGAGGTTGCGCGCCGTGCGGAACTCTCCGGTGAGCCGCAGGCTGACACCGAGATTGTGTGCGGCGCGCAGCGTCTCCGGGTTGTCCCCGCCGAACAGGCGGCGTGCCCGCTGGAAGGCGTCCAGGTCGATGTCGCGAGCCGCCGTGAACTGGCCGTACACGCGGCGGGTCGACGCGACCATGCTCATGGCGTCGATGGTGCCGAGGTCGTCGCGTCCGAATGAGCGTTCGTAGCGGACGAGGGTGTCTCGCTGGATCTCGGCGGCGGCCGCGAAGTTGCCGTTGACCCACCAGAAGTATCCGAGCCATTTCGCCGCCGACAGGGTCTGTCGGTGATTCTCACCCAGCCGCTGCCGCCATTCGTCGACGACCTGCTGTGCCAGGTTCGTGCCGCTGTCGTAGTCGCCCCAGTAGAAGTAGAACTTGACGAGGTTCAGAACGAGATCGCGTGCCCAGCCGTCCTCGCACGCGATCGCGTTCGAAGCGGTGAGGTGAGACGCCAGCGCCTGATAGCTGAGCCAGTTGGCCTGGTCACTCGGATCACCCGGTCGACCACCGCTGGCGAGCAGAAGGTGGGCGCCGTGCTCCATCGTGAATCGCTGGTCCTCCGGCATGCGGCCCTGAAGCACGGCTTGGACGAGACGGTGCAGCTGCAACGTGTTGGCGCGATGGTCGATGCGCGCGAGCACGTACTTCTCGATCTCCAGCATCGCCTGGTTGAGCAGGCTGGGATTCTGCAGGGCCTCGTCGAGTTCCGTGGCGATCGGGGTCATCCGCGGTCCGGTGAACAACTCGCGGCTGATCGGCTCGGGTGCGAAGAAGGAACAGACCTGCAGCAGTTGCAGGGCGGCGGGGTTCTCCACGGCGAGGCGGTCGAGTGCCACGTTGGCGGCCGCGGCGACCGGCATCTCGTAGCCGGGGGTCGGAACCAGCGCGGTCAGTTCCGCCCGTTTCTCGCGCAGCACCGAGAGATATTCGGGAACGCCCATGCCGGTCGCCGCCAACCATGCCGAGGCGTGCTCGATGGCCAGCGGCAGGTCGCCGAGCGCCTCGGCCAGTTGGTCTGCGTCTATGTCGGCCAGGCCCTGATTGCGTCGCTTCAGCAGCCGGATGCTCTCCTGCCGAGTGAAGACGTCGACCTCGAGCGTCTCCGCGATCCGGCTCCACTCCTGGTTGCGGGAAGTCACCAGAACGCGGCCGGTGCCGGCCTCCGGGAAGTATTCACGGACGGTTTCCAGCGTTTCGGCGTTGTCGAAGACGAGAAGCCAGTTGGCGTACGGGGTGCCGGCCCGGAGGGCGTTGCGCACCCGCGGAACGGCGGTGATGACCTCGTTCCCGACCTCGAGTCCGAGCTTGTTGCCCAGTTCGATGATCGAGGCCAGGATCTGAGCGGGCCGTTCGGAAGGAACCCACCAGATGACGTCATAGTCGCCACGGTGCCGGTAGGCGTACTCGATGGCGATCTGTGACTTGCCGACGCCGCCCTCGCCGTGCAGCGCCTGCGGCAGGACGGCGGCGACACTCTCGGTCTGGAGCCGCCGTTCGAGCTGATCGAGCAGTTCCCGTCGGCCGGTGAAGACGGGATTGCGGGTGGGTACCTTTCCCCATACGGCCGGACCCGACTCGTGGCCGTGTCCTTCCAACAGCGTCTGGATGGACAGGATGGGGTCGTCGTCGCTGCCGATGAGCCGGTCCCGATCTTCGGCGATGCCCGGTTCCCGCGACGGCTCGGAGGCACTGAACTCTGTCATCTCTTCACCGCTCTCGCCTTGCCCGGTGCCTCGGCCACCGGGTGATTCCTGCTCGGCCGGTTCGGCGGGGGTCAGCGCCTCGTCGGCTTCTGGGGGTTCTCCGGAAGTGTTGCGTTCCCATGCGTCGATGGCGTGTTGTAATCGGCGGGCGCGCCGCGCATAAGGGCCGGAGAGCGCACTGAGCACAGCGAGTTCGATGCGGGCCATGGCAAGGTTCTCGTCGGTGACCAGGGTTTCCGGGGTGAGGTCCGGTGCCTCGATCGCATCGGTGAACGTCGTGGGAACGCGGTGTCGCTGATGGGCGGCGACCACTCGGACCGCCTTCGCGGAATCGTCGCGTGTCGCGCAGGCGAGAAGCGCTTCGCGCACACCGTCCACGAACTCCAGTGATGTGGGGTCGTCACCGGCCGGCCGGACCAGTTCACTGGTGACGATCGCGGCGAGATGGTGCGGAGCGGAATCCGGCAACAGCGAACGCTGCATCCTGCGCAGGAGCGGGAGATCCAGCGGAGCGGCGGCGATGTAGGTCGCCAGCCGGAAAGCGGTGGCCGAGGTACCGGAGCGGAAGCGAAGCACGAGATCGGAGGCCGAACGCGGCTCCGTGGCGGGCGCGGTATCCGGCGGCGTGCTGGGATCGACGGCGTGGACGATCGCATCGACCCAGGCCGACGGTTCCATCACCAGACGCGCCCACCAGCGGATCCAACGGGGTCCGAGTTCGAGGACGGGCACCGCCATGGCGCGCTCGTCGACGGTGGTGTCGAACGGGTTGTGGTGCTCCTCGGGATACGTGACCGTCCAGTGGGCGTTGGGCGTGACGGCCTGCGGGCTGTGCAGACGAGCGCGGCGCGGCGTGAGGTTGGTGCGATGCCAGTGTCCCTGCGGGAACGGGTTGACGATGGCCACCGGGCCCGAGCGTCCCCATCGGCGCAGCAGCCGGTCCATGCGCGGTTCTCTCCACAGCGGGTTGAGGCCGTCGCTGAGGACGAAGAAGACCTGGCGTCCACTGGTGTCGAGCATTTCGGCGGAGTTCCGTAATCCACCGCCGGACCCACGGATCCGAGGCGTGAGCCGCCCGTCGACGCGCTGCGCGGAAAGGGTGTAGGTGCGAACGCCGCGGAACGGCCCCTGACGTTCCATGAGAAGGCGAAATGCGGTGACGGTCGGATCCCACACCGCCATCGACGGCCCCGCGTCGACGACCAGAACGACGCGGAGACTGTGGGTCTCGACCGGTCGATATCGCGGAATCCAATGACCGGTCTCCGCGGCGCGTTCCGCGATGGCGACCTCGTCGGGTTCCGTTTCGGTGGCCGAGGCGACGAGTCGTTTGAACGGACGCAGGGCGCGGACGATGCCACCGGCCCCGAGAAGTGCGTAGCGATTGAACTGTTCGACGGAAGTGGCTGTTTCCACGACCGGGGCGATCTGTCTCCGCAGCGTCGGCCCGCGGGGCGTTCGCACGTTCACCGGCGGTAGTGGCGGTGGCGGATCCGCACCGGTGGTGGCGTTGTCGGTCGACGGTTCCGGCAGCGGGGTCTCTTCGGCGGCCGATGGCTCCGGTGCCTCGGTACCGCGTCCGCGGGTGAGCGCGGCCAGCCATACGGCGTCGGCGATCTCGACCCAGGTCGGCTGCTTGTCACCGGGGCCGGGTGGATCGCGCGGGGATGTGTTCACGGCTCAGCGCTCCCCGGACAGCGGGTGCCAGATGGAGGTGATCAGGTCCTGCCAGGACTCCCGATCCTCACCGTACGCGTCGGAGGCGGTCAGGTACATCGCATTGAGCAACTGGTCCCGCGCGAGGCCGTCCGGTTCCGGCCGGTTGAGAAAGTCCTCGATCAGTTCGCGCTGCCCGTCGACGAGCGCCGGCAGTTGCGCGCGCACCATGGCGGCCAGGTCGTCCGCGGTCGGCGGAGCGAGTTCCATGCGCAGGCATCGACGGAGGAACGCGGGCGGGAACTCCCGTTCCCCGTTGCTGGTGATGACGACGATGGGAAATGCCCGGCACCGCACCCGGCCGTCGCGGACCCGCGCCTCCTGATCCGGATCGTCGGTGAAGACGGCGACCTCGGGCTCCCGCCGGCGCACGCGAAGCAGTTCGGGGATGGTGAACTCGCCGTTCTCGAAGATGTGCAGCAGGTCGTTGGGCAGGTCGGCGTCGCTCTTGTCCAACTCGTCGATCAACAGGACCCGGGGTCGTTCGTATGGCAGCAGCGCGGTGCCGAGCGGCCCCAGGCGAATGAAGTCGCCGATGTTGACCGGATCGTCGGTGTCGGACCGGTCGGCGCCCGCCTGCGCCCGTCCGATGGCGTCGTATTCGTACTGGGCGGAGCGCAGGGTCGTCCGGCTGGTTATCGGCCACTGAAGGACCCGGCCGAGGCGCAGTTCACGGGCGATCCGAAAGGCGATGCTCGATTTTCCGGTGCCCGGGTTGCCGGTCACCAGGAGCGGGCGGCGGAGCAGGATCGCGGCGTTCACCATGTCGCACTCCCGCCGGTCGGCGCGGCGCAGCGGCCGGACGTCGGCACGACCGAGTTTGCGGTCGGCGTCTTCCTCGTCGTCCGGCGGTGGTGACTGGCACGGCGTCCCGTGGAACGTGCGCCAGGGCGGCGGCGCCGGAAACGTGGTCCGCCGCTCGTCGTCGGTGGGCACCCCGTCGCCGTGATAATGCCACCAGTGCGTGTGCGGCGTCGTGTCCACGTCAATGCCCTCCGGCCTCGACCGTGCGATTCGGGTCGTCCCACAGCAGTGCGATGTGGCGGCCGGGATGGCGGGCCTGCTCCTCATGAGCGGCGGTGGCGGCGGCCGTGCGGAGAACGCGGATTCGATGCGGCAGCTCGTTCGGATGGCCCTGCGTTGCTTCCTCGATCAGGCTCGCTGTGTCGGGCTGCAGCGGTGCACGCCTGTCCCAGAGGATCACGGCTACGCCGGCGTTCAACGCGGACTGCAGTTCCTCCCGGCCGGTTGTGTGTTCCGGCGACGAACTGAGCACCACGGTGGTCAGCTCCGCGTTGTCGCGCAGGCGAGCGTTCCACGACTCGATCGAGTTCTCCTGGGTGTGCATGCGCCCCCAATACAGCCGGTGTCCGGGCGGATGGCGCCATATCGTCTTCCAACGATTGATCCAGACGCGATGCCGGTAGGTGGCGCGCATGCGGTCGAGGCTCCGCACGACGACTGGGTAGTCCAGGCACAACGGGGTCGGCGCGGGGGCCTCGAGTTCCGTGTGCCACCACTCGACGGCCTTGTGGAGCAGATCGGTCGGCAGGAGGAGTTCGATCCCGACCGGTCCGTCATTGTCCCGCCACGCCGATTCGGCATGCCGGACGGCCGCCTGCATCGCCTCTTCGACCTCCTTGAACGCGGTCTGGCGTGGCTCCCCGGGCTCCGGCTGCCACCGGTCGGAACTGCGCTGTATCCAGTACCGGACCTCGCAGCGCTCACGATCGATGCCGTCGCCCTCCACCTGGATCACGAGACAGGGTTTGATCTGCTGGCCCGCGCCGTTCGGCTCGTCATTGCGCAACCGCCGCTCCTCGACCCGTGCGCGGTGCTCGTGCATCACCTCGACGAGGTGAAGCCGGGCTGCCATGTGGTCCACCCACTGACGTAGCCGAGCGCCGAGGCGCCGGTCGACCCGGCCGGCGACCTCCTCGACGAATGCCAACGCCGGAGGCACCTGGTCGAGGCCGGCGTTGAGGCCGGCGAGGTAGTTGAACAGGTCGACGGCACCGGTCGGTGGCGAGGGTGGCAGCGGGGTCAGTTCACCCGTCGCGGCTCGCCACACGGCCTGGAGGTCGAGGTCGTGAACGTGCTCCAGCAACGCCACGAGCGAGTCCAGCTCGTGATCGGGAAGCAGTGCGATGGCGCCTCGCCCGGGGGCCATGCGCCAGACCGGAAACGGCTGGCACCTGCCGAGCATGGCCCGCACGTACGCCGCCGCGGTGAGCGAGGCATACGGGTGCCAGACGTCATTCTTCGCGCGGTCGCAGTAGTCGACGATCCCGCGAACGGTGAACCATCCGATTCCGTGGCTCGCGGCGCTGGCGGCGACACCGGCCGCCTCCATTTCGAAGGCCAACAGATCGTGTCTGGCGGCCAGGTTGTCCCGGCGCTCCTCGTCCAGCATCAGTACGTCGGCGCATCCGATTTTGCCGTAGTGAATCTTCGGCAGTCCTTCGACGTGTCCGGTCTGCGCCGGCGGAGGGTGGGGAACGGCCCGTCCGCGGAATACGAGAAGGTCGGTTTCCGGGGGTGGACGCCGGAACGTGGCCATCGGCTGATCCCGTGCCGGTGTCAGCCAGGAGATCCATCGGCCGGAATTGTCGTCGTACGACTCCACCTGCAAACGGCGTACGGCACGAACGAGGTCCATCGACACGCCGGTTACCGGCCGGCGCGGCTCGGCGATGCCGTCCCGTAAGCGGACATGCCCGTAATCGACTATGCCGTCCACCGCCACCACGACGTCACCGAGTCGTACGTGCCGGTCCGGCCGTCGCAGGGAGGGGACGCCGCCGGCGACTCCGGCGAGCACGACGCATCTGATCCCGGGGAACGTCCGGAGCATGTCCGTGCAGGTCGCTGCCGCGTTTCGGGTATCGTCGCGGGGCATTGTCGTCAATACGACCCGATGTTGGCGCTTTTGGTCCGCGCTGTCGATGTGCCCGATCCGATAGTCGTTCGGGTCGTCTTCGAGTCGCACGTATTGTGGATCTTTGAGGAAGGTCGCCATCGCTGCGCCCTCGATCGGTAATGCGGTGACGATACCGATTGTTACGTCCCACCATGCCCCGTCGGAGCGTTTGCCTTCATCTGACCGGGATGCCGTGGACGGCATGTCAAGGCACCGAAGGGCGGAATGGTCCGAGAGGGTACGAATTGCAGGTCAACTTGCGATTCTCCAATCCGCCAGACGTGCCGCTCGCGTGCTGGGGCCCTCCGCGTCGGCCGAGATCTGAAGCGAACGGGCGACGAGAGGAGCAACAGTATGGCAAACGGATGTTCGGCCGTACAGAAGTCTCGTCACACAACAGGCGGAAGGAAATTCAAGATCGCAGAATACCGTGATCGTCGTGCGTCAATTGGATGAATCGCTTTCACGCGTGCCCCGTCGGGCACCTTCCGGCCCCGCCGCGCGGAGGGGGTCGAGACCACGCGAGTCCCGACTCCCACCCCGACTTCCGGGAACCGCTCAATGACCCTTGATCGCGTGCGGCCGGTACGGCTCCGCCAGCCGACCCAACTCGCCCTCACTCAGCGAGAGCGACACCGCAGCCACCGCATCATCCACGTGCGCCTCCCTCGTAGCCCCGAAGATCGGCGCCGTCACGGCCGGCTGGTGCAGCAGCCAGGCGAGTGCGACCTGCGCCGGCGGCACCTCCCGTTCGGCCGCGATCTTCACCACGACGTCCACGACGTCGAAGTCGCTCTCGTCGTACAGCTTCTCGGCGAACTCGTCCGTCTGCGCGCGACGCGTCGTCTTCGAGCCCGAGCGGCTCCGCGAACCGGTGAGCAGCCCGCGCGCGAGCGGGCTCCAGGGCAGCAACCCCACACCGAGGTCGAGGCAGAGCGGGTTCATCTCGCGCTCCTCCTCGCGGTACACGAGGTTGTAGTGGTTCTGCATCGTGACGTACCGGGTCCAGCCGTGCAGCGTCGCGGTGTACTGCGCCTTGGCGAACTGCCACGCGTACATGCTGGACGCCCCGATGTAGCGCACCTTGCCGGCCTTGACCAGGTCGTGCAGCGCCTCCATGGTCTCCTCGACCGGCGTCTCGCCGTCCCAGCGGTGCACCTGGTACAGGTCGACGTAGTCGGTGCCGAGGCGGCGCAGCGAATTGTCGATCGAGGCCATGATGTGCTTGCGGGACAGGCCGGCCTCGTTGGGCCCGTCGCCCATCCGGCTGTACACCTTGGTGGCGAGCACGTAGTCGTCGCGGTGTGCGAAGAGCTTCCCGAGCAGCTTGCCGGTGATCTCCTCGCTCGCGCCCCAGCTGTAGACGTCGGCGGTGTCGAAGAACGTCACGCCCGCCTCGACCGCCCGCCGCACGATCGGCTCGGACGACTCCAGGTCGAGCGACCACGGACGCTTCTCCGGATCGCCGTAGCTCATCATTCCCAGCGCCACCCGGGAGACCTTCATCCCGGTGCTGCCCAGTCGCACGTACTCCATCGACCCATCCTCGCACCGCCGGGTGCGTACCATCGGCGACGTGAAGCTGAAGCTGGACCTCCACGACATCTTCAACAAGGGCCGCGACATCGACCAGGCGCTCAACGGCATCATCGCCGAGGCGGTGGCGAAGAAGGCGACCCTCGTGGAGATCATCCCGGGGAAGGGCTCCGGGCAGCTGAAGAAGCGGGTGCTGCGCTTCCTCGACCAGAAGCACATCAAGCAGATCTACCACCGGGTCGAGAAGGACGCGAGCAACTTCGGCCGCGTCTTCGTCCACTTCCGTTGGAAGTAGAGACAGCCACTTTTTTCGCGCGTCCGTCGGGCGCACGACCGCCCGCTCCCGCGCGCAGCTCCCCGCTCGACCGCCGTGACGCCGCACGGGTGTGAGTTCAGCGCGAACGTGTGTGAGCTCAGGGCTGTTTTTCGGCCTGTTGACCTCCCTGAGCTCACACACGTTCGGCGACAGCTTCCACACCGTGGGAACAGGGCCGCGAGGCGGCGGTCGGGAGCAAGCCGGCCGGCTCCGGGTGACACGTGGCGCGCTAGGGCTGGCCGCGGACGCCGACCAGGTTCCAGGCCTTGCCGCCGCCGCGGATCCCGGCCGCGTTCAGCGCGAACACCACGTCCGGCCCCATCTTGGCGCGTGCCTCCGCACGGATGAGCTGCGCGTTGCCGCCCCCGATGTACAGCCGGTCCCACAGGAAGACCGGACGCAGGCTCTCCACGACCCGCACCATCCGCCGCGACCACAGCCGCACGCCGAGGCGCCGGCGTTCGATCTCGCCGATGTAGGTGTCGTACGTCTGTCCCCAGCGCATCGGCGCCCGCGAGAACTCCAGATGCGGCGCCAGCACCCCGTGGTCGAACATCGCACACCCGAGCCCGGTGCCGAGCGTGAGCACGAGTTCCAGGCCGGCGCCCTGGACGAGGTCGGCGCCGTGCACCTCGGCGTCGTTCAGCACGAGCGTCGGCAGCCCGAACGCCACCGCCAGCGCCTTCTCGAGATGGAAGCCGGTCCACTGGTCGCGCAGTTCGGGGTCGACCCGGGAACGCGGCCCGCTGACCGTTATGTAGTGCGGCGTGTGCACCACCACGCCGTGCCTGATCATGCCGGGAACGCCCACCGTCACCCTGGCCGCCGGGGGCAGCCGCCGGGCGAGGGCGAGCAGCGTCTCGATGAACAGCGACGTCGACAGCGGGTACGGCGTCGGGACGCGTATCGGGTCGGCGAGCATCGCACCGTCGGCGTCCAGCACGGACGCCTTGATGCCCCCGCCCCCGCAGTCGATCGTCAAGGTTTCGGCCACCGGCCAGACGATAAACGACGCAGGTCGGATACGGTCGAGCCGCACATGCGCCGACCCTGGGGAGGTTCGATGGACTGGCAGCGCCCCGGACCGACCCAGGTCGAACGGCTGCACGACATCTACCTGGGACTTCTCCTCGTCGGCTGGTCGCTGATCGGCGTCACCCTCAACAACAGCATCGGGTCGTTCCCGCTGGGGCCGCCGCCGAGTTGGGCCGAGGCGCTGGCCTGGTCGGCCGCTGTAGCGCTGCCGCTGGTGGTGCGGCGCCGGTGGCCGGCGACGGTGTTGGCGGTGGTGTCGGTGCTGTTCATCGTGAGCCAGCTACGGTCGAGCCAGGACGGGATCGCCAGTTCGGCGGCCCTGTTCTGTGCGCTGTACACGCTCGGGGCGTGGGGGCGGAACCGGCGGGTCGCCAACCGGCTGCGGATCGCCGTCATCGTGGTGATGTTCGCCTATCTGGGCACCTCGATCGCCGTGAACGCGATGGACGCGCAGGAGCAGCACTTCCCCGACGCGATCGGGCCGCTGCCGCCGGTGCTCGCGGCGATCGTCAGCACGGTCCTGTTCAACGCCATGTTCTTCGGGAGCGCGTACTTCTTCGGCAACCTGGCCTGGACGGCCGCGCACCGGGAGCACGAGGTGAAGCGGCAGGCCGAGGAGCTGCGGCGGTCGCAGGAGGCGCACACCGAGCGGGCGGTGATCCAGGAGCGGGTGCGGATCGCGCGGGAGCTGCACGACGTGGTGGCGCACCACGTGTCTGTGATGGGCGTTCAGGCGGGGGCGTGCCGGCGGGTCATGGAGCGGGACCCGGTGAAGGCGCGCACCGCGCTGTCCGCCGTCGAGCAGGCCGCCCGCACGGCCGTCGACGAGCTGCGCCGGATGCTCGGCGTCCTCCGTCAGACGGACGGGACCGCGCCGGTGGACGCCGCGGGCCACGATGTCGCCCACGTGGATGACCTGCTGCAGGCCGCGCGGGACGCCGGGCTCGACGTGCGTTCATCCGTCCATGGAACGCCCGTGAGCCTGCCGGACTCCGTCTCGTTGGCCGTGTACCGGGTGGTGCAGGAGTCGCTGACGAACACGATCAAGCACGCGAAGGCCCGTTCGGTCGACGTGCGGGTGCGCTACCTGCAGCGGGAGGTGGAGGTCGACGTGGCCGACGACGGCACGGGCGGCCGGGCGGGCGCGTCCGGCGGGTTGGGCCTGATCGGCATGCGCGAGCGCGTGTCGGCCCACGACGGGATGCTGGAAGCCGGGCCGCGTAAGGAGGGCGGTTTTCGCGTGCGGGCGACGTTCCCCCTGACAAAGCTGGATGTGCCGATGCCGCGCGAGCCGATGGCGGACAGCGGGGCGGTCGTCGCGTGATCAAGGTCTTGCTCGTCGACGACCAGCAGCTCGTACGGGCCGGCTTCCGGGTCATCCTGGAGACGGAGGACGACATCGCCGTGGTGGCCGAGGCGGCCGACGGCGCCGAGGCGGTGGCGCTGGCCGCGCGCGAACGGCCCGACGTGGTGCTGATGGACGTCGAGATGCCGCGGATGGACGGACTGGAGGCGACCCGCCGGATCGTGGCGGGCTCGGCGGCGGGCGGCCCCGCGGTGCTCATCCTGACGACGTTCGACCGGGACGACTACCTGTTCGCGGCGCTGCAGGCCGGGGCGAGCGGCTTCCTGCTCAAGAACGGCACCCCGGAGGGCCTGATCGACGCGGTACGCATCCTGGCCAGGGGCGACGCGCTGCTGGCGCCGGAGCTGACGCGGCGGGTCATCGCGACGTTCGCGCTGGCGCCTGGAGTGCTGCCGAAGGCGACGCCGGTCGGGCCCGCGCGCCAGCGGCTCTCCTCGCTGACCGAACGGGAGCGGGAGGTGCTGGTCCTCGTCGCCGGCGGCAGCTCCAACGCCGAGATCGCCGAACGCATGTTCCTCGGCGAGGCGACGGTGAAGACGCACGTGTCGCGGGTGCTGACCAAGCTCGGCCTGCGCGACCGCACCCAGGCGGTGGTCTTCGCCTACGAGCACGGCGTGGTCACGCCCGGATCGCCGCACGCTCCGTCGCAGGGCTGACCCGAGCGGCTCCGTCCGCCGCCGGATGCTCCCGACCGCCGGTGGATCTAGCGTCGAAGGCATGTTGCGGGTAGAGGCGGTGCGCCGCTCGTTCGACGGCACCCTGGTGCTCGACGACGTCAGCTTCGACGTCGCGCCGGGCCGGATCACGGGGTTCGTCGGGGCGAACGGCGCGGGCAAGACGACGTCGATGCGGATCATTCTCGGCGTGCTGGCGGCGGACGCGGGAACGGTCACCTGGAAGGACGGGCCGCTGGATTCGGCGACCCGGCGCGCGTTCGGCTACATGCCGGAGGAACGCGGGCTGTACCCGAAGATGAAGGTGCGCGACCAGCTCGTCTACCTGGGGCGGCTGCACGGATTGGACGCCGGCGCGGCCCGGCGCAACGCCGACGCGCTGCTGGAGCAGGTGGGGCTGGCCGAGAAGGCCGACGCCAAACTGGACACGCTGTCGCTGGGCAACCAGCAGCGGGCGCAGATCGCCGCCGCCCTGGTGCACGACCCGGTGGCGCTGATCCTCGACGAGCCGTTCTCCGGGTTGGACCCGCTGGCGGTCGACGTGATCGTGGCGGTGCTGCGCGAACGGGCCGCCGACGGCGTGCCGGTGCTCTTCTCCAGCCACCAGTTGGACCTGGTCGAACGGCTCTGCGACGACCTCGTCGTGATCGCCGCCGGGCAGATCCGCGCCGCGGGCAGCGGCTCCGAACTGCGCGCCAAGTACACGCTGCCGCGCATCGAGGTGCTGCTGGGAACGGACGCCGGATGGCTGCGTGACGTTCCGGGCGTGACGATCGTGGAACTCGACGGGGACCGGGCCGTCATCGAACTCGCCGACCCGGAGGCGGACCAGGTGGTGCTGCGCGAGGCGATGACGCGCGGGCCGGTGCGCGCCTTCACGCCGATCGTTCCCTCGCTGGCCGAGATCTTCCGGGAGGTCATCCGATGACGTCGTTCTGGACCACCACCAAGCTGGTCGCGGCGCGCGAGATCCAGGTCCGCCTGCGCGACAAGACGTTCCTCTACGGAACGCTCTTCTTCCTGTTCTTCACGGTCGCCATCACCGTGCTGCCGGCCATCTTCGCCGGCAGCCCGGACGAGGTGGCCGTCGCCGGTTCGAACCCGGCCGTGCAGCAGTTGCGCGACGCCGGCCTGGACGTGCGGGTGGTCGCCGACGACGCGGCCGCCGAGAAGCTGGTGCGCGACGGTGCCGTCGACGGTGCCGTCGTCACCACGAACGGCAAGCCCGAGGTGCTGGCCATGGACGACGTGCCGGGCGACATCGTCTCCGCGCTGTCGGTGCAGCCGGGGACGAGGCTGCTCGACCCGGAGGCGATCGACTCGGTCGTGCGCGTCCTCGTGACGACGGCATTCGGGATGATCTTCTTCTTCACGGCGGTCGGCTTCGGTGCGCAGATCGCGATGAGCGTCACCGAGGAGAAGCAGACCCGCATCGTGGAGATCCTCGTGGCGGCCGTGCCGGTGCGGGCGTTGCTCGCCGGCAAGGTGCTGGGCTGCGGGATTCTGGCGATGGGGCAGATCGCGGTGCTGGCGCTGGTGGCGTTCGTCGGCATGAACCTCACCGGCGACAGCGCGGTCATCACGATGCTGGCGCCGGCGCTGGGCTGGTTCGTGCCGTTCTTCATCGTCGGGTTCACGCTGTTGGCGTCGCTGTGGGCGGTGGCCGGCTCGCTGGTCAGCCGCACCGAGGACATCGGGCAGACCACGATGCCGGTGCAGATGTGCGTGCTGCTGCCGTTCTTCGGCGTCATCTTCCTGAACGACAACCAGACGGCGATGACGGTCCTGTCGTACTTCCCGTTCTCGGCGCCGATGGCGATGCCGCTGCGGCTGTTCTTCGGGGACGCGGCCGTGTGGGAGCCGGTGCTGGCGCTGGTTGTGCTGGTGGCGAGCTGTGCGGCGTGCCTGGCGGTCGGGGCGCGGCTCTACGAGGGGTCGCTGCTGCGCACCAACGGACGGACGTCGTTGCTCACTGCGTGGCGTTCCCGCGGATAGGTGAGTGGCTCGGGCGCGGTGGGTAAGAGAGCTCGCATGACGGATGATCTCGCTGCCAGCCGCGCCCGACACCTGCTCCCGGAGGAGCTCGCCGTCTCCAGCGACGACCCGGAGGCGCAGGCCGAGGCGCTGCTGGCGGAGTCCGAGCGGCGCACCGAGCGCCGCGATCCGGCGATCGAGCGGCGGACCTCCGCGGAAGCGGCAGGGTAGAACCGGCGGCCTCGATCAGGCTTTGTCGAAGCGGCGCTGGACGAAACGCACGACCGCGCTCAGGCAGACCGCGAGGAGCGCGACGACCGCCGCCGGGTGTCCTTTCGACAGGATGATTCCGGTGAACGCGGCCAGCCCGGCGATGATCAGCAGAATCGTCCCGAGCCGGTTGTACTCGCGGGGTGGCCGCGGCTTGCCGCTGCGCAGGGCGTCGACGAACCGCGGGTCGGAGGCCGTCAGCATGATCTCGAGTTGGGTGAGGACCTGACGGTCGCGTTCGCTCAGCATGGGCACCTCCAGCGGCGTGGGACCGCTTTACCCGGACCCGAAGACTTTTACGCGCGCCGGTTGCCCGCAGTTCACTCCCGCCTCAGTCGTGCCGGCGTCGCCAGGCCAGAACGCCCGCTCCCACCAGGAGAAAGCCCACCACGACCAGGCTCACCGGTCCCATGTAGTGGTCGACCTGCTTCCACCGTTCGGCCAGCGCCCAGCCGGCCCCGATGAACGCCGCGTTCCACACGGCGGTGCCGCTCAGCGTCAGCACGCTGAACCGCACCATCGGCATGCGGCGCATCCCCGCCGGCAGCGACACGATGCTGCGCACCACCGGCACGCAGCGGCCGAGCGCGATGACCCAGCTGCCGTACCTGTCGAACAGCGCCGAGCCCCGCTCGATGTCCTTCTGGCTGGCCAGGATGAACCGCTTGTGCCCGGCGAGGCAGTAGACGCGGTCGTAGCCGAGCCACGCGCCGAGCCAGTACAGGGCCAGCGCGCCGACGTAGGCGCCGACGGTGGCGCAGAGCCAGACGAGGAAGACGTTCATCGTTCCCTCGCGCGCGCGGAAGCCGCCGAGCGGGAGCACCAGTTCCGACGGGATCGGCGGGATGATGTTCTCCAGGGCCACGAGTACGCCGACACCGGCCGGACCGAGCGCGTCGATGACGCTCGATATCCAGTCAGACAACCGAATCACCATCCTTCGGGCCAGTCTTTCCCGCCGGGTAGGTGATCCAACCCCCATTGATCACTTTCACGCCGTAAGTTGCTGGGTACCGTGTCGATCCAGTCCGCCGCCCAGCCGCTGCGTACCACGCTGTCTCGGGTCGCCATCGTGTTGCGACTGTCGGCGACCGTGGTCGTGGCGATCGCCGCTGCCCTGGGAGTGGGCGGCCCGGTGCGGGCCGTTCCGCTGGCCGGCCTGCTCATCGGGTACGTCGCATGGAGTGTTCTCTATGTGTCGGCGGTGTACCGGGACGGGCTGCGGGTCCGGTACGCCCTCGCCGACCTGGTGGTGGCGGGACTGTTGGTGCTCGGGGCGGCGACGTTCGTGCCCGCGGTGGCGCAGCCGGCCGGTGCGGGCTGGTTGGCCAACGTCGCCAGCGTCGCCGTGATCTGCGCGCAGCTCGTCGGCCGCCCCGCGGCCACCGTGCCCGCGGGACTGGCCGTCGCCGCGTGCTTCGTTGCCGGCGGGCAACTTTCCCAGACCGCCGGCGGCGGGCTGATCCACGGGTTCACGCTGGTGCTGCAGACCGTCATCACCGCGGCGCTGGTGGGGGTGCTGCGGCGCACCGACTCCGGCGCGACCGTGGCCCTGGAGGACTACCACGCCACCGCCCGGGCCGGCGCCGTCGAGCTGGTGCGCCGCGAGGCCGAACGCGCCGAGCTGCGGCTGCTGCACAACGGGCCGCTGACGACGTTGACGATGGCGGCCGTGGGCGGTCTCGCGCCGGACACCGTCGAAGCGCTACGCACACGCGCCGCCGCCGACCTGGCCACGCTGCGCGCCGGACCCGAGCCGGACACCCCCGCCCGGCCGGTGCGCATCGACGAGAGCCTCGCCGCCACGGTCGAACGCTTCCAGCCGCCGCTCATCGTGCGGCTGATGCGCGCCCCGCACACCGTGCCGTCGGCCGTCGCGGACGCGTTCGCCGCCGCCACGGCCGAGGCACTGGAGAACGTCGTGCGCCACAGCGGCACCGCCGACGCGACCGTCCACATCGGACGGATCGGCACCGACGGCGTGCAGGTGCGGATCACCGACAACGGGCGGGGCTTCGACCCGGCGCGCGTGCCGCCGCAGAAGTTCGGGCTGCGCGAGGCGATCCGGGGGCAGCTGGCGCAGGTCGGCGGGCTGGCCGGCATCCGTTCCAAGCCGGGCGGCGGCACCACGGTGGAGCTGCTGTGGAAGCCGTGAGCCGCAGGCGAACGCGCGGGCGGCGCAGACGCGAACGGATCGACACCGTGCCGATCCTGCGTTCCTCGGCGGCGGATCGGGCGAAGAAGATCTACGACAAGGGGGCCGTGCGGGGCGCCCTGGCCATCGCGGGCACCTGGCACTTCGGCAACGACCTGCCGGCCGCGCTGCTCACCTGGCAGAAGGTGCACCCGGCCGGGCTCGGGCTCGCCGTCTGGTGCGCGTACACGGTCGTCGGCGTCGTCGCCGCGGTGGCGCTGCTGCGCGGGCGGCGGCTGGAGCCGTTCGCCGTGTGGATCTGCACCGCCGTGCTGCTCGCCGGGACGGCCGCGCTGCACCTGAGCGCCGGTTCCGGCGGCATCTTCGAGTGGCCGAACTGGGCCTGGGGCGCCGTCGGCTGGCTGGGCCTGCTGGTGCTGTGGCGGCACGACGTCGAGGCGACGGTGGCGTTCCTGTCGGCGAACGCGATCATCACGACCGCCGCTCTTCTCTCCTCCACCGGCCCCGACCGCTACCAGCTGGCGATGCTGCTCGGCGTCGTGTACGGGACGGCCTCGCTGCAACTCGGCGCACTCCTCGGGGCGCGCATGATCACGGAGACCGCGCGCCGTGCGGCCGCCGCGCGCGAGGCCGGCGACCGCGTGCTGGCCCGAGGGATAGCCGCCGAGGAGACCCGGCTCGAACGCCGCCGCCGCTACGCGACCGCCCGCGCCGCCGCGGAGGATCTGTTAGCCGGCCTCGCGGGGGGCGCGCTCGACCCGGACGACCCGATGGTGCGGGCCCGCTGCGCGATCGCCGCCGCCCGGCTGCGCCGGTTGGTGACGGAGACGGACGACGTTCCCGATCCGCTGCTGCACGACCTGAGAGCCGCCGCCGACGTGGCCGAACGGCGCGGCGCGGCGGTCACCCTGGACCAGGTCGGCGCCGTCGGGGACCTGCCCACCGAGGTGCGGCAGGCGCTGGTCGAGGCGCCGACCGAGGTGCTCGCCGCGGCCCACGGCACCGCCCGTGTCACGGTGGTGTCCACGGGGGACGACATCTCGGTGTCGGTGCTCGCCGACGGGGACACCCCCGGGGTCGTCGGCCCGCCGCCGGGCGCCGACGTCAGCCTGTCCGTCGAACGGGAGGATGGTCAACTGTGGGTGCAGACCCGGTGGCGCCGCTCCGCGCAGCCGTCGTCGACGACCACGAAGTCGTCATCGACGGTGTCCGTGCCTGGGCAGCGGCAGACCCGCTCCACCGCGTCGACATCGTCCTGACCGGCACCACGCCGGCGACGCTCGACGCTCTCGTGGGACCGGACGCGACGCCGGTCGACGTGATCCTGCTCGACCTGGAGCTCAACCGTGAGCTGATGCTGGAACGCATCGGCCCGCTCGCCGACGCCGGCCACCGCGTGGTGGTCTTCTCCGCACACGGCGGGCCGGCCATGGTGAAGGCGGCGCTCGACGCGGGCGCCTGCGCCTACCTGACCAAGGACGAGGCGCGCGAGCACTGCCTGGCGACGCTGCTCGCGGTGGGGACCGACCGCCCGTACGTGACCCGGTCGCTGGCCGGTGGGATGCTCGCCGACCCCCAGCTTTCCGGGAGGGAACGCGAGGCGCTGCTGCTGTGGTTCCAGGGGATGGACATGGCGGCGGTGGCCCGACGCATGGAGAAGGCCGACGGCAGCGGCACCGCCATCACCAAGGACACCGTGAAGCAGTACCTCGACCGCGCGAGAGTCAAGTACGCCCGCGTCGGCCGCAGCGTCCCGTCGAGATTCGCCCTCCTCGCACGCGCCATCGAGGACGGGCTGATCCGCCCGGAGGACGTCGGGGACTACCGCTCAGCGGCAGCCAACCAGCGGGCCACACGCGCCAGCTGACTGCACGCGGACGTGGAGCGTAGCGACCCGGCGGGAGCAGCGGTCGCGCCCCCGACGGACCGACGCAATAACGCTCTTCGAAGGAGCGCGATCAGCCGCCGGCGTGGAGATCACGCCAGGTGGCGGGGTCCCCGACGGGCTCCGGAAGATCGCGGCGGGCATCGGTCTCGACGGACTGGACCTGCTCCTCCGGGCGCACCCGATCCGGCAGCTCACCGAAGCGCGCGTGCCGCAGAAACGCCAGCTCCTGGTCGGTGAAGGACTCGTCCATGAGAAAAGGATGCACCGCGGGAGGCAGAAAAACAGGCCTCCCGCGGTGCAAATGTCAGGCGGCTACCGGCGTGGCGAAGTAATCCGTCTTCGCGAGCCGGCTCTGCAGGTCACCGCGGGCCGCGATCCGGCCGTAGTAGTCCTGCCGGCGCCGCGCCACGCAGCCCGTCGCACGGGCCGGTGACTCGACCAACTCCGGCTCCAGGTGGGCGTTGAGCCCGTCCCGGAGCAGGACCAGTGCCTCGGCCCGCAGCTGGGAGACCCGGCTCTCGGTGACTCCCAACTCGGCGGCGATCTCCGCCATCGGGCGTTCCTGGAAGAAGTACGCCGTCACCACGTGGCGGAGCCGGTCCGGCAGCGCCTCGATCGCGTGGTGCAGGTACCCGATGCGCTCCCGGTAGACCAGCAGGTCCTCGGGACCCGGGGTCCGTTCGCGCACCAGGTCGTCGGCGGTGCCGGCGGCGAAGCCCTGCAGGCTGAGCACCACGGCCCGCTGCACGTCCTCGTCCACCGACTTGATCTCGTCGACGGCAACTCCCAGGGCCTCCGCCAGTTCCCCCTGGGTCGGGGTGCGGCCCAGCGTGGCGGTCAGCTGCTGCTGGGCGGCCTCGATCCGGCGGGCGCGGCTGCGGACGGAACGGCTGGCCCAGTCCAGGCCACGCAGCTCGTCCAGCAGGGCGCCACGGATGCGCAGCGTCGCGAAGCCGCCGAACGGGGTGCCCCGTTTCGGGTCGAAGCTCCGCGCCGCGGCGGCCAGGGCGGCCATACCGGCGGACACGAGGTCCTCGCGGTTGACGTGCGAGGGCAGCCGGTTCAGCACCTCACGGACCAGGTGCCCAACCAGCGGAAGGTGGGTGCGGACGAGTTCGTCCTGCTCCCGGGCCGAGGGGGCGGTCATGGTGTCCGTGGCGGCGTGAGCGGTCATCGTTCCCCCTTCGTTCGGTTCGCCGTGGTGGCGGACCGGCTGACAGGGTGAACTCTTGCCCACGGAGAGTGCAGATTGCGGTCACGTTCGGTTGCTGATCGGTTGCTTCTCGACAGAAGCCCTCAGGACGGCGTGGCGAAGCACGACCAGAGAGAAAGCATGTGTTAGGAGTCGCCCGGATCGCCGTTCGCCTGGTTTGGGCGCCTTTCAGCGAGCTTCGCGCCGCTCGCGCCGAACCGTCGCCTTCCGGCCCTTGATCGTCGCCCCCCGGAGCGCGGTGATCACCTCGTCGGCCGCCGCCTGCGGGATCTCCACCAGCGAGAACCGGTCGGCGATCTCGATCGCGCCGATGTCCCGGCCGTTCAGCCCGGACTCGCCGGCGATCGCGCCCACCAGATCCTGCGGACGGATGCCGGCACTGCGCCCCACGCCCACGAAGATGCGGGTCATCCGGCCGGCCGGCGGACGGTTGCCGCGGCGCTCCGGGCGCTCGCCGTCCCGCCGCGACGGCCCCGCGGCGCGCAGCGCCACCTCCGGGATCTCCTGCTCCTCGTCGGCCGCCGCGCCGCTGGACTCGTAGGCCAGCTTCACCGCCGCCAACGCGATCTCCATGACGTCGAACTCGTCCGCGAGCGACTCGACCACGACCCGGTAGCGCTCCAGGTCGTCCTCCATCAGGCTCTCCTGCAGCGCCGCCCGCGTCATCTCCAGCCGGCGGGCCCGCAGGTCGGCGACGGTCGGCACCTTCTCGACCGTGATCCGCTGCTTCGTCATCCGCTCGATGGTCTTGAGCATCCGGTGCTCACGCGGCTCGGCCAGGGTGATCGCCACGCCCTCGCGGCCGGCCCGGCCGACCCGGCCGATGCGGTGCACGTAGGACTCCGGCGCCGACGGCACGTCGTAGTTGACCACGTGCGTGAGCTGCTCGATGTCGAGCCCGCGCGCCGCCACGTCGGTCGCCACCAGCAGGTCGGCCGCGCCGGCGCGCAGCCGCCCCATCACCCGGTCGCGCTGCTGCTGGTCCATACCGCCGTGCAGCGCCTCGGCGCGGTAGCCGCGGCCGTTCAGCGTCTGGGTGAGCTGGTCGACCTCCTCGCGGGTCCGGCAGAAGACGATCGCCGCGGTCGGGCTCTCGACGTCCAGCACGCGTCCGAGCGCCTGCGGCTTGTACGACCGGGGAACGACATAGGCCATCTGTCGCACCAGGGGAGGCGCACCGGCCTCGGCCGACCGGCGTCCCATCTGGATGCGCACCGGGTCGGTGAGGTGCCGCTTGGCGATGCCCTCGATCCGGGACGGCATGGTGGCGGAGAAGAGCACCGTCTGCCGGTCGGCCGGGGCCTGCTCCAGGATCGCCTCGATGTCCTCGGCGAAGCCCATGTCGAGCATCTCGTCGGCCTCGTCCAGCACCACCATCTTCAGCGAACCGAGCCGCAGCGTCTCCCGGCCGATGTGGTCGAGCGCGCGCCCCGGCGTCGCCACCACCACGTCGACGCCCTGGTCGAGCGCGCGCAACTGACGTCCGATCGGCTGGCCGCCGTAGATCGGCAGCACGCGGGCGCCGAGGTCGCGGCCGTAGCGGTGCAGCGCCTCCGACACCTGCACGGCCAGCTCACGCGTCGGCACCAGCACCAGCGCGCCGGGGTCGCCGGGGCGGTTCGCGTCGTCGGCGAGGCGTTCCAGGATCGGCAGGGAGAACGCGGCCGTCTTGCCCGTGCCCGTCGCCGCCTGACCCAGGAGGTCGTGCCCGGCGAGCAACGGCGGGATGGCGCCGCTCTGGATCGGGGTGGGCTCCTCGTAGCCGAGGTCGACGAGGGCCTTGAGCAGTTCCGGCCGTAGCCGCAGGTCGGCGAAGGTCGTGCCCTCGGTGGTGTCGGCGTCCTGCTGCGGGGCGCCTGGCTCGGTGGTGCCTGGCTGCATCTCTACGACTCCTCGGACCGGGGTGGACGGCCGGCGGGTTCGCCACCGACGACGTTAAGATTTCCATCCCCGTCGGAAGCGGGATGCGGCGCCCCTCACGGAGCGCGAGTAGATCACAGTCCCAGGGGGCTCAACGATCACACACCGCATCCGAACCGTGGCGTACGGACAATCTCGCAAGAAATTTTCAGGCGGTGGAACCGGACGCCCCTCGGATGCGAGTTATCTGTATGAGGTTTGCGCGAAACGGGGTCAGGACGATCGGTCTGGTCGGTCTGGGCCTGCTGTGCCTGGGCCTCGCGGCGACACCCGCGACGGCCGCACCGCTGCCGACCCAGGTGACGGTGGGCGGCGACACCCCGGTGCAGGGGGACGCGGCCAAGCTCACCTTCACGATCACCAACGAGCACCCGACGTCGCCGATCAATTCGGTTCAGATCCTCATCCCCGAGGCCAATCCGATCGCCGAGGTCTTCCCGCTGTCGGTCGACGGATGGGCGCCCGCCATCGCGATGCGCCCCATCGACCAGCCCATTCCGGGTCTGCACGGTCCGCTGCCCATCAAAGAGGTGGTCACTACGGTGACGTGGAGCGCCTTCGAGGGCGCCGCACTCGCTCCGGGCGGCACCCTGAAGCTGACGCTCTCCATGGGGCCGATCCCGCTCGTGTCGACGATGACGTTCGCCGTCGTCGAGACGCACGCCGACGGTTCGACCGTGCGGTGGGCCGACGGTGGCGACAAGCCCGCGCTGAGCCTCGCCGTCAACCCGGCGATCGCCCAACCGGAAGCGGCGACCGATGCCGCACCCGCGCCCGCGAAAGAAAGCGACAGCGGTCGGTGGTGGTTGTATGGCGCATTGGTGTTCATCGCAGCAGTAACCGCATTTGGCGTGCTCCGCCAGAAGCGTGCAAAGCCCGCTGTCGAGCCCGCGCGCGTGACCATCGCGAAGCCCGCGCCGACGAGGGGGCGGGAGCTGGTCAAGGCCGGCTCCGGCGAATCGGAGAACTGAATACCGCACGCATTAACACCTGCACGCTGAGCAGGTAGAACGGCAGTTCACACGCCCCGGCGGCGCTCCGTTGCCGGGGCTTCGCCCTGCCCGCGAGCCAATATATAAGTCCACTTTAGGTGCGTCGCCAGGCTTGCTTATCAATTACTCGTCGGCTTGACTCCCCAATTGGGCGAACCTAGTTTCGAATACGTTGGCATCAAGGTTTTAAACCGCCGGCCCGGATGGCCCACAGGACGGTCCGGCAACCGAAATGAAAAAGAAGGGTCCCCGCCATGCTGGAGAGGCCGGCACCACGCCGCAGCTCGCCCGATGAAAGCACGCCGCAACGGCGTCGCCCGAGCACCCGCATGATGGCAGTGCTCGCAGCAGTCATCACGTTCGCCGCAGTCGTCACGGTCACGCAGGTGTCGAACGCGAGTTCCCGCAGGTGGGGCAACCAGAACCGGGGCAACCAGAGCACCTGTAAGCCGAGCAACCCGCCGGCGCCCAGCACCTCCGGCAGGGCCAGCGCATCGACCGCCGCCGACGGCTCGCAGGACGGCGGCGTACAGAACGGCCGTCGCGTCCGCAACTACGCCGACGACGGGCGTGCCGGCGGCACCCGTTGGACCGACAACCGCGGCCGCCCCTGCACCCCGTCCCCGGGTACCGGCGCGAGCACGGGTGCGAGCGCCGGCGCCAGCTCCTCGGCCGCGCCGCCGCTGCAAATCCTCGGCGACCAGTGTGAGGGCGTCAGCAAGCTCCCGATTCACGACGGCTTCCAGGCCGGCAACAAGTGCGTCGCCACCGAGATGGGCGAGGTCGGCCCCCGGGACACCAACCCGTCGCTGCTGATCACCGACTCGCCGCGCACGGTGAACGTCGGCCAGTCGTTCCAGATCAAGGTCAGCACCCGCAACCTCGTGCGTGACCGGTTCCTCGGTGCCGCCGCCGGTGGCTACTACAAGGAGAGCGGCTTCCTCAACGCGCAGGGCCTGACCCGCGGCCACTTCCACACCGCCTGCCGGATGCTCGCGAACACCAACGCCGCCCCTGAGGCGGGCGCGGACCCGGCGTTCTTCGTGGCGACCGAGGACGGCGGCGGCGGCCGGGAGCCCGACGTCATCACCATCACGGTCACCGGTATGCCGTCGCGCGGTATCGCGCAGTGCTCCGCCTGGGCCGGTGACGGCTCGCACCGCATCCCGCTGATGGAGCTGGCCCGGCAGACGCCCGCCTTCGACTCCGTCCGGATCATCGTCCAGTAACTCTGGGGTTCAGTACACAAGGGGTGACAGTCACAGCGTCAAGAAGGGAGTTTGGGGCAAGAGGGGGTAAGGAACAGCGAACCGCCCGCCACGGGGTCACGTGGCGGGCGGTTCGACGTATGGGAGGCGTGCATGAGAACCGGACAGAAATCCAGAAACAGAGAGACCGGCGTCCACGGGGGAAGACGCCGGTCTCTAACGGACACCCTAGGACGGACCCACCCCTTTCGCCAACCCTCGCCGCCACCCGATATCGTGACGCCGGTGACGCGACCACCCCTTGCAGAACGGCTCGATCTGGCCCCTCACCCCGAGGGCGGCTGGTTCCGGGAGACCTGGCGCTCCGCCGTGGAGTTCGAGCCCGAGGGCTACGACGGCCCCCGGCGCGCGGCCACCGCCATCTACTTCCTCCTGAATCCCGGCGAGGAGTCCCGCTGGCACACGGTGCGCTCCGACGAACTGTGGTTCTGGCACGAGGGCGGGCCGCTTGAGCTGCGCCTCGGCGGCGACGGGGAGACCCCGGGCGACGCGGAGGTCGTGGTGCTCGGCAACGACGTCGGCGACGGCCAGCAGCCGCAGGTGCGCATCCCCGGCGGCGTGTGGCAGTCGGCCGTTCCGGCCGGGGGCGAGCCGGTGCTGGTGAGCTGCGTGGTGGCGCCCGGGTTCGAGTACCAGGACTTCAAGCTGTTGTGAGCGGCCCTGCCGCTGGCCGCCCGGGCAGCGGTACCGTGCGGTATGCCTGAGGCGAAAGCGGGCGCTCCCCGGCGCCGGACCCAGGGTGAGCGCCGGGCAGCGACCAAGCATCTGGTGCTCGAAGCCACGATCGACTGCCTGGTGGAGGACGGCTACTTCCGGCTGTCGACCGGCCGCGTGGCCGACCGGGCGGGTGTCTCGCGGGGTGCGCAACTGCACCAGTACCCGACCCGGCAGGCGTTGGTCGTCGCGGCGATCGAGCACCTCGCGGCGCTGCGGGCGGCGGAGCTGCGGGCCGCCGCGGCGCAGTTCCCGTCCGGGGTCGACCGCACGGCCGCCGTGCTGGACCTGCTGCTGTCGCAGTTCTCCGGGCGGTTGTTCCAGGCCGGCGTCGAACTGCTCGCGGCGGCGCGCACCGACACCGCGCTGCGGGAGGCGCTGATCCCGTTCGAGCGCGACCTGCGCCGCCTCAACCGCAGCCTGCTCAACGAGCTGTTCGGCTCGGAGCTGGCGGAGCACCCCGACTACCGCGAAGTGATCGGCCTCGTGCTCAACGCCGTCCACGGCGCCGCGCTGCTGCGGACCGTGCAGCCGGACGCGGCGTTCGACCGGCAGCGCGCAGTCCTGGAACGGATGATCCGCGCGCTGCTGGTCGAGCCGCTCAGCGCAGCCGCAGCGGCAGGCGGTTCAGGCCCCAGATCGTGAGGTAGGGCGTCCGCTGTGGCGTCCCGGCCAGTTCGATCGAGGGGAACCGGCGCAGCAGCTCGGTGAAGACCATGCGCGCCTCCACCCGGGCCAGCCCGGCACCGAGGCAGAAGTGGATGCCGTTGCCGAAGCTCAGCGGCGTCGCCTCGGCGCGGTCGAGGATCAACCGGTGCGGCTGACTGAACACGCGCGGGTCGTGGTTGGCCGCCCCGAGCATGACGAGCAGGAACCGGTTCTCCGGGACGACCGTGCCGTCCGGGAGCGTGAAGTCCGCCCGGCTGACCCGCCCGCTGGCCTGTACCGGCGAGTCGTAGCGCAGCAGTTCCTCGACGGCGGACGGCATCATCGACGGGTCGGCGCGCAGCCTGGCGAGCTGGTCCGGATGTTCCAGCAGGGCCAGCATGCCGTTGCCGATGAGGTTGGTGGTCGTCTCGAAGCCGGCGGTGAAGAGCTGCACCAGCATCGCCACGAGTTCGTCCTCGCTGAGCCGGTCGTCGTCGTCCCGCGCCGCGATCAGGGCCGACGTGAGGTCCTCGCGCGGGTGGGTGCGGCGTTCGCGGATGAGTTCCGCGAAGTAGGCCTCCAGGGTGTCCGCCGCCAGGTCGGCGTCGGTCATGTCGCCGTTGGCGATGTCCGGGTCGAAGACGGCGTTGAGGTCGCGCACCATCTGCTGGAACCCGGGCTGCTCGGCGGCCGGTACACCGAGCAGCCGCCCGATGACCGCGACCGGCAGGCGGAACGCGAGGCCGGACATGAGGTCGACGGTCTCGCCGTCGGCGGCGCGCGCGGCGAGGTCGTCCAGGAGGGCGTCGAGGAGCTCGCGGATCGTCGGCTCCAGACCCGCCACCGCCCGCATGGTGAACGCCTTGCTGACCAGGCGCCTCAGGCGGGAGTGGTCGGGCGGGTCGGCCATCAGCATCGTGCGGTTGACCAGGCGGCGCGACGAGTGCTGGTCGGCGTCCTTGAAGATCGGCCTGCCGTCGGGACGGTTGCGGCCGGCGGCGGTGTTGCGCAGCACGGCGTCGGCGGCGCGGTAGCCGGTCACGAGCCGGCCCATCAGGCGGGTGCGGTGCAACTCCCCGAGGGTGTGCAACTCCGCGTAGAGATCGCCGATCCGGGCCCGGCCGGCGGGGGTCATCATCTCGGACAGGATCTGATCCACCGTGCGCGCGGTGGGATCGGTGCCGGTCAACATGACCGAACGGTCCCACGCGACACAACTTACGAGCAAGACTGCTTGTAAGTTTCTACGGATCCCGACAGTGGCCTAGACAGCGGCCTCGGCGGGACGTTCGGTCAGCGGCAGGCACACGATGAACCGCGTGTTGCCCGGCTCGGACTCCACCGTCAGGCTCCCGCCGTGGCGCCCCACCACGATGCGGTACGCCACGTCCAGCCCGAGCCCGGTGCCCTGGCCGACCGGCTTCGTCGTGAAGAACGGCTCGAAGATGCGCTGACGCAGCTCCGGCGGGATCCCCGGGCCGGTGTCGCCGATCTCCACCCGCGCGTTGCCGTTCTCCTCGTAGGTGCGCACGGTGAGCGTGCCGCTGCCGTTCATCGCCTGAACGGCGTTGTCGATCAGGTTGGTCCACACCTGGTTGAGCTCGCCCGCGTACACCGGCACCGGCGGAAGCGTTCGGTCGAAGTCCTTCACCACCTCGATGCCCTGCAGCTTGCCGCTCAGCATGATCATGGTGCTCTTCAGCCCCAGGTGGATGTCGGCCCGCTCGAACGGCGCGCGATCCATGTGCGAGTACTGCTTGGCGGCCGACACCAGGGTCGACATGCGGGTCACCGAGTCCGTGATCTCGTTGATCAGCAGCTCGGTCTCCAGGCAGTACGACACCCAGCGGACCGCCAGTTCGAGCAGGTCCTCGGGGGCCCGATCGGCGATCTTGTCGAGGAACTCGGTCGTGGTGCCGGCGTTGACGAAGATCGGCGCCAGATCCCAGCCGTCCTCGACGCCGTGTTCCTCCAGCCAGTCCCCGATCTCGTCCTCGCGTTCGGACTCCTGAACGGCCGACAGGGTGGGCGCGTCGGCGACCCCACCGATCGCCTCCTCCTGCAGTTCGACGAGCATCTCCAGGAGGACCGGCTCGATCTCCTTGTGCGCCATCATGGAGAGCTTCGAACGCATCCCGGCCACCCGGCCGCGCAGCTCCGACGTGGCGCGCACGGCGGCGGCCGCCGGGTTGTTGAGCTCGTGGGTCAGGCCCGCCGACAGGGCGCCGAGCGCCAGCAGGTGCTGACGCTGGCCGATGATCTCCTGTCCCCGGCGCATGCCCATCATCAGGCCGTCGAGCAGGTGGATCGCCATGGGGAACCAGGTGCGCATCGCCCACGCGAAGTCGTCGTCGGTGAGCGCGAAGACCCGCACCGGGCTGACCGTGCGCACCGTCGCCGTGTAGGTCTGCCGGTCCGAGGAGTCGAGGTACGACTGGGTCGCGCCGGCGTACACGCCGACCTGGTCGGTGCGGATGGTCTCCACGTCGTCCTGCCCGACCCGGCGGCTCATCGCCATCGTGCCGCTCAGCAGGACGACGAAGACCTCGACCGGCTCACCCTCGCGCAGCAGGAACTCGCCCGCCTCCGCCTCGGCCACCCAGCCGTGCTCCGACAGCCACGCCAGCTGCTCCTCCGACAGCTTCTCGAAGAGGAACAGCTTGCGCAGGTCGTCGGGCTCCAGCGTCCCGACCCTGTCCATGACTCCCATGGTTATGACGCCCCCAGATACCGGTGCACCAGGGTCACGGCCATCGCGCCCTCACCCACGGCGGAGGCGACCCGCTTGACCGACTCGGCGCGGACGTCGCCCGCGACGAAGACACCCGGCACGCTCGCCTCCAGCGGCCACGGGTCCCGGTCGGCCGGCCAGCCCCTCGGCCGCTGCCGGTCGACCAGCAGGTCCGGCCCGGTCAGCAGAAACCCGCGCGGGTCGCGCTGGAGGATGCCGTCGAGCCACTCGGTGCGCGGCTGCGCCCCGATGAAGATGAACAGGTGCGAGCAGTCCACCGACTGCGTTTCGCCGGAGGCGGTGTGCCGCAGCGTCAGCCCTTCGAGGTGGCCGTCGCCGTGCGCCTGTTCGACGACGGTGCAGGTGCGCACCGAGATGTTCTCGATGCCGCTGATCTGCTCGATCAGGTAGTGCGACATGCTCGCCTCCAGCGACGGGCCGCGCACCACGAGCGTCACCGACTTCGCCGTCCGCGCGAAGAAGACCGCCGCCTGGCCCGCCGAGTTGGCGCCGCCGACGATGTACACGTCGCGGCTGGTGCACTCGGCCGCCTGCGTCGCCGCCGAGCCGTAGTAGACGCCGCGGCCGTTGAGGTCATCGGTGCCCGGTGCGTCGAGGTCCCGGTAGGAGACCCCGGTGGCGATGATCACGGAGTGCGCCGCCACGTGCGACCCGTCGCCGAAGGTCACCACCCGGGAGGAGCCGCGCACCTCCAGCCCGGTGACGTCGCGGGCGGTCAGGATCTCCGCCCCGAAGCGGGTCGCCTGCCGCCGCGCGCGGTCGGTCAACTGGGCACCGGAGACCCCGTCGGGGAAGCCCAGATAGTTTTCGATCCGGGAGCTCTGGCCGGCCTGGCCGCCGGTCGCACGGCGTTCGACCAGAAGGGTCCGCAGGCCCTCGGACGCCCCGTAGACCGCGGCCCCGAGCCCGGCGGGCCCGCCGCCGACCACGACCAGGTCGTAGAAGTCCGTCGCCGGCACGGTCGACATCCCGACCGCGTCGGCGAGTGCCTTGGTCGAGGGGGCGATCATCGCGGAACCGTCCGGAGTGATCACGACCGGCAGCGTGTCGGCCGCGACCTGGGCCGCCTGGAGCAGCCGCGCCGCCTCCGGCTCGTCGACGGCGTACCAGCGGTACGGAACGGCGTTACGGGCCAGGAAGTCGCGCGTCTCGAACGACGGCGCCGACCATCGGTGCCCGATCACCTTCGTCTCGATCACCTCGACGTCCGGCTCGTCGGCGTAGGCCTGGAGCATCGCGTCGATGACCGGATAGAGCTTCTCCTCCGGTGGCTCCCACGGCTTGAGGAGATAGTGGTCGACGTCCACCACGTTGATCGCCGCGATGGCCGCGTCGGTGTCGGCGTACGCCGTGAGCAGCGCCCGGCGCGCCTTCGGGAAGAGGTCCATCGCCGCTTCGAGGAACTCGATCCCGCTCATGCCCGGCATCCGGTAGTCCGCCAGCAGCACGGACACCCGGCCGCCGCGCAGCTTCACCTCGCGCAACGCCTCCAGGGCGTCGGCACCGGAGGTCGCGCGCACGATCCGGTTGGCCTTGCCGTAGCGGCGGCGCAGGTCGCGCGCCACCGCCCGGGAGACCGCCGGGTCGTCGTCGACGGTCAGCAGGATGGGCTTGGCGTCCGCTTCGTCCATCAGCTGTGCGCGAAACTCTGCTGGTCGGGAACGGTGAACACGACCTCGTCGGTGTAGCACCACCACCACTGCTCACCCGGCTCGAACGACGACACCAGCGGGTGCCCGTCCGAGTGGCTGTGCGCGGTGGCGTGCTTGCCCGGCGAGGAGTCGCAACAGCCGATGTGTCCGCAGGTGCGGCACATGCGCAGGTGTACCCACCTGCCGCCGGCCTTCAGGCATTCCTCGCACCCGTCGCCCGAGGGGACGGCGGCCGGGTCGGCTACGTCGAGATGGGAACAGCTTTTGCTCACGTCCCCAACTCTGCCAGGACACAGGTTGATCGGCTAGGCGCCGGGTGTGTCCGGCACGCGGTAGGCGGCCACGTACCGCTCCGGCCGCCCCTCGAACTCCGTCGACCAGCGCGCGAGCGTCCGTTCGGCGAACGTGACGCCGCTCTCGACCACCTCGTCCAGCGGCTCCAGCAGGCCCAACACCCGCTCCGGCTCGACGCCCCGCGCGACCCGGGCGGCGAGGCCGGCGTGTGCCAGTTCGAGGAGGCGGGCCGCGTACGAACGCACCGCCAGCGGCTCCGTCACGCGCAGCCCGTCGAGCGCGACGGCGTCGGTGAGCTGCTCCAACTCGTCGGCCCGCACACCGGCGAGCAGGTCCAGCGCCTCCCGGCGGATCCCCGGGTCGTACGTGAGCCCCACCCAGAACGCCGGCACCGCGCCGAAGTGCGGCCACATCAGCCCGTCCGGCGCGCGCAGTTCGAGGGTGCGCCGGACCCGCACGTGCGGCCAGACCTGGCTCAGGTGCAGTTCCCAGTCGTCGAACGTGGGCCGGGTCCCGTCGTCGAACCCGTGCTCGACCAGCGACGCGAACGGCCGGGCCGGCGCGGCCACGTGCGCGTCGCCCTCCCGCCGGTAGATCATCGGCAGCGCCATGGCCCACTCGACCAGCCCGTTGAGCGCGGGGGAGTCGTCGGCGGCGAAGCCCAGCACCCCGCACCGCCGCGGGTCGAACTTGCGCCACAGCTGCATCCGCCGCGACAGCGCACCCGTCGCCCGGCCGCCTTCGAGCGGCGAGTTCACGAAGAGCGCGGCGGCGATCGGCCCGGCCGCCACGTGCAGCCGCATCTTCTCCTCGAGGTCGGTCTCGGAGACGTAGTCCAGCGACGTCTGGGTGGAGAGCGTGAGCGCCATCACCCCGGCCGCCCCGGAGCCGTCGTCGCCGAGGCCGGCGAAGTAGTCCCGCATGACCCCGACCCGCTGCTTGGGCAGCCACGGCACGTCGGTCGGCGGCGTGAACGGCAGCATGCCCCCGGAGAGCAGCGCGATCCCGCACTCCGCGCCGACCCGGGCCGCGGCCGTCATGTCCCGAAGGGTGTCGTCGACCGCGCCGGCGACCGAGGACCGCGGCGCCGAGGAGTACTCCAGGCCGCAGCCGGTTTCGAGGGAAAATTCGGCGCCGTCGGCGAGACGCACGCCGACCAGCAGATGCCGTTCGTGGACCGGCTTGCTCCGGGGGAACGCCACGAGCAGGGCGCGCAGGAACTCCTCCGCGGTCGGGTACGGCACCGAGCGCCCGGTCAGCGGGTCGACCAGTCCGTACTCCGACTCGATGCCCACCAGTTCGGCCTGCCCGGGGGAGGCGGCGAAGTAGCGGCGAAGGTCGGCGCCGGAACGGATGGCGGTCGTGCTGCGCACCTGGGGCTCCTCTCGCCCGGCACACTCGGCCGGTGTCGGGCAGAGGGAAGTGTGGCACGACTATGAGACATCAACGAGTAGCTGAGCGTCACATAGGAACGTCCGGCCGAGCAGTAAGGACCGGAGGGCGGAACCCTAGCGTCGCCTCTTGAGCGCCCGCTTGATGCGCTTCCACCAGCGCACGACGACGGCGGTGGCGACGACGGCCCCCACGCCGGCGGTCGAGGTGACCGGCAGATCCGGCGTGAAGCCCTTTGCTGCCAACAGATCCGCGGCGTACCAGGCGCCGGCCCCGAAGACGCCGGCCAGCACCAGCCACAGCACCGACACCCGGAACGTCAGCGTCCGCGCCATGCGCGTGTACCAGGGCAGCCGCCGGTACGGCGTGCGACGCGACGGCACCCGACCCATCGGCCGCCGGCCGGACCACCCGCCGCGCTGCTGCTGCGGCGGTGCCCCGCGCTGGACCGGCGGCGCCCACACGCGATCCGGGTTGGACTCGTTGTGGCGGACGTTGTAGCGCGGGCGTTCGGAACGGATCGTGTGCCGCTCGACGACCAGCACCTCTTCCTCGGTGGTCCAGACGCCGGGGTCCACCTCCCAGCGCGCCATCTCCGGCGCCCACGGCTTGTCGCACACGTGCTCCATCAGCCGGCGGAACGGCCGACGCCCCGTGATGCCCACGTAGAGCAGCGCGCCGTGCTCGTCGTAGAAGCGGTACATCCGGAACTGGCGCTCCAGCGAGACGCGGCCCATCGACTGCGACTGCACCACGCGGACCCTCCACTTCGGACTCGATCTTCATCACTGTACTCACGCTGTGCCACGGCCCGATGCGGCTAATCCGGTGGCGCTATTGACATCCGGGCGGCAGCCTGCCCGATGTGGAGCACGTCGCATACCCGAAGATCCCGCTCGTGGCCGACCCGGCCGGCCGCCGCGTGGGTGGCACCTGGGTGGCCACGGAGAAGATCCACGGCGCGCAGCTGGTGATCGCGTTCGACGGCCGCCAACTGCGCGTCGGCAAGCGCCGGGCGTGGCTCGCCGCCGAGGAGCCGTTCTTCGGGTGGCAGCTGCTGCGCTCCGCTTCGGCGCGGCGGCGCGGTTCGCCCACGGGGAGACGGGCAACGCCGCCGTGCGGCTCTACGGCGAGCTGTACGGCGGGCACTATCCGCACCCCGACGTGCCGCCGGTGCCCGGAGCCGCACCCGTGCAGACCGGGATCTGGTACGCGCCGGAGATCAGGTTCGCGCTCTTCGACGTGCTGGTCGACGGCGGTGCTTACCTGCCGTACGCCGAGGTGGCGCGGGTCGCGGCGGCGGCGGGGCTGGACTCCGTACCGTTGCTGGCCCGTGGGCGGCAGTCCGAGGTGGACGCCGTACCGGTCAGATATCCGACCCGGGTGCCGGGCCTGCTCGGCCTGCCGCCGATCGACGGCAACCTGGCCGAGGGCGTGGTGGTGCGGCCCGACGCCGCGCTGCCGCCCGAGGGCCGGCCGGCGGTCAAGCGCAAGATCGCCGAGTTCGACGAACGCCGCTTCGACGCCGGCCGGGCGTGGGACCCGTCGGTGCCGCTGACGGCGGACGAACTGCGCCGGATCGCGGTGTCGATGGTCAACGCCCCGCGCATCGCGAGCGCCCGTTCGAAGGTCGGCCCCGCGGGGGATCTCGCCGGCGAGGTGGTGCTCGACGTGCTGATCGACCTGGGTGAGACGTTCCCCCGGACAATGGCGGGACTGGACGCGGCGACGGAGGAGTCGCTCGCGACGGCGATCCGCGCGGCCCTGGGTTGACCTACTCCGGGTCGGCGAGGCCCAGGCGCTTGCGGACCCGGCTGCGGTTGACCTCGAGGATCGGGTCACCGGTCGTCACCACCCGGTCGTACCACGGCACCGCGGCGGTCAGCGCGCCCTGATCGGTGAGCAGCTCCGCCACCACCCGGCTCGGCCCGTCGCCGCACTGCGGGTCGTCGGCGAGCAGCGCCAGCTCGGCGAACGCCGCGTCGCGCGCACCGGCGTCGAACAGCAGCCCGGCCAGCTCGGCCCGCGCGTAGCAGCCCATCTCGCCGCCGCCGGCGATCACGGTGCCGAGGAGGCCCTGGGAACGTTCGGAGTCGCCGGCGAGGCGCCACTGGTGCGCGGCCTCGACGAGCAACTGTGGTGCGTCGGACCCGCTCGAAGCGGCGGCCGCCTCAAGCTCGGCGGCCTCGACGGCGTATCGGGACAGTGTGCCGGCCATCGCGGGACCCTAACCGCACGCAGGGCTTTCCGTAAGACGCCACGCCGTGCCCGAACGGGCTAGACCCAGCGCGTCCCGAGCCACATGCGCGCCCACCAGTCCTCGTACGGGATCGACTCGCCCACGTAGATCGGATAGAAGTACGCGAAACAGGCCGCGACGAGCAGCACGTACGCGCCGATGGCCAGGGCGCCGATGCCGCGTCTCTCGAAGAAGACGTTGCTGTTGATCCGGCCGATCCCCAACCCGTCGCCGGTGGCCAGGGGCGCCGGCCCCATGATCGCGCCGAGCACGTAGACGACCGCCATCACCAGGAACGGCTCGGCCGGCAGCGCGTAGAAGACGAACATCGTGCGTCCGCCGTCGTAGTGGTACCAGAACCAGGGCAGCAGCCCCGCCGCGATCATGATCCCGATGCCGGCGGCGCGCCGGTCCCGCTGCGCGATGCCGAACCACAGCAGCCCGGCCAGCGCCGGGATGAACGACCACCACAGGATCGGCGTCCCGAGCAGGAGCACCTCGGCCGCGCACTTCTCCGCGCCGCAGGGCTGGTTGGTCTCCCAGTAGAACGCCACCGGCCGGCCCATCAGCAGCCACTGCCACGGCCAGGACTGGTAGTCGTGGTGCGAGCTGAGCCCGCGGTGGAACCCGTACGCCGCCTTGTGGTACTCCCACAGGTTGATCAGCGCGCCGATGATCGGCGGCTCGGACTTGCCCTGCGCCGCGAGCCAGTGCCGGTTGTAGCCGGTGTCCGTGGCGAACCAGCCCGCCCAGCTGGCGATGTACGCCACGAACCCGATGAGGGTGAACCCGCCGAGCCACCCGGCGACGCCGCGGGCGGCGTGCAGCCACGGGGCCGACGAGGAAATGGTGCGCCGCAGCCCGATCTCCCAGATGAGCACGATGAGGAAGATCGCCGGGACGAAGAACGCCCCGCTCTGCTTGACCGAGGCGGCACAGCCGAGCATGAGCCCGCCGAGGAGCAGCCACCAGCGGATCTGGAAGCCCGGCTTCGCCCCGGACTCCAACGCCCGCAGCACCCGCACGCGGCGCTGGTCGCGGTCCATCACGACGCAGCCGAACGCCGCCACCACGAACACCGTCAGGAAGATGTCCAGCAGCGCCGCCCGGGAGAGCACGAAGTGCAGCCCGTCCAGCGCGATCAGCAGCCCGGCGACGCAGCCGAGCACGGTCGAGCGGAACAGCCGCCGGGTGATCCGGGTGACGATCAGCACCGAGATGATGCCGGCGATCGCGGCCGAGATCCGCCACCCGAACGCGGTGTACTGCCCGCCGTCGCGGAACGCCCATTCGCCGAGCGCGATGAGCCACTTGCCGAGCGGCGGGTGCACCACGAAGTCGCCGGTGTTGCTCTCCGGCCGCCACTCCACCCCGTGCGCCAGAAGTTCCTGGCCCTCGGTGGCGTAGTACGTCTCGTCGAAGATGATCTGCGGCGGGCGGCCGAGGTTGACCAGGCGCAGCAGTGCGGTGATGAAGACGACGAAGCCGGTCGCCCACCAGGACATCGCGTCGCTGCCGACGACGGCGAGCCGTTGCCGCACCTCCTCGGTGATCCCGGGCGGGGGTGGGGGCGGCGGTACCGGAGACGGTTGGGTCTCCTTGGACAGGTCGATCACCGCGACTGCGGGCTCGGTGCTCACCCCGCGATCGTAGGCTGCTGGGGCCGTTCGGTGGTGGTGCCTCCACCGCCGCAGAAGGGAGTGTCCGGTGCCGTTGATCCTGTTGGGTGCCCCGCTGGGGAATCCGGCCGACGTGTCGCCGCGGGTAGCGCGCGCCCTTGCCGAGGCCGACACGGTCGCCGCCGAGGACACCCGCAGGCTCGCGCGACTCGCCGCCGACCTGGACGTCACGGTCGCCCGTTCGGTCAGCTTCTTCGAGGGGAACGAGGAACGGCGCACACCGGAGCTGCTCGACGAACTGCGCGCCGGCCGCACGGTTGCCGTGATCACCGACGGGGGGATGCCGTCGGTGTCGGATCCGGGATTCCGGCTGGTCCGTGCGGCGGTGGACGCGGGCGTTCCGGTGACGGCGGTGCCGGGGCCGAGCGCGGTGACGACGGCGTTGGCGCTGAGCGGCCTGCCCTGCGACCGCTTCTGCTTCGAGGGATTCCCGCCCCGCAAGCCCGGTGAGCGCCGCGCCGTCCTGCGCGAACTGGCCGACGAACGGCGCACGCTCGTCTTCTTCGAGGCGCCGCACCGCATCGCCGGCACGATCACGGATCTGGCTGAAATTTTCGGCCCCGAACGCCCGGCGGCGCTGGCGCGCGAGCTGACGAAGACGTTCGAGGAGGTGCGCCGGGGCACCCTCGCGGAGCTGGTGGCCTCCGTGGCGGACGACCCGCCGCGCGGCGAGATCACGCTCGTCGTGGGCGGTGCACCGGCGGCGCCGGCCGAACGCCCCACCGACGAGGGGCTGGCCGTGGCCGTCGCCGCGCTGGAGTCCGGCGGCACCGCCCGCAAGGCCGCCATCGCGGCGGTGGCCGTCGCGCACGGCGTTCCGAAGCGCGAGGTCTACGACGCCGTGATCCGCTCCCGTCCGGGGTCGGGCGCCCGTCAGTAGGTGGCGGCGAGCATCAGGGCGAACAGGAGCAGCGGCCCGGCGAGGCTGAACGCCACCGCGGCCGTCCGGGCCCGCCGGCCGGCGAGGCGCAGCCCTCCGGTGGCCCACGCGATCCCCAGCCCGCACAGCACGAGCAGCCCGACGCCGACGCCCGCCTGTTCGCGGCTGCTCGTGCCGACGTACACGCGGTCGCCTCGGGTGGAGGTCATCCGCGCGGCGGCCGAACGCCCCGGCGCCGGCGCGTCGCCCAGGATCGGCACGGCGACCCGGCTGAGCCTGCCGTCGACGCTGAACGTCCCCTCGCACCGGCGGGTGAGCCCGTCCCCGGTGCAGCGGCTGACGGTGGCGGTGCCGCGTTCGGAGTGGCCGACGGCCAGCCAGAACGGTTCGGCCGTCACCCAGCCGAAGAACGCCGACACGATGGCGAGCAGCAGCAGGGCGGTGAGGCCGGCCAGCGGCCGCCGGGTCTGGCGGGTGTGCGGGATGCCGGTGCGCGGCGGCTCGGTGCGGAGTGCGCCCCGGCGCGGGGTGATGGTGAGGCCGCCGGCGCCTTCGAGCGGCGGCTTCGCCTGGGCGGGCGCGGTCGCCCGGACGGGCTCCACCGGCCGCGTGGACTCGGTCTGCTGCGCGGGCGGCAGCGCGGACTCCACCGGCGCGGGCGGCAGCGGAGGCGGCTCCTCGATGAACGTGCCCTCGACGATCACGGTCGCCGGTACGGCGGGGGAGACCGGCGCCACCGGTCCGGGGGACGCCGCGGCCGGCAGGATCGGCCACCCGCTGTCGGTGGTGTCGAAGGCCGGCGTCTCCCCCTCGCCGAACCGGGCCCGGTAGGAGGGGTCCTCGAGGAACCGGTGCCGGGTCGCCCGGGTGGCCCAGTCCGGCGCCTGGGGCGGCTCCAGCGGCTCCTGCGCGGGTTCGAGGTCGCGGCGGAGTGCGGGCTCGCGCGGGCTCTCCTCGCCCTGCGTCTCGACCTGCGGCCACAGCGGGAAGGAGTCCGCGTCGTCGCGCCGCCGCGCCTCGTTGAGCAGGGATTCATCGAGTACGCGGAACCGGTCCTGCGGCCCGTCGCCCCCTTCCGGGTCGGCGGCGAGCGGCCATTCCGGTGGCGGTCGGCGGTCCGCAGAACGTGTCATAGTCCCATTGCACTATATTTTGTGGCGGTTCGTCCTTAGAATCCCTCGCGCGTGTCGGACGAGCTATCCGTTCGCGGCCCCGGTACGGACGTAACTAGGCTGGTCCGTTATGAGTCACGTTCTCGCCGCGGTCGCCTGGCCATATGCCAACGGCCCGCGCCACATCGGTCATGTATCCGGGTTCGGGGTGCCCTCCGACGTGTTCAGCCGGTACATGCGCATGGCGGGCCACGACGTGCTCATGGTCTCCGGCACGGACGAGCACGGGACGCCCATCCTCGTGCAGGCCGAGAAGGAGGGGCTCACCCCGCAGGCGCTCGCCGACCGGTACAACCGCATGATCGTCGAGGACCTGCACGCGCTGGGCCTCTCCTACGACCTGTTCACCCGCACCACCACGCGCAATCACGCGATCGTGGCGCAGGAGCTGTTCCGCACCGTGCACCGCAACGGGTACATGATCAAGCAGACCACGCAGGGCGCGATCTCCCCGTCGACCGGCCGCACGCTGCCCGACCGCTACATCGAGGGCACCTGCCCGATCTGCGGCTACGACGGCGCCCGCGGCGACCAGTGCGACAACTGCGGCAACCAGCTCGACCCGGTGGACCTGATCAACCCGCGCAGCCGCATCAACGGCGAGACGCCGAAGTTCATCGAGACCGAGCACTTCTTCCTCGACCTGCCCGCGCTCGCAGAGGCGCTCGGCGAGTGGCTCGACACCAGGACCGACTGGCGGCCCAACGTCCTCAAGTTCTCCAAGAACCTGCTGGAGGACCTGAAGCCGCGCGCCATGACCCGGGACATCGACTGGGGCATCCCGGTGCCGATCCCCGTCTGGGAGGAGAACGCCAACAAGCGCCTCTACGTGTGGTTCGACGCGGTGATCGGCTACCTGTCGGCCTCGGTCGAGTGGGCGCGGCGCACCGGCGACCCGGAGGCGTGGCGGAAGTGGTGGACCAAGGACGGCGACAGCCGCGCCTACTACTTCATGGGCAAGGACAACATCACGTTCCACTCGCAGATCTGGCCGGCCGAGCTGCTCGCGTACAACGGCGAGGGCGCGCACGGCGGGGAGCCCGGCGTCTTCGGCAAGCTCGCGCTGCCGACCGAGGTCGTCTCCAGCGAGTTCCTGACCATGGAGGGGAAGAAGTTCTCCTCGTCCCGAGCCGTCGTGATCTTCGTGCGCGACTTCCTGTCCCGCTACGACGCCGACGCGCTGCGCTACTTCATCGCCGTCGCCGGCCCGGAGACCCAGGACACCGACTTCACCTGGGCGGAGTTCCGCCGCCGCAACAATGACGAGCTGGTGGCCGGCTGGGGCAACCTGGTCAACCGGTCGATCTCGATGGCCGCGAAGAACTTCGGCGCCGTGCCCGCCGCCGGCGAGCTGACGTCCGAGGACCGCGCGCTTCTGGACGCCGTCCGGGCCGGCTTCGGGACGGTCGGTTCCCTGATCGAACGGCACCGGCAGAAGCAGGCCATCTCGGAGGCGATGCGCGTCGTCGGAGAGGTCAACAAGTACGTCTCCGAGCAGGCGCCGTGGAAGCTCAAGGAGGATCGCGAGCGCATGGGCACGGTGCTGCACGTGGCGCTGCAGGCGGTCAGCGACTGCAACACGCTGCTGACGCCGTTCCTGCCGCACTCGGCGCAGAAGGTGCACGAGCTGCTCGGCGGCAAGGACGTGCACGCGCCGATGCCGGAGATCCGCGAGGTCGAGGACCTGGACGGCGGCCCCGGCTATCCGGTGCTGGGCGGCGACTACTCGGTCGGCGCGCGCTGGGCGTCGGTGCCGATCGAGGCCGGCCGCGAACTGGCACCGCCGAAGCCGATCTTCAAGAAGCTCGACGAGTCCATCGTCGAGGAGGAGTTGGCCCGTCTCGAGAGCTGAGCCCGCCGTCGGGCCGTCCGACTCAGGCGGCCCGCGGCGGCGGGTACTCCAGGTCCACCTCGTGCAGCTCGGCGACGTGACCGCGCGGTACCCAGGTCTCGTAGAGGCCGCGGGCGACGCACTGCGCCCCGAGCCGCGCCACGTTGTCCGGGTCCGGCGCGCACAGCCGCAGGCGCAGCCAGCGTTCCTCGGCCCGCACCACGGTGGTCGCCGCGCCCTGCCAGGTCACCTCGTAGCGGCGCCGGGCCAGGGTCTCGACCGCCCAGCGGGCCGCCCGGTTCTTCGCCGCCACCCGGAACTCCTCCGGCGGGTCGGCGATCGCGTCGAAGATGTCGCCCCGGTACCGGCCGACGAGCCGGGTCAGCGGCGGCGCCACGTGGAAGTACTCCTGCTCGGGGTTGACGCCGGCGAGCTCCAGCAGCGGCCGCCAGCGCGGCCCGCACATGCGCACCCAGGAGGCCTGTTCGGCCAGGTAGCTGTAGAGCTGCACCTCGGAGCCGTCCGGCGTGTAGGCGACCAGCGAGGCGCGGGCCGGCACCGGCAGGTCCGCGAAGTCACGGGTCACGAACTCCGGAATCAGATGGTGGGAACTGGGCGCGAACCCCGTTCCGATGACGGGAGGTCCGACGCGCGAACCCGTCGGCATGGCGACCAGGCCGGCGAACCGCGGACCGACCGGCACCTCGAAGTCCGCCCCGTCGGTGGCCCGCCAGTGCAGGACGAAGCTGACCCCGACCTCGGTCCCGTCGCCGCCCAGCACCGACAGCTCGGCCGGGGTGCGCAGGTGCGCGATGTCGCTCTCCCGGTAGCAGAACCCGCCCGGCAGCGCGCCGTGCAGGTAGTCGGCGAGGGCGGTGGCCGGCAGGACCAGCGCCATCCGGGTGCCGCGCCGGACGGTGGCGGTGCGCCGCACGGCGTGGATCGTCGCGGAGTCGACGTCGGCGGGTCGTTGGCTCAGGGCGTGCAGGGCGTCCCAGGAGAGGCGGCGGCTCACCGGCGCGTACAGCGGGGCGTCCTCGGCCGCGTCGGGCGTGCCGGAGATCAGGTCGGCCTCGGCCGCCGGGACGAAGCGGCGGAACGGCCACCGGGCACCGGGGCGCGGGTTCCGGAGCCAGCCGGGGCCGGGATCGGCGCCGAAGAGCTCGTAGGCGGCCCCCCGCGCGACGCTGACGGCGGGGTGCACGACCCCGTCGAACGTCACTGTCAGCGAGGCATCGTCGGTGGTGGACACGGCGCCGGCCTCGGGCAGGGTCATGGGCGCGACGCTACGAGTGCAGTTTTTCCGGAGCGTGAACGGGGCACTACCGCGAGGCGAACCGGCCCTGATTAGGGTTTCGTACATGATCCGCCGGAAAGTGGACCTTGGCACGGCGGAGATCCGTTCCGATCCGGAACGGCCCGGTGCGTACATGCTCCACATCGACGGGGTGGCGCAGTCCTACGTGGACCTCGCCGACCCCACCCACCTGGAGTTCGAGTACATGCGGCGGCTGTCGTGGCTGATCGACACGATCGCACCCGCGGGCAAGCCCCTGGACGTGCTGCACCTCGGCGGCGGCGCGCTGACGATGGCGCGGTACGTGGCGGCCACCCGCCCCGGCTCCGCGCAGGAGGTGGTCGAACGCGACGCCGCGCTGATCGACCTCGTCGAGAGCGAACTTCCGCTGCCGGTCGACGCCGGGGTCACGATCACGCTCGACGACGCGCGGGCGGCCCTGGAAGCGGCCCCGGCGGGGCGGTTCGACCTGGTGATCGTGGACGTGTACCGGGCGGCGCGGATGCCCCGCAGCGTCACCAGCGTCGAGTTCGTGCGGGCGGCGGCACGGGTGCTGACCCACACGGGCCGCTACGCCGCGAACGTCGTCGACGTGCCGCCGCTGGCGTTCTCCCGGGTGCAGGCGGCGACGGTGCGGGAGGTCTTCGCCGACGCGTGTGTGCTCTCCGAGGCCGGGCTGTTACGCGGCCGCCGCTACGGCAACGTGGTGATCGCCGGCGCGCGTCGCAGGGGCGGCCTCCCCGTCGAACGCATGACGAGAACGGCCCAGCGCGACCCGTTGAACAGCGTCTTCGGCAACCGCGTCGTGCACGGGCCGGACCTCGACAGGTGGATCGGCGCGGCCGTTCCGGCGCAGGACGACGACGCGGAGGACGGCCCGGTGCCCCCGCCGCCCCTGCTCGGCTGAGAGCGCCCTATAGATTGTCCGGGTTGTCTGCGAGCGGGAGGTGGAAGGCATGGGACGGCGCTGGCTGTCCGGCCTGCTGGCCGCGGTCGCCCTGGCGGCTACCGCCGCCTGCGAGGGGCCGAAGGAGCCGGTGGTCGAACCCTCCTGGGAGGCGCAGCTCCCGGGCACCTTCGCCGAGGGCGAGTACCGCTCGGTGCCCGACCCCTGTCGCACCGTCTCGATGGCGACGGTGCGCGGCCTCGTTCCGGAGCAGCCGAAGCCGCCCGCCGGCGTGAGCCCGGACCCGACCCCGAGCAACATCGAGGGCAAGTGCCGCTGGGTGTTCCGCGACGGCGACGTCTCCCGCGCGCTTGAGGTGAAGCTGCGCGGTTACTCCGCCGCCGGCGGGAAGAGCGCCACCGAGGTGGCGGGCGCCGACTTCACCGCGGACCGCTGGTCGGCCGGCAAGAACCCGCCGGTCGCCGGCCTCGGCGACCAGGCCGCCCAGAAGTGGTACATCGGCACCGACCAGCGCACGGCGACGTTCACCGTGCGGGTGAAGAACCTGATCCTCGACGTGCGCTTCGAGAGCACCGCCTGGTGGGGCGGGCCGCTGCGGGCGCTGTCGATGACCGAGGTCGAACGCGCCTCGCTCGGCGTCATGCGGGAGGTGCTCGCCGGGGTGCAGTCCGGCGCGTCGGGCACCGCGGCGAGCCCGGCCCCGTCGGCCACGGACCTCACCGCGGCGCCGTCGGCCTGCGGGGCCGTGCGGCAGGAGACGGTGCAGAAGCTGGTCTTCGGCTCGCGCGAGAACGACCGTTCGCCCGCCGACCGGACGTTCCGCAGCGCGTGCGTGTGGCAGTCCGACAAGGACCGGCTGGGGCTCGAGGTCGAGGTGACCGCGCCGAGCGCCGTGACCGGGAAGGGCGCGCCGGACGTGGCCGCCGACCTGATCAAGATCTGGCGGGAACCACCGGCGAAGATCGCGAGCGAGCCGAAGCAGGTCCCGGGGATCGGCGACGACACGTGGCAGTACCACGTACGGGTGAGCGCTGAGCTGACCGAGGTCTTCACGTTCACCCGGTGGCGCAACCTGATGGTCGTGACGCGGGTGCAGGGCGCCGGCAGCAAGGCCGCCGACCTGGAGGCCGGTTCGCTGGACGCCATCCGCGACGTGCTGGCCGCGGGGCAGCAGTGAGTAAGAGGGGATCCGGGCGGCACGGGGAGTTTCCGCCGCCGCCGGAGCCGCTCGCCGTGCCGGTGCTCGACAGCCACACGCACCTGGACCTGATGTTCGAGACGCCGCCGGAGGCGGGTGGGCCGCGCACCGTCGAGGACGCGCTGGCGATCGCCGCCGCCGCCGGGGTGGACCGGCTGGTGCAGGTGGGCGTCGACGTCGCCTCGTCGCGCTGGGGCGTGGACGCCGCCGGCAAGCACCGGCAGATCGTCGCGACGGTGGCGCTGCACCCCAACGAGGCGCCCCGACTGTCCGATCTGGACGGTGCGCTGCACGAGATCGACACGCTCGCCGCGGACCCGCGGGTGCGGGCCATCGGGGAGACCGGCCTGGACACGTTCCGCACCGGGCCGGAGGGCTTCTCCGCCCAGGAGAAGAGCTTCCGCGCGCACATCGAGATCGCGAAGCGGCACGGCAAGGCGTTGATGATCCACGACCGGGACGCGCACGCCGACGTGCTGCGCGTGCTGGACGACGCGGGTGCTCCGGACACGGTCGTCATGCACTGCTTCTCGGGCGACGCGGCGTTCGCCCGGGAGTGCGTGGCGCGCGGGTTCGTGCTGTCGTTCGCGGGCACGGTGACGTTCAAGAGCGCGGCGGACCTCAAGCACGCGGCCGCCGTCACGCCGGTCTCGCACCTGCTGGTGGAGACCGACGCGCCCTACCTGACGCCGATGCCGTACCGCGGCCGCCCGAACGCCTCGTACCTCATCCCGCTGACCGTCCGCGGGCTCGCCGAGGCGGCGCAGACACCGGTCGACGAGCTGTGCGCGGCGATCTCCGCGACCGGCGAACGGATCTTCGGACCATGGTGAGCCTGTGAGTCTCTTAGGACCGGCCGAGATCCGCAGCCTCGCGGCGACCCACGGGATCCGCCCCACCAAGCAGCTCGGCCAGAACTTCGTGCACGACCCCAACACCGTGCGCCGCATCGTGAAGGCCGCCGCGTTGACGCCGGACGACGTGGTGCTGGAGGTGGGGCCCGGGCTCGGTTCGCTCACGCTCGCCCTGCTGCCCGAGGTGGCGCACCTGCACGCCGTGGAGCTGGACCCGGTGCTGGCCGCCGCGCTGCCGCAGACCGTGGCGGCCCGCGCGCCGGAGTGCGCCGACCGGCTCACCGTTCGGCACGCGGACGCGCTGAAGGTCCGGGCCGCCGATCTCGTGGGGCCGGCGCCGACCGCGCTCGTGGCCAACCTTCCGTACAACGTGGCCGTCCCGGTCGTGCTGACGCTGCTGGCGGAGCTGCCCACGCTCACGTCCGGGCTGGTCATGGTGCAGAAGGAGGTCGCCGACCGGCTGACCGCGGCGCCCGGTTCGCGGGTGTACGGGGTGCCGACCGTGAAGCTCGCCTGGTACGCCGAGGCGCGGCCCGCCGGTCGGGTGCCGCCGGCCGTGTTCTGGCCGGTGCCCAATGTGGACAGTGGGCTCGTCGCGTTCCGCCGGCGGGAGCCGCCGCCCGGTGCGCCGCGCGAAGCGGTGTTCGCGGTGGTCGAGGCCGCGTTCGCCCAGCGGCGTAAGACTTTGCGGGCCGCGCTGGCGTCGTGGGCGGGCGGCGCCGTGCGCGCCGAGGAGGTTCTGACCGGCGCCGGCATTTCTCCGGGAACGCGGGGCGAGCAGCTGACAGTGCGCGAGTTCACTGACATCGCGGCCGCTGCCGGTAGGGTCTTGCAGCGTGAG
>NZ_BOPF01000020.1 GCF_016863615.1 Virgisporangium aliadipatigenens | reverse complement strand
CGACACCGACGGTGACGGGCTGGTGTTCCGCACCGCCGGCGGCCTGGTGCCCGACCCGGCCTGACGAATTCCCGCCCACGGTCGGGAGGCGGTCTCCTCCGGTCCCCTCCCGACCAGTGGGAAATAGCAGTACTGCTCTATTTTCGAATAGTCCTTCTCAGGAATTGACGCGTGCATTTAACCTGCAAATTCGCACAGCCTTGAGCTGTACATTCCTTGACACGGGTGTCGCAGGGTAATCGATAAGGTTTCGGGCGCGGCGTCAGCCGTGATCATCACATGAATGCGGCCACAGTTCGGGGGGCTGGGCACATGCATGACACGGGGCAATCGATCGGTATCGGGATACTCGGGCCGGTCATCCTGGACGTTCCGGGTGGCTGGCACGGGGCACTACCGCCCCAGCAGCGGAAGGTTCTGGCCGTTCTCACGGTCAACCGCGGGGTGTCGCTGTCGGGCGAACAGATCGTCCGGCACGTATGGGGAGACAGCGCGCCGGACAGCGCCATGCAGATGGTGCGAAACCAGATTCGCGGACTGCGGCTGCTGGGCCGCCGCGGCGGGCGCGAATTCGTGCAGCGCGGACAGGTCGGTTATCGGCTCGCGGGCGGCGTGGCCGTCGACGCGGAACGGTTCCGGGCACTGGTGCGCGAGGGGCGGGCCCTGCACGCCGCCGGACGGCAGGCCGAGGCGGTGGGCGTTCTCGAACGCGCGCGGGCCATCTGGCGCTGCGGCGACGCGCTCGCCGACGTGCGCGACGTGGCCGAACTGCGCGTCGAGGCGATCGGGCTGGAAGAACTGCGGTTCCAGGCCGAGGAACTGATCGTCGACAGCCACCTCGCGCTGGACCGGCCCGAGGAGGCGCTGCCGATCCTGCGGGCGATGACGGTGCTGCACCCGTTCCGGGAGCCGGCGTGGCTGCGGCTCATGGCCGCTCAGGCGCTGGCCGGACGGCGGGTCGAGGCATCCGTCGACACCTACCGGCAGGCCCGGCTGCACCTGGTGGAGCACAGCGGGCTCGACGCGCCGCTGCTGGCCGAGGTGCACCGGGCGCTGCTGCGCGGCGCGCACGGTCGCGAACTGCTGACGATGGTCAACGGTTCGCGCCGGCGACCGTCGGCTTGACGTCACCCGGATCCGGGGAACGGCTGAAATGCCCGCCGCCCTCGCGACATGTACGGGATGTGTCGCCCACCATCGAGGAACGGAAGCGGGTCGCCGCCGTGGCTGACGGACGGACGGCCCGCTTCGAGGCGCTCTACGCCGCCACGTTCGACCGGATACTCGGCTACGCCGTGCGCCGCTGCGACTCCGCGGAGGACGCGGCCGACGTGGTCGCCGAGACGTTCGCCATCGCGTGGCGCCGGATCGACGCCGTGCCGTCCGGCGAGGCGGCCCGGCTGTGGCTGTACGTGGTGGCCCGCAACGTGTTGGCGAACCACCGGCGCGGGCAGGTGCGCCGGCACACGCTCGCCCGTGCGGTCGCCGACCAGGTGCGCGGTCGCTACGCGCCGGCCGCCGACGAGAGCGTCGAGGCACAGGCCGTGCGGACGGCGTTCGACCGGATGTCGGAGGAGGACCGGGAGGTGCTCGCGCTCGTCGCGTGGGAGGGCCTCGACGCCGGCGGCGTCGCCACGGTGCTGGGGTGCTCCCGCAACGCGGCCCGGATCCGCATCCACCGCGCGCGGCGACGCCTGCGACACCACCTTGCCGCCGATTCGCCCGCGATCCCGGGAGGAGCGCGATGACCGACAACGACGTGGACCGGCTCGCCCGGGTCCGGGACGACGACCTCGCCGGGACGCACGCCGGCCCGGCCGCCGCCGCGCTCCGCACCGCGATCATCGCCGGGGAGCTCACCGCGGCCGGGCCACGGACGCCCGCGTGGCGCCGCGCGGCGGACGCGTGGCGCGGCGAGCCGAAAGGCCTTGCGGCGCAAGGGAAACGCGGCGTCACGCGGCGGCTGGCGCTCGCGGCGGCCGTCGTCGTCGCGGTCACCGGCACCGCCGTCCTCGGCCCCAGCCTCGTCGAGGACGGGACCGGACCGGCCACCTCCTACGCGGACTCCACGATCGAGATCACCCGGGAGAACGGGGATCTCGTCGCGCGCATCAAGGATCCGCTCGCCGACCGGCAGCGCTACGCGGACGCGTTCAAAGCCGTCGGCAAGAACGTCGAGATCGTCCTGGTGCCCGTCCCGCCCGCGATGGTCGGGGACCTCATCAACACGCAGGGTCACAGCGGGCGCGTCTCCAGCGACCTCGAACCGATCGACGGGAACCCGGTCGACTGCCGCTCGGTGCCGGCCGCCTGCATGCTCGTGATCCGCGTGCCGATCGACGGCGACGCCTCGGTGACGTACACGTTCGGCCGCCCGGCGCGCCCCGGCGAGACGGTCGCCGTACCCGACGACGGGCCGGCCCGCGACGCGCCGCCGGACGCCCACAGCACGGCCGGCGGCTGACGTGAACGACTACGCAGCGCTACTTACCGTCGGCTGCCACGACGGCTTACGGCAGCGGTCGATGCTCTTCCCGAGGCGGAACGGCCGGCCCGGTGGGACGGATCGTCCGGCCTCGCACGGGAGATGCGGATCCGGGTCGACCGGCCCGGAGCGCACCACCACACGGGAGGAGCGTCGCATGTCGACAGCAATCACCACGCGCAGGCCCGCCCTGCGCCGGCGGGTCGGCTCTGCCGTCACCGCGGTCGGGCTGATGCTCGGCCTCAGTGTCGCCGGGGTCATGGCCGCCAGCCCGGCCCAGGCGTACTGCAAGTACAGCTACCTGAGCGTCGGTTCGGCCTACGCCGAGGCCTACGCCCAGACGGCCGACTGCAGCTGGCAGAGCCGTTCGTACGCACGGCACGGCTCGCTCGTCAGCGGTTGGACCGCCTGGGCGACCGTCTCGTCGCACGCGTTCGCCGACCAGGGCACCGCCTCCTCGGCGTACGCGGAGAACCAGTTCCGGTAGGCCGACCGACCCCTCACCTCGCGTCGTGGCGTCCCGCGCAACCGGGGCGCCACGGCCCGACAACCCGACGGGAGCAACCCGATGCAGTTGCGCCGCACCGCGGGCCTGATCCTGGCCCTCGTCTCGATGACCGTCCTCGCCACCGCCGTCACCGGCTGCGGCGCCGAGCCGACCCCCAAGAGCCAGACGGGCGAACGCCTTCCGCCGCTGGCCGACCAGTTCAAGAGGGCGCGCGGCCAGGCCAAGTCGGACTTCGAACGCGACGTGTGGGACCGCGCGATCAAGACGGGAAAGATCGATCCGGCCGACTACGAGGAGACGCACAGCAGGTACCGGCGGTGTGCGGAGGACGCCGGCTACCGCGAGACGTACACCCGGACCCCGGCCGGCCTCTACCGGGTCGACCCGCCGGTCGGCCTGGACGAGGACAAGACGGCGTTCGACACGTACATGAAGGCCACCGAGGACTGCGCCGACAGCTCCGGACTCATGCGCGTCGAGGCGCTCTACAACACCCAGATCAGCAACCCGGACCTGCTCGCCGACCCGAAGGCGCTGGTGGTGCAGTGCCTCAAGAAGGCCGGTCTGGTGCAGGCGGACTACACGCCGGAGAAGTTCGACGCGTTCATGAAGAGCAACTTCACCACCGGCGACTTCGACCCGATGCACGAGGAGGCGCAGAAGTGCTTCGCCGGCTCCGGCATGGCGATCAACGCGCCCCAGGGCAACGGCAACGAACCGGGCCAGAACCCGGATCCGGTGGAGAACGGCAAGTAGGTGGGACGGTTCGTACGGACCACGGTGGCGGCCGTGACGGGGATGACCCTGGTGGGGCTCGCCGCGGCGACGGTCGTGCTGCTGCGCCCCGCGCCGGCGCCGGCGGAGCTGCGCGCCTCGGCCGACGCCACCGCGGCCCCGGTCGGTCACGAGGAGTTCGCCGACGAGCGGACGGTGAAGGTCGCGTTCCGGCGCGCGGCCGCGCCGCCGCTCACGGTGGCCGTGACCGGCCGGGTCACCGAGACCGGGTGCGCGGTGGGCAAGGCGATCGAGTCCGGCAAGGTCGTCGCCCGGGTCGACGGCAAGCCGGTGCTCGCCCTGGCCACCTCCGTCCCGCTCTACCGCGACCTCCGCCTCGCCGATGTGGGAACGGACGTGCGCGCGCTGCAGCAGGAGCTCCGCCGCCTCGGCTACCGGCCGGAGCGCTCGGGCACCTACGGCGCGAGCACGGTGCAGGCGGTCAAGGCGTTGCAGAAAGCCGCCGGCGTCAAGGATCCCGACGGGGCGCTGGTCGCATCGCAGGTGCTGTGGCTGCCCGCGCCGTCGGTGCTGCCCGACACCTGCGAACTGGTGCTGGGCGCCTACCTCGCCGGACCGGCGCAGGTGTTCGCGAAGGTGGCCGCCACGCTGACCGCGATCGTCGTCGAGGCGATGCCGCCGGGGGCCGTCGCGGGGGAGCGCACCATCCGCATGGCGGGCGTCACCGGACCGCTGGGCGCCGACGGCACCGCCACCGACCCGGAACTGCTCGCCAAGGTCTCCGCCTCCGCGGAGTACCGCGCCGCGCTCACCACGGAGAAGCCGCTGGACGTCACCGCCGTGGTGAGCCTCAAGGAACGGCTGAAGACGGTGAAGGTGCCGCCGGGTGCGCTGTTCGCGGTCGACGGCGACAAGGGCTGTGTGCAGTCGGGTGCCGCGACGTACCCGGTGCGGATCGTCAGTTCACGGCTGGGGGCCGCGCTCGTGGTGCCCGTCGGGGAGCCCTTCGACTCGGTGAACCTGGGGGCCTCCATCACGGCGGCGTCATGCTGAAGACCGTGCGCGGGATCGGGCTGGGGCACCGCTTCTCCGGCACCGCCGACCTCTTCACCGGCCTCGACTTCGAACTGCAGCCCGGGCAGGTGGTGGGGCTGTGCGGGCCGTCCGGCTCGGGCAAGTCCACGCTGCTGTCGATCCTCGCGACGTGGGTCGTCCCGAGCACCGGCCGCGTCGAGCGGATCGGGATCGCCCGGACCGGCTGGGTGTTCCAGAACCCGTTCGGGGTGCGCGGGCGCACGGCTATCGACCACGTGTGCCTGCCGCTGCTGGCGCGCGGGCTGTCGCGGCGTGCGGCGCTGGCCCGGGCGGGCGAGGCGCTGGAGCGCTTCGACCTGGCCCGGGTGGCGCGGCAGCCGTTCCGCGAACTCTCCGGCGGGGAGGCGCAGCGGCTCATGCTGGCCCGCGCGGTGTGTTCCGCGCCGGACCTGCTGCTCGTGGACGAGCCCACCGCCCAGTTGGACATGGCGACGGCGGCCACCGTCAACGCCACCCTCGGCGCCGTGGCGCAGGACGGCACGATCGTCGTGATCGCCACGCACGACCCGCACACCCGGGCCGCCTGCACCGACGTCATCGACCTGGCGACCGTGGCCGCATGATTGCCGGAGCGAAGCGCAGGCGGTCATGCGGCAGGTTCTTCGCCGTTTCCGTTGGAGGGGCAGAGTGAGGGCGCGGGTCATCCTCTCCGAGGCGGGGCGCAACGTGCTGAGCGGCACCACCCGGGCCGGGCTGCTCGGCGTCTTCCTCGCGCTGGTCTGCGCCGGGCTGGCGGTGGTCGACGCCCGTTCGATCATCGACCTGCGGCAGGCGGCCGCGGCGTACGTGGCCTCCGGCGCCTCGGTGCGTGTGCTCAAGGCCCCGGACGGCACCGACGGCGCCGCCTGCGAACGCCTCGGCACGCTGCCCGGGGTCCGCGCGGCGGGCGCGATCCGGGAGACCGACGCCGTCGTCCTGCGCACGATGATCGCCAACCCGCTGCCGGCGTACGCCGTCACGCCCGGGCTCGTCACAGTGCTCGGCGGCGCCGGCTCCGCCGACGCGGGCGCCTGGATCCCCCGCACGCTCGCCGCCGCCCTGGGCGTCACACCCGGCCAGGAGGTGCCCACCACCACCGGGACGATGCGCATCGCCGGCGTCTACGACTATCCCGACGACGGCCGCGACAGCCGGCTGAGCCACGCGGCCCTGATCCCGCAGCCGCCGACGGGCCGCTTCGACGAGTGCTGGGCGGACGTCTGGCCCACCTCCCCGCAACGCGAACACCTGCTGTACTCGGCGATCCGGGTCGACACCGACAGCACCGACCCGGTGGCCGTCGGCCAGCTCAACAACAGCCTGGGCAAGCGGTTCGACGGCGTCACCGCGTTCGACGAACGCCCCACCCGGTGGGCGCTGCCCGGGTGTGTGCTGGCCGGCCTCCTCGTCGGCTTCGCCGCCGTCCGCATGCGCCGCCTCGAACTGGCAGCCGCCCTGCACCTCGGCGAGACCCGCCGCGCGCTGCTGCTGACCCTGCTGATCGAGACGCTGCTGTGGGCGTCGGGCGCGTTCGTGCTGTCGGCGTTCGCGCTCGCCTGCGCGGTGCTGCCCGGCAACACCGGGGATCCGCTGGCCGTGTACGCGATCGATGTACGCGGGCCGCTCGCCGCGCTGCCGGCCGCCGCCGCCGGGACCGCGCTGGCGCTGTGCACCGTGCGGGAGGCGCATCTGTTCCGCTACTTCAAGAACCGGTGAGGGGATGACGGAGACGGTTCACAACCGCATCGCGATGCTGCGCGCCGAACGGGGTATCTCCCGCCGGGAACTCGCCGACGCGCTCGACGTGCACTACCAGACGGTCAGCTATCTCGAACGCGGGCGGTACAGCCCGAGCCTGCACCTGGCGCTGCGCATCGCGCGGTACTTCGACGTGCCGGTCGAGGTGCTGTTCGCGCTGACGCCGTTCCCGCGGATCGGGGTGCCTCAGCGGAGCAGGTAGCCGACGCCGCGCCTCGTGTGCACCAGTTGCGGCGGGCCGAGCTTCTTGCGCAGCGACAGCATCAGCACGTCGAGCACGTTGGACGTCGGCGCGACCAGTTCGTCCCACAGGGCCAGCAGTTCCTTGCGCGGCACCGTCTCCCCGCCGGCGGCGACGAGCACCTGCAGCACCGCGAACTCCTTCCCGGTCAGCTCCAACGGGACCCCGCCGCGTAGGGCGAGGTGCCGGCCGGGGTCCAGTTCGACATCGGAGAAGCGCAGGACGGGTGAGGGCGCGGCGGCACCGCGGCGGCACAGGCTACGGACCCGGGCCACCAGCTCGACATTGGCGAACGGCTTCACCAGATAGTCGTCGCCGACCTCCAGCCCGTCGATCCGATCGTCGATCTGGTCCCGCGCGGTCAGGAAGAGCACCGGCACCGGCCATCCGCGCGAACGCCGCCGCGCGACGTAGCGCAGCGAGTCGCCGTCGGGCAGCATCCGGTCGAAGACGGCGCAGTCGTAGGCGTTGACCCACAGTGCCTTGTCGGCGTCGGAGAGGTCGACCGCGGCGTCGACGGCGAACCCGGCGGTGCGCAGGCAGGTCTGCACGGAGAGCCGGATATTCTCCTCGTCCTCGGTGAGCAGTATCCGCATATGTGCATACTGTCACGCCGATTCACCCGCTCCGCCGTTCGTGCTGAGGTGTGACAACGACGGGACTGCCGGACAGGTAAGGGACATGAACCGAGACGGCGCGGAGCGCTTCCGCTCCCTGCACCGCGACACCTACGCGGACCTGCTGCGTTTCGTCGAACGCCGGGTACCGCCGGACGAGGCGGAGGACATCCTGTCACAGGTGTACCTCACCGCGTGGCGGCGCTGGCCCGACGTGCCCGACGACGCCCGGCCGTGGCTGTTCGCGGTCGCCCGCAACACGATGGCGAACCGGATGCGGGGCCGGCTGCGCCGGCGCGCGCTCGACGTGCGGCTCGCCGCCACCGACCGGTCGACCGAGCCGGACACCGCTCCCGACGCGGCCGCCCGCGTCGACCTGGAACGCGCCTGGCGCACCCTCAGCGCGGCCGACCGCGAGGTCCTGGCGCTGATCGCCTTCGACGGCCTGAGCGCCGAGCAGGCGGCGACGGTGCTCGGCTGCCGGCGCACCGCGTTCGCCATGCGGCTGAGCCGCGCCCGGGCCCGCCTGCGCGCCGCCCTGGAACCCGTTGTGCACACCCGCCCCGGCCTTGTGAGGGAAGAGTCATGGACACAGGCATGAAGGACCTGGAGCGGCTGTCGGCGCTCGATCCGGCCCGCGATCGGCAGCCCACCGCCCACGAACTCGCCCGCGCGGCGGCGAACCTCGACCGGATCATCGCCGGCCCGGCCCGGGTGCCCCGGCGTGTCACCGGGCGCTGGCTGGCCGTTGGCGCGGCGGCGGTGGCGACCGGCGTCGCGGCGGCGGTGATCGTTCCGGCGTTGCTGCCGAACACCGCCGACCGCGCCACGGCCGGCTGGACCTCGGCCCCGAGCGCGCGCACCGGCGACCAGGTGCTGCCGCAGGCGCGTGCCTGCGGGCGTCAGGACGTCGGCGGCAGTACGTCGACGGTGCGCCCGGAGGACGTTCTGCTCGCGGAGCAGCGGGGCATCGCCACCCTGCTCATCCTGCGCAAGAACGGCATGATCGTCGAGTGCCTGAGCGCCGACGGCGCGGCGATGGCGTCGATGAGCCTGCGCGAGGAGGGGACGATCCCGCCCGTGCCGGCCGGGCAGGTCACCCTGGAGACGATGAGCTCCTGGGGCCCGGGCCGCGGCGACGACCTGTGGTCGAACATCGTCGGTCTCGTCGCCGCCGACGTGACGGCCGTCGAGCTGCGCCTGGACAGCGGCCGCGTCATCCAGGCGAGCGTGCGGGGCGGCTGGTGGGGGGCCTGGTGGCCGGGCCCCGAGGGGGGCGAGATCGACCACTTCGTGGTGATCGTGCACACCGCCGCCGGCGTGACCGAGCACCGCCCGTCGACCCTGGAGTAGCGGCCCCGGGAGGCGCCACGGGCGGGCCCCGTGGCGCCTCAGGAGATCCAGCCCCGGTCGGCGGCCTTCACGCCGGCCTGGAAGCGGCTGCGCGCCCCGAGGCGGTGCATGATGTCGGACATCGTCCGGCGGACGGTCCGGACCGACAGTCCCAGCCGCGCCGCCGCCGACTCGTCCGTCCAGCCCGCGGTCAGCAGCGCGAGCAGTTCCTGTTCGCGGGTGGACAGGTCACCGTCCGGGGGAACGTCGTCCGGCAGCAGCGCCACCGACGTCGACCAGATGCGTTCGAAGAGGTCGACGATGGCGCCGACGGCACCGGGCAGGCGCAGCAGTGCCACCCCGGCCGGGCCGGAGTGCCGGTGCGGCAGCACGGCGAGCGCCCCGTCGATGACGGTGGCGTCGAGCGTCACGTCGGGCACCGTGCGGATGTTCGCCGCGGCGAAGCGTGGGCCGGTCAGCCGCGCGGTCAACGTCGGATAGGCGCGCACCCGGTCGGGCAGCAGGACCCGGTAGCGCACCCCGCGGGCCAGGTTCGCCTGGTCGACGGCGCGCAGGACGGCGTTCGCGGTGTCGAGTTCGCAGCGCAGCGTGTTCACCACGAGCACCTCGTGCCGGGCGCCGCGCAGGGCCACGTCGATGCCCGCGGGCGGGTTCAACGAAACGGCCGTGCGGGTCCGCAGTGCCTGAACGGTCATCGGAGTGTCCCTCCTGTCGGAAGCGTCGCGGCCACGGAGCCCGCTCGACCGGCCGCGCCGATCTTGCAGCTGTGGCGCCCGGATTGCTGGGCCTTGTCCGGCGGTGTCCCCACCACAACTGCAAGATCGGCGGGGGCCGGGCGTCGGCGTGCCGGAAGCAGGGCCGGGTGGGCGCGGTAGGCGTCGTGCGGGAGCGGCTCGAGCAGGCCGCGGTCGACCAGCGTCTCGAGCGCCGCCCGGGCCGCCGCCGGCGTGGTGCGCAGGATCCTGGCCGCCGCCACCGCCCCGAACGCCGCCGGCAGCCGCGCCAGCGCGTGCCACGCGGCGAGCGCCGGGCCGTCGAGCCGGCGGGTGGCGGTGGCGACCGACCGGCGGACCCGTTCGCCGAACATCGGCCCCGGATCGCGCGCCACCTCCTCCGCCAGCCGCCGAACCGTCCACTGTGGACGAACGGCCGACCGGGCCGCCACGTCGCCGAGCGCCGCCGGGAGGCCGGCGCACCGGCGGACGATCGCGGCGACGGCCGCATCCGCATCGCGGCCGGGCCGGGTGGCCGAGTGCGCCGCGAGGGCCGAACGGAGCACGAGCGCCGCGTCGCCGTCGCCGAGCGGGTGCAGGGTCATCCGGGCCGCCCCGTCCGGGTGCCAGTCGCGGCGGCCGGTCGTCACCAGGGTCAGGCACCCCGGCGCGGCCGGCAGCAGCGGCGCGAGGCGGTCGCCGTCGGCGACGTCGTCGAGCACCAGCAGCACCCGCCGGCCCCGCAGGGCCGCCCGCCACCGCGCGGCCAGCACGTCCACCGCGGCGGCCCCGGCGTCGGCATCCATCGCGGCGCTGCGACCGTCGGCGGCCACGGCATCCGTCGTGGCGATGCGACCGTCCACAAGGGACCTGCCCGGGACGTCCACTGTGGACGTCGGGCCGTCCACAGTGGAGCCGATCGACGGGTCGAGCGCCCGCAGCAGGCGGGTCAGGATCGCCTCCGGCGGGGCGGTGCCGACCGGCACGAAGAGGCGGCCGTCCGGATAACCGTCCGCCAGCCGGTGCGCGGCGTGCACCGCGAAGGCCGTCTTCCCCACGCCGATCAGCCCGTCGATCACCACGACCGGCGCGTCGCCGGCGGCGATCCGGCGCAGCCGGGCCAGTTCGGCGGTGCGGCCGGTGAGCGGTACGTCCCGGGGGAGGTCGTCGCGGGCGGCCTCCGACGCGGCGAGCACCGCGCGGTGCGCCTCGGCCAGCGCCGGCCCGGGTTCGACGCCGAGTTCGGTGCGCAGCAGGTGCCGGGCCCGGCGGTAGGCGGCCAACGCGTCGGCGCGGTGGCCGGTCGCGTGCAGCGCCAGCACCAGCCGGCTCCAGGTCTGTTCGCGCAGCGGGGCGTCGACGGTCAGGGCCCGCAGGGTCGCCACCGCCTCCGCGCCCTGCCCGGCCCGGCTGAGCCGGTCGGCCAGGCGGGCGGTCAGCTCGATGCGGCGTTCCTCCCACGTGGTGGCCGCCGCGTCGAGGCCGGGGCCGTGCAGGCCCTCGAACGCGCGGCCGCGCCACAGGGCGAGCGCCGCTCGGAGGCGTTCGACCGCGAGAGCCGGATCGGCTCGGGCGGCCTCGGCGGCAAGCGCGTCCACCCGGTCGGTGTCCACCTCGCCGGGCGCCACGCGGAGGCGGTACGCGCCGGGACGCCGTTCGATCCGCGGGCCGGCCGGTCCCGCCGGCAGGATCCGGCGCAGCTGCCACACGTAGGTCTTGAGGTTGGCCTCGGCCGAGGGCGGCGCGGCATGTTCCGGCCATACGACATCGACGATCCGGTCGACCGCCACCCAGACGTTACGATGCAGCAGAAGCGTCGCCAGGACTGTGGCCGCCTTGCCGGCACCGGGCCGGGACACGGCCTCGCCGTCGTGTATCTCGAGTGGTCCGAGCAGTTGGAAGAGCATGTGTCACCCCCGTCGACAACCACCGTCCATCGGCACACATGAGGTTTTGATGACATGCGGGTGATGGTGGTCGAGGACGACGACGACCTGCGCCTCGCGATCAGCGCGAAGCTCGCCGGCCTCCGGGTGGAGGTGGCCCAGGCGGCCGACATCGCCACGGCCGACGCGGTGCTGCGCGACGGGCACTTCGACTGCGTGGTGTTCGACCGGATCCTGCCCGACGGCGACGCCGTCACGTACGTGCAGCGGCGCCGGCAGGAGGGGTGGACGGTGCCGGTGCTGTTCCTGTCGGCGCGGGACAGCCTCGCCGAACGGCTCGTCGGGTTCGCGCACGGCGGCGACGACTACCTGGTGAAGCCGTTCGCGACGGGGGAGATGGCGGCGCGGGTGCTGGCGCTCGGGCGGCGGGGCACGGCCCGTTCGTCGGTGCTGCGCTGCGCCGACCTCGAGGTGGACTGCGCCCGCCGCGAGGTGCGCCGGGCGGGTGTGCTGCTGTCGTTGACGGGCAAGGAGTTCGCCGTGCTCGAATATCTGATCGCCCGCCCGGATCAGGTCGTCAGCCGGGAGGAGCTCATCGAGCACTGCTGGGAGAGCGACAGTGAGCCGATGTCGAACGCGGTCGACGTGACGGTCAAGCGGCTGCGCGCCAAACTCGGCGGCCCCGAGCTGGTCAGCACCGTCCGCCAGCGCGGCTACCGCATGGAAGCGCCGCGATGAGCCCGGGAACGGCGGCGCTGCGGGAGTCGACGCCCGCGCGCCTGCGCCGGCTGCGCTGGTGGCTGACCGCCCTGCTCACGGTCCTCAACGCGGCCGGCCTGACGGTGTTCGCCGCGGTGGCCATCTCGACCGACACCGACCGCACCTATGAACGCCTCGACGCGAAGCTCAACCGCGTCACCGGCATGGTGACCCGGCTGCTCGCCTACGGCGACGCCCTCGTCACCGCCCACGCGGCGGCCGACCCGATCAACGCCCAGTGTCCGCAGTTCGCGATCCTGCCCGGCGGCGCCGAGCAGTTCCCCGCCTTCTACAGCGAACGCACCTGTGTGCCCATGGATCCCGAGGTCCTCAGCGGGCTGGCCGAGGTCTCCGTGCGCGACGCCAAGCTGATCAACGCCTATCAGCGCGGCACCGGCGGCCAACTGGTGCGGGTTGGCGTGGAGCCGTTCCGCAACCCGTCCAACAGGTACGTCGGCGCGGTCGTGGCCGTCATCCCGGCCGACGACGCGCAGGCCCGGCACAAGCGGCTGGTGCTGCTGGTCCTCGGCGGGTGCGCGCTGCAGATCGGGCTCGTCGGGGCGGCCTGCCACCTGCTCTCCGGCCGGGTGATCAGGCCCGGCGTCGTCGCGCTGGAACAGCAGGAGGCGCTGCTCGCCGACACCGCCCACGACCTGCGCACACCCGTGGCGGCGCTGCGCGCGCTGGCCGAGACGGCGCTGGACGACAGCGACCAGCGGGACGAACTTCTCACCCGCACCGTTCGGCTCGCCGGGCGCATGGGCAGCATCATCGACGCGTTGCTGGCGCGCGCCCGGTTGGCCGCCGGGGTGGAACAGCTGGCGATCCAGCCCGTTCGACTGGATCAGCTCGTCAGCGTGGTGGTCGAACAGACACCGGCCGGCGGCGCCCAGGTGACGCTCACCGCCGCGCCCTCCACGGTCCACGTCGACGCGGGACTGGTGCAGCGCGCGGTCGGCAACCTGCTGGAGAACGCCCTGCGGCACGGCCGCCTGCCGGACGAGCCCGCGGTCGTGCACATCACCGTCGCCGGCGGGCGGGTCACGGTCGCCGACCACGGGCCCGGCATCGACCCGGCGCTGGCGCCGGAGGCGTTCGACCGCTTCGGCAGCGGCGTCGGCTCCAGCGGCCTGGGGCTGGCGATCGTGCGGTGGGTGGCGCAGGCGCACGGCGGCATGCTCAAGGTCTACAACGCCGCCGAGGGCGGGGCGATCTTCGAACTGGTCCTGCCGTCCGAAGAACCATAGGCAGGTTCGGCGCCGGATGGACGAATCATGTACATCTCTCTCTAAGCTGTGGCGGGTGAGCCGATGGACCGCCCTGCGGAAGAACGCGCCGACCGCGATGACGCTGGCGGTCTGCCTCGCGGCCGTCACGGCGGCGGTTTCCGGTGCGGCGTCCCGGCCGCCGGCCCTGGGCTACACCAACTCCGGGCACTGGGTGGCCGTTCCGGGGCTCGGCGTCGTGTACCACGTCAACGGTGCCGGGCGGGCCGTGGACGCGCAGGCCGACGTGGGCGAGGTCGAGCCGGGCAGCCAGGTGGTGCAGAGCGACACCAGCGGCTATGTCGTGGGGCCGTCGCGGATCACCGAGTTCGGCAAGTCCGACCTGGCCGTGGATCAGACGCTCAAGCCGCCGACGGGCGAGCGGCCGGTCGCGCTGGAGACGGCGAGCGGCCCCTACCTGGTGTACCGCGAGGCGGGCAGCGTGGTGCGGCTTGGCGACAAGGCCACCACGATCCCCGCGGGCGGGCCGTTGGGCGAGCCGGTCGCCACCCCGGACGGCAGCGTCTGGCTGCACCGCCTCGACGCCAATTCGTTGTGCCGGCTGGCCCCCGCCGCGGAACGGATCACCTGCCCGGCGCTGGTGCCGAACGGGCACACCGGTGCGCTGACCGTCGTCGGCGAGCGGCCGGTGTTCCTCGACACCGACGCCGACTCGCTCAGTCCGGTCGACCCGGACGGGCTCGGCCAGCCCACGAAGATCGGCGTGGACGTGCCGCGGGCGGCCCGGGTGGCCCCCGTCGACGTGCGCGGACGGGTGGCGATCGTCGACCCGGCCGCCAAGCGGATGCACCTCGTCGACGGGACCGACCTCGGGCGCGGGCGGCAGCCGGCCCCGCCCGTCACGGTGAATTTGCCGGACGGCACCTATTCGGCGCCGGTCGCCGGCGGCTCCTCGGTCGTGCTGATCGACACGGACAACCGCAAGGTGTTGACCTACAACGCGGACGGGCAGCAGCAGCACGTCGCCGACGTGCCGGAGGACGTCGGCGAGCCACGGCTGCGGCGCGGCGACGACAAGCGCGTGTACGTCGACGGGCCCGAGGGCACCCGGGTGCTCGTCGTCGACGAGGACGGTTCCGTGGCGAACGTTCCGGTCGTCGGCACCGGGCCGTCCGCCTCCGCGCCGCCGGTCTCCCCGTCGGCGGAGCCGTCGGCCGGTGCGCGCCCGGGCGGCTCCGGCCCTCCGACCGGGTCGCCGGCGCCGATTCCGTCGGCTCCGCCCCGTTCCCCCGGAACTCCGACGACCACCCAGGGACCGCGCGCGGCACCCGCGAGCCCGCCCGGCATGCCACCCGGGCTCACCGCCACCCCGGAGGGCGACACCCTGCGGGTGGCCTGGGGCGCGGCGCCGGCCAACGGCGCGGCGGTGACCGACTATCTCGTCAGCTGGGCGCCGGTCGCCGGGGGCGCGGGCGGCAACAGCGGCCACGGCGGCAGCGCGCGCGCGACCACGATCACCGGGCTGACCCGCGGCGTGGCCTACCAGATCACCGTCGTGGCGCGGAACTCGGCCGGCCGCGGCACCCCGGCGCAGACCCGGGCGACGCTTCCGGCCGCCACCCGCACGGCCACCGTCACGCGCGGCCGGCCGACCACCTACGAGGACAGCTGCGGGCCGCCGAACTGCCACTTCATGCACATCGAGCTGCGCGGCTTCGCGCCGAACACCTCGTACCACGTCGATCCGCACTCCAGCGAGAAGTTCGACTACAACCCGGGCGCCACGCTGCGCACCGACAGCCAGGGGGTCCTGATTTTCGAGCGCTTCCCGTTCTCGTCGCCGGGGGAGACCATCTGGGTCACGGTGCGGGACACCGACGTCGAGAGCAACCGCTACGTGTGGCCGGCCGCATGAACATGTCCACGGGGATGTCGAGCGGCATGAGTGCGGGGGAGGCGGCGCAGATCGCCGCGCGGATCGCCGCCAACGTCGAGAAGGTGGTGCACGGCAAGGCGAAGGCGATCCGGCTGGCGATCGCCGCGCTCTTCGCCGAGGGGCACCTGCTGATCGAGGACGTGCCGGGGGTGGGCAAGACGACCCTGGCCCGCTGCCTCGCGCGCAGCATCGGCGGCAAGTGGAGCCGGATCCAGTTCACGCCGGACCTGCTGCCCGGCGACATCACCGGCGTCATGGTGTACCACCAGCGGGAGGAACAGTTCGCGTTCCACGCCGGTGCGGTGTTCGCCAACGTCGTCGTCGCCGACGAGATCAACCGCGGCACGCCGAAGACGCAGTCGGCGATGCTGGAGGTGATGGCCGAGCGGCGGGTCACCGTGGAGAACTTCTCCTACGAGGTGCCGCGGCCGTTCATGGTGATCGCGACGCAGAACCCGATCGAGATGGAGGGCACGTACCGGCTGCCCGAGGCGCAGGTCGACCGGTTCCTCATGCGGCTGTCGGTGGGCTATCCGGACCTCGACGCCGAGGTGCGGGCGGTGCTGGCCGACTGCGCCGGCGCGACGGCCGACGATCTGCAGCCCGTTGTCGACCCGGCCGCGCTGCGCGAGGCCGTCGCGGCGGTGCGCCGTTCGCGGGTGGATCCGGCCGTGGCCCGGTACGCCGCCCGGCTGGCCGCCGCCACCCGCGAACACGCCGTCGTGCGGGTCGGCGCGAGCGTGCGGGGCAGCATCGCGCTGGTGCGCACGGCGCAGGCGTTCGCGGCGATCGACGGGCGGGGCTACGTGACACCGGACGACATCAAGGACGTGGCGGGCCCCGTGCTCGAACACCGGCTGCTGCTCACCCCGGAGGCCGAACTCGACCGGCGCGACCCCGCGGAGATCGTCGCGGGCGTGCTGGAGTCGACCCCGACACCCCTGGTCAACGCGTAGGCCCGCGGATGCGGCTGACCCGGCGCGGTGTCGTCGTCCTGGTGCTGTCGGTGCTGCTGCTCGGAGCCGGCTGGTGGGGCGGGTATCCGTTCGGGCGGGCGCTCGGCGCGATCGGGCTCGCCGCGGTCGTCGCAGCCCTGCTGCTGACCGCGCGGGGCCTGACCGCCGACGTCACCCGCACCGTCTACCCCGACCGGGTCGAACGCGGCCGCACCGCCCTCGTCACGCTGAAGGTGCGCAACCGTTCCGGCCGTCGACGGGGCGGGTTTCTCGCCGCCGACCCCGCCGCCGGGGCGGTCCGCACGGTGCGGGTCCAGCCGCTGCGGGCCGGCGCCGAGGCGACCTACCACTACGAACTGCCGACCAGCGTGCGCGGCCGCGTGGTCGTCGGTCCGCTGACGCTGCACCGGGTCGACCCGTTCGGGTTGGCGGACAACCGGTTGCGCAGCGGTTCGACGGCGGTGCTGCGGGTCCATCCGCGCCGGCACGCCGCGCGGGTGCTCTCCGGCGGCTATCCGCGCCACCATCACGAGGGCGGCGCCGCGGACCGGATCCTGCGCGGCTCGGTCGACCTGCGGGACGTGCGCGAGTACGTGCCCGGCGACGAGGTGCGGCACCTGCACTGGAAGGCGACCGCGCGGACCGGGCGGCTGATGGTGCGCGAGCTGACCGACCCGCCGCAGCCGCGCCTCACCGTCCTGCTCGACACCCGCCCGCAAACCCTTGCCCCGCAACGCTTCGAGGAGGCGGTCGACGCGGCCGCCTCGCTGCTGGTCGCGGCCGCGCGGGCGGGCCAGCACACCCGGCTGGTCACCCCGTCCGGGCTCGACGTGGCCGTCCCCGGGGGCGCGCCGGCGTCGCGGCGGATGCTCGACGAGCTGTGCGACGTGCGGCAGGGCGGGTCCGTTCTCCAGGTCCCCGGGTCCCGCGGGCTCGTCGTCGTCACCGGCACGCCGCTGCCGTCCGACGACCTCTCGTCGGCGCTGGTCGTGATGTCGTTCACGGAGGGGCCGGCGCCCGTCGTTCCCGGCGTCCGCGTGATCGCCGCCGCCACCGCCGCCCTCGCCGTGATCCGGTGGAACGGCATGAGCGCGTGAACGCCGCGCGTCAGAGCGCCGTGACGGCGGCCGCGTTCATCGCCGGGCTGCTCTTCTTTCCCGTGTTCGGGACGGCCGCGTTGCTGCCCCGGCTGGGCGTGCCGCTCGCGCTGGCCCTGGCGGCCGCGATCCTCGGCACCCGCTACCTGCCCTCCTGGCGGACGCTGCTGACCGTTCTCGCCGGGCTCGTGGGCGTCGTGCAGACGTCGCTCGGGTTCGGCCCGCCGACCGGCGGCACGCTGCGCGACCTGTGGGCCGGGGCGACCGACTCCTGGCGGCTGGTGCTCCAGTCGACCTGGCCGGCCCGGCCCGAGCCGGAACTGGTGCTGTTCGTGCCGCTGCTCGTCGTGGCGGCCACGGCCCTCGGCGTCGAACTGGCGCAGCGCTCCCCGCTGCTCGCACTGGTGCCGAGCTTCCTGGTGGCCGTTCTGGCCCAGTGCTACGTGCCGACCCCGCCGTGGCCGGCGGCCGTGGCGGCGCTGCTGTACGCGGCGACGGCGGGTGTGCTGCTGGCGGCCGGGGCCGGGCTTTCGCACGGTGCCCCCGCCGGGTCGCTGTACGCGGCCGCGCCGGTCACCCTCGCCCTGGTGGCGACCGTCCTCAGTGGACTGGTTCCGGCGGCGCCGGCCCGGTACGGGTTCCACGGCTCGCCGGCCCCGGTGACGTTCGCGCGCGTGACGAGCCCGCTCGACGAGTTGGCCTACCGGTTGGCGCATCCGGCGACGGAGGCGTTCCGCGTCAGGAACGCCGCGGCGGTCGACCGGTGGCCGCTGGTGGTCTTCGACGCGTTCGACGGCATCGCCTGGACCTCGACCGACCGCTACCGGCGCATGGGCACCGACCTGCCCGCGGGCGACGCGGTCGAGGTGCGGGTCCGCAGCCGGTCGGCGGAGATCGAGACGACGCCGGCCGCCGGCCCGTGGCTGCCCAGCCAGACCTGGCCGGCGCGGGTCCGTGGCGTCGACCCCCTCGTCGAGGAACGGCACGGCACGCTGCTGCTCGGCGAGGTCGGCGGCGCCCGCTACACCCTGACCTGGTGGCAGCCCGACGTCGACGCCGACGCGCTGGGCGGCGCCGCGGTCGACCCGCTGGCACCCGGCGGAACGGGCGGCGTGGGCCCGGTCCCGCCCGGCATCGCCGAACTGGCCGCCCAGGCGGTCGGCGGGCTGCGGCCGTCGCTGCGGTCCGCCCTCGCCCTGGAACGCTTCCTGCGCGAGAACTACCGCGTCGTCACGGGCGCGAACCTGCCGACCGGGCACGGCTGGCCGCAGCTGCGCGAGTTCCTGCTGTCGAGCAAGCGCGGCACCAGCGAGCAGTTCGCGACGGCGTACGTGGTGCTGGCGCGCATCCTCGGGATCCCGGCCCGGCTGGCGGTGGGGTTCCGCACCCCGTCCGCGCGCGACCCCGACGGCGGCTACACCGTCCGCAACGCCGACGCGCTCGCCTGGCCGGAGGTGGCCGTGCGCGGGGTCGGCTGGGTGCCGATGGAACCGGGCGGCGCGCAGGTGGCCGGCGCGACGCTGCCGACCGGCGGGCTGGCCGCCGCCACCGACCGGGCCCGGACACAGCTGCCCGCCCCGGAGGAACTGAGCGACCCGCCCGCGCCGCCGGCCGCGGAACAGTCCACACCGGACGGTGCGCCGGACGGGCGGCCGTCGTCGCCGTGGGCCGGGGTGCCGGTGCTGCTGCTGGTCGGGCTCGCCCTCGGGGTGCCGGTGGCCACCGGCGTGCGGGCCGGGGTGCGGCGGCGCCGTCCCGGCATCCGCGCGGTGGTGGGGGCCGTCGAGGAGGCGCGCGACCGGCTGCGGGCGCACGGGGTGCCGGTGTCGGTCGGCATGACGCCCCGCGACCTGGCCGAGGTGGCGCCGGGGCCGCCCGGGGTGGCCGAGGGGCTGCGCCGGCTCGGCCGGGTGGTGGACCGTTCGCTCTGGTCCGGTGCGCTGGTCGACGACGGTGCGCCGGAGGCGTGGGCGGCCGTCCGGGAGGTGCGGCGGGGGCTGGCGCGGCGCGGCTGGCGCTCCCGGTTGCGCGCGGCGTTCCGCTACTGAAAGGGCCCCCGGACGCAGTCCGGGGGCCCTTTGCATCTACCTGCCGACTACTTGGTGAGCGGGGCCAGCTTCGGGTCGTCGGCGTACGCCTGGGCGGCGTTGGCCTTGGTGACGATGACCGGCGGCAGCAGGAACGACGGCACGACCTTCGCCTTGTTGTCGTACGACTTGGTGTCGTTGACGGTCGGCTCGTTGCCGCCCTGCAGGGCCTTCACCATGTTGATCGTCTCGGCCACCAGCTTGCGGGTGTCCTTGTTGATCGTCGAGTACTGCTCGCCGGCCATGATCGACTTGACCGACTCGACCTCGGAGTCCTGGCCGGTGACGACCGGGATCGGCTTGCCGGCGCTCTTCACCGACTGGATGATCGCGCGGGCCAGGGTGTCGTTCGGCGACAGCACGCCGTCGAGGGTCTTGCCGCCGGTGTTGTAGGTCGAGGTCAGCAGCGAGTCCATGCGGGTCTGCGCGTTCTCGGCCTTCCAGCCCTGGGTGGCGGTCTGCTGGATGTCCTTCTGGCCGGAGCCGACGACGATGTCACCCTTGTCGATCAGCGGCTTGAGCACGTCCATCGCGCCGTTGAAGAAGACACCCGAGTTGTTGTCGTCCGGCGAGCCGGAGAACAGCTCGACGGTCCACGGGCCGGTCGCCTTCTTGGCCTTCATGCCGTCGATCAGGGCCTGGCCCTGGAGCTGGCCGACCTTGAAGTTGTCGAACGCGACGTAGTAGTCGAGGTCCTTCGTGCCGGTGATGAGCCGGTCGTAGGCGATGACCACGGCGCCGGACTTCTTGGCCGCCTCGACCTGCGTCGACAGCTGCGCGGCGTCGGTCGCGCCGATGACGATGACCTTCGCGCCCTTGGTGGTCATGGCGGTGATCTGCGCCTGCTGGTCGGCGACCGGGCTCGACGCGTTGGCGTACTGCACGTCGAACTTGAAGCCCGCGTCCTTGAGGCCGCTCTCGAACAGGCCACCGGCGAGGACCCAGTTCTCCGACGTCTTCGACGGCAGGGCGACACCGATCAGGGCGTCCTTCTTGAAGCCCTTGCCGGAGCCGGCGTCGTCGCCGTCGCCGTCCCGCTCGGAGCCGCAGGCGCTCATGCTCAGCGCCAGCAGCGCGGCGGTGCCGACCGCCATGGCGCTGGAGTAAAACTTCCGCATCGTGCGATGACCTTTCTTCGGTTGGGGCGAAACCGTGGGGGATTGACGTGCCGGTTCAGCCGGCAGCCGGGGCCTTCTCCTCCTCGCGGCTCGCCTCGGCGAGTGCGACGGGATCGGCGGGTGTGTCCCGGCGGAACGGGCGCATCAACGATCCGACGATCGAGAAGCGCCCCTGGCTCTTGTTGTAGACGTCGAACGCGACGGCGGCGAGCAGGAACAGGCCCTTGATGATCTGCACCTTGTCGGCGCCGGTACCGATCAGCTGCAGGCCGTTGGTGAGCACCGCCATGACGAGACCGCCGACGATGGCACCGCTGATGGTGCCGAGGCCGCCGGAGACGGCGGCGCCGCCGATGAAGACGGCCGCGATGGCGTCCAACTCCCAGTTGAGGCCGTCCTGCGGGCCGGAGGCCGCGGAGCGCGCCACGAAGATCATGCCGGCCAGCGAGGCGAGGATCGACATGTTCATCATCACGAAGAAGTTGACCCGGCGCAGCTTCACGCCGGAGAGCTCGGCGGCCCGGGCGTTGCCGCCGACCGCGTAGATGTGGCGGCCGCCGGCCGTGTTGCGCGTGTAGAACGAGTACGCGACGACGAGGACGGCGAGGATGATGCCGGAGATCGGGAAGCTGGTGCCGACCCGACCGCCCGCGAAGCGGAACGTCGCGAAGAGGATCACGGCGAGCAGCACGCCCAGCCGCACGAGCGACACCCACAGCGGGGTCGGCTCGGCGCCCTCCATCTGCTGGCGCACCTTCCGCGCCCGGAACTCCCGGATCACCACCGCCACGCAGATGAGCAGGCCCAGCAGCAGCGTCGGGTTGTTGTAGTTGGTCTCCGGCCCGATGTCGGGCAGGTAGCCGGAACCGATCTTCTGGAAGCCCTTCGGCACCGTGATCGTCTCGGCGTTGCCGATGTACTGGTTGCCGCCGCGGAACAGCAGCATGCCGGCGAGCGTGACGATGAACGCCGGCACCCCGATGTAGGCGACCCAGAAGCCCTGGAACGCGCCGATGAGCGCGCCCACGCCGAGGCCGATGAGGATGCCGATCGGCCACGGGATGTCGTTCTCCGTGATCGCCTTGGCCACCACGATGCCGGTGAACGCCGCGACCGAACCGACCGACAGGTCGATGTGGCCGGCCACGATGACCATCAACATGCCGATCGACAGGATCGAGATGTAGGCACCCTGCTGGGTCAGCGCGATCAGGTTGGTCGGCGTCAGCGTCAGGCCGTCGGTGCGGACCTGGAAGTACACGATGACCGCGATCAACGTGAAGATCATCCCGAACTGGCGCGCGTTCGAGGTGGAACCCCCGAAGAGGTTCTTCTGCAGCTCTTTGATTCGGCTCATGGCGTCAACGTCTTCTTGGTAGAGGTCATCTGCTTCATCAGGACTTCCGGGTTGGCGTCTTGCCGGCTGATCTCGCCGGTGATGGTGCCTTCGAAAACCGTGTAGATGCGGTCGCACAGACCGATCAGCTCGGGCAGCTCGGAGGAGATGACGATGACGCCCTTACCCTCGTCGGCGAGCCGCTGGATGATGCCGTAGATCTCGTACTTGGCGCCCACGTCGATCCCACGCGTCGGCTCGTCGAGGATCAGCAGGTCCGGATCGGTGAACATCCACTTCGCCAGCACGACCTTCTGCTGGTTGCCGCCGGAGAGCTTGGTGACGCCCTCGTCCACGGTCGGCGTCTTGATCCGCAGGCTCTTGCGGTACTGCTCGGCCTCGCGGTACTCCTTCGCCTCGTCCAGCACACCGTTGCGGGTGACCTTGGAGAGCTTGGCCGCCACGACCGAGGTCTTGATGTCGTCGAGGAGGTTGAGGCCGATCGCCTTGCGGTCCTCGCTCACGTACGCCAGGCCGTTGGCGATGGCCTCGGCCACCGAACGGATCTGGATCTCCTTGCCGTCCTTGAACACCCGGCCGCCGAGCCACACCCCGTAGGAGCGGCCGAACAGGCTCATGGCCAGCTCGGTGCGCCCGGCGCCCATCAGGCCGGCGAAGCCGACGATCTCGCCGCGGCGCACGTTGAAGCTGGAGTTCTTGCACACCAGGCGTTCCGTCGAGATCGGGTGGCGCACCGTCCAGTCGCGCACCTCGAAGAAGACGTCGCCGATCTCCGGCCGGTGGTCCGGGAACCGGTTGCTCAGGCTGCGCCCCACCATGCCGCGCACGATGCGGTCCTCGTCGACCCCGCCGGCCGCGACGTCGAGGGTCTCGATCGTCCTCCCGTCCCGCAGGATCGTGATGGAGTCGGCGATCGCCTCGATCTCGTTGAGCTTGTGCGAGATCATGATCGAGGTGATGCCGCGCTCCTTGAAGCCGCGCAGCAGGTCCAGCAGGTGCTGCGAGTCCGCCTCGTTGAGCGCCGCGGTCGGCTCATCCAGGATCAGCAGCCGGACGTCCTTGGCGAACGCCTTGGCGATCTCCACCAGCTGCTGCTTGCCGACGCCGATGTCCTTGATGAGCGTGTCCGGATCCTCGGTCAGCCCGACCTGCCGCATCAGCTCCAGCGCCTTGCTGTTGGCGGCCTTCCAGTCGATGCGCCCGAACCGGCGCGGCTCGTTGCCGAGGAAGATGTTCTCGGTGATCGACATGCCCGGGACGAGCGCCAGCTCCTGGTGAATGATCACGATGCCGGCGTGCTCGCTGGCCCGGATGTCCGAGAACCTGGTCTCGGCCCCCCGGTACACGATCGAACCGCTGTAGGTGCCGTACGGGTACACGCCGCTCAGGACCTTCATCAGCGTCGACTTGCCCGCGCCGTTCTCCCCGCAGATGGCGTGGATCTCGCCGGCGCGGACCACGAGGTTGACGTCCGACAGGGCCTTGACCCCGGGGAATTCCTTCGTGATCGATCGCATCTCGAGCAGCGGGGGAGCGCTCTCCAAAGGTGCCTCCAAGCGATACCGGGCGGGTGCGGGATGCGGCCTCCGGCCGTCAGGGTCCGACCGATGGTGCGGTACCTCGACGCCTTCCGCAATCCGGCGGGGACCGCGGGGGAGGGTGGCCACTCCTCGCATCCACGATCACCAGGCTGTTTCGGAACTGTAAATCCAATTGATTTACTTAGTCAACGCCGTCCGGCATCATGCTGATAACGATGGTCACGGAGGCGAACGGGTGCGGCAGGCGGGGACGAACCTTCCTAAGGTCGGGCAATACAACAGAGCGGTCGTGCTCGATCAGATCCAACGCGCCGACGGCATCAGCCGGGTGGAGATAGCCGCGTCGACCGGCCTCACCCCGCAGACCGTCTCCGGCATCGTGCGGCGCCTCATCGACGAGGGGATCGTCCGCGAGGACGGCGCCCGCACGTCCAACGGCGGCAAGCCGCGCACCCTGCTGCGGATCAACGCCGACGCCGGACGCGCGGTCGGGGTGCACTTCGATCCGGTCCGGCTCGCCTGCGTGGTGGTCGACCTGCTCGGCCGGCCGCTGGTCATGACGCAGCGGCCGACCCCGCCGGACACCGATCCGGCCAAGGTCACCAGCGCCATCGCCGAACTCGTCGACGAGGCCCTCGCCGGCACGGGCGTCGCGCGCGGCCAGGTGCTCGGCCTCGGGCTCGCCGCACCCGGGCCGATCGACCAGTCCCAGGGGATGCTCGTGGCGCCGCCGCAGCTGCCCAGCTGGACCAGGGTGCCGCTGAAGCGGATGGTCGCCGAGGCCACCGGGCTCCCGGTCACGATCGACAACGACGCGACCGCGGCCGCCATCGGGGAACGCTGGGCCGGCGCCGGCCGCGGCGTCGCCAACTTCGCCTACTTCTTCCTCGGCACCGGCGTCGGCGGCGGGCTCGTTCTCGGCCACCAGGTGCACCGCGGCGGATCGATGAACGCCGCCGAGTTCGGCCACACGTCGGTGCAGCCCGACGGGCCGCGCTGCTACTGCGGCAACTACGGCTGCCTGGAGAGCCTGATCAGCCCCACCGCGCTCGCCGCCCGGCTGCGCCGCCGGCTCGCCGACGGGGAGGCCGCCGGCAGCGCGCTCCACGCGATGTATCGAAGCGCTTCCGGCGACGTCGACCACGAGACCCTCTGCCGCGCCGCCGCCGCGCACGACCCGCTCGCCTCCGCCGTCGTCGAGGAGGCCGCCGAGCTGCTGGCCACCGTCGTGGTCAACGTGGTCAACATCGTCGACGTCGACCTGGTCGTTCTCGGCGGACACGGCATCCGCCACGTCGAGGACAAGTACCACCACGCGGTCGAACGGGCGCTGAGCCTGCGGGTCCTGGCCCGACACATCCGCGCGCCCAAGGTGGAGCTGTCCCCGCTGGGGCCGGACGCCGCGGCGGTCGGCGGCGCCGCCCTCGTCCTGCACGCCACGTACTCGCCCCAGGTGTCGGAACTGCTGTCACTCTGAGCCCCGCGGGCTAGCCGGTCGGCTCCGCGGCGCCACGCGTTCCCTGCTGCGAACAGGTGGCGCCGCGGATCGCCTTCGGCGCGCTGTTGTGGACCTGCACGCCGTCGGCGCCCTGGATCAGGAAGCAGTACTTGCGGGCCGGGTCCACCTCCATCCGGTAGCTGGTGCTCCGGTGCACGAACACCGCCTTGGCCTTCTCGCCCTCAGCCGCCACGATCACCGCGAAGTCCAGCGGTTCGCTGCTGCGCCAGGACAACTCGACGTAGTTGCCCCGGTCGACCGGATCGGCGAGTTCCAGCTGCACGACGCGGCTCGGCAAGGGCCCCGGAGCCGACCCGGCCGAACGCGCCGGCGCCGGCGGCACGGCCAGCTCGTCCGGTTCGTTCATCAGCAGGGCGGTGCTCACGGCGATCAGCGCCACCACGGCCGCGACCGTCAGCGCCACCGCCAGCGACACCCGCGCGAACCGGCGCGGCGCCCGCAGCGGGCCGAACACCAGGATCGGCTCGCCGTCCGGCGTGGGGCCGGTCGCCTGCTCGCGCGGCGGCTCGGGCTCCTCCGGCGCGATGCCGTACGGCCACGGCGACGCGGCCGGCGGGTCGTCGAACGTGGGCTCCCCGCCCGGCAACGCCTCCGCATCCGCGGTGGGCGACTGCCGTCCCCGATCGCCGGCGGATGCGGTCCGGCCGGCGGTGTCCGGGGTCGTTTCCCCGGGCGGGCCGTCCTGCGCCACGGGGCCGGCGGCGGACGGCTGGGCGCGGTCGACGGCCGGCGGGGAGACCCAGTCGGCGGCCGGCTGCCGCAGGGGTCCGACCGGCGGCGTGGGCCCGACGGGCGGCCGCGGCGCCGGGTCGGTGAGAGCGGCGGGGCCGGTCGCGGGCAGCGGGGTCGGGCCGCCGGTGGGATTGCCCGGGGCCGGACGGGCGTGCCGGGCCGGGGGCGGAGTCGGGTCGCCGGCGGGAGGGGCCGGGTGGGCGTGCCGTGCGAGGTAGGCGTGCGGGGCCGGCGCCGAGGCGCCGGCGGGCGGTGGCGGTCCCGGGTCGGGGGCCGGAGCGGTGCGAGCGGGCGGTGCGGCGGGGGAGGGGGCGTTCAGGGTCGCTCGCAGTGTGCCCAGCCGGCGCAGGACCGACGCCGCGTCCGCCGGCCGCTCGGCCGGGTCCCGCGCCAGGAGTTCGGTGGTCAGGGCGTCGAGCTCCGGCGGCAGCCCGGCCCGCGCCGGAGGCGGTGCCGGCGAGTCCAGGACGCGCAGCAGCCGCGCGTCGGGGCGTTCGCCGGCGGGGCCGTCGTGCGGGGAGCGGCCGGCCAGCGCCAGGTACAGGATCGCGCCCAGGCCGTAGAGGTCCGAGCGGGCGTCCACCGTGCCGTCGCGCAGGGTCTCCGGCGCCAGGTGTCCGGCCGCCCGGATCCGGTCCCGGGGGAACGCCTCCCGCAGGACCACGCCGGCGTCGCTGAGCACCGGTTCGCCGGAGACGCGGAAGAGCACGTTGCCCGGCGTGACGCCGCCGTGCACCAGGCCCGCGCCGTGCAACGCGACGAGGGCCTTGGCGAGCGCGCAGCCGAGCACCACGGTGTCCGATGTGGACAGTGGGCCGAACGAGTCGAGCAACTCCGGCAGGGACTGCGCGCACAGGTCCATGCGCAGCGCCACCCGGCCGTCCGGGAGCGCGTCGAGTCGCCAGGCCGGCAGCAGCGACGGGGTGTCGCCGAGCGCGGCCAGCCGGGCCAGTTCGGCACGCGCGCGGCTGCGCGTGCGGCGGTCCAGCCCGGCCGGAAAGACCTTCAGCGCGTACCCCGCCCCGGTAGCCGGGTCCACGCCGGCCAGCACGGATGCCACGGGTCCGTCGCCCAGGGGGACGAGCTCGTCGTCGGTCGCCATGACGTGTCGCTCTCGTGAGGTCGTTCCGTCGATGCATCGTAAGGAGGCGACGGCCCGGCGGGGAACCGACGGCCGGTTGTGGCCACGGACCCGGGGTCCAGAGCGGTTGGAGCCAGCGTATAGGCGCGCTTCGCACTCTCTTCGTACGGCGGTCGACGACGAACCGCCGACCCGGGGAGGAAGCACATGCGAAACCGACGTGCATGGGGCGGCGCACTGACCGTCCCGTTGGCGACAGCCCTGGCCGCGAGCCTGCTGGGCCAGGGCCCCGGCACCGATCCCGGCGCGCTCACCCTGGCCGACCACGACAGCCTCGGCATCTTCCAGCAGCGCGCGAACTGGGGCAGCGCGGCCGACCGGCTGAACCCGGCCTGGGCCACCAACGCCTTCCTCGACAAGATGCAGCGCCTCTACCCGAACCTCTCCTGGCAGAGCGCGCAGACCGGGGCGCCGAGCCGTGTGGCCGGCCGCCTCGTCCTCGGCAACTGGTGAAACCCCCACCCGTACAAGGAGAAGAAGTCATGAACATCAGCAGGACGGGTCGTGCGGTCCTCGCACTGTCCACAATGGCCTGTGCCGCGCTCGGCACCCTCGTCGTCGGCGTGGAGCCGGCCGACGCGGCGGCCTCCCGATCGGCGATCGTCGCGGCGGCCGAGGGACAGCTCGGCGGTTCGGCGTGCGATCCCGGCTACTACCACAGTTGCGGCATGGAGTGGTGCGCGGAGTTCGCCCGGTGGGCGTGGCGGCACGGCGGCGTGACGGACTACGCGGGCCTCAACGGCTGGGCGCAGTCGTTCAAGGAGTACGGGGAGGACCGCGGCACGTATCACTCGCGCGGCAGCGGATACACGCCGCAGCCGGGTGACGCGATCGTCTTCGACTGGGACCACAGCTCCGGCGACAGCCACCCGATCGACCACGTGGCCATCGTCACGGACGTCTCCAGCAGTTCGGTCACGTACGTCGGCGGCAACCAGGGTGACCCGTCGCGGGTGCGCCGCTCCAGCATCCCGCGTTCCAGCGGGGACCTGATCGGCTTCGTCGAGCCGGCCGACGTCTCCGGCGGCCGGGCCCCGGTCGGCGCGGCGATGGCCTACGACGAGGGCGACGGGACCTTCAAGACCTACCGCTGGACGTCCGACGGCGACCGGTTCAACCGCGCCTCCGACTACGAGTCCGGGGCCTTTTCCCTGGGGAACGTCGACGACCGCATCGCCTCCGGCGACGTCAACGGTGACGGCAAGGACGACATCGTGATGGCGTACCAGAAGAACGACGGGACGTTCGCCTACTACGTGTGGAGGAACGGCAACTCGGCCGCGCAGATCTGGTACACCTCGGGCGCCTTCGACCTGGACAACGTCGCCGGCCGGCTCGTGGTGGACGACTTCAACGGCGACGGCCGGGCCGAACCGGCGATGGCCTACGACCAGGGCGACGGCACGATGCGCATCTTCCGATGGTTGTCGGACGGCAACAGTTTCAACCGCACGTCGGACTACGACTCGGGCGCGTTCTCGCTGGGCGCCGTGGGCAACCGCATGGCGGCCGGCGACATCAACGGCGACGGCAGGGCCGACATCGTGATGGCGTACCAGCGCGGCGACGGGACGTTCGCCTACTACGTGTGGCGGAACGGCAACTCGGCCGCGCAGGTCTGGTACGAGTCCGGCAGCTTCAACCTCGGCAACGTCGCCGGCCGGCTCGTGGTGGACGACTTCACCGGTGACGGCAAGGCGGAGCCGGCGATGGCCTACGACCAGGGCGACGGCACCATGCGCACCTACCGGTGGAAGTCCGACGGCACGCAGTTCAACCGCACCGCCGACTACGACTCGGGCGCCTTCTCCCTCGGCAACGTCGGCGACCGGATGGCCTCCGGCGACGTGAACGGCGACGGCCGCGGCGACATCGTGATGGCCTACCAGCGCGCGGACGGCACGTTCGCCTACTACGTCTGGTTCAACGGCAGTTCGGCGGCGGAGGTCTGGTACACCTCCGGTGCCTTCTCGCTCGGCCGCGTCGGCGGCCGGCTGGTGCTCGGCAACTGGTGACAATGCTGGACTGTCGCGCCTGAGGGCGGCGGATTCCACCCGGAATCCGCCGCCCTTCACGAATTCGCGACAGAAAATGGCGGTGTTCTCCGTCCACAAAGGACTTGGGGCAACCTTTTCGACCCCGTACCGTGTCTCATCGATGCGGCGTCCATCGATGCCGTCATCGGTCACCCTTACCCACGCTACGGGGAGATTGCTTGTGACAGCACGTCCTGCCGGGCGCATCATCGCGTCCGGAGTACTGCTCACCGCCGTCACTGTCGCCGTGACGTTCGGGCCCGGAGGCGCCGCCTCCGCCGCACCGGGCGAGCACGGCATCCGCGGGATCGGGCCCTACAAGGCCCCCGCCACGGAGTACGTCAAGGACAGCTACATCGTCGTGTTCAAGGACGCCAAGGTGTCCAAGGCGCAGGTCGGTGCCACCGTCAGCCGGCTCGGCACGCGCTTCAACGGGCGTGTCGGCCACACCTACAGCAACGTCCTGCGGGGCTTCTCCGTCGAGATGAGTGCGGAGAAGGCCAAGCAGATCGCGGCCGAGCCCGAGGTCGAGCGGGTCGAGCAGGTCCAGGTCACGACGAAGTCGGACACCCAGACCAACCCCTCCTGGGGTCTGGACCGCATCGACGAGTACGCGCTTCCGCTCAACCACCAGTACACCTACCCGGGCTCCGCCGGCGGCGACGTGCACGCGTACGTCATCGACACCGGCATCCGGGCCACCCACCCCGAGTTCCAGGGGCGGGTCACCTCGGGGCGGGACTTCGTCGAGAACGACAACGACGCCGATGACTGCGACGGGCACGGGACGCACGTCGCCGGCACCATCGGCGGCCAGACGTTCGGCGTGGCCAAGGGTGTGCGGCTGCACTCGGTGCGGGTGCTCGGCTGTGACGGCCGCGGCACCGTCGCCAACCTGATCGCGGGCGTCGACTGGGTCACCGCCAACGCCGTCAAGCCCGCCGTGGTCAACATGAGCGTCGGCCTCAACGGCATCTCGGCGGCGCTCGACACCGCCGTGACCGCCTCGATCGCCTCGGGCCTCACGTACGCGGTGGCGGCCGGCAACGCGGCCGACGACGCGTGCGACTACAGCCCGAGCCGGGTGCCCGACGCGATCACCGTCGGTGCCACCGACGAGATCGACTACGCGGCGTCGTTCTCCAACCTGGGTGACTGCCTCGACATCTTCGCGCCGGGCGTCAACATCACCTCGGCCGCCAAGGACGGCGGTTCGGTGGCCTTCAACGGCACGTCGATGGCGTCGCCGCACGTCGCCGGTGCCGCCGCGCTGCTCCTGTCGGCCAACCCGTCGTGGACTCCGGCCGAGGTCGCCGCGCGGCTCAGCTCGGACGCGTCGTCGTCGGTGCACCACGCCCTCGCCGATTCGCCCAACCGGCTTCTCAATCTCGCTGACGCCACCAACGAGATCGCTTCGCTGAGCCTGATCGCGCGGGTCAACGCCAGGTTCGTCTCGGCGGCCAACACCGGTGGGTCGCTCGTCGCCAACAACATCGCGCCGGGTGCCACGGAGACGTTCCAGCGTGAGGCGACCGGTGGCGACACGTTCGTGCTGAAGACGGGTGCCAACTACGTCAAGCTCAACGCCGCCCGGCAGCTCGAGGCGTCCACGACCGACCAGGCTCAGGCCGAGCGGTTCAGCCTCGTGACGCAGGGGGATCTCAGCGTCGGTCTGCGCGCCTCCGACGGGCAGTTCGTCGCGGCGGAAAACGCGGGTGCCGGTGCCCTGGTCGCCAACCGGGCCTCGGTCGGTGAGTGGGAGACGTTCGAGAAGCAGGCGCCGGAGCTGGTGGTCAGCGTGAAGGCCTGGGTCAACAACTCCTTCGTCGCGGCCGACAACGGTGGCGCGAGCCCGCTCATCGCCAACCGCCCGAGCGCGGGACAGTGGGAGAGCTTCGACATCGTCGAGACGCCGGACGGCTACATCGGCCTGCGTTCGCACGCCAACGGCAAGTACGTCACGGCTGAAAACGCCGGTGCCTCGCCGCTGATCGCGCGCAGCACCGTGATCGGCGACTGGGAGAAGTTCTGGTTCGTCCACGAGGGGCCGTACGTCACGATCTTCTCGGCGGCCAACGGCAAGATCGCCACGGCGGAAAACGCCGGTGCCTCGCCGCTGATCGCCCGTGGCGACTTCCTCAAGCCGGGCGAGTGGGAGTTCTTCACCCGTACCGTCCGGATCTACTGACCGGGTAACGCCCGTCGCGACACGCGGCCCCTCCGTCCACAGTGGACGGAGGGGCCGCTCCGGTCAGACGCGTGCGCGGCGGCGCAGCGGAGAACTGGGCTTCGACGCGGCCAGCGGGTCCCAGTCGGGCTCGACCGGGGTGAGCTTCGACGGGTCGGCGATCACCGCACCGGCCCGCACCTCGTCCGCGAACCGCCGGCGCAGCACCGCGCCGGCCGTGTTCATCCCGCCCCAGACGGCGCCGACGATGCCGTTGCCCGAGGCCGTGCTGGCCCCGGTGAGCCACAGGCCGGGCAGCTCGGTGCGGGGTCCGGGCCGGCGCGGGCCGATCTGGTCGGCGGCCATCTCGATGCCGTAGCTGGAGCCGAGGCTGGACAGCGTGAAGCGTTCGTGGGTGACGGGCGTGGAGGCCTCGCGCCAGACGATGTGCTCGCGCAGCCCTGGCACGACCTCCGCGGCGCGGTCGATGAGCCGTTCGGTGAGGTGCTCCTTGAGCGCGAGGTACTCCGCGTCCTGCCGGTAGCCGTCGCCGCCCGGCCAGAACCCGCCCTGCGGTGCCAGGCACATCACCTCGAGCGTGGAGTGGCCGGGCGGCGCGGCGTGCGGGTTGCCCGGGTCCTTGGTGGTGGCCGACGTCAGGAAGATCGGGATCTCGTCCGGGATCTGTCCCTTGTGGACGGTGCCGTAGAGCGCCTCGACGTCGGTGTGCGGGTAGCACCAGTACGTGCTGTTGGGCAGCCGTTCGGCCAGGTCGATGTCCAGTCCCAGGTAGACGCTGAACAGCGGCAGCGCCATCCGGTACTTCTCGACCCGCGCGACGGTCTCCTTCGACACGTGTTCGCGGCCGACGAGGTCGAGGTAGGTGCGCTTGAGGTCGGCGCCGGACACGACGACGGGGGCGCGCAGCACCTCGCCGCCCTCCAGCTCGACGCCGGCGGCGGCGCCGTTCTCCACCAGGATCCGGGTGACGCGGGCCTTGGTCCGGACCCGTCCGCCGTGGGTGTGCACGACGTCGATGAGGTGTGCGGGAAGGACCTGGCCGCCACCCTTCGGGTACCACGCGCCGCCGGTCAGGTAGTGGTCGAGGAAGCCGCCGTGCAACGCGATCGACGTGCGGGACGGCGGGGCGCCGTAGTCCCCGGACTCGGCGACGATCACGGCCCGGGCGAGGTCGCTGAGCCGGCAGGCCGTGAAGAGCCAGTTCAACGGGAGCTGTCCGAGGAACGTGACGGTGGGCGCCTGGCGGGCGAAGCGCGCGAGGTCGCGGACGCCGGCCCGGGGCATGGGGACCGAACGCAGCTCGGCGCCGATCCGCCGCAGCACCCCGACGCAGCGCCGCAGGCCCCGCTCCTGCTCGGGAAACGCCTCGATCAGCCGCTCGAGATAGCGGTCCCAGTCGCTGGGCACCCGGAACGTGAGGCCGGGGAAGACCAGCGTGGAGTGCCCGTCCGGGTCGAGCTGCCGCCACTCGACGCGGGTGTCGAGCCCGAGGCCGCGCAGCGCGGCGGTCATCCGCCCCTCGGGGTGGCACTCGCCGATGTAGTGCATGCCGACGTCGAACTCGTACTTGTTGCCCTTGCGGCGGAACACCTGGCTGCAGCCGCCGGCGACCTGGTTCTGCTCCAGGACTAGCGTGCGCCGGCCGGCGGCGGTGAGGTAGGCGGCGCAGGTCAGCCCGCTGAGCCCGGAACCGATGACGATCGCGTCCCACTCTTCCATCGGATCAGGGTAGCAGCCGATATAGCAGTTGCTATAGCGCTAGTATTTTCCCCCGTGAACGAACGCCGCGCCGACCCCACCGTGCGCGTACGCCTGCTGGAGGGCGCCGCCCGCCTGCTCGCCGAGGAGGGTCCGTCCGCCCTGACGCTGCGGCGCGTCGCCGCCGAGGCCGGCACCTCCACCATGGGCGTGTACACGCACTTCGGCTCGATGCCCGACCTCGCCGACGCGATCGTCGCCGAGGGGTTCGCCCGGCTGCGCACACTGCTCGCCGAGGTGCCGCCGACCGGCGACGCGCTCGCCGACCTGGCCGGCCTGGCCCGCGCCTACCTGATCCACGCGCGGCGCAACCCGCACCTGTACGCCGTCATGTTCGGCTCCGCCTCCCTGGGCCGCTACCGCCCGCGGACCGCCGACGAACGCGAGCGCGGCCGGGACACGTTCGACGCGATCGTGCACGCCGCCGAGCGCGCCGTGGCGCAGGGCCGGCTCCGCGACGGCGTGCCGCTGGACATCGCCCGGCAGTTGTGGGCGGCCATGCACGGCTACGTGATGCTCGACGTCGCCGGATACTTCCGGGACGGCGGGGCCGAGCACGTGCTGATCCCCATGTTCGTCAACCTGCTCGGTGGGCTGGGCGCCGACCGCGCGGCCGCGAAGGCGTCGATCGGGACCCTCGCGGTCGCGGCCGAGGTGTAATCGCCGCCGGTTCGCCGACACAAGTAGAGGTGTGTACATACACCGCACTCTCGCCGTGGTGCTGGTCGCCGCCCTGGCCGGCGCCCTCCCCGCACTCCTCGGCCGCGCCGCCGCCCCGGTCCCCGCCGACCCGTCGGTGACGCTCGTGACCGGCGACCGGATCGTTCTGGGGGAACGCGTCAGCGTCCGCCCCGGGGCGGGGCGTGCGGGCATGTCGTTCGCCACGTGGGTGGAGCGGGGGCACCTGGTCGTCGTGCCGGCCGACGCCCTGGGTCTGGTCGCCGGCGGGCGGGTCGACCGGCGGCTGTTCGACGTGACGGCCCTGCGCGAGGCCGGCTTCGACGACGCGCGCCCGGCGGCGCTGAGCGAGCTGACCGTCGAGGTCTCCTACGACGACGGCGCGCACTGGCTGCCCGCCCCCGTCGTCGCCTGCGGCACGGCGTGGACGGCCCGCCCACCCGCCGGGACGGGACCGATGTCGGTGCGGGCGCGCGCCACCGACAGCCTCGGTGCGACGGTCGAGGAGACGATCATCCGCGCCCACGGGGACCGGTGACATGCGCGACGAACACTGGTTCACCCGCCTGTACACCGACCACTACCCGGACGTCTCCCGCTACGCCATGCGCCGCCTGACCGACCCGGACGCCGTCGCCGAACTCACCCAGGAGGTCTTCGTCGTCGCCTGGCGCCGCCGCGCCGACGTACCCGACCAGGGCCTGCCCTGGCTGTACGGGGTGGCCCGGCGCCTGCTCGCCAACCACTGGCGCGGCCTGCGGGCGAGCCCGGCACCGGTGCCGCTGCCCGGCAAGGAGACCACGGTCGGCGCCGATCACCACGCCGCCGCCGACCGGCTCGCCGACGTTCGGCGCGCGCTCGCGACCCTCTCCGATCCCGACCGCGAACTGCTCCAGCTCATCGGCTGGGAGCAGCTCACGCTCGCCGAGGCCGCCCGGGTGCTCGGCTGCAGCCGGCCGACCGCCGCCGTGCGCCTGCACCGGGCCCGTGGCCGCCTCACCCGCGCACTGGCCGGTCCGACGGCCGCCCCCGCAGCAATCCCCAGCAGGTAAAGGACCATCGCCATGCCAGACATCGACAGCATCCGGGCGGCGCTCGGTCCGGCCGATCCGGCCCGTGGCACACCCGTTCCGCCGCCGCGGGTGACGGCCGCCGACCTGATCGCCCGCACGGGGGAGCCGCACGCTCCCGGCCGCTTCGATCGCCGCGTGGGCCGTCGGCTGGTCCTCGGGCCGGTCGCGTTGGGAGTCGCGGCGGCGGTGGCGTATCCGTTCCTCCGCCGGGAGTCGCAGCCTCCGTCGAGCGCGCCGCCGTCGTCCCCGTCCCTGTCCGGCTCTCCGTCTCCGTCGGCGCCGCTGCCCGCGTCGTCGTTGCCGCCACCGCCGCGCATCGAGCTCGGGCCGGTGGTCCGCCCGGTCGTGCTCCAGTACGAGGATCACGCGCCGCCCGCCGGGGACCGGCTCCGCGAGCTCGCCGGACAGCTGGCCGACGCGCCCTACGACGGCACCTCCGGGCCGTTCACCTACATCCACACCCTCGGCTGGAACGCGGTCTTCGACGACCGGCCCGGGGGCACCTCGCAGCGGATCCCGCCGACCGAGAAGGAGCTGTGGTACCGGCCCGACGACGGTTCGGGGCGGCTGCGCGTCACGGTGCACCCCGACGTGTATCCCAACGAGGAGTCCGCACGCTACTGGCGCGAACATCCGATGCCGTCCCCGACGGGCACACCGCCGCCGGTCTACGACGACCTGCCGGCCGGCCGCGCGGGACCGACGCGCACGATGCCGACCGACCCGGCCGCGCTGCGGGTCTTCGTCGGCCGCGATCCGGTGCGGGGGCTGCGCAACCTGTACGGGTACTACGCCGTCGCCCGCGATGCCCGCGCCGGCATGCTGCGCATCCTCGCCGACGTGCCCGGGATCGCCTGGCGCGGCGAGACGACCGACCGCGCGGGTCGCGGCGGGATCGCGGTCAGTGTGGAGACCGACACGGCCCGGGAGGTTCTCGTCTTCGATCCCCGCACCGGCGTGCTGCTCATGTGGGACGAGGTCAGCCACGAGCAGGACACCGTCGCCGGCTGCACGCTGTACCTGAGATCCGGACACACGGACCAGACGGGCACGTAAGGTGCGGATGATTTGAGTATGTTTCGCCCATGAACCGTTCACGTGTCCTCTGTGCCGCGGCGGCCCTCATCGTCGCCGTGGCAGGCCCGATCGCCGCGGTCACCCCGGCCGCCGCGAGCCCGGCCGACCCGCCGCCCGGCGGACTGCCCGGCGTGGCGGTGCCGACCCTGGCGTGGGCCGCCTGCACCGACGACGCCGCGTACCAGTGCGCGGCGGCGCCGGTCCCGCTCGACTACCGCCGCCCGGCGCTCGGCACCGTCACGCTGCGACTGCGGCGCGCACCCTCGACCGACCCGGCCAAGCGGATCGGCACGCTGTTCCTGCACGCGGGCGGGCCGGGTGGCTCCGGCTACGGCTGGGTCTCCTCGTACGCGACCAGTTCGCCGGCGGAGATCCGCGAGAAGTTCGACATCGTCGGGTACGACGCGCGCGGCGTGCAGCGCAGCACCCCGACACTGTCCTGTGTGGACACTCCGACCTACCGGGAGCAGTGGGCGCAGACGTCCTCGACGCCGAACGCCTCGTCGTTCGACACCGCGTTGCGGCTGGCGACCGAGTTCGACGCGGCCTGCCAGGCCAACTCCGGGGAGCTGCTGCCGTACGTGGGTGCCGAGTACCAGGCCCGCGACCTGGACCTGCTGCGCGCCGCCGTCGGCGATCCGAAGATCACCCTGTTCGCCGAGTCGTACGCCACCTACGTGGGCACGGTGTACCTCAACCTGTTCCCGAAGCGCACCCGTGCCGTGGTCCTGGACGCGGGCTACGACCCGCAGCGGTACGCGCTCGACCCGTACGCCTACGACTACGGGCAATACCGTTCGACCGAGTCGGCGATGTTCCGCTTCCTCGACTGGTGCGCGGCGACGCCGGCGCAGTGCGAGTTCGCGGCGGCGGTGCCGGGGTCCACAAAGGACAGTCTGGCCGCGCGGATCAAGGCGATCATGTCGTCGCTCGACGCGGACCCGATCCGGGACGCCGACGGCAAGGTGATCGTCAACGGGCCCACGATGCTGTCGGAGCTGACGTTCCGGCTCAACTCCGGCACCCGCCGGTGGATGGCGCTCGGCGCGGACCTGCGTGCCGCCGAGGGGCGCACCGGGTCGCTGATGTACGTGATCCCCGACTCGGACACCCGGTTCAACGCGGCCAACGTCGCGGTCGAGTGCGCGGACCGCGTGTACCCGGACAGCGTGCCGCTCCTGCGGGCCAGGCTCGCCAGGGCCGCGGCCGACGCGCCGCTGACCGGCCCGGGCATGGCGTACGGCCCGCCCGCCTACGACCAGACGCACGCGCCGGCCTGCATGCGGTGGCCGGCCGAACGCCGGAGCCGGTACACCGGGCCCTACCACGGGAGAGGCTCGGCCCCGGTTCTCGTCGTCGGCAACACCGGTGACCCCGACACGCCGTACCAGGACTCGGTGACGCTGGCCGACACCCTGGTCAACGGCCACCTGCTCACCTGGCAGGGCGAGGGCCACACCGCGCGACGCAAGAGCCTCTGCGCCGAGGGGCACATGTACGCCTACCTGCTGGAGCTGACCGTGCCGCCGGCCGGCACGACCTGCACCGACGCGCCGATCCCGGCCTGATCCGCCCGAGCGGTCGTCCCGTCGGCCCGCACCGGCCGGCGGGACGCCACCACGGTCGCCGCCACCAGCACCAGCACCCCGCCCGCGAACTGCGTCGGGCGCAGGGACTCGCCGAGCACGACCGCCGCCGCCGCGACGGTGACGACGGGTTCGAACGTCGACAGGATGGCCGCGCTCGACGGCCCGACCCGCCGCAGGCCCGCGAAGAAGGTCAGCATCGCCGCGACGGTCGACACGACGGCGATGCACCCCAGCCACAGCCACCCCGCCGCCCCGAACGAGAGGCCCACCCCGCCGGTGCCCAGCGCCCGCAGCCACAGGGTCACGGCGGCACCGCTCATCACGAGGGCGGCCAGCGGCACCGGCGCGATCCGGCGCACGGTGCCGTCGGCGACCAGGATGTACGCCGTGTACGTCAGCGCCGCACCGAACCCGAGCACCACCCCGAACGGGTCGACGGCCGCCGCGCCGGCGCCGAGCAGGACGAGGAGCGTGCCGCCGGAGGCGGCCACCAGGGCGACGACCCGCCCGGCGGTGAACCGGTCCCGGCCGAGCAGCACCGCCCCGACGGTGACGAAGATCGGGAACGTGTACAGCACGAGCGACAGCAGCGCGGCGTCCATCCGGCGCAGCGCCGAGAAGAAGAGCCCCGCCTGCGCGGCGTAGCCCACGGCCCCGAGCCCGAACGCCGTCACCAGCAGGCGCCCGCGCGGCATCGGATCCCGCCGCGCCGACGCCAGCGGGACGAGGATCGCGGCCGCCAGCGTGAACCGCACCAGCAGCAGCGCGTCGAGCGGGACGCCGGCGTCGAACGCCAGCTTGCCGAAGACGGCCATGACGCCGAAGCACGCGGCGGAGAGCAGACACAGGAACGCACCCATGCTTCGAGCATCGGCGGCCTGACTCATCAGGTCCAGCGACGATTCGTGGAGCACAATCGTTAGGATTTCTGCATGGTCGTGCTTGATCTGCGGCGGCTGCGGTTCCTGCGGGAGTTCGCGGAACGCGGCACGCTCGGCGCGGTCGCCACGGCCCTCGGCTACAGCCCGTCGGCGGTCTCGCAGCAGCTGGCGTTGCTGGAGAAGGAGGTCGGCGCGCGCCTGTTCGAGAAGGCCGGCCGCGGCGTGCGGCTCACCGACGCCGGGCGCCTGCTCGTCCGGCACGCCCGCCTGCTGCTCGCGGCCGCCGAGACGGCCACCGCCGACCTGGCGGCGCTCGGCGACGACGTTCGTGGCACGGTGCGCGCGGGAGGCCTCCAGTCCGCGGCCCGCCGCATCCTGGTGCCCGCGCTGGCCCGCGTGACGGCCGCCCATCCCCGGGTCCGCGTGGAGATCGACGAACTGGAGCTCGAACAGGCCCTGCCCGGCCTGCGGCTCGGCGCCGTCGACGTGGTGGTCAGCGACGAGTACGACGGCCACCCGCGTCCGCGCCCGGCCGGCCTGACGTTCGCGCCCCTGCACGAGGAACCGCTCAAGGTGGTGCTGGCGGCCGGGCATCCCCTGGCGCGCGCCGGCGGGCCGGTCGCGATCGCCGCCCTGCGGGACGAACCCTGGGCCACCTCCGACGAGGGCACCGGCCACCAGGCGGCGGTGATCGGGACGTGCCGTTCGCTCGGCGGCTACGAGCCGGACGTGCGCCACCGCTCCAACGACGCCGACGTCCAACTCGAACTCATCCGCATCGGCGCGGCCGTCGCCCTGCTGCCACCGCTGGCGATGCCGGCGAACGACCCCACGGTGGCCGTGCGGGACATCGCCGGCACGCGGCTGATGCGCCGCCTGATGGTCGTCACGCGGGACGGCCCGCCCGCTCCGGCGCTCACCGCGTTCCTGGCGGCCCTCACTGACGTCGCCGCCGAGATTGGCGCTGAGCCGCTCCACTGACGTCGCCGCCGAGACAGGCGCTGAGCCGCCGCACTGCTGTCGCCGCTGAGACAAAGGAGCCGCCGCACGACCGTCGCCGCGGAGACGGAGCGCCGCCCCACGGGCGTCGCCGTACGTCGGCGACCCGCGCTTCGCCGACGGCACGGGCGGCACACTGCGCGACTGACCCCGAGACTTTTTCGTCACCGCGCCGAATTCTCCCCGGCCGCAATCCCCCGGGCGACGTTCGAACGTAGATACGGCCATCGATGTCCCGTTCATCGAGTCCTGGGGAGGAAGTCCGCATGGCATCCGCAAGAAAGGCCCTACTGCTGGGCGCGCTGCTGGCGTTGGCCGTCCCGGCTCCCGCACCCGCCGCACCGCCGGAGGGCACCGTGCTCGCCGCCGGCGGCCCGACCGCGATCGGCGGTTCGTACATCGTGGTGCTGCACGAGAAGGCCACCGCCGCCGTCGCGGCTGCCTACGGCGGCACCGTCACCCGCACGTACCGCCACGCGCTGCACGGGTTCGAGGCGGAACTGTCGGAGTCCGCCGCGAAGCGGCTCGCCGCCGACCCGGCCGTCGTGTCCGTCACGCAGAACCACACGGTGTCCACAGTGGACGTTCAGGCGCCCGTGCCGTCGTGGGGCCTCGACCGCGTGGACCAGCGCACACTGCCGCTGGACGGCTCGTTCACCTATCCGAGCGTGCGGACGGCGGTGCGCGCGTACGTCATCGACACCGGTGTGCGCCTGACGCACAGCGACTTCGGGGGCCGGGCGGTCTCCGGGTTCGACATCATGGACAACGACCCCGACGCCTCCGACTGCGAGGGGCACGGCACGCACGTGGCCGGCACGCTCGGCGGCAACACCTACGGCGTCGCCAAGAACGTCCAGATCGTCGCCGTGCGGGTGCTCGGCTGCCAGGGCCAGGGCACCATCGGCACCGTCATCGGCGGCGTCGACTGGGTGACCGCCGACCACACCCCGGGCCAGCCGGCCGTGGCGAACATGAGCCTCGGCGGCGGCGCGTGGGACCCGCTGGTGCGCGCGGTCACCAACTCGATCGCCGACGGCGTCACCTACGCGGTCGCCGCCGGCAACGAGAACGGCGCCGACGCCTGCACCCGTTCGCCCGCCAACACCCCGAACGCGATCACCGTCGCCGCGACCCGGCCGGACGACACCCGGGCGCCGTTCAGCAACATCGGCTCGTGCGTCGACGTCTTCGCGCCGGGCACCGACATCGTGTCGGCCGGCCACACCAGCGACACGGCCGTGCGCACGGCCTCCGGCACCTCCATGGCGTCGCCGCACGTGGCCGGCGCGGCGGCGCTGATCCTCGCCGACCATCCCACGTACACGCCGGCGGAGGTCACCGGCGAACTGCTCGCCGACAGCACGCGCGAGGCCGTGAAGGACCCCGGTACCGGTTCGTCCAACCGGCTCCTCTACGTCGACCCGGTGACGCCGGAAGACGACTTCACGCTGGCGGCCGCGCCCGCAGCCGGGAGCGTCCGGGCCGGTGGCAGCCTCACCGTCGCGGTCGGCGGCACGGTCACGAGGGGCGCGCCGCAGCAGGTGCGGCTCTCCGCCGTCGGCCTCCCGCCCGGTGCGACGGCGTCGTTCGCGCCGGCGACGATCGGATCCGACGGCGGTTCCACGCTGACCATCGCCACCGCCGACACGACGCCCGCCGGCACGTTCACGGTCGCGGTGCTGGGCACCGGCGTCGGCGCGACCCGCCAGGCCCTCTACCGCCTCACGGTGGTCGGCGCACCCGGTTGTATCGGGGGGAACGCCACCGACACCGCACTGCCGCTGGGCAACATCCTCGAGGTGCCGGTGACCATCAGCGGCTGCGCGGGCACCGCCGCCCGCAACAGCACGATCGAGGTGCACCTGCCGCACGACTACCTGGCCGACCTGAATCTCGACCTGATCGCCCCCGACGGGACGGCCTACGCGCTGCTCGCGCGCACCGGCTGGGAGGCGCGCGACCTCGATTACACGTTCTCCTACGACCTGTCGTCGGAGCAGGCGAACGGCACCTGGAAGCTGCGCGTCTCCGACTACGGCCCGATGGGCGGCGGTTACCTGGACTCGTGGACCCTGAACGTCGCCGGCCAGAACCTGCCGGTGCCGGTCTGCGGCGGACTCTCCACGACCCGGGTGAAGATCCCGGACGAGGGCACCGCGGACTCCCCGATCACGGTGCGCGGCTGCGACCGGGCGGCGTCCGGGGAGGTGTACGTGGAGGTGCGCGTCTCGCACACGTGGGCGCGGGACGTCTCCGTCTCCCTCGTGGCGCCCGACGGCGAGGAGATCGAGCTGCAGGGGTTCAACGGCCAGGGAATCCCGAACGTCTACCTGACCTTCATCGTGAACTTCTCCGGTAAACCCGCGAACGGTGTCTGGAAACTGCGCGTGCGCGACTACTTCTGGGGCAACGAGGGCACCATCGACGGCTGGAAACTGACCCTCTGATTCGGGGCGTGGACCCGGCGCACCCCAGGGCGCCGGGTCCACCGTCCTATGTGGACATGGCAGTGACCCGGAACCCGCCCGCACCGTCGAGGGTCACCTCGTACAGCCCGTCGAATCCCTCGTCGACCGCCGGCCGCACCAGCCGCCCGAGGGTGGCGTACACGCCGACGTCGGGCACCCGGGCGCGCCCCTCGCGAACGGCGTTGCGGCGCAACGTCCCCGGCAGGTCCGGCGGGAACCAGTAGCCGAACACCTCGGCCCCGGCGGCCCGCGCGATCGCGATCAGCGGTGCCCGTTCGGCGACCGAGGCGTTGGTGTTGTCGAGCGCCACGGCGGATCCGGCGGCCAGCGCGTCGCGGACCAGCCGTCGCTGGCGGGCGTCGCGGCGGCGGGCGTTCGGCCAGTTGTCCTTGCTGATGTGCAGGTGGGTCGGCGCGAGGTGCCGGGCGTAGAACGTGCTCTTGCCCGACGCCGGCAGGCCGACCAGGACGACCAGTCGCGGCCCGTCCATCCCGGCCCGTCCTATGTGGACGGTACGGCGTCGAGCCCGACCCGCCCGGCCACGATCGCGTACAGCGGCGCCACCCGCATGGCCGCGACGGCGGCCGTTCTGTTCACCACCGTCCGATCATCCCGGTACCGGCAAGCCGATTGTCAGGCGATGACGGCCTCGATGAGGTGCGGCCCCGGTTCGCGCAACGCGTCGGCGAAGTGCCGGGCCAGTTCCTCGGCGGTGCGGGCCCTGGTGGCGGGCACGCCCATCCCGGCGGCGAGCGCGACGAAGTCGAGGTCCGGATCGGAGAGGTCCATGAGGGCGGCAGCCGCGCCCGTCGCCGCGCCGGTGCGTTCCAGTTCGGCGCGCAGGATCGCGTAGGAACGGTTGTTGAGGACGACGGTGGTGACGTCCAGGCGTTCGCGGGCCATCGTCCACAGGGCGGAGATCGTGTACATGGCGCTCCCGTCGGCCTGCACACAGACCACCGGGCGGTCGGGGCAGGCGATCGCGGCCCCGGCGGCGGAGGGCAGGCCCTGACCGATCGCGAGGCCGGTGAGCGCCAGGAAGTCGTGCGGGGCGGCCTGTGCGGTGGCGGCCTGCAGCGCGGCGGCACCGGTCACCGACTCGTCGACGAGGATCGCCTCCGCGGGCAGCAGCGCACCGATCACGGCCGCCCAGTTGCGTGCGTCCAACGGGCCGTGGGGGAGCGGCGGCGGCGCGAACGGCGCCAGCACCGGCTCGGTGGCGGGGGCCACGAGATCCGCCCACGCCTCCAACGCGACGGCCGCCGCGAGCGAGCCTTCCGGGGCGAGCGTGTGCACCCGCGTGCCGGCCGGGGTCGGTTCCCCCGGCTTCCCCGGATACGCGAACGACGTCACCGGCGTCCGCGCGCCCACCAGCACCAGGTCGCGCACCCCGTCGAGCTGCGCGGTGACCTGCTCGCCCCGGTACGCCAGCGGCTCCGTGGCGGGAACGCCCGCGCCGCGCCGCTGCCGGGCCGGCCACCCGCGGGAGAACACCCGCGCGCCCGTCGCGGCGGCGATCCGGCCCGCGGCGCGCAACCCCCGCTCGGTGAGCGCATCGCCGTCGAGCAGCAGCGCACAGCGTTCCCCCGGAAAGAAGTCCAGGGACGGGACCGGCGGGGCAGCGACCGGGACCGGCGGGCCCACGGGGGCGCCGACCGACCACGACACGTCGGCCGGCACGATCAGCGTGGCGATCCCGCCGGCCCGCGCCGCCGCGACCGCCTCGGCGGCGTCGCGGCCCACGTCCCCGACGGTCGCCGGCCGGCGCACCCACGCCGAGACCGTGCCGGCGAGCGCGTCGATGTCGGACTCCAGCAGCGAGTCCAGCGGCTTGTGCGCCAGCGCGTGATCGCCGATGACGTTGACCAGCGGGGTGTGCGCGCGGCGGGCGTTGTGCAGGTTGGCGAGGCCGTTGGCCAGGCCGGGCCCGAGGTGCAGGAGCGTGGCGGCCGGACGCCCGGCCATCCGCGCGTAGCCGTCGGCGGCCCCGGTCGCCACCCCCTCGAACAGGCACAGCACGCCGCGCATCGCCGGCAGGTCGTCGAGCGCCGCGACGAAGTGCATCTCGGAGGTGCCCGGGTTGGCGAAGCACACCGTCACGTCGCTGTCGATCAGCGTGCGCACCAACGCCTGCGCACCGGTCAGCTCACTCATCAAGATCAGGGTAGGTGTTCGTGCTCCGTGTTCACTCCGGGGACGGAACGTGCACCGGTCAGCACCGGCTCGCCGGAGTGGTCGCCCTTCAGGGCCATCCGGTAGAACGCCCGCAGGTACGTCACCGCGAAGTCACGCTGCGCCTGCGCGGAGGGCCGGCGCGGGTCGGCCGGGCAGGTGGAGTCGTCGCCGTTCGGGAAGTCCGTCGCGTCGGACCACACCGTGTTGAAGTGGTTGTGGTTGCCGGCGACCAGCCGCACCAGGAACGCCGGCTGCTGCGTACGCCCCCGCGCGTTGCGGAAGTAGGCCTCGTCGCCCGAGCCCCAGCAGGTGGCCGAGACGACCGCGAACGGCATGCCCGTCACCAGCACCCCGGAGACGTCCCGATCCGGGCTGACCCCGTCGTCGTCGATGTTGTCGTAGTTGAAGTACCGGGACGCGATCGGCACCACGCCGCGCACCCGCACCCCGGGCGGCCAGTCGCCGCGGTACTTGTCGGACGCGTGCCGCATCACGCCCTCACCGGCGACCGAGTGGCCCAGCGTGCCGACCCGCGTCAGGTCGACGTGCCCGCGCAGCGGCGGCTTCGCGGCGCGGCCGGTGGCCAGGTCGGTGAACCGGCCGGCGAGGTCGCCGCCGCCGGTGCTGGTGAAGCGTTCCCAGAGGGCCAGGTGCTTGTTGATCAGCGCGGCGCGTTGCGGCGAGACGCCCATGAAGTGGTTGATGCCGCCGGCCGCGATCGACACCACCACGAACCCGTCGCGCGCCAGCGCCTCGCCCAGGTAGTCGTAGCCCCGGTAACTGGGGAACTCCGGCACGCCCGCCGGGCACGGCCAGGTGGCGTCGCCCTCCGTCAGCGCGCAGGAACGGTTCTGCCCGTGCAGGAGCAGCACCAGCGGCAGCTTGCCCGCGGGCAGCCGGCTCGGGAACCGCACGACGCCGCGCAGTTCGGCCGCGCCGTCGCTGTCCGGGATCGGGAACGCCGTGTCGCCCAGGTCGTAGGTCAGCGCCGTCACCGCACGCCCGGTGGCCGCCTCGGCGAACGGCGTCACCGCGAAGCCGGCCAGCGCCGCGCAGCCCGCCGCCGCGACCGCGAGGATTCTCTTGGAGAACATCGACGGAACGCTACGGGCCAATATTCAGGATCTTGTTAGGGCGCCCCGGGGGTTCACAGATCGCCGAGCGCCGACACCGGGGACTCCACGCGGTCGGCGACGTGTCTCAGGAAGCCACCGGCCACCCCGCCGTCACACACCCGGTGGTCGAACGCCAGGGTGAGCTGCCCGACCTTGCGCACGGTGAGCGTTCCGTCGACGACCCACGGGCGGTCGATGAGGCGGCCCATGCCGAGGATGGCGACCTCGGGGTGGTTGATGATGGCGGCCGAACCGTCGACGCCGAAGACGCCGTAGTTGTTGACGGTGAACGTGCCGCCGCTCAGGTCGGCGGGGGAGAGGGTGCCCGCCCTGGCCGCGTCCGTGCGGGCGGCCAGCGCGGTCGACAGTTCGCGGGTGGACATCCGGTGCGCGTCGCGGACGACCGGCACCACGAGGCCGCGTTCGGTCTGGGCGGCGAAGCCGAGGTGCACGTGCTCCGGGATGACGATCTCGTCGCCGTCGATGCGGGCGTTGAGTTCGGGGTACCGGCGCAGCCCCACCAGCGCGAACCGGGCCAGCAGCGCCACGACGCTCACGCCCAGCACGGCGCGGGCGGCCAGGAAGTCGGTCGCGTCGACGTCGACCCACACGGTCGCCTCGGGGATCTCCCGCCGCGAGCGGGCCAGCTTCTCGGCCGCCGCGCGCCGCACGCCACGCAACGGGATCCGCCGCTCCCCACCGGGCGTGCCCGCTCCCGGAGCGCCGAGCGCGGGCGAGGGCACAGCGCCGAGCGCGGGCGCCGACGAGCCGCCGAGCGCGGGCGACCCTGACCCACCGAGCGCGGGCGCCTGGGAAACCGAGACGCCGAGCGCGGGCGCCGGGGAAGCGGAGGTGCCGAGCGCGGGCGCCGGTGAGACACCCGCGAGCGCGCCCTCCACGTCGGCGCGGCGGATCAGCCCGTCCGGGCCGGTGCCGGCGACGGTGCGCAGATCCAGCCCGGCGTCGCGGGCCAGCTTGCGCACCAGCGGCGAGATCACCCTGATCGGCCCGCGCGCGGCGGCCGCGTGCGGCCCCGGCAGGACAGCGGCGTGCGCAGCCGCAGCGGCGGCCGGGGACGAGGAGGCGGGCACCCTGCGACGGCCACCCCGGCGGCGCCGTCCACTGTGGACCTCCTCAGTCGTGCCGTAGCCCACAAGGACGTTGCCGCTGGTCTCCACCCCGGGCTCGCGAAGACCCACCCCGGGTTCGGGAGAGGCCGCCACGGCCGGTTCCGACACGCTGATCAGTGGGGATCCCACGCGCAGTACCGTGCCGGGCTGAGCGTGCAACCTGGTGACGGTTCCCTCGAAAGGAACCGGGACCTCGACGGCGGCCTTGGCGGTCTCGACCTCGACCACCGGCTGGTCCACGCGCACTTTGTCACCCACCCGCACCAGCCACGTGAGGACCTCCGCGTCCTCGAGCCCCTCGCCGAGGTCGGGCAGCAGAAAGTCAGGCATTGTCGTCCCACTGCAGGCGGGCGACCGCGTCGAGGATGCGGTCGACGGTGGGCAGGTGGTGCTGCTCCAGTTTCGGTGGGGGATAAGGGATGTCGAGGCCGGCGACCCGCAGGATCGGCGCCTGCAGGTAGTGGAAGCACTGCTCCTGCAGCCGCGCGACGACCTCGGCGCCGTAGCCGGTGAAGCGCGACGCCTCGTGCACCACGACCACGCGGCCGGTGCGCCGCACGGATGCGGTGACGGTCTCGTCGTCGAACGGCGACAGGCTCCGCAGGTCCACCACCTCGACGTCCCAGTCCTCCTCGACGGCGGCCTCGGCGGCCTCCAGCGCGGTGGCGACCGTGCCCCCGTAGGCGATCAGCGTCACGTCGTTGCCGGTGCGCCGCACCACGGCCCGGTCGATGGCCGGCCCGTCGGCCGACAGCACGGCGGTCTCCTTGGCCCAGTAGCGCCGCTTCGGTTCGAGGAAGATGACCGGGTCGGGGCAGGCGATCGCCTGGCGCAGCAGCCGGTACGCGTCGGCGGGCGTGCCCGGCGTGACGACCCGCAGCCCCGGCGTGTGCGTGTAGTACGCCTCGGAGGAGTCGCTGTGGTGCTCGACCCCGCCGATCCCGCCGCCGTAGGGCACGCGCACGACGACCGGCAGCCCGACCCGGCCCCGGGTGCGGTTGCGCAGCTTCGCCAGATGGCTCGTGATCTGCTCGAACGCCGGATATGCGAACGCGTCGAACTGCATCTCCACGACGGGGACGAGCCCGTTCATGGCCATGCCGATGGCGGTGCCGACGATCCCGGACTCGGCCAGCGGCGTGTCGAACACCCGCTCGTCCCCGAACTTCGCGGCCAGCCCGTCGGTGATCCGGAAGACGCCGCCGAGCGCGCCGACGTCCTCGCCGAAGACCAGCACGCGGGGGTCGTCGGAGAGCGCGTCGGCGAGGGCGGCGTTGAGCGCACCCGCCATCGAGACCGGCTCCGTCATGACTCCAACTCCTTCCGCTGCGCCACGAGGGCGGGCGTCGGCGTCGCGTAGACGTGGGCGAAGAGTTCGGCGGGGTCGACCTCGACGTCCCTGTTCATCTCCTCGCGGACGGCCGCCGCTCGTTCCTCCGCCTCGGCGGTGAGCCTTTCGGCGGCCGCGTCGTCCAGGAGTCGCCGGGCCCGCAGGTAGGTTTCCAGGCGGGCGATCGGGTCGCGGCCGAGCCACCGCTGCACCTCGTCCGACGGCCGGTAGCGGGTGGCGTCGTCGGCGTTGGTGTGCGCCTCGATCCGGTACGTGAGCGCCTCGATGAGCGTCGGCCCGTCGCTCGCGATCGCCTGTTTGACAGCCGTGTACACCATCGCGGCGTCGTTCCCGTCGACCAGCATCGAACGCATCCCGTACCCGACGCCCTTGTACGCCAGCGACGGCGCGGCGGTCTGCTTCGACAGCGGAACGCTGATCGCGTAACCGTTGTTCTGCACCAGGAACACGACGGGCGCCTTCCAGACGGCCGCGAAGTTCAGCGCCTCGTGGGTGTCGCCCTCGCTGGTGGCGCCGTCGCCGAGCAGCACCACCGCGACCGTGTCCTCGCCCTTGAGCCGGGCGGCGTGCGCGAGGCCGACGGCGTGCAGGGTGTTCGTGGCGAGCGGGGTGCACTGCGGGGCCACCCGGTGCGCGTGCGGGTCGTAGCCGCAGTGCCACTCGCCGCGCAGCAGCGACAGCACCTCGGCCGGCGGCACGGCGCGCGACACGATCGCCACCGAGTCGCGGTAGGTCGGGAAGAGCCAGTCCTGCTCGCGCATCGCCAGGACGGCGCCGATCTGGCACGCCTCCTGGCCGCGCGAGGACGGGTAGACGGCGAGGCGGCCCTGCTTGGTGAGGGCGGTCGCCTGCGCGTCGAAGCGCCGGCCGACGACCATCCGCCGGTACAGCTCGAGCAGGATCTCGTCGGGCGGCAGGTCACCGCCGAGGGCGTTGCCCTCGGCGTCGATCAGGCCGAGCGGCTCCGCGGTGGGCAGCAGCGCATCGAGTGTGGTCACGGGAGGTCCTTCCGCGCCGGGATGCCTGCGATCCTCGGTCTTTCCTGGCCAGCGGTCCAGGTCACGGTTAGATTCGGAGACAGGTGGTCGCCGGTCGCCCTTTTTCGCGGTCGAACGTCCAGAGCATGGGAGGCGACGAATGGCTCCGCTGGACGAGACGGATCGGCGCATCGTGGAGGCCCTGCGGGCGGACGGCCGCCTGTCGATGCGCACCCTCGCCGCGACCCTGCACATCTCGCGCGCCAACGTCTACGCCCGCGTCCAGCGCCTCGAACGCGACGGCGTCATCACCGGCTACACCGCCACCGTGGACCCGCACCGGCTCGGCCACGGCCTCGCCGCCTACGTCTACGTGAACATCACCCAGCACTCCTGGAAGGAGGTGCGCACCCGCATCCTCGCCATCCCGGAGGTGGAGCACGCGGCGCTGGTGTCGGGCGCGCACGACCTGGTGCTGCTGGTGCGCACGCGGGACGCCGCGTCGCTGCGGGAGCTGGTCCTCGACCGGCTGCAGGGGATGCCGGAGGTCCGTTCCACCGAGACCGAACTCATCTTCGACGAACTGTTGTAGGTTGCGTCGATGGATACCCTGGTGCGCACTCGCCGCGTGCGGATCTTGTCGTGGGCGCAGGCCTTCGTGATCCTCATGGTGCTGATCGGCGGGTTCGGGGTGCTGCTGAGCGCCGCCGCGCGCACCGGCGACTGGGCCGGCCTCGCCGATCCCGGGCTGGAGCGCTACGGCGACCCGAAGGCCTACGTCCCGCCGGTCGGCCCCTCCTCGCTGCTCAACCCGCTGACCTGGGTGTTCGGGCTCAGCATGGTGGGGACGATGCTGTTCGGCCTGCCGCTGGCGGTACTGGGCGCGCTGGTCGGCCTGCCGGCCCTGAAGCCGACCCTGCGCACCGGAGACCGGCGGGCGTCGATCCGGCTCGTGGCCGGCACGGTGGGATGCGCGGCCGTCGCGGTGCTCCTGCTGAGCCCGTACGGCGGGCAGCTGCAGACCTGGCTCCTCGACTGACCACCGCCGGCCCGCGCGGTCCCGCCCACCGCGTCGTCGCCCCTGCTAGATCCGACGTACGACGGGTCGCAACACCTTGATGAGCGGTGCCGTCTCCGCCGTCGCCAGGTTGACCCGACACGCCTCGATGTTGGCGTCCGGGTCGAGCTCCGACCAATCGAGGAGGAAACCGGCCGCGGCGGCGAGCTGCCTCAGAAACGCGCGCGTCGCCCGGCCGTTGCCCTCCCGGAACGCATGCCGGGCGTTGAGTTCGCCGTAGTAGTTGGCGAGGCGCTCCAGAAAGCCCTCGAGGCTGTACCCGATGAGGTGTCCGTCGCGCATCAATTGCGCGAGCACGGAACTCACCTCGTCGTCGACGTATCGCCAGTGGCAGAACATCGATCCCGGTTTGGCGATGTCCACCGTCCGTGACTCGCCCGCCCACTCGTACACGTCACGAAACAGGAACCGGTGGAATGCCTTGTAGTGGGCCAGGTTGTAGTCACCCGGGACGGTCGTGCGGGCGATCTCGACGTCGCGCACGGCGACGATCCGCAACTCCACCGCGGCAAGGCTGCCGGAGTCGCGGATGCCGAGGCGATTTCGCAGGCACGTACTACCGGGCCAGCAGTAGGGATCGGTCACGACTCAGCTCTTGAAGCGCGCGATCTCTTCGGCGACGAGCTCGTCGGCGCTCTTTTCTCCGGAAGCCACGTCCCGCAGCCGCTCCTGCCAGTCCGCGTCGAAGTCTGCACCTTCCAGCGCCGCATTGGACACCGCGTGCGCGACGGCGGTTTCGACGTCGGCGACCTGCCGCGAGTAGAACATCTCGATGATGTCGGTGCGGATCGGCTCGTCGCTACCGGCACTGTCCGGCAACGCCCCGCGAGCGGCCCGCCACGGCAACTCGTTGTGCGTCATGCGGGACAGCTCGACCGGCGTGAAATCGCCGTACCGCGCGACGACCCAGTCGACGGTGGCTACCTCGTCCGCCGCCAATGTCTCCTGGCTGCCCTGCGGCCACGTGGAAATCGAGTACTGACCCCGATGCCGGCGGTACAGCTCCGGCACAACGGGCCCCTGCCGCCACGCCTCGATGGTTTCCGGAAACAGACGGGTGCGATGGTGCGCGAGGTGCCAGCACTGGCAGTAATAGACCAGCTTCTCCAGCTTCATCGCGGTCATCGGACCCAGGCGTTGAAGCACGGCGGCGGCGACATCGTGCACGTTGGACATGGCACCTCCTCCCGTCGAAGAGTAGGACAGCCGCCATGATCGACCGGGCCGGTCTTCGGCGTGTCGCCCGATCCACCGATCCTACCGTGCACAACCCGCGCCGATAGGACGCATGTTCGACCGGCTGGGAGTGGATCGGCGATCTTGACGGGCGGTCGGGTATGTAGGTCAGCGGGCGGAAAAACCCGCATGAGCTACCGCCCGTCAAGATCCACCCCCCGGCTGCGCGAGTGCCGCAACCGACCGGCAACCGGACTGTTTTCGCAGCTCAGAGCGGTTGTGTGGGGTCTTCGGGGGGTGGGCTACCGGGCGGCAACCGGTCGGGTCCCGGGGGCGCTCTCGAGCCTCCGCAATCTTCTCGGCATGCGTACCTCTGCCGCACACCTCGCCGTCAAGTCCCTCGTCGTCGCCGGCACCGCCGCGATCGTCGCCCTGTTCGTGGGCGCCGGCGCCGCACAGGCCGCCCCGGCCGAGGGTGCGATCGCGAACGCCAACGCGGCAGGCGCCATCAAGGACTCCTACATCGTGACGCTGAAGGACGGCGTCACCGGCGGCCGCGCGTTGGCCGCCCGCTTCGGCGCCACGGTCGACACCGAGCTGGCCACCGGCTTCACCGCCACCCTGTCGGAGAAGGCCGCGAAGCGGCTGGCCGCCGATCCGGCCGTCGCCGGTGTCGAGCAGGACCGCCAGGTGGCCCTGACCGCCGCCGCCACCCAGGCCGGCGCCACCTGGGGCCTGGACCGCATCGACCAGCCGAACCTGCCCCTGACCGGCGCCTACACCTACCCGAACACCGCCGCGAACGTGACCGCCTACGTCGTCGACACCGGCGTGCGCCTCAACCACGCGGAGTTCGCCGGCCGCGCCACCAGCGGCTACGACTTCATCGACAAGGACGCCGACGCCGGCGACTGCCAGGGCCACGGCACCCACGTCGCCGGAACCGTCGCCGGCAGCACCTACGGCGTGGCGAAGGCCGCGAAGATCGTCGCCGTGCGGGTGCTGAACTGCCAGGGTTCGGGCTCCTACTCGGCCATCATCGCCGGGGTCGACTGGGTCACCAAGAACGCCAAGAAGCCGGCCGTCGTGAACATGTCCCTCGGCGGCACCACCTCCGCCGCCCTCGACGCGGCCGTCAAGAAGTCGATCGCGGCCGGGATCACCTACGCCGTCGCCGCCGGCAACGAGAACAAGAACGCCTGCACCGTCTCCCCGGCCCGCACCGCCGAGGCGATCACCGTGGGCGCCACCGACAGCGCCGACCGCCGCGCCTCGTTCTCCAACTACGGCTCGTGCGTCGACCTGTTCGCCCCCGGCGTGGGCATCCTCTCCTCGACCAGGAACTCCACCACCTCCACCGGCAAGATGTCCGGCACCTCGATGGCCACCCCGCACGTCGCCGGCGCGATCGCCGTGTACCTGTCGGGCCACCCGACCGCCACCCCGGCCCAGGTGCGCGACGCCCTCGTCAACGGCGCCACCGCCGGGAAGGTGACGGACCCGAAGGGCTCGCCGAACAAGCTGCTCAACATCACCACGTTCTGATCACCCTCCTCCCCGGATGCGCGAGCGTCGGTCACCCCCACGGGTGCCGGCGCTCGCGCCGTTCGGGTGCAAACGGCGTGGAATGAACCGGCCCCGCCGGAGCCGTGGCTAGTGTCGCGTCATGGCGGAACCGGCGTGTTCGAGCACCTCTGACGTCATCCGGGAGATCACCGCGCTCGATCCCGGCGCGACGGTCGAACGGCTCGCCGTCGGCGGCCTGCGCACCCTCGCGCACCTGGTGTCGAGGAGCCGCGGGCGGTGCGGGATCTACGTGCTCGTCTTCGCCGACGGCGAGTACTACGTGGGCCAGGCCGTCGATGTGGTGGTGCGGTTCGCCGCGCATCGCGACACCTACGCCGACATCGTCGAGGTGCTGTTCTGGCGGGTGCCGCGCGCGGAGTTGGACGAGGCCGAACGCGCCCTGATCCGGCGGCTCGAGGACGGCGACCTGCGGCTGCGCCACGTGGTGCACGCCGCCGGCCGGCTGGGCGCGAGCGACTTCGACCACCTCGTCCCACCGGTCGAACAGGAGCGCTGGCTCGCCTCCGCGCCGCCGGTGCACACCGGTGCCGAGGACGGCCGCCCGGACCTCGCCGGACTGGTGCCGGTGCTGCGGCGCTACGTGCTGGGCACCATCCCGTTCCCGCGGCGCACGGAGCTGCACTACTGGACCGTGGGCACCGGACCGGACCTGCTGAGCGTCTCGGTGCACGCGACGGAGACGCTGCGGGTGGGTGCGGCCGACGGGGACGCCGCCCGCACGCCGATCACCGTGCACGTCGACCTGCCCACCGTCATCGCGCGGTGGGGGACCGTCGAGCGGTTCCAGGAGCGGGTGCCGTGGGCCCACGCGTCGCGCGCCGAACACGGGGTGCTGTGCCTGGACGTCGCCGGCGCACCGGCGCTGTCGCGGCTGCTGGACGCCGACGGGGTGGTCGAGGCGGCCCGCCGGCTGCACCTCGACGAGATGCGCAAGGGCCCCGCCCTGAACTGGCGCACCCACTCGCTCGACCTGGCCGATCTTCTGCTGGAGCACGCCGCCGAGGAGGACGTCGCCGAGCCGACCGCCGCCGTCGGGCCGGAACCGCCCGGCGGGACCGACCTGACCGCGCGCGCGATCAACGTGTGGATCAGCCGGGCGTACAACCTGGAGACGGCCGGCGCGCTGCACGAGGCGGAGACGCTGTACCGGCAGGCGGCCGGCGCCGGTTGCACCGAGGCGTGGCTGGACGTGGGGCACGTGCGGGCCGCGAGCGGGGACGTGCCGGGCGCGCAGACGGCGTACCAGCTGGCGATCGAACACGGCCACCGCAGCGGCCTGCTCCCGCTCGGCTCCCTGCACGCCGATCTCGGCGAGCTCGAACGCGCCGAGGAGTGCTACCGCCGCGCGGTCGACGCCGGCGACGACGGCGCGATGGTCACGCTCGGCATGCTGCTGGCCGAACGCGGCGAGACGGCGGCCGCCGAGGCGCTGTACCGGCGCGCGGCCGACGCCGGCAACACCGACGCGATGGGCCTGCTGGGGCTGCGCGAGTGGATCGGCGGGCACACCCGCGAGGCCGCGGACTGGTACCGGCGCGCGATCCGTTCCGGTGACACCGGGGCGCTGGTGGGGCTCGGGGAGCTGACGTTCGAGTCGGGTGACCTGGAGCGCGCCGAGGGGCTCTTCCGTCGGGCCGTCGACGCGGGCCACGTGGACGCGCTGGGCAGCCTCGGCCTGCTGCACGCCCGGCGCGGCGAACTGGAGGAGGCGGAGGAGGACTGCCGGCAGGCCATCGACGGCGGGGTCGACGTCGCGCACGCGCTGTTGGCGGCGCTGCTGCACGAACGCGGCGACACCGGCCAGGCCGCCGACCACCTGCGCATGGCGGTCGAACGCGACGGTGCCGAGGCGATCGGCGACATCGCGGACTTCTTCGCCGAGCACGGCAACGAGCACGCCGCCGGTTTTCTCCGCGACGGCATCCCCGCCTGAGCGAACGCCCCGCCGGCATCCCGGCCGCCCCTGGGTAGCCTTCGGTCATGCTGCTCGTCGACGAGACCCGCGCCGCCCAGAACGGCGACCCGCACGGCTTCGCGCTGCTGTTCGCCCAGCACTACGCGGGCATGCGCGCCGTGGCGCACGGGATCCTCGGCCACGGCCCGGACGCCGAGGACGCCTGCCAGGACGCCGCGGTCGTCGCGCTCACGCGCATCGGCGAGCTGCGCGACCCGGCGGCCGTTCGGCCGTGGCTGCACGCCATCGTGCGCAACACCTGCCGCAACAGCCTCCGCAAGCGGCCCGCCGTCCCGTCCGGCCTGGACTTCGCGGCCCTCGAGGACCCGCACGACGGGCCGGCCGAACGCATCGAGCGCAGCGTCCAGCGGGACTGGATCCGGCACGCCGTGGGCCGGCTGTCGCCGGCCGTGCGCCAGGTGGCGATGCTGCGCTGGTTCACCGAACGCAACTCCTACGAGCAGATCGCCGCACTGTGCGGCATCCCGGTGGGTACCGTGCGCAGTCGACTCAGTGAAGCGCGGCGGCAGCTCACGGATGTTCTCCCGGAAACGGAGAACGACCGGTACGGCTGCGCGGGGGCCCTCGCGAGCGAACGGTACGCGGAGGCCGCGTCGGTCCTTTCCGGGCTCGGCCCGGACCCGACCGTCTACGACCGCTGGGCCGACGACGTGGCCATGGACTGGTCCGGCGGGCGGCGCACGCGCGGCATCGGCGCCCTGCTGGGGGCCGCCGCGCTCGACTACGCCGACGGCGTCACCTACCGGGTGACCGGCGTCGTGGTCGGCCCCGACGTGACCGTCTGGGAGAACGACTTCGTCAACCCGCCCGAGGATCCCGAGCACTGCCCGCCCGCCGCCACGTGGCTGCTGCGCGAGCGGGACGGCCTGGTGCGTGACGTACGCCTCATCTACGCCGACCGAACTTCCACCGACCGGCGCGTGTCCTGAGGGCATGAACCTGCACGATCTCGAACCGCACCTCGCGGCGAACCGCCACTACTGGGCCTCCTGGGACCGGTCCGGCGTCGGTCCCGACTCGGCGCTGCCGATCTACCGCACCGGCATCACCCAACCCCTGTTCAACGGCGTGCTGCGCCTCCGCGACCGGCCGCTCCCGGAGGCGATCGGGGAGGCGAAGCGGCGGCTCGACGGCGCGCGCTGGGCCTGGTGGGTCGCCGCCGACAGCGACCCGGGCACCGCCGAGGGCCTGCTGGCGCACGGCGCCGAGCACCTCACCTACATGTCGATCATGGGCATCGACGTGACGAACGCCGCGCCGTCCGCGCCCTCCGCGCCGCCCGACGACCTGAAGATCCAGCGGGTGGAAGGCCGCGCCCAGACGGAGGAGTTCGTCGCCCTGGTCTCCACCCAGATGGGCTTCACCGGCGATCAGCGGCCCATCGTCGAGCGCGAACTGGAACTGGACGGCCCGGACTTCGTGCGCCTCGCCGGCGTGGTCGACGGCCGCATCGTCGGCGCCTGCCTGCTGTCGCTGCGCACCGACGTCGGAGGGCTGTACAACATCGCCACCGCCCGGGAGCACCGGCGGCGCGGCATCGCGACCACGCTCGTGCTCGAGGCGCTGCGGATCACCCGGGAGTCCGGCCGGCGCCTCGCCACCCTGCAGGCGGGCAGCGAGGGCGAACCCGTGTACCGGAGGGTCGGCTTCGAGACGGTGGGGCGCTACCAACTGTTCCGCCTGCCCTAACGTCGCGGGCCTAGAGTCCGCAGCCGTGACGAATATCGACCGCCGCGCCTTTCTGCAGATGCTCGGTGTGCCGGCGGTCGCCGGTGCCCTGCCCGACCTGGACAGGGCGCTGGCGATCCCGGCGAACAACCGTTCCGGCTCGATCCGCGACGTCGAGCACGTCGTCTTCCTCATGCAGGAGAACCGGTCGTTCGACCACTACTTCGGCACCATGCGTGGCGTGCGCGGCTTCGCCGACCCGCACCCGGTGACGCTCCCGTCCGGGCAGAGCGTGTGGCACCAGGACGGCGTCCTGCCGTTCCGGCCGCCGGTCCGGGATCTGGGGCAGACGTTCCTCCCGGACCCGCCGCACGGCTGGAACGACACGCACGCCGCGTGGAACGACGGCAACCACGACCGCTGGGTGCCGAACAAGGGCGTCACGACGATGACCCACCACACGCGTCGCGACCTGCCGTACCACTTCGCGCTGGCCGACGCGTTCACCGTCTGCGACAACTACTTCTGCTCGCTGCTCGGCCCGACCGACCCCAACCGGTACCACATGTGGAGCGGCTGGGTCGGCAACGACGGCACCGGCGGCGGCCCGGTCATCACCAACGCCGAGGCCGGCTACGACTGGTCCACCTACCCCGAACGCCTCGAACGCGCCGGCATCCCCTGGAAGATCTACCAGGACGTGGGCCTCGGCCTGACGGCACAGGGCTCCTGGGGCTGGACGCGGGACCCGTTCATCGGCAACTACGGCGACAACTCGCTGCTCTACTTCCATCAGTACCGGAACGCCGTCGCCGGTCAGCCGCTCGCCGACCGCGCGAAGACCGGCACCGAGGTGAACACGCAGGGCCGCGCCCCGGAACGGCTGCTCGCCGATTTCCGCGCCGACGTGGCCGCCGGCAGACTCCCCGCGGTCTCGTGGATCGTCGCGCCGGAGGCCTACACCGAGCACCCGAACTGGGAGCCCGGCTACGGCGCCTGGTATCTGTCGCAGGTCGTCGACATCCTCGCGTCGAACCCGGCGGTGTGGAGCCGGATGGCGCTGTTCGTCACGTACGACGAGGAGGGCGGCTTCTTCGACCATCTGGTGCCGCCGACCCCGCCGCGCTCGCGCGCCCAGGGCCTGTCCACAGTGGACACCACGGACGAGATCTTCCCCGGTGACGCCGCGCACTCCGCCGGGCCGTACGGTCTGGGTGTTCGGGTGCCGATGATCGTCGTCTCGCCGTGGACCCGGGGCGGCTACGTCAACTCGCAGGTGTTCGACCACACGTCGCTGATCCGCTTCCTGGAGGCGCGGTTCGCCACCGGGCGGCCGGACCTCGTCGAGTCGAACATCACCCCGTGGCGCCGCGCCGTCGTCGGCGACCTGACGAGCGCGTTCGACTTCCGCACCCCCAACCGGGCGCATCCGGTGCGGCTGCCCGACACCGACGACCTGAAACCCGCCGACCTGACCCGCCGGCCCGACGAGGTGCCCGTTCCGCCGGCCGACCCGCGGCTGCCCGCACAGGAGAAGGGCGTCCGGCCCGCCCGCGCGCTCCCGTACACGCTGCACGCCGACGGCGCGTTCACCCTGGAACTGGCCAACTCCGGAACGGCCGCCGCGGTCTTCCACGTCCGTTCCGCCGGGCCGCCGCGCACCTACACCGTCGAGCCGGGCAGGCGCCTGCGCGACACCTTCGACGGGGACCTCTCCGTCTACGGCCCGAACGGCTTCCACCGCCGGTTCGTGTCCCGCGCGACGATCGAGGTGCGGGCCCGCTACGAGCGCCGCGACGTGGTCCTGGAGATCCGCAACCGCAGCGGGAAGCGCGTCGAGGTGTCCATTGTGGACCGTTACACGTCGCGGACCACCCGCGTCCCGCTGCGCCCCGGCGGGACCCGCACCGAACGCTTCTCCACGGCCCGGGTGAAGGGCTGGTACGACCTGACGCTGACGGCCGCCGACGAGCTGTTCCGCTACGCGGGGCACCTGGAGGACGGCGCGGAGAGCATCAGCGACCCCGCCATGGGGGGACTGGTCTAGGGCCTAGCCGAGGGCGGTGACCACGACCGCCAGTGCGCAGAAGGCGAACGCCAGGGTTCCCAGCACGCCGAAGATGATCCGCTTGAGTCGGCCGGGCGCGTTCGCGCGCCCGGCCATGAAGGCTTCCATCGACCTCTCCTCCCCGTCGGGTAACCGGTCTCCGTCGAGGATGTCCGGTCGGGCCGGCGACGCGACAGGTCGGCGGCAGGCTGAATCAACCTCTTCAGCATTGCCGGAATCCGGCAACACGAAACGTGCCGCCGCGATCACAGTGGGCCGCGGCGGCACGATTTCGTCGCCCGGGATCAGCCGCCGTCGCGGACCCAGTAGTTGCCCTTGACGATCTGGAAGTCCGGCCGCGCAAGCAGGTTCGGCGCGCAGCCCGGGTCGGTGGCGAGCCCCTTCGAGAAGTTCAGCCGGTCGGGCGCCTCGGTCGCGCCGCCGTTGCCGTTGTCCTCGACCCCGATGACGATGAACGTGCCCTTGTTCCAGTTGTTCGTCGTCTTGCGCGGGCCGCCGGACAGCGCCACCCGGCCGGTGACGTAGGCGACGTTGCTCTCCACGGCGACGCAGGTGATCGAACCGATGGCGTACGTGCCGTCCGGGTAGGTGATGGTGTACGCGCCGAGGTCGCCGATCCGGGTGCCGGTGGCGCCGAGGTAAGCGGTCGGCGTACCGAACTGGCCGAGCGTGCCCGTGCCGATGACCGCGTCGTATGGGGAGGCGGACGAGGGGGAGGGCGTCGTGTCGGCCGCGTGACCGGCAGTAGCCGGAGCCGCCATCAGGAACGCCGCGGCGCAGGCCGCTACCGTCAGAGCTTTACGCATGCAGAGGTTTTATCGCAGGTCAGTGCCGCTGCCCACGGGTCGGACGGCCGGAAGCCGACCCCGGCCGCCCGACGATCAGACGCTCACTGAGCGTGATGCTGCGATGAGGCGATCCATCAGCGCGTCGAACTTCTCGTCGACGACCTGCCGGGCCGAGTCCGCGAGGTACCACTCGACGATCTCCCGCGCCCCCTGCTCGAACGGGATCGTCGCCACGAAGTCCGGCACGACCGAGCGCAGCTTGCTGTTGTCCAGGACGGTCGAGTGCGCCTTGTCGCCGAGCAGCTTCTCGCCCCACTCGGGGTCGGCCGCGGCGATGGCGTCCGACGTCACGTGCACGATGCGCGGCTCGACCCGCAGGACGGCGGCGAAGGTGCGGGCGATCTGGTCCCAGGTGAGCGCCTCGTCGGAGGTGATGTGGAACGCCTCACCGAGCGTGCGCCCGTGTCCGAGCAGGGGCACGAACCCCTTCGCGAAGTCGTCCTGGTGCGTGATCGTCCACAGCGAGGTGCCGTCGCCGTGCACGATGACCTCGCGGCCCTGGCGCAGCCGGTCGAGCCACGTCCAGCGCCCCTGGAACGGGATGCGGGTCCGGTCGTAGGTGTGCGACGGGCGCACGATCGTCACCGGGAAGCCGTCCTCCCGGTAGGCCCGCGTCAGCAGGTCCTCACACGCGATCTTGTCCCGCGAGTACTGCCAGAACGGGTTGCGCAGCGGCGTCGACTCGGTGATCGGCAGCCGCGCCACCGGCTTCTGGTAGGCCGAGGCGGAGCTGATGAAGACGTACTGCCCGGTGCGCCCGCGGAACAGGTCGACGTCGGCCCGGACGTGTTCCGGGGTGAACGCCACGAACTCGACGACGGCGTCGAACTCCCGGTCGCCCAGCGCCGCGCGGGCCGACGCGGCGTCGCGGATGTCGCCCCGCAGCGCGGTGGCGCCCGGGACGGCCGAGCCGCTGCGGTTGAGCACGGACAGCTCGATGCCGCGCTCCAGCGCCAGCCGGGCACACGCCGAGGAGATGACTCCGGTACCGCCGATGAACAGAACCCGCATGGCCCCCACGTTAGGGCATGCCTCGCGGATCATGCCGGCCACCGCCGGGCCCGGAGGCTCGCCCTGATCCACGAGGCACGCCCTAAGCCACGGCGCTGCGGTACGTGTCGGCGAGGCGGTCCATGACGGCGTCGAGGCGTTCGTCGGCGACCTGCCGGGCCGGATCGGCGAGGTGCCAGGCGACGATCTCCCGCGCCCCGCGCTCGAACGGAATCGTCGCCACGTAGTCGGGCACCACCGAGCGCAGCTTGCTGTTGTCGAAGATCATCGAGTGGGCCTTGTCGCCGAGCAGCCCGGCGCCCCACTCCGGGTCGGCCGCGGCGACGGCGTCCGAGGGCACGTGCACGATCCGGGGTTCGACCCCCAGCGCCGCGGCGAGCGCGTGGGCGATCTGGTTCCACGTGAGCACGTCGTCGGAGGTGATGTGGAACGCCTCGCCGAGCGTGCGCCCGTGCCCGAGCAGCGGCACGAAGCCCTTCGCGAAGTCGTCGTGATGCGTGAGCGTCCACAGCGAGGTGCCGTCGCCGTGCACGATGATCTCCTTGCCGGCGCGCATCCGCCCGAGCACGGTCCAGCCGCCGTCGAACGGCACCAGCGTCGGCCCGTACGTGTGCGACGGGCGCACGATCGTCGCCGGGAAGCCGTCCTCCCGGTAGGCGCGCGTCAGCAGGTCCTCACACGCGATCTTGTTTCGCGAGTACTGCCAGAACGGGTTGCGCAGCGGCGTCGACTCGACGACCGGGATCCGGGCCGGCGGCGTCTGGTAGGCCGAGGCGGAGCTGATGAAGACGTACTGCCCGGTGCGCCCGCGGAACAGGTCGACGTCGGTCCGCACGTGCTCCGGGGTGAACGCCACCCAGTCGACGACGGCGTCGAACTCCAGGTCGCCCAGCGCCTCCTTGACCGAGGCGGGGTCGCGGATGTCGCCCCGCAGCACGGTGGCGCCCTCGACCGGGGACGCACTTCTCTTCAGCAGATACAGGTCGATGCCGCGCGCGACGGCGAGCCGCGTGCACGCCGTGGAGATGATGCCCGTGCCGCCGATGAACAGAACCCGCATGCCCCCACGCTATGCCATCGCGGTGTGCGGCCGCCGGGCGACGAGCAGCACGTGCGTCACCGGCCACTCCATCGGCCGGCCGTCGAGATGTTCCAGCGCCGCCACGGGGGCCAGCCGGTTGGCCACGATCCAGTCGTTGCGGGTGCCGGTGGAGGCCGGTTCGAGCACGAAGCCGACGTCGCCCAGCAGCGCCTTCCAGTCCGCGAACTCCAGCCCGCAGAACTGTTCCCGCGTCTCGGAGAGCCAGTTCTCCACGTAGTCCTTGCGGGTCAGGTAGTCCATCGCGGCGCCGAGCGGCAGCGTCACCGAGCCGTCGTCGTGCGCCTCGTAGGCGAACGGGAACGCGAAGTCGACCGCGAACTGGTCCAGCCGGGCCCGCGTGGACAGGCCGGCAACGTACTCGCCGGCGGCCGCGGGACCGAGGCGGGCGAGGTCGTCGCGGGGGCGTTCCGGGTTGCGCCCGTCGCTGTCCGCGAGCCGCAGCCGCACCGGCACGTCGCGCCCGTCCGGGCCGCAGACATCGCTGTTGATCCAGATTCCGCCGGGAACGGTGTGCGCGTAGATCGCCTCGGCGAAACGACGCAGGGACTTCCACTGCTCGCCGTAGGACCAGATCTCGTGCGTCAGCGCGAACGTGAGCGTCGTGTCGACCGACCGGGGCCGGAAGACCGCGCCGCCCAGCACGTTGCGGCGGTAGAAGAAGACGTTCGGGTTGGCGAAGGCACCCTGCGCCTTCTTGTGCACGCACTCCTCGTACAGGTGCCGGGCGACCTCGACCCCGATCAGGTCGCTCTCGCGCAGGGTCGGCTCGCGGTCGGCCAGTTCGAGCACGGCACCGGCGCCGCAGCCGATGTCGACGATGCGCCCCGGCCGCACGTGCCCGCGCACCAGCTCCCACTTGCGCGCGGCGCTGCCCGCGAACGCCTCCACGTAGGTGCGGTAGTCCCGGGTGGCCGTCAGACCGCCCTCGTCGCCGACGACCGGGTCGTTCACCACCGAACGCACCGTCTCCGTCAGCCCGTACCGGTCGAACACGTCCACCGTCGCCGGGTGCGCCAGGACACGCCACGTCTCGTCGCCGTCGGCGAGGCGGAGCAGGACGTCCCATGGACGTTCGACCGGATGCTCCTGATCGGCCTCGACTCCGACGAGGGGGAAGCCGAGCGCGGCATAGAGCGCGGCGACCTCGGGGGTCGAACACGCGACCACCGTGTCCGCCGGCGTCAGCTCCAGCCCGGTGGCGACCGCGATCGTCTTCACCGTCACCTCGGCGAACCGCTCCGTCGGCGCGGTGTCGAAGACCGGCACCACGACGGAGCGCAACCCGGTCATGACGCTGAACCGCTCGATCGCGGCCTCCCGCCGGTGATAGGGCACCGGATTACGCCGAGTGTTCTCGTGGTTCGCCGACGTCACCGCCCAGACGACTGTGCTGTCACTGTTCGCCAGACCCGCCAGGTACTCCGCTTGGAACCGGGTCAGCACATGGTGCCGACCGGGGAATAGCACGTGTCGCATCACCTGCATTAATACCCGCTCCGGGCGGGCCGTGTACGGTCGACGGGTTTGTACCTGCCCGGCACCGGCTCCGCGGTGGGACGCGGAGGAGGCGAGTTGGCAGGCAAGACGGCCGAGCAGTTGCTGCACGAGTTCCGCGGCAACTCCGCCGCCGACGTCACGATGTCGCTGCTGCGGTCCCGGCACGCGCTGCTCAACACCGCGCTGATGGCCGCCCACCTGGGTGACGGCCAGGTCGTCGACGGGCAGACGCTGGCCGCGCTCATCGACGCCGACCTGCCGGCCCTGCTGCGCGGCTACGTCTGGGACGACGAGTCGGAAGAGGCCGTCCCGGACGCCGACTACCTGCTGAACCGGTGGACCCGCCGGGGCTGGCTGCACCGCACCGTCGACCCCGAGACGCGGGTCGAGCGTTACCAGCTGTCCACCGGTGCGCACCAGGCGGTGCGGCAGATGCGCAACCTCCAGCGGCACAGCTCGCTCGCCACCGAGTCGGCGCTGACCATGCTCATGGACGAGATCCGCCAGATCGCCACCGACGCGGATCCCGACCCGCGGGCCCGGCGCGACGCCATCGACGACCGGATCGCCGCACTCGTCGCGCAGCGCGACGCGCTCGACCGCGGCGAACTGCCCACCGTCAGCAACCGCGAACTCGTCGACCGGCTCACCGCCGTGGTGCAACTGGTCGAGCGCATCCCCGCCGACGTGGCCCGCTACGGCGAACTCATGCACGACAACGCGGCGACGCTGCTGCGGCAGAGCCTCACCGACGACCCGGCCGAGTTCGCCGACTCGTTGCAGCGCATGTTCGACGGGCACGACGTCATCGCCGAATCGGCGGAGGGGCAGGCGTTCCGGGCGTTCGCGACGGTCATCGCGCGGCCCTCCCAGCGCACCCGCCTGGAGGCCGACATCGCCGCCGTCGTCGAACGCCTCGACCCGCTGCCCGGGCACCTCGCCGAGGCGCTCGAGGGCTTCATCGACGCGGTGTGGCAACGGGTGCAGGAGGTCGAGGAGATCCGGGCGGTGGCGTTCCGGCGGATCAGCACGTTCGTGCGCGGCGGGGACGTGCTGCACTACCGGAGCATGCGGCTGCGGATCAGCGAGGCGCAGGCGGCCGCGGCGGAGGCGTTCGGGAAGCTGCACGGCGGGCGGGACATCGGGTTCGTGTTGCCGACCGGCGGGGTCGAGGTCGCCTCGGTCGGGCGGCTGCGGCTGCACCCCGGAACGGCGTCGCTGCCGGACCCGCTCGCGTCCTCCGCCGACGACGACTTCGCGGTCGACGTGGCGGCCGCGGCCGGGACGGAGTCGATCGACTGGGCCGCCCTGCGGACGGCGGTCAACGCCTCGTTGCGGGACGGTCCCGCCACGCTCGCGGACGTGTTGCTGCGCCTGCCTTCCGCGCGGACCGGAGACGTGCTCGCGTTGTGGTCGCTGGCTTCCCGCTACGGCGAGGTCGACCCGGGCGCGGTCGAGACCGTCGGCGTGCGCACGCGTACCGGCGGGCGTGCGCTGACCGTGCCGCGGCTGGTGTTCGGCGCGCCGATCCCCGACGTCGGCAAGCCGCACCGGCCCGCGACGGGTGGCAATCTGTTGGAGGAGTTGCACGATGTCCGAACTCTTTGAGGAGCCCACGCCCACCGGGCCGGCGCTGGATCCGGCGGCGCTGTTCGCGGACTCCGACGGTTCGGCCGTGGGCGGTGTGCTCGCCGAGGCGCCGCGGCCGCGCTTCGACGGGGACACCGGCCGGCTGCCCGCCGAGGTCTGCTGGACCCTCCAGGAACTCGTCGCCGCGCCGCACATCAGCGACAAGTCCCGCCGCCACTGGGCCGTTGTGACGCAGTACGAGGAGATCCTGCGCAGCCGCCTCTCCGAACTCGGCCTCATCCTGGAGATCAACCGTGAGCACGGGCACGCGTTCACCCGGCAGGCGGACGACCCCGGGCCGATGAGCCGGACCGTGCTGCGGGCGCGCACGCTCAGCCTCGCCGCGAGCGCGCTGACGCTGTACCTGCTCCAGCAGTACCTGCTCGCGCCGGACGATCCGGTCGTCGACACGGCCGACATGTTGGACCACATGCTCGCGTACAAGCGACCCGGCGACACGGACGAGGCGGCGTTCCACAAGAAGGTCCTGACCGCGATCCGGTCGCTGGACGACGCCGCGATCATCAAGCCGATCAAGGGCACTTCCCGTTACGTCGTCTACGGCGTCATCACCTCGCTGTTGACGCCCGAGCAGGTGGATTCGCTGCGGGAACGCTATCTGGCGGTCGCGCGCGGCGAGGCGCCCGAGAGCGGGGTGGACGACGATGAGTGAGCGCACCTTGCGCCTCGGCCAGTTCCGGCTCACCCGCCTGCAGGTGGTCAACTGGGGCGCCTTCTGCGGGTACAAGGACGTTGCGGTGGACGAGCGTGGGCTGCTGCTCACCGGGCGCTCCGGCTCGGGGAAGTCCTCGCTCATGGACGCGCACTCCACGGTGCTGCTGCCCACGACCGACCAGCGGTTCAACGCCTCCGCCGACCTGACCGCGCGCGGCGCCAAGCAGAGCACCCGTTCCGTCGCGGACTACGTGCGCGGCGCCTGGTCGGAGAACCGCGACGAGAACGACCAGGCCCACGTGCGGTACCTGCGCGGCGGAAAGCCGACCTGGTCCGCGATCGGTGCCACGTACGACAACGGGCTCGGTTCGGTCACCACGGCGGTGGTCGTGAAGTGGTTCGCCGGCACGGAGACCGACGGCGCCTCGCTGAAATCCATGTACCAGCTGCACGACGGGCAGTTCTCGGTGCAGCTGCTGGAGGAGTGGGCGGCGCGGCGCTTCGACAGCCGGTGGTTCAAGGCGACCTACCCGGCGGAGTATCCCGTCACGCAGGCGGCGTACCTGCGGGACCTCGCGCGGCGGGTGGGGCTCGGCGCGTCGCGCACGGCCGTGTCGTTGCTGGGCAAGGCGAAGGCGCTCAAGAACGTGGGCGACCTGAACATGTTCATCCGCGACAACATGCTCGACCGGCCGGTGACCTTCGACGCGGCGGCGCGCATGGTCGCCGCGTTCACGCCGCTCAACGAGGCCTACGAGACCGCCGAACGGGCACACCGGCAGGAGCGGGTGCTGAAGGACGTTCCCGGGCTGTGGAAGCGGTTCAGCGAGTCGCGGGAGTCCACCGATCGAGCCCGTTCCCTGCTGGGGGAACCGGCGGAGACGTACCTGCGCGGCGTGCGCCTGCGCGCGGTCGAGGCCGAGATCGAACGGATCGACCGCCGGTTGGAGGCCCTGGACGAGACGCTGGGCGCGCACAACGACCTGCGGGACCGGGCGTTCGCGGCGTACACCGCCCTGGAGGCGCAGTGGCGCCAGGACGCCCGGCACCTGCACGACCTGGAGATGCAGCACCGGCTGGCCACCGCCGAACACGGGCCGGTGCAGGCGGCGTACCGCGCCTTCAGCGCGATCGTGACGCGGCTGCGACGCCCGGTTCCCACGGACCTCGCTTCCTTCTCCGCCCTGCGCGAGGCGCTGCCTGCCATCCGCGCCGAGGCACTTTCGGCAGAGGCGTCCCTTCGGGCCGACGGGCACGCCGTTCTCGACGCGATGGCCGACGCGCGCCGTGCGCACAAGGAGAAGAGGGCCGAACTGACGGCCCTGCAGTCCGCGCGCACCCTCATCCCCGCGCGGGACCAGGCACGCCGGCAGGCGATCGCGGACGGGGCCGGCATCGCCGTCGCCGACCTGCCCTACGCGGCCGAGCTGATCGACATCGCCGACGACGAGGAACGCTGGCGCCCCGCCGCCGAGCGGGTGTTGCGCGGGTTCGGACTGCGTCTTCTCGTTCCCCGCAAACACGCCGACGCGGTCCGGAACTACATCGACCACCACCGCATCAAGGGCGTGGTCGACTACAGCGTTGTGGGATCAACCGCCGATCCGAGCCGGGCGGTGGACGGCACGCTGGCCGCGAAGCTCGTCGTCGACGACACGCATCCCTTCTCCGAGTGGCTCCGGGCGGAGCTGGCGCGCCGATTCGACCACGCCTGCGTGGAGAACGCCGAGGAGTTGGACCGGCACCGCATCGGCGTGACCCTGCGCGGCACCGTCAAGCTGCCCGGCAACCACTACCGCAAGGACGACCGCGACGAGACCGCCAACCCGGCGAACTACATTCTCGGCGCCGACACCGGCACCAAACGCGACGCGCTCCAGTCCGAGGTCGACGCGTTGCACCGGGCCGAACGCGAGGCCACCGCGGCGGCGGACAACCATCAGTCCCGCCTGCGCGCGGCGCAGGAGAGCCTCGCGGCGGCCGGCGAACTGGACGCCTACCCGTCGTGGGCCGCGATCGACCGGTGGGCCTCCGGCGGCCGCATCCGCGAACTCGACGAGCGCATCGCCGCCGTGCGCACGGACAACCGCAACCTGCTGGACCTGGAGCAGCAGCGGGTCGACGCGGAGCGCCGCTACAAGGACGCCGAGGAGGCGTGCGCCGCGACGCGCAACGAGATCAGGCAGCTGACCGACCGGATGCCGGTGCTCGTGGACCTGCAGAAGGAACTGGGCGACCAACTGCATCGCCTGGCGGATGACGGCGATCGGGTGTTCCTGGACGACGTCCTGGCGGCCACCGGCGTGCCGGTCTCACCCGACACGTTCGCGTTGGTGGAGAACGCGTTGCGCCGCGAACTGGTCGCGCGCCGCGATGCCGCCGACAGCGAACGCCGCGTCGCGCAGACCCGCCTCGAGGCCGCGATGCGCGCGTTCATCGAGCAGTGGCGCGACGCCGCCCCGGACACCAGCGCCGACGCCGAACGCAGCGGCGCCGACTTCGCCGCGCTCTACGAGGACATCGCCGAGCGGCGCCTCCCCGAGGCGATGAACCGCTTCCAGCAAATGATCGCCGAGGACATGGTGCCCTCGATCAGTGTGCTGCAGCGCGAGATCGAGAACGCCTCGACGGAGATCCGCAAGCGCGTCGCCATGGTGAACGAGGGCCTCACGCGGGTCGAGTTCAACACCGGTACGCGGCTGCAGATCGCGCACCGGTCGGTCGCCTCCTCGTCCTCCTCGTCCTCCTCCGCCTCCTCTGCCTCCGGCTCCTCCGACGACGCTCGCTCGTTCCGCGCAGCCGTCGACGCCCTGCTGCGCCACGCCCCGAACGCCCGCCGCGACGCCGAGGCCTCCCGGGCGCAGTTCAAGCGGGTGCGTGCGCTGATGGCCCGCTTCACGGCCGACACGGCGGAGGCCAGGCAATGGCGCGAGAACGTCCTGGACGTGCGCAACAGCTTCACGTTCTACGGGCGGGAGGAGTTGATCGCGGACGGCTCGACGGTGGCGACGTTCAGCAACACCTCCGCGAACTCCGGCGGCGAGCAGGAGAAGCTCGTGGCGTTCTGCCTGGCGGCGGCGCTCAGCTACAACCTGGCCGACGGGGACGGGGTGCCGGCGTTCGCGCCGTTGATGCTCGACGAGGCGTTCAGCAAGTCCGACGAGACGTTCGCGGCGCAGGCGCTGGGAGTGTTCCACGAGTTCGGGTTCCAGCTGCTGATCGCGGCGCCGATCCGGATGGCGGGCATCGTCGAACCGTTCATCGGTCAGGCGGTGCTGGTCGACAAGCGCGTCCTGCCCGACGGCCCACGGTCGGCGGCGGCGTCGGCCACCTTCGGCGAACTGGCCACGCGCGCGGCCGCGTAGCTCTCCCACGCCGCTGCGCCGCTGCGTCGATCTTGCAGTTGTGGCGCCCGGAGTATCCGGTTGGTGGCGTTATGCGCCCACCACAACTGCAAGATCGGCGAGGGTCAGCGCGGCGTCGACCCGTGAACGGGCGGCGGGGAGGAGCGGGAGCCGCACCGACGGGGTGGGGATGCGGCCCTGGGCGTGCAGCACGCCCTTGATGACGGTGGGGTTCGGCTCGGCGAAGAGTGCCGTCGACAGCCGCGCCAGCCGGTGCGCCTCCGCCCGGTCGAACACGGCGCCGCCCCGCAGGCCGGGTGCGGCGCCGGCGGTGAGGGCGGCGTAGGACGCCGTGTCAACGAGGGCGGAGGCGAGGATCGCGCCGTGCGCGCCCAGCGCGAGCATCGGGGCGAGCAGTGGATCCGTGGCGGCCAGCACGGCCCACCCGGGCGGCGGCGCGGTGAGCAGGTCCACCGCGTCGGCGTCGATCACCGTCGGCGCGTACTTGACGCCGGTGATCCCGTCGACGGCCGCGAGCCGGCGCAGCGCGGCGGTCGACAGTTCCTGGCCGGTGCGCAGCGGCACGTGGTACACGAGCACCGGCACCGGGCTCCGCGCCGCCAACGCCTCGAAGTAGGCGAGCACGCCGTCCTCACCCGCCCGCACGAAAGGCGGCACCAGGCACAGCGCCGCCGTCGCGGCCGGATACCGGGACAGCGTCGACGGGTCCTCGGTCCCCACCGTCAGCGGCACCTTCCGCGCGGCGCACACGCCGTGCACCACGTCGAGGACGGCCGCCCGCTCGTCGACGCGCAACGCGCCCGGTTCGGCCGTGGTGCCGAGCGCCACCAGACCGCTCGCGCCCTCGTCCAACACCTCGTGCGCCAACGCCTCCAACGCGTCGAGCGCCACCGCCCCCGCCGCGTCGAACGGAGTGATCAACGGAACGTGCACACCCATGCACTTACCCTGCTCGCCAAAACCCGCCAGGTCTACTTCTTGTTTCTAGGCAAAGCCGTAAGGTGAGCTGATGCTCGACGTGCGCCGCCTCCGACTGCTCAGCGACCTCGAACGCCTCGGCACCATCGCCGCCGTCGCGGCCGTGCACTCCTACACGCCGTCGGCCGTCTCCCAACAACTCGCCGCCCTCGAACGTGAGGCCGGCGTCGCGCTGCTGCGGCGAAGCGGCCGGCGGGTGGAGTTCACCGGCGCCGGGCGGGTGCTGGTACGGCGGGCCGCCACGGTGTTCGCGGCGCTGGAGGAGACCACCGCCGCGCTGGCCGCCGTGCGGGAGGGGCCGGCCGGGACCGTGCGCATCGGGGCGTTCCCGACGGCGGTGCGGACCGTGCTGCCCGCCGCGCTCGTGGCGCTCGGACGGGACCATCCCGCGCTCGAACTGTCCGTCAGCGAACTCGACCCGGTCGCGGTGCCCCGTGCGCTGTCCGACCGGCGGCTGGACGTGGGGCTGCTGCACGACTACGACGTCGTGCCGGCCGTGATCGACCCGGCCGTCGAGTCCGTGCCGCTGCTGGAGGAGGCCGTGCATGTGGCCGTTGCGGCGGACGCGCCGTTCGACACGTTCGCCGACACCCGCGAGGTCGACTGGATCCTGGCGGGGCCGGGCACGCTCTGCCACGAGGTGGCGCTGCGGGTCACCCGGAACGCCGGCTTCGCCCCGCGGGCGCGCCATCACGTGGACGACTTCGACGCGGTGCTCGCGCTCGTAGCGGCCGGACAGGGCGTCGCCCTCGTCCCCGAACTCGCCACCGCCACACTCCCCGACGGCGTGCGCCTGCTCGACGCCCCCACCCGCAGACGAACGCGGATCGGCTACCGCCGCGGCGCGTCCGACCACCCGGCGGTGGCCGCCGTCGTCGGCTCTCTCCAGGAGGCCGTCAGGTAGTGGCCCCAAACGCAGGTTATCGAGCCGCCATAACCTGCGTTTCGGGCCACTACCTGACGCGCGCCGGCGGGTGCGTCGACCGCCGACCCAGCCGGCACCGTCGCCGACGGCCGCGCCGCCGATCGCGAGGCGACCGCCATGTCGGGCTGACCGCCGGCGGTCAGGGACTGCCGGTCCCTCCGCCAAGTGGGCCCACCCAGGCGGACTCAGCCTAGCCTCCTAGGATGCTGTAGGCGGTGCGGCACGCCGCACCCTCCGATCAGACTCGCGGCTACGCCGCCGAGGGCCAGCAACGCAGCGCGGAGCGGACGCCCGGCGACGGGCGACCGCCGCGCCGCGCGCTGATCAACGCTCGGCCACGGAGCGAGCAACGCCGCGCCACGCGATGTCCAAAGCTCGGCCATCGAGCGAGCAGCGCCGCCCTCGCGCTAAGCCGTGAGCAGCGCCTGCAGCGCCGGATTGTCGATGTCCGCCGCCAACAAACGCGCCGCCTCCAGCGCCGCGGAGTCCCCCAGCCGATACCGGTGCAGCTGGGCGCGCACGACCAGTTCGCGCATGTCGGCCCGTGCGGCCAGTGCGCCCAGGTCGGCGGTGAGGCGCGCCGCGGCCCCGTGTTCGTCGCGATCCAGCGCCACCCCCGCCGCCGTGTCGAGGACGTGCGCGTGGATCCACTGGTACCGGTCGGGGACCCGGTTGCTGCGCAGCCGCGCCTCGGCGAGCCAGCGGTCGGCCGCCGTCCGGTCGCCGCGGCCGGTGTTCAGCAGGCCGAGGGCGCGCGCCGCCAGCCCCTCCCAGCAGGGGTCGTCCAGCTGGCAGGCGGTCGTCCAGGAGCGTTCGAGTCGGTCGGCGGCGCCGTCGAGATCCCCGGCCGCCATGTCCAGTTCCGCCTTCAGGATCTGGGGGAACGGTGCGAATGCGATCCACCGCTGCTGCTCCACCAGTTCCATCGAATGCGAAAGAGCGGCGGCGGCCTGGCTGCGCTCGGCGCGGAGCAGGTGGGCACGGCCGGCGAGGGCCAGAGAGAACGCCTGCTGTCGAACGTCGCCGGCCCGCGCGGCCCGCGCCACCGACTCCGCGAGGAACCCGAACGCGGCCGGATAGTCCGCGGTGTCGGAGGCGTTCATGCCGCGGACCCCGAGGATGGCGGCGTGCTCGGCGTCGGACGCGGCGATGTCGCTCGCGCGGGCCAGCCACTCCTCGGCGGTGTGCCGCCGCCCGGCCTGCACCTCGACGAACCCCAACTCCCGGTACGCGGCCGCGGCGGTGGCGGCGTCGCCGACCGAAACCGCGTGCCGCGCCGCCTCCTGCAGCAGCACGGCGCCCTCCTCGTCGCGCCCGCGCACGGCGTGCACCAGCGCCGAACCGAGCGCCGCCAACGCGCGCGCCCGCACGGCGGTGTCCCGGCAGCGGCCGGCTTCGCTGACCGCGCGGCGCAGGCACTGCAGCCCGGCGTCGACGGCGCCGGCCGCGATGGCCGCACGTCCCGCCTCGAGCTGGCTGAGGGCCGCCGCGCGGCCGCCGAACGGGGCGAGCATGCCCGTGTCGGGTTCGGCGGCGGCCGCGTCGCGCAGGGCGGGCGTGGCCGCCGCGGAGAGCTCCCGCCGCAACGTGTCCTCGGCGACGGCGACCTGGCGCAGCGCGGCCGCCCGATCGCCGGCCATGGCGAGACACCGCACCAGCAGCTCGTGATTCCCTTCCGCCAACGGGTTGCGGGCCACCACCCGCTCGGCGACGGCCACCGCGTCGGCCGCCCGCCCGGCGGCCAGCAGGGCGACCGCTTCCTGGCGCAGGCGGGCCTCGACCCGGCCGGCGACGCTGTGCCGCTGCACCAGCAACCACGACTCGAACGCCGCACCGGCGGCCGGATCCGCGCCCTCCAACAGCTCCCCGGACCCGCTATCGATGTCCACAGTGGACGATGCGGGGAGGCGCGGGTCGATCGGATCGCCGCGGAAGAGGGTGGTGTCCTGCAGCGCGCGCCGTAGTTCCGCCAGCGTCCAGCGCAGCGCGCCGAGTGGGTCCGCGGCATCGCCGAACAGCAGGCCCGCCAACTGTTTGCGGGACGGCGGCCGGTCGGTCAGCAACAGGTAGGCCAGCAGCGCCCACGCCTTGCGGCCACGCGGCGGCGGGAGCGGCCGCCCGTCGCGCGCGACGGACGGCGGCCCGAGCAGCCGGATCGTGAGCATGTCCCATCATCACCGGCGAACGCCCACGACTTCCAGGTATTCGGCCGGGGCGGCGACGGTCCCGTCCTCCGCCCGGTTGAACTGCCGCGCCACCGCCGCCACGTCGTCGGCGAAGCGGGCGAGTTCGTCGCCGGAGAGCGTGCCCGCCAGCCGCGTCATCGGCCCGTAGAACTCCCGGAACCACGACGAGAAGTGTTCCGGCGACAGGTAGCGGAACACGTAGTGGCGCGGCTCGCGGCTGATCCACTCGACGCGTTCGCCGAAGAGGGCGTCGAGGTGATCCGTGGCGCCCCACAGCGTCGCCGGCCGCACACCCGCCGGCGGCGGCGCCCACTTGGCCACGGTGCGGAACAGTTCACCGATCATCCCCTGCGGGGTCCAGCTCGCCAGCGCGATGCGGCCGCCGACGGCGGTCACGCGCACCAGTTCGTCGGCGGCGCGCTGATGGTCCGGCGCGAACATCACCCCGACGGTGCTCACCGTCAGGTCCCACTGGCCGTCGTCGCACGGCAGCCGCTCGGCGTCGCCCTCGACGAACCTGACCTCCAGGTGCTCGGCGGCGGCCCGTTCGCGCCCCTGCGCGAGGAGGTTCACGGCGTAGTCGACACCGGTCGCGCGGGCGAACCGGCGCGCGGCCGCCAGCGCGGCGTTGCCCTGCCCGCAGGCCACGTCGAGCACCTTCTGCCCGGCGCGGACGTCCGCGGCCTCGAGCAACCGTTCCGCGATGATCTGCAGTGTGTTGCCCACCCGCGGGTAGTCCCCGGTCTCCCAACCGGCCCGCTGGTTCTTCTTGATCGCTTCAAAGTCGGTCATGCGGGCCAGTGCACAGCCCCACCGTGTGAGGGTGCGTGTGAGAGGGTGCCTCGTGGCGTTCTACATTCCGACCGGCGATCCGGACATCCTGGAGGCGACGGTGCATACCGCCGGTCCGTGGGGTCCGGAGGCGCAGCACGGCGGCCCGCCGTCCGCGCTTCTGGTGCGTGCGATGGAACGCCTCGACAGCTCCGTTCCCGGCCCGTCGAGACTGGCCAGGATCACGGTCGACATTCTCGGCCCCGTGCCGGTGGCCCCGGTGCGCGTGAGCGCCACCGTCTCCCGCCCCGGCCGCAGCGTCGAACTCCTCGACGCCGAGCTGTCGGCCGGCGGGCGGGCGTTCATGCGGGCCCGCGCGTGGCGCATCCGCACCGCGGCCGTGGACCTGCCGGGCGACGGCCTCGGTGCCGCACCGCCGCCGCCCGCCTTCCCGGACGAGGACGGCCATCACGGCGGCGGGCTCGGCGGCGGATTCGTGCGTGCGATGCGGTGGCGGCCGGTCAGCGGCGGGTTCGACTCGGTCGGGCCGGCCGTGGTGTGGGCGTGCCGGTCGATGCCGCTCGTCGCGGGGGAGGAGCCGTCCGGCACGCAGCGCCTGATGCTGCTCGCCGACTGCGGCAACGGCCTGAGCCGCGTCTACGACATCGCCTCGCACGTCTTCATCAACACCGACCTGACCGTGCACCTGCACCGCGAACCGGTCGGCGAGTGGCTCTGCATCGAGGCGTCCACGACGGTGGACCCGGGCGGGGTGGGGCTGGCGGCGAGCCGGCTGTTCGACGCGGCGGGCCAGGTCGGCCGGGGCGCCCAGGCCCTGCTGATCACCGCCCGGGGGAGGACCTGATGGATCACCTGATCGTCGCGGCGAAGGCGGCGTTCGACGCGCACGACTGGCCCCGCGCGACGCACCTCTACGAACGCCTCGCCACCGAACACCCGACCGACCCCCGCGTCGCCGACTGGTGGTACGACGCCGCGCTGGCCCAGAAGTTCCTGCGGAACTGGCCGGAGGCGCACCGGCTCGGCAGGCACGCCGTCGCGCACACGCCCGCCGGCACGCAGGACCCCGCCTACTGGAACCTCGGCATCGCCGCCACGATCCAGCGCGACTGGCCGACGGCGCGCGCGGCGTGGGGCGGGTTCGGCATCCCGGTCGCGCCCGGCGAGGGCCCGATCATGGACGGCTACGGGCGCGCCTGCGTGCGCCTGACCGGCGTCGAGGGCCAGGAGGTGGTGTGGATCCAGCGGCTCTGCCCGACCCGGGGCCGGGTGCTCAACGTCCCGTTCGACACGTCGCGCCGCTTCGGCGAGATCGTCGTGCACGACGGGGAGCCGACCGGTCAGCGGGTCGTCGGCGAGCGCACCTTCTCGGTCTTCGACGAGCTGGTGCTCTTCGAGCCGTCGGACCTGCCGACGCTGTCGGTCACGGTGCGCGCCGCCGAGCCGGCCGACCTGGAGGCGCTCGCCGACCTGTTCGGCGAACGGGAACTCGGCTTCGAGCCGCTCGCCAACGGGCAGGTGCTCTGCGCCTGTTGCAGCACCGGGTCGGTGGAGTCGCCGCCGCTCGCCCTCGCCGGCACGCAGCGCTGCCTGCTCGCCGCGCCGCTGTCGACCGCCCGCGACCTGCTGTCCCGGTGGAGTTCCGCCGGGCGTTCCTGGTCCGACCTCCACCTCGCCACCTAGAGCTTCCTTTTCGCGGGTCCGCCGTGGGCACGACCGCTGCCTCCCGGGCCGCACCGCTCCGGGTCGATCCGCTCCGCGTGATCGACCACTCCGCTGCCACGCCCGCGGCCGGGATCAGCGCGCCGCCCACGCGCCGAGGAACTCCTCGCCGAGCGCACGGTCGAGCCCCACGATCGCCGCCCCCCGCAGCGGCCCCCACTCGGCGTGCGCGGCATCCACGACCGGCGGCGGCGCGACCCGCCGGTACGCGATGAGCCCGTCGGCATACGCCCGCGCGAACGCCTCCGCCGCCCCGAGCCGGATCGCCGGACCGAGCCCCCCGAGCGTGACCACGCCGGGATCATGAACGTTCACCAGCCCCGCGATCCCCCCGGCGAGCGCCCGCGCCACGGCACCCACCGCACGACGCGCCCGAACATCGTCCGCGGCCCGCCGCAACACCTCGACGGCGTAGCCGTACGGGTCCGCGGGGGAGGGCTCGCCGAGATGGCGGGCGAGCGCACGCCCGTCGACGTCGAGATCCCAGCATCCACGCGCGCCGCAGGGACACCGCCGGCCGCGGCTCCCGAACGGCAGGTGCCCGTACTCGCCGGCGGCCCCGTGCGCACCCGTCAACGGAAACCCGTCGACGGTCAGGCAGCCCCCGATGCCGACCTCCACGATCAGGTGCAACGCCGTCCCGGCCCCGGTCGCCGCCCCGGTCCGCGCCTCGGCCACCCCGGCGAGGGTCGCATCGTTGCCCACCAGGAACGCCAGGTCCCGAACGCCCGCGGGCGGGTCCTGGAGCACCGCGGTGAGGTCGACCTCACCCCAGCCGAGCGTGCTCGCCTGGACGACGCGGCCGTCGTGGACCGTTGCGGCGACGGCGATCGACACGGCGCGCAGCCGGTGCCCGTAGCGGTCCCGCGCCCGCCCGACCGTACGCCGCAGCGCCTGAACGACGGCCTCCGGGCGGCGTTGCCGGTGGGGTCGGCGACGCGTCCCGTGCAGCCGCCCGTCGACCGTGGCGACCGACACGGCGTAGTCGGCGTGCCGCAGTTCGACGGCGAGCACCACGGGTCCCTCCGGATGCGGCGCCAGCACGGTGGTCGGCCGGCCGCGCCCGTGCACCGGTGCCCGCACCTCGGTGATCAGCCGCAGCTCGCGCATGCGGGCCGTGAGCTCGGTCGCGAACCCGCTCGTCAGCCCCAGTTCCCGCGCGATCTCGGCCCGGGTGGCGTCCGGCCGCCGGAGCAACGCCGCCAGCACCTGCGCGACGGCGTGCCACCGGGAAGCACTTGCCACGGTGCGACCTCCCTGGATTATGCTCGTGTCACGAGGATAATCATGGAACGAGGGCAGGTGGGCGCACGATGGACATCGACGCGGTGCTCTTCGACATGGACGGCACACTGGTCGACTCCGACGCCGCCGTCGAACGCGCGTGGCACGTCTGGTCCGCCGAGCACGGCCTCGACCCGGAAGCGGTGATCGCCGTCGCCCACGGCAGCCCGGCCGAACGCACGATCCACCGGCTGCTGCCGCACCTCGACGACGCGGCCGTCGCGGCGTCCGCGGCGCGCCAACTCGCGCTGCAGTACGACGATCTCTCCGACGTCACGGCCACCGCCGGCGCGCGGCACCTACTGGCGACGCTGGACCGCCTCGAGCTGCCCTGGGCCGTGGTGACCAGCGCGGACACCCGTCTGGCCAAGGCCCGGCTGGCCGCCGCGGGCATCGACGCGCCGGTGCTCGTCACCGTCGACGACGTGCGCGCCGGCAAACCGGACCCGGAGGGCTACCGGCACGCCGCGGACCTGCTGGGCGTCGCCCCCGGGCGCTGTCTCGTCGTCGAGGACGCCGCCGTCGGCGTGGCGGCCGGCCGGGCCGCGGGCGCCAGGACGGCCGGCCTGAAGGGCGTAGCGGCCGACATCCCCCTGCGCGACCTGCGTGACCTGACGGCCCTGCTCACTTCCTGAGCCCCGGCGCCGCGGACGATCGTGCCGGCTAACCGCGGCGGTCGTCGGGCCGATGCCGTGGGCCGGGGGCAATGCCGCGATCCGTTGCGTCACCGTCGGCACGGTGCGGGGTGGCGTGGCCGTCGCGGAGTCGGGCGACCCACGGGTCGGTGCGGGCGCCGCCGCCGCGCGCGAGCCGGACCGCGAGGTCGCGGAAGCTCCACTGTGGATGGTCGGACTCCTGCTGCGCCATCGTCGCCTCCGAATGCCTCGCGCGTGGCGGACGCAGCTACCCGGTGCGTTCGCGGGTAAACCTGGTTCACCCTGCCGTGGCGTACAGTCGCCCGATGGGCGGCAACGCGCGGCTGGAACGCGACCTGGCTACCGAGGAGCAGCAGGACCCGCAGCGGCGTCCCGCGCCGCCCGCCCCGGAGGTGCCCAACCGAGAAATGGCGCAGCTGCTGCCCCAGCTCACCGACCCGGCCCAGTTGGCCGCGCTGCGCCAGTCGGGCGATCCGGCGCTGCTCGCACTGCTGGGGCAGGCCGCGGGGGCGCAGGCCGCGACGGCTCAACAGGCCACGCCGGACCCGGCGACGCTCGCCGAGCGGATCGTGTTCGCCATCGGCATCTGGGAGACCAACCGGGGCGGCGACGCCCCCGCGCCCAAGGAGTCCACATTGGACACCGTCGCGGGGGTGAAGGCGAGCATGAAGTCCGCCGTCCAGGCCACCATGATCTTCGCCGTCGATCTGATCAACCGCTTTCCGTCGTTGCGCGAACGCGCCGATCCGCCGCTGACGAAGACCGAGCTGAAGAAGGCGATCGACCGCTGTCACGGCGTCGACGCGCTGCACGCGGCCGTCGGCAAGGCCGTGGCGAAGGGCACCGACGTCGCGGAGTTCCTCGTCGCGGAGGGCACCCTGGTCGAACAGGCCGGGCTGACCGAGGCGCACGTGCACACCATGTTCGCGGCGGCGGAGCTGAAGAACGAGATCAACGAGATCCGGCCCGAGTACCTGAAGGCCGACAAGAAGGGCAAGGCGAAGATCCGCGCCGAGCTGACCGCCGCGAGCGAACTGGGCATCGACGACAAGAGCCTGAAGGCGTACATCGAGACGCCGACGAAGTGGGGCGAGCACAAGGCCGCCTGGCACCGGGTCGCCGTCAACGCGATGCCGGACGACGTCGGCCCGCGCATCGAGTCCGTCGCCCTGGCCGACGAGGGCACCGCGCTCGCCCTGCCGGAGTACACCCGCCTGGTGAAGGCTGCGGTGGCGGCCGACCCGAAGGCGACCGAGGAGGACATCGTCACGAGCGTCGCCCAGCGCAACAACAGCCGCGAGCCGGCGTACGGCTCCCACGTGTGGGAGATATACAAGAAGCTCTACGTGGGGGCCGTATCCCCAAAAACCCCCACATAAAACCCTGGGGCGGTAACTTCGGCCCGTGGGTTTGTCTCGGCGACGTTTGTGCGGCCTCCTCGCGGCGGCCGCCGCGGGTGTCTCCGGATGCACGGCCGCCACAAAACCCACACGCGCCACAACCCTCTGGTACTGGAGCGGCGGCCTCAGCGAGAAGGTCGTCGCCGACGCGGTGAGCCGGTACGGCGGCGCGGCGGGGCTCAAGCCGCGGCTCGTCGAGGGCAACTACAAGCAGCAGCTCGTGGACGTGCTCACCAGCGGAAAGGACGTGCCGGACATCGCCGGCGTCAAGGGCGAGGACATCGCGTCACTGCTGCCGCGCGCCGACCGGTTCGTCGACCTGAACACGCTCGGCGCGAAGGACGTCGCCACCGAGTACCTGCAGTGGAAGTGGCAGCAGGGCAGCACGATCGACAACCGCCTCGTGGGGTTCCCGATCGACATCGGGCCGACCGCGCTCTTCTACCGGCGCGACCTCTTCGAACGGGCCGGCCTGCCGGCCGAGCCCGCCGACGTCTCGGCGCGCCTGCGGGACTGGGAGTCCTATCTGCGCGCCGGCGAGCAGCTGCGGCGCGCGCTGCCCGAGGTCAGCCTGGTCAAGAACGCCAAGGAGGTCTTCTCGAACGTCCTGGGCCAGGGCGACACCCGGTTCGTCGACCCGACCAACCACTTCGTCGGCGACGGCGCACACATCCGCGCCGCCTGGGACACGGCGGTACGCGCGCACGCGCTCGGCGTGAGCGCACGGATCCAGGGCGACACCACGGACGCCTGGACCAAGGCCGTCGCCAACGGGCTCCTCGCCTCCGAACTCGGCGCGGCGTGGCACGCCCTCGACATCGAGCAGCAGGCGCCGGAGACCAAGGGGCTGTGGCGGGTGGCGGCCGGCCCCGCCGCGGGCGCGAACGTCGGCGGCTCGTTCCTCGCCATCCCGGCCGCCGGCGCGGACCACGCGAAGGCGTTCGAGATCGTGAAGTGGATCCTGAGCCCGGAGAACCAGGCGCGCGGCTTCGCCGAGGCGGCGCTGTTCCCCTCGGCGCCCTCGGCGTACTCGATGCCGGCGCTCACGGCACCCGACGAGTTCTTCGGCGGCCAGGTGACGAGCGAGGTGTTCGCCGCGTCGGCCAAGCAGGCGCGGCTCGCCTACGAGGCGCCCGCCGACGCCGCCATCTACCAGGTGTACGTGGACGAGCTGGTGAACGTCGAGGAGAAGGGCAAGCCCGCCGACACCGCGTGGAACGACGCGGTCGCCGCCGGCCGCCGGCTCGCCGCCAGCCTGGGCGTCAACTGAACCCCGTGCGGCCGCTCAGACGCTCGCGTCGGAGAGCGGCCGCAGGTGCCGCCCCGGGTCGGTGACGATGTCGTCGACCTGCGGCCGGAACCAGTTCTGGCGGGAGAAGAGCCAGGTCTGGCGGTCGATCACGGCGTCCACGTTGCCCCGGTCGACGACCAGGCCGGGCACCTCGATCCAGCCGCGCGGCAGCGCCACCCCGACGCGGGCCTGCAGCGCCTGGAGCCGGCCGGCGATCGCGCCCTGCAGGAAGTGTTCGGGGGAGACCAGGGAGAGGTCGCCGCTGCGCACGGCGAGCAGCAGCGGCATGTCGACGCCGAACGAGCCGGCCACCCAGGTCGCGTGGCGCTCCTGGCGCAGTGCCGCGAGGTTGCGGCCGTCCGCCTCGCCGGTGCCGAGAAAGGCGACGGCGTCCGGGTTCGCGGCGAGGAGCACCTCCCACGCCTCCCGGTTCGCGGTCGGGTCCATTTTCGTGTCGAACGGGCCGAGGACGCGCGCGTTCGGGAACCGTTCGCGCAGTTCGTCGCGGACGCCGTTGACGCGCTTGTCGATGGTGGGCATGCCGGGCACGTTGGCCCCGAGGACGATGACGCCGGAGGTGTCTCTCGGCAGCCGCGCCGCCACCTGGCCGGCGAGGAGGCGGCCGAGCCGGTAGTTGTCGTTCCCCACGAAAAGGCGGACGCCGGATCCGACGGCCGGCGCGCAGGCGACGGCGAGGACCGGGACGCCGGCCGCTGTCGTCTCCGCGAGCGGCGCGGCGAGCAGCTCGGGGCTCTGGGTGAAGACGGCGAGCCCGCTCGGCGGCGCGGTCCGATAGCCGCGCAGCAGCTCGACCTGGTGGCCCGGGTCGCCGATCTCCGGCCCCTCCTGGACGTGCGCGGTCCGGCCGATGTCCTCGACGCCGGTGGCGAAGCCCTCGGCGAGTTCCTGCACGAACGGCTGCCGCATGTTGACGGCGAGCAGGGCCACGGGCGCGTGCGGCAACGGCGGCGCTGCGGCACCCGAGATGCCGCACAGTCCGGCCACGGCCATGACCGCCATCGCCGCCGACGTGAGGATCCGCACGACTGTGTGATCGGAGCCGGGCGCGCCGGGGTGAGACCTTCCCGCGGCCGGTACGGCTCAACTGCTCCCGCGCGCGGACGATGGACACGCTGAGTCATCGGGGGTGTCCATGCGGTTCACGTGGTTGCGCTCGCGCGCTGTCGCGCGTGCCGCGGTCGCGGCGCTCGCGGTCGGCCTGGCGGTGCTCGCCGGGCTGGCGGTCGTGAGCACGCAGAACACCGCCCGCGCCGCCGAACGGATCGCCTCCAACGAGCGGATCAGCCAGCAGTGGAACGAGGTCTACCTGGCGATCAGCATCGAGTACGAGAACCTCGTCGACTTCGTCCGCGCCGACAGCCTCATCGGCCGGCAACCCCTGATCGCCTCCATCGGCTCCGCGGAGGCGAACCTCCGCTGGCTCAACGCCCACGGCACCCCCGCCGACGTGCAACGGGCACAGGAACTGCAGAACACCTACGGCGGCTACAGCTACACCCTGCGCCGCCTGGTCGACGCCGACGACCGGGGCGACCGGGCGCAGGTGCTGCGCGACGCCGAACAGGCCGGGCTGAGCGCCTCCGCGCTGCGCAAGCAGGCCGCGGTGAGCGTCGCCCGCAAGCGGCTGGAGATCGGCGCCGTGCTCCAGGACACGCAGCGGACCACCGATCGGCTGCGCGTCGCGGTCGAGGTCTTCTCCGCCGTCGACCTCGGCCTGGTGCTGCTGTGCGCGGTGGTGCTGCTGATGTACCAGCGGCGCACCGAACGCCAGTCCGCCGAGAACCGTTACCGCGCCTCGCACGACGGGCTGACCGGCGTCGCCAACCGGGATCTGATGGTCGAACGCACCGACGCGATGATCGCCGCCGCCGACCGCTGCGACGGGACCGTCGGGCTGCTCCTGCTGGACCTCAACCGGTTCAAGGAGGTCAACGACACCCTCGGGCACCACTACGGCGACCTGCTGCTGAAGGTCGTCGCCGAACGCCTCACCGGCGCGGCCCGCTCCGACGACGTGGTGGCCCGCCTCGGCGGCGACGAGTTCGCGGTGCTCCTGCCGGACGTGGGCTCGACGGCCGACCTGATGTCGATCGGCGAACGCTTCCTCACCGCCCTCAACGGCATCGCCGACCTCGACGGCATCTCCGTCGACGTGAGCGCCAGCATCGGCGCCTCGCTGTACCCGCGGGTCAGCTCCTCGGCGACCGAACTCCTCCAGCACGCCGACATCGCCATGTACGCCGCCAAGCGCGGGCACCTCGGCGTCACGATGTACAACCCGGAGGCCGACGACCACAGCTTCGAACGCCTCTCCGTGCTCGGCGAGCTGCGCCGCGCCATCGAGACCGGCGAGCTGGAGCTGCACTACCAGCCGAAGGTGCGCACGCACACCCGCGAACTGTGCGGCGTCGAGGCGCTGGTGCGCTGGCGGCACCCGACGCGCGGACTGCTGGGGCCGGACAAGTTCATCCCGGTGGCGGAGCAGAGCGACCTGATGCTGCCGCTGACCGAGGCGGTGTTGGCGGCCGCGCTCGCGCAGCACCGCGCGTGGCTGAACGACGGCCTGCGGCTGCCCGTCGCCGTCAACGTCGGCGCCGCCTGCCTGCTCGACCCCGGGTTCCCGGACCGGGTGGCGCTGCTGCTGAGGGAGTACGCCGTCACGGCCGGCCAGCTGACCGTGGAGATCACCGAGAGCGCGATGGTGACCGACGCGGCCCGCGCCGCGGCGACCCTGTCCGCCCTGCGCGAGCTCGGCGTGCGGCTGTCCATCGACGACTTCGGCACCGGCTACTCGTCGATGGGCTACCTGCAGACGATGCCGCTCGACGAACTGAAGATCGACCGGCAGTTCACGGCGAAGCTGCGTTCGGGGCCGAGCGGGCGGGCCATCGTCGGCGCCATCGTCGAACTGGCGCACGCGCTCTCGCTCGACGTGGTCGTGGAGGGCGTCGAGGACGAGGAGACGCTGACGACGGTGGCGGGGCTGCACTGCGAGATCGCGCAGGGGTACCACGTGTGCCGGCCGCTGCCGGCCGACGCGCTCGCCGAGTGGGCGACGAAGTACCGCGTGTTCGCCTGAGCAGCGCTCGAGTGGTGGGGCGTTGCGCCGGTCAAAGCGTCGTCATGACCAGCTTTTCGCCCCACCACCTGCTACACCGGCTCGGAGCGGATCATGCGCACCAGCGCGCGGAGGCCGGTGATCAGCTCCTGGTGGTTGCTCATACCGTCGACGGTGTCCTCGAAGCGGCGCGTCATCCGGTCGATGCTCCGGCGCAGCTGCGCGACCTCCTCGGCCCTGCGGCGCGCCGCGTCCTCATCGGCCTCGCGGGCCGCCTCGAGGCTTTGCAGTTGAGTCTGGAGCCCATGCACCTGGGCGCGCAGCGAGACCACGTCGTCGTGCGGGAACGTGCTGTCCCGGCCCAGCGTGGTGATGCGTTCGCGCAGGTGCGCGAAGTACGCGCCGGACGGGCGCGCGGCGGTGCTCAGCAGGAACAGCCCCGCCACGTACAGGCCGACCACCTCGCCGGCGATGTGCGCGGCGACGGCCGTCACGCCGGCGCTGACCATGTGCGCGGCGATCGCGAAGCCGAGCATGCGCCGGGCGATGACGCGCGCCTCGTCCTCGTCCTTCGCCAGGACGTCGATCCCGCGTTCCCGCGAACGGGCCATGCCGGCGACGACGCCGCGCGCCGCGAAGTAGAGGTTCCACGGAACTGTCACGAGGACGGCCGCCCACATCAGCGCGGCCAGGGCGGCCCCGACCGAGATGAGGGTCTGCGCCGGGACACCGGCGAGGCGCCCCAACCATACGAACAACAGCGTCACCGCGGCACCCGCGACGACCACCGACCACCAGCGCGTCATGCGCACGAGCATCGCCGGTCGAGTATCCGTACGCATGCGTACGGATACTCAACCCCGCTGAGTAGACCTACGCCACCTGGACGTGGAACGTCTTCTCGACGAGCCCCGCGATCCGGCGCAGTTCCGCCAGCGTCGGCGCGGTGATCAGCGCCTCCGCGTAGATGTTCTCGCGGTGCAGCGTGGTCACCTCGAAGCCGGGCTGCACGTAGCCGAGCACGACGCCCTCGATGCCCAACCATTCGTCCACTGTGGACGAGTCGACCACGGTGCCCGTCTCGTGCAGGTCGAACGGCCGCATCCCGTACAGCTGTTCGCTCTGCCGGACGTCGGCACAGTCCACTGTGTACGAACGGTCGAGGGCCATCATGAGCGTCTCCCAGAACGGGTCGACCCCGCAGGAGCGCAGGATCGCCGCCCGGTAGAGCCGGCCGCCCGGGCGGGCGTTCACCTCGAGCACCTCGACCCGGCCGTCGGCGAGTGCGCGCCCCTCGACGTGCAGCCACAGGCCGGACAGGTCCACCGCGCCGCAGAGCGTGCCGATGATGTCGACCAGGGTCGCGACGGCCGGCCGCACGTGCGGGGTCTGCGGCGGCGCCACGAGCAGTCCCGAGTCGTGGTGGCGTTCCTCGTCGTGGTCCGGTTTCTCGACGGCGAACAGCCCGACGAAGCGGCCGTCGACGACCGGCCCGTCGACGGAGAACTCCACCCCGTCGAGGTACTCCTCCACGATGACGTCGAAGTCGTCCCCCTCGGCGGCCGCCAGGGCGGCGACCCGTTCGCGCAGCTGCGCGGGATCGTCGGCGCGCAGCACCATGCGCGACGCGCCGGACTTGCGGGACGGCTTCACGATCACCGGGAACGCCGTCACGCCGGACGTGTCGAGCGAACCGGCCCGGCCGGCCACGGCGTGCACCGTGGAGCGGCCGAGCTCGCGCAGCAGCGCCCGCACCTTCGCCTTGTCGCCGAGGATCGCCCGGCCCTCCGCGGCGCCCGGCAGGCCGTAGTGCTTGGACACCGCGACCTGCCAGGGCACGAGCGACTCGACCATGTTCACCACGGCCGCCGGTGTCACGCCGGCCGCCGAGAGGGTCGACTCCACGTCGTCGAGGACGGCGGTGTCCCAGTCGACGACGAGGTGCAGGCCGCACGCGTCCCGGTTCGGGTCATCGGGCGACTCCGACAGCAGCACCGGCCGCGCGCCGAGCTGCGTGACCAGTTCGGCGAGGGGGCGGACCCCTCCGGCGCCCCGGCCGGAGAGGATCAGGATGTCCACCGCTCAGCCCGCCAGCATCGCCCGGACGGTCCGCTTGCGCAGCACGTCCATCAGGGTCAGGTTGAACCCGTCCTGCCGCGACCTGCTCACCAGCCGCGCGGCGGCGATGCTGGTGCCGCCGAGGGCGATGAAGTCGTCGTCGATGCCGACGCTCGACGCTCCGGTCAGTTCGCCGATCATGCGGCACAGCGCCGACTCGCGGGGATCGCGGGCCGCCGTCGCCGCCGTCGCGCCGACCAGCTCCCGTTCGGGGAGCGCGGCCCGGTCGACCTTGCCGTTGGCGGTCAGCGGGAGGGCGTCGAGGATGACGAAGCCGGCCGGGATCATGTACTCCGGCAGGCGTTCGGCGAGGTGGGCGCGGAGCGTGTCGAGATCCGGCGCACCCGCCCCGGCCGGCACCAGATAGGCGACCAGGTGGGACTTGCCGCGGCCGTCCGGACGGGCCACCACGACGGCGTGCGCGGCGCGGCCGCTGCCGACGATCGCGGACTCGACCTCGCCCGGTTCGATGCGGTAGCCGTTGACCTTGACCTGGTCGTCGAAGCGGCCCAGGTATTCCAGGTCGCCGTCGGCGTTGCGGCGGACCCGGTCGCCGGTGCGGTACATGCGCGTCCCGTCGGGACCCGTCACGAACCGCGCCTCGGTCAGGTCGTCCCGCCCCAGGTAGCCCCGCGCCAGCTGGGCCCCGGCGATGTACAGCTCCCCTTCCTCGACCTCGCGCAGGTCCGCGTCGAGCACGTACAACGTGGTGCCCGCCGTGGGGCGGCCGATCGGCACCGGGCCCGGGCCGACCGGGTCGCCGGGTGCCAGTTCGAACACGCAGCAGCCGACGGTCGCCTCGGTCGGCCCGTACTCGTTGACGACGGTCACCCACGGGTTCTTCTCCCGCCACGGCTGCACCGCCCGGCCGAGCAGGGCCTCGCCGCCGATCACCAGTTGTCCGGTGGGGGAGTAGTGCTCCGGGAGTTCCCGCAGAATCGCCAGATGGGACGGCGTCACCTTGAGCAGGGTCGGGCGCAGCCCGGGGTCGATGACCGACTCGCCCGAGGCGGCGGCGCGCAGGTCCGCCACGACGATCCGCCCGCCGGTGACGAGCGGTCCGTAGACACTCGTCACCGCCATGTCGAACGACACCGACGAGTGCAGCAGCACCGTCCCCGAGATGCCCGGGTAGTTGGCCACCACGTGGTCGAGATACACGCCCAGGGCGGCGTGGTCCACGACGACGCCCTTCGGCAGCCCGCTCGAACCGGACGTGTAGATGACGTACGCCGGATCGTCCTGCGCGAGCGGCCGCAGCCGGTCGGCGTCGGTCGGCGCGGTGACCGGGCAGGCGGCCATCGCGGTCTCCGTCCCGCGGTCGCCGAGCAGCACCACGCGGGCGCCGCCGGCCGGGGCGTCCGCGCGGGACGTGACCAGCACGGACGCGCCGCTGTCGGCGAGCACGTGCGCGACCCGGGCGGCCGGGTCCTGCACGTCCAGCGGCACGTAGCCGGCGCCGGCCTTCAGCACGGCCAGCAGCGTCGCGACGAGGTCCGTCTCTCGGTCCACGAGCACCGCGACGAACTGCCCCGGCCCCACCCCGGTACGGATCAGGTGGTGCGCGATCTGGTTGGCGCGCACGTCCAGCCCGAGGTACGTGAGCCGGGTGGCACCGCTGATCACGGCGAGCGCGTCCGGCGTGCGGCCCGCCTGCTGTTCGAACCTGTCGGGCGTGGTCATCGCGGGACTCCGTCTCCGGTGGCGATCAGTGCCAGGGCCATCGTCGCGACCTCCCTGTCGCGTAGCAGTTCGGCGCGGGTCAGCGGGAAGACCCGCTCGCCGGGGACGAAGCCGAGGCCGGCCTGTTCCCGGGCGGTGAGCGCGGACGCGTGCGCCCACGCCGGACGCAGCTCCACCTCGCGGGCCGCGCTCAGGTAGGTGACGTACGCCCGGAACAGCCCGGTGAGCTGCTCGCCGACGTCCGGCGGGATGCCGTACCGCTCGAACGCGGTGTCGCACGCCGTCAGGTACATCGCGAGATACTCCGCGCTGACCGCGTCGAAGTCGTCCCCGTGCGCCTCCCGCGCGGCGCGGGCCCCGTCGCGCAGCGCCTGGCGTTCCTCGTCGGTGAGGACGGTCATCCCCTCGACGATGCCGCCGAAGTCGCGGTCGAGAGTGTCCACTGTGGGCAGTCCCGGGTTGAAGAGCACGACGGGCGGCCGGGTGCCGGTGTCGGCCTCGACGAGGTCGGCCAGCGCGCAGGCGTAGACGCTGCCGGCGCAGTAGCCCAGGATCGCGTGTACGGGCGCGCCCGGCGGTGTCCGCCACCGGTCCAGATAGTCCTGCGGCTTGCCCGCCTCCGCCGGCGGCACGGCGTGCCACACGTCGAGGTCGTCGGGGAGCAGCCGGACCAGGTCGCGGAAGGTCGCCTCCTTGCGGCCGCTGCCGTCGAAGTCGACCGCCAGGACCGTGCCGCCGGTGCCGTTCCCGGAGATCCGGGTCCATCCGTTGATTTCGATGTCACTCATGTCCGTCCTCCTAGGCGTTCGCGGGAGCGGGCTCGGCCGTCTTCGGCTTCAGGCCCAGTTCCTCGGTGAACGACTTGTTGCGGAACGCCAGCGCCATCACCACACCCGGCCCGGCGGCGAGCGCCACCATGAGGCCGATCAGCGGGTGGTACAGCCCGGCGACGAGCATCGGACCGGCGAGTGCCGCACCGGCCGGCGATGTGCTGTTCATCAGCGTCCGCATGAACGTCATCATCCGGCCGCGCAGTTCGACCGGGATCCGCGCGACCCGGATCACCTGCGACGAGACGGTCATCGGCCCGGAGAACAGGCTGTTGACGGCCACGGCGAGCAGCACCGGCCACAGCCCCGGCAGGAACAGCAGGAACAGCGCCGCGCCGGAGACGATCTGCAGCAGGCCGATGTTGCGCATCTGCTTGTCCTTCGGCTTGATCACGCCGGCCAGGATCGACCCGATGAGGCTCGCGCCGTTGTTGACGCCGAGGATGATGCCGAGCGTGGTGGCGCCGCCCTCGAGAATGTCCGAGGCGAGCCACGGTTGGACGACGCGCATCATGCCCATGGCGCCGTTGAACAACGCGAACGCCAGCGTGATGCTCAGCAGCACCAGGTCCTTGCGCAGCAGCCGGAAGACCGGCCCCCAGCCGAAGTTGGCGAGAACGCCGGGGCCCTCCTTGACGTGTTCGGGGCGCGGCAGCCGGTTCTTCATGGCCAGGATGCAGCCGGCGAAGAGCAGGTACGACAGCGCGTCGAAGACCAGCACGGCCGGGGCGTCCCAGGCGGCGATCATCGCGCCACCCAGGACCGGCCCGATCATCTGGGCGGCGTCGAACGCGATCGACTCCAGCGCCGCCGCGGTGTGGATCTTGTCCTTGGGAACGATGTCCGGCACCACGGCCGGCACCGCGCCCAACGGCACGATCTTCAGCAGGCCGTAGACCGCCGCCACGATGTACAGGTGCCACAGGTGCACCGAGTCGGCCCAGGCGGCCAGCGGCACCGACGCGACGACCACGGCGCGCAGCACGCTGTCGGAGACGAGCAGGAACCGGCGCGAGAACCGGTCGATGATCGGCCCGACGAACGTGCCGCCGATGATGACCGGCAACGTGTAGCAGATGGCGAGCACGCCGACCGCTTTCGCGTCGCCGAGCGTGATGGCCATCCAGGCGAGCGCGGTCCACGTGGCGCCGTCGCCGAGGAGGTTGATGACCGAGCCGCCCCAGATCAGGCGATAGTCGCGATGGTCGCGCAGGATGGTGAAGTAGTCCCTCATCGGGGCGATTCCTCTGCTGGTGTGAGTCGGTCTGCTGGTGTGGGTCGGGCGGCGGTCATGGTGCGGTGCGCACCGGAGCCTCGGACTCCCGGAACGCCCTGTCGACGAGCGCGACGACGTCGTCGGCCCGGGTGCGGACGAAGTAGTGCCCGCCGTGGTCGAACGCGTGCAGCGCCACCCGCTCCGCCACGCGGTCCCAGGCGTGCCACCGTTCGGGGTACTCGCGCACGACGATGTCGTCGTCGGCCACCACGACGGTCAGCGGTGCGGTGATCTTCTCGCGATCGGTGCGGGTGTAGGCGTCCAGGTTGTAGCGGTGCCCGAACTCGACGTCGTGCCGGAACAGCTTGGCGATGAACGAGATCTGGTCCGGTGCGAGCCCGTCGGCCTCGGTGAAGCCGGCCCGTTCGCTGAGCCAGGTGATGATCTCGTCGTCGCTCATGGTGCGCGCCAGTTCCATCACCTCGTGCAGGTCCGCCTCGCGCAGGAACAGCTTGGCGCCGACGAACACGTGCCGCACGTCGACGCCGCGCCGCAGCAGCAGGCGGGTCGTCTCGACGGTCGGGTTCGCGCCGCCGCAGTGCCCCCACAGGATCACCGGACCGTCCACTGTGGACGCGATCTCCTCGGCCACGGTGGCCGCCGCCACGTCCACCGGCACCAGCGCCTCGTCCGGCTTCTGCGGGTCGTGCCCGGGCAGCTCGACCGCGTAGAACGCCACATCGGGCGCGTTCGCCGTGATCGCGTCCGCCAGCGGCAGGTAGTTGATCGCGTGGCCGGCCGCGTAGGGGAACGCGACGATCGTGAACCGCGGCGGCGTCGCCGGCTCGGTCAGCCGCCGCAGGTGCTTCTCGGCCGGGGCCCGCGTCGCGCCGTCGGTGCCGTCGATGACGGCCGCCAGGTCGGCCAGGCGCGGGTGGCGCATCACGTCGATCAGCCGCGTCCTCCCGCGCATCGCCATGACGATGCGCAGCGCCGCGAGGGAGTTGCCGCCGAGCGCGAAGAAGCTGTCGCCGGTGCTGATCCCGGCGGCGTCGACGCCCAGGATGTCGGCCCAGGCGGCGGCGATCGCCCGCTCGGTGGCGGTGCGGGGCGCGACGAAGCCGGTCTCCTCCTCGACGACCTCCGGTGCGGCGGTCTCGACCGCCTCCAGCGCGCCGTCCGTGGTGAAGCGCCCGCGCCGGCCGGTGCGCAGCAGCGTGTTCCCGGGCTGCCACGGGTCGGCCGGCTCACCGTCGCGGGCCGGGCGGGACAGCACGATCTCGCCCGCCGAGACGGTCGGGACCGGCAGGCCGAAGCCGTCCAGCACGTACACCCGGGTGGCGCCCTCGTCGGCGTACCGCGCCGCCGCACCGGTCGCCCACCCGCCGGTCAGCCGCCCGAACTCGGCCTCGCCGAGCAGCGTCTGGCCGCCGTAGTGCGCCCGCGGGTCGCGGGTCATCAGGTCCAGCGCCCGCAGGTAGTAGTGGCCGAGCCGTTCGGCGTGCTCCGCGCTGATCTGGTCGGCGTGGTAGTGCAGGCTGAGGCGCACGTTGTCGTGGAAGAAGTGCCGGGACCACTCGGCCCGCAGCACGAACTCCGTCTCGGCCTGCACCTGGACGTTCAGCAGCTCGAACTCGGGCAGCCGCTTGAGTTCCTTCAACGAGTAGAAGTGCGTGAAGTTGAACGTCGTCGTGAACAGACCGTCCTGAGTGGACAGATCCTGCTTCATGCGCGCCATCGGATAGCGGCGGTGCGGCAGGAAATCGATCTCGGCGCGGTACACCTGGCGCACCAGGTCGGCCCAGGAGCCCTCACCCAGCTTGGTGCGGAACGGCACCGTGTTGAGGAACATGCCGATGGCCCGGTCGGCACCGGCCAGCTCCGGCCGGCCGCTGTGCTCGTAGCCGGTCAGCACGTCGGAGTCGCCGTTCACCAGGCCGAGAACGCGCTGGTGCGCCGCCATGAGCACGTTCTTCACCGGCACCTGCAACGTCTCGGCGAGGCGCACGATGCGGTCCGACAGTTCCAGCGGGATGTCGAAGTGGCTCATCACCACGTCGAACTCCGAACCCTCCGGCATCGACCGCGGGACCGTGGTGCGCGGCCGCTCGTCCAGAACGCCCGCCCAGAAGGCCCGGCTCTGCGGGGAGTTCAGGGCGCGCTGCTCCAGGCCGAGGAAGTTGCGCGACTGGTTGTCGGCGTGCTCGGGCGGCAGTTCGCCCCCTGCGCGCAGCCGGTAGTAGAGGTCGAAGACCTCCGCGTGCACCAGGTTGATGCTCCAACCGTCCAATGTGGAGTTGTGCAGGCTGATGCTGTAGCGGTACAGGTTGTCGCCGAGCACCTGCACGTAGAGGTAGATGAGCGTGCCCGGCTGGCTCCAGTCGAACGCGCGGCTCTTCTCCTCCACCAACCACGTGTCGTACCAGCGCTGCTGCGCGTCGGCGTCGAGGTGGCGCAGGTCGACCACCTTCAGCGGCAGCGGCACGTCCCGGTGCACGATCTGCAGGTACTCGCTGTACCCGTCGAGGTGGTACGTGGTGCGCAGGATCGGGTTGCGCCGCACCAGGATCCGCACCGCCTCGGCGAACGTCTCCGCGTCGAACGGGCTGCTGATCAGGTAGCTGATGATGTCGTGGTAGTGCGCGGTACCCCGCATGATCTCGCTCTGGAAGATGAGGCCGCTCTGCAGCATCGACAGCGGGTACGCGTCCTCCGCGTCGGCCGGCAGCAGCGCCCGGTCGGCCTCGCCGATCAGCGAGAACGGCGCGAAGCGCTGGCTCTGCTCGGCATCCTCCGACGGCGTTCGGGCATCCAGGTAGGCGGCCAGCGACTCGACCGTCGGGTGCTGGAAGAACTCCTGGAACGTGAAGCTCAGGCCCGCGTCGCGCGCCTTCGCCAGCACCACCACGAAGTGGATGGAGTCGCCGCCGACGGCGAAGAAGTTCGCCCGCGGGTCGATCGGCTCCGCGCTGCCGAGCGCCTCCGCCCAGATGGCGGCGAGGGTCGCCTCGGTGCCCTCGTGCGCAGCGCGGGCGGCGGTGCCGTCGTGCGTGCGCGCCGGCGGCTCCGGCAGGGCCCTGCGGTCCAGCTTCCCGCTGGGCGTCAACGGCATCGCGTCCAGCACGACGATCCGCGACGGCACCAGGTGCGCGGGCAGCGCGCCGCGCAGGTGGTCGGTGAGCGCGTCCTCGTCCACAGTGGACGACGCGGTCACATATCCCAGCAGAGCCGTCTCCCGCGCCACCACCACGGCGTCGGTGACGGCCGGGTGCGCCCGCAGCGCCTCCTCGATCTCACCCGGTTCGATCCGGAACCCGCGCACCTTCACCTGGTGGTCGATCCGGCCCAGGTACTCGATCGCGCCGTCGTCCAGCCAGCGGGCCAGGTCGCCGGTGCGGTACACCCGGGTCTCCCGCGGGAACGGCTCCTGCACGAAGGACGAGCGGGTCAGGGAATCGTTGTGCAGGTAGCCGCGGGCCAGGCCGACGCCGGCGATGACCAGTTCGCCGGGGACGCCCACGGGCTGGATGCGCAGGCGGTCGTCCACCACGTACAGGCGGATGTTGTCGATGGCCCGCCCGATCGGCACCCGCTGCGGGTCGGGGTCCGCGCACTCGTGCACGGAGACGTCGACCGTCGCCTCGGTGGGGCCGTACAGGTTGACCAGCCGCGGGCCGGCCGGGCGGGGCAGCAGTTCGTGGAAGCGGCGCACCACCGCCGGGCTGAGCGCCTCGCCGCTGGCGAACACCTGCCGCAGCCCGCAGAGCGCGTCGCTGACGCCGGCGCTGCGCACGTAGTCCAGGAAGACGCTGAGCATCGAGGGGACGAAGTGCATCGTCGTCACCCCGCCGCGCGCCACCGCCGCCACGATCGCGCCGGGGTCGCGCTCCTCACCCGGTTCCAGCAGATAGACCGCGGCGTCGGCGAGCATCCACCAGAACAGCTCCCACACCGAGACGTCGAAGGAGATCGGGGTCTTCTGCAGGATCACGTCGTCCGGCCCGATCGGGTACGCGCGCTGCATCCACGTCAGCCGGTTGACGACCGCGCGGTGCTCGACCGCGACGCCCTTCGGCTGCCCGGTGGAGCCCGACGTGTAGATGACGTACGCCAGGTCGGTCGCGGCGCCCGGCGCCTCCACCGGGCGTGCGTCCGCGTCGTAGCTGCCGGCGTCGTCGAGGTCGAGGCAGACGATCCCGTCCGGCAGCGCGGTCAGGTGACGCGCCTGCCCGAGAACGACCGGAACCCGGCTGTCCGTCAGCAGATACGCGACGCGTGCGGCCGGGTAGGCGGGGTCGACCGGCACGTAACCGCCGCCCGCCTTCAGGATCGCCAGGACGGCCACGATCATCTCGTAGGAGCGGTCCGCCAGCACACCGACGAGGCGGTCCGATCCGACCCCGTGCCGGCGCAGCGTGCGGGCCAGGGCGTTGCTGCGCTCGTCCAGTTCCCGGTAGGTGACGCTCTTGTCGCGGGTGCGCACGGCGACCGCGTCCGGATGGGCGGCGGCCCTGCGGGCGAAGAGCTCGTGCAGGCGCACCTCCTCGTCGAACGGCACCGCCGCGTCGGTGATCTTGTCGAGCCACGCGTCGTCCGAGGCGTCCCGCAGCGACAGGTCGGCAAGCGGCGCACCCGGCGCGGCAACCAGCCGGTTCAGCGCCAGCAGGAGGTGGCGCACCAGCCGGTCGGCGGTGGCCCGTTCGAAGCGGCCGCCGTCGTAGCGCAGCCGCAGCGTGAGCCCGTCGCCGTCGCGCGCGAAGCGGAAGGTCAGCGGCACCGGCACGGTCTCGTAGGGGATGGCCGCGTGCAGCCCGTCGAGCGCCACCGCCACGTCGAAGAACGGGTTGGTGCCGGCGTCGGCGGGCAGCCCGAGCTGGTCGGCGAGGACCTTCAGCGGGTAGTCGCCGTGCGCGTTCGCCTCCGTCACCGCCGCCGCCACGCCCTGGGCCAGTTGCTGGAACGTCCGCTCCGGCGCGGGTTCCACGGACAGCGGCAGCGCCGGGGAGAGCGGCTCCGTGTTCGCCGCGAGGACCGGGGTGCCGACCACCACCGAGTCGGCACCGGTGTAGCGGTGCAGCAGGGCGACGACGCCGGCGGTCAGCAGGGCGTGCAGCGCGGCGTCGGCGCCCCGGCTCAGCGCCGCCAGCGCCTTCGTGGTCGCCGGCTCCACCGTCCCGTCCACTGTGGACGGTTGCGGCGGCGCCTCCGGGCCGGGCGTGCGGTCGGCCGGGAATCCCGTGCGGGTCCAGCCGTTCGGGAACCGGCTGTGCCAGTACGCGGTCTCCAGTGGGCGGCGGGCCGCCTCGAACTTCAGTTCTCCGAGGGTACGCATGTGTGCTCCGTCAGCTCTCGTGGGCGAAGTCGAAGTCGATGGGAACGGTCGTGGCGAAGACCCGGGTTCGGCCGATGAGTTCGCCTACGGGTGTGTCGGGTGCGGCGACGACGGCGTCGATGAGCGCCAGCAGGCGATCCGCGAACGCCCGCACCGTGTCGTCCAGGAACAGGTCGGTGCGGTACGCCCACACCCCCCGCCAGCTCCCGCCGTCGTCGTAGATCTGCAGGTTCAGGTCGAACATGGTGTGCCGGTTGGCGGAATCGAGCGCCCGCGCGTGCCCGCCGAGGACCTGCCGGGCATCGGTGGCCGACGTGTCCTGGAAGCCGAGCATCGCGTCGAACAGGGGATTGCGGCTGTAGTCGCGTGGTGCGTTCGACTCCTGCACCAGGCGGTCGAACGGGTGGTCCTGGTTGCGCAGCGCCCCGAGCACCTGTTCGCCGGCGCGGCGCACCAGCTCGGTGAACGGCTCCGCCGGCACGATCGGCACCGACAGGCACAGGGTGTTGGCGAACATGCCGACGACCCGTTCGGTGCCGGGCAGCGTGCGCCCGCCGGCCGGCGTCCCGAACGACACCTCGTCGCCACCGGTCGCCTCGGCGAGGAAGAGCGCGTGCACCGAGGCGAGCGCGTGGAACGGCGTCGCGCCGCTGCGGCGGGCCAGTTCGCTCAGGGCGGCCGTGCGCCCGGCGCCGACGTCGAACTCCCACCGGGCACCCGCGGTGCCGCGCAACGGCGGGCGGGGCAGGTCGGTCGGCAGGTCCGGCCGCACGGCGGCGAAATCCCTTGCCCAGAAGGGCTTCTGGTGGCGTTCGATCCAGGCGTCGGCCGCCTCGACGCGCCACACCGCGTAGTCCCGGTAGCGCACGGCGACCGGATCCAGGGCGCCGCCGTCGTACGCCGTGCTCAGCTCGTCGAGCAGAACGTCCACGGCGACGCCGTCGGCCACGATGTGGTGCACGTCCAGCATGAGCCGCCCGCCGCGCCGCCCGACGCGCAGCAGCGGCCCCTCCACCAGGTCGAACGGCCGCACGAAGTCGCGCAGCGCCGCCGGCAGCTCCTCGACCGGCACCGGCATCGCGTCGTGCACCCGCTGATAGGTCGTCCCGGACAGGTGCACGAACGTGGTCCGCAGGCTCTCATGGCGTTCGACCAGAACGTCGACGGCGTGCTGGAGACGGCCCGCGTCGATCGGTGCGGACGTCTCCACCAGAACGGGGATGTTGTAGTGCGTTGCCCCCGGATCCTTGACCTGCTCGACGTAGATGCCGTGCTGCTGCGGCGTGATCGGGTACAGCGCCCGGTGCGGCGCCGGCGTGAGGGCCGGGGCCGCCTCGTCCTCGCCGGTGTGCCCGTCGATGCGGCGGGCCAGCGCCTCGACCGTGCGATGCGTCAACACCTCCGCGGTGTCCAGCCAGGCGCCGAAACGGTGCTGCGCCCGGGCCGCGAACACCGCCGCGGTCAGCGACGTCACGCCCAGCTCCACGATGTCGTCGGTGACGCCGACGGCCGTGTCGCCGAGCACCCGCTCCCACAGGTCGGCGAGCGCGCGCTCCACCTCGTCGCGCGGCGCCACCAGATCGGTGCGCGCCTGCGGGCCGGTCTCCGGCAGCGCCGCGAGCACACCGCGGTCGACCTTTCCGTTGCGGTTCAACGGCATCGCGGGCACCTGCACCACCACGGCCGGCACCAGGTAGGCCGGCACGCGGGCGCGCAGCGCGCCGGCCACCTCGCCCGGCGCCAGGTTCCGCTCGGCGGTGACGTAGGCGCACAGGTACTTCTCCACGCCGTCCGGGCGGGTCCGCGCCAGGACGGCCGCCTCGCGGATGTAGGGCAGGGCGATCAGGTGGTTCTCCACCTCGCCCGGCTCCACCCGGAAACCGCGGATCTTCACCTGCTGGTCGACCCGGCCGAGGAAGTCGAGCGTGCCGTCGGGACGCCAGGCCACCAGGTCGCCGGTGCGGTACAGGCGTCCGTTCCCGTGGGTGACGAAGCGTTCTGCCTCGAGTTCCGGGCGGTTGAGGTAGCCGTCGCTCAGGCCGTCGCCACCCACGAGCAGTTCTCCGGGAACGCCCACGGGCTGCGGCCGGCCGTCGCAGTCGAGCACGAAGGCGGTGGAGTTGGTGACCGGCGTGCCGATCGGGATGCGCTCCACCGGTGGGGCGGTGATCAGGTGCGTGGCCGAGAAGGTGGTGTTCTCCGTCGGCCCGTACCCGTTGATCACCCGCAGCCCGGGACAGGCGCGCATCGCCCGCGCGATGTGCGGGTGGGAGAGCACGTCGCCGCCGACCAGCACCTCCGCCAGCCCTCGGAACGCCGTCGCGTCCTGGTCGACCAGCTGGTGGAACAGCGGCGCGGTCAGCCACATGCACGTGATGCCGTGGTGCCCGATCGCGTGGCCCAGCTTCGCGGCGTCCAGGATGGTGGATTCGGGGACGAGGACCAGCGTGCCGCCGTTGAGCAGCGCCCCCCACAGCTCGAACGTCGCCGCGTCGAAGCCGATCGCCCCGGTCTGCAGGATCCTCGTGTCGGCGTTCAGGGTGGCGAAGGTGCTGTTCTTCACGAGGCGCACGACGGCCCGCTGGTTGATCAGAACGCCCTTCGGCCGGCCCGTCGTGCCGGAGGTGTACATGACATAGGCGCCGTCGGTGGCGCGCGTCGCGACGTCGGGGGCGGCGGCGGTGGTGCGCGCGTCGACCATGTCGGCGGTGACCAGCACCCGGCTCCCGCTGTCGGCGAGGATGAACTCCCGTCGGTCGGCGGGGAAGTCCGGGTCGACCGGCACGTACGCCGCCCCGGCGCGCAGGACGGCCAGCGTCGCCACGACCCACTCCGGCACCTTGCCGAACATCAACCCGACCCGGTCGCCCGGCACCACCCCGTGCGCGGCGAGCGCGGCGGCGAGTTCGGTCGCGCGGGCGTCCAACTCCCGATAGGTCAGCACGGTGTCGCCGTGCACGACGGCGGGCGCGTCCGGCCGGGCGGCCACCTGCTCGGCGAAGAGCGGGTAGATGGCGCTGTCCCTGGGGTAGGGCCGCGCGGTGCCGGTCGACCAGGCGTCGATCTGCTTGCGTTCGGCTGCCTTGAGCAGGTCCACCTCGTCGAGCCGCAGCTCCGGGGCGGTGCGCAGCAGCCGGATCAGGTGCAGGAGATGCCCGCGGATCCGAGCGGCGTCCGCCCGGTCCAGAACGCCCGCGTCCGCGTCGAGGTGCAGCGTCGGGCCGGCGTCCCCGTGCGCGACGCGCAGCACCAGCTCGTAGCCGGCGGTGCTGCCCGCGTCGCCGGCCGGCGCACCCGGCTCGCCGGGCCCGGCGGTCGGCGGGTCCGGCGTCTCGGCGGTCGGTGTGCCGGGCGTTTCGGCCGGCGCCGGGCCGGTGAACAGGGCGATGCCCGTGCCGCCGACCGGGCCGGCGACCCGGCGGATCGCGTCGGCCACGGCGTCGGCGTGTGCGCCGAGGGTCCGCTCCGGGGCCATGGTGACGCGCAGCGGTCCGCGGCCGGCGTAGTCGATCTCGGCGGTCGGGTTGCCGGAGTACTTGCGCAGCAGAGCGAGGAGCGCGGGCGCCACCGCGTCGGCGTCCGCCCCCTCCGGCAGCCCGGCGGCGATCCGGATCCGAGCCGGGGTCCCGGTAAGGCGGCCCGGCGCTTCGGGGCGGCGGGCGTGGGCGAAGGGGATCCCGCGGGTCACGTTCTCGTCCACGCTCACACCCCCGTCGGCTGGAGCGGGGCGGACACGTGCTCGTACCGCGCGTCCACCAGTGCGTCCATCTCCTCGACCAGGCGCCGCAGCGCGTCGTGGTCCGTGGCCCGCCCGTACACCACGCCGAGGCAGTCCTGGGTGCCGTTGCGGGAGTCGAGCACCTGGCCGATGCCGGCCCGGATCTCGACGTGTGTCACCCCGGGCAGCGCGGCCACCCGGTCCGGCCCGTCGAGTGCGGTCAGCACCACCCGCCCGGGCGGTGCCGCGAGATAGCGGCGGAAGGCCACCTGCCGCGGCGGCCCGACCGTCGTCTCCGGCGCGCGGCCGACCGCGCTGCGCATCGCGGCGCCCAGCAGGTCGTAGCCGGTGCAGCGGCGCAGCAGGTCCGACACGTAGCCGCCGGCCCGGCCGTTGACCTCGATGATCCGTGGCCCGGACGGGGTCAGCTTCAGCTCGGTGTGGGTGACGCCGTCGCGCACGTCGAGCGCGCGCAGGGCGTGCCCGGCCGTGGCGGTCACCCGGTCGGCGAGCGCCGGCGCGAGCGTCGCGGGCAGGAACTGCCCCGTCTCCCGGAACCCCGCCGCGAGCGGGAACTTGCCGGTGACGGCCACATGACGGATCTCCCCGTCGTGCACGACCGACTCGACAGAGACGTAGTCGCCGAAGCCGGGTCCGGCGGCGGTCGGATCGCCGACGAGCAGCTCCTCCAGGACGTACCCGGCGCCGAGGTCGTTCGCGGCCCGGGTGCAGTCCTGGAGGGTGTCCAGCCGTCGCACGTCGACGCTGCCCGCGCCCTGCCGGGGCTTGAGCACGGCGGGCAACCCGACGGCCGCCACCGCGTCGAGGAACCCCTCGCGGCCGGCGATCGCCCGGTGCCGCGCGCTCGGCACACCCGCCCGCGCCAACGCCTCGCGCTGCGCGGCCTTGTCGGCGAGGGCCGCCGCGGTGGCCGGTGCGTGGTAGGGGAGTCCGAGCAGGTCGGCCACTGCCGCGGTGAGCCCGATCCGCGACTCGCTGAACGTCGTGACGCCGGCCGGCCGCAGCACCTTCACCGCGTCGGCGACGGCGCGCGGGTCGGGCGGCGCCTCGACGACCGGTGCGGCGGCGCGCAGCACGGCGAGGTTGTCGGCGACGTGCCGGCTGCGCGGGTCGGCGACGAACACGACGTCGCACACGTCGCGCGCCGCCGCGACCAGGTCGGCCGGGCCGGCCGCGCCCAGGTCGTAGACGATGATCAGAAGTGGTCTCACGCTGCCCCGTTCCTGTCCGTGGATCCAGCGGGCTCCGCTCACCGGCGGAAACGGGCGTGTGGATGCCCGTGGACCCGAGGTCCCTGATTCCGGGTGAACCGCGCGGTTAAGTTCCGGTGCGGAAGATCAGCGCGGTGACCCGATGGTTCCACCCGCTTTGGCGCAGCGTCGACAGAAGGACAGGGGTCAATTTTGTGCACGTGCACTTTCCTGTCCCCCGTGGCCGCTTGTGGCGTGTCGCGTAGTTAACATCCGGGGCTGCCAACCATTTAGGTGGCCTGCGATTTAGCGGTTCAGTGTCCCGTCCCGTCAGAACGGCGACCGGCGTGCACTTTCCGGCGAGACGGCGCAGTGTGCCCGATTTTGACCGCATATTTACAGTGGTGACGACGCCTCCCTCCGTGGCTACAGTGGTCGCGGAGCGTGCTTGATCGCTTCGCCGACACGGGAGGAATCTTTTCGATGACCGGTTCGATGGAGGCTGCGCGAATTCTCGACGGCGTTCCCGAACGCGTGGCCGGAAATGGCTACACGTCGATTCGAATTCTCGACCTCAAGGAAAACTGTGAGGATTCGAAGGAATGGGTCCGGGAACACCGGGCCGAGCTGCGGAAAGGGCTCGAGGAGCACGGCGCCTACCTGCTGCGCGGATTTCCGATCGACGTCGACGCGTTCCGGGAAATCGTGCTCATCGTGGGCGGCGATCCGCTCGAATACACCGAGCGCTCCACGCCGCGCACCGCGCTGAGCGGCAACATCTACACCTCGACCGAATATCCGGCCGACCAGTCCATTCCGATGCACAACGAGAACTCCTACGCCAGCGCCTGGCCGGACCTGCTGTTCTTCTTCTGTCACACCGCCGCGCAGACCGGTGGGGCGACGCCGATCGCCGACAGCCGCCAGGTGTTGCGCCGGATCTCCGACCGCACGCGTGAGTTGTTCGCGCCCGGGATCGTCTATTCGCGCACGTTCCGCGAGGGGCTCGGGCTCAGCTGGCAGGAGTCGTTCCAGACCGAGGACCGGGCCGCCGTCGAGGAGTACTGCCGCACGCACGGCTTCCGGTTCGAGTGGACCGAGGACGGGCTGCGCACCCGCCACCCGCGCCCGGCGTTCGCCACCGAGCCGCACACCGGCGCCGAAGTGTGGTTCAACCAGGCCAACCTGTTCCACGTCGCCGCCCTCGAACCCGAGGTGCGGGAGGCGCTCACCGCGCTGTACGCCGAGGAGGACCTGCCGCGCAACGCCTACCTCGCCGACGGTTCACCCATCCCGGACGAGGTGATCAAGGAGATCGGGGCCGTCTACGACGAGGTCAGTCTCGCGCTGCCGTGGCAACCTGGCGACATCATGGTTATCAACAACATGTTGATGGCGCATGGGCGACAGCCCTTTACCGGAGCGCGTCGAATCCTGGTCGCCATGGCGTGACGGCCGGACCCCGCGGCCGTGCGGCCGCACGCAATCGCGCACCCGCGCACTGATATCCATGACACGGGGGAAACAGATGGGCACGGTTTTCGTGGTCGGTCAAGGTGGACAGGTCGCTCCCGGTGGGCCGGGCGGCGACGGCGCGGACCAGGACGACATCGGATTAGTGCTGCCGCACGTGCGTCCGCGCTCCCGCCGGGTCCCGTCCGCCGCTCCGCCCGGCTGGCGGCTCCCGGCGGAGATGCGTCCGGGCGCGGGTGCGGAGCCGGCGACCGTCGAGATCTTCGAGGGAACGATGTGCGACCGCCGCGTCGACGAAGCCGTGCGGCGCTGCCGCAAGGAGGTGCTCGTCGCGCAGGCCGACGCGATGCCCGGCGCCGACGATCCCGTTCCGGGGCGCACCGTGGGCCGCGGCGCCGTGACGCGGGTCCTGTACCAGCACACCGCCCGGCACGACCAGGGCGTCGCGGCGTACGTCAAGGAGGCGACCGCCGCCGGCGCCGAGGTGCGCACCATCGACGAGTTCCCCGGGCGGCTCATCGTCGTCGACCGCGACGTGGCGTTCCTCGCCGTCGACGCCGAACGCCCCACCGTCGCGCACATCCGGCATCCGGCGCTCGTCGGCTATTTCGCCGACCTGTTCGACCGCGCGTGGCAGCGCGCCGATCCCTACCTCCCGCACGCCACGCAGAACATCACGACGCCGGTGCAGAAGCTCATCATCCGGATGCTGGTCGACGGCGAGACGGGGCGGGTGATCGCGCGGCGGCTGGGTATCAGCGACCGCACGTTCGCCAAGCGGATCACCCGGCTGAAGAAGGATTACCGGGCGCACACCACGTTCCAGCTCGGCTACCAGATCGCGTTGCGCGAGTCGCAGAGCCGCTGAAGCGCCTCCGGTCCCTGGTGCGGACCGGAGGCGCCTGCCTCAGTCGGTCAGCCGTCGGACGGTTCGAGCACCACTTCGGCCCGACCGCTCTGCGGCGGCGTGCCCGGATCGCTCGGCGCGTCCGTGTACTCCGCCACGAACACCGCGGTCAGGTCGTCCGCGCCGCCGTGCCCCGGATCCAGGAACGTCGGGATGCTTCCGGTGCAGCCGTGCGCCTCGGACAGCGGATGGCCGTGCTCGTCATGGCCCAGGATGTAGGTGACCGTGACGCGCGCGCAGTCGATCGGCTCGTCGTCGACCACCTGCACCTCGAACTGGACCGTGTCACCGAACTGGAACGCTTGTCCCGTAACGGGTCTGACGAACGTCACCACCGGCGCGCGCGGCCCGACGAGCAACTGCATCTGCGCCGCCGCGGATCTGCCCGTGCTGTCCGTGACGTTGACCGTCGGCGTGTAGCGGCCGTTGGCGGTGTACGTCCAGCTCGGGTTGGGATCGCGCGAGTCGACGGTGCCGTTGGAGTCGAAGTCCCACGCGTAGCGCAGCCGGTCGCCGTCCGGATCCGTCGTGCCGGCGCTGGAGAACTGCACCGTCAGCGGGGCCAGGCCGATCGTCGGGTTCGCGGAGATCTTCGGGATCGGCGTGCGGTTGCCGCGCACGAAGTCGAACCGGGACAGTTGCGCGTCCGGGTTCTCGGCGAAGTAGCCGTCGCCGTACTCGAGCACGTAGAGCGCACCGTCGGGGCCGAACTCCAGGTCCATCGGGTTGTCGAAGACGAGCGAGTCGAGCACCGGCCGGATGGCCTTCACGTCACCGCGCCGGTCGAGCTGGAACTCCTTCACGTAGTCCCGCGTCCACTCGTAGAACAGCGGCTTGCCGTCGTAGTACTGGGGCCACTTCGTCGGCGACGGGTTGTTCCGGTCGAACCGGTACGCCGGCCCGCCCATCGGGCCGATCCCACCGCTCTCCAGCTCCGGCCACTGCGTCGAGGCCGCGTAGGTGTACGCGATCTCGGGCTCGGCCACCGGCGGCAGGTTGGTCCGGCCGGTGTTGCGCGGCGAGTTGTTCACCGGCGCCGCGCAGTTGAACGGCGCCCCCGACGTGCCGGTCGCGAAGTCGTAGTCGATGTACGGCTGCGACGGGCTGACGCAGTACGGCCAGCCGTAGTTTGCCGGGCGTTCGATCGAGAGCCAGCGGCCGTGGCCGGCCGGCCCGCGCGCCGGGTTGGCAGCGTTGGCGTCCGGCGAGTAGTCGCCGACGTACACCGTGTCGGTGCGCCGGTCGACCGCGAAGCGGAACGGGTTGCGCAGCCCCATCGCGTAGATCTCGGGACGGGTCTTCGGGGCGCCCGGCCGGAACAGGTTGCCCTCGGGCACCGTGTAGCCGCCGTCCCGCCCGACCGTGATGCGCAGCAGCTTGCCGCGCAGGTCGTTCGTGTTGGCGCTGGTGCGCTGGGCGTCGTAGGCGGGATTGCGGTCCGGCCGCTCGTCGATCGGCACATACCCGTTCGACGCGAACGGGTTGCTGTCGTCGCCGGTCGACAGGTACAGGTTGCCCTTGCTGTCGAAGTCGATCTGGCCGCCGACGTGGCAGCAGATGCCGCGGTCGGTGTCGACCTGGATGATCTTCTGCTCGCTGGTCAGGTCGAGCGTGTCGCCGCGCAGCTTGAAGCGGGACAGCTGGAGGTAGCCCCGGAAGCGCGCCCAGTCGGCCTCGGTGCCGTTGAGCGGCGCGTCGCCCTCGTTGACGTTCGGCGTCGACGGGTCGTCGGTGGGCGTGTTCAGCGGCGGGGAGTAGTACAGGTAGACCCAGTGGTTGCGCCCGAAGTCCGGGTCGATGGCGATGCCCTGCAGCCCCTCCTCGTCGTGCTCGTAGACGGGCACGTCGGCCGCGAGCCGGTTGGTGCCGGTGCGCGGGTCGTGGATGCGGACCTCGCCGGTGCGCGCCGTGTGCAGCACGCGCCGGTCGGGCAGGACGGCGAGGCTCATCGGCTCGCCGGGGAAGTCGTTGAGGGTGACCTTCTGGAACTGGCCGTCGGAGGGCGGGTCCGCCTGCGGTGCGGCCACGGCGGGGGTGGCCACCACGATCGAACCGACCACAGTGGACAGGGCGGCGAGGAACGCGAGACGCCTCATCGGATACCCCCTAGAAGCGCAGGGTGTCGAGGTAGCGGAAACCGTTCTGGGCGGTCTCCAGCGCCTGTGCGGGGGTGCGTGGCGGGCTGCCCGCGTCGTCGCGTTCGACGATGTACTCGACCAGGCCGGCCTCGCGCGCGTGCCGGAAGATGCGGCCGAAGTCGATCAGACCCGAGCCCGGGTCGGCGAAGCTCGCGTTGGTGTCGTAGTCCTTGACGTGCACCTGGCGGATCCGGCCGCGGTGCTTCTGGATCAGGTCCACCGGGTCGGCCGTGCCGCGCCACGCCCAGAAGAGGTCCACCTCCAGGTGCACGAACCGCGGGTCGGTCTCGGCGGTCAGGATGTCGAACCCGGTGCGGTTGCCGCCGTCCTGGCGCAGGAACTCGTTGTGGTGGTTGTGGTAGCCGAAGTCGAGGCCGGCCCGGCGGGCCAGTTCGCCGGCGCGGTTGAGATCCTTGGCGAACGCCCGGTAGACGGCGCCGTTGCGGATCGGCCCGTTGGCGTCGGTACCGAAGTACGGGTGCACGATGTACTTGTTGCCGACGATGTTGGCGTCCTCGAGCGCGCGCTGCCAGGTGGCGGCGTCGAACGGCTGCGGGATGCCGACGTGCCCGGAGGTCGCCTTGAGCCCGGCGGCGTCGAGCGCGGCGCGGAACTGCTGCGCGGTGCGGCCGACGAAGCCGGCGTGCTCGACCCGGGTGTAGCCGATGCGGCGCAGTTCGCGGAGGCTGCCGTCGAGATCGATCTGCAGCTGGTTGCGCAGGGTGTACAGCTGAACGCTGATCTTGTCGCGCGGCACCCGGTGCGGATTGCCGCCCGGTCCGCCGTCGGGCTGTGGAACGCCGGCCGAGGCCGGAGACGCGGTGGTCACGGCCACCGCGGCAGTGGCGGCTCCCGCGGCGAGGACCCCGCGTCGGGTCATGGACGGTTGACGGTCTTGGGCCATGCTGCACTGCCTCCAGTCGGTTGGGACGACGCGGACGCGTGGCAGCGTTGAGCGATCGGCGTCGATGGCGGGCCACGCGGATGCGCCGGAGTGCGACTTTCGTTCATGTGCATTCGTCTATTGGTTGGCCCACCGTACGACATGTTCGCCGCGAACAAAAGTTGTGTCGCGGCGAACAGAAGTCCTCTGCCCATTTGGTCAGAGCCGGACTTACCTACGCGGAGTCATCCTCGGCCGGGCGCGGTGCGGGTGTCGACGTTCACCGTGAGCGCCACCGTGTACCCGCCGCCGACGTCACCGGTCGCCGTGCCGAGCTGCGCCGCGCCGCCGTCGTCGCCGAAGACGCCGTCGCCGCCCAGGCTCACCCGCGCCAGGGCCGGCCCGGAACGTTCGTAGCCCGGCCGGGCGTAGACCGCGTCGCAGGCCTCCTTCGGCAGCGCCACCTGCGACGTCGCGATCGCCCTGGTGGCGTCGGTGATGCTCGCCGCGTCGGGGTACACCTCGAAGTGCACGTGCGGCCAGCGGCCGGTGTAGCAGCCCGGGAAGACGCTGGTGAAGCTGACCTTCCCCGCGGTGTCCGCGACCTGCACGCCGCGCAGGTAGTTGCGGTCCCGGACGCCGTCGGAGTACATCGAGTACCGGCCCTCGCGGTCGCAGTGCCAGACATACACGGCCGTTCCGTCGAACGGCTTCCCGCCCGCCATGTCCACAATGGACAGTTCGAGGGTCAGGAGGACCCCCTCGGCCGTGCCCGGCGCGCCGTCGAAGCTCGACCGGATGTCGCCGCGGATGATGCCGCTGCGCTCCAGCACATCCGGCCCGTTGGACCCGTCGCCGGGGTAGGGGCCGGCCGTCTCCTCGGGGATCTCGCCCGCAGCCGAGGTGGACCCGCCGGAAGAAGAGCCTCCCGCCGAGGGGTCGTCGGTGCACGCCGCGAGCCCCGCCACGGCGACGCCGAGCCCGAACATCCGCAGCACCCGCCGCCGGTCGACCAGGGTGCCGAGATCGAACGCCAGCCCCTGGTCGACCGGTTCCGCATCCGGCCGGGGCAGGGGGCGCCCCTCGTAACGTGGTCCCATGCCGTCAGGCTCGACCCGCTACCTGGGAGCCGGCTGTGTGCCCCCTGCCGGATTTCTGGGAGGGTTCACAGCACGCCGCGCCGCCACGGCCCGGTGATCGCCGCCGTGAAGCCGCTGCCCGCGTCCGCGGTGCCGTAGACGTTCACGAACAGGGTCTGGCCGTCGGGGCTGAAGCACGCACCGGCCAGCTCGCTGGTGCTGAAGCGGTTGACCAGGAACTCGAAGGTGCGCCCCGAGCGGGTCAACCCGATGAGCCGGTTGACGTCGACCAGCCCGGGCGCCAGCGGATGCGTGTCGCCGTCCACGCTGCCGGCGTCGTCCTCGCAGATCAGCAGGTTGCCCTGGGGGCTGACGGTGAGGTTGTCCGGGCTGTCGAGCACCGAGCCGCCCGGCGACTCGAACGCCAGCCGCAACTGCCCGCCGTCGCCGTCGTGCTCGCCCGGCGCGTACTCCCAGATCTGGCCGTAGCCCTCGGCGTACCCGTCGGCGTTGACGTCGCCGTTCTTGGCGTCGCCGCCGCTGGTCGAGGCGATGAAGAAGCTGCGCTCGGCGGCCCAGACGCCCTCCAGCCGGTTGAACTTGGCCCCGCCGGCCGCCCAGCCCTGCGCGAAGACGCTTGTGGCGCCGGGCAGTTCGGCCTCGATGACGGGATCCGGATCGGGGTCGTCGATGTCCCGCCACACCACGGGGAGCCAGCGGCCGGGCTTCTGGCGTTCCCTCAGATCGGTCCGGGGACGTCCCTTGAGCGACAGGATCTGCAACCGTCCGCCGCGCGAGAGCCGGGCCGGGTCCCTGGGCAGGAACCGGTAGAAGCCGCTGCCGCGACCGGATCCGGCGTCCTCGGTGAGGTACACGACGCCGGTGCGACGGTCGGTCGCGACGGCCTCGTGCGAGAAGCGGCCCATGGCGGTGAGCGGCTCGGCCCGGGCGGTGGCGCGGGCGCCGATCGGGACGAGGAAGACGTAGCCGTGTTTTCGGCCGTAGCCGTCGGCGGGGCCGGCGACCGTCTCCTCGCAGGTGAGCCAGCCGGCGTGCCGCCAGGCGATCCCGCCCGCGCAGTTGACGTGGGTGCCGTTGACGCCGATGAAGTCGCGCACCACGCGGCGGGTGCGCGGGTCGTAGTCGAGCACGGTCACGCCGCCGCCCGCGAGCGGGTCGTACCGGGTCGCGGACGGCCCGCCGACGGTGCCCTCGCCGGGTGCGTTGCGGTCCTCCTGGTTGCGGGTCAGCCGGATCGTGGGCCCGGGCCCGTGGAACGCGGCCATCCCGTCGTGGCTGCTCGGGTTGCGTTGCGACGGGTCGCTGACCATCGGCGTGCCGGTCTTGCCGAACACGACGTAGCTGAACCCGGCCGGCAGGGCGAAGTACTCGGCGCCCGGCTCGTCGGCCGCGGCGACCGGCCGCAGCGGCCCGTAGCCCCCGGTGTAGCCGTCGGGGTCGGCACCGGTGCGCGGGGGCGTCGACGCGGCGGCGGCGGAGTCGATGCCGGAGAGGATGGCCGAGGCGAAGAGCGTGCCACCCGTGGCGGCGGCCCCACCGGCCAGGAACATACGACGACTGATGTCCATCGAAATCCCTCCACGTTGAGGAGTCTCGATGCTTACATGGGCGTGTCGTCAGAGGGAATCAGCCGTTATGCCGAGGTAAACGCGGGCGTAAAAGGCGTTGCAGACCAGGCCCACCACGGCGAGCGCGAACGTCAGGGTCGACGACGCCACCTCGCCGCCCCGCCGGCCGCGGTACCCCAGATACAGCGCCGCCGGCGCGGCCACGTAGCCCAGCAGCGGCACCAGCGCCAGCATCGCGCACACCAGCGCGAACCGCGCCGACAGTTCGTCGATCGAGCGTTCCCGCGCGAACTGCCGCTGCCGTGCGGCCTCCGCGGCGCGCACCCGTTCGGCCGTGCGCTGCCGGCCGGTGCGCTCGGCGGCGATCGGCGCGGCGAGCAGCAGCGCCGCGTGGTGGGCCGCGGCGGCGTCCGGCGGGGCTTGTTCCGCGGCCAGCGTCCGGAACCACCGCTGCCCGGCCGCCTCCGGCTCCGCCGCCGCCGCGCCGGCCTCCGCGGCCCACAGCTCCTCCTGCCCGGGGAACGCCGCCAGCAGCAGCATCGCCCGGTACCGGCGGGCCGTTTCGGGCGGCACGTCGAGCCGGTAGCGCCGCACGACCGCCTCGAACTGCGCCCACAGCCGCCGCCACCGTTCGTCCAGCGCGGCGTGGCCGGCGCAGCCGGGACGGCCGTCCAGGGCGGGCAGCACGCCGTCGGTGTAGAGCAGGTCGACGGCGGCGTTCTGCGCCGGGTCCGCGACGGCGTTCTCCGCGAGGCGCAGCAGGTGCTCCCGGTCGAGCGGCCCGCCCGCGAACCCGGCCGGCCCCGCCGGGTGGGAACGGGGGACCGCGGGCGAGGCGCCGGCGCACCACGCGGAGACCTGCTCGGCGCCCCAGCGTTCCTCGGGGGCACGGGTGAGCAGGCCGCGGCAGAGCAGGTGCCAGCGCCGGTCCCGGATCCGGCTCAGGTCGATGTCGTGCACGGTCAGCTCCCGCACGATCATCGCGTCGGACTGCCAGCTCCCGTCGAGGCGCTGGAACGGGTTGAGCCCGGTGAGCAGTTCGTGGACGACGATGCCGAGGGACCACCAGTCGAGCGCGGTGGAGGTGTCGCCGATCGCCGCCTCCGGGGCCGCGTACGCACACGTGCGCGAGCCGGAACGCATCTCGCGGGAGGCGTTCAGCACGGCGGCGAGTCCGAAGTCGGCGAGTACCAGGTCGACCGGGGCGACGCCGCGCACCAGGATGTTGCCGGGCTTGACGTCGCGGTGCACCAGCCCCAGCGAGTGCGCGTAGGCGATGGCCGGCGCCACCTGCGCCACCACCCGCAGAACGGACTCGTCCGGCCAGGCGCCGCCGCCCTGCTGCCGCCGCAGGTCCTCGAGGGAGCCGTGGACGGCGTACTCCAGCGTCTCCCACAGGTAGCCGTCGCCGCGGCCCCAGTCGAGCAGGCGCACGAGGTGGCGGGGGTCGGCGCCGGTGAGCCGGGCGAGCGTGGCCTCGGCGGCCCGGACCTCGCGGCGGTAGATCTTGACGACGGCGTGCTCGCCGGTGGCGCGGTCGCGGGCCAGGAGCGTGTCGGCCTCGCCGCCGGCGCCGAGGTCGCGTTCGACCTCGTAGCGGTCGACCAGCTCGGGCGGCAGGTTGACCCGGCGGTAGCGGGCCCCCGCCACGGGCCCGCGGTCGCGGGTCGTCTCCGGGGCCGGGTCCCGGGTGGTGCGCGGGGCCCGGCGCAGCGCGTCGCGGGCGGTCGGCGGGGCGGCCCAGGCGCCCCTGGCGAGCCCGGCCGACCCGCCGGCGTTCACGGCGCACCGCCCGGGCCGACCTCGACGATCAGGGCGGCGGCGAAGCGCAGCCGGTCGCCGGAGCCCGCCCGCACGGGCACCCCGGGCGCGAGCCGTTCGTCGTTGACGAAGGTGCCGTTGACCGAGTCCAGGTCGGTGACGACGACCGCGCCCGCGTCGAGCGCGAGTTCGGCGTGCCGCCGGGAGACGTTGGGGTAGCGGGCGAGCCGCTCGGCGAGGGGCGAGTTCTCCCGGCCGATCAGCAGCGGCCCGCCGGTGGGCAGGCGTTCGGTGCCCCAGGGAAAGCGCAGCAGCACCGCCCGGGCCCGCCGCCCGCAGTGCCGGCACGCCTCCGCCGGCAACACTCCACTGTGGACACAGTCGGGGTCGCGGCACTCGCGCCCCTTCGGAAGCGCCGCCGGGACGGGCTTCTCGAACGGGACCGCCGCCAGCAGGCAGCCGGTGCAGTACGGCCGCCCCGTTTCGAGGTCCGCCCGGCAGCCCGGGCACATCAGCTCCGCCATGACGCCTCCGTGTAGGCCACGCCGCGCCGCGCGAGGGCGCGCTCCAACGCCTCCAGGTCACCCGGCCGCGGAACGCCGATCTGGTACACGGTGTCGCCCCGCATCGACACCTGCAGCCGGGTGCGGTCGGCCGGCGCGTCGATCTCGTGGTCGTAGCGTTCGTGCCCGAGCGGGCTCAGCGGCACCAGTTCCTGGTTGGTGGAGCCGCGCCACTTGAGCCCCGGCGCGAGCTGCGCCACGAACGGCCCCGGAATGACGGCGTCCAGCCGTTCGAGCAGGTGCCCGAAGCGGGACCGCAGCGCCGCCTGCGAACGCCCGCTGTAGCAGAGCAGGTCGATCGCGCGCCCGCCCCGCCAGTCGTGCAGCCGCCGCAGCAGTTCCTCGAGCGCCGCCGGCTGGTCGAACGGCTCCCCGCCGCTGATGGTGATCCCGTCGACCGGCCCCTCGACCGCGTCGCACCAGGCCACCACCTCCTCGACCGGGATCGCCCGGTCCTGCGAAGGGGACCACGTGTCGCGCGACACGCAGCCCGCGCAGCCGATGCCGCAGCCCTGGGTCCACAGCCCGATCCGCCGCCCCGGCCCCAGCACGGTGACCGGATAGTGCGCGCGGCTCAGCAGGATGTTCATGACAGGCCGATGCGCCAGATGTCGTCGTGCCGCTCCCAGGAGGTGACGTGCAGGCGGGCGCCGTCGAGGTGCTCGCGGGTGAACAGTTCGCGGGCGAGCGGGTTGACGAGCGCGCTCTCCAGGAACGAGCCGATCCCGCGCCCGCCGAAGCTCAGATTGCGGGTGGCGCCCTCCAGCAGCTGCCGGCGCACCGGATCGGCGAGCGTCAGCGCGACGCGGTGCTCCTTGCGCAGGCGTTCGGTCACGTGGTCGAGCAGCATCGTGAAGATCTCCTCAGCCGTACCGCGGTCGATGAAGTTGAAGACGACGATGTTGTCGCCGAGGCGGTTGAGCAGTTCCGGCCGGTTGATCACCGAGACGAAGTGGTGCTCGACGGCCGAACGCACGCGCAGCTCCAACGCCGGCCGGTCGACCGCCGAACGCTGCGCGTACTCCTGGGCGGAGACGCCGAGGTTGGAGGTGAACACCAGCACCGTCTCGGTGAAGTACACCGTCGCACCGCCGGCGTCGGTGAGCCGCCCGTCGTCCAGGATCTGCAGGAACTTGTCCAGGATCCGCGGGTGCGCCTTCTCCACCTCGTCGAAGAGCAGCAGGCTGAACGGCCGCTGCCGCACCGCGTTCGTCAGTTCGCCGCCCGCGTCGAACCCGACGTAGCCGGGCGGCGCGCCGATCAGCCGGTCGGCCGCGTGTTCGGCGGAGAACTCGCTCATGTCGAAGCGGGTGTACGCGTTCTCGTCGCCGAACACCTGCCGGGTCAGCTCCTTCGCCAGTTGGGTCTTACCGACACCGGTCGGCCCGGCGAAGAAGAGCACCCCGCGCGGGCGCGACACCCGGGCGCCCGCGTGCGCGCCCGACAACCCGAGCACCGCGCGCACCAGGATGTCGACCGAACGCTGGATCGCCTCCCGCTGGCCCCGCACCCGGGCGCCGATCGCGTCCGCGGCGCCCTCCAACCGCTTGCGCAGATGGGATTCCCGCCACGGGTTGTCGTGCACGCCGACCCGGTAGCAGCGCACCGCCTCGTCGATGTCGGCGAGCGGCGTCTCCATTCGCTTGGCCAGCCGGGCGATCGCCATCATGCCGCGCAACGTCATGCCCCGCGTCTGTTCGGCGAGTCGCCGCCGCAGGTCCTGCCGCGCGTCGGGAGTCGCCTCGGCGTAGCCGTTCAGGACGCCGGCGAGCCACTGCGCGGCGGTGAGCCGGGCGCCGAGATCGGGCAGCGGCACGGCGATCTGGCGGATGTCCTCGTTGCCGGCGGTGAGCCAGAGCGGCAGGTCGCGTTCGTTGTCCACGACCCACACGACCGGGTTGTAGAACGGCCGCGGGTCGTCGCCGGCCGGCTGCGGATAGGCCGCGCGGGAGAGCCGGTCGACGCGGGCGAAGAAGCGGTGCTCGGCCGGTTCGAGGCGGGTCGGGTCGAGCACGAGACGGGAGGCGTAGTCGACGAGGACCGCCGCGCGGGCCGGTGCGGTGGCGGTGCGCTCCAGCAGGTCGGCGAGGGCGTTGAGGTCGATTCCCTTGGCGCCCCAGGGTTTGCGGGGCTCCGGCGGCCCCTTCCCGTGCGTGAGCGTCTCGACGCCGGCCACCGCGTCGGCGACGACCAGCGTCGGGAACCCTTCCGCCGCAAGGATTCTGTGCACCCCGGCCCGGAGGTCGCACGGTTCGAGGCCGGTGCCGCCGGGCAGGAGGAAGATGTCGCGCACGTTGCCGTACAGCACCACCTGCGAGTTGATCGACAGCGCGGTGCGCACCTCGCGCAGCCAGGCCGGGTAGCCGGTCACCGCTCCCGTTTCCTCTCCCGTGGGGCGGTGCGGCGGGAGCGCTGACGCCGTTCGAACGGAAAGACGCCGACCCGCTGGGCCTCGACGTCCTCGCGGCGGTGCGTCACGCGGACCTCGATGTGGCGCTCGGCGAGCGCCGGTACCAGCGCGTCGAACGCCGCGCACCACTGCCGCTCCGCCTCCGGATCGGGCGCCACGTCGTCCCCGTGCGGGGCAACGAGGTTGAAGTGCAGCGCGCCGTCCTCGGGCCGGTGCCGGACCCGCACGGCGACGTCCTCCCGGCCCGGGTGGCGCACGTGCGCCATGCCGTCCGCGGCGAGCAGCACCGCGAAGTCCTCCTCGGACTCGACGCCGATCTCGCGCAACGACTCGCGCAGCGCCCAGGCGGTGTAGTCGCGCACGGCCGCCTCGCGGGTGCGCGCGATCGCGTCGTCGACGGTGGCCTCCAGGGCCGCCCAGTCCGGTGTCGCCCGGTCCGGTGCCTCGCCTGCCGTTTCGAGCAGCGCGAGGGCCGCGTCGATCAGCGGGCCGGTCTGCTCCCGCAGCCGCGCGGCGAGCCCCGCCAGCCGGTCGCGCCGCCGCGCGACGGCCCGGTTGACCGTGTCGACGCTGTGCCGCAGGTCGTCCAGGAGGCGCCGCGCGGTGGCCGGCGACGGGGCCGTCAGCGCCTGCGCCGCCCACGCCTCCAGCTGCCGCGTGTCGGCGTCGGCGGCTGCCGGGTCGAGCCGGGCCAGCACGCGGCGCAGCGACTCCTCCAGGTCCTCCGCCGGGGTCGGGGCCGCGAGTTCCGTCACGGCCCGCCGCACCGCCGCCATGATTTTGTGGGAACGCGCGGCGCCCAGCTCCGCCGCCAGGCGACGCTCCGCCGCGTCGACCCAGGCGTTCAGCCCGTCGGCCGGCGCCTCCGGCAGCGCGCCGATCGCGTCACCGAACTGGCGCCTGGCCCGTTCGACCTGATCGCGCAGCGCCCGGTAGCGGTCGGTGGCGCGGGCCTGCTCGATGCGGGCCTCGCGGATGCGGCGTTCGCGTTCGATGGCAACGTCGGCGAGCTTCCCGAGCGCGTAGCCGGCGGTCCCGGCACCCGCGGCGAGCAGCGCCACCGGGACCACGGCCGGCGCCAACACGATCACACCGATTTGACCGCTCACATCAGTCAGGATACTGACAGAAAGACATCTCTTGGATACTCAGCGTCAGTGTGATACGTGAATGAACGGCGGCGCCCCGGTTCATCGGGACGCCGCCGTCCGTTGTCGACTGGTCGGAGTTGTCGACGGGTCAGACCTCGAGCTGGCCCTTGTCGTTGCAGGCGTGCATCAGCGCGGCGCAGTTGAGGGTCAGCCAGTTCATCTTGGCTTCGTCCCAGGCCACGAAGATGTCGAAGTGCATCGAGGAGGGCAGGCCGGACGCGAGGCGCATGGCGTTCTTGGTGCCCTTGGTCGGGTACGACACCTCGAACGTGATCCGCGGGATCTGCACCGGGTGCGTCGCCGGGCAGCCGTTGCCGCCGCCGTTGGCCAGGTGATCCTTGTGGTTCGGGCTGTCCAGGTGCTTGCCGTCCCAGCAGTCCGGCAGCTTCGTCGTGAAGTGGTAGTCGGGGGTCTGGCAGACCGGCCACTGGTTGTCGTCGCTGCGTTCGAGGCCGGTGCCGGGGCCGACCGGGCACCAGAAGTTGCCGCCGGCGTTCGGGTTCTGCATGACCTGCTTGCTGGCGTCACCGAAGAGGATCCGCAGGCCGTTGGGCATCGGGTTGACGTCCTTCTGCCTACCCGCCTGCTCCGAACCGTAGTAGACGGTGACCTGCTTCGGGTACACCGGCTGGTTGTTCTCGAACAGGGTGGGCATCCAGTAGGACGAGAAGTCCCCCTCGGGCGTGCAGGTCGTCGCCTTGTTGGCCATCAGCGACTCGAACGTCGTGTTGGCGTTGGTCGACTTGTTCCCCAGGAAGCTGTGGTTGTGCGATCGGCCGGACTGGCCGAAGAAGACGATCGGGTCGTCGTTCGCCGCGTGGCTGAACTTGCACGACGCCTGGAACTCGCTGATGCTGCGGCCGGTCGCCGGCTTCTGCGCGGGCGTCTGCGCCTTGTAGGCGGCGAGTTGGGCGTTCCACTTGGCCTGGTCGACGTCGACCCACTGGCCGGGCGTCGGCGGGCCCATGCTCATCGTCGGCGACGGCGAACCGGGGCCGGCCGTGGCGCTCGGCGCGGGGCCGGCCGTGGCGGAGTGGCCGTGCGACGGCTCACCCGAGCCGGTCGAACCGGAGGCCGAGAAGGTCAGCCAGTTGATGTTCACGAAGTCGCCGCCCTGGTCGGACTTGGCCACCACGTAGATGTCCTGCTTGCCGCCGGGGGACGGCTGGGTGTCGGTCAGCGTCTTCCAGGACTGCCAACCGCCGGTGGCCGTGATCGGGAAGCGGGCGACGATCGGGCCGGTCTGCGACGCGAGGTGCACCTCGACGACGCCCGGCCGGTCCTTGTAGGCGGCCGCCACACGAATGGAGGTCGTGAGGTTGCCGAAGGCGCCGAGGTCGACCTGGGAGAACTTCATCCAGTCGCCGGGCGTGATCCAGCCGACGTTCTTGCCGCCGCCGGCGTCGGCGGTGCCCTCGGTCTGCACGCCGGACTGCTCGGTGAACGAGGAGGCGCGGATGGCGTTCGCCGGGATCGCCGGCTGCTCGGCGGCGTTCGCGAGCGTGAACGCCGAGATGGTGCCGGCCGCGGCGATCGCCGCCACGACGCCGCCGACGAGAAGTACCTTGCTGCGATGGCGCCTGACGAACCGTTTCACCGTCGATACTCCTGAAAACTCAGCATGGGGACATGAGCGGGACTCGGCCTCCCGCCCGGACGGTGAAACGGTAGGAAGCCGGACACTGTGAATCTTGAGTCCTTAGACCCAGCGGTACCGTCGTCATAGGCCCAATTTCCGGCCCCGTGCGCGGAAACTTTCGGTTCCGGCCCGCGTGGCCGGTGGGTCCGCGGCGCTCTCGGCAGCCACAGCGGCCTCAACGGAGTGCCCTGCACCATCTGACCGATCCGCCACACCGCTCGCCGGTGCGGGCTGCGCGATGGCGGCCGGGAGGCGCTGTCGGCCGGTCGGTCGTGCATGCCGACCGGCCGACCGATTCAGCCGGCCCGTCGCCGGCCGATAACCAGCGTGACCTGTTCCGTGCACGCTGGGGGATGTCCGGTGCGATCGCTGAAGCTCGCCGGGGTTGCGCTCGTTGTGGTGGTGACCGGTGGCGGTGGTGCCGTCGCCGCCTCCGCCGGTGCGCCCGCCGCCGTGGGCGTGGCCCGTTCCTCGTCCTCGAACGCCGCGCAGAAGGCCCCGCTCGCCGCACCGGACGGGCTCGGCGTGGTGCCGGGTGACGGTTCGGCGACGCTCACGTGGGCAGCGGTGGCGGGTGCGGTCAGCTATCGCGTGCAGCGCGACGGAAACCCGATCGCCACGGTTCTCGCGCCCGAGGCGGGTTATCTGGACACCGATGTGGCCAACGGGGTGGACGTGACGTACCGCGTCCTCGCCGTCGACGCGAGCGGCCGCATGTCGGCGCCCTCCGCCGAGGCCACCGTGCGGCCGCTGCCGCCGGCTCCGGGCGTTCCCACGAGGCCGAGGGCGACCGCGGGGGACAGCGAGGTGACCCTGACCTGGCCCGCGACGGCGCACGGGTATGTCGTCACCCGCGACGGCGAAGAGGTCGCGACGGTCACCACACCGGGCTGGACGGACGCCGCCGCCACCAACGGCACCACCTACGCGTACGCGGTGCGCGCCGTCGACCGCTTCGGGCAGCGCTCCGGGGCGTCCCCGAGCGTCACGGCGAAACCCGTGGCGCCCGCGCCGGTCACCCCGACCGGTCTCGTCGCCGTCGAGTCCTCCGGCAAGGTCGTCCTCTCCTGGAACGTCTCCGTGCGCGCGACCGCCTACACCGTCCTGCGCGACAACGTCGCGGTGTCCACAGTGGACAGCGAGTCCTATGTGGACACCGCCGTCAAGGCGGGGAGCACGCACACCTATCGGGTCCGGGCGCGCGGCGAGGCCGGGCTCACCTCCGCGCTGAGCGCGGCCGTCTCGGTGACGCTCGCCGCGCCGGCCGTCGAGGCGCCGGTGGCCGGCCCCACGCTCACGACGGTGAGCAACGGCGCGGGCGCCAAGCCGTTCATCTCCGCGAACGGCCGCTACGTGGCCTTCACCGCGTTCGGCACCGGCACCTCCGACGTCTACGTGTACGACCGCACCACGAAGAAACTGACGCGCGACGGCGAGGGTGGCGAGGCGGTCGGCATCTCCGCGGACGGCCGGTACGTCGCGTTCACCGTGGAGCGCGAACTGTACGTGCGCGACCGCCGGCTCGGCAGCACCGCTCCGGTGGGCGACGGCGGCGTGGTGACGGCGGCGATGTCGGCCGACGGCGAACATCTCGCCTACACGGCGGTCGCCGACGGCACGGTCGACGTGTTCGTGCACACGCTCGGCGTCTCGACCAGGCTGGCGACGACCGGCGTCCCGATCGCGTCCGCCGCCGCGTACGGCGTGGCGATCAGCGCCGACGGCCGCTATGTCGCGTTCGTGTCGGACGCCGCCGACCTGGTGGCCGGCGATACCAACGGGACCGCCGACGTCTTCGTGCACGACCGCGTCGCGGAGACGTTCGCGCGGGTGAGCGTCGCCACCGGTGGCGGGCAGGCCGCCGAGGGAGGCATGCACCGTCCGGGCATCTCGACGGACGGCCGCTACGTCAGCTTCAGTTCCACCTCGTCCGACCTGGTACCCGGCGACACGAACGGCCGCGCCGACGTGTTCGTGCACGACCGCACGCTGGGCGTGACGCTCCGCGTGGGAGCACCGTCCGATGTGGACGTTCGCGCCGAGGCGATGTCGGCCGACGGGCGGTACGTGACGTTCCGTTCGGTCACGCCGGGGCGGCCGGAGGAGATCTTCGTCTTCGACCGGGAGGCCGGCACGGCGCGCCTGCTCCACGCGGGCGCGGGGTCCTCGATCTCGGCGGACGGGCGGCACGTGGCGTTCCACGCCATGGGTGCCGACGCCCAGCAGGTGTACCTCCTGGAAGTCTGAAATCTGGCCTGTGGACAACGTTGATTCGACAGATGCCTGGCTGCCCGGTTGCGGTATTTCTCGACGATCCTGCTGGCGCGCTTGACGCATGAGGCCCACGGCCGCGGTGTGCCCGACCGGGCCGGGGTTGCCGCCACGGCCTCGCCGGCGCCGGACGTCAGACCGCTGCCGGCTCCGTGCCTGCATTACCGTCGCCCCGCACGGCGTGGGAGCGGAGGCTGTCGGTACGGTCCGCGGAGGCCGTCGGCGTCAACGTGGCGAGCATCGCCGGCGCGCGCAGTCGATTGCTCGGGTCAGCGGCCCGACGCATCACCGCTTCCGCGTCGGCACGGGTGGCCTCAGGCGGCACGACCAGAAGGTCGACCTGGACGCCCTGTTCGGTGGTGGCGATCAGAACGCCCGGATCGACGCTGACGAACCAGCCCATCCGCACCACTGCGGAATCCACCGCGAGGCGTCGGAAGCCGGCGTTCCAGCTGCCGTCATGGAGCATCACCTGTCGGATCTGTCCGTAGCGGGCGGAGAGTGCGAGGACGAGACCGGGCAACTCCTCGGCGGGAGACCAGGAATACGGCCACCAACCACCGTCGAAGATGGTGTGGCTCGCCCGCACCTCCGCGAGAAGCAGGCGTGGCGACGTCGGCGGTCCGGATGGGACGACAGTGGCACGTTCGGCTCTGGTGAGCATGATGAACCGTCCTGACCTGCTGCACGGCAGGCGACGTCTGGAAGAAAGGGATCGGCCTCGGCCGGTAGGAGCGTCCGCCGTCGGCGGACTGTCAGGACCCGGGGTCTCGAACGACATCGTCAGCCTACGCCTGTTCCCGGGATATCTACGACCGTCCGCCTTGGCCCGCGTCGTCAGCCCGACGCGGCCTGTCCTTTCCGACGGCACCGACCTAACTGTTCACGACGCCGACCGCCTCGCGGCCGTCGCCGCACGGCTGAACAACCGACCACGGAAGCGACTCGGGCCGGCAGACACCGACATAATCATCGCTGACCTCAAAGCAACAGTCACCTGACCGCTCGTTGCGGCGACCGCTGGAAGCCGCCGCCTTGCGTTCCGCCCGCCGGGACGTGCCGGCGGCGTCTGGCCTGTAGGCGATTCGTTCAGCGGTGGTCGCCGTTCGGACCCGGACGCGGGACGGTCGTCAACCGCAGACATCCGGGCAGTTCCTCGATCTCGAAGCGTTCACCGTTTCCGTTGTCGGGCAACATGGCATCGTAGAGTTCGCCGTTGCTGATCTCGATCGTGCCGCCTGCGCGTTCGATCAGCACGATCAGCACTGCGCGCACATTCACATCACTGAGATACCGCACGCCATACCGTCCAGGTCAGTTGATCGCGGTGCCGGGCGGTACATCCATATGCCGTCCGCGGCAGATGCTGCCTTCGATCTGGCCTCGTACGCCGCTCCCGGGGTGATCCAAGGTCTTCACGTCGTCGTGGCCGGCGCACGCCGCAGCCGCCTGTTCGGCGGTGCGCCGGCCCGACGACACGCTAGTGGTCGCCGTCGTCCGGGCCGGACGGGGTCAGGACCGGCACGGGCTCGGCGGCAGGTTGACGGCTGGTCGCCTTCTGCCGGGCCTTGTCTCCGGCGTGCCGGGCGGCCTCGGCGGCGGTGTGCGCAGCCTCGCCGGCTCGGTGGGCGAGGTTCGTGACGGCGGTGCGGGCTCTGGCCGGCACCGGCGGGGATGTGTCGTCCGGGTGGTGCGTCTCGGCCGGGTCGGCGCGGTGCGGACGCCGGGTCAGCGCCGCCGTGGTGACCGCGCCGATGACCACCCCGGCGGCCAAGCCGGCGGCGACCCAACGCCACGAAGCGGCCGCCGGCGCGCCGCGCCCGGCGAGCCGGGCCAGCGGTCCCCGCGCCACGTAGGTGTCCCCGACGTGTCCGGCTTCCTGGGCGGCGGTCAACAGGTGTTCCCACGCGGTGGCCAGTTCGGCGCGGACGCGCCGGGAGCGGTCAGCGGGAGTTCGGCGGAAGAGGCTGGTCACGATGTTGCCTCCGGTCGCCGCTGTCCGCCCCGCGGGGTGAACTCTGCCTGGCGCGGTATGACGACCGCTGCCGTTGGCTGTGTCAGCCGCGCGGCGGACCGGCCGCTTGTCGGCCGCCATGGGAGGGTGGCGTTGGATGTCAGGTCCGGTCCGGTGGGATCCGCACGGCGTTGCGTCGCGGTCATGCCCACCACCGCCTCTCAAAAGTTGGCTAGAACCACGGCGAGCAAGCCGCGGGGATCGGTGTCAGTCGTTGAGCATGAGGAGGCCGTCGAACCCGCGATACGGCATCTGGTGTGCCTGCGGCAAGGGAGAGCGTCGATCGGAAGGGCGGGTGACAGCCAAAGCGTCCGCGAGCGGCGGACTCGGCCCCCCGGCAATCCGGAGCGACGCCGTCAGCCTACGCCGTTCGCCGCATCGTGCGGGCGATGTGCAGCCTGCCAAGATGGGCCGGTCCGTGCTGCCCGCCCGCCCTCACGGCGCAGGGAAGGTCGGGTGCGGCGTCCGGGCACTGCGGGATCGGCTCGACCGGTCGATACGGCCTGCGCTCGGCCGGATCGTAGTCGGGCGGGCCGTCCCTTCCAGTGGGTGCGGCCGTCACTACGGGCAACCACCGGCGGGTGCGCCGGGTCGGACGGAGGCCCGGCCGGCTCAGCCACGGGGGAGTGGCGGGGTCAGGCGCGGGGTGCGGCGGTGCTGTCGCGGACGAGCAGTTCGGTGGCGAGTTCGACGCGGGTCAGGTCGATCCGCTCGCCCTGGGCCAGCCGCAGCACGGTCTGTGCCGCCAGGCTGCCCATCTCGGTGAGCGGCTGCCGCACGGTCGTCAGCGGCGGCGAGGCCCATTGCGCGCCGGGCAGGTCGTCGAAACCCACCACGCTCACGTCCTCCGGGATCCGCAGCCCGGCCCGGCGCACGGCCTCGTACGCCCCGAACGCCATCTGATCGCTCGCCGCGAAGAGCGCCGTGGGCGGTAGATCGCGGGCCAGCAGTCCCGTGGCGGCCGTGAACCCGGACTCGTGGTAGAAGTCCCCCTGGGCGACGAGGCGTTCGTCGAAGCTGAGCCCGGCCGCCTCCAACCCCGCGCGGTACCCGTCCAGCCGCGCACGGCTGCACAGGAGCCGCTTCGGCCCCGCGATGAACCCGATCCGCCGGTGCCCGAGCGCGAGCAGATGTTCGGTGGCGCTGAGGCCGCCGGCCCAGTTGGTGGCGCCGATGGTGGGCACGTCGGCGGCGGGTGAGCCGGACGGGTCCACGGTCACCATCGGAATGTGCAGGCGGCGCAGCTCCGCGTGCTCCTGCGGCGCGAGGTCGGAGGTCACGAAGATGACGCCGTCGCTCGCCCGGGCGCGCAGGTTCTGCAGCCACTGCCGGGTCGAACTGCTCCGGGCGTGGATCGCCGAGACGACCGTGCCGAAGCCGGCGGCGTGCGCCGTCTGCTCCACCCCGCGGATGATCTCCACCGCCCACGGGCTGTCGAGGTCGGGGAAGACCAGGTCGATGAGGCCGTTGCCGGTGCGCGAACGGCCGGGGCGCCGCTGGTAGCCGTGCTCGCGCAGCAGTTCCTCGACGCGCTGGCGGGTCTCCGGGGACACGTCGGAGCGACCGTTGAGCACGCGGGACACCGTGGGCACCGACACCCCGGCGCGCTCCGCGATGGCGGTGATGGTGACCCGGCGACCCGTATCAGATCCCGGGCGTTGAACGCCTGCGCCCAACGCGCCTCTCCCATCGGGTGGCCGAAACTTTTCGGAAGAATACGACCGGCACCACAACGGGTCAAGCGCCGTCAATCTCTCCGATGCCGTGAAAATTTCCGGAACGACCTGCGGTGCTGCGCTGATGTACCGCCGTCGATTGATTTCGCGGTGAACCCGGCTGAATACTCCGCGGGTCCCCACCCCCCACGGACGGAAATCTGCTCATGAAACGAGAACGGTCATGAAACGATCGCTCGCGACGGCCGCCGCCGCGGCCCTCCTCACGATGACGGCAACGGTGGCGGCCCTGACAGTGGCGCCACCCGCGCGGGCGGCCGCACTGGTCGAGGTCACGAACTTCGGCACCAACCCCAGCAACCTGCGCATGCACCTGTACGTGCCGGACCGGCTCGCCGCCCGCCCGGCCGTGCTGCTGGCGGTGCACTACTGCACGGGTACCGGCCCGGCGTTCTACTCCGGTACGCGCTTCGCGGCCCTGGCCGACCAGTACGGGTTCATCGTCATCTACCCGTCCGCGACCCGGTCGGGGCAGTGCTTCGACGTCTCCTCGCCGCAGGCGTTGCGACACGACGGCGGCAGCGATCCGGTCGGCCTCGTGTCGATGGTGCGCTACGTCCAGCAACGCTACTCGACCGACACGAGCCGCACGTTCGTCACCGGTGCCTCCTCCGGCGCCATGATGACGAACGTCCTCCTCGGCGACTACCCGGACGTGTTCCGCGCCGGGGCCGCCTTCGCGGGGGTGCCGTTCGGCTGCTTCGCCACGACCGACGGTTCGAGCTGGAACAGCCAGTGCGCGCAGGGCCAGATCGACCGGACCCCGCAGGCCTGGGGGGACCTGGTGCGGGGCGCCTATCCCGGCTACAGCGGCAGCCGGCCGCGGATGCAGGTGTGGCACGGCGTCAACGACGACACCCTGCGCTACCCCAACTTCAACGAGGAGATCGACCAGTGGACGAACGTTCTCGGCGTGAGCCGGACGCCCGTCCTCACCGACACGCCGCGCGCCAACTGGACCCGCACCCGCTACGGCACCAACACCGTGCAGGCGCCGGTGGAGGCGATCAGCGTCGCGAACACCGGGCACAACCTGCCGCAGGACGGCATGGCGGAGGCGGCGATCGCGTTCTTCGGCCTGGACCAGAACGCCACACCCGGCCCGTCCTCGCCCGCGCCGTCGTCGCCGCGCCCGTCGAGCCCCGCTCCGTCGAGCGCCGGCCCCTCGTCTCCCGGGCCGTCCTCGCCCGCACCTGTCGGCGGCTGCCGGATCACCTACACCGTGCAGAGCTGGAACACCGGCCTGACCGCCTCGGTCACGGTCGCCAACACCGGCACGACGCCGATCAACGGCTGGTCGCTGGCGTTCACGCTGCCGGCCGGTCAGCGCATCTCGTACAGCTGGAGCACGACGATCACCGGCACGAGCGGCGCCGTCACGGCGGCGAACGCCAGCTACAACGGCACGATCCCGCCCAACAGCTCGACGAGCTTCGGGTTCCAGGCGACGCACACCGGTGACACCGGCAGGCCGACGGCGTTCACCCTCAACGGAAACGCCTGCGCCGTGGCATAGGGCATTGGGAAAGGACAACCGCCTATTTGCTTCATTGCCACGGTCCGCCGGACTGCTACCGCTGCTCCCGCGGCGGACCGCTCCGCTGCCAGGTCCGCGTGCGGTACCTGGCGGGCCCGGCGCAAGGGTCGGCCCGGCGAAGTGGTTGGCCCGGCACAAGTGATGGCCCGGCGGCCGGAAGGAAACGGCCGCCGGGCGTCGCGGCACGATGACCCGCCAGAACGTCCGGGACGCTCCCACCCCGGGTGGTTACGCTGCCGGCGGTCAGCAGCGCCGTAAGCACGAACGCGAACCAGAACGGCGCCGTCACGTCGAAGCGGCCCGCCAGCGCGCCGCCGATCGGGGCGCCCACGACCAGTCCGGTGAAGATACAGATGGTGCTGACGCTGCCGACCCGCCCCTGCGGGTGGGTCGGGACGGCCCGCTGCCGCACCGTGACGGCGGTCGTCGCCCGGACGAACTCGTGCACGCCGAAGACGAACACGATCGCCCCGGCGACCCAGGGCGAGGCGATGAGCGCCGACGGCGTCCAGGCCGAGGCGTCGCGTGGCGTGGCGCACGAGCACCGACCAGGCCGCGCCGAACCCGAAGTTGAACACGAGGATCGTCAGCGCCGGCGTGCGCACCGCCGGGTGGCGGACCGTCCAGCGCACGCCCTCGATGACGTCGCGCTGCATGCCGCGCCGTTCGACCGGCTCGACCGGGGGCAGCGCGATGCGCGACACGAGCAGCACCGCCGCGCAGACGAGCACCGCCTCGGTCAGGAACGGCCACGCCCGCCCGGCCGCGAACAGCACCGCGCCGATCGCCGGCCCGGCGAGGCGGTCGAGCGTGACGACGCCGGCCTGGATGCGGGAGTTCGCGGCGGCGAGGTCGTCCCGGCGCACCAGCATCGGCGCGAGGGTGCCCGTGGTGTTGTCGGCGAAGACCTCGGCCGTCCCGAGCAGGCCCAGCGCCAGCAGCACCAGCCCGTTCGACTCGGTGCCGGTGAGCAGCGCCGCGACGAGGCCGACGAGGACCACGGCGCGGACGGCGTTCGCGGCGAGGACGATGCGCCTGCGGTCGAGGCGGTCCGAGAGGGCACCCGCGTACAGGCCGAGGACCAGCGGTGGCGCCCAGCGCAGCAGCGCGGCCGTCGACACCACGAACGGGTCCGCCGTCAGCGAGGCGACGAGCAGCGGACCTGCCGCCCCGGCGATGCTAGCCGTCGGTGTTCGGCGTGTGGCCCGGGACAGGTTGTGCCGAATTCTTTTTCATTTTTCTCACGGACCGCCGAAACGGACTCGCTTGATCGTATAAACATTCGCGCAAACGGATGATCTACGACCCGCTGCCGGCCCGTTATGAGACATGATGGCCATGAGCCGACGCGAGGGGTAGGGATGCAAACACCGACACGCGCCCGCACCGGCAGGGCAATAGCCTGGGCCAGTTCGACCTTCGGCCGCAGCGACCTGATGCTGTTCGGCACGGTCGCCGTGTTGACCGCCATTTATCGCCAGCATTTCCTGCCCGGCCTGGTGACTGTGATCCTCTATTTCCTCTGGATACTCGTGCGGGACAGCGTGTGGCCCGGGCGGCGCGGCATCGCTCACCTGGTGGACTGGTACAGCGCCTCCGCGGGAGTGCGGCCGCGAGATTACCTGGTCCCGCGTGAGCTCCCGCCCGTTCTGCCGAAGCTCGTCGGCCGGGAACAAGAGGTCGACCTGATCTCGGCTCATTTACGCCGCGCCGGTGCCGGCGGCCCGCGACTCGTTCTCATCGAAGGCGAGCCCGGTATCGGCAAGACGTCATTGGCGATTCAGACGGGACACGCCGTCGCCGAACACTTTCCCGACGGCCAGCTTTTCGTCCAGGTGAAGGTCCCTCGTTCGGAGTTTACCCGCGAAGGCGCGGCGAAAGCCCGGCACGCGGTTGTCGGAAGGATCGTGTCGGCTTTGCGCGGCCCGGGGGAAAACGTCGCCGACGCGCCGGACGACCGGCTCCGTCAGTACCGGCACATGGTGCGACTCCGGCCCCGCGTGCTCATCATTTTCGACGCGGTGAATCATCCGGACGTGCTGCCGTCGATCGTTCCGCAGGGCGGCTCCTGGGGCGCGATCGTGACCACCCAATTGCGCGGCCTCTCCGACCGGCTCCCCAAGGCGTACCGGGTCCGGTTGGAAGGGCTGGACAGCGCGGCGTCGGTCCGACTGCTCCGCGGCGCGGTCGGGGACCAGCGGGTGGCGAGCGAGGACGCGCAGATTCGGCAGATCGTCGGCGCGGCCGCCGGAAAGCCGATCCCGCTGCAGGCGATCGCCACCTCGCTGGCCGCGCGGCCGCACCTGCGCCTGTCCGACCTCATCGAGCAGGCGAAGGAGAGCGGGCCGTCGGGCACCCCGTCACCGGGGAGCCTGGACCTGAGCTACGCCCTCCTGACCGACGAGGAGCAGCGGGCGTTCCGCCGGCTGGCGCTGCTCGACGAACGCCATTTCACCGGTTGGATGCTCGCGGCGCTCCTCGACGCGGAGGACGAGTCGCACGCCATCCGGATCGCGCACCGGCTGCTCAACGCCGATCTCATCGAGCGTTCATGGAACGACGCCGGCGGCGCACCGCGCTTCGCGCTGTCGAGCACCGTCCATGACCATGTGCGGGCCCGTTTCGGCACCGCCCTGTCGGACAAGGAACGCCGGCGCCTGCTCGACCGGCTGGAGAGGGCGAAGGCCGGCCGGCAGAAGCAGCGGACCGTGCCGGGCCTGCGGGAGAAGGTGTACGCGCCGCTCATCGAGGGTCGGCTGACGACTGCGTTGCACGGAGCTCGACAGGCCGTCGCGCTGGCGAAGGAACAGGGCGAGTCGCTGGGGGAGAGCCGGGCGTTGGCGGCGTTCGCCTACGTGTGCGGCGAACTCGGCAGTTTCGACCTGGCCCGCGAGACCGCGTTGGCGGCCATCGCCAAGGGTGCGCGTCGAGGCAGAGGCACGGTGCGGGCGTTGCGCACGCTCGGCCGGATGGAACGCCGGACGCGACGGTTCACACCGGCGGAGAAGCTGCTGCGCGACGCGCTGGACCGGGCAACGGAGCGGGACACCGCGGAAACGGTGCGGCTGCGCCTGGAACTGTGCGTCGTGCAGGCGCTCGCGGGTTCCCCCAGAGAAGCTCTCGCCACGTCGGACGAGGCGGCCCGGCTCTGCGGCGACGGCACCGAGATGGACCGGAGGCATCGGCCCGGCCTGCTCTGGGCACGCAGCATCGCCCTGGAGGCCGACAACCGGTTGGAGGCGGCCCGTGCGGCGGCGACCGACGCGTGGTACGGCGCCGACGCGCTGGGCCAGCGCCTGTGGATGGCGTGGCTCTGGCACCGCCGCGCGGAGATCGAGCTCGCCGCCGGCAACCGGGAGACCGCACTCGGTTTCGGCTTCCGCGCGATCGGTCTCTTCGGCGAGATGGAACATCGGTACGGCAAGGCGCACGGTCGGCTCCTCCTCGGCCGGTGTCACCTCTGCGCCGGCCGCTCGGACGAGGCGTCGCGGGTGCTCGAGGAGGCAGCGGTCGACTTCGTCAACTGCAGTGACCGATGGGCGCGCAACGAGGCGCTGCGCCTGCTCGCAGCCGCGCGTGCGGCGACGGATCCGTCATCCTGTCCACCGCGGGAGCAGTCCGATGCGGTGTCGGGCTTACCGACCGATCGGCCGTGACCGGTGCGACGCACGATCCGACCGTTCGCGGCGGTTCTCGCCGTTGCCGCAGCGGCCCTGACCCTGACGGTATGGCCGGACGACTGGTCGGCCCAGGCCCGTTTCCTCGTTCTCGGCGGGTCGATGCTGGTGCTCGTGGTCCTGTTCGACGTGTGGCGGCGCCCGCGACGACCCCCGTGGGTGGGCGTCGGCGTTCCAGCCGGTCCGGCGGCCGGGAGCGTCGACGGAGGCTGGGAGTCGGGGACGGTGGTGACGGCGGGATCGCCGGACCCGCAATGGCCGGAGGAGCCGGTCGGTGAGGTGGACGTCTCCTCGGCGACGTTCTGCGGCCGTGGGGAGAACGTCGCCGAGATCCTCGGTGCGTACCGGATCGCGCGGGAACGGCGGGCCGACCACCGTCGCCGGGGCGAGGCCGGACCCGTCTCCGACGACACCGTCGGTCGTCCGGTGGTGATCGCGATTCACGGGAAGCCCGGTGTCGGCAAGAGCGTGCTCGCCAAGGAACTGGCCCGGCGGCTGGAGAACGACCATCCGGACGGGAGCCACCACGCCAACTTCGGCAACGCCGGCGATCCGCTGGCGGCAGCTGAGATAATCGTCAATCTGCTGCGCCAACTCGACTGGCACGAGAAGCTGAGTCAGGATCCCGCGGACAACCTGCGTACGTTCCGCACCCTGACGGCCCAACGGCGAGCACTGTTCATCTTCGACGCCGCGCGGGACCACCAACAGGTGCTCAACGCGCTGCCCGCCGGGTCCGGCTGCACGGTGATCGTCACCAGCCGGCTCGACCTGCAGGCCGGCCTGCGAACGCCGTCCTGGCGGCTCGACGAACCGGCCATGGACGACGCCCTCGACATGTTCCACACGCTCGCCGAGACAAGTCCGTACCGGGATCCGGTCTGCACCGCCACGATCGTGGAGTCGTGCGGTCGGCTGCCGCTCGCGATCCGTTCCGCCGCCGAACGGATGCTGCACGAGCGGGCGGCGCCGTGCAGCATCGCCAAATCGCTGGATCCGCCGGAGACCCGGCTGGAACGGCTCACCCATCGCGACCGCAGCCCGGAACGGGTGTTCGAGACGCAGTACCGGCACCTTGAGGGCGACGAGCAGAAGGCCTTCCACCTTCTGGCGCTCGTCCCGTCGCCGACGTTCCTCCCGTGGGTGCTCGCTCCGCTGCTGTTCGACACCCGGGTCGGGCGCGCGGAGTCGATCGCCACCCGACTCGCGGAGCTTCAACTGCTCGAGGTCGACGACCGGCGCTGGGCCGACCGTCCGCGCTACCGGATGCATCCGCTCGTGCGGCTGTTCGCGGAACGCAAGGCCGGCGACGACCGCCCGGCCAGATACGCGCAGGAACTGAGCAGGCTCTGGGAGGCGTATCTCTGGATCGTCGGCGCGGTCGTCAAGGAGATCGACCGGACGCTGCCCGAGAGCGCGCTTCCGCAGGCGCCGATCCGGCACGAGATCGGGCTCCGGGTGGCGGCGGACATCGCGCAGTCCCGCCAGCGGCTCAGGTGGGTCCGTGCCGAGCACCGCACGTTGGTCGGCTGCGTCGAGGAACTGCACCGGGCCAGGAACTGGCCGCTCTGCTGGCGCGTCGCGTCCTGGCTGGGGGAGTGTTACCCGCACGACGGCGACCTGGAGCGCGACCTGAACGCCGTCGCCCTCGGCATTCAGGCCGCCGACAACGACAACAACCGCATCGGCCGGATCGACGTGCGACGCGCCATGGGCAGCCTGCTGATCCGGGCGGAACGATACGTCCCCGCCGGAAAGCACCTCATGGAGGCCCTGGAACAGGCGCGGGCCCATCCGGGGCTCTTGACCCGCCTGCGGGAAGGCCTGATCCAGCTGAAGCTCGCGGAGGCGTACGTCCAGCAGGAAGCGCCGTGCGAGGTCACGCCGCGCCTTCGCGCCGCCCGACAGATCTTCGGTGAGCTGGGCAGAACGAACGAACTCCAGCTCGTGCGCATCATCGACGACATCAACAACCAGGTCTCCTCCGGCGCCGAATTCGATCCGGACGGGCACGCCGACGACCAACTCGGCTTCTGGTCAGCCGTCGCTCAGGCCGAGGAACGGCGCAGGCGCGAGCAGTGGCGCGAGGCCGCCGACTCGTTGCGCGGTGCGGTCCGGCGCAGCGAGGGAGACATCTCCCGGGAGGCGTTCATTCTGTACCGCCTGGCTTGCCTGCATCTCGAACAGCTGAACGTCGTCGAGGACGGCGACGGGAGCGTCGTGAGGGCCGCGGTACGCCGTGCCGCGGAGGCGCGGATGCTCTACCGACGGATGGGGAACCGCCCCGGCGAACTGCGCGCCCGGTGCGTCCTGGCAAGGGCCCTGGTCGCGGCCGGTGAGCCGGTACCGGCCGAGGAACACATCAAATACGTCGCGGACCATCTGCCGGAGCTGGTGGGCGAGGCACCGTCCGCGTCCGGTCCGATCGAGGCCCGGCTGGCCTGGGCGCGTGGCGACCTGTTGCGCGCACGGGGTGGCAGACAGGACGATGCCCGCTCGGCCCTGCTCTCCGCCTCGACGAAGTTCGAGGACCTCGACGACATTCAGTCCCAGAACGCCGTGCGGCATGCGATCAACGCGATGGACGACCCGGGCGTCGACCGGCCGAGCACTGCGCTTCCCCGACAGCGCGCCGATACCACGAACAGCGCATACGCCGCAACGGCGGCCGGCACAGACGCCGCGAGTGTGGTGACGCTGTTGCGGAAGACACGCGACAGTACATTGCCGCCATCGGGGTGGCGGGTGATCCTCGCCGCACTGGACATCGTCGGTCCATCACCCGGGCCGGACGAATTCGGCGAGCTGCGCGCAGTGATCACGTCGCTGTCCACAGAGGACGATCCGGTTTGGAAGAGGCGGATCGGTGGCAGCCCGGGAACGGTCCCGCCGGCCGGACGCAACCGGTTCGACGAACTGATCGCGCGACTGGCCGCCGCAGAACATCCGTCGCCCGGCGGTCCGCAGCGGGAGGAGCATTGAAGCTGAGGTCCACGGACTTCATCGGGCACGTATTCGCGCAGGACACACCCGCCGGTCATCTTCTCGTGCGGAAGATCTGGACGCGGTGCTGTTCGGTCATGCGGCTGTGGTACCCGATGAGCGGCGTCGCGATCGAACGCGAGATGCCGGCCGAGCACCGGCCTGCCGCGGCGTCCGGCGAGATCTGCGCTGCGGAGTCCCTGAAGATGGGCGTTCAGGCCATCGTGCGCCGTCACGAGGGAAGCCTGCTGCTGTCGCTCATCTCCGACACCGACGCGACGGACTCCACGGATTCGGGTTCCGGTCCGTGGGCCGCCGTCGACGACAGGTGGACACGCATCGTCGGGGTCGACGCCGACGACCTCATGGGCGAGGCACGCGCGTATCTCACCCAGATCGAGGATCCGGTCGACTCGCTGGCGACCGCTGCCCGCGAACTGGCGCCACTCGTGCCGGGCACCGCGAACGGGTTCGACGCCCAGGCCGGTCGGAAAAATCTCGACGAGGCCGGGGGCGGCGGCAACGTGTTCATGTGCGAGACCGGTCCGGCCGGTGCGGCGGCGTCAGCACGCCGCTTGCTGCTCCTCGGCCGGCCCGTCGACGCGGCGGAGCTGCTCTCGTTCGCCTGGGGCGACGGGACCGGCATGCCGCCGCTCACGCGCTACCTGTGGCGCGCCGCCACGATCCGCGCCGAGCATCGCCGGTTCGACGCGTCCGTCACGGGGCCGGGATCCGTCACCGGTAACCGCGGGCTGCGCAAGGATCGCCGGCGGGTCGAGGGTGCGGCCCGGGACATCCGTACCGCCGTCCTGCCGCTCGTCGCACCGCTCGACACCCCTGGTGACCTGGTCTCGGCCGACCTGCACACCGCGGATGAGCTCATCGCCGCCATGGACCGCCGAGCGGTGGACCTCGAACTGAGGGACGCCGCGAACGCGCGGGACGCCGCATCGGAGACCGCCGCGTCGACCGATCGTCACGTCGTGGTGATCTGCGGTTCGTACGGCCGGGTCCGCGATGACATGCACGGCTTCCTGCGCGCGCTGCAACTGCGTCCGATCGAGGCCGTCACGTCGGTCGTGGACGGGCCGGTGCTGTCGGCGCAGAGCGTCGACCTGCTGAGGGAGTGCTTCGCTCAGGCGCGCGCGATCGTCGTGGTGCTGGCTCCGGAGGACGTGGTCGTCCTGCGGGAGGGTGTGCGGGACGAGAAGGACGCGGATGCCGCCCGTCCGGCGTATCAAGCGTCGCCCAATGTGCTGTTCTGTTTGGGCGTCGCGTTGACGGCGAGCCCGGAGAAGACCATCGTGGTGCGGATCGGCCGTTCGCGACCGGTCCTCGCGGACGGGGCCTCCAACATCGTCCGGCTCGACGGCAAACCGCCGTCGTTGCACCGGCTGGCCCGGCTGCTCGGCTCGTTGGGCTGCGCCACCGACGAGACCGACAGCGATTGGCTGCGCTCGGAGCGGTTCGCCGACGTGCTCGACCTGTCGGAGCCGGCATGAGGGATGAACCGAACGGCCGCAGGGTGCGGACGGATTGTGCGACCGACTTCGTCCGGGTGGCTGTCCACTGAGGAGGGTCGGTATTCATCATGTCGACAACCCGTCCACAGAACGCAACGCCCGAACGGTTCCGATCAAGATACGACGCGTCCTAGCGTCCATCCACCCGTTGTTTTGCTTCCGAATGACCCGGTGGTGAAGGTGTTCACGTTCTCGGCAAGTGACCTGTTGCATCCGGCGGACGAAACAGCACGCCGCCATCTCGAATCCATGGGCGCGCTGCAGAAGGGCGTGCTCTTTTACCAGAAGAACTACAGCGAACGGCTGACCCGCAACGCGCAACTGGCGGAGAGTCTGCGCCTGGGGCCGAGGCAGCTGCCGGAGATCTACCGGCTGCTGCCGCCGATCTGTGAGGCGTTCGGCATCGACGAGCCGGAGCTTTTCCTTTCCATGGGACCGGTGAACGCGTACACGACAGGCACCACCCGCACCTCCATCACGCTGCTCAGCGGGCTGTTGGACCACCTGGCGTTGGACGAGATCGAGGCGGTCATCGCGCACGAGTGCGGCCACATCCTGTGCAAGCACGTGCTTCTGCACTCCATGGGTCAGTTCCTGGAGGCGGTCACGGACGTCGGCAGCGCGGCGAGCATCCCGGTTGCCTCGGCCGCTCTCAACCTCGGGTCCGGTCCGCTGCGGATGGCGTTGTCCAACTGGCACCGCAAGAGCGAGCTGTCGGCCGATCGCGCCGCCGCCGCGTGGATGGGCGACACCGACACGATCACGCGGGTGATGTTCCGCTTCGCCGGCCTGCGCTACGACTCGCGGTACACGCAGAGCGTGGAGTCGTTCGCCGAGCAGGGCCGCGAGTACGAGGCGATGGGCGAGACGAAGTGGGACCGCTTCATCCAGTGGCAGGTGAAGGAGTCCTCGACCCACCCGCTGTTGGCCGTGCGGGTGATGGAGATCCGGCAGTGGGCCCGTTCGGAGACGTTCGCGCGGCTGTCGGCGCTGGCCGCGGGTGTGCGGGCCGCACCGCGGTGCGGGACCTGCGGCGGCCGCACGCAACCGGGGTGGCGACACTGCCAGCGGTGCGGCACCGCACTCGTGCCGCTCGGGCACGACCCGCAGCCGTCCGTGGCCGGGTGAGCCGGCGGTGGGACTGTTCAAGTCGGAACGCCGGATCTGGACCGACGGGCCGGTGGACATGGACGCCGTCGTCCAGGAACTCACGCACCATTTCACCAGCAAGGGATTCCAGGTGGTGGTGCAGCGCAGCGGCGGCGGGGCGTGGGACGTCGACGCGACCCGCAGCGGTGTGTTCCGTTCGGTGGCCGGGATGCAGACGGCGCTGAAGATCCGGCTGGAGGAGGAGCGCGGTGCCGTCATCGCGCGCGCCGGGGTGGGTGTGCTCGGACAGCTGGCGCTGCCGGCACTGGTGGCGACATTCGTGTTCTGGCCGGTGATCGCCACGCAGGTGTGGGGCCTCGTGCAGTCCGCCCGGATGGACAACCAGGCGATCGAGGTGGTGGAGCGGGCCGTCGAACGCCACAGCGGCCGGGTGCCCGCGCCGGTGGGACTTCCGGCCGGCGCCACCGGTCCCGACGGTCAGACGTGCGGGGCCTGCGGGTGCCCGGCCGGCGGCGGCAGCTACTGCACGGGCTGCGGGGCCCGCCTGGCGTGACGGGTCACGCGCCCCGCAGTGCCTCGCCGACGGCGCGCAGCAGGGAGGCGACGTCCGCCGCCTCCGTACCGACCGGTCGCGGCACACCGTCGCCGAGGTCGATGTGCGTCGGGTCCACGCCGGGCGGGCCGTCCACCGGCCGGAAGAGCCGGGTGGGAAACGTCGGGTACCGCACGGCTTCCACAGTGGACGACGTGCGGTCGTACCAATACAGCGCCCGGTCCGTCAGCAGGGCCGCCGCGCCGAGCGAGAACCTGCCGAACGCCACGGTGGTCTCACGATCGGAGACGCCGGCGAGCCTGCGCAGCTTCCGTTCCAACAGAGTCCGTCCGGAAGGGTGCGTCTCGATCCCGGCGACGCCACGGGCGAGCGCCGCCACCGTCGCACCGGGGGACATTTCTTCCCGCCGCGGCGGGGGAACGGCCGGCGGGGACGGCGGACGTGGCGTGAACGCGGCCACCACCGGCGGGCGGAAGACGGGCGGCGTCGGCGCCGACACGGCGAACGACTCCCGCGGACGCGCCTCCGCGTCGAGCAGCCGCCCCGGAAAGCCACCCGCCGCGTGCACGAACTCGATGCGCCGCGCATGGTCGGCCGCGTCCAGATGATCCCTGGTCCGCGGCAGGTCCTGGATCATCAGCGCCGTCTCGTCGAGGCTGAGCGGCGGCACCTCGTGCGCGCTCACCTCGTTGCCCCGCAACCCGATCGGCACGACCCGGCCGGTGAACACGACGCGGGACTCGCCGCCGTGACCGACCATGGCGTCGACGAGTCCCTCCCAGCGCGGGTCGCGCCAGCGGCCGTCCGCGGTCAGCAGCGTCTCCACGCCGTCCAGCACCAGCAGCAGCCCCTGCACCTCGAGCAGTTCGGTGAGGCGCGGCAGGAACGCCCGCAGCTGCGCCACGTCCCGCACCGAGTCGGTCATCGTGAATCCGAACGGTCGCAGCTGACGTTCCAGCGCACCGGCGAGATCCGCCAGCGCCCCGGTGAAACCGTCCGCCGGCGGCGCCATCCAGTACGCGCACACCGCGAACGTGCCCTGGCGGCGGTAGGCCAGTTCGAGCGCGCACGCCGTCTTGCCGATGCCCGCGGGCCCGTGCAGGAACACGGCGGTCCGTCCGGAACGCGGCGCCAGGGCCCGCCCCGCCTCGGTCAGCAGCGCGGTGCGGCCGACGAAACACGCGGGTTCCGGTGGAAAGGCCGCCATCGACGGGGCGTGCACGTCGAGTCGGGGCGTGCCGCGCGGGGGCACGAGGGCCAGCCCGATGGCGCTCGCCCCGTGCAGCGTCGGCGTGAAGACCGACAGGGCGGGCCGACCGCGCGACGGGTGCGGGCCGGCGGCACGTGGCACGGCGCGCGCGACGGCCGTGTCCACCGGGAGTTCGAGGTGGAACAGGCCGCGGTACAGCTCGTCGGCGAGGGCGATGCAGTATTCGTCGGTGACCGGGTGGCGCATCGCCAGCACCGCGCACTCGAGGCCGCGGGCCACCGTGCGGGCGAGGCTCTCCGGTGGATCCGGCGCCGCCGCGGCGACGACCGGCGTGTGCACGTGCGGGAGACCCAACCAGCGCCGGCCGTCGAAGGCGCCCGTGGCCGCCGATTCGCACGCCGACGTGACGACGAGTTTCAGGCGGCGGTGGCCGGGCCGCAGCAGTTCCACCAATTCGTCGGTGGTGACGACGTCCGGGGCGCCGTCCGGATGTTCGAGGATGAGGTGGCCGGCCGTGCCGTGGCCGGAGATGTGCACGAGGTCGGGTCCTCCGCGCAGGGTCATCCGTTCCGACAGGTGTTTGCGGGTGACGCCGTACTGGAGCACGTCCAGCTCGATCGCGAGGCTGTGCCGGGCGGAGAGGGTGCGCACGAGCGTCGTCAGCGCGAAGCGTTCACGACGCAGGGCGAGCGCGGTCGTGTCGGTGGGTTGGCTGAAGACGGCCAATATCCGTAGGGCCTCACCGATGTCGGCTTTCGGACGGTCGATCGAGTCCGTGCCGTGGACCAGGACGATGTCCTCCCGTCGGGCCAGCGAACGGCCGTCGACGGCGGACAGTTCGAGCGGGAGTGGGCACACGCGTGCGGCGCCCTCGACGAGAACCACGGTGGGCCGCTCGGCGACGATGGCCCGGCCGATCGACGCGCCGAGCACCTGGGTTCCCATCCACTCGCCGAGACGTGCGGTTTCCGCGTCGGCGTCGGCGGCCTGCCGGATGTGCGTGTACAGGTGCGTGAGCGCGGCGATCTCGGGTGCGGACGGGTCGAGTCCGACCGGATGGTCGGCCAGTGGCCGGCCCGTCGCACTTTCCACAAGCAGCCAACGCCACCGGTACCTGTCGACGATGTCGACGGCGCGCAGAAGCAGACTCATCGATGGCACCGATGCGGCTGGGACACATGCGACACAGTACCGGCGACGTGTCGCGGCGGGCCGGTGCAATCGGCGCCAATGCGTGACCTGAACGGGTGACCGCACGCGTCCGACGGCCGATGTCATGCCCCGTCGGTTCGTCTCCACCGGGTGACCGCGGTCGCCGAACGACCATCCACTGTGGCCGAATAGGTGTCGGAGGTTGTCGGTTCCGGGGCTGTTGCGCCGGCGGTGATTCTCGGGAGGCTTGTCAGCAGCAGTCATCGGACAGCGTTTCCGCTCCCCGACGAGGGCAGGAAAGTGAACGAAATTCTTTCGCGTATGCATCGTTTCCTGATGTGCACCTGCATGTTTGTGACGCTTCTCGTGGTGCCGGGAGTTCCCGTCCGGGCGGCGCCACCCGCGGGCGCGGATCCGATGCCGGTGCGCGCGGTGATTCTGGTCGACGAGTCCGGATCCCTTACGCCGGAACAGCTCAGCGCCGAGAAGAGCGCCGCGGCACTGATCGCGCAGAGCGAGTTCGCGCCGGAGTCCGAACTCGCGGTCGTCGGATTCGCCAGTTCCAACGCGCCCGGGCAGAGTCCCGTCGACAACGTGTGCCCACTGACCAAGGTGGACAGTGACCTGCACCGGAACTCGCTCGCGCAATGCGTGCAGAAGCTGCGCCGTCGTGAGGACTCCGAGGGAAACGACACCGACTTCGCCAATGCGCTCAACGACGCACTGTCCATCATCGGCACGGCCGACGCCGGACAACAAAAGATGATCTTTTTGCTGACCGACGGTGCGCTCGACGTCGGACGCAGCCCGTCGTGGGGCGGTCCGGACGCTACGCCGGTCGAGCGCAACGCCGCCGCGCGCCAGGCGATGAACGCGAGCCTGCAGATCGCCGCCGACCGTGGCGTGCAGGTGTGGCCACTCGGATTCGGCGACCCGTCGCGGATCGACAAGGCACAACTCGACGACTTCGCCGCGCGCGGTTCGAAACGCACCTGTGCGCCGGACGCCCCGGCGCCGTCGGCCCGGCTGGTCAACAGTGACCGGGATGTGGCCGAGCAGTTGTTCCGGGCGTTCGGGGCGGCCCGTTGCGGCAACGTCGGCGCGCTCAGCAGCGGCTGGCTCAACAGCGGGACCTCCGTCGAACTGACCGTGGACGTGCCGCCGATCAGCACCGACGGTTCCATCGCGGTGTTGAAGAACGACCCGCGGATCTCCGTCAGCTACTTCCCGCCCGACTCGGACACCGCGGCGCCGAAGTCGGGCACCCGCGACGGCGCCACGTACTCGGTGAGCGGCGAGAACAGCGCCGTCGAGGTGCTGCGGGTCCGCGACCCGAAGCCGGGCAGATGGCGGGTCCGTCTCACGTCCGGCCCGGACGTGCCCCGCCAACAGGTGAGCGCCGTGGTGATCTGGCAGGCGAACGTCCGCTCGTCGGTCACGGTCTCGCCGCCGAGCCCACCGCCCGGCGAGTCGGTGACCGTGGCCCTCACCGTCGCCACCCGGGCCGGTGCCGTGACCGAGCCGGGCGCGCTGAAGTTCCTGCGGGTGCGGGCGAAGCTGTCCGGGGACGGCTTCAGCCCGGTGGAGTTCGCGATGGCCGACGACGGGAAGGCGCCGGACGCCCGGGCCGGCGACGGCCAGTACACGGGAACGCTTTCGGTGCCCACGACCGCCACGGGCGCGCTGGAGTTCTCCGGCGCGGTCAGCGGCGACGGCATCGCCGACTCGACCGTGCCGTTCCGCACCCGGGTCCGCGCCCCGGGCCAGGACCTGGTCGCGCAGCTGAACCTGCGCCCGCCCGCGCGCCTCGCGCCGGGTGAGCGGGTGGAGGGCGCCGTGACCGTGGAGAACACCTCCGGGCGGGAGCACAGCGTCCGGGTCGTGCTGACCGCCGCCAACCCCGACGTCGTCGTCACGCTCGCCTCGCCGGCCACGGCCGTCGTTCCGCCGTCGGGACAGGTGAAGGTGCCCGTCGTGGTGGCGGTCGGCGCGGAGAACCGACCCGGCTCCACCACGGTGCGGGTGGAGGTGGTCGACGACGCGGATCCCGCCGTGCGCTACGACGTGCAGCAGTACACCCTCGTCGTGGAGCTCCCGCCGCCGTGGTGGCAGCGGAGCCCGTGGTGGCAGCTGCTCGTGGCGGCCGCGGTTGTGGTGGTGCTGGGCGTGGTCTCCGCGGTGGTGTGGGCCGTGCGGCGCCGGCGTGCGGTGGAGGTCCGGGACCTGGTGGCCGTGCTGCACTGCGACGGTGCGCAGCGGCCGTTCTCCGCACCGCGGCACGCGGCGCGGGAATTCCGCTTCATCATCCGTGATCCCCGGGAACGCGACGCCCGCATCGACCATCCGGTCGGCGCCGAACCGGCCTACGTGATGACCCGGGACCGCGGCGGCACGGTGAAGGTGCGCACGCCCGACGGTGTCCGGCTGACCCTGCGCGAGGGCGCTCCCGAGATGCTCGACGAACGCCTGGGCCTGTCGTACCGGGACGGGCGCGCCGCGGTGCCGGGGCCCGGGGTGTCGGATTTCGACATGCCGGGGATCGGCGTGCCGCCCCAGCGCACCGAGAACAGCGACTCCTCCTACAACCAGATCTGAGCGCCCGAGCGACACGACCACGAAAGGGACGGCGCATGTCGGACTACAGGCCGATGACGCTTCATCAGCCGATGTTGTTTGTGGGCCTCGGCGGCACCGGTTGCCTCGTCGGTGCCGAACTCGAACGCCGCCTGCGCGAGGAACTGTGCGGCCCGGACGGCACCGCACTCGTCGACCTGATGGTCGGCAAGGGCTTCCTGCCGTTCCAACTGCCGGCGTGCCTGCAGTTCGTGTACGCCGATCTCAACGAGGCGGAACTGGCGCGCCTGCGCACCCGCGTCGTGGCGACCGAACAGCACGCGCACGCCGCCGAACGCACACTGCACCTCGCCTCCGACCTCGTGCCGCCGGTCGACACGTATCCGGAGGTGGCACAGAGCCTGCGCGTCAACATCAACGAGTACGTCGAGGAGTGGCTGCCGCCACCGGCGGGGGAGCCGAAGGTCGCCCCGCTGCAACGCGGCGCCGGCCAGTTGCCGACCGTCGGCCGGGCCGCGCTGTTCGAGACGTTCCGCGGCGGCCTCGACACGGCCCTGCGCCCGCTGGAGAACGCCATCGGCGCGCTCAACAACTCCGGCGGCGACCTGGCGGTGCTCGGCGGCGGGCCGCTGCGCCAGACGTGCGACGTGTTCGTGGCGTTCTCCGTGGCGGGCGGCACCGGCAGCGGCATCTTCTTCGACTACCTGCACCTGATCGGCGATGCCCTGCAGCGCAACGGTTACCGGGCGCGCATCTACCCGCTGGTCCTCATGCCGTCGGCGTTCGACGACGGGATGGGTGGTGGCCGGGCCGCCAAGCTGAACGCGGGCCGGGCGCTGCTGGACCTGTTCCGTCTCGTCGACGACCAGAACGGCCAGGCGGCGCAGACCAGCCTCAACGACACCGGCGTGACCGGGGCGCTCGCCGTGCGCTACCCGGTCGCCGGTGAGGTCCGCCTGCGCGCCTCGACGGTGCAGACGGCGTTCCTCTTCAGCCGCAGCGCCGGCGTCGAACGTGAGGACCTGCACCGCTCGGTGGCCTCGCTGGTCATTTCTCTCGTGGGCACCTCGATGGAGGGCCGCAACGACGACACCGGCAAGGCGAACGATCGCATCTACCAGTCGTTCGCCGACGACTTCATCAACCGCGGCGTCGAACGGGAGGTGCCGGCGTCGACCGGCGTCGGCAACCGCGGCGTCTCCACGAGCCTCGTCGCGTCGATGTCCGTTCCGGTGGACGAACTGGCGGACGTGGTCAGCTCGCGACTGCTCGGCGAGGCGGTCGACGAACTCTCCGTGCCGGCACCGGGACGCGCGGAGCTCAACCGCACGCTCATCGAGCGGTGCTTCACGCACAGCGAACTGGAACCGCTGCGGCTGCGCACCATGTTGTCGTTCAGCGAGCCGGGGCCGGCCAAGGGTGCCGAGGCCATCGCCACGACACTGCGCACCCGCGTGCGGTCGATGGAGAACGCGGTGCACGTGCTGGAGCAGCAACTGCCGGGCCAGGTAGCCGAACTCGCGGCCGGCTTCGACCCGGAACGCGCGGTCGAGCAGTTGCTGCGCGGCGGTACGGACCTCTTCCGGGTGCGGCGGGTGATGCTCGGCGACTCCCGACTGGCCGAACCGTTGGACCGGCTCGGCTTCGCGGGTGTGCTGGAGCAGCGCCGGGCCGAGGCGAAGCCGCCGGCCGGCGTGGCGATGCCGGCACCGCAGCTGGCGAAGGTCAGCAACAGCCTGTACGGGCTGCGCCGGCTCAAGTGGGGCGATCCGGAGGTTCAGCAGATGCTGCGCCTGCAGGAGATGTGGTACCAGTGGCGCACGCAGCGCGCGTGGAGCCTCGCCTGGGCAGACCACACGAGCCGCTGGGAACGGAAGGTGCGCCGGCTGCGCCGGGATCTCACCGCCGTCACCGACGCCTTCGTGGAGCACGCTCAGCACAGTCCCGCCCGGGACGCGGGGCGGGTACGCGACCTCTTCCGGACCCGGGTCGGGGTCTCCTACCTGCTCCCGCCGCAGGGCTCCGATCTGGAGCTGTTCTACCAGAACACCCTGCGCCGCATCGTGCGCTACCGCGGCGAGCACCTGAAGCTGCGGGCGAACTCGTCGCCGGGCGAGATCCTGACCGCGCTGATCCCGCCGGAGGTGTGGGTGAAGGCGTACCAGACCGGGGTCGAACGCGGGCCGGCGCAGGCCGTCAACCTGGTGCGCGACATGCTGAAGCAGATCGTGAAGCAGCTGTTCCGCCAGCAGGAGCCGGGGGAACAGCCGCTGCTGCCGGCACTGGCCGACCTGCTGGCCGCCGCCGCGGGCAAGCCGCGCGTGCCGGTCGGGGACGAGGACCTGGCGCACTTCCAGCAGAAGATCGCCTCGTTCGTGCCGGGCGGCTTCTCCCCGCAGGGGCACGGGCGGATGAAGGTCCTCGTGTCGTATCCGGCGCTGGCCGCCGACAGCGACATCGAGGCCTATCTCGACCGCCAGATCTATTTGCAGCGTTCGTCGGACACCGTGGTCGAGTACCGGCCGGTCAACGCGGAGTCGGTCACCGTCGTCTTCTTCCGCACGTCGATGGCGGTCACCGAGGTGCCCGAACTGCGGGAGGTCCTGCGCACATGGGCGGGCGCCGTGCGCGCCGAGGAGCCGCAGGACTTCCTGAAGTGGCGGCAGCGGGTCGGCTACGACTTCGGGTACCTGATGACCACCAAGGAACACCGGGTGCGCATCATGCAACGGTTCCTCTGCGCGTTGTGGAACGACCGGGTGACCGTCAAGTCCGGCAAGCCCTCCAGCCCCGAGCTGATCGAGGTGCGGCTCGGCACCAGCAACGCCGTCTCGATGGACCTGCAACTGCGGCCGTTCGCCCGCGCGTCGTCGTGGGCCAGCCTGCTGCGGGCGTACGAGGACTGGGCGATCACCGACGACCAGGACATCCGGCGGGCGTTCTGCGAACAGCTCATGCGGACTCTCCCGGACGGGCTGGAGGCCGCGCCGCGCCGTCCCGGCGACCTGTATGTCCTCGTGCGCGACCTGGCCGAGACGGAGGTCGCGGTCCTCGACGAGATGCGTGCGACGCTGCCGGCCGGGAGCGGCTACGCCGGGCTGCTGCGCAACGTGTGGCAGGAGCTCGTGCCGGAGGCGCTGGACCTGCCGTTCGAGGGCGTCAGCAATCCGGTCGCGGTCAATCTGCGGGACCTCGAGAAGGTGATGCAGCAATGACCGTCGTCGGGGCGGCCCGGCGGCACGGTTCCGTCGTCGTGGTCGACCTGCGGGGTCGGGGGCAGGCCGAGGCGGTCGCGGCGTTCACCGCGGCGCTGAACGGGCTCGAGGAGCTCGGTATGCGCGTGCGCGACAACGGACCGGACGACCGGTTCGGGACCGACCGGCCCGACGACACGCCCCGGGCCGTGGCGATCGACAGCGCCGACCGGCTGACCGCCAACCACGAGGTGTACCGGGCGATCTTCCGCTCCCGGCGGGTCGGCTCGATGATCGTGGTGGCCGTCGGTGCGCCGGCCGACCGTTCCGCCGGACGCGCGCTGAGCGCGACGCCGATGGTCGGCGGCGAGGGGACCCCGGTGCTGTGGGTCGGTGACCCGGACGGTGTGGCGTGGCGTCCCGGCGGAGGCGTCCGTGAGCCGGGCAGCGTCCAGGTGGATCGGGTTCCTCCGTTCGAACGGCTCATCGAGGCGCTGTGCGTACCGGACGTGTTCGACCGCGTCGTCGCCGAGGTGCGGCGGCTGCCCTCCGGCGCGTGCAGCCCGGGCCTGCTGACGGTGGCCTGGGAGGTCGACGCCGACGCCGTTCGGGGCGCCCTGCGTCGCGCGCTGCACGCCGTCGCCGGGCCGGCCTCGCCGGACGGTGGTGCCGGGGCCGGGCTGTCGCTGGAGGGCGGACACGACGTTCTCCAGGGAGACGGCGACCTGGTGCCGGTCGGCTACGAGCCGGTGGGGCGCGACAGCGTTCTCGCCCGGACCGGTGGCATCGTGGCCGAACTCCGCCGGAACGCCGACCGGACGGTACGCCGCACCTCCGGACTGCTCGGGCTCGTGGCCCCGGGTCGCTCCGGTGCGGCGGTGCGGGGACAGCTCGCCGACGCCGGACGGGCCGTGACGCGGTGCCAGGAGAACGTCGCCGCGCTCTTCCGGCAGTTCCACAGTCGCACCGCGCCGGGCACGCACCAGCGCGCCGACCTGACCCGGCACGGTGTGCTGTGGACACCGCCCGCGGAAGTCGACCGGGCGGCGGCGGCGAAGCGGCTCGCACAGGCCGTCGAGGACCGGATCGGCCGGCGACCGCTGCGGGACCTCGCGGCGGACCTGCGGCTGGTCTCCGAGCGCGCCGTTCCGTCGGGAAGCGCCGCTTACGTCGGCGGGCTGTCGACGACCGGTGCCACGACGCTCGCCGAACGGCTCTCGCGACCGCCGGCCTTCCCGCTGCGGCCGTCGAACGGGTTCGTGCTGGCGGCCGTCGCCGTCTCCGTCCTGTTCGCCTCGACGGGACCCGGGATCGTCGGCATCGCGCTCGGCGTCGCGACGGCGTCCGCATGGCTCGGCGGTGTGCTCCTCGTGCGCGCGCGGATCCCGGTGCCGTCGGTACCGCCCCGCGCCTGGCACCGGGCCCTCGCGGCGCACGCCGGCGTCGCGGGTGTCGGGGTCGCCGCGGGTCGCGGTGTTGCGGCGGTGGTGGCGGTGTCGTTGCCGGTCGCGTGCGTCGTCTGGTTCGGTGCGCTCACGGTGCTGCTGCTGACGCTGCGCCAATGGTGGAGCCGCGCCGTCCGCGAGTGGTCCGGGCGGCTCGGGCTCGACGACCTCGCGGACGTCGGCGACCGCATCGACGGGCTGGTGCGCCGGGTCGCCGCCACCGAGTGGGTGCTGGCCGACGTCCGCGTCTTTCTGGCGGAGGCCGCCGCGACGCTCGCCGGTGCGCTGCGGGACGTTGCCGACGCGATGGAACGGCGCATCGCGCAACCGTCCACATCGGACGACCACGCGTTGCCGCGACAACGCGAACCGGTGGAGTCCGACGCGGGTGGTGACCTGCGCGCCGTGGTGACCGCCGACGTGACGGACGCGGTGCGTGAGGTGTTGGTGCCGCGCCTGCAGGTCGTTCGGGACGGCGGCGTCGACGGCGTGCGCCCCGGCGCGGCCGAGGACATGACCCGGGTGCTGGACGACTACGACCGGCACCTCGCCACCAGGAACATCCACGAGCGTCCGTGGTTCGCCGGATCCGGCTCCCGTGCCGACACGGCGATGATCGGCGCATGGGGCTCGCGGCGCCGGTTCGCGGCCACCGTCACGGTGCACGGCACCGACCGGCTGGTTCAGCTGTGCACCGCCGAGGATCTGTTGCTTTTGCAGGGCACGGATCGTCCGGCCACGGTCCGGTTCGCTCCCCGTTCGGCACAACGGCTGCTGGCCGACATCGAGGATCCGGCCGGGCCGGAGGGAATCGTCTGGACGGCGTCGGGCTATCTCGCGGGCGCGATCCGGCTGGTGCCGTTGCGGGCCGGCGCCGTGGAACTGGTGTGGCCGAAGGGGGAGGGCGATGCCACGCTCTGACTCGCCGCTGCGCGCGGTCGAGACGGCCCTGCGGTACCAGTGCCCGGACGGCCGGCGCCGCACGCACACGGCGCGCGGTGAGGACTGGCAGATCGGCGCGGGCAGCCCGTTGCCGTCGCGCCGGTTGATTCTGCCGGGCGGGGTGACGGTGACGCAGCGGGTCGTGCCGCGGCCCAACGACGCCGGTTCGCCCGACGAACTGTTCGACCTGCTGGAGAACGAGGTGCGCATCGGGGTGCGGCTGGCCCGGCGCTACCCGACGTCCTATCCCGCCGAACTGGACCGACTCGTCGGCTACGACACCGACGGGGAACTGCCCTTCGTGCTGTTCGCGCAGCCGCGCGGTGAGCCGCTGTCGACGATCGGCGGAGAACTGCTTCCCGAGGCGCAGCAACGCTTCACGTGCAGCATCCTGCGCGGCGTGCTCGCCCTGCAGACCGCCGGGGTAGTGCACGGGCGCATCGATCCGCGCACCGTCCGCTTCGACGGTTCGACGGTGCAGATCTGGGACTACAGCGGGGCCGCCCTCCACGGCGAGTCGCGCGGACCCGGCGGCGAACCACCGTACGCGTCGCCCGAACAGCTCGCCGGCCGGGGATCGGCACACAGCGGCGCAGACCTGTGGTCGGCGGGCGCACTCATCTACCTCGCCACCACCGGCCGACGGCCGCCCCCGACGGGACCGGTGCTGGACAATCACAGTGCCGCGCTGCGCGCGTTGCTCGACGGCGTCTTCGCGGCCGCGCCCGAGAGCCGGCCGGAGGTGGCCGAACTGCTGCGCCGCATCCCGGCCGACGCCACCCCACCGCACGCGGAACCGTTGTGCGACGCGGCTTTCGACCGGGGGACGGCCGTGTTCGCGAGCCTTGCCGAGCGCAAGCGCGCATCACTGGCGACGGCCGCACCGCTTCCCGCGCCGGCACCGGCGCCTCCGGCGCCGCGACGCTGGTGGGGCGGCAAACGCGCGAGCGACGCGAAGAGGAGACGATGAGGGTGGAACGGTACACCTCCGGCGCGGGCGAGCACGTGCGGTGCCCGATCTGTCAGGACGACGTGTCGTGGACCCAGGACGAGATCTACCGGTGGGACCGGGCGAACCTGGCGTACGAACCGCTCGACCTCAACCGCATCGCCTCCCCCGAGAAGCGGATCGACACCCTGCGCACGGCGTACCGTCGGTGTCCCAACCCGTCCGGTGACACCGACCTCGAGCACTACCTGCCGTGGTTGTACCCGATGCAGCGGCCGCCGCTGGTGATCGGGCTCGTCGGCGGCAGCCAGACGGGAAAGACACACCTCGTCGCCGCGATGATCGGCGAGATCATCCGCGGTGGGCTGCACCGGTACGGGTTGCGGTGGGCGCCGCTGGACCAGGCGCGGCACGAGGCTTTCACCCAGGACTTCGTCAATCCGCTGATGGCCGGCGAGAAGGTGGCCCGCACCAATCCCGGCACCCGGCTGGAGTACGTCGACGCGCTGCTCGTCTCCGGCGCCACCGGCAGTTGGCCGGTCGTCTTCTTCGACATCTCGGGGGAGGACTTCCGGGAGGGCAGCAGACCCGCCCGGTTCGTGCTCGGCGCAGGCGCGCTGATCTTCCTTGCCGATCCGGGACGCGCGCTCGGTGTCGTCGGTGACAGCAATGCCGAGGAGGCCGACCGGGACACGTCGTTCCAGGCGACGCTCAACCGGATCACCGCGGTGCGCCCGGCCACGCGCGGCTTCGTCGACGTGCCGGCCACGATAGTCGTGAGCAAGTCCGACCGGCTGCGCTTCCGCTACCCGGCCGACTTCTGGATGCGCCACGAGAGCCCCGGCCCCGAACCGGATCCGGACCTGATCCGCGCCGAGAGCCGCGACGTGTACGCGCTCCTGCACCGGCAGCCGAACGCACAGCCCTGGCTGGAACCGGCGCACGTCTTCCGGCGGTGCACGTTGCACTTCGTCTCCGCGACCGGCGGCGAACCGGCACCGCAGGGGAACCGTTACCCGCGCGGTGTCCGCCCGCGCCGCGTGCTCGAACCGCTCGTCGCGCTCTTCGCCATGTGCGGAGTCCTCGGCGGTGCGCGCGCGGGGGAGGTCGGCGTCTGATGCGTCAGGACGACGGGCCGGGTGTGATCCACCAGATCCACTTCGCGTGGAACGGCGGCAACCGCTACGGCGAACCGGGGCTCGGCCCGGCGGCGTGGTCGTTGTACTCCAACGACGAGAAGCGAAAATGGGACGCGCGGCTGTCACCGCACGCCCGCATGGAGTCGCTGATGACGAAGCCGCCGCCGGAGTGCAGCTTCTTCTACATGGCCTGGCCGGAGAGCGGAGAGGCCGCGCTGCTGCGGCGGGTGCGCACGCCGCAGGGCACGCACGGCCAGGAGGTCGCGCACGCCCTCATCGGCCCGAACGACCGGCTGACCGTCGACTGCGCCCTCGACCTCGACCTGTGGAGCGGCTGGCGGTCGGTGATGCCGACGGAGGCCGGCGCGACGCTGCACACCACCTCGATCGAACGGCTGCGCGCGGAGTCCCGGCAACGGATGCCGCGTCGGGTGGGCGAGGAACCGCCATGGTTGGTGGGACTGGTCAGTCGCGCGCTGCGTCAGGAGGAGCAGCCGCTGTCGGTGTTCACCGACGATCCCGACCCGATGCCGGGATTCCGGATGTTCGTCGACGTGATGCAGGCGATGTACACCGGGCTGTACCCGCCGGTGTGGACCTTTTCGACGTGGGAGAACCAGGACTCGGGGCGGGATCTGCCGCGCGTGCTCTTCCTGCCGCCGTCCGTGCTGGGCGGCCGGAGCAGGCTGCGTCAGCCCGTCGTCGAGGGGCAGGAGGTCGGCGAGGACTACGTTCGCGTGGCGCGCCGGCTCGTCCAGTGGTGCGGTGAACCGGCGTCCGCGCTCTCCGCGCGCCTGCGCGACGTCGGGGTGTTCGACGCGGACACCGTCGCGGGCCGGGTGTCGGTGCTGAGCCGCGCGCTGCGTGTCGGTGCCGAGCCGTCCGGGCAGTGGGCGGTGGAACCGGGCGTCGCGCCGGCACCCCGCCCGCCGTCGACCGTCACGGTGCCTGCCGTCGAGTGGTCGGGCGCATCGACGTTCCCGAAAGAGGGAGGTCCGTGGGACGCGCCGCCGCGACCCGACGTATCGTGCGGCGCACCGTCGTCGGCACCGGAGACTCCGGGCGCGGTCGCCGGGCCGGGCGCGGAGCTTGTGCGCGGGTTGCGTCGTCGGTCGGTCCGCCGGGACGAGGCGCTGACGCTGTTGGAGGAGATGCGTCGCAACGGGGCGGCGGCGTCCGTGGACGACCGCCGGCTCGTACGCGACTTCCTTTCCGGGGAACGGGGCTGGGCCGCCACGCTGACCGGTGCGCTGCGGCCGACGCCGGACCGTGAGCCGTCCCGCCTCGAACTGATGAGCGCGCACGAGACGCTCGTGCGGTACGCGACCGCGGCGGACCTGGGTTCCGCACACGGCGTCCCGGAGGTGGCGCGGCTCGCCGAACGGGCGGACGTCGGCACCGCCCGCGCGCTCGCCCGGTACGCGGCCGAACGCGAGGCCCTGCAACCGTTGCTGCCGGCGTTCGGCCTGCGATGGGTGCGCGACCAGGGTGTGCTCGCCGACGATCCCGCACCGGTCGCGCGACGGCCCGCGCCGGAGCCGCCCCTGCCCCGTGCCTTCGCGGCGCGACTGTTGGCGCGCGGCGTCCTGGAACCGGTGTCGCTGGCCGTCGGCGTCGTCTTCGGCGTCGTGCTGGTGCTGCTCGGTGTGCTGTGCGGGGGACTCTGACCGCGCCGCTTCAGGACGGCATCTCGATTTTGTCGCCGCCCACCTTGTCGCCTCCGATCTTGTCGCCGAGCACCCAGTCGCCCCAATGCTCGACGGTGACGGAGAACTCGGCGGTGGGGTGGTTGACGGCATGGACGATGCGCTCCATCAAATCGTGGACGATCGCCCGATCCGAGTTGATGACGAACGCGGTCTGCCCGCTCCCCACTCCGATGAGAAGGGCGTACAGCCAGGGCTGCCGCAGCCGGCGGACCAGCCGGACGACGTGCGGCGCCAGCACGATCCCGGAGACGAGCGCGAGTGCGAGCTGCAGCGCGAACGGCGCCTTGTCGCCGAGGCAGGCGAGCACGATCGTCCCGCCGGCGATGTAGCCGGCGGGGCGCGCGACCCGCACGACGAACTCGCGGACGGCGGCCCACCGGCGCGGCACGATGGTCTTCGGCCGCACCGACGCGATGTTCGGCAGCGGATACGCGTCATCGCCCACCCACAGGATGCGGTTGTGGACCCGCACCTGGATCTTGTCACTTCCATGGGTCATCGGCGTTCCTCATCCGGTAGGGGGTCGATGATGAATGTGCTCTCGGCGACGCCGCGGCCGGCGACGAGCACCGGCGGACAGTGCTCCCCCAGCCGCTCCCGCTCCAGCTCGAGCAGTCCGAGTTCGTGTGCCGTCCGCACGTCGCCGCCGTGCGCCAAGCCGTCGTAGAACGCCGCCGTGTAACGGATCGCGTCGGCGTCGGCGACCCGCCCGGACATGCCGACGACGCACGGCACGTGCGCCGCGGCGGCGACCGCCTGAGCGTCGGTGAAGCACGCGCTGAGGACGACACACCGCAGTTCGCCGCGCAGGATCCGGAACAGTCCGGTGAGCACCGCGGCGGGAGCCGTCTGCGGCAGCCCGTGGTCGTCGAGAAATACGATCTCGCCGCGTGCGGTGCCGTGACCGCTGAGGTGCAGCACCGTCGGGCGGGAGGCGAGCAGCGCCGAACGGAGGTCCGTGAAGCGCACCGCGCCGATGCCCCGCACCGTGAGGCGTTCGTGCGCGTGAGCCATGGTGACGGCGCGGACGATCGCCCGTTGTTCCTCGTCGAGTCGCGTGTGCGAGGAACGCAGCGGGTCGGCGGAGGCTACGAGAATCACCCGTGGGGACGGCGTGGGTTCCCGCGCGCCGAGCACGAACTTGTGACCGCCGACCTTGTCGCCGTTGATGTTGTCCCCGAGAAAGACGTCGCGCATCGCGTTCTCCTGTCCGGCACATTGATCCGGTCAAGCACACCGGCGACGCGCTTCCGACTCAATGGCGGTTCTGCTTCCGATCTGCTTCGCTGAATGCTCCGGGTCACCCCTTTGGGAGGGGGCTGTGATGCCGCGGGTGCGCATCTTCGTGCTGGGACGGTTCGCGGTCGAGGTCGACGGTCGCGCGGTGCGGCTCCCGCCGCTGACCGCACGGATGCTGATCCGGTTGGTGCGCGCGGGACCGCAGCCGACCTCGACCGATCGGCTGTATCGCGACGTGTGGGAGGCCGGCGCGCCGGGAACCATCCGGCGGCCGCACCGCACACTGGTGCAGCGCCGGATCAGCGAGTTGCGCAGGCTGCTCGATCCCAGCCGGCCGGGCGACGGCTCCGTGGTGATTCTGACCGAGGCGTCGTCGTCCACCGCCTATCGACTCGATCTCGCGGCCACGGACGTCGACCTCTGGCATTTCCGGCAACTGGCATCGGCCGACGGGCGTTCCGCCGAGGAGACACTCAAGGCCTGCCGGGAGGCGTTACGCCTGTGGCCCGACGGCGCGCCGCTGCAACTCGGCGAGGAACCCGAGGCATTACGTCTCGTGGCACGACTGGCGCAGGACCGCGCCGCGCTGCGGGAACGGCTGCTGGACGCACACCTGGCACTGGGCCGGTACACCGAGGCGCGCACCCTCGCGGAGGAGATGCTCGCCGAACGGCCGGACGACCCGCACGCGCTCGCCGCACGGGGCGAGATCGCGCGGCGGGACGCGTCGATGCCCCGGGTCCTGCTGCGGCACCGGCTGGCGCGGCGCGGCACAATCCTGCACCTGGCCGTCGGCGACCTGTTCGCGTTGCGCCACGCCGACCTCGTCATCGGGTTCACCGACACGTTCGACACGTCCACGCATGACGATCGGATCATCTCGGCCGCCAGCATGCAGGGCCAGTTGCTGCGCAGGATCTACGGCAACGACCGCGGCCTGCTCGACCGACACCTGCGGCGCGCGCTGCGCGACGAACCGCACGTCGCCCGTGAGGAGCGTGCCGACAAGCCGGCCGGCAAGCTGATCCGCTACGCGCTGGGAACCGTCGCCGTGGTGCGCGAACGGGACCGGCGGATCTTCTGCGTGGCGTACAGCCGGATGGGGAACGATTTCGTCGCCCGTTCGAGTCCGGAGCACCTGGCGCACAGCCTCGACCGGGTGTGGGAAGCGGCCCACCGGCACGGGCAGTTCGCGGAACTGGCGATGCCGCTGGTCGGTTCGGGGCGTTCGCGGCTGGACACCCTCGACCTTCAGGACCTGCTGGAGATGATCGTGCGTTCGTTCGTCCGAGCGTGTGCCGACAACCCGGTCTGCCGCGAACTGTGGATCGTTCTGTCGGAGTTCCAGAGTGCCAGGATCGACCCGGACGCATTGGCCCGCGCGCTCGACCGATCGTGATCCGTTCAGGAACGCCACTCGAATCGTACGTCGTCGAAGGAGACCGACCCGTCCGGTGGACACGTCCGGGTGTCCAGCCGTTGGGGCGTGCCGTCCGGGCTGTAACTGATCTCCAGGTACGGCTCGGAACGCGCACCGGCCCGCCGCCCCGCCACGGCACCGGAGCCGCTGATCCCGAGCTTCGCGGCGCTGATCGGCATCCGCCGGCGTTGCAGCGGCACGCTTCCGCCGCTGCGGTCCGCTCCCGCCGGTGTCGCCACGAGGGTCCCGCCGGGAACGGGGTGCAGGCGGATCCAACGCCAGCGCCGCGCGGCGATGATGCACACCGCCAGGACGGCGATCGCCAACAGCCAGAACTGTCCGCTGCCCCGTTGGGCGCTGCCCGTCCCGGCCACCTCGGCGCCCGTGAGCGTCGGCGCGGGCGTGAGCGCCAGATCGCGCCGCAGCGGCTCGTGCCACGGCGTGGACACGGTGGCCCCGAGGCGAAGGGGAATCGCGCGTTTCTCGACGTGCCACGGCTTCCAGGAGAGCGCGCCCGCGTCCCACTCGATGTCGAGCGGCACCTCGGCGGTCCCGCCCGGCGGTACCTCGACGGTTCCCTCCGGTGCGCGCACCCGCACTCCCGGAGCCGAACTGCTGACGCGAATCGCGCTCAGTTCAAGGGGAAGGCGCGTGGCGGACGAACGGACCCGGACCGACAGGCGCGCCGTGTGTTCGCCCAGGGAGCGCACCTCGTCCGGCCACTCGACGGAGACCGTCGCGGCGAGGTCGGCGGCGAGGAGACTGCGCGCCTTGTCGGCCAGCACGGCGGCCTTCGGCGCGCCGAGCCGGGTGGTCAGCCGGTCGACGTCGGACGGGTCGAGCACCTGCGTCGACGGGAAGACCTTCCCCAGCAACGCCGCGCCGTCCGCGCCACGCAGCTGCACCGCGAAAGAGCTGATCCGTTGCGGGAGTTTGGCCGCGCGTGCGGTCAGCTCCTGCCACGCGAAGCCCTCGGTGAGCGGGAAAGGGCTTCCGGCGGCCGGGTCGTGCCGGCCGTCGGTGAGCAGGACGACGCCCGCGACCTGCGCCGTGCTTCTCTTCTCCAGCGACGTGACAGCCGCGTCGATCCCGGCGCCGATGTCGGTGAACGCCCCGTCGGGCGTCGCGGGCAGCCGGGACACGATCTCACCGGGGGCCCGTCCGACGGCACCTTCCCACAGGGGTGTGGCTCGGTCGGCCATCGCGATGAGGCTCACCCGGTCGTCGGGAGCCAGCGCTGCGAAGAACTCGCGCAGGCTGCCGCGGACCGACTCGTACAGGTCGCCGGCGCGCATCGACGCGGACGTGTCGACGACGACCACGTACTCGGCGCCGATCCGGTCGATGCCGAGTTGTCGGTACACGTCCTCGAGCGACGGCGCGGCGGATGCGGGCGGGCCGAACCCGATGACGGCCGCGATGGCGGCGGCGCAGATCCCGCTCCACAGTCGCGTCGACGGAGACCGGAACATAACGTGTCGTCCTCCCGTGGCGGTGATTGCGACACCATTCATCGCACGAGCGTCGGCGTACGACAACCGTTCACGCGTCCGTGGAACGTGGCCCGAGTGTATGTCCGCATCGGCCGAATAGGCCACGGACAACGGAATCGGTAGTCATCCGAATGGCGAAAGGTCAAGCCGCCGCTGAGTGTGTGGACCGTGGCGGTGCCGATGGCTACGGTGATTCGGCGACCACACGGAATGACGCGTGATCATTCTTGGGCGGCACCTGGAGGGATCTGTGAACGATCATCACACCACCGACGTCGCAAATGATCAGTTGCCGGCCGAGGACGTCACCGCGTGGATTCCGGTCCAACCGGAGGCGGATTCCCCGCCCGAGCAGGTACCGACGGAGAAGATCGAGGCGGTGCTCGCCGAGATACGCGATCAACTCGTCGCGGGAAACGCGCGCGCGGCCGCCCGCGAACAGATCATCGACCGCCTGCACGCCGAGAACCAACGGCTGCGCTCCGGCGAACTCGCCCTCCTGCTGCGGCCGATCCTGACCGATCTGCAACGGCTGCGCAACGAACTCCTCGCCGGCGCCGGCGATCGTCAGCTGTCCACGCGACAGGTGGCCGATCTGCTCGGTTCCTACGCCTCCAGCGTCGAATTGACGCTCGAACGTGGCGGAGTACGTGTTGTGCGTCCCGAATTGGGACTACCGTTCGACCCGGCGGCACACCGCGTCGTGGGGATCGAGCCGACCGGGGACCGCGCGGCCGACGGCACCGTCGCGGCCGTGACGGCGGACGGCTATGTCGACACCGCCACCGAGCGGGTGACATTGCCGGCGACGGTTCGCGTGTACCGGTGGACCGAGCCGGTCGAGCCGTCGCGCCCCGAGGATCCGATCGAGCCAGACCGGGGTTGACCCCATCCCCGGAAACTTCCGTTCGAGGAGAACAATGTCGGACACCGGCCAATCCGATGCCTACTTCGGTATCGACCTCGGCACCACCTATTCCGTCGTCGCCTACATGGACGAGTACGGGCGGCCGGCGGTTGTTCGCAACGCCGCGTCAGGAAAGGACACGACACCGTCCGTCGTGTATTTCGAGGGACCGGGAAACGTCGTGGTCGGCACGCAGGCGAAGAATGTCGCGATGATGTATCCCGACCGGGTCGTCGAACGCGTGAAGCGGTCCATGGGCCGCGAGTTGAGCTGGGAGTTCGACGGGCAGTCGCACACACCGGAGTCGATCTCGGCGCTGATCCTGAAACAACTCGCCCAGGATGCGTCCGCCGAGACCGGGCGCGAGGTGCGGGACGTCGTCATCACCGTGCCCGCGTACTTCGGGATGCTCGAACGCGACGCCACCCGAAACGCCGGCCGTATCGCCGGGCTGAACGTGATCGGAATCGTGCCGGAACCGGTCGCCGCCGCGCTGCAGTACGACGTCACGGACGACGGCAAGGACCGCACGGTGCTCGTGTACGACCTCGGTGGCGGCACGTTCGACACCACGGTCATCCGGATCGCGGCGAAGTCGATCGAGGTGCTGTGCACCGACGGCGACCAGGAGCTCGGTGGCGTCGACTGGGACGACCGGCTGACCGAGTACGTGCTCGAGGAGTTCATCAGCAAGGCGGCGCCGGACGACGATCCGCGCGAGGACCGGCAGTTCATCCAGGACCTGCGCCGTCAGGTAGAGGAACTGAAGCAGAACCTCTCCGCCGCCAACAGCCGCAGCTTCCCGATCCGGTTCGGCGCGGCCGTCGGGATGGTGGAGGTGACCCGCGAGACGTTCGAACGGATCACGCGCGACCTGCTGGAGAGCACGCTGCGCTACACCGACCGGACGTTGGACAAGCTGGCCGCGAAGCTCGGCGTGACCGACCCGGCGCGACACATCGACGACGTGCTGCTGGTGGGCGGTTCCAGCCGGATGCCGGCCGTGCGGGCGGCCCTCACCGAGAAGTACGGCTGGGACCCGAAGCTGCACGATCCGGATCTGGCGGTGGCGAAGGGCGCGGCGAAGTTCGCGCTCAGCCGTGCGGTGTGGGAATGGGACGGTACGCGCGACAACACTTCCACGCCGCCGACGGAGGAGGAACGCCGGGAGGCCGTCGCCGCGCTCGCCCAGCGCACCGGGGTCGACGCGGACGCGCTGGCGCGCCTGGCCGAGAAGGAGATCACCAACGTGCTGCCGAAGGCGTTCGGCGTGCGGCTGGTGGACACCGACGACCCGACGTGGCAGAGCGACCCGGAGCGGTACAGCTACATCGAGCACCTCGTGCACGCCGACGAGAAGCTGCCGAGCGGCATCCGACCGCTGGAGGCGGGCACGGTCGTCGACGGGCAGACCGAGGTGGAGATCGCCCTGTTCGAACAGGCCGGCGGCGAGGAGAGCCGCGACCTCGACGCCAACAAGCAGGTCGACGGCGGTACGAGCAGCATCACCGGCCTGCCGCACCTGCCGCGCAACTCAGCCATCAACATCGCGATGCAGGTCGACAGCGAAGGACTGCTGACGGTGACCGCCAGGGAACCCGTGAGCGGGCGCGATCTCACCATCAACGTGCGGGTGAGCGTGATGAGCGAACGCGAGGTCGCCGAGGCGCAGTCCGCGGTCTCCGCGATCGCAGTGCGAGCCTGAGCGATGGCGTTCGATCCGCAGCGGTACGAGCAGGAGGTGATCAGGCCCCTGCGCGGGCGGCAGGGTCGCCTCTCCGACGACGACCTGCTGCGCCGGTACGCCGTGGAGCCCGGCATGGGCGCCGAGGAACTGCGCGCGCACCTGCGACGGCTGCGGGCGTTCTGGAACCAGAAGGCCGGCGGCGCGGACTCGGGCGGCCGCGTGTGCAAGCAGCTCCTGGCGGCGGACGAGGAACTGCGGCGCACGGCCGGCGAACAGCTGCACGACCCGTCGTGGTGGGCGGGACAGGCGACCCGCCAGTCGGTGGCCCAACAGCAGGCGGTGGAGGAACTCGCCGCCGACCTGCGCCGGACGTTCGGCGGAATGGGGCTGATCACCCGGGTGCAGCTGGACCGGATCGTGACGCACTACGGCGCGGTGCCGGCGGAGGCCGTCGAACGCGCGGCCCGGCAGGCGAAGGTCCGCGTCGTCGACGCGGTGTCGCTGCCCACGGAGAGCGGCCTGGACCGGACGGCGTTTCGCGGCCTGCTCCAGCGGATGCGGGAGATCGGCGCGGACACGGTCGTGCATCTCGTCCATCCCGACCTCGACCGTCCCTTCACGCTGGCCCGCGCGTTCACCGTGGCCGGCGGGCCGAAGCCGCGGCTCGACGCGGCGGCGGTCGAGGCCCGGGTGGCGGCGCTCGAACGCTCCGCCGACTCGGCCACGGTGCGGGCCCGCAAGGCGGCGCTGCGCGTCCTGTCGACCGGCCTGAAGGCCGGCGCGGACCTGCGCACGGTGGCGCTGTACCAGGTCGTCGAGCGTCTCGTGGCCGACCGCTCGCAGGGGCTCGACGGCCCGATGCTGGTCACGCAGGCCACCCGGCTCGGGCTGACCCGGCCCGATGCGGAACTGATCGTGGTCAGCCTGCCCACCGGCCTGGAACCGGTGGACAACGCCGCGAGCCGGATCCGTGACCTCCTGGCCGACGGCCAGCTGCTGGCGGCGCAGCAGGCCCTGTCGGCGTTGCCGGTCAGCGACCCGGAACGCGCCGACGTCGAACAGGCGGTGCGCGGCCGCACGGACGAGATGCGGCGCCTCATGCGCGACGCCGACGCGGCGCTGCGCGACCGGCGCGACGAGGAGGCGGAGCGGCTGCTGCGCGAGGCGGCCCGTATCGCGGCCGACGACCAGGACCTGGCGACGAGGGTCGAACTCCTCCCGCCCGCCCCGCCGCGCGACCTGAGCGTCGTCGAAGCCGGTGGCGAGGTGCGGTTGAGCTGGCAGCCGTCGGCGTCGGCGGTCCGCGACGCGCGGTACGTGGTGGTGCGTGCGGAGGGCCGGGCGCCACGGTCCCCGCAGGAGGGCACGCGGGTGCGCGAGACGGCGTCGACGAACGCCGTGGACCGTTCCGCGCCGCCCGCGCGCGACCTGCACTACGGCGTCTTCACCGTGACGGCGGGCGGGACGGCCCCGTCGCGGCCGGCGACCGCGCGGGCACGGGTCGTCCCGCCGGTGGAGAACGTGCGACTGCACGCCCAACCCACGGAGATCGCCGCGTCGTGGACGGTCAACCCGGACGCGGTGGCCGTGCGGGTGCGCCGCACTCAGGGCCGCGCGCCCACCGGTCCGGCGGACGGGGTCGCGGTCAGCTGCGCCGACGGGTCGTTCGTGGATCGCGGCGTGGTCGAGGGCCAGCAGTACTTCTACGGTCTCGTGGCCGTGTACCGGGACGCGGCCGGCACGGAGGTGACCGCGCCGATGAGCGTGGTGTCGGCGTGGCCGCGCGCCGCCGCGCAGCCGGTGCTGGACCTGACGGCGGTGCCGCTGGCCGTCAGCGGGGACACCGCGCGGGTGCGCCTGTCCTGGCCGGCCGCGGCCGGGAACGTGCGGATCCGCTACGCCTCGCGGATGCCCACCTGGGAGGCCGGCGAACTGGTCCCGCTGCCCGACCTCGACCGCTTCGGGCGCGACGTCGCGGGCACCCCGGTGGTGGACGGCGACCGGGCGGTGCTCGACGCGGACGTGCCGAACGGCCCCCAGGTCTACGTGCCGTTCGCGTTCGGTGGCACCGGTGCCGTGGTGGGCCGTGCGGTCGAGTTGGCGCACACCAGCCCGATCCGCCAGTTGCACGCCCGCCGCGCCGGTGGCCAGGTGGTGCTGACCTGGGTGTGGCCGGAGCAGGTGCGCATGGCCGAGGTCGAGTGGAACTCCGTCGACGTGCCGCGCCAGGTGCGGCGGGTCAGTCGGGCGCAGTACGTCGACGGGGACGGCTGCGTGCTCGCCGTCGGCGCGGGCGGCGGTACGGCGACGGTGCGTTCGGTGACGATCGGCCCGACGGGTGAGTCGATGTCGGCACCGGCGGAGGTCTCCGTCGACGGCCGGCCGACGCAGCTGCGGTACGCGCTCGTGCGCCTGAAGGAACTGCGCGCCCGCTGGTCGCGCCGGCGCGTCCTGGTGGTGACCGCCGCGCAGGACTGCGCCGACGTCGAACTGGTGCTGGTGAGCGCCGTCGGTGCGGTGATGCCGTTGCGGCCCGAGGACGGCGTGGAGATCGACCGCTTCAGCGGCCTGCGGCTCACCCGGGACGTGCCCCTGAACCTCGACGTCGAGCTGCCGTCGCACCTGCGTCGCCCGTACTGGCTGCGCTGTTTCGTCCTGCGCCCCGCCACGGTGTCCATTGTGGACCCTCCCGTCGCCGAGCTGAAGGTGTCGTGAATGAGCAGAGTCGCGTGCCCCTATTGCTACCACCGGGTCGACGGCGGTCGGCTGTGGTACCAGTGCACCGGGCGTGGTTCGCCGGGCCGTAGCGGCTGCGGGCTAGCCGTGGACGACCAGCGCGTGGCGGAGATCGGTGACCGGGAGCCGGTGCGGCCCGCGTTCGGCGCGCCGACGCGCAGCCCGTTCTGGCCGACGAAGGCGTCGTGCCCGAAGTGCGGGGCCGAGTCGGGGATCCGGGTGTGCCCGTGCTGTCACAGCCACCTGTCGTCCAACTTCGGGGCCGCGTCCAGCCCGCTGATCGCGATGGTCGGCGCCAAGGGCACGGGCAAGACGGTCTTCCTGAACGTCCTCAGCCACGCGCTCCTCAACGACCTGCGCCGGCAGTTCGGGGCGGACGTGCGGCTGAACGAGGCCGGCAAGCGCAGCAGCGGCAAGGACGGGCTGGCGGTGGATCGGATCTTCCGCGATCACCGGCTGGTGGAGCAGACCGCGCAGGCCACGGAGGGGCGCCGCCGCCCGTCGGTGTTCGAGTGGCGCCAGGAGCATCGGACGGCCGGCGTGCTGCGGCGCTACCGCACCACGTACCTGTCGTTCTACGACACCGCGGGTGAGGACCTGACGTCCCAGGAGACCACGTACAACCTGTCCTATCTCGGCGCGGCGGACGCGTTGATCCTGCTGCTGGACCCGTTCATGATCCCGCAGGCGCGGGACCGGCTGCGGCTTCCGGAGGAGGCGATCGTCTCCAAGGAGTCCACTGTGGACGTGGTGAACAGGGTGACCGAGCAACTGCGGTCCAGCCACGGCATCAAACCCGGCCGCCGCATCAAGATTCCGCTGGCGGTGGCGTTCGCGAAGATCGACGCGTTCTTCGACGTGCTCGGGCCCGATCACCCGCTGCTGCGCCAGACACCGGTGAAGGGCGCCTACGACGACGCCGCCGGCCAGGAGACGGACGAACAGATCCGCGCCCTGCTGCACAGCTGGGAGGCTGACGGGATCGACACGCATCTGCGCTTCAACTACAGCGACTTCCGCTACTTCGCGGTCTCCGCGCTCGGTGCGCCGCCCGACTACGTCCACGGCCAGGTCGACCCTCGCGGGGTGCGCCCGTTCCGGGTCGCCGAACCGTTGCTGTGGCTGCTGAGCCGCTTCCACGTGATCCCGCGTCAGCGCCAGGGTTGAGAGAGGCGGACGAGATGACGGCACCCCCGTCGGCCCGATTCGAGACGCTCATCTACACCGACTGCCGTCCCGGACAGGGTCTGCAGGGCACGGCGGGCCTGCAGTTCCAGGCCCGTTCACCGGACGCCGACCGGGAGGCCATGTCGGTGGTGCAGCGCAGCCTGCTGTACGAACCGCCGTCGTCGTGGATGCGCGCACGCCGGCCGGTGGCGGAGTACCCGCGCTCGTTCGCACACGTCGCCGACGGACTGCTCGCGACGGGCGCCGGTGTGTACCTGGGCCGGGAGGCCAACGGTGGGCGCGAGGGCAACCAGCTCACCCACAGTGTCGTGGCACGCGACCCGGCCGCGTACCGCCATGTGCGCCCGGCGCAGCTGTTCGGGGCGCCGTTCTGGAGGGACGAGCCGGCTCCGTCGACGGAGTGCCCGCCGTTGACCGACGACTGGGAGGCCGGTCCGATCGACGCGGTGGCGGCGCAGGAGTTCGTTCGTGCCGAGCCCGACGGCGCGCAGCGGCTCTCGGCCCTGCTGTCCGCGTTGGAACGGGTGCACGCCCCGGACGGCCGGCGGGTCCTGTTCATCGCCGAGGAACCGGACGCGGTGCTGCACTGGCTGATCGCCGCCACGCTGCTGATGCCGCAGGAGCACGCGCTGCGGGTCGGGTTCAAGGTGTTCAGCACCGATCCCGCGTACGCCGTGCAGCCCGTGGTGGCGGTGCACCCCGCCTGGAACAGCACCTCCGTGCGCGTCGGCGACGACGGCGGCTACGTGGTCTTCGACCTCGTCGACGGCGGGTGGACACCGGTCGGGGCCGATGCGCACGTGCGCGAACGGGTCGACCTGTTCGTCAACGAGGACCCGTTCGACGTGGTCGACATCGTCGAACTGGCCGCCGGAACCGGAATCGTCGATTCGCGGCGGGCGTTCGGCCTCGGCCGCGCGATGATGCTGCCCGACCGGCCGGTGTCCGACGGAGACGCGGAGGCGGAGGCCGAGGTCGCTGTCGCCTGGCTCCGCGACACCCCGGCCGATCTGCTCGGCGCGCACCGGGGAGTGCTGGTCGACCGGCTCACCTCCCAGGTGGAGCGGTGGACGCTCGACACCCTGCGGGCCCTCGACGCCGTCGCCGTGAGCGGGCAGGTTCCGGCCGACCGGGTGGCGCCGGTCCGGATCGCGCTGATCCGCAAGGAACTCGAACTCGCCGAACGCACGCGGGAGGTCGAGGCCGCACCGTTGCCCGCGCTGCCGGCCGGAACCTGGGACGCCACGCACCAGGACGAGGCGCAGCGGCTGGTGGACGACACGTTGCGCGCCGGGCTGCCCACCGAGACCTTCGAGGCGGTGCTGCGGGTGGCGAAGCGGTTCGGCCTCTCCGTGGACCTCGAAGGGCTCGGCGAACAGGCCAACCGGTTCGTGGACGACTGGGTGGGCCAACCGGGGCTCGGCTACGACCCGTCGGCGTGGCCGCGCGGCCACGAGTTCAAGAACATCCTGCTGGAACAGCTCAACCTCCTGGTACTGCGCGGATATGCGCACGACGTCGCCGACCGGTGGTGGCGCCGGCTGATCGACGAGCACCGCACACCCGGTAGTCCGCTCGCGGACGCGGTTCTCGCGGCCGCGATGCACGGCGGCTCGCCCGCCGAACGGGCCGCCCTCACGGAAAGCGTGCTGCGCCAGGCGACCACCGCCACGGAGCCCTACTCGGCGGTGCGCGCGGCGGCGGGTGCGCTGTGGGGCCGGCACCAGCCGACCACGGAGGAACTGTGGCGCCTCTGCGAGATGCTGCCGCAGGGACCGCCGCTGCCGCCGGAGGTCTTCGCCCGGTTCACGAACGCGCTGCGAAAGTCCGATCCGTTGCGTCGCGACCATCTGAAACTGGGCCGCACGCTGTGGCGCTGCGGGCTGTTCCACCCGCCGGAGGACCTGGCCGCGCTGCTGCACGGCGACCAGCGCCTCGGCTACCTCTGCGACAACCTGCCGAGCCAACCGAGCCGCACGATGATCGCCGAGTACGCCGACGATCTGCGCACCTACGAGGACCGGCTGGTGCGGCTGCACGGCGACCGGCTGGTCGAGGCAATGCTCGCCATGCGCTCGCCCGAGTTGGTGTTCGAGATCGTGCGCGCGCTTCCCGACGCGGTGCGGGGGCGATACATCGACGGACTGCTGCGCCGCGCGGACTCCGGCGACCCGGGGATCCACCTGGTCACGATGTTCTACCTGTCCGGGTCGCTGGCCGACCCCGACGCGAAGTTCCTCGACCGGCGGCTGGTCGCGGCGGTGTCGGGGATGTCCGACCGGCGGATCAAGCCGCTCACGTCACGGGTGGAGAAGCTCGGCGGATCCTGGCCGCTGTTGTGGACGGACGTGTGCGAACGCGCGAAGAGCGCCCCGCGGCGCCGGCTGTGGCCCCTCGGAGGAAAGAGCTGACGTGGCATACATCTTCGGCGCCATCGCCGCACTCGTCGCCATCTGCGTCTACCTTTACGTCAGCGCGCTCGCCCTGGTGTACGTCAGCACGCCGCTGTCCCTCATCGGCGCCGGGCTCGGGCTGACGGCCGGACTGTTGGCGGCCCTGGTGGTGGTCTGCGTGATGCTGGCGGGTCAGAGTCCCGTCCGTGCCGTGCGCACACCCGTTCAGGCGGCGGCCAAGCAACTGCCGCGCCAGCGGCGGGACCGCTTCGTGCGACGCGACCTGGCGTGGCCGCAGTACTTCGTGGCGCAGGTGGGGCTCGACGCACGCACGGCCGCGTCCCGGTTGACGTCGATGGTCTCCGCGACGTGGGACGGTGCCACGAGCAATCTCGGGCAGCCGTGGCTGTGGGTCTTCGGGTGGCCGCTGCTGCTGCCGGCCGGGGTCGCGATGGTGGCGTTCACGGCCGGGGTGGCCGCCGGTGCGGCCTTCGCCGCCGCGGTCACGGCGGTCGTCACCGTCGTCGCGTGGACGGCCGGGCTGCTGGTCGCGGGGTTGCTGCGCGCCGCCGACCGGACGTGGCAGACGGTGTTCCGCGCCGGGGGAACCTGCCCGCGCTGCTACGAGTTCAGCCGCATCCCCGCGTACCGCTGTCCGGGCGCGCACGGGGGATCGGACCGGCTCGGCGGAAAGGATCTGCACCGCGACGTCCGGCCGGGGCGGCTCGGCGTGCTGTGGCGCCGGTGCGGGTGCGGGCGGCGGTTGCCCACGACGGTGCTGCGGGCGGCGTTCGCGATGCAGGCGTGCTGTCCCCGGTGCACCGAACCGTTGCCGCGCGGCGCGGCGGTCGACACCGACGTGCGGGTGCCGGTCTTCGGTGCCGCGTCCGCCGGGAAGACCCACTTCCTGATGGCCAGCCTGGTGCCGTTGGTGCGCGCCGACGGTCGGGGCGGGGTGCGGGTCGCGCTCGCCGACGAACACAGCGAACGGGTGTTCCGCGAGTACAGCAACGTCGTGGACGCCGGCGGGCAGGCGCCGAAGACGAACCCGGGTGCGCCGCCGGTGGCGGTGACGGTGCAGCTGTTCCGCGGGCGGCGGCGGGCGATGGTGCACGTGTTCGACGCGGCCGGCGAGGCGCTCGCCGACTCCCGACAGAACGCCGATCTCGTCTACCTCGACAGTTCGCGCACGCTCGTGTTCGTGCTCGACCCGTTCTCCGTCCCGGAGGTTCGGGACCGGTACGGCGGCAGCTACGGCGAACTGTTCGCGCGGGCCAACCCGGCGACCGAGGAGCCGCAGTTCTCCTACGACGTGACCGTGCAGCGGCTGCGCGCGCACACCGTCGACACGAAGCGGCAACGGCTGGCATTCGTGGTGACGAAGGGGGATCTGATGGCGGAGCTTCCCTCCGGCGCGTCGCCGGCCGACAGTCCTGCGGGAGTGCGGGAGTGGTTGGTGGAGCACGGCCTCGACAACCTCGTGTTCACGGCCGAACGCGACTTCGGTGAGGTGCGCTTCTACGCCGTCAGCGCGAAGCCGCACGCGGAGCTGCCCTCGCCGGAGGAGCCTTTCCGGTGGTTGCTGTCCACCGACCGTGTGCCGCTTCCCCCGACCGGCCTGGGGACGGTGCGGCGATGAGCGTGTGGGTGCCGCCGGCGCACCGGTTCGCGCGGGCGCTCATCGGCCTGTCCATCGTGGCGGCCGTCGTCGCGGTGGTCTACGTCGTCGCCGTCGGACCACTGCCGCAGCGGGTGCTCACCTCCGCGGAGTCGTTCGTGGCCGACGTGGTGCGCGTGTGGACGGAGGCGGGCTGACGGTGGGACAGCCGCTCGGCATCGACCTCGGCACCACTTACAGCGTGGTGTCCACAGTGGACAGCAGCGGCCTGCCGGTGGTGCTGCGCAATCCGCTCGGCGCGGAGTCGACCCCTTCGGTGGTGTGTTTCGAGTCGCCGACCTCGGTGCTCGTGGGTGCCGCCGCCAAGGCCGCCGCGCCGGTCCTGCCCGACCTCGTGGTGTCCCTCGTGAAGCGGCAGATGGGAACGGACCGCCTGTTCACGTTACACGGGACGGAGTACACGCCCGAGGCGGTGTCCGCGCTGATCCTGCGCGCGCTCGTCGAGGGGCACACGCCCGCCGACGGCACACCGGCGCGGGCGGTCGTGACCGTGCCCGCCTACTTCGGCATCCGCGAGCGTGAGGCCACCCAGGAGGCCGGCATCCTCGCCGGGCTCGACGTGCGGGAACTGGTCAGCGAACCGCTGGCGGCGGCGTTCAACTACGGGCTGACGCCGTTCTCGGAGGAGGGTTCGGTGGTCGTGTACGACCTCGGCGGCGGCACCTTCGACGCCACGCTGCTGACGTTCGACGGCCGGGCGGCCGTGCTCGGCACCGACGGCGACACCGAGCTGGGTGGCGCGGACTGGGACCGGCGGCTCGCCGATCACCTGCTCGAACGGTTCGCCGACGCGGCGCGGGTCCCGACGGACCCGGCCGACGACGCGGCGTTCATGACCGACCTGCTGCTCACCGCCGAGGAGGCGAAGCGCGCGCTGAGCGTGACCAGCACGCACGAGGTGAAGCTGCGCGGGTTCGGGCGCACGGTGACGCTGCCGGTGACCCGCGCCGACTTCGAGTCGATGACCCGTGACCTGGTGGACAGCACGCTCAGCTGTGTGCACCGGCTGCTGACGACCGCCGGTGCCGGGCCGGTGTCCCGCTGTCTCCTGGTCGGCGGCTCCAGCCGCATGCCGATGGTCGCGGCGGCGCTCGCCGCGGAGTTCAGGTGGCGGGTGAGCCTGCACGATCCCGACCTGGCCGTGGCGAAGGGTGCCGCGCTGCGCGCCGCGCATCTCGCCGGCGCGACGTGGGTGACACCGGAATGGGGCACCGAGGCCGTGCCGGCGCCGCGCGCGCCCGCGGCGTCCGGGGCGGAGCCGCGCCGCCGGGACTGGTCGGCGACCATGGGTTCGGTGGTGCCGCGCAGCTTCGGGCTGCTGATCCACGACAGCGACGACCGGGCCGGCACGCGCCGGTTCGTCCAGCACGTCATCCACCGCAACGCGCCGTTGCCGGTGACCGACGGCGAGGCCACCGTCGCCACGATCCTCGACGACCAGGGCACGGTCCGGATCGAGGTGTTCGAGCAGGCCGGCGCGGTGCCGTCCGCCGAGGTCGCGGACAATCGCCGGGTTCTCGACGGGGAACTGTCGGGGCTGCCGCCCGGCCTCCCCGCGGGCTCACCGATCCGGATCGTGCTCTCCCTCGGGCTCGACGGCCGGCTCGGGCTCACCGCGACCGAACCGCGCAGCGGGGCCGAACTGCACCTGTCCGCCTACATCGACGGCGTGCTCGACCGGGAGACCCGGGACACCACACGAACGGGCCTGTCCCGGCTCACGGTTCGACAGTAAGGGGTGCCCGTGTCCACCTGGATCCGTCGCGACTACACGGGAGTCGGTGTCACGCAGAGCCCGCCCGGTCGGCATCTCGCGGCCGTGCAGGCACCGTTCATCGGCAAGGTGCTCCTGTGCATCGACGTCAGCGGCTCCATGTCCGGCCGGCTGCATCACGCGGTGGCGGGCGCGGAGCGGTTCGTGGCCGAGGCCGTCGCCGCGCACTACGAGATCGGGCTCGTGCTGTGGAACCACGGCGTGCACACGTTCGTGCCGCTGTCCCGCGAGCCGACGCGGATGCTGCGGACCCTGCGGGAGGCGGCCGCCCGTGGCGGCACCAACGTCACGCCCACGCTGGAACGCGGCATCGCCGAACTCGGCGAGTTGAGCGGCGATCGGGTCATGGCCGTCTTCGGCGACGGCGAGATCGGTCCGGTCGAGGCGGCGCAGCGGGCCGCGCGACGCGCCGCCGAACGGGGGATCCGCATCATCGTGCGCGGCCTTGGCGAGGAGTCGGCCGCCCGGCTGCGGCTCATCGCGACAGACGTCGACGCGCCGGGCGAGACGGTCGTCGCCTCCGAGCGGGAGATCGCCGCCGGAGTGGCCTCGATGGTCAGAACGCTTGCCGGCCGGCGCGGGCGGCGCCGCTGAACGTCGCGTTCGGTTCGCCCCACACCGCGTAGGAGAGCCAGGTCGGGTCGTACCCGTGGCCGCGGATCTCCGCACGGGCGCGCTGGGTGGCCTGTCCGAGCGTCACGTTCGATGTCGTGAACGCCCGGTAGAACGCGTCCGCGAACACGGCGGCGAGATCCGAGCGCACCGTCCACATGGAACCGACGAAGGCTCCCGCGCCGGCGGCCATGAACACCCGCGCCCAGCCGGCGATCGCGGCGTTCTCCGGCGACGACGGGGCACTGCGGCACGCGTTGAGGAACACCAGCGGTGCCCGTTCCCGGAACGCACGCGTGGCGGCCGCGTGGGACAGCAGCAGCGGCGCCAGTTCGCCGTCCGGCAGGGCGATCGAGGCCCAGCCGTCCCGGGAGCCGGCGTGGCAGGCCAGGTGCAGCAGCCCGAACCGGCGCGACTCCAGGACCTCCACGAGCTCGCGCAGGCTGCTCAGGGCCGGCGCGGCCGGGTCGTCGCCGAAGATCCGTCGGACGGCCTCGATCTCGGCCCGCGCACCGGCCGGCGCGTCATCCTGCGCGAGGTATTGCCGTTCGCCCAACGGCAGGCCGCGCACGGCGCCCTGGGCCGGCGCGCGGCGCACCACCGGCACGAGGTCGGCGAGAAAATCCGCACCCGACCGGTGCTCGTCGCTCGGCAGCATCAGCTCCCAGGGCACCGTGTCGAGGCCGGTCGCCACCACGAAGGAGCGCATCCGGGGCAGCAGGTGCCAGAAGCGTTCCCGGATCGCGGCCGGCATCACCTCGCTCCACAGCCAGGCGCCGGTGTTGCGCACGTGATTGCGAACCAGGTGCGCGTCGCCGCCGTATGCGCCGTTGACGGCGTGGTCGAGTTCGGCCAGCACGTGCGGCAGCTCGACCCGGCCGGTGGTCCGATCGGGGCCGAGCGCCTCCACGATGTCGCCGCCGCCCGTGAGCACGAACCGGTAACTGTTCAGCTCCTGGACCACCTCCAGCGTCACGGCGCCGTCGGGGTGCGTCGCGAGCCCGATCGGCGTGCTGTACCGGTGACCGGTCGAGAGGCCGCCGGCGGTGGCGGTCAGTTGCACGCTCAGTTCGGCCAGGAACGTGCCGCCCACGTAGGCGCGCAGGCGCAACCGGTGCTGTTCCGGCACCGTGGCCCAGACCTCGAAGTAGGCCCACGGGGAGTCGGCACCCGGCAGGACCCGCACGTGCTGCACGAGGTCGCTCGCGACGCTGAGCGTCGGCGCGGAGAGCATCAGCGTCACCGTCACGCCCTCCGGCGGCACCGTCAACGGCAGCGCGGCGGAACGGTAGCCGTCAGGGTCGCGCAGGATCGCCACCTGCACGGGCAGCGCGCGTCCGACCGGGTGGCGTTCGGGCAGGTCGGCGACGAGGTGGTACGAGGCCGTCGACGGCAACGCGGAGTCGCCCTCGTCGCCGCGGTACACGGGACCTGCGTCGCGCCGCTTCGCCAGCCACGCCCAGATCGCCGGGTACTGCCGCAACAGCCTGCGCAGCAAGGGTTCCAGCGCCTCGTCCGGCAGCGCCAGGGCCTCGACGATCCGCCGGTCCACCTCGGTGGCCCGCTCGGCACCGACCAGCTCCACGAGGTGCGCGCGAAGCGCCACCGCCTGCTGTCGCCACCAGCCCTCCACGGCTCAGCCGCCCGTGAAGGAGAAACTCGCCCAGTGGTGCGGTGCCGCGTACCGCCGCTCCACCGGATCCTCGAACTCCACAGTGGACAGCAGATAGGAGCCGGTCGCCGGCGGCAGCCAGTCCTCGCCCTTGTCGAGCGCGGCCTGCCAGGCCTGTTCCTTCTCGGCGTTGGTGGTGTCCCGGACCCACCGCTGCGCCGCCTGGAGCGCGACCGCCGGCGGCCTGCTCCCACCCGCGAACATCCGGTAGAACCGTGTCGTCAGCGCGACGCTGAGCGCGCCGTCGACCAGCCACATCGACGCGATGACGCCGGCGGTACCGGCCTGTAGGAGCGCGCTCGGCAGGCCCACCATCTCGTCGGGCAGCTCGGCACCGGACAGGAACGTCTCGCAGGCCGAGAGCACCGCCAGCCGGGTCGGCATGCGCATCCGCAGAATGTCGGCGACGCTCAGCCGGCTCGCGCCCGCCAGCCGCAGGTGGCTGCGCAGCGGTTGGGTCAGATCGGCGCGACCGTGACAGCACAGGTGCAGGATGTCGGCCGCGGCGATGCGCGCCTCCAGCGCCCGCGGGGTGGCCTCGTCGCCGAGGAGCACCGTCTTCGACGGGAACGCCGCCGCGGCCGCGGTCGCCTCCGCGCGCATCGACGGGGCGCCCGGGTCGCCGGGATCGACGTCACCGACCGCGAGCAGGCGCTGCGGCGGGCGGCGCCGTGCGGCGTGGCGGGTGGCGGCGAGGCTGCGCGCGTTGGGAACGTAGCTCACCGCGAACAGGTCGGCGAAGTACACCCGGCCCGTGGGTCGTGCCGGGTCCGGCTTCCAGGCGGCGTGCACCGGCAACGGCACCAACGGTCCACAGGGGACGAGACACAGGTCGGGTGTGCCGCGCACGGCCGGCAGCAGCGGTTCGACGACCGAGTCCCACAACCAGCGGGTGAGCTCGTCGAGCGCGTGGTGCCACCGTCGGGTCGTTTCCCGCTCGTCGGGTTTTCCGACGCTTTCACGGAAGCGTTCGTAGGCGGCGAAATAGTCGCGTACCCGTGCGCGGGTGGCATCGATCGTCAACAGCGGAAGGGTCACCGAACGCGCGCCCCGGTTGCGAACGACGAGCGCACACCCACCGGCGTCGGACGGCGCCAGATACACCACCGGCAGCGTGTTCGCCGCCGCGGCCACCTCGGCGAAGGTCGGCGCGGTACCGAAGTCCGCGAACCCGTCGACGTTTCTGATCTCACCGACCACGCCGTCGAGAACACGGCGCGCGGCACGGAGATCCTCACGTTCCTGCGCGGTAGTCATCGACGCAGACGTTACCCGTGGCGGAGAGCGCGGCCCGCTCCTGCGGGGGTCGACGTACGGTGATTTTCTCGCAGCCGACCGTGCCGGCCGGCGATCCTTTCGGACGGTGGTGTCCGATCGGTGGGTGTCCCACGATTGCCGTCGGGAGGTCGACGATGTATCCCACGGGACCGGGTTCCGATGTCGCCGCGACGTTCGAGCGGGCACAGGCGCTGCTGATGTCGTTCCAACAGACGGGCGACCCCGCGCAGCTTGCGGAAGCGACGCGGCTGTTCGAGTCGGCGGTGCGTGCGATTCCGGCGCATCACCCGCAGATCGCGCAGGCCGAGTCCGCCCTCGTCAACGCGTTGGTCGCCGCGCAGGAACGCGACGCGATCGACCGCGCGATCGGAATTCTCGACCACAGGCTCCCGATGTTGCGTCCGGGCACGCAGATCCACGGCATGCTGACGGTGCAGGCCGCGGCCGCCCGGACGGCTCGCCATTTCGCCGGCAGCGGCGACGCCGATCTGGACGAGGCGGTACGGCTCACGGAGGAACTGCTGACGACGACGCCGCCCGGTTCGGAGACGAACGTCCTCGCCCGGATGCACCTGTCGTTGGTTCTCCTCGTCCGGGCACGTCTGCGGCGCGACGGCGCGGCCGACCTGCGCCGCTCGGCGGAGTTGCTCGACGGCATGGACCCCGACCTGCCGGTTCCGTTCATGGCCGGGCTGAACCGCGTCCGCGACATGCGCAAGCAGATCGACCTCATGACGCGGGCGATGGACTCGCCGGATCAGTACGCCGTCGCCGAGGTGCGGGCGGGTACGCCGGACGGCCGAACGCCGGGGCCCTACCGCTATCTCAGGGAAGGCGCCGCCGATGCGGTGGCCGACAACGTCGAGGCACTCGTGCACGGCGATCTCAGCGGTCTCGACCGCACCATCGATCAGCTGCGCGCGTCGGTGGAGGCCCGTGAGCGGTGGGACCCGGACCGCTCCAGCCTGCTGACGATGCTGGCGACCATGCTGCAGAACCGTTCTCGACACCGGCGGCTGTCGTCGGTGGCCGGTGCCGACGACGACCTCCACGAGGCGATCCGGCTGCTGGAGGAGGCGATGACCCTGCCCGGTACGAGGTTCCGACCGCATGTGGAGGCGGGACTCGGCGCGTGCCTGCTCGACCGGGCGCAGACGGATGTCGCCCGCGCCGACGACCTCGACGAGGGGCTGCGCCTGCTCCGGTCCGTCGTGGACAGCAGCGACTTCCACGAGACCGCCCGCGACGCCTTCATGCAGAGCTTCGCCGACGGGCTGCTCGTGCGGTCGCAGCGGGATCTCGGCGCGGATGACATCGACGAGGCCGTGTCGGTCTACCGCCGCCTGCTGACCCTGCAGGCCGAGGGGACCGGTTCGCACGCGGTCACGCAGGCGCGCCTCGCCATCGCCCTGATGATGCGGGCGGACTGCACCGGCGATCCGGACGACGTGCGGCGGGCCGACGCGCAGGGCAGGGTGGCCGCGCAGGCGCAGCAGACCGGGACGTGGAGGTACGACGCCGCACTGTACTGGGGCGAGTGGGCCTGGCGGCGGCGGATGTTCCCGTCGGCGGCGGAGGCGCTCGGGTCGGCGGTGACGGCCCTCTACCGGCTGACGGCCGCGCAGTTGGACCGGGCACACAGCGAGGCGGCGCTGAAGCGGCGCAGCGACCAGTTGGCGGCCCGGGCCGGCTACGCGGCGGCGGCGGCCGGTCGTGCACAGCAGGCGGTGGCGGCCGTCGAGACCGGCCGGGCGGTGATGCTGAGCCTCGCGCTGGAACGCGACACGGCGCGCCTCGACGCGTTGGCGGCACTCGGGCACGCGGACCTGGTGCGCCGCTACCGCGAGGCGATGAACGCCGTCCGGCACGCGGAGGCCGCCATGGAGAACCCGGTGCGTGTCACAGGCCTCTGAGAAACGCCGCCACCTCCAGGAAGTCGATGCGTTCCGCGTCGTCGGGACGGATCACCACCCGCAGTTCGTGGCACACGACGCTCTGCCGCGAACGCGCGACGAACGACAGCAGCGTCATCTTGAGCAGGCTTTCCGGCGGCAGTGTGTCGACGCGGGCGAGGACCGGTCCCATCACCGGAATCGCCAACGGGCCACGCTGGCCGTGGCGGTCCACCGCCTCCCATAGGCTGTCGAGGCTCAGCCAGATGCCGGTGACGCTGGAGCGGGCCACGCAGGCGTTGTCCATCCGGCTGTACGCCACGGCGTAGACGCGCCGCCCCCCGTTGCGCAGGACGGCCACCGTTCCCAGCGGGTAGCGCTCCAGCTTGCCGACGGGCCTGTCCCGCCGGGTCTCCCGGGCGATCGGCCCGACGTCCGCCAGCGCGGTGCCGAGGGCGGCGTCGAGCGCGGCCGCGTCGCCGCCGTACCCGCGCGCCAACAATTGGCCCTGCAGGCTGTCGCGGTTGATCGGCAGGTCGTCGTCGGTCGAGGTGTCGAAGGTGTCGCTGAACCCGACGGCGATGTCGGTGTCGAGCCCGATCAGGTCCCCGACCGACACCGTGATCGCGACTTCCGGCCGGCGCAGTTCGCGGCGCACGTGTGTGCGCGGGTACGCGCGCACCAACCCCCAGACGACGCAGCTCACGGCCGTTCCGCCGAAGAACCACGCCGGATCGACGGTCACGTCGGGCAGCAGTTGGCCGACGAGTTGCACGGAGGTGGACGCCAGCCCGAAGGCGACGAGCGCGTTCGTGGCGAACGTCCGCAGCCCTCGCGCGGTCCCGAACACCGTGCGCAGGCCGCGGCGCGGGCGTGTCAACGTTTACAGCCCCTGCAGGAAATGGCGCACCTCCCGGAGATCGACCGTACGGTCTCCCGGGCGGATCAGCACCCGCAGTTCGGGGCAGATGCGCAGCTCCCTCGAACGGGCGACGAACGACAGCAGGATGAGCTTGAGCAGGTTCTGCGCGGTGAGCTGGTCGATGCGCGCCAGACCCGAACCGATGATCGGCATCGCGACGGGCTGACGCCCACCGTGCACGTAGACCGCGTCCCAGAGCCGGGACAGGCTGAGCCACAGTCCGTCCACTGTGGAACGTGCGACGAGATCGTTGCCCATGCGCGCGTAGGCAACCGCGAACACGTGCCGGTCCGGCCGGCCGAGCACGGCCACGGTGCCGATCGGGAACCGGCTGAGCTTGCCCCACCGCTTGGCGTCCCGCTTCTCCGACGACTCGGGTCCGTGGCGGGCCAGCGCGGCCTGCAGTTCCCGGTCCAGCCGCCGGTGGTCCCCGCCGTACCGGCGGTGCACCAGTTGGCCCTGCACCGTGCGGGAACTGATGATCCGGTCCTCTGCGGTCGAGGTGTCGAAGGTGTCGGTGAACCCGACCACGAGGTGCGCGTCCTCGTCGAAGAGGTCGCCGGTGCGCACCGTCACGGTCAGGTCGGGATGGTGGAACCGGTGGGTGACGGCGTCGCGGGCGAGCAACGCCTTCCATCGCGTCCTCCACCGTCCGGGCGCGTGCGGTGTGCGCGACGCGGACGGCGGCCCGATCGGGACGGCGGGGCGCTGTTGCACCGGCACGGTTTCCTCGTCGCCCAGGCCGGGCGGCGTCGGGAAGCCGGGAACGTGCACCCACGCCGCGGCGGTCGTCTCTTTCTCGGCCACCTCCACCCGCGTGTAGGCGTCCGGGTCGAGGCCGTACCCGTGCAGCACGACCTTCTCGTAGACGTCGTCGGAGACGATCACCGCGAGGTCGGGCCGTTCGGAGGCGGTCAGCACCCGCCGCAACGGCCCGGCGTCGAGCAGCCGCGCGCAGTGGACCAGCGGCCGGCCGGCCCACCCGTCGCCGTCGCGGTGCAGCAGTCCCATGTGGACGGCCATCCGCAGTCGCAGCCGGGCGGCGTCGGCGGCCGTCTTGCGATGCTCCCGCAGCCGGGCGACCAGTCGCGGCACGAACGGGTCCAGCAGCAGCGCGGGCGTCACCCGGGCCGGCACGATGAGGCGCACCCCGTCGCCGAGATCGTCGTGGGCGATGCCGGCGGTGTCCAGGCCCTGGTGGGCCAGCGTCTCCGCGACGACTGCGCGCAGGTCGGCGCGCATGCGAATCTGCAACTGGTCGTCGCGGCCGCCGGACTTCGCCACGTCCATCGCGACGATGGTGTAGTGCACCGGTTCGTAGCGCACCGTGGGGCCGTTCAGGCGTGCCGCTTGTAGGCGTCGAGTCCGGTGAAGCGCGTGGTGTCGAGCCAGTCCGTGCCGGACTCGTTCACCGCACAGCCGGCGTTGCCGAGCCGTTCGGAGATCTTGCGGATGGCCGCGAGACTGCGTGCGGGCGTGCCGTCGAACCGGATGACGTTGCGCCCGCCGATGTCCGCGAACGGCCTGAGCGAGCCGATCTCGATGATGACCGTGCGCGTCGGGTGGAGCGCGAGCGCCATTCCCAGTTCGAACAGAACATTGGGACGGGCCTGCATGGACGGCCGCTTCTCGAACTCGTCCTCGTGGTCCCCGTGCAGCTCGGGGTGCAGGTGCACGGCGTCGTCGGGCGTGAGGATGGCGACGGCCGCCTGGATGTCCTCGAAGGCCTTCGCCACCACGTCGCCGAGGAACGGGGAGAGGTTGTCGGTCCGGCCCACGGCCTCCTCCCAATCGCGCGGCCGCAGGTCGATGGCCTGCAACAGGCTCCACACCGCCCGCCGGGCCTGGTCGTCGCGGCCGTGGATGACGAAGACCTCTCGTGGGTTGGGCACCGGTCTCTCCTTCTGTGGGTGAGGATCGTGAGCGCGTCGGAACCGGTCGTCCTCCAGCCGTCGCGTGACCCACGCCGCCAGGCGCACGTCCTCGACGAGTGGTCCGTCGGCACCGAGAAGGTCATCGGGTAGCGCCAGCCGCAGGTTGTCGCCGGCGATCTCGACGACGCGGTGGAGCAGAACGAGCCGGTCCTCGGCCGGAGCCTCGGCGGCCTCCCAGACCCGCAGCTCGTAGCGCAGCCGGGCGGCGTGCAGCAGGAACCGCGCCAGAGGCGGGATGCCGGCGTCGCCGTCGGACCAGACGAGCGCGCTGAGCGCGTCCTCGCGGCCGGGCGGCGCCAGGGCGACGAGGGTGCGTCGGGCCCGCGTCTCGGGCAACCGTGCGACCTCGAGAACGGTGATGCCGTGCGGCCCGACGGCGCCCTCCCGCCACCGGTACACATGTTCGTCGCGGTGCGGCAGCTCATCGCCGAGGTCCGCGACGGGCACCTCCGTGTGTCCACAGAGAACCCTGTCCTCGCCGAGCAACGCCCCGCTCCAGGGCCCGAGAACGTCCTCCCACCGCCGCTGCGACGAGTCCCACGGGGCGTCGCCGCCCAACGCCACAGACAGGTTCAGCACGTCGTGGTGCCGGCGGAGGATCACCTCGTGGGGCCGGTCCGGGTGGCGTTGCGCGGCGATCTCCCGCTCGGTGTCGACCTTTCCGCCGGGCAGGTCCCGCCGGGTGGGCGGGAGCCGGTCGTCGATGGCGAGGCCGGGAACGGCTTCGGTCGTCCCCAGGTTCGTCCGGCACCGCTCCCAGATCTGTAGCAGCTCCCCGTAGGCCGCGTCGGCGTGCGGGCCGTCCAGTGGCGCGTACAGGTGGACGACCAGTTCGCGGCCGGTGATCGGGGGCGCGGTCACGTGGCTTTCCGGGGAGGCTCCGTGGCGCGGTTCAGGTCGTGGACGAGGCGGTCGGCGCGTTCGCGGACGGGGCGCGGCGGCGGTTCCTTGGGCGGTGTGCCGAGCCGGGTGATGCGGCCCGGCCCGAGCAGCCCGAGCCCGGCGACGGACTCCCGGAAGGCGCCGAGGTCGCCGCGGGCCAGCGCCCCCTCGATCGCGTCCATCGACCGGGAGACCGTGTCCCACCGATCGGGCTCCAGGCGCCACTCCGCAAGATCGCGCAGGAGCCTGACGGCGATGGTGACGTCCTGCGCGGCGGGGGAGTCCACACGGGGAGTTTATCGGTCGGTGACGGTGCGGTCGCCGGATCGAACAACCCGGTGCGGCACCTTGCGGACAGAAAGCGGGTTCCGGACGCGATCGTGGGAGAACATCTAACGGGGGAATTCATGGGAACGGGGGCTCGCCATGGGAAATTCTGTGCCGCTGGACGGCGTCCGCTGATGGCGCCGCACACCAGGATGCTGCTGGCCAGCGACGGTTCCACGACGATTCTGCTGCAGGCGCTGGTCGGCGAACGCCTGCACCTGCGGCTCGACGCGGTGGACGCGCGGCCGGCCGACGACGTGTCCGCGCCGGTGCGCGACTCGCTCGGGGTCCGGCCGGAGAGCACGGTGATCGTGCGGCGTTCGGCGCTGGTGACCGGCACGGGTGCCGAGGTGGCGCGCAACGTGGTGGTCGGCTCGCCGCAGGCCGCCCCGCGGCTGCTGACCTCGCCGGAGCCGATCGGCGCGACGATGAACCACAGCCGCGCGGGACACCGCCGGCTACGGCTGGACGCCGGTTCGTCGACGTGGGAGACGGCCGACGGGCCGCTGCGGTGCGCGTTCAAGGCGTATCTGATCCTGGACGGCGGGGCGCCGGTGCTGCACATCGTGGAGCGCTTCAACCCGGCGTTCGTGCCGCCCGTCGACGCGCGTGCGGGAGCGCTGCGATGACGCGGGTGGGCGTCGTCGGCGCCGGGCCGGCCGGCCTCATGCTGGCCAATGTGCTCGCCGCGCACGGGATCGACTGTGTGGTGTTCGAACGCGCCTCGCGTGCGCACATCGAGCGGCGGGCCCGGGCGGGTCTGATCGAGCACCGGGCGATCCGGGCGCTCGACGAGTACGGCCTCGCCGGGCGGCTGCTGCGCACCGGCGTGCGGCACGGGGCGTGCGAGTTCCGGCTGGCGGGCCGCCGGCACACCGCCCGGTACAGCGAACTCACCGGCGGCCGGGCGCACTACGTGTACCCGCAGCAGGAGTTGGTGAAGGATCTCGTGGCGGCGTTCCTCGGGCACGGCGGCGAGATCCGGTTCGACACGCCGGTGACGGGGATCCGGGATCTCGACGCCGCGCCCCGGATCGAATGGGCCGGCGGCGGGATGTCGTTCGACGTGGTGGCCGGCTGCGACGGCGCGCACGGGGCCGCGGTGCGCAGCGTGCCGGCCGGGGCCCTGACGGTGCACGAGTACCGGCACGGCCACGGTTGGCTCGCCGTGCTCGCCGCGGCGCCACCGTCCACAAGGGACATCATCTACGCGCTGCACCCGACCGGCTTCGCCGGGCACATGCTGCGTTCGGCGGAGGTGAGCCGGTACTACCTGCAGTGTCCGGCCGGGGACGACGTCGCGCACTGGCCGGACGCGCGGATCTGGGCCGAACTGCGCCGCCGCCTGGCCACCGACGACGGGTGGTGCCTGCGCGAGGGGCCGATCATCGAGAAGGCCGTGCTGGACATGCGCAGCCGGGTCTGCGAACCGATGCGCTTCGGCAACCTGTTCCTCGTCGGGGATGCCGCGCACATCGTGACACCGGCCGGTGCCAAGGGCATGAACCTCGCCCTCGGCGACGCCCACGAACTGGCCCTCGGACTGGTCGACCGGTACGCACACGGCGACGACAGGCGCCTGAACGCATACTCCGCCACCCGGTTGGACGTGGTCTGGCGCGCCCAGGAGTTCACCACGTCCTTCCTCGACCTCCTGCACAACGCCATCGGCACGGGAAGATCCGACACGTACTCCGACCGGGTCCGGAGCGCCATCGTCAACCAGATCACCGGCACCGGCCCCCGCGCACAGGACTTCGCCGAAAGCTACGTCGGCTGAGCGAGGGGGCCGGATCCGGAATTCAGGGTCCGAACGGCCGGTCGCCGCGCAACGTGATGCGGTGCATGACGCGTCGCGCGTCGCCGTAGTCCCGGTTGGCGTAGTGCGCCGTGCTGCGGTTGTCCCACATGGCGACGTCGCCCGCCCGCCACCGGTGCCGCACGACGTGCTCGGGCTTGGTCAGGTGCGCGTAGAGCAGGTCGAGGATGGCGCGGCTCTCCGCCTCCGAGACGCCGACGATGTGCGACGTGAAGCCGGGGTTGACGAAGATGCCCTTGCGGCCGGTCTCGGGGTGCACGCGCACGACGGGGTGTTCGATCGGGTCGAGGCGGGTCACCACCTCGCCGTCCCACACGCTTCCCTTGCCGCCGCGCCGCTGCGCGAGGTAGTAGCCGAACTCCCGGTTGCCGTCGTGCACCGCGGTGAGCCGGTCGACGAGGTCGCGCACCGGTGCCGACAGCGAGTCGTAGGCGAGCTGGCTGTCCGCCCAGTTGGTGTCGCCGCCGGTGGGCGGAAGCGTTACGGCGCGCAGGATCGAGCCGAGCGGCGGCCGCGGCATGAACGTCACGTCGGTGTGCCACACGTCGGCGAACCCGTTGTCGGCGCTGTCGAGCGCGTACACCTCCGGGTGGTCCTCGTCGACGCCGCCGACGACCGGGTGCGAGGCGGTGAGTTCGCCGATGCGACGGCCGAGCCGGATCTGACCGTCCACGTCGAGCGTCTGTCCACGGAAGAAGAGCACCTTGCGGTCGACCAGCGTGGCACGCACCGCCTCGATCTCGGCGTCGGTCGCGCGGTCGAGGTCGAGCCCGTGCACCTCGGCACCGAAGTGCGGTCCGAGGGGTTCCAGGGAAAGGCGGACGAGGCTTGCGGTCATGCGGACACCTCCACTGTGGACTGTGCGGCCGCGCGCACGGCGTGGCCGATTTCGGAGCGCAGCGCGGCATACTGCGGGAGGCCGCGCAGCTCGTCCGGCTGGATGCCGGTGCGCGGCAGGTCGATGTCGAGGTCGAGGGCGACGCGCCCCGGCCGGCTGGTGAGCACGACGACGCGGCTGCCGAGGAAGACCGCCTCGTCGACGCTGTGGGTGACGAAGACGCAGGTGCGTCCCGTCTCCGCGGAGACGCGGCGCAGGTCCTCCTGGAGGCGTTCGCGGGTCAGGGCGTCGAGCGCGGCGAACGGCTCGTCGAGCAGCAGCAGCGGGTTGTCGACCGCGAGCGCGCGGGCGATGGCGACGCGCTGCTGCTGTCCGCCGGAGATCTGCCAGGTGCGCCGGCCGGCGACGTCGTGCAGGCCGACGCTCGCGAGCAGTTGCGGCACGCGCTTCTGACGTTCTTCCCGGGGAACGCCCGCGTAGCGCAGCGCCAGTTCGACGTTGCCGCCCACGGTCTTCCAGGGCAGCAGCCGGGGCTGCTGGAAGACGAGCCCCGCGCCCCGCCCCGGGACCGGCGCCGACCCTCCGGTGCGGACGGTGCCGCGGGTGGGGCGTTCGAAGCCGGCGATGAGGCGCAGCAGCGTGGACTTGCCGCAGCCGGAGGCGCCCACGAGCACGAGGAACTCACCGGCCGGCACGTCGAGGTCGATCGGGCCGACGGCGGTGACGTCGCCGTAGGAGTGGGTGACCCCGCTGACCTCAAGGCTGGAGGACATTGGGGAGTCCCTCGTTGTAGATGGCCTTCTCCACTGTGGACAGTTCCGGCACGGCGTCGATCTTCTTCTGGGCCTTGAGGAACTGCGCGGCGTCGAGCAGGTTCTTGGCGAGGCCGCCGACCTTGCCGGGTGTGCCGAGCCACTCGGCGCTCGACAGCTCCGCGGGGTTGAGGAAGACGCCCTGGCTCAGCTGGTGCGTGGCCTGTTCCGGCGTGAGGTTCAGCTCCTTGCCGACGGCGGTCGCGGCGGCGTTCGGGTCCTTCTTGATGAGCTCCAGCGCCTGGGCCTCCGCCTTGCGCCACGCGTCGACGGCCTTCGGGTGCGCCTCGACGAACTTCGTGGAGACCACCCCGAGGTCGAGCGTGGGCTTGCCGGCGGTGGCCAGTTCGCGGCTGGTGACGAGCACCTTGCCGGTCTTCTTCAGCTCGTCCAGCGAGGGCAGCCAGGAGTACGCGGCGTCGAGGTCGCCCCGGGTCCACGCGGCGAGGATGTCCTGCGGTTCGAGGTCGACCAGGGTCAGTTCGGACTCCTTGACGCCGGCCCGGTCGAGCGCGGCGAGGAGGCTGAAGTGCGCCGTGGACGCGAACGGCGTGGCGACCTTCTTGCCCTTCAGGTCGGCGACGCTGTTGACGTTGCTGCCGTTGCGGGCGACCAGTGCCTCGTTGTCGCCCGCGACGTCGAGCACGAACGCCACCTTGTACGGAATGTTCAGTGGCGCGGAGAGGCCGCGCGCCACCGGACTGGAGCCGATCGCCGCGATGTCCACGCTTCCCGCGACGAACGCCGTGTTGATGCTGGCGCCCGAGTCGAACTTGGTCCACGTGATCTTGTAGTCGGGGAGCGCCTTCTCCAGGAGGCCCTGGTTCTTGACGATGAGGTCACCACTGGGGAACGCCTGATAGGCGATGCGGATCGTCTTGTCCTCGGGGTTGCGTCCGCCGCTGGCGGCACCGTCGCCGCAGGCGGTCAGGCCCGACAGCGCGATGAGGGCGACGACGGCGATGGCTTTCAGTTTCACGGTGTTCCTTTACAGATATCCACGCCAGGGAATGAGCCGCGTCTCGGCGGCCCGCAGCGCCGCGTCGATGAGCAGCCCGGAGATGCCGATCGCGAACAGGCCCAGGACCACCACGTCGGTCTGGGAGTAGCGCTGGGCGTCGCGGACCATGCCGCCGATGCCCGGAACGCCGTTGATGGTCTCGGCGGCGACCACCGACGAATAGGCGATGCCGACGGCGAGCCGGATGCCGGTGAAGATCTCGGGCAGCGCGTGCGGGATAACGACGTCGCGCGTCACCTCCCACCGGCCGGCACCGAGCGCGCGGGCGGCCTCGACGAGCGTGTTCGGCGCGCCGTGCACGGCCGACGCGGTCGCCACGGCGACGGGCGGCAGCGCGGCGATGGAAAGCAGCCACAGCTTCGGCGTCTCGTCGATGCCGAACCAGATGATGAAGAGGCTGAAGTAGGCCAGCGGCGGCAGCGCGCGCACGAACGTGATGACCGGCTCGGTGACCACGCGGATCCACGTGACGGTGCCCATGACCAGCCCGACGAGAAGGCCCGCCGCGACGCCGATCAGCGATCCGATGAGGATGCGCCGCAGGCTCACGCCCAGGTGTTCGTGGAGCAGGTGGCCGCTGTACCCGTCGCCGCGGGACGTCTTGAGCAGCTGCTCCCAGACGGCTCCCGGCGAGGGGATGAACGTCGGGTTGTTCATGAACGCCGCGACGGCCTGCCACAGCACCAGCAGCACGGCGATCGAGCCGAGCCGCAGCGCGAGGCGCCGCCGTCGTCCGCTGCCGCGGGCGGGTGCCGGCGTGACGGCCTTCGTGGCCGGCCTCTCGGCAGTGACTGTCACGGGCGACCCCCTTCGATAATGTCCACTGTTCCTATCGCTTCAATAGGTAATGCGCAAGACCCGTCCCGAGTGGCGGCGGCGTCCAAGATCACATTGCCTATTCAACCTATCTGGCTGATAGCTTTATCGGGTCATGAACTTCGATGTGCGAAAAGATCGGTGGGCGGCGGCCGGTGCGCTGACCGTGGCGCTGTTCCTGCTGGCCGCGGCGTTCGCACCGGTGCTGTGCGCCATCGAGGGGCAGGACCCCTACACCTACGACCTCGACGCGCTGGACTCCTCCGGCGTGCCGGTCGGGTTCGGCGGCGGGATCAGCGCGGACCACTGGTTCGGCGTCGAACCGCTCACCGGCCGCGACCTGTTCGCGATCGTCGTGTACGGGGCGCGCACCTCGCTGGCCGTGGGCGCCGGGGCGACCGCCGTCGCCGTGGTGCTGGGCGTCCTCATCGGCACGACGGCCGGCTTCTTCGGCGGCTGGTACGACCGCGTGGTCAGCCGCACCATCGACGTGCTGTTCGGATTCCCGAGCCTGATCTTCATGATCGCGCTGGGGGCCATCGCGCCGGCGAGCGTGCCCCGGCCGCTGCTCGTCGTCGCCGTCGTCGGCGCCTTCGGGTGGCCGTCGATCGCGCGTGTCCTTCGTGGACAGACGCTCGTGCTGCGCACCCGCACCTACGTGACCGCCGCCGTGGCGATGGGCGCCGGCCCCGCGCGGGTGATGCGCCGTGAGATCCTGCCGAACCTGCGCGCCACCATCATCGTGTACGCCACCACGCTCATCCCCGGGATGATCGGCGTGGAGGCCGCGCTGTCGTTCCTCGGGGTGGGCGTGGCGCCACCGACGCCGTCGTGGGGGCGCTCCATCGGCGACGCCATCGCGTGGGTCGGCACCGACCCGATGTTCCTCGTCTTCCCAGGCGGGGCGCTGTTCCTGGCGACGCTGGCGTTCAACGTCGTCGGCGACGGGCTGCGCGACGCGCTCGACACGCGGACCGCCGGATGACGGCCGTGCGCTTCGTCGGCGGGCGGATCGTCGGGGCGCTCGTCGTGCTGCTGATCGTCAGCGTCGGCACCTACGCGGTGTTCTACCTGCTGCCGGCCGACCCCGCGCAGCTGTCCTGCGGCAAGCCGTGCACGCCGCAGCGGCTCGCCGACGCGCGGGCGTTCATGGGCGTGGACGTGCCGTGGTGGCAGCAGTACCTGGACTTCCTCGGCGGGCTCTTCGCCGGGCGCACGTTCGGCTCCGGGCCGGCCGCCGTCCACTGCGGAGCGCCGTGCTTCGGGTACTCGTTCCGGCTCGACGCGCCGGTCTCCACGCTCATCGCCGACCGGTTCGCGGTGACGTTCTCGCTGGCGACCGGTGCGGCGGTGCTGTGGCTGCTGCTCGGCGTCGGTGCGGGCGTGCTGTCGGCCGTGCGCCGGGGGAGCGCGTGGGACCGGGGGGCGATGACGTTCGCCGTCGCGGGGGTCTCCGCGCCGAGCTATCTCGTCGGGCTGCTCGGCATCCTGCTGTTCGGGTTCACGCTCGACATGGTGCCGGTGGGCGGGTACACGCCGTTCGTCGACAGCCCGCTCGACTGGCTCTGGCACCTGGTGCTGCCGTGGTGCGTGCTGGCGTTCCTCTTCGCGGCGGTCTACGCCCGGCTCACCCGCGGCCAGATGCTGGAGGTGCTCGGCGAGGACTACATCCGCACCGCGCGCGCCAAGGGGCTGCGCGAGCGCCGCGTCGTCGGCCGGCACGGCCTGCGCAACGTCCTCATCCCGGTGGTCACCGTCTTCGGGCTCGACCTCGGCCAGCTGCTCGGCGGGGCGGTCATCACCGAGCGCGTGTTCAGCCTGCCCGGCCTCGGCTCGCTTCTCCTGGAGGCGGTGGGCAACGTCGACCTCCCGGTGATCGTGGGCGTCACCCTCTTCTCCGCGGTTCTGATCATTCTCGCGAACCTCGCCGTGGACCTGCTCTACGGCGTCATCGACCCCCGTGTAACGCATTGAAAGGGAAGTACATATGAGACGCCGCCTAGCCGTGATCGCCGTCGCGGCATTGAGCCTGAGCGCGTGCAACGCCAACTCGAGCGACGGCAAGGAGGACAAGGGCGGCACCGAGAAGGGTGGCACGCTCAGCATCCTCACCTCGGCCAGCTCCGTCACGCTCGACCCGGCGAAGAGCCAGAACCTCGCCATCACCACGCTCGGCCTGCTCGTGCGCCGGCTCACCACCTGGGACATCCAGCCCGGCAAGACGGCGAAGGTGGTGCCCGACCTGGCCACCGACACCGGCACACCGAGCGACGGCGGCAGGACGTGGACGTACAGGCTGAAGGACAACCTGAAGTTCAGCGACGGCACCGCGATCACCTCCGCCGACATCAAGTACGGCGTCGAACGCTCCTTCGCGCCCGAACTCTCGGGCGGCCTCAGCTACCACAAGAACCTCCTCGTGGGGAACGACGGCTACAAGGGCCCGTACGGCGGCCAGGGCCTGTCCGGCATCGAGACGCCGGACGAGAAAACCGTCGTCTTCAAGCTGAAGGTGCCCTACGGCGACTGGCCCTGGCTGGTGTCGATGCCGGCGTTCGCCCCGGTGCCGAAGGCCGGCGACGCCGGCCCGCAGAAGTACGGCCAGAACCCGATCTCCTCCGGCCCGTACCAGGTGGAGTCCTACCAGCAGGGCAACTCGCTGAAGCTCAAGCGCAACCCGAACTGGGACCAGGCGGGCGACCCGGTGCGCACGGCCGGGCCGGACCAGATCGTGTTCCAGCTCGGGCAGGACAGCGCCGTCGTGGCGCAGCGCCTCATCGCCGACTCCGGCGAGGACCGGAACGCCTTCGGCGCGAGCTTCGTGCCGCCCGCGCAACTGGCCCAGATCCAGCAGAACGCCGGCGCCAAGCAGCGCCTCGTCACCTCGGAACCGGGCGCGCTCGCCTACCTCGCCCTCAACGTCACGCGGCCCGGCCTGCAGGACCTCAAGGTGCGCCAGGCGATCCAGTACGCGGTCGACAAGAAGGCGTTCCAGGTGGCCTCCGGCGGCACGGTCGGCGGGGACATCGCCACCACGCTCATCACGCAGGGCATCGCCGGGCGTCAGCAGTTCGACCTGTACCCGGCCGACCCGAGCGGCGACGTCGCGAAGGCGAAGCAGCTCATCGCCGAGACCGGCAGGCCCGCGCCGACGCTCACCCTCCTGGTGGAGAACGGCGCCACCGACGTCTCCCAGGCGCAGGCGATCCAGCAGGGCCTGGTGCGGGCCGGGTTCACCGTGAACATCAAGACCGCCGACGAGGAGGCGGTGACCGCGGAGACGACCGGCGCGAACGCCGACTACGACCTGACGCTCGCCAGTTGGCAGCCCGACTTCCCGAGCGCGAACGGCAACATCCAGCCGCTGTTCGAGTCGACCGAGGTCGGCAACGGCGGATACAACAAGTCCCGGTACGTCAACGGGGAGGTCGACGCGCTCATCAAGCAGGCCACCGGGGAGACCGATCCGGCCAGGGCGCAGGGGCTGTGGGCCCAGGCGGACAAGCGGATCCTGCAGGACGCGCCGGTGGTGCCGCTCATCTACACGAAGAACTCGTTCCTGCACGGCTCGAACGTGCAGAACTTCTTCGTGGCCGGCTTCCCGGCGTACCCGAACTACCTGAAGGTCTCGCTCAAACGGTGACATTCAACAGCATGGGCCAGTTGTTGGCGGTCGAGGGGCTCACCGTCGCCTTCGGCGCGCACGAGGCGGTCCGGGACGTGGCGTTCGCGCTGCGCCCGGGCCGGGTCCTCGCGCTCGTCGGCGAATCCGGCTCCGGCAAGAGCGTGACGGCGATGTCGATCCTCGGGCTGCTGCCGCCGTCGGCCCGCGTCACCGGCAGCGTGCGGCTCGACGGCGAGGAGCTGATCGGCGCGAAACCCGCGCGGCTGCGCCAGATCCGGGGCGGCACGATCGGCACGGTGTTCCAGGAGCCGATGAGCGCGCTCAACCCGGTCTTCACCGTGGGGAACCAGATCGCCGAGGCGCTGCACGCGCACCGGACCCTGTCCCGCGCGCAGGCCCGGCAACGGGTGCGCGAACTGCTCGCCGAGATGGACCTGCCGGAGCGCGTGGCGGGGGCCTATCCGCACCAGCTCTCCGGCGGTCAGCTGCAGCGGGCGACGATCGCGATGGCGCTCAGCTGCGGGCCGGCGCTGCTCATCGCCGACGAACCCACCACCGCGCTGGACGTCACCGTGCAGGCCGGCATCCTGGACCTGCTGCGCGACGTGTGCGCGCGCACGCACACGGCGGTCCTGCTCATCACGCACGACATGGGCGTCGTGGCGGATCTGGCCGACGACGTGGTGGTGCTGACCGAGGGCCGGGCGGTGGAGCGCGCACCGGTGCACGACCTGTTCGCGACGCCGGAGCACGGGTACACGAGGGCGTTGCTCGAAGCCGTGCCGCGCCTGGAGGTCGCGCCGCGCGAGCCGGCCGAAAATGCTGGGCCGGTCGATACTGCAATGGCGGTGGAGGTGACCGACCTCGTCGTCAGCTACGGCCGGAAGGTGCGCGCGGTCGACGGCGTCTCCCTCCACATAGGACACGGTGAGATCCTCGGCCTGGTGGGCGAGTCCGGCTCCGGGAAGTCGACGGTGGCGCGGGCGATCGCCGGCCTCGTGCGGCCGGACAGCGGCGCGGTGCGCGGGCTGTCCAGGGCGCGCACCGGGATCGTCTTCCAGGACCACACCTCGTCGCTCAACCCGCGGTACCCGGTCGGCGACAGCATCGCCGAACCGTTGCGGATCCACGGGAAGAGCGACAAGGGCAGGGTCGCGCAGCTGCTGGAGTCGGTCGGGCTGCGGCCCGAGCACGCTCGCCGTTATCCGGGGGAACTGTCCGGAGGCCAGCGCCAACGCGTCGCCATCGCCCGGGCGCTGGCGCTCGATCCGGTGCTGCTGATCGCCGACGAGCCCACGAGCGCGTTGGACGTCTCCGTGCAGGCGCGCATCCTGGACCTGCTCGCCGACCTGCAGCGACGGATCGGGTTCGGGTGCCTGTTCGTCAGCCACGACCTGGCCGTGGTGGCGCGGATCGCCGATCGGGTGGCGGTCATGCGCGCCGGCGAGGTGGTCGAGGCGGGGCCGACGGCGAGGGTGCTCGGGGCGCCCCGGGAGCCCTACACGCGGCGGCTCATCGCGGCGTCGCCGGTGCCGGACCCGGTGGAGCAGCGCCGCCGCCGGCGGGAGGCCGGGTCAGTAGGAGTTGCGTAAGCGGCGCTCGTTGGTGAGTTCGGCCCACGCGACCGGGTCGGTGACGGTCGGGGTGATCGCCTCGAAACGCCCGCCCGGCGCGGGCTTCCCGTAGCCGATCGCGCGGGCGGCCATCAGGCGCATCCGCGCGAGCAGCAGGTGAACGGTGGTCATGCGGAATACCCTACTCGAACGGTAGGATTTATGCCACCCGGGGTCTCGCCGGCCACCAGGTCCGGGCGCCCAGGTCGATCGCGAGCGCCGGCACGAGCAGCGTGCGCACCAGGAACGTGTCGATCAGCACGCCGACGGCCACCACGAGCCCGAGGTGCAGCGCGGTCACGTAGGGCACCACGAGCAGCACCGAGAACGTGGCCGCCAGCACGACGCCGGCACTCGTGACGACGCCGCCGGTGACGGTCAGGGCCGACAGGATCCCGTCCCGGTGGCCGCTCGCCGCGACCTCCTCACGGGCCCGGGTCATCAGGAAGATGGAGTAGTCGACGCCGAGGGTGACCAGGAAGACGAACCCGAGCATGGGCAACGACGCCATCACGTGCGGGTAGCCGATCGCCCCGGCCACGAGACCCACCACGCCCATCGCGGCGGTGTACGACAGCACGACGCTCGCCACCAGCAGCAGCGGCGCCACGAGTGCGCGCAGCAGCAGGACCAGCACGGCGAGCACCACCACGAGGACCAGCGGCATCAGCAGCCGGTTGTCCCGGGCGGCGCCGCGTTCGGTGTCGAGCGCGGCCGCGGTCCCGCCGCCCACCAGCGCGTCCGCCCCGGGAACGGCGTGCAGTGCGCGACGGAGCCGTTCGACGGTCGCCTCGGCGGCGGCGGAGTCGGGTGAGTGGCGAAGCACGGCGTCGACCCGCACCCAGCGGCCGTCCGCGGAGACTCCGACGCGCACCACGTCGGCGACCCCGTCGACGCCGGACGTCGCCGCGACGACGTCGTCCGCGCGGGGCGCCGCGGCGATGATCTCCGCCGGTGCGGAGGCGCCGCCGGGGAAGTGCCGTTCGATCATCCGCAGCCCGACCACCGACTCGACCTCGGTCGTGAACATCCGATCGGCCGGCTGGCCCAGCCGCAGCCCGAACACGCCGAAGCTCAGTGCGACGAGCAGCAGCGCCGTGCACACCCACACCGCCCGGGGGCGCCGGCCGATCGCGCCGGCCAGCCGCTGCCACCCGCCGTTCCGCGAAACGGGGCCGACCTCGGCGGACGGCGAGAAGCGCGGCACGAACGGCCAGAACAGCCACCGGCCGGGCAGCACCAGCACGGCCGGCAGCAGGGTCGTCATCACCGCGAACGCGACCACGGTGCCGGCCGCCGCGACCGGACCGATGCCGCGCACGTCGTTCGAGCTCGCGGCGAGCAGGCACAGCAGGCCCACCGTCACCGTGGCCGCGGAGGCCAGCACGGCCGGGAAGGAACGGCGCCACGCGACGGCCATCGCGGTGAACCGGTCGCGATGACGGCGCAGTTCCTCGCGGTAGCGCGCGATGAGCAGCAGCGCGTAGTCGGTGCCGACGCCGAAGACGAGGATCAGCATGACCGTGCTGCTGTTCTCGGTGACCGTGACCCCGGCGTGGCGGTCCAGCAGGTACACCACGGCCGCGGCCACCTGGCTGGCCAGCACGACCGCGATCAGCGGCACCAGCCACAGCACCGGGCTGCGGTACGTCACCAGCAGCAGCACCACGACCACGGCGACGGTGGCGAGCAGGAGCGTGGTCTCCACCTCGCCGCCGACCTCGTCGCTGTCGGCCTCCACGCCGGCCGAACCGGTGACCGCGGTGCGCAGTCCGGCCGGGCCGTCGCCCACCTCCTGCCGGATCCGCCGCACGGTGTCGCCCACCTGCGTGCCCTTCCCCGGCACGGGCACCGCCACCAGGACGGCCCTCCCGTCGTCGCTCTCGACGGCCGCGCCAGCCGCCGCGCCGAACGCCGCCCGGTCCGCCTCGACGGCCGCCCGGTCCTCCGCGGTGAGGCCCGTGTCGCGGGTGTAGACCACCACCGCCACCGGCGCGTCGGCACCGGGGAAGGCGGCTCGGATCCGTTCCACGGCGCGCGTGGTCTCCGCGTCGCGCGGCAGCGCCGCGGCCGCGTCGGTCGACACGGCCTCGGCGTCCCGCCCGGCCAGTGGCAGCAGCGCGATCGCGGCCACCGTCCACAGGACGAGAGCCAGCCACGCCACGAGCCGGCCGCGGCGGAACACGGCTGTCGCTGGGTCTTCACTTGGGGCGCGATCATCATTTGGCGCTGGATCGTCTTTTGTCGCACGGGCATCGTCGCGGTGCACTGTCTCGTCAATCATGTGCCCAGGCTGGGTCCGGCGGCGGGTGCCGCGCCTCGGCCGAAGGTCGGCGGCGATGAACCTTGGTCCGGTCCCGTGGTCGACTTTGGTCGGATGCGGCGGCGGCGGATCCGGCCGTACCGTGTGGGCCATGGCAGAGTCGACGGTGGGTTGGCACGGTTGGCCGTCCCTTCGCGATCGCACCGCCGACCTGGTGTGTTTCCTGCTCGCCGTCGGGTGCACGGCGTTGGTGTCCGTCGAGGGTGCGCGCGGGCCGGTGCCGGTCGCCGTCGACGTGATCCTCGGGGGCCTGTGCTGCCTGGGTGTGTGGGTGCGCCGGCGGTGGCCGGTCGCGTTCGCGGTCGTCGCGGTCGGGTGCGCCGTCGTGTCGGCGTCGGCGGGCTGGGTGGCGTTCATCGCGCTGTTCACCGTGGCGGTGCACCGCCGGGCCGCGACGGCGGCTCTGGTCGCCGCGTGGGCGACCGTGGCGTGCGTCGGCAGCGTGCTGGTCGGGCTGGACACCACGATGCAGTGGTGGCAGGCCTCGTTCAGCGTCGTCGTCTTCGCGACGGTCGTCGGGTGGGGGATGTTCGTCCGCGCGCGGCGGCAGCTCGACCACTCCGTCCGCGAACGGCAGCGGCAGGCCGAGGAGGACCAGTTCGCGCAGGCCCGCCGGCAGGAACGCCTGCGCATCGCGCGGGAGATGCACGACGTTCTGGCCCATCGGATCTCGCTCGTCAGCCTGCACGCCGGCGCGCTGGAACTGCGCCCGGACCGGCCGGCCGACGAGGTCGCCCGCGCCGCCGGCGTGATCCGCGACAGCGCGCACCAGGCGCTTGAGGAACTGCGCGCGGTCATCGGCGTCCTGCGTGCGGACCCGGCCGACAGCGGGGCCGACGACGCGCCGCAGCGCCCCCAGCCCACGCTGGCCGACCTCCCCGAACTGGCGGCTGAGGCGCGGCAGGCCGGAAACCGCGTCGAACTGGAGTGGCGGCTGAGCGACCCGGCCGCCGTACCGGAGGTGCTCGGCCGCAGCGCGTACCGCATCGTGCAGGAGGGCCTCACGAACGCCCGCAAGCACGCCCACGGCGCGGATGTGTGGGTGACCGTGGACGGTCGCCGCGGCGACGGCCTGACCGTCGAGGTGCGCAACCCGTGCCCGCGCGAACCGGCCGGCGACTCGGCCGTTCCCGGCGCGGGCAGCGGCATCGTCGGGCTCGCCGAACGGACCGACCTGGCCGGCGGCCGGCTGGAACACGGCCGCACGCCGACCGGTGACTTCGCCCTGAAGGCCTGGCTGCCGTGGGCGTCGTGACCGCGCCGGTGCGCGTCCTGGTCGTCGACGACGACCCGCTGGTGCGCGCCGGTCTGGTGATGATCCTGGACACCACGCCCGACATCGCGCTCGCCGGTGAGGCCGCCGACGGGACCGAGGTGGCCGCGGCCGTCGACGCGCACCGGCCCGACGTCGTCCTGATGGACATCCGCATGCCCCGCCTCGACGGCCTCACCGCCACCGAACTCCTGCGCGCCCGGCCCGCCCCGCCGGAGGTGATCGTGCTGACCACCTTCCAGGCGGACGAGTACGTGCTGCGCGCCCTACGGGCCGGGGCGAGCGGCTTCCTGCTCAAGGACACGCCGGCCGCCGAGATCCTGCGCGCGATCCTGCGCGTCGCCGCCGGCGAGCCGATCCTCTCCCCGGCGGTGACCCGTCGGCTCATCGCCCACGTCGGCGCCACCGACACCCGGGATCGGGGCCGGCACGCCCGCGCCGCGCTGTCCCGGCTCAGCGAGCGGGAACGGGAGGTCGCCGCCGCGGTCGGCCGGGGCAGTTCCAACGCGCAGATCGCCGGCGACCTCTTCATGAGCGTGGCCACCGTCAAGGCGCACGTGTCGTCGATCCTCACCAAGCTCGCGCTGAACAACCGCACCCAGATCGCGCTGCTCGCGCACGACGCCGGACAGAAGTGACGCCGGCGTCACCTCCACACCGGACAGACCTCACGCCGGCCGGAAGGGCTGAACGCCGACCTACGCTACAAGGATGACCTCCCGTTCAGCGCACGGCTCCGTCCCACCGCACGAGCGGCGCGCCGCGCGCGTGCTGGTCATCGGGGCGGGACCGGTCGGGCTGGCCGCCGCCGCGCGTCTCGCCGAGCGGGGCGTGCCGTTCACCGTGCTGGAGGCGGGCGACTCGCCGGGTGCGTCCGTCCGCCGATGGGGGCACGTGCGCCTGTTCACGACGTGGCGGCACGACGTCGACCCGGCCGCCCGGCGGCTGCTCGCGGCGGCGGGCTGGGCGCAGCCCTGCGTCGAGAAGCTGCCGACCGGTGCCGCGCTCGTCGAGGAGTACCTGCGGCCGCTGGCCGACCTGCCGGCGCTGCGGCCGCACGTGCGCTACGGCGCCCGGGTCGTCGCCGTGCGGAATGCCCGCCCTCTGGGCCGCCACCCAGGCGACGGCGCCGTGCGCCTCGACGACGGGACGGAGCTGCCCGCGACCGCCGTCATCGACGCGTCGGGCACGTGGCGGACGCCGAACCCGCTGCCCGTCGCATCCGCGGTACCGGTGGTCGAGGGTGCGCTGCCCGACGTTCTCGGCTCGGACCGGGAACGCTTCGCCGGCCGGCACACCCTCGTCGTGGGTTCCGGGCACTCGGCCGCCACGACCCTGCTGGCGCTGGTGGCGTTGCGCCTCAAGGAGCCCGGCACCCGGGTGTCGTGGGCGATCCGCGCGGACTCGCCGGCGCGCGCCTACGGGGTCGGGCGCGAGGACCCGCTTCCCGCTCGGGGCGCGCTCGGCACGCGGCTGCGCGGGTTCGTGGCGTCGGGCGCGATCGACCTGCACACCGGGTTCACGGTCGCCGCGATGTCCACTGTGGACGGCCGGGTCGCCGTCTCCGACGGGGAGCGCACGCTCGACGTGGACCGCGTCGTCAACGCCACCGGCTACCACGCCGATCCCGGCCTCACGGCCGGCCACACGATCGGGGCCAAGAGCGGCGGGCCGGAGTTCCTGTTGTCGACGGGCTACGCCCAGGCGGCCGCGGCCGTGGCGACCGTCGCCGGCGGTGCGGTGGCGGGGGAGGAGCCCGTCGCGTGGGACGCGTGTGCAAGATCTACCGGTTAGGGTGAGCGCATGCGTCCGTTCAGGTTCTGGGGCAACGCCGACCCGACCGGTGGGTCCGACCTCGCCACCGTCGTCGCCAACGCACGCCGCGCCGAGGCCGCGGGCTTCGCCGGGCTGGTCTGGCCGGACCATCTCGTCGGGCTGCACGCGACGCTGCCGCTGCTGACCGCCGTCGTGGCCACCACCGAGCGGCTGCGGGTGATGCCGTTCGTGCTCAACAGCGGGCTGCGGCACCCGGCCGTGGCCGCGCAGGAGCTCGCGACGATCGACGTGCTCTCCGGCGGGCGGCTCGACGTGGCGGTCGGCGGCGGGTGGAACAAGCCCGAGTACGACGCCATCGGGATCCCGTTCCCCGCGCCGGGTGTGCGCGTCGACATCCTGACCGAGACGATCGACATCCTCGAGGGGTGCTTCGCCGAGGGGCCGTTCTCCTACGCGGGGACGCACTTTCGCATCACCGACTACGACGCCGGGCCGCGGCCGGCGCAGCGCCCGCGCCCGCCGCTGTGCATCGGCGGCGGCGGCAAGCGGATGCTGACCCTGGCCGGGCGGCGGGCCGACATCGTGGGCCTCGCCCCGCGCACCATCACCGGGCGCGACGGACGCATCGCGAGCGAGCCGTACAGCTTCACGTTCGCCGGCACCGAGGAGAAGATCGGCTGGATCCGGGACGCCGCGGGGGAGCGCTTCGCCGACCTGGAGCTGAACATCTACCCGAGCGGCGGACCGCTCGTCATCACCGACGATCCCGAGCCCGAGGCGCGCAAGTACGTCGACCGCGCACGCGAGGCGGCCGGTGTGGAGCTGAGCGTTCAGGACGTGCTCGACTCGCCGCACGTCTATGTCGGCCCGCTGCCGTTCCTCGTGGACAAGCTCACGAAGCTGCGCGAACGCCTCGGCATCAGCTCGTTCATGCTGGGGGGCGTGGAGCCGGCGACTCCGCTGGTGCGGGCTCTGGCGGGGAAGTAGTAGCCCGCCGCGCGCGCAGGTAGGAAAGCAGCGGCGGCAACAGCAGCGCCAGCAGCACGACCGCCCAGAGCACCTTGGTGATCCAGCCGGACCACAGCACGGCCGCGTCGCCCTGCGAGATGGCGAGCGCGCGGCGCAGCTGCTGTTCGAGCAGCGGTCCCAGGATCATCGCGACGACCGCGGGCACCACGGGCACGTCGGCCAGCCGCATCAGCAACCCGATCAGCCCCAGCCCGTACAGCACAAGGAGATCCGTGACGGTACCGCCGGCCGCGAACGTCCCCAGCGTCGCGAACACCAGCACGCCCGCGTAGATGCCGTAGGCCGGGATGGTGAGCATGCGCGCCCACAGGCCCACCAGCGGCAGGTTGAGCACCAGCAGCATCACGTTGCCGATGTACAGGCTGGCGATGAGCGCCCAGACCAGTTCCCCCGAACCGGAGAACAACTGCGGACCCGGCTGCAACCCGTACGACTGGAACGCCGTGAGGATGACCGCGGCCGTCGCCGACGTCGGCAGCCCGATGGTCAGCAACGGCACCAGAACGCCCGCGGCGGCGGCGTTGTTGGCGGCCTCCGGCCCGGCGAGCCCCTCGATGGCCCCCTTGCCGAACTGCTCGGGGTGCTTGGACAGCCGCCGTTCGAGGCTGTAGCTGAGGAACGTCGGCACGTCCGCGCCACCCGCCGGGAGGCTGCCGATCGGGAAGCCGAGGGCGGTCCCGCGCAGCCACGCCGGCCACGAACGCCGCAGGTCCTCGCCGGTGAGCGCGAACCGGCCGCGGATCGGCTCCACTGTGGACGTTCCCGTGCCGGCCAGCAGATGCCCGAAGGTCTCCCCGAGCGCGAAGAGGGCGACCACGAGAATGACGACCTCGACCCCGTCCAACAGGGCGGGCACCCCGAACGCCAGCCGCGCCTGCCCGGTCTGCCCGTCGATGCCGACCAGCCCGACGGTGAGCCCGATCAGCAGGCTGGCCACGCCCTTGAGCAGGCTGGGCCCGAGCAGCGCGCTGACGGTCACGAACGCCACCGCCATCAGCGCGACGTACTCCTCCGGACCGAAGCGGGTGATCGCGAAGTCGGCGACGACGGGTGCGAGGAACGTGAGGCCGACCGTGCCGATCGTTCCCGCGACGAACGATCCGATCGCGGCGGTGGCGAGGGCCGCGGCACCGCGCCCGGCGCGCGCCATCCGGTTGCCCTCCAACGCCGACATCATCGACGACGTCTCGCCCGGGGTGTTGAGGAGGATCGACGTCGTGGAGCCGCCGTACATGCCGCCGTAGTAGATGCCGGCGAACATGATGAGCGCGCTCGACGCCTCCAGCCGGAACGTGATGGGCAGCAGCATCGCCACCGTGAGGGCCGGGCCGATGCCGGGCAGCACGCCGACGGCGGTCCCGATCGTGACGCCGACGAGCGCCCACAACAGGTTCATCGGGCTGAGTGCGGAGCCGAACCCGTCCAGCAGCGAGCCGATCTGGTCCATCAGAACCCCCACGGCCCGACGGGAAGGGCGAGCCCGATGAGTTTGTCGAAGACGAGAAAGACGACGATCGCGAGCGTCCAGCCGTAGGCGGCGACGAGTGCCGGCCGCGGCGCGCCCAGCAGCAACGCGGCCCCGGTGAAGAGGAACGCCGCGCACACCACGTAACCCAGCACCGGCAACAGGAACGCGAACGCGAGCAGCAGCACCAGCATGCCCGCGAGCCGTACGACCCGTTCCCGCGGCACCGGCTCGGGTTTCGTGGCGCGCCGCAGGTCCCAGCCGGCACGCGCGGCGAGCACGAGTCCGACCGCCGCGAGCAGAACCCCCACCACCGTCGGCACCGCCGCCGGACCGAGTCCCGGCCCCGGGCTGTCCCGCAGCGACGCGGCGTTCACCAGCACGACGATCCCGCCGAGCACCATGAGCGCGCCGAGCGCGGCCGTCGCGAGCAGCGTCCCGCGGTCGTGCTCGAGGTGCCCGCGCAGCCCCTCTTCCGACGCACGGTCCAATGTGGCCTGTGCGATCATCGGCACCGGCGCCGCGACGGCGCTGCGCCGCGGATGCACGAGAGAAACCCGCTCGTCGCTCACGCCAGCCCCATCTCCTTGAGCACCTGCGCGATGCGTCGCTGCTCCGACTCCATGAAGGCGTCGAACTCGGGGCCGACCATCGTCGCGTCCGCCCAGCCCCGCCGCCGCAGCGTCTCCTGCCAGGCGTCGCCGCGGGTCATCTCGACCACCACGTCCTCGAGCGCCGACTCCTCGTCGACGGTGATGCCCGCCGGGGCCACGACCGCGCGCCAGTTGGCCAGCTCCACGTCCACTCCCGCTTCCTTCAGCGTGGGAACGTCCGGAAGCGCCGGCAACCGCTGCGGACTGGACACCGCGAGCGCGCGCATCTTGCCGGCCTTCACCTGGGGGACCAGTTCGCTGACGCCGGAGACCGCCGCCGTGGCGCTGCCGGAGAGCACCGTCGTGAGCGCCTCGCCGCCGCCGGAGTGCGCGATGTAGTTCACCTTCGCGGGATCGCCGCCGATCGCCCGTCCGACGAGGCCGGCGAGGATCTGTTCGACGCCGCCGGCCGACCCGCCCGCGATCGACACCGAACCGAGGTCGGCCCGCATCCGCGCGACGAGGTCCCGCATCGACTGCACCGGGGAGTTCGTCGGCACCACGATGATCTCGTAGTCGGTGGTGAGCCGGGCCAGCGGCGTCGTCTGTGACAGCGTCACCGGCGAGTGGTTGCTGGCGATGGCGCCCACCATGACCAGGCCCATCACCATGAGTTCGGTCGGCTGCCCCCGGTACCGGGTGTACTGGCTGAGCCCGATCGTGCCGCCGGCGCCGTTGACGTTGTAGACCTCGGTGCGCCCGACCGTGCCGCGCAGCGCCGACTGCATCTCCCGCGCGGTCTGGTCCCAGCCGCCGCCCGGCGCGGCCGGCGCCATGATCCGCAGCTGCCGCCCGTCCAGGAACGCCCGCGCGTCGGACTTCCCCTCGTCGCCGCTGCTCGCCACCGTGCTGACCAGCAGCACCGCGGTCGCCACGGCCGCCGCGACGAACGGCGCCACGCCTTTGACATTCATGACCGTCACCTCTTCCGAGAGGACTGGTCAGCTCACCTAATCGTGAATGTCGATCACGCGCAACCGGTAGGCGGGTGCCTCGTTGTTCCGCGCGGGGGGTGCACAGTGATCGACGCTGGGCTCGGGCCGCGGTTCGAGGCGGCGCTGCGTGATGCGGGTGCACCGCTGACCGCGGCGAAATTGAAGAGGCTTCTGGTCGAGGACGGTGCGGCGGAGGCCGCCGTCGACCGGGCGTGGACGGCGTTCCGGAAGCTGGCGGCGTTCCATCCGCACATCACCCGGCCGAGCCGGGTCACGTACGCGTGGTCGCCCGATCCGGTGACCCCGTCGGAGGCGCTCGCGCGTCTCGGGAAGCTGCTCGCGACGACCAGCCGGGACAGGGCCGCCGCGCGGGACGCCCTCGTCGCGATCGTCCACAGTGGACTGTCGGCGGCCGCGGCACCCTCCGACGAGGGGCGCTTCCAGGGCACCCGGCTGCGGCAGGCCCGCCTGGACGGCATGCTCGCCGTCGCCGACCTCGCCGGTGAGGTCGAGGAGATGGCCTACAACAGCGGCGATCCCGACCTCATCGTCGAACGCCTGCAGACCCGCGTCGAGGCGCTCGCCGTCCAGCAGCACGGCCGCTGCGGTGAGGAGGTGCCGTTCGACCCGCAACGGCACACCGGCGTCGGCTCCGTGCCGCGCCAGGGCGGACCGGTGACCGTGGTGCGCCCCGGCTACACGTGGCGCGATGAATCCGGCGAAACCGTTGTGCTGCAACGGGTCCAGGTCGCCGAGGCGTAGGGCATGGGACGCCACAGCCACCCGTCGGTGGGCCTCGACTTCGGCACCACGACGGCCCTCATCGCCCGCCGCAGGGCCGCCGACCCGGTGGAGATCCTGCCGATCGGCAACCCGCGCAGCTGGCTCCCGTCGCTCGTGGGACGCCGCGACGGCCGGCTCGTCGTCGGGGAGAACGCCGAGAACCTCCTCCCCGAGGAGATCCTGCGCTCGGTGAAGCGCGCCATCACGTTCGATCAGAGGACCCTGCCGCTCGGCGCCGGCGACGACCGGATCGAGGTCTCCCGGGAGGACGTCATCGCGGCGATCCTGCACGAGATCTCCACCCGGGCCGGCGCCCGCGGCCTGCCGCTCACCGGGCAGCGGGACCTGCGCGTCGGCTGCCCGGCCACGTGGCGGCGCGACCAGCGGCAGCTGCTCACCGACCTGGTCGTCGCGCAGACCGGCGTCGACGACGTCAACCTCATGGAGGAACCGGTCGCCGCCGGCCTCGCCTGGATCGCCGGCGGCGACGTGCGGCCGGAGGAGATCAACGGCCGCGTGCTCGTCTTCGACATGGGCGGCGGAACACTCGACGTGGCCGTGCTCGACGTCGTCGGCGGGCGGCCGCCGTCGGTGCGGGTGCTCACATCGACCGGCATCCCGGAGGCCGGTGACGCGCTCGACGACGCCATCGCCGCCGACCTCACCACCGAGCTGGTCGCCTGCGGGCTGGACCTCGATCGGCTGCGCAAGCCGGACAACGCGCACGCGGAGATCCTGCGCCAGGCGCGCGCCGTCAAGCGGGACCTCTCCGTCAAGGACAGCGCGCCGATCGCGTTCCGGCGGGCGGCCTTCGGCTCCCAGCGCGTGACGCCGATCCGCTACACCCGCGAACGGCTCGAGGAGGCGTTCGCCCCGCAGCTGGAGCGCGCGGCGACCAAGGTGTGGGACGCGCTGCGGCTGGCCCGCCTGACACACGTGCGCGGCGGCTCCACCAGCGACATCATGCGAACGCCCACCGACGAACTGGCCCGCGACGTGCGCTACGTGGTGCTGGCCGGCGGGATGAGCCGGATCCCGGTCGTGCGGCGGCGGCTGCGCGAGATGCTGCCCGACGCGGAGTTCTTCGACGGCGCGGGGGTGCCGGCCGACGAGGCGGTCGTCGCGGGGCTCACCGACGAGAGCGGCGTCGACGCGGTGAACCTGTACCGGCCGAGCTTCGACGTGACGCTGCACTGGGGCGACGACGGGGCGCTGCCGCTGTTCGAGGCGTACTCGCCGCTGTTCGAGATGTTCCAGCTGACGCGCATGTCCGAGCCGAACTTCACCCGCGTCGCCGGCCGCCGCGACGGCCTGCCCCAGCAGCGTCAGGGCGAGCTGCGGGTGACCACCCCGGCCGGCGACCCGGTGGACGTGATCCGGTTCGACCGCTCCGGCGGGCAGGCGGTGCTCGACCGCGTGCCGGTGCCGTTCGGCTTCCACGACGTGCTGTTCCGCATGTACTGCGACGGGCGGATCGTGCTGACCGACGGGGCCGGACACAGCCAGCAGCTGCGGGTCGGGCCGTGGCCGGCCATCCACGGCCGCAACAGCAAGCCGGAACAGGTGGCGCACGTGCCGGAGCCGCGGGTGTACCACCCGTTCAACCGATCCTGAGCGCCGTCGCATGATCCGGCCGGGATGCGGGTAAGCCCTGAGGACATCGATCTTCGGGAGTGCGCCATGAGCATGATGGAGACCAAGCGGGACACGGCCCGACCGTGGCGGATCGCCTCGATCGTCTTCGCGTTCCTCGGTTTCGGCTTCTGGGCGCTGGCGGCGGTGTCGGTCGTCTGCGGTGTCGTCGCCGGCCTCAAGGGGGACAAGCACGGCTGGGCGTGGGCCGTCGTGGCGGTCGTCCTCGCCGCGATCGGCATCGCGGCCCGTTCCGCCGTCTGACCCGTAAGCTGCCGGGGTGAACCTCACGTTCGACGTCGGCGGCACACGGACCGTGCACCGTCTCGGTTTCGGGGCGATGCACCTGCACACGGCACCCGGCCCGGGCCGCGACGAAGCGATCGACGTGCTGCGTCACGCGGTCGACCTCGGCGTCGACCTCATCGACACCGCGCTGCTCTACGGCGGCGGCGCCAACGAGGAACTGATCGCCGACGCGCTGCACCCGTATCCGGACGGCCTGCTGATCGCCACGAAGGTGGGCGCCGACCCGGCGCTGCCCGGCGCGATCTGCGGCCGGCCGGAGGTGTTGCGCGCCCAGGTCGACGGCGCGCTGCGGCGCCTGCGCGTCGACCGGCTCGAACTGTTGCAGCTGCACCGCGTCGACCCCGACGTGCCGCTCGCCGACCAGGTCGGCACGCTGGCCGCGCTGCGCGCGGCCGGCAAGATCGTCCACATAGGACTGTCCGAGGTGACGGTCGCGCAGCTGGCCGAGGCGCGCGGCATCACCGCCGTCGCGAGCGTGCAGAACAGGTACAACCTGCTCGAGCGCCACTACGACGACGTGCTCGACGCGTGCACGGAGGCGGGGATCGCGTTCCTGCCGTGGCGGCCGGTGCACGCGCCGGGGCGCGACGACGCGCCGGTCATCGGGGCCGTCGCGCGCGAGATCGGGGCCACCGCCGCCCAGGTGATGCTCTCGTGGCTGCTGCGGCGTTCGCCGGTGGTGCTGCCGATCCCGGGGACCGCCGGCCGTCAGCACCTCGCGGAGAACCTGGCCGCACAACACCTGCCGCTGGACGACGAGCAGTTCCGGCGGCTGGACGCGCTCACCGGATGAGTTCGGTGCGCAGTTCGTGGCTCAGGTCGGGCAGGCGCGCCTCGTAGTAGATGCGCACGCCGCCGTCCGGCAGGGCAAGGACGTCGAGGTAGCGCGCGTCGACCACCGGCGAGTCCGGCAGGGCGGCGAACCGGCCGTCGCCCGTGGGCGTCGCGACGGCCGTGCGCTCGAACCAGTTCTCCTCGGCGGTGGCGCGCCCGTCGTAGCCGGCCCGGCCGTCCGGGAGGAACGTGGTGAGGCGCGCGCCGCGGGCGTCCCACGCGCCGGGCCGTCCCCGCAGGACGGTGCCGCGCCAGGTCCAGTCCCACCCGTCGGGACTCGTCGCCCACCCCGTGAACATCCGGTCCTCGGCGCCCGGCACGTCCAGCGGGTGGCAGCAGATCCACGCGTGCCACGTGCCGTCGACGAGCCGCACCACCGGATCCTTCACCCCGTACGCCGCCTCGTCCGGGAACGTGCGCCGGGAGGCCGCCGTCGCGAAGCCTTCGAGGTCGGGCGACTGCAGCGTCTCGATCCACCAGCGCTTGCTCTCCGGCGCGCCGCAGCACACGAACAGCCGCCACCCGTCGCCGGTGCGCACGAGAGCCGGCCGTTGCATCCAGCGCGCCCCGAACCGTTCCCGTTCCAGCACCGCGACGGTTTCGAAGCGTTCGCCGTCGGCCGAACGGGCCAGCACCGTCTGGTCGTGGCCGTCGTGGCCGTTGCGCACGCGGTATCCGGCGGCGTACCCGCCCGCGCCGTCGTGCACCACACTGGACGCGCCGGCCCAGTAGCCGTCGCCCCGCCCGGGTGCCGGGACGACCACGGCGGCCGGTGCCGAGCCCGGCAGCGGAAGACCCTCCATGGAGGCTCGTTGCCCGAAGTGCGCCCGCGCCAAACCGGCGGTCAGTACGGTCGACCCATGCGGCGGTGGCTCTTCGCGGACCAGCTCGGCGAACACTTCCTTGACGATGGCGAGCAGCCGGTGCTGCTCATCGAGTCGAAGGCGGTGTTCCGGCGGCGGGTCTTCCACCGGCAGAAGGCGCATCTGGTGCTGTCGGCGTTGCGGCACCGGGCCGCCGAACTCGGTGCGCGCGCACTCTTCCGGCAGGTCGAGACGTACCGCGACGGACTGCCGGACGAACCGCTCGAGGTGTGCCACCCGACGTCCCGCCCCGCCGCGCGCCTGGTGCGCGCACTGTCCACTGTGCACGTTCTGCCGCCGCGCGGGTTCTGCACCGACCCGCGCGCCTTCACCGAGTGGGCCGACGGCCGCAAGGCGCTGCGGCTGGAGGACTTCTACCGGCACGCGCGGCGGGCGCACGGCGTTCTCATGGACGGACCGGAGCCCGCGGGCGGCAGGTGGAACTACGACCATGACAACCGCGAGCCGCCGCCCCGGGCGGGCCTGGACGCTCCCGCGCCGCCCGCGATCGTCGAGGACGAGATCGACGCGGAGGTGCGGGCCGACCTCGACCGGTGGGAGCGGGAGGGGATCCGGTTCGTCGGCGCCGACGGTCCGCGGCTCTTCCCGGCCACCGCCGCCGAGGCCTCCGCGCGCCTCCGACACTTCCTGGTCGAACGCCTTCCGCTCTTCGGCCCCTACGAGGACGCGATGCTGGCGCGGGATCCCTGGATGGCGCACTCGATGCTGTCGCCCGCGTTCAATCTCGGGCTGCTCGACCCGATGGACGCGGTGCGCGCCGCCGAGGCGGCCTATCGCCGGGGAGCCGCACCACTGTCCTCTGTGGAGGGTTTCGTGCGGCAGCTTCTCGGCTGGCGCGACTACGTGTGGCACCTGTACTGGCGGTTCGGGCCGGACTACCCGCGCGCCAACGCGCTGCGTGCCACCGGGCGGCTGCCGGGGTGGTTCGCCGACCTGCGGGCCGACGACCTGCGCGCCGCGTGCCTGCGCGACGTGCTGGCCGGGGTGCGCGACCGCGGCTGGGTGCACCACATCCCGCGGCTCATGGTGCTCGGCAACTACGGCCTGCAGCGCGGCTGGCATCCGGGTGCGCTCGCCGACTGGTTCCACCGCTGCTTCGTCGACGGCTACGCCTGGGTCATGGTGACGAACGTCGTCGGCATGAGCCAGTACGCCGACGGTGGCGCGATGACGACGAAGCCCTACGCGGCCGGCGGCGCCTACATCGACCGGATGAGCGACTACTGCGGGGGTTGCGTGTACCACCCGAAGCACCGCACCGGTGACGACGCGTGCCCGTACACGGCCGGCTACTGGGCGTTCCTGGCCCGCAACGCCCAACGCCTCGCCGACAACCACCGCATGCGCCGGCCCCTGAGCGGCCTCGAACGGCTCTCCGACGTGGACGAGGTCATCGCGCGCGAGCGGACGCGACGGGTTCCCTGAGGAAGACCGCCCCGACGGCGCACACGATGCCGGCGACGGCGAACCAGAGCCCGATCTCCCGCTCCGGTGCGATCAGTCCGTAGCTCGCCGCTGTCGCGGTGTAACCGCGCACGATCAGCACCACCGCCGTGAGGCCCGCGACGCCGAGGACGCCACCGCCGGCCTGGATCACGGTGGCGTCGCGCTCCTGCGCCAGGAACGACACCGCGTGCAGCGCGAGCACCGCCACGGCCCACAGCTTCCAGTGCGGCAGGCTGAACACCGTGTAGGCGCCGGGGAAGTGGGTCCACGGCGCGATGGAGGCGACGGCCGTGAAGCCGAGGCCCGCGGAGGCGAGGGTGTGCCGGCGCGAGTAACGCATGGGCCGACACCCTAGCGCACGCGTCAGCGCGGCCCGCCGTCCGACGCGGCGCGTTCCATGACAGCGGCCGCACCCGTCGCGAACATGGCGCCCAGCGCGGCGAGGGCGATGCCGAAGCCGGGGTGCGCCCGGACCAGCGGCACGACCGGCCCGTGGAGCGCGGCTCCGTCGTCGTAGCCGCGCTGCACCAGGAGGGCGGCGGCGACGGTGGCCAACCCGAGCGCCACGCCCGCCGGCCGGATCCACGGCGCGTCGCGCACCAGCCGCAGCAGCGACACCGCGTGCAGCACGGCGGCGGTCGCGAGCCACACTCCCCACAGCGGCAGGCGCAGCACGGTGTAGAGGCCGGCGTAGTGGCTCCACGGCACCACGCAGGCGGCCGCCGTGCCGCCGATGCCCAGGAGTGCGAACGTTCGCCGCGTGAAAAAATCCACGTGCGTCACTGTAACCGGGCGGCCAGGATCCGGTACAGGACGGCGCCGGCGGCCACGCTCACCGGCGCCAGCACGAACCCGACGGCCACCGCCGGGTTCCGGTCGAGGATCGCGCCGTCGACCGCCGCGCCGATCGCCGAACCGGCGGTGAACGCCGTCGCGACCCAGGCGAACGCCTCCGCCGCGGTGCCGGCCGGCGCCACCTCGTCGACCGTCACGAACGTCGCCGTCAGCAGCGCCGGCAGCGACAGTCCACTGAGGAGGGTCAGCCCGATCATCGGCACCGGCGCGGGCGTCAGCAGCAGTGGCGCGTAGCCGAGCGCGAGCGACGCGCCCAGCCACGGCAGGTGCCGCCGGGTGATGGCGAACCGGGTGGCGACCAGCCCGCCGACGAGCGCGCCCGTGGCGTTCGCGGCGAGGAGCCAGCCGGACCACGAACGGTCGCCGGCCGCCTCCGCGAAGCGGGTGACCGCCACGGGCAGCGTGCCGATGCCGGCCCCGACGAGCAGCACGGCGCACAGCAGCAGGCGCAGCGCGGGGGAGCGCAGCGGGCCGGCCCAGTGGCGTTCGGCCCGCTCGCCGCGCCACGCCCGAACGGCCGGCGTCGAGACGAACCACACCGTCCCGACCAGCTGGCACGCGGCCGTCGCGCAGAGGCCCGCGCCCGTGCCGCCGACCGCGACGGCGCCCACCGCGACGAGCGGCCCGAGGATGAAGATGAGCTCCTGCAGGGCGATGTCGAGCGAGTACGCCACCCGCACCTGCTCCTCGGGCAGCAGGTACCGCCACAGCACCCGCAGCCCCGCCTCGAACGGCGGCGCACCCGCACCCGCCAGCAGCGCCGCGACCGCCGCGACCGCGAACGGCACCGGCAGCGTCGCGAGCACCACGAAGCCGACCGTGGAGACCGACCCCGCCGCGACCATCACGGGCGGCTGCCGCCACCGGTCGGCCCCGCGGGCGAGCAGCGGGCCGCCGAGGGCCAACCCGACGGTGTACACCCCGACGAGGAGGCCGGCGGCGCCGATCGACCAGCGTTCCCGCGCGAAGAGAAGAAGTGCGACGGGCGCGGCGCCCAACGGGATGCGGCCGATCGTGCTCGCGGCGAGGAGGCGGGCGACCTGGGCGGCGCGGGCGACGGCGAGAACGCCGGTGGAACTCGATGACATGGCCGGGCCACCGTACCCGCCGCCGCTGCCGGCGCGCCCGGGATTACGGCGCGGCGAGGTACGCGTCCACGAGCCGGTCGGTGAACGCCCGCGGCACCGGCTCGCCGGTGACGAGCACGCGCAGGTAGAGCGGCCCGAACAGCCGGTCGATCGCGACGTCGACGTCGGTGCCGGCGGGGAGGTCGCCGCGTTCGATGCCGCGCAGCAGCGGGAGCCGGTCGCGGGCGCGTTGCTCGCTCAGGTAGTCGGTGCGCAGGCGGGCGGCGAGCGCGGGGTCGTGCTGCGCCTGGCCGACCAGCGCGCGGTACACGGCCCCGGCGTCCGACTCGGTCAGGAAGCGCGCGACGCGGTGCAGGTGCTCCGACAGGTCGCGGCGCAGGTCGCGGTAGTCCGGCGGGGTGAGCATCTGGGCCATGTCGTCGGCGAGCGTGTCGAGCAGGATGTCGACCTTCGAGGACCACCAGCGGTAGATGGTCTGTTTCGACACGCCGGCCCGGGCGGCGATGCCCTCGACGGTGAGCGCGGCGAACCCGCGTTCGGCGAGCAGGTCGTCGGCCGCCTCGAGCACGGAGCGGCGGGCCTGTTCGCTGCGGCCGTGGCGGTTGCCGTGGTGGAGCGCGGGCATGGCGGCAGGATACCCGGAGCTAGACAAGACGCAACGTTGCGTCTAGCGTGGCCGGCATGACGATCACACTGCACCAGCCGCCCGTGCGCGACCTGCTCGACCGGCTCTTCGACGCGGCGGCCCGCGACGCCGAGGTGCCCGTGGGGCCGTACGCCGGCGGCTCGTTCGAGGCGTCGAGCGCGGGCGAACGTGCCGACGCGCTCGAATCCGTCTACATGCCCATCTCGGCGCGCGGCGGGGAGTTGCTCTACTCGCTGGTGCGCGCCACCCGGCCGCAGACCGTGGTGGAGTTCGGCACGTCGTACGGCATCTCGACGCTGTACCTCGCCGCCGCCGTGCGCGACAACGGGGCCGGGCGGGTGTACAGCACCGAGCTGAGCGCCACGAAGATCGCGCACGCGCGGGCCAACCTGGCGGCGGCCGGGCTCGACGCATGGGTCGACATCGTGGCCGGCGACGCCCGCGAGACACTGCGCGACGTTCCCGGGCCGATCGGGCTGGTGCTGCTGGACGGCTGGAAGGACCTGTACCTGACGGTGCTGTGCCTGCTGGAGCCGCGCCTCGCGCCGGGGGCGCTGGTGATCGGCGACGACATCGAGATGGCCGCGACCGCGCAGTACCTGGCATACGTGCGCGATCCCGCCAACGGCTACGTCAGCACGGCGTTCCCGGTCGAGGACGGGATGGAGATCAGCTGCCGTGCCGCGAATCAGGACACGCTAAGTGTCTGAGTAACTACGATCGGTCGAATGTACTCGGATGCCGACCTGCGCCGGTTCGCCACGGAGCCCGCGGTCCACTTCGGACCCGACCGGGAGGCGATGCACACGCTCGACCCGGCCGAACTGGCCGACCTGCACCTGGCGGCCGTCCGGCTGCGCCTGCGCGAACTGCGCGAGCGGGTGCCGGCGCTCGCGGCGCTGGCCGACGCGCACGGCGTTCGCGACGTCGAACGGCTCGACGACGTCGCTCCGCTGCTGTACCCGACCGGCACCTACGCCTCCTACCCGGCGGAAGCTGTCCGCGAGGGGCGCTTCGACCTGCTCACCGAGTGGCTGGCCGGCCTGACGACGGTGGACCTGTCCACAGTGGACGCGTCGGGCTGCGACTCGATCGACGCGTGGCTCGACCTCCTGGACACCCGCACCGAGCTGCGCGTGGCGCACTCGGCCGACTGTTCGGGGACGATGGCGTTCGTCCCGCACACGGCGACGCAGTACGAACGGGTCCACGAGGTGCTCCGGCTCGACGTCCTGCCGGCCGGCGACCGCACCGGCGTCGACGTGGTCTGGCCGGGTTTCGCGCGCGCCCGCACCGGCCTCGGCCGGCACGCCACCGCCCTGGCCCGGCACGTCGCGGGCACACCCGACCGGTTCCACGCGCTGTACCCGGGCACGCTCAGCGCCGACCTGGTGCACCTCGCCGGACGGCTGCGCGCGGCCGAGGGCGGGCCGGTCGAGGTGTCGCCCGCGCCGGCCGCGCGACTGGAGGAGTTCGCCGCGCTGCGGGACCCCACGGCGGTCGAACGTTTCCTCGGCCGGCTGGCGGACACGCTGCGCGGCGTGCGGGTCGCCGTGCTCGGCCGGTGGGACGCGTTCAACGACCTCGCCGACGGCGGGAAGGGCAACCTGTTCGGGGCCGAGTCGGTGATCCTGCCGGCGTGCGGCGGCACGAACGGCGTCCCGCGCGAGCGCTGGGAGCACCGGGTGGCGCGCTTCGCGGGGGTGCCGGCGCTGCGGCCGCGGTACACGGCGTTAGAGGCCGTCGCGCTGCACCCGCGCTGCCACGCACACGGCTACCACCTCGAACCGTGGATCGTGCCGTTCCTGCTCGACCCGCGCACGGGTGCGGCGCTACCGCGCGACGGGGTGCGCACCGGGCGGGCGGCGTTCCACGACCTGACCGCCGAACACCACTGGGGCGGCTTCGTGACCGGCGACCGGGTGACCGTGGACCATTCGCCGTGCGGCTGCGGGCGCAGCACGCCGCGGATCCTCGGCGAGATCGGCCGCTACGACGGCGGCGTCGGCAGCACGGCGAACGCCGCCGCGCTCAACGACGCGCTGGACGTGCTGACCGGCGCGCTCGTGTGAGTGCTCCGGGGCACCGCCGCCGTCCCGGAGCACCGCACACGGATCCCGGCTATCGGATCCCCAGATGCCTGAACGCCTCGTCGCAGACCTTGTCCGCCTCGGCGTCCTTGGCCGCCGCCGTCGCCGTGTCCCCGGCCGACTGCGCGCGACCCGCCTCGATCAGCAGGTTGATGCAGTTGGCGATCACCTGCTTCTGGCGCTTCAACTCGTCGGCGTCGGTCTGCGAGTCCTTGAGCGCGGCGTTCGCCGCATCGAGGTCCTTCTTCGTCTTCTCCAGGTCGGCCTTCGTCTTCTCCAGGTCGGAACGCGTGCCGGCCAGATCGGCGTCGCGGGCCGCCACGGTCCTCTTCTCGTCGTTGTAGTCGCCGGACTTGGTGCCGTACAGCACGCCGAGAACTGCGGTGACCAGCAACAGCAGCACCGTCAACGAGGCGAAGACGACCGTCGACTGGTTGCGGCCGCCGCCCGGTGTCGCCGGCCCGGGGCCGGGGCCCGTCACCGGACCGCTGATCGGCTGCACCGCCATCGGCGGGCCGGAGTACGGCACCCCCGAGTACGGGGTACCGGAGACGGGCGGGCCGCTGGCCGGGAAGTTCGGGTCGTGGTAGCCGGGAGCGGGCTGCGCGGGATAACCGGCCCCGTCCTGGTAGTACTGCTGCGGCTGCTGCTGGGCAGGGTCGCCGGGGTAGGCCATCACTCCTCCAGAAGGCGGAGACATCGGGGACGATGCACACGGTAACGACGCACTGCAATGTCCGTGACCGATGTGCACTACGGTATGACCGTGTCGAGACGGACCGGACCCGTGGCCGTGCCGTCCGGCTGTGGGCGGCACGATCACCTGTCGTGGCCGTATCTCGGGTCGGAGTCGTGGCGCGGGGCCGTGACGACGTTCCTCCGGGAAGGGCAGGAGCGGGGCGAACGGCTGCTCTACCTCGCGGCCGGGACCGGCGACGGACCGCTGGATCTGGACGGGGTGACCGAGCTGCGGGCCGGCGCCCTCAACCGCCTGGAGATCATCGAACGGCTCGTCGACGACGCCGTGGCCGGCGGCCACACCGGCGTGCGGATCGCGGTCGACACCACCTCGCTGGTCGGGCGCGACTTCGCCCGCTACGAACTGGTCGCCGACGGCCTGATCGCCCGCGCGCCCCTCGTCGTGATGTGCGGCTACGACCTGTCGAGCGTGGCCCCGGACCTGGCCGCGCTGCTCGACTTCGTGCACCCGCTGCGCCGCCCGCGCGGCTGCGCCGGAGGCGACGGGGCGTATCCGGACGGCGCCGGCGGCTGGTGGATGACCGGCGTGCTGGACCTGTGCAACGCCGACCACCTGCAGCTGGCGCTGTCGACCATGCCGCCGACCGGCGAGGTGCGCATCGACGTGTCGCAGTTGCGCTTCTGCGACGCGGCGGCGACGCGGGTGCTGCTGCGCGCGGCGTCGCGGCGGCACCCGGCCGGGCGGCTGGTGCTGTGCGGGGCGTCGCCGCTGCTGCGCCGCGTGCTCGAGGTGGGCTGGCCGGGCGGCCACCCGGGCCTGGTCCTCAGGTGATCCGCGGCCCGCTCAGTTGACGTAGGGGCAGGCCGGATTCGGCGCGCTGGTGGCGGCGATGATGGTGTCGAGCTTCTCGCGGGCCCGCGTCAGTTCGGCGATCTGGCGGTCGATGCGGTCCCGTTCGCCGGCGAGCACCGCGCGGGACTGCGGCGTGCTGACGCCCGAGTCGACGCAGGGCAGCAGGTCCCGAACGGTCCGGCTGGACAGGCCGGCGGCGTAGAGGAGCTGGATGAGTTCGACCCGTTCGACGGCGGTGTCGGCGTAGTGCCGCTGCCCCCCGCCGCTGCGAACGGCCCCCAGCAGCTCCTGCTCCTCGTAGTAGCGCAGCGCGCGCACGCTGACGCCGGTCTTCGTGGCGAGTTCACCGATCCGCACCGTGTCCTCCGTTACGGGGAAGAGCTTGCATCTGACGTCAGCGTCAGGTTCTAGCGTAGCCGAGACGGCGGCGCAAGATCCTCGCTCCTGCTGTGACGCGACACGCCGATGAGGCTGTCACAGCAGGAGCAACGATCTTCAGGCCGCCGCTTGAGTGGTGTCGTCAGCGGGTCCGGCGGACCGTCGGGGGGCCGAAGTGCGCCGGGCCGTCCGGGGACGCGCTGCGGACGGCCGGCTCGGCGAAGGGCACCTTGTCCGGCTGGCACGTCGTGTCGACCGCCGGCGCGACGGCCTCCAGCAGGTACCGCGCCACGATCGCGTCCACGCAGGACGACCCGGACGCCGCGGTGTGCCCCCAGCCCTCCATGGTCACCAGCGTCGAACGGGGCAGCATCGCCGCCGTGCTCACGGCGTCCTGGTAGCGGGTCGCCGGGTCGTACCGGCTGCCGACGACGAGCACGTCGTTGGCGGTGCGCCGGTTGAACGGCCCCGCGTACCGGTCGGTGTCGCGGCCCGGCCACTCGGTGCACATGCTGCTGGTCCAGCCCCACGCGCGGCCGAAGTACGGCCACTTCCGGTCGGCGTCCCGGGCGGCCGCGGCGAAGAGGGCCGGGCTGTCGGGGTTGTCGGTGTCGACGCACGTCACCCCGATGAGGCCCTCCATGACCTGCGGGTACGGCAGCTCCTCGGGAACGTCCGCGCGCAGCGACCGCCTCGCCGCCGCCGGGTCGGCCCCGGTGTCCAGCGCCTGCAGCAGTTCGGCGAGTTCGGGGAACGCGTTCTCGTCGTACAGCGCGCCGAGCGTGTCCCAGACCAGGTCGTTGTAGGTGTACGGCCCCTCGGGCAGCTGCGCCGGCGCGGCGAGCAGCCGCTGGGCGAGCGCGTCGTACCGGGCCTTCGGGTCGCCGTCGGAGAACGCGCAGTTGGGGCCGCCGGCCTTGCACAGCGCGAAGAACTGCAGCAGCGACTCGTAGGCGCCCTGGTCGCTGCGCAGCCGCACGTCGACCGGCAGGTACCGCGCCTCGTGGCCCCGCCCGGTCGCGAACGAGACCGGGTCGATGATGCCGTCGATGACGACCGCGCGCACCCGCGACGGGAACATGTTCGCGTAGGTGGCGCCGACGTAGGAGCCGTACGAGCCCCCGTCGAACGTCATGCGCGCGTCACCGACCGAGCGGCGCAGCAGGTCCATGTCGCGGGCGACGTTCGCGGTCGACATGTGGTCGATGATCGGCCCGGCGGTGCGCCGGCATGCGTCCGCGTAGGCCCGGTCGGCCTCGTGCCACTGGCGTTCCTCGTCGGCGGTGTAGGGGAACGGGAACGGCGTCAGCACCGCCGCCGCGTCCTCGGGCGTGGCGAAGCACTGCAACGGCGTGCTGCGCGCGACGCCCCGCGGGTCGAAGCTGATGATGTCGAACCGGGCCCGCACGGCCGGCGGGTACATCCGGTCGATGAACCGCCACAGGTAGGAGACGCCCGAGGCGCCCGGCCCGCCCGGGTTCATGAAGACGGAACCGATGCGGTGCGCCGGGTCCGTCGCGGGCATCCTGGTCAGCGCCAGCGAGATGCTCGGCCCCTCCGGCCGGTCGTAGTCCAGCGGGACGGCGACGGTCGCGCAGTCGAACCCGGGCGCGAAGTCGCCGCACGCCTTCCAGTCGATGTTCGGCGCCGCTACGCCGTCGACCTGCCGCTCATCGGCCGTGCGCGGATCAGCCGCGGCGGCCGGCGCGGAGAGCAGCGCACCCAGTACGGAGAAGAGCGTTATCAGCGCGAATATGCGGTGTGGTCGATTCATGCGCCCGAACCTTAGGAGGCAAATGTGGGGGCGCGAGCCGGACGCTACGGTTTCTGGGAAAACTCCCACAGTGCCTCGATCGTCCGTTCCGGGCTCTCGAGCTGCGGCAGGTGCCCGGTGTGCTCCAGCGGGACGTGGCTCGCCGTCGGGATGGCGGCGGCGTACGCCAGCCCGTACTCCGGGTCGACCACCCGGTCCGACTGTCCCCAGAGGACCATGGCCGGGACGTCCACTGTGGACAGCCGGGTCGCCAGGGTCGGATCGGCCATCGTGCGCCCGGCGTAGAGCGCGATCGCCTCCCGGTTGCCCGCCATGGCGGCCCGCTGCGCGTCGCTGAACGTCGACGGGTCCGGCCGGAACCGGTCCGGGTCGGCGTAGGACAGGTCGGTCAGCTCGTCCAGGCTCAGGGCGAAGAAGTCCGCCACGGGATGGCCGGGGACGTCGAGGCCCACGCCGTTCATGATGACGACGCCGGAGACGCGCGGACTGGCCAGCAGCGCCATCTCGGCGGCCAGCCACCCGCCGATGGAGTTGCCCACCACGGTGACGCCGGTGAGGTCGAGGTGCTCGAGCAGCCCGACCTGCAGCCGCGCCAGGTCCCGAACGGTGGTGATCTCGGCCGGGCGGGGCGTGCCGTTCCACCCCGGGAGGGTCGGGGTGAGCACCCGCGCCGGCCGCTCGGCCGCGAGGCGCGCCGCGAACCCGAGGAACGAGACCGGCCCCGCGCCCCCGTGCAGCAGCAGGAACGGCCGTCCCGCGCCGACCTCGTCGACGGTGAGCGTGGCCGGTGGAACGTCGTAAGTGGTGATCGTCATGCCGTTCACCGTAACTCAACATGTTTAGTTAAACAAGCGTGGTTAAGGAGGCGTGGCTAAACAACCGTGGGTATGCTCCTGACGTGAGCCGCACCGTCGAGGAACTCGGGCTGTCCGTCAAGCGCCTGCAGCACCGCCACCACCGCGCCCTGACCGCCGCACTGGCGGACCTCGGCGTCTCGCTCGTCCAGTGGGACGTCCTGCGCCACCTGCACCGGCACCCCGACGCGTCGCTGCGCGAACTGGCCGCGCTGACGTTCCAGACCGAGCAGGCGTTCGGGACGCTCGCGGCGCGCATGGTCGAGCGCGCGCTCATCGAACGGGTCCCCGGCCCGGGGCGCGCCGTCAAGCACCGGATCACCGAACGGGGCGAGTCGATCCGCGCCGACGGGCAGAAGCGGGTCAGCGCGGCGCTGCGGAGGTCGTTCGCGCCGCTGAGCGCGGAGCAGCGCGAGACACTCGGCGAAATCCTCGACGCGATGCTCAGGGAGCCTTAAACGCACAGGATTTGCCCCTGAAGTTTCGCTTTCGTGCAGAGTGAAACGCCGGTCCCATCCGTACCCCAGCAGACAAGTTCAAGCTTGGGGAGGAAATGGGATGGGTGGTCGGTCGCGCAAGGCGTGGCTGCTGCGGCGTGGCGTGATCGCAGCCGCCGTCGTCGCGGGTCTCGCAACAGCACTGGGCACGGCCAACGCGATGACGCAGCCGGACCCGGACGTCAGCACCAAGATTGTCGGCGGCAACCGCGCCGAGGCGAACGAGTTCCCGTGGATGGTGCGGCTCTCGATGGGCTGCGGCGGGGCGCTGTTCGAGCAGGACATCGTGCTGACGGCGGCGCACTGCGTCACGGACTTCGGCAACGGGCCGGAGACCACCATCACCGCCACGGCCGGCACGGTCGACCTCCAGGATCCCAACCGGATCGTGGTGCGCTCGACGTCCATCACGATCGCACCGGATCTGGTGTTCCAGTCGAGCAATACGTCGTTCGCCCTGGTCAACGACTGGGCGCTGATCAAGCTGCAGCGGGCGATCGACCTGCCGACGCTGCCGATCGCCGAGAACGCGGACAACGACAAGGGCCGGTTCGACATCATGGGCTGGGGCGCCTCGGCCGAGGGTGGCGGCCAGAAGCGGTTCCTGCGCAAGGCGGAGGTTCCCTCGGTCACCGACGCCACCTGCGAGCAGAACTACGAGGCGGCCGGGTTCGTCTACGACGCGAACGCGCACCTGTGCGCCGGGTTCCTGACCAAGGAGATCGACTCCTGTCAGGGCGACTCGGGCGGCCCGATGGTGCGTGACCTCGGCAACGGCCGGTTCGTGCAGGTCGGCATCGTGAGCTTCGGCAACGGGTGCGCGCGGGCGGACTTCCCGGGCGTGTACACGCAGGTCTCCTCGTTCGCCGACGACATCAAGGCGGCGGCCGCCAGGCTGTAGAGGTGATCAGGCCACGAGGCCGGTGCGGTAGGCGTACACCACCGCCTGCACCCGGTCGCGCAGGTCGAGCTTGGTCAGGATCCGGGAGACGTAGGTCTTCACGGTCTCGTGGCTGATCACCAGCTCCGCCGCGATCTCGCTGTTCGACAGGCCCGTCGCGATGAGCTTCAGGACCTCCAGCTCGCGGGGGGTCAGCGGGCCGCCGTCCGAGTCGCCGGCCGGCGGGCGGATGCGGGCCGCGTACCTGCCGACGAGCTGGCGGGTCACCTCGGGGGCGAGCAGCGCGGCGCCGGAGGCGACGGTACGGATGCCGTTCAGGAGCTGGGCGGGCGGGGCGTCCTTGAGCAGGAAGCCGCTCGCCCCGGCGCGCAGCGCCTCGTACACGTACTCGTCGAGGTTGAACGTCGTCACGACCAGCACCTTGACCGGGTGCGCCACGCCGGCGCCGGCCAGCTGGCGGGTCGCCGCGATGCCGTCCAGCACCGGCATGCGCACGTCCATCACCACCACGTCGGGCTTCAGCCGGCCGGCGAGTTCGACCGCCTGGCGGCCGTCGCCGCACTCGCCGACGGCCGCCATGTCCGGCTGCGCACCGATGATCGTCATGAACCCGGTGCGGATCAGCGCCTGGTCGTCGGCGACCAGCACCCGGATCCTGTCGCTCACGGTTTTCCTCTCAGCGGGTGCCGCGGGATCATGCGGGAAGCGTAGTGGTGGCGCGGCGGCGGGCGGGCACCACGTTCCCACGACGCTTGGCGATGCGCAGGAAGACGACCGTCACGGCCAGCCCGACCAGCACCGACAGGACGCTGCCCTCCGGCCCGAAGCCGCCGCCGGTCAGCGCGGCCGGCCCGTCGAGCACGCCGTCGAGCAGCCCCTTCCGCGCGTCCTCCGCGCCCGAGACGGTGGTGCCGAAGATCGCGCCCTGGGCGACGTTCCACCCGAAGTGGATCCCGATCGGCAGCCAGAGCGAGCGGGTCGCGGCATAGACCGCGGCGAGCATCAGCCCCGCCTGGAACGCGATGGCGATCGCGCCCCGCAGCGTGGCGCCCGAGTTGACCAGGTGCAGGAGGCCGAACAGGGCGCCGGAGACGGCCATCGACCGGTAGGTGCCGAAGCGCTCCTCGAGCGTGCGGAAGAGCAGGCCGCGGAAGGCCAGTTCCTCCATGGTGGCCGCGCAGGCCATGCCGCCGGTGACGGCGAGCGCGCTCCACAGCGAGCCGTAGCCCTCGACCGAGTAGCCGCCGAAGAGCGCGATGACGGCGATGACCAGGGAGAAGAGGCCGACTCCGAGGAGCGCGCCGCGCCTCAGCGCCGGACGGGCGCCGTCGCGGGCCAGCTCCGTCACGTCGCGGTGCTCGGTGCGCCGCACGATCCACCGGTAGGCGGCGACGCCCGCCACCGCGAACGCCGGCCCGAGGAACAGGGGCAGGAAGGTGCCGCTCACGGCGGCGATCGTGACGTTGCCGACCAGGAACAACGGCACGATCACCGCGAACTGCTTGAGGAATCTCATGGACGAAACGCTATGGATCACGGCGCCGCCGATCGTCACCGCGCGGAGGGCACTTCCCGGTAGCTCGGACGGGGGATGCCCATCCGAAGACGGGACGTCCATCCGGAGAAGAGGCCGGAACCTGACCGGATCATCCGGAAGACTCATCGTCGAAGCCGGGCTGGACCGGCCCCATCGCCCGAGGAGCAGATGTGACCACGCCGACGACCGTCACCGGAGAACGCGCCGACATCCTGGCGCTGCTGCAGCGGCACCGCGGATTCCTCAAGCACACCGTGCGGGGGCTGACCGACGAGCAGGCGAAGCGGACACCCACCGCCAGCGCGCTGAGCCTGGGCGGGCTGATCAAGCACGTCTCCGCCACCGAGAACGGCTGGGCGGCGTTCGCCACCGGGGGCGCGGAGGCGATGCTGGCCGAGCCGTCCGACTGGGTCGACGGCTTCCGCATGGTCGAGGGCGAGACCCTGGCCGGCCTGCTGGCGGAGTACGAGAAGGTGGCCGCACGCACCGACGAACTCGCCGCCACGCTCGACCTGGACGCGTCGCACCCGCTGCCGGAGGCGCCCTGGTTCGAGCCGGGGGCGTCGTGGTCGGTGCGGCGCGTGCTGCTGCACATCATCGCCGAGACGTCGCAGCACGCCGGGCACGCCGACATCATCCGGGAGACGATCGACGGCCAGAAGACGATGGGTTAGCCCCGGGGGACGACGAGGGCGTAGGCGCGCGGGAAGCCCGGGCTCATCCGGTGCGACCGCAGGGCGTCGACGCCCACCTCCCGCAGCCGGCCCGACGACGGGTCGAACAGGTGATAGGTGTCGGGCTGCGGATGTTCGACCAGAAGGAGCCAATGGCGCGGGATCACCCTGCCCACGAGGAGCGCGACCGGCAGGCGGCGACCGACGGCCTCGGCCACGTCGTCCAGCGCGTCCCCGCGGCGGAACCGGCGCCACCGGTACGGCACGCCGTGCGCGGAGATCAGGGCCGCGACGCCGGCCGGGGTGGTGCCGAGCCGGCGCGGCCAGACCGTGTTGGCGGCGCGGTGCAGGCGGTGCTGCTCGCGGGCGAGGCCCTCGGGGGTGCGGTCCAGCGCCGCCGCGTACGCCTCGTCGAGCAGGGCGGCGGCGACGAGCGCCGTCGTGGGACCGCAGGTGAAGCCGTCCGTCTGGCGCACCTCGCCGAGATCGACCCCGAGTATCCGCATGATGACAAGGAAACGGACCCGACGCCGTTCGTGCACGTCGGGTCCGTGATCTGCCACCGAAATGGTCCTACAGGGTGAGCTTCCAGCCGTCGATCCAGCCGGGCTCGGTCCCCCACGAGGCGTCCTCGGCGCGCAGCGTCCAGGTGCCGTTGGCGTTCTTGTCGGAGACGTTCACGATCGCGGTGCGGAACACGTCCGTGCGGCCGGTCGGCCAGAACTCCTGCAGCGTGTAGCGGGTGCCGTCCGGCGCGATCAGGTAGATGCCCAGGTCCCGCTCCCACGGGTGGATGACGCGGTACTCCACGTAGGCGCCCCGCGAGGGGGCCCGGTCGCAGCCCGTCACCGCGATCGTGGTCTGCGCCCCCGCCATGTCACCGAACTTCTCCGAGTCCGCTGTGGACGCCCCGCCGCACGCCGGCGCCGGCAGGTCCGCACCCGCCAGGTCGATCGTCCACGAGTCGAAGAACCCGCTGTCGAACGGCCCGTTGTCGAGCACGCGCAGCTTCCAGACGCCGTTCGCCGCCTCGGACGTCAGGTCGTGCGTGAACGTGTAGTCGACGTTGTCGAAGTCCTCGCCGGTGCGCGACAGCAGCATGTAGTCGGTGCCGTCCGGCGCCTGCAGTTCCACCTCCAGGTCGTCGACGTGGCCGTGCTGGATGTGCACCTCGATCGTGCTGTTCACGGCGGCGTTGCCGGTGCAGCCGCTGATCGTGACGGCCGCCTCGACCCAGTTGCCACCGGGCAGCGGCGTGTCGGTGGAGTTCGCGCCGACGCAGCCGGGCGAGTTGTCGACGGTGAGCGTGTAGGTCGTCGCCCGGGTGGCGGCCGTCCCGGTGCCGACCACGGTGATCGTGTACGTGCCGGGTGCGGTGCTCGCGCTCGTGGCGATCGTGAGGGTGCTGGTGCCGCCGGCCGAGTCGATCGTGCTCGGCGCGAAGGTCGCGGTGGCGCCGGCCGGGACGCCGCCCGCCGTCAGGGTGACCTGCTGCGCCGCGCCCTTGGTGAGCGTGGCGGTGATGGTCGCGGTGCGCGCGGACGTGGGCGCCGCCGTCAGGGCGAAGTCGTCGGCCGCCGTCACCGGGTCGACGTGCAGCAGCTTGTTCGGCGTTCCGGCGCCGGCGTCGGTGACCACGTCCGGCGTGCTGTCGGTGAGGAGTTCCGCGGCGACGTCGGCCGGCGTGAACGTCGGGTGGTCGGCGAGGACCAGCGCCGCCGCGCCGGCCACGTGCGGCGCCGCCATCGAGGTGCCGCTGACCGTCGACGTGGCGGTGTCGCCGCCGATCCAGGCCGAGACGATGTCGGTGCCGGGCGCGAAGAGGTCCACGCACGCGCCGATGTCGGAGTAGGGGGCGCGCGCGTCGGTCCGGTCGGTCGCGGCGACGGTGAGGGCGTTCGGGGTGCCGGCGGGGCTCTGCCCGCAGGCGTCCGCGCCCCGGCCGTTGCCGGCCGAGAGCGAGTAGCTGACGCCGTCGGCGATCGACCTGGTGACCGCGTTCTCCATGGTGGCCGACTTGGTGCCGCCGAGGCTCATGTTCGCGACGGCCAGTTCGCCCGGGTCGTGGTCGGCGGTCACCCAGTCGATGCCGGCGATCACCCCGGCGATGCTGCCGCTGCCGTTGCAGCCGAGCACCCGCACGGCCACGAGCTGCACGTTCTTGGCCACGCCGAACGACCTGCCGCCGATCGTGCCGGCCACGTGGGAGCCGTGGCCCGCGCAGTCCGTGGCGTCGCCGTCGTTGTCGACGAAGTCCCAGCCGGAGACGACCCGGCCGGCGAACTCGGTGTGCGTCAGGTTGATGCCGGTGTCGATCACGTAGGCGCGCACGCCGGGCGAGACGTTCGGGTAGGTGTAGGAGTTGTCGGTCGGCAGCGTGCGCTGGTCGACCCGGTCGAGGCCCCACGACGGGGTGGGACTCTGCGTGTCGTCGGCCCGCACCGTGTGGTTCTGGGTCACCGAGGCGACCGTCGGGTCGGCGGCGAGGCGCTTGGCGGCGCGTTCGGTGATGCGGGCCTCGAAGCCGCGCAGCGCGTGCCGGTAGGTGCGGGCGACGCCGCCGCCGTACGTGGCGGCCAGCGAGTGCGCCGCCCTGTCGACGTCGGCGGCGTCCCTCGGCACGGCGGTGTCCTTCAGGACGACGATGTACGAGTCGGCGACGGCGGTCGGGCCGCCCAGCGCGTCGACGGTGCCCTCGGGCGGCGCGGCCGCGGCCGGCGTGGCGGTGCCGAGCAGCAGGAGTGTCGCGAACAGCCCTTCTCTGATCATGGGTCTTCCTCCCCAGGAGACGGCTTTGCACCATCACGCTAGGGAAGGTCCGTTTCTGGGGGACAGCTACATGAATATGTGGCCGGGGGACGCCAATCCGGGTGTCACCTCGACGTCACAGCCGGACGAGCCCGGCGTCCGTGGGGGTGAACCCGCACGCCCCGAGGTAGAAGTCCGTCAGGTGCGGGTCGAAGTCCACGTGCAGCCACTCGCAGCCCGCCTTGCGCGCCTCGTCCACGGCGATGCGGACGAGGGCGGCGCCGATCCCGTGGCGGCGCCTGTCCGCGCGCACGAGCGTGTCCAGGACGAACGCGTGGATCATCCCGTCCCACGCCACGTTGACGAAGCCGACCAGCGACCCGCCGTCGCGGGCGACCACCCAGCCCAGGCTGTGCCGGTTGACCTGGCCCCACCAGTCGTCGTCCAGCACCCGGTGGTCGAAGCCCTCCGCGTGCAGCGCGTTGACCTCCGCGTTGTCGAACGCACCCCGCCACGCATAAGCGATCTCACCCATACGTCAGAACAGTGCCAGCTGCCCGGCCTGCGGGCGACGCCTTTCCGCGGCCGAGCGGGCCGGCTGGCGCGGCGCCGGCGCGTCCGGTGGCGGCGGCGGATCCCCGCCGGTCAGCGCCCACAGCGACGGCCCGAGCCGGATCCCGCGCCGGGCCAGCACCTCCCGCATCAGCTGCAGCCGCACCGGCAGTCGCATCGCGTCGAGCGCGGGCAGCTCCAGGTCCGTGCGCATCCGCATGAGCCGCCGGTTGCGGGCCACCGCCGCGCGTCCCTCGGCCGTGCCGAGATGATGCGCCGCCCGGCCGCCCACGACCGCCACGACGTCCGCGTCCCGCCCGCTGTCGATCGCCTCCCAGGCTTCCTCGATCCGGGGGAACGTCATCAGCAGCCGCGCCGCGGTAGCCGGCCCGAAGCCGCGCACGCCCGGCAGGTTGTCCGACGGGTCGCCGCGCAGTGCCGCGTAGTCGCGGTACTGCCAGCCCTGCACGCCGTTGGTGTGCCGGGGGAGCGACGCGGCCGTCACGAGCACGGACTCGTCGAGCCCGCCGTTTCGCACCCGCAGCACCGACGTGTGCTCGTCGACGAGCGCGAACGCGTCCCGGTCGCTGGTCATCAGCACGCACCGCCACCCGTTGGCCCGCGCCAGCACGGCCGAACTGGCGAGCACGTCGTCCGCCTCGTAAGCCGGCGGAACGGCCACCGCCAGCGCCGTCTCGCGGATCAGCGCGGGCGCCGCTTCGATCTGTTCGCGCAGCTCCGCCGGCTTCTCCGCGCGCTGCGCCTTGTACAGGTGGTCCGCGGCGCGGCGCGCCGACTGCTCCGCGCAGTCGAACCCGACCAGGACGGCCTGGGGGCGTAGCCTGGCCGCGGCGCGCGCCACGGAGGTGACGAGTCCCTTCAACGCCCACACCGGCCGGCCGTACGCGTCGAGCAGCTTCCCGGTAGCGGCGGCATGGTAGGCCCTGTGCAGCATGCTGTTGCCGTCGACGACGAGCAACAGCGGGGCTGCGGGGGCGCTCACCTCAGAGAGATTAGTGGCATCCCGCGGGAAGCCAGGCACTGATCTCCTGGGCGAAGGTGCGCGGATTGATCGGCTTCGCCATGTAGTGGTCGAACCCGGCCGCGAGCGTGCGCTCCCGGTCACCGACCATCGCGACGGCCGTCACCGCGACGATCTTCACCCGATCGGGGAGGGTGAGCCCGCGCAGCTGCCACATCACCTGGTAGCCGTCGAGGTCGGGCAGCTGGAGGTCGAGCAGCACCAGGTCGATCTGCTCCCGGCCGGCGAGTTCGAGCGCCTGCTTGCCGGTCGCCGCGCCGTGCACGTGGTGGCCGTTCGCGGTGAGCAGGTAGGCCATGAGTTCCAGGCTGTGCGGGTTGTCCTCGACGACGAGGATCTCGGCCCCCAACTCAGACCGCCGGGGCCACCGAGAACGTGCTCCCCGCGCCGGGCACGCTGTCGACGCTGATCCGCAGGCCCATCAGCTCGGCGAGCTTGTGCGAGATGTACAGGCCGAGCCCGGTGCCCTCGTCACCCTGCCGGCGGGTCGTGCTGCTGCGTTCGAACGCCTCGAAGATGCGCGCCTGCTCCTCCGGCGCGATCCCGGGTCCGGTGTCGGTGACGTCCAGCGACCACACGATGTCCTTCTCGGGACGGCGCAGCGTGATGCGCACCTCGCCCTCGCTGGTGAACTTGATCGCGTTGTGCACGAGGTTGATCAGGATCTGCCCCATCGCGCGCCGGTCGGCGACGGCCAGGCACCGGCCCGGCGGCAGTTCGGCGTGGAGCGTGATCCCCTGCTGTTCGGCGAGCGGGCGCATGGACTGCACTACCTCCTTGACGACACCGCAGCAGTCGATCTCCTCCGGCGTGATCTCGACCTTCCCGGACTCGATCTTCGCGAGGTCGAGCAGGTCGTTGATGAGCGACAGCAGGTGCTGGCCGCTGGTCTCCACCAGTTGCAGCTGGTGGCTCTGTGCCTCGTTCAGCGGTCCGGGCAGGCCCATCAGCAGCGTGCCGGTGAAGCCGATGATGGCGTTGAGCGGCGTGCGCAGCTCGTGACTCATGCTGGCGAGAAAGGCGTCCTTCGCCTTGCTGGCCTTCTCGAGTTCGACGTTCTTCTCGCGGAGCTGGCGTTCGAAGCGGATCCGCTCGGAGACGTCGCGGATCGCCGCCGCCACGAGGTTGCCCTCCTCCGTCTCGATCGCCGACAGGGAGATCTCCGCCGGGAACTGTGTCCCGTCGCGGCGCAGCGCCGACAGTTCGATGCCGGCGCCCATGGGCCGCGGCTTGGGCTCGTTGAGGTAGCGCAGGCGGTGCTGCGGGTGCACCTCGCGGGCCTGTGCCGGCACCAGGATCTCGATCAGCTGCCCGAGCAGTTCGTGGCGCTGGTAGCCGAACAGGCGCTCGGTCTGGGCGTTCACCAGCGTGATCCGGCCGGCGGCGTCGACAGCGACGATCGCGTCCGGGGCGGCCTCCAGCATGGCCCGCCACTTGGCCTCCTTGCGGCGCGCCCGCGCGATGTCCCGGGAGATCGTGGCGGCGCCGATCGTGGCGCCCGCGCCGTCGATGATCGGCGACGTGCTCAGCGAGACCGTGACGGTGGTGCCGTCCCGGCGGACCCGCTCCGTCACGTACTGGTCGAGGAACTCGCCGCGGGACACCTGGGCGAGGACCGCGGTCTCCTCGGCGCGGCGCGCGGCCGGGTAGAGCACCTCGGCGGGGTAGCCGACGATCTCGTCCGCGCGGTAGCCGTACAGGTGCTCGGCGGCGTCGTTCCAGGTGATCACGGTGCCGTCGAGCGTGACCCCGATGATCGCGTCGTGTGACGAACGGACGATCGCGGCGAGGTGCTCCGTGGCGCCGGTGGTTCGCGACAGGGTCATGGGTTCACTCTCGGGCGGAAGTGACAGCGGGTGAGGGAAGTTTGCCCTGGGACCGCTTGTCCGGCCCATCGTCCGCTCAGTTTCGGAACGGTCCGTGACGATGGACCGTTCGGCCGAATCCTGTACCGCCGGGGGAGGATTGTTTCCGGAATCCGTACCGGGGCGGCCGCCGTTCGGGTAACAACGGTTGCTCATGGCGACCGTCCTCGTGGTCGATGACGACCCGACGAACCGTGAGTTCCTGCGCACGCTCCTGGCGTATCGCGGGCACCGGGTGCGGGAGGCGTCCGACGGGGACGCCGCCCTCAACGCCGCCGGCGCCGAACGCCCGGACGCCGTGATCACCGACATCCTCATGCCGGGCGGCCTCGACGGCTACGAACTGGCGCGCCAGCTGCGCAGCCGGCCGGAGACCAGCGCGGTGCCGATCGCGTTCAGCACGGCGCACTACGCCGAACACGAGATCCGTCCGCTGGCGCGGGCCTGCGGCGTGCAGGGCGTGATCCTGAAGCCGGCCACCCCGCGGGTGGCGCTGGAGGCGATCGACGCGCTGCTGAGTTCGGCGCCGCAGCCCGCGGTGGTGGCGGAGTCGTTCGCGGCGGAACACTGCTCGGCGCTGAAGACGAAGCTGCTGGAGAAGTCCTCCGCGCTGGATCTCAGCGAGCACCGCATGCGCGCCATCGTCGGCACCACCGGCGTCGGGGTGCTGATCGCCGACGGGACCGGCGCCGCCACGTACGTCAACGAACGCCTGGCCGCGTTCGTCGGCACCGACCGCGCCGCGCTGCTCGGCGTCGGCTGGCTCGAACGGCTGCACCCCACCGACCGCAGCCGCATCGTCGAGGCGATCGGTGCCGGCATGCCCGCGACAGGGCGCACGCTGCGGGTGTCGCTCCCCGAGGGCGACGAGTTGCGCTGGCTCTCGGTGCGCCTGCAGCCGGTGACCGAGGGCTCGGCCGGCGAACTCGTCGCCGTGGTCGAGGACGTCACCGAGCGGGTGCGCGCCGATCGCCGCCTGCGGGCCGCCGACCGCCGCGAGGAGCGACTGCGCCGCAAGATCGACGGCCTCGCCGAACGCCTCGCCGAGACGCATCGGGTGACCCGTTCCGGGACCTGGGACCTCGACCCGCGCACCGGCGAGGTGACCGTCTCACCGGGACTGCGCGACCTGCTGCGGTTGCCCGAGGCGACGGTCCCGGGGGACCGCGTGTGGCAGCGGGTGCACCCCGACGACGTGCGCCGGGCGATGCTGCTCGCCGACGAGGCGTTGCGCACCGGGCGCCCGCAGCAGGCCGAGGTGCGCCTCGCCGACCCCGACGGCATCGTCCACGAACTGATCGTCTCCTGCCGGCCGACCCGGGACAACGGTCCCCTGTGGGGCGTCACCCAGGACGTCAGCGACGACCGGGCCGAGCGCATCCGGGTCGAACTGGCCGCCGACCGCCGCGCGGAAACCCGTGCGCGGGACCGGTTCCGCCGGGCGATGCTGCCCGGGACGTTGCCCACGGTAGACGGACTGGACCTCGCGGCCGACTACCTCACCGCCCCGGACCGGCTGGACGCCGGCGGCGACTGGTACGACGCGTTCGCCACCGACGACGGCGGAGTGGTGCTGTCGGTAGGCGCCGTCGCGGGAGGGGACGAGTACGCCGCCGCCGTCATGGGTCGGGTGCGCGGCGTGCTGCGGGCGTACGCGCTCGAGGATCCAGAACCGGCCGCGATCCTGGCCCGCCTGAACCGGTACCTGATGGCCGACGGCGTCGGCGACGGGTTCGTCACGACCGTCGTGGCGCGCTACCGGCCGAGCGATCACCGGCTCAGCGTGGCGAACGGTGGCCACCCGATGCCGTTGCTCGTCACGTGCGACGACCCCGACGGCGAGGTGTCGCGGGTGGCGCGGCTGGCCGTGGTCGGGCCGGCGCTGGGTGTGCTGGCGCGGCCGGAGTTCGCCGTGCAGCGCATGACGCTCGACGCGGGTGCGGCGTTCTGCGCGTTCACCGACGGACTGACCGACCGGCCGGACCCGGCACCCGACGACGACCTCAGGTTGCCGCGGGCGCTCGCCCGGGCCTGGCACGAGGTCTCCGGGGAGGGGCACCCGGCGTCCCCGGCCCGACGCATCGTGGATCTCCTCTGCGCCGAACTGCTCGGCGGGGCCGATCCGCACGACGACGTGTGCATCGCGGTGCTGCATCGTTTCAAGGACTGAACGGAACCCGTTGCCCTTTGGTTGCCGATTCGCGTGTTACCGCTCCCAAAGGATCGTCGTCATGAAGAATTTACGGAGGGCGACAGTTTCGACACTCCTCGGCTCTTTTCGATGACCGTGTGCGTTCGTATGGTGGTTCTCGGACCGGGAGGGGGCACCGAATGGTCGGACTGATGGTTTCGCAGGTCATGCGCAATGACACACCCGCCTTGAGCGGGCCGATCTCCGTTTCCACTCGGGACACCGTAAGCACGGCGGCGCGGCTCCTCGAGGTCGCCGACATCCAACAGGTGCCCGTTCTCGACGAGGAGGGCCATCTGGTCGGGGTGGTGACCCGGCGGGACCTCCGGGCGGCACTCCCGCGATCGGACGCGGAGATCCACCGCGAGGTGACCGACGACGTGGTGCCGGCGGTGCTCGGGCGGCACGCGGCCGACGTGAAGGTCGACGTGCACAACCGCACGGTGACGCTGTACGGCGGCGTCGACGAACGTTCGGCGTGCGAGCGGCTCGCCCGCAGCGTCGAGCGGGTCGAGGGCGTCGAGTCGGTGGTCAATGTGCTTTCCTACCGGCACGACGGCATCGCCCCTGGCAGATACCCGTTACCGTAGCCCGCGTGTCGAAGCCCGTATGGCTGCTTGATGTCGACGGCGTGCTCAACGCCTCCCGCCCCGGATGGGGGGCCGCACCGCGTTCCGGGTGGGCCTACTCCGCGGGCGAACGGTGGCGGATCCGCTGGGCGCCCGCACTCGTGAGCCGGATCCGCACCCTGCACCGCTCCGGGCGGGTCGAGATCCGCTGGTGCACCACCTGGTGCCACGACGCCGACCAGATCGAACGCCTGCTCGACCTGCCGCCGTTCGACCGGGCGTGGGGTGGGCAGCTCTTCGGGACCGAGGCCTCCGTGGCGAAGCACGCGGCGGCGCGCACCGTCATCGACACCGGCCGCCCGCTGATCTGGACCGACGACGCGGAGGTGCCCGAGGAGGGGCCGCTCGTCGAGGAGTTGAGCGGCGACGGGCGCGGGCTGCTGATCAAGCCCAAGCCGTACCGGGGGCTGCAGCCGGAGCACCTCGACGAGATCGAGGCGTTCATCGAAGGGTTGATCGACGGGAGGAGCGGCCTAGAGTCCTCCCATGATCGAGGAAGAAGCGCTGCTCAGCCCTTCTGAGGAGCATGCGTACCGGGTGCTGCTGCGCGTCGCGTCGGCCGGCCCGGAGGAACTCGCCGCGGCAGGTGTCGCGCCGGAGGCCGTCGCGGCGTTGCGCGCCAAGGGGCTGGCGAGCGCCGGGCCGGTGGTGCGGCCGCTGCCGCCCGACGTCGCCCTCGGGGAACGGCTGCTGCGCCGGCAACGTTCCCTCGAATCCGCTCGTCAGGCTCTTGCCGCCCTGAGCGAGGACTACCGCGCGAGCGCCCGCCGGCGCGACGCCGACCACCTGGTCGAGATCGTCGTGGGCCGGGACGCCCTGCGCGAACGGCTCCGCGACCTCCAGGACACCGCCAAGGAGGAGGTGCTCTGGTTCTGCAAGGCGAACCCGCTCGTGATGGCCGGCCCGGACAACGCCGAGGAGAATGCGGCGCTGTCCCGAGGCGTGCGCTACCGCGCCGTCTACGAACGGGCGCTGCTGGAGATGCCGGGCGAACTGGAGAGCATCACCGACGGCGTGCGGCGCGGCGAGGAGGCGCGCACGCTGCCGACCCTGCCGGTGCGGCTGGCGATCGCGGACCGTTCCGTGGCGCTGTGCCCGCTCGTGCCGGATCACGCGCGGGACGTCGGCGAGGCGACGGCGGCACTGATCCGCCGCAGCGAACTCCTCGACGCGCTGATCGCGCTCTTCGAGAGCCATTGGGCGAACGCGACGCCGGTGCTTACCACCGGGGACGACGGACCGGCCGACGCCGACCGCCTCCTGTTGTCGTTGCTGGTGGCCGGCTTCCCGGACAAGTCGATCGCCTCGCAGCTGGCGGTGAGCCGGCGGACCGTGCAGCGCCGCCTCGACCGACTGATGGACCTCGCGGGCGTCGACACCCGGCCGGGGCTGGCGTTCCAGGCCGCCCGGCGCGGCTGGTTATAGGATTCCCTATCACTCCCTGATCGGATACTTTAAGGGAATGATAGGGAGTGTTTATCGCACGTCCGCCGGGCGTGAGGCCGTCGAGGCGGCCTACGACGAGTTCCTCCGCCACTGGCCCGTTCCGATGGAACGTCTACGCGTGCCCACCCGGCTCGGTGAGACGTTCGTCGTGGCGAGCGGGCCCGTCGACGGGCCGCCGCTGGTGCTGCTGCACGGCTCCGGGACCAACGCGGCGATGTGGGCCGGCGACGTGGCCACCTGGGCGGAACGCTTCCGCGTGTACGCCGTCGACCTGCCCGGCGAGCCCGGGCACAGCGCCGCCGTCCGGCCGCCGCTCGGGTCGGACGAGCACGCGGGCTGGCTGGACGACGTTCTCGACGGGCTCGGGGCCGGGTCGGTGGCGCTCGTCGGCGCCTCCCTCGGCGGCTGGCTCGCCACCGACTACGCCGCCCGCCGCCCCGCCCGCGTCACCCGGCTGGTGCTGCTGTGCCCGGGCGGCATCGGCCGGCAGAAGTACGGCTGGCTGCTGCCCGCGCTGCTGCTGCGGCCGTTCGGGGAGTGGGGGATGCGCCGTCAACTGGCCCTCGTGGCCGGCGTGCGGGGCGCCGCGATGCGACCCGTCGCGGACTACATGAGCCTCATCTTCCGGCACTTCAAGCCGCGCACGGAGAGGCTGCCGATCTTCCCGGACGCCACGCTCGCGACGCTCACCGTGCCGGTGCTCGTCATCGCCGGCGAACGCGACGCCATGCTCGACTCGCGGGAGACGCTCCGCCGGGTGGCAGCGGCGGTGCCGCACGCCGAGACGGTGCTGCTGCCCGGGGTCGCGCACGCCGTCCTCGGCCAGGCGTCGCGCATCCACGTGTTCCTCACGGCCGGCCGATGACCCGATGACACCGTAGGTACGTCATTCCCGCCGGATGAGGTACCTGGTGTGTCACCCGGTCATCCGGTCATCCGTCGCGGCCTTCGGAGGGCTCCTGTCCGGCGCTCGAGCATGCCGTCGCGCACCGCCCGGTGCGGGCGCCGTCCCACCGACCCGGCCGGGCGGGCGCCAGCCGCACGGGCGTGCGTGCCTGGCTGGGCGTGCGGAATGCTGGCGTGCGGAGCTGGGCTGGGCGTGCGGGAGCTGCCGGCGTGCGCGCCTGGTCGGGCGTGCGGGCATTGCTGGCGCGTCGCCCCGGCGGGCAGGTGGGATTGCCGGCGTGCGGGCCCGGCCCGGCGTGTCTGTTGCGGGCGGCTTGACCTGGCGTGGGCGTGCGATGCACGGCCGCCGTCAGGGGCGGCGGTGGTAGATGTTGCGGCGTGGGCGTCTCTGCGGATCCAGGTATGGGGGTGGGAGGAATTCGGGG